>NZ_JBEBMR010000001.1:0-1260926 GCF_043196685.1 Halobacteriovorax sp. RZ-2
GGCACCATTTCCAAAACAAATTCCAAATATCATTTTTTAATACATAACTTGCTTAGTTAAAAGCAAGCCGTAGGCGTGCTGGTTTTGGAGGCGTCAATTGCCACGATGGCAAATTGATGCCGAACAAATTCGAGGGGTCAGGAGACCCCGAAGAACAAGTCCAGTTCTAGGCACCACTTGTCAAGCTATTCGAACCATTAGAATAGTTTTTAAAAAAGCCAGACTTTGAGTCTGGCTTTTTTATTTTAAGGCCTAAATTTCTCTTATCCACGTTGTAATGAACTACAACAGAATCAACTCCGACCTCAATCTTATGAATTAATCTTTGAATGATCTTAGATTTAGTCGCTGATTTGGCATTAAGCCACAGCTCTCTTAAATCACTTATAAAGCTTTGATAATCATTAAGATTGACCAAAAAATCCATTTCTGGCACATCTGAGAGTCTATCAAGTAACTCTACAGCATCACTTTTTCTTTTTTCAAGATTTCCCATCTGTTTATAAATCGGAGTTGCAGAAACTTCTTTGGGAAGTTCTGAAAGTCTTTCAGCCAAGGCATCTATCTGAGAGTTAAATCCATAGATTTGGGCTTTTAAGGAATTAACTTCACTTACAGATGAACTTTCCTTAACTTTTGCTTTCAGTTTTTCAAAAAGTGCTCTAACAAACTTGTCTTGAAAAAGAATCGCTTCCACTTTCTCAGTTATAAGTGGCTCTAGCTTTTTGGCCAAAACTCGTTTTGGCTCACAATTAAAAATCTTTTTCGTAAGAGTAGAATTTCTTTTTGTAGCCCAAGAATGCTCATAATAACCAATTTTCCCACCATTTCCATGTGCTGATTTGCCACACATAGCATCCCCACAGGTTTTGCAAAAAGTAATACCTGAAAGTAGATAAGGGTATCTTTTCTTTGAGTGTGGTTTCTTTTTACTAAGATTCTTCTTTAATTTAACCTGCACTCGATTGAAAATGTCCTCATCAACTATTGGCTGCCAAACGGCATCAGTTTCACTATGAGTATCACCATCTTTAAAAACCTTAATTCCAATATAGGCCTTATTCACAAGAATTTTATGTAAGTTATCCACGCTAAAATGACCGAGGCGTTTAAACTTACCACCACCTTGTTTCCACCTGCGAATGGTATGACCTTGGTCGTTGAGATACTTTGCAGATTGAGATAGGCTCTCTTTTTCAAGGTAGGTCGAAAAGCAAAGCTTCACGAGTTCGGCCATTTCATGGTCTAGTTCAAGATAGCCTTTCTTTTCACCAAGCTTAAACCCTAAGGGGACACTACCGCCGTTATAAAGCCCGCGTTTAGCACGGGCCTTAATGTTAGCTGAAACTCTTTCACTCACTTGTCTACGCTCAAATTGAGCAATATTAGCAATAGTATAAAGAACCATTTCACCAGCAGCAGTAGTCGTATCAAAGTTTTCTCGTAGGGAATAAAAGCCACAGCTATGCTTTTTCATCAGCTCCCAAATTTCAGAAAAGTCCTTCATATTTCTTGAAATACGAGAGATTTCGCTGACCATAACCAGATCAATTTTTCCCTGACTAATTTCAAAAAGCATCTTTTGAAGTTCAGGTCTATTGGTATCTTTTCCAGATTTAGCTCGATCAATGTAAATTGAAATGACCTCGCCAAAATTTCCTGATAAGTTTTTAAACTTCACAGCTTCAAGCAAACGTTCCTTTTGATTCTTGATGGAACCTTCTAAATTTTTTGCCTGTTCTTCGGTTGATACACGAATATAAAAACATATCTTATGCGACATGATTTCCTCCTTCATTACAGTCGGAGGAATAGAGATCGTTTGGAGACGACTTTATATTGACTAAGTCATCATAAATAATGCTGACTACTTCATCAAGTATTAATTGGTATTCCTCTTGTTTTATTAGGTGTTCTTTTAAATATACTTCGGTGCCTTCCCATTTTTTCCTTCCTGTAACTCTCTTAGACAGAGAAATTATCCCTTATTTTAAAAATCATCTATACCCCACTTTTAACTCAATTTGTTGGCTATCAATTACTATATTTTCAGATACTTGTAGAAAAATGCCCCATCTACGAGAGATAGCTGAGTGGTTAGGCAATTTTCTTTCTTTTAAGCTCAAGTTCATAACCTCCTCTGTCCTTTAAGGTTAAATTTTCAAGATCAATTTTGTCCGAATTGAGTTTAAAAAAGAAAAATTTAGGATTTTTGTTTGGATATTCTTTCTCTTCCTCTTCGATAATAGTTTTTTTGATCCAGTCCTTTTGATAAAAGAAAAAAACAGCGTTTATATAATCTGGGTAATAATAATTATGAACAAGCTCTCTGTATTTATTCTTTGATGCCGCAGAATTTTCGTATTCTATGACAACATTAAATCTTTGGTCGCCTAGCTTCAATTTTAGAAAAGCATCAGAGTTATTTTCAATTACATCAGGGAGGCCAAAATTATCACCAAAGATGCACTGAAGTTCATTTTCGGGATAATAAAAAAGACAGTTTTTAGTCCTCTTCAGACATTCTCCAATTTCAACAAGAACTAGGTCATGGATTACTGAATTACTTTCAAGTTGCTTTCTATGTAACTCAAGACCTTCATTCTCCTGCAAAATGGTCAAAGCCTTCTTTGTAATCGAGAAATATCTTTGTACTTTTTTCTGAAAAACTATGGCCTGAACTTTAACAAGACCTTCGCTTTGAAATTTTCTAAGACGCTTTCTTACGTTGCCAATATCGGTCTCTTCTTTAAATGGATAACGCCATATTTGCTCAACCGTCATAACTTTGTAATTTAATAAATAGCGAAATGTGAGCATATCTCTGGCTGTTAACAATAATTTGGGTGGCCATTTCATAAATCTCCTTTGGTTAATGGTTGGAGATAGGTATTTCATATTGTATACCAACTTGCTTCTCTTCCCTCAGAATGATAATTCAGTTAGTTAAAGCCATTTTGCTAAAAATAAATATTGCATAAAATATCGCAGAAAAAGAAAAATATTGCATTGTTGCGATATTAAATTATTTAACTTGTTGATTTTTTTACATTTAAAAAACTCTTGAGTCTGGACTATACTCTATGGTTTATAATGAATTATGGAGTTAGTGATGAAGAATCTACTTAAAATTGGTGAACTATCTAAGGAGTCAGGAGTTTCTATAGACACAATACGTTTCTATGAAGAGAAAGGCTTGGTCAATCCGACTAATAGAAGTGAAAAAGGTTATCGTTATTATGATTCATATACTTCAAGTGTATTGCAGTTCATAGTAACCTCAAAGGAGCTTGGTTTTACGTTAAATGAAATTAAAGACCTTATTAATATTAAAATAAATAAAAATGGGAAATGCTCACTCGCATTGAATAAAATTAAAGAAAAAGAACTTGATATTGATAGAAAAATTACTGAGTTAAAGAAAATTAAGAGTGCATTGAAAAAGGTTTCTAAAAAGTGTGAATCTTCTAAGAATGATTCAATTTGTCACTTCTTAGAGCTATTAGGATGAATGGTTTATGGAAAACAAGGCTCAAAAAGCAACATTGATTAGTGGTATATTTACATCAATTGCAGCGGTTTCTTGCTGTATTGGCCCAGTTCTTTTTGCTGTATTGGGAGTCTCAAGTGCTGGCGCTTTGTCAAAAATGGAGCCCTATCGTCCATACTTAACAATTATAACAATCATTTTACTCGGGGCTGCTTTTTATTTTACTTATCGAAAGAAAAATACCGAAGAATGTGATTCAGATTCTTATTGTGCGAATCCAAAAGCAGATAAGTGGAATAAAATTATTCTGTGGAGTGCCACAGCCTTAATCTTGGGATTTTTAACGTTTCCATATTGGAGCATATATTTAATTTAGGATTCTTATGAAGAAAATAATATTATTACTTACTTTTTTGATTTCAGTCTCAATTCAAGCTGATAATACCGTTACCAAAGACTACTATGTTAAAGGAATGACTTGTGGTGGTTGTATTTTGGGCGTTAAAGTTGCCTTAAAGAAAGCTGAGGGAGTTCAGTTCTTAGATCAAAATGTATCTGTGGGTATTGCTCGTATTAAGTTTAATGAAAAGCAATACAACGGAGAGGAAACTGACTGCAACGCAAGCAGGGCAATCGAAAAATATACCGAATACAAAGTGTTTCTCGATAAGGCTCATAAAAAATTAGCCTGTAATCAATTGTAGAGGTTTTAATGGGGTGTTGTGACAAAAAACAAAAAATTAACAATGAAATCAATGGTGGTTTAGATGGATTGATTTGTTATTGCTTCAAACACTCGAAACAGTCTCTGTATGATGCTATTCAGTCCAATAATGAGCAAGAAATTGTTAATGACATTAAAAAGAAAATGAAAGACCCAGGTTGCTTTTGTGAAACATCAAATCCATCAGGAAAATGTTGTATGGCCGATGTCATAGGCTTTATAAAGTATCATAAGGGAGGTTCATTATGAGAAGTATCAAATTTATATATTTTGATGGTTGCCCAAATGCTCAGAAAATTATGAATATTCTCTCAGAGCTAAACATTGATTTTGAAAAAATTGAGCAAACATCACTGACAGATGGAAACCAATTTAAAAATTATTCTTCTCCAACTGTCATTGTTGATGAGGAGATTATTTTTGGTTCTCAAGCAGATGGCGGAGGCTGTTCTTTAAATTTGCCTACAACTGAATTCTTTAAGAGCAAATTACTTGGTTAATTCTTGTGTGAATTTCTCAAGTGATGGCAATCCCTTATAAACCTTCAATATTGCCGTCTTTTTCACAACGTAAGCAAATTCATCTCCAAATCCAAAGAAAAATATAGCCGAGATCAAAATAGCGATAACTTTAGTCATAATCGTCCCTCCTTTTTAAGCCTGCCTAAATACCAAGTGATAGTGTTGGCGGGCCTTGAAAAGTGCTCAGAAAGTTGTTTTCTGTTGTAATTTTGCACTGTTTTTAAGTATACAAGCTCATTGAGGTCAATTTGAGGTCGTCTCCAAACAATCTCGTATTCCTCTGATATTGCGCTTGGTTCGACCATTGTCGTATGGAGGGCACCATTTCCAAAACAAATTCCAATTATCATTTTTTAATACATAACTTGCTTAGTTAAAAGCAAGCCGTAGGCGTGCTGGTTTTGGAGGCGTCAATTGCCACGATGGCAAATTGATGCCGAACAAATTCGAGGGGTCAGGAGACCCCGAAGAACAAGTCCAGTTCTAGGCACCATTTCCAAAACAAATTCCAATTATCATTTTTTAATACATAACTTGCTTAGTTAAAAGCAAGCCGTAGGCGTGCTGGTTTTGGAGGCGTCAATTGCCACGATGGCAAATTGATGCCGAACAAATTCGAGTCAGCAGGAGCTGACGAAGAACAAGTCCAGTGCATACCACGAAGTGAGTTACGAGGCAGGAGCCGAGAGCCGGCCAAGTCCTGCGCGTACCTATCAACTAACCGAAAGCCGCACCTTCTTCTATTTAAACTTTTCTTTTAGCAGTCCCAATATCATCAAGATAGAACTTAAGTCTTTGCTCAATTTCTTCAAGGGCCGCAAGGCGAATTTCGATGGCCGTATTACATGAGCGGCGAGTTTTGATTGATTCGATTCCCTCTTTAGAAGGGATATTCATAACTGGTCTTTTTTCTTTTTCTTGTTCTAAGGCCACCTGTTCTTCAAATTCTTCAATAAGCTTATTTAGAGGTGTCGGTGCCTTAGCAGTACGATCTTCTACAGGAAAATGCTTTGATGCTGGAAACATCACTAGAACATCGTTTTCTGATTTTGTGTTTGATTCAATTTGTTTCATTAATTTCAATTCCTCATAATAAGCTTTTATAGCGTTCAATTGTCGTCGCTATTTATAAAGCATAACCTAGGCCAAGATTTTTTGGGATAACCCATGTAAATTTGGAAGGTTACAAAAGTTGAACGTCAATTATTTGGTCAGGCAAGCTGTTCATTAGACAAATTTTTCTCGCAATATCAAACACTTAGTCACATTTTATTTAGTTCCTAACTTGCGAGATATCATGAGCGTGGTACAATATTGGAGTGAAAAGAATCAACTGTATGCAATGCAAATATTATTTTAGTACTTGGGACAAGGATGCTCCTCGCGGATGTCGTAAATTTAATATGAAATCCACAAATATGCCTTACATCCTCGTTCGCCAATCAAGTGGTTCGGATTGCAGCTTCTTTGAACAAAAAGAACACTTAAAGAAGAAAAAGAGTAAATTAGACGATCTTAATGACCCGAGCCTGTGGTAATCGATATATATCAAATTAGTATAAGAACTATTCCATAATACTATTTCTAATATAAATAAAAACATCATATATAAGCCTCATCAATCAAGTATGTGAGGTGCAAAATGAAAAAAGAGATCCTATTAACGTCATTAATTATGATGAACCCTGTAGCAAACCTACAAGCAAAAGAGATTACTGAAGTCAGAACACAAATGCTTTCAAGTTATGAAACCCTGGCCAATTTATCATTTGAATCTAATAGGTCTTTCGATGGCCACTATTGGACATATAATGATGAACTAAATGATGCCACTAAACACTATCGTAAATTCAAATGGGCAATCGAGATTAGAGACAATAGTGATGAAACGATGACTCATACTGATAATGAATTAAAAATGGAGTATTTCTTGGTTCTTCATAAAGTATTTGAAGATGGATATATTGTGAGTTCTGAAAGTGAATTCCGTGTTGATCGTTTAACAAGTAAAAGGTTCAAGCTATATAACTGTGATTCATCACTTAATTGCCAAAGTGATTACGCCAATACAGAAATGATTCTTGAGAATATCGGAGATGAGAAAGTTCTTCTCATTAAGAATCTTAAGTATGTATTTTCACAAGATGATTATGAAGATGTTTTCTTCATTCAAACTAAGAAATAGAAAGAAATTTGTGAATTCAAAAGAAGTTCTAGAATATTTGTTAACTCCCCTTGATCAATCTCAAGGGGATGTTTTTAAAGAAGTAATTCGTGAGATCGAGCAATTAGAGATTCGTTTAATAGCATCGACGAGTCCTAATTGGGCCAAGCTTGCTAAATCTCGCCTGCTCTCTTCTAACACTGCTTCAAGAGCAATTGATGATAGCTTAGCAAGATGGGATGAGGCCAATCGTTACATCAGCGAATGTATACAAGATGAAAAGAAGCTTAGCTTTGAGATCATCACGAAAATTAACTCCATCTACAATGCTAAGAATTCGAAAATCAGAGAAACTCCTATCTACGGGGGTGGTATTGAGTTCATAAGGCCACAATATCTAGAGGAAGCAAAAGTGCTCCTTATAGATAAACTCTTAAGTGATGTCGATATGTGCTTTTATGAGAAGGCCTTTCACCTGTATCAATGGATCGTAAGTCTTCATTTCTTTGATAATGGAAATGGCCGAACTTCAAGATTATGCGCTGATTATATTCTCATGCAAAACGGAAAACTTCCTATATGCTTCCAGTCGAGCGTACGTTCTCATGTGGCGCAAATGCTTGAGGATAGAATGGTGAACAAAGAAGATAAATATCTTAGTTTCTTAAAAGCAATAAAGCGAAGCTATGAAATTGTCTTAGAGATTTGAGTCTGGCAGCTCAATACCTTGTTCATAATAAGTTGGCCCAGCTTCTTTAATCATTCCACCGCCAAGACACACTTCCTCACCTTCTATATTAGTATAGAAGACAATCGATTGGCGTTTTGCAATAGCACGCTGAGGAGTATCAAAGTCAACTCTTACAAAGTCTTCAGAAACTTCAGTGATTGTGCACTCTTGATCTTTTTGACGATAGCGAATCTTGGCCTTTAGCTTCATTCCCACTTGTGGCCTAAATTCTTCATCAACCCATGAGAGATCAGTGGCCGTTAGGTAGTCAGCGTATAAAGCACCATGTTTTTCGCCGCGCTCAACGATAACAACATTACGTTCAGTATCTTTACCAACAACAAACCAAGGCTCACCTGGGCCTCCAAGGCCTAGGCCCTTTCTTTGGCCAATCGTATAGAAGGCACTACCGCTATGGCGGCCAACTTTGGTACCATCAAGAAGTTCGAAATCCCCTTCTTTGATATGAATATAATTTGATAGGAAGTTTTTGAAATTTCTCTCACCAATAAAACAGATTCCAGTTGAGTCCTTCTTATCGTGAGTAATTAGATCATACTTCTTTGCAATCTCTCTTACTTGCGGCTTTTCAATGGCACCGACAGGAAAGAGAACTTTATCAAGAACTTTTGATTTGATTGTATATAGGAAGTAAGTTTGATCCTTATTATTATCAAGGCCTTTGATAAGCTTTGATTTTCCATCAATTTTTTTTGTCTGGCAGTAGTGTCCTGTTGCAAGATAATCTGCACCAAGTTCCATGGCCTTATTAAAGAAGACCTTAAATTTGATTTCACGATTACAAAGAATGTCTGGATTAGGAGTAAAACCTTGTTCGTATTCTTCAAGGAAATTTGCAAAGACGTTATCACGGTACTCTTTAACAAAGTCCACAGAATAGTATGGGATATCAAGCTTTTCACATACGGCCACAACATCTTCAAATTCAAGCGATGCCTTACAATTTCCGTTTTCGTCTTGTTCTTCCCAATTTTTCATGAACATGCCAATGACGTTATAGCCCTGCTCTTTTAATAGAGCAGCACACACAGAAGAATCCACTCCTCCGCTCATTCCGACAATGACTGTTTTTCCGTTACCTACATTTTCCATGAGCCTTATTTAGCACATTTACGTACTAGAGGTCTAGTGCCCATGAAGCAATGGACATGGCAATATTATTGGTGGCGTGATGTAAAGTCTTAATATTGAGTGAGTTCACATGGTCCGCAGGAGTGTGGATGCGAGCTGCATTTGAATCACTCTCCCAATTCTGAGTAAAGACAACACTTGGGATATTAAACTTTTGAAATGACGTATTATCGCCATAGACAAAATCATAAGGACTTACCTTGAATTCCACTCGAAATGTTCCCTCTGATGACTTCGCGTAAAATCGTTGTGCGATAGATTTTTCGGCCTTATGAAGGCCAGAGCTTGCAGGAGAATAGTAGAGCTTCATATTTCCAAGCTGCTGCTCCTTATCTTGAGTCATTGTATCGTAACCAAGCATAACGAGTTCAACATAAGAATAGACGCGAATTCCATTTTCTAGATTAAGGTTCTTTACATAATCATATGAACCTAAGAAACCATTTTCACCATAATCAAAAAAGACCACGCGAACAGTTTTTTCAAGATCAAGTTCTGCAAGGATATTAATTAAGCTTAAGGCGGCAACAACCCCTGAGGCATTATTGTCTGCACCAGGTTGGCGTCCTTTATTGACGACCTTAAAATTCTTTAAGTCATAAGCTGCGGTATCGTAATGAGCACCGACAACGATGACCTCATTTGGATTCTTTATCCCCTTCTTTTCCCAGACGATATTGTAACCATTTGTGGACTTGAGTCCATCGACTAGTTGAATCCTCTCATTAGTAAGCCTTTGCCACTTCTTTAAATTGGCAGCACTCAATTTATCTTTTGATGCGGCCAAGTCCTTCCTAAAAAGTTCTTTTGCATATTCAATATCTGGAACGAATTTAACAGTTTTAAGAGAAGTATTATTTTTTCGTACATTACTTTCGATATAGCTAACAATATAATCCTGTGCCGTTTTGTGTCCACTTGTGCCCACGAAACGATTAGGCCTTGTTTCCTTAACAAAGCTATTGATAAGGGCCCCTATATCTTTTTCAGAATTCTTTGAAACAGCATAATAAAGAGAGCGTAACTTCTTTGGCGATCTCTTACTTTTAGAAAGTTTATATGTGTCTTTAAAATTTTTAAATTCTTTAGCTGTCACAGAAAGTGACATTGATAATGCGATAATTAAATACTTCATTTAAAACCCTAGTTCTCTTTTCTTTGGACGAGATTGTGCTTCTTCGTTTTCTTCTTTTTGTTTCTTATTTAGTGGTAGACGGTAGAATTCACCTTCGATGAATTGCCCTGTTTGAAAAATTTTGGCATGGCCAATGACTTTAGCACTCGGCCCATTCTTTGTTAGGAAGACGAAATGATCACCTCTAAAGTGGACCCCAGAGGCCTTGTCATCAAGATCGAAATAGATATTGCCATTATTTAAAAGATAAAGATTTCCCTTATAAGCATCACCTGTTGAACTAATACGACAGTAACACTCTACCGGCTTTGAAGTGTCCACAACTTCGTAATTGACAAAGTGATTTCCAACAATTCGCTCAAATGTTAATTCTTTTGCCTTTGCGACGTAGATAAAACCGCGAGACATATTAATTGACACAATTTTGCTATCAGGAACCTTCGGTTTGTTATCGAAAGTCTTATACTGCATTTGCCCCAAATAATATTGGTGCTGGCCTTTATGCTCACCGACAACACTGTCATCGTCATGAAGATAGATTGTATTTTCCTTGATAAAGCCTGGTGCAATATAGCGATCAGTTAATTCTATGATTTCTTCGCTTGCATAGGCCTGGGCCCTTAGGCTCGCCTTCTTATCATGTTCGGCCCGACTAATCGTTTTAGAATCAACAAGCTGTCCGATTTTATCAACTTCAGAAGTTTTTAAATCGGCCAAGGGTAGAATTAGATGTGACATTATTTCATCATTCGCTTGAATCAATAAGTGACAGTCGTTTTTAATCGGATCATTTGGTGCACTTAAAACAAAGCGGTTTTGAACAGGGATAACCTTACAGTAATGGCCCGTTGCAATCTTTGTGGCCTTTAAAACAGCAAGCTTTGAATAGAGGGTTTCCAGAACAAGCGTTGCCTTATCAATTGTTGGGTTGGCCCAGACACCTGCAACACGACTTTCAAGTAATTTTGAAATAACTCTTTCCTCAAAAGCGCTAGAAGCACTTGTCACGTAGAAAGGAATGCCGATTAAGCGACAAATATCGCGAATTTTCTCTTCTGATTCACTGGCCCATGGTGCAAAAATATTATTTATTTTTTTTAGCCACGTGATCTTTTCAAAATGCCTATAGGCTTCAAGTTGTTCTTCATCACCACGAAGTTCTTCAGGTAGTTGCCCTTCAGGAGTTAATTTCGCTTTAAATTGCTCCACTAGTGATTCGTCTTCACTCGTTATACGCTCAAAAAATGAGATATTTACGCCAATACATTCGTGTCCCTGCTTCTTTAAAAGCAGTGCAGTAACGGCCGAGTCAATACCGCCATCTATACCGACGATAATCCTCTCTTTCTTCATTTCTTTCTTAGCGAATTGCATAATTAAATTATAAGTGATTTTGAAAATTTAAACAGGGTAAATTTAATTTTATCGATAACTTTATCCCACTAAAAGCCTCATATATTCATTGACATAACTCAACGCAAAATCAGATAATATTCATTCACGACGCAATAACACACGAGGACACAACACAGATTATGAAAACGAGTAAGGGTAATAGTAAAAGAAGCAAGAAGCTAAAATTTATTGATATCTTTTCAGGCGCAGGGGGATTCTCTTGTGGACTTGAGATGGCAGGCTTTGAATGTGTCATGGGAATTGACTTTAACAAGCATGCGATGGATACATTTGCACTTAATCACAAAAAAGCTTTCCCATATTGTGGTGATATCTCAAAGCTTACGAATAAGAAAATTAAAGAAGTCCTTGGTGATACTGAAGTTAACCTAGTTGTTGGAGGCCCTCCATGCCAAGGTTTTTCAACAGTAGGTCCAGGAAACCCTGATGATATTAGAAATAAGTTATTCCTTGAGTTCGTAAGAGTCGTTAAGCTTACAAACCCTGAGTTTGTCGTTATTGAAAACGTAACAGGTCTTCTTGCAAAGAAGAACGAGGCCACTCTTAAGGCAATCTTTAAGAAATTCAACTCTCTAGGTTACAACCTTGATGTAAAGGTCATGAGCTCACAAAATTATGGTGTACCAGAAAAGAGACGCCGTACAATTTTCATTGGTAGCCGCATTAATGAGAAAGTTGAATTTCCAAAAATTACACACGATACAATTATTGCAAAAACTTTTCGTCCACCAGTAACTGTTGGTGAGGCCCTAAGTGATATTGAAACAAAGAAAGGTGAAATTTTAAATCACGATCTTGATAGTGCAAAAATTAAGTCTAAACTAGATCTAAAACGTATTAAGCGTATTCCAGAAGGAAAAGGCATTCGTTACGAAAAAGATGAGAAGATGTACCTTACGCCATCTTTAAAACTAGGCGTCGACTGGAAGACAATGCGAGAAGGTCGCTTTAGACAAACAAAGTATCAGAGACTTGATTCAAAGAGTGTATCTCCGACAATCATGACTCACCGTCATAGCTACTACCACCCTACAGAGCATCGCTACCTTACTCAAAGAGAAGCAGCAAAGATTCAAAGTTTTCCAAATCACTTTGAATTCTGTGGGCCAATCTCTGCTCAGTGGAGACAAATTGGTAATGCCGTTCCACCACTTATGGGGAAGGCCATTGGTAGCGCAATTAAGAAAATGCACAATGCCTACCTAAAAACAGCAGTAGACGGTAAGGTAAAAAAGAAAACAAAAGTTAAGTCAATAATTGATGATGTCCGAGGAGGAGCATTTGTCTATCGCTAGAATCTCGACATTATTTTTACTTCTACTAAGCCTTTCTTGTGCAAGTCATACAGAGTCAGTAAAACTTGAAACAACAAGTTGTCACACAAAGAGAGCGGCCATCGATCTAGGCTCAGGTTCGACTAAGTTAGTTGTCGGACTGGTTGATACATGTCGCGGTATGGTTGAGGGAATTCTTTTTGAGGCGCAAAGAGCTGTTCCTCTTAAAGATCAATTACAAGCTTCAGATGACAATGAATTTAATGAAGAAATGCAAAATCGTCTTAGAGATGTTTTTGACGAATTCAAATACCTAGCAAAGAACGAAGGTGCAAATGATATTAGAGCTGTGGCCACATCTGCATTTCGTACGGCAGATAATGGTGGTGACGTAGCTGATCTATTAAAAGAGCAAACGGGAGTTGACCTTGAAATTATCTCTCAAGAGCAAGAGGCCAAGTTTGCATATTCGGCAGCACTTTCAAAACTTAAGTCAATGAATGTTTCTCAAAAACCACCTATTGCAATTTGGGATATCGGTGGTGGAAGTATGCAAATAACTAAGCCAGTTGATGCAAAAGGTGAAAAGACACAAGTTGCGCTTTTAAAAGTAGCATCAGTTACTTTTAAAAACCTTGTACTTAAAGAGTTTTATCCAAAAGGAACGAAGACACCAAATCCACTAAAAGAAGAACGTGCCCTTAAGGCGATGGACCTTGCAAGAATTACGGCAAAAGACCAACTTAGCGAATTTGGAAATTTAAAAGATTATCAAGTTTACGGCGTTGGTGGTGTTCACTACTTCAGTATTGGTGGACAATTTAAAAAAGCAAATCGCGTCTACAACCAATCAACACTACTAGCAAAGCTTCTTGAAAGAGCAAAGCTTACTGACAAAGAAATTAATAGTAAGTATGCATCAACTGATGTGACAAATATGGCCCTTGTTCTAGGCTTCATGCAAACACTTAAGGTTGATGAAGTTAAGCCTATCAAAGTAAATATGGCCCACGGGCTTCTGATCAATCCAGCTTTCTGGAACTAGATTAATTAGTTTTAAAGATACAAAGGTTACCTTCATCGACAACAGTCGGTGAGGGCCAGCCATTTTCCTCGGCCATGCTACTTAGCCAAATATTCGCGTTTCCCTTTGTCACAATAGTCACTTCTTTATGACGACTTATCTCTAGGATTTGCTCTAAAATATATCCATATGTTTCTTTAGAGAATGGATCATAAAGATAGTAAATATCAGCAATAGGAATTGAAAAAGACTTAAGTGAAAGGTCTTGAACTTTAAAAACTAAATTATCTTCTAAGCCTAACTCCTCACAAGCATTATTAGAAACTTCAACACGGTGAGGAACATATTCATATCCGACAAAGTCAAGATCTGGCCTCATAAGAGAGCAAACTAGGCCTACGCGTCCATAACCAGAGCCAAGGTCTACAATAGAGCTGCCCTTAGCGGCGTCAATTTGATCAAGGGCCAGTAATATCGTGGAATAACCTGACTGAACACCAATGCCGGCCCTTTGATAGAGTCGCTCTTTTGTTTCATGGTCATATTCCATTTCTTGATCCAGTTTATAATTGAGATCGAAAATATCATCCAGATTATCAAAAGTTCGATAAAGATTTGGCCCTTGGTGGCCCATCTCCTGATTACGCCCCTCTTGATCTTTTTCTTCTTTGATAAAGAAATCACTCATTGTATTTAAAGAGTGAATAAGAAATTCTTTCTGATCTGATCCAGCTTTATCAATGATTGACTCTAAGATCTTAGCTTCAATATTTTTAGAGCGCTTCTTTATATCTTTTAATTTACTTGGCCCACTTTCAACAAGGAATTCACTAAGGAATGAGACGGCCTCTAATTCATCATCAAAAAGTGGCGTTATGAAATTCTTATAAGAAGTCACTTGCCCATTTTTCTTATCTTCTTGTTTTTGCAACCAGAGCTCATCTTTAAGAAAGTCCATAACTGTCACTAAGAAAGCAGAGTTTGTGTAGAGAGATGCAAGTTGTATAGGTGAAAACTCAGTCGTGTCACCTTTCTTACCTTCTAGTAAATTTAAGAACATTAATTCAGATATACTCATCTCGCCTCCATGGTGTTTAACTAAAACGATCATGGTTGCAAAGCATGAGCCTCTTAAAGTATTTAGATCATAGCTTTATAATGGCCCTAAGTAAAATTAGAGGCCATTATTAGAATTAGTCGCTTGTGTGAGGTTATAGAAGATCCCCTTTTGAAGCATTAGATTATCTGGAGTATCGAATTCGGCCAGCCTACCATCTTTAAAAACTAGAATTCTATCACACTCTTTAATTGTATCGAGTCTGTGAGCAATGAAGAATGATGTCTTTCCTTCCATCACATTATGAATTCCGTCATGAAGAATCTTTTCAAAATATGGATCAACATGTGCTGTGGCCTCGTCCAAGATGAGAATATTAGGATTTTGTAAACATACGCGTGTAAGAGAGATCACTTGTTTCTCCCCCGCAGATAGGTTTGATCCACCATCTTTTAAGACACTGTCTAAGGTAAGCTTTGAATAGCTCATCACCTTACTCATTCCAGTCTTATCACAAATTGAAAGAATATCTTTATCTGTTAAATCAGGATTTACAGAGAGATTTTCTCTGAGTGTTCCATCGAAGATAATAACATCTTGTGAAACAATTCCAATCTGATCACGGTAGTGATCAATATCTAACTCTTTAAGGTTTTGACCATCGATTAAGACCTCACCTTTTTGATAATCATAAAGACGAGAAAGAACAGCAACCGCCGTCGTTTTCCCTGAACCAGTTGGGCCGACAATCCCAATTTTTTCACCCTTGTGAATTTTAAATGAAATATCATTTAAGGCCGTACTGATTTCATTATAGCCCATGATAACGTTCTTAAACTCAATTTCACCATTGATCTTATGATGTCTATTATCATATTGATCAAAGACTTCTCTTTCTGTTTCAACCTCTATGAAGTTTGCGACACGATTAACACTTGTAAAGGCCGTTATGATATTGGCCATTTCTCTAAAAAGAGAAAGCACGGGCCAGAAAAACCTCTCACAATAGCGCATCAGCGCAATGAATAGAGCAAGAGTAAGTGTGCCACCTAAGTACGCATTCCCCCCAAACCAAACGAGAATGAGAAGTGGAAGCCCACATAGGAAAGACAACATTGGCATAGTTAGGGCGTAATATGAATTTGCACTTAATTGTACAACCTGTTGTTCATTAACTGCTGACTTAAAGTTATCATAAGACCAATCTTCTACTCCAAAAGAGCGAATCACATGGATTCCATCAATATACTCCGAAAGTTTAGAGTTAATATTTGATGAGTACTTACTAATGGCCCTATTAAGAGATCCGATTTTATCACGAGTAACAATTAGAAAGATGACCGCAGGAATCATCCCTGAGATAACCATTAATCCAATTTTAAAATCTGTTATAAGCATTGCTGTTGCCGACGAGATAATCATTAGAACAGAAATGGCCAGGCGTCCAAGAGAGCTTGTAAAGAATTTCTCAATTCCTTCCACATCGTGAGTCATACGCGTAACAATACGTCCCTGAGGCCATGAATCGAAGAACTTTAATGGTAAGTGGGATAGCTTTTGAAAAAGACGATCTCTAATCTTTAAGATGACATAACTCGTTTGTACAATTAAGTAACGACGGCCCACGTAGTGAATAAGTACACCACTCAACTCAAGAGCTAGTACATAGATGGCCCATTTCTTGGCGAGTTCCCAATTTGACTTGGCAAGCCCTTCACCAACTAATACCCCAAGAGCATGACCAGATAGCATCGAAAAAACAGTGAATGTTATAAGCATGAGAATCGACACTAAAATTTTTAGACGATACCCTTTGGCAAACTTAAATAAAAAGGCCGTTGTTTTTAAGGCCGAATGCCCTTGCTCCTTATGCTTCGATTCCTCTTGATCATCTTGTGCTAGAAATTGTTTTGCATCACTCATTACTTGGCCCCTGCTTCAATACGATCTAAATTAATCACCTTCTCGCAATACTTGAGAGTTGATTCTCTATGGGCAACCCAAACAAGAGTTGACTCTGGCAGGTATTTATTAATATTTGATAAAATTGTTTCTTCAGTAACAGTATCAACTGCTGATAAACAGTCATCTAAGAGTAAGATCTCTGGTTTTCTCACAAGAGCACGAGCAAGAGTAAGTCTCTGTTTTTGTCCACCAGATAAGTTAACACCCCACTCTCCAAGTTGTGTATCAAGGCCATCATCAAAGCCTTCAATATCGCTCTTAAGGCCTGCTATTTCTAAAACTTGCCATAGAACTTCATCATCAAAATCTTGATCCATTAAGATATTATTTCGAATAGAGTCTGCAAAGAGAAATGACTTCTGGTGAACCATGGTAATATGGGACCTTAAAAATTTATGGCCATACTCATTAAAAGGACGCCCGAAGAACGTTACTTCTCCGCGAATATCTCGTTCAAGTCCACTTAGAATATTTAAGAGAGTCGTTTTTCCAGTACCAATCTGACCGATAATACCGATACGCATACCACGCTTCACTTCGAGATTAATATTTGAAAGAATATCGTTTCCTTCATCATATTTAAAACTTAAGTTCTTGAGATTAAAAACCGTATCACCAGTTAGCTCATGTTCCACTTTCTTATCTAGTAAGTACTCTTCTTTTAAATGAGTATAGATTTCGGCCAGACGTCTTAGAGAAGTAAAAGACTTTCTCCAGTCTGAAATAATATATCCAAGTTCCATAAGTGGATCTTGTAAAAGGAGAACAAGGCCTTGGATAGCAACAAACTCCCCAACAGTAATTTCACCCTTCATAAGAATGCTAAAACCGTAAGTGAATAGAATAATATAGGTTGCAAATGATGCTAGTCCTGAAGAAGGAATATAGAGCATTGACGTGTTATTGGCATCTAGACGCATTTTACGATACTTCTGAGCACCAGCAAATAAGCGCTTGTACCAGAAAAAGGCCGTATTTCCGAGTTTTTGAAGCCTGACTGTTGAGATGGCCTTTGAAGTTTCATCATTAAAATATGAAAGATAATCTTGGGCCACATCGTAGCGCTCCATTTCAATTGTTGAAATATAGCGAACGAGAATTGGAACGATTAATAATGCCAGTACAGAAATAAACGTAATATGCACATTAATCATAAAAAGAGAAATAACAGTAAATAAACCTAAAAAGAGTACATCCGCAGCACCAACAAGTGTGAAGCCAAAAACAAAACGGGCCTGTCCAACATCACTATTGGCGGCACTCATAAGAATCCCCTTAGGATATTTATTAACGAGAGTGTCCATCGAAAAGTATTGAGCATTTTGCCAGATGTCGTCTTTTAAGAAGCCACCAGCATGATGAGTTTGTCTTCCTAAAAAGATACGCCAACCAACACGGCCAAAGTAGAGCATAACTCTAGAAAATAAAACTACTGAGAATATATAGAAGAATTTATGCCTTAAATCATCACCAGTAATGAAATAGTCAATTGTCCAAGAAGGCATCGTTTTATTCGTAAAGAAGTCAACGACATCTCCCATGGCACGAGAGTAAAATACCTGACAAATATTACAAACTACTATTGATATAATCCCTAAGAAGTAAGCTGATTTTTTGCGGCGTAAGTAATTCAACCAAATTTTATAGTGCATAGTCATTGCAAAATATTATATGATTTAAAAATGAGATTTCATATTCTTTTATTGTTAATATTTTCTGTCACATCACCAATCCACGCCGAGCTTGCAGAGTTTGACTCAGGTCCAGGTAACGCAAAAATATTTAGGATTGATGCTCTTGAAAATTACGTCAAGAAAATCAGAGAAGAAATAAGTCGCGTCGAAACAGGTATGGATGACAAAATGGGCAAAGAGCTTAAGACTCTAAAGTCCCAACTTGAAGAACTTAAGAATAAAGAAACTAATATGGACGGCCTCAAGGTTATCGAAGATCGCCTAAATAAGCTGGAATTAAAACATGCTGATGATGTAAAGAAGATGCAGGCCGACTTTAGAAACCTTCAACAAAATATCGATCAATCACTATTGGACTTATCAAATAAGATCCTACAGCGAATACAGGTTTTCGAAAAGTATCTTCAAAAGCCCTAGTGTGAACAGTGTCGATATTCATTTTCGACTACTTTTAACTTCTTAGCGATCGTTGGCTGAGTTAAATATATTGAAGTTAATCTTCTCTCATTTGAGACGTAAGAAGAGCCCTTTCTTAGCTCTTTATCTAAACAAAGCTCACTTCGTAAATTATCAACAGCAATGCCACTGTGTGCGACGACTTCAGCACTAAACCAGTCTGCAAAGACTTCATCGAGTTGATCTCTTTGCTTTCCAGGAAGTGGATAGAGCGAACGATTACATGTAGGGTTTGCTAAGAGGTTATCTCCAACTTCTTTAGTTAGTACTTTATTTTGAACTAAGAACTTTAGTTGTGAATCATCTCTATACTTGGCACCAGCACTAGTTGAATTCCTTAAACATTTTTGAATGGATTCAAAAGGATTCTTGCTCTTATAATAACCAGAGTAACGACAGCTATCAAAAGAGTGAGCAATCTCGTGTGCCATTAGACTTACTAGAGTTGCACGATACTTGGCAAAAGCAAAATTTAACCCTTCAAGTCCGATATTAATTTCATTAGTCTTAGGATCATAAGCAAGGCCCCATTCTAAAAAGTCACGGGGTGCCTCGGCCACCTTAGTTCCTTTAACTTTCATTGGTATGAAAACTTTTATGGCCTTAACCTTATTTTCGATTTCATTATATGCCTTAGACTTACCAAGCTGAATCTTTAAAACAGAAAGGGCACTTTTCTTGGCCAATTTTAAACTATTTTCTAATAAGGCAATCTTCTTCTTTGTATAAAGCTCAGAAAAAATCTCACTTAACTCTTTATCAAGTAAGTCCTGAATAACTTTCGGACGGTCTTTAAATGTCCCAGAAGAAAGAACGATATTTTCGATATAGTAGAGTCGCCACTGCTTGGCCACATTGACGGGATCGTTAACATCAAGTTTTCGACGCTTAATCCAACTCGTCACAACAGGGCTTTTCTTAGCAATTAAGCTTCCAAGTGCCTCGTCTGCAACAGCGGCAATAGGCTTTGAGTTGGCAAGATCGACCTTAAGCTTTGCAATTTCGTTGTATATCGCCTCATCTTTTTCAAAGCTGACTTTCTTACAATATGAGTTGTAGGTAGGGTTAGCAAAGAGACCTATTGAAATAAAAAAGGGGAATAAAAACTTCATTCCCCTATTATAGCTTAAAAAAATTAAATGGATTGTGTGGACTTATTTACCGGAAACAACCGCTTGATCAAAGTGGTTAGAACGCATTCCACAGTCCACCAAAATCCCCGCAGCATTAACACCACTAGAAGCATTAGATAATAAGAACGCTACCGTATTGGCCACTTCTTGTGTTTTAAGTGCTTCTTTTCTCATCGTAAGCTTTTCAGCAAAGATATAGTTATCAATATAACCAGGGATTCCTGCAGAGGCCGAAGTCTTTAATGGCCCTGAACAAACACTATTAAAACGCACGCGAGAGAACTCACTGAAGCTTTTTGCCAAGTAAGAACAAGTTGTTTCAAGCATTGACTTAATAGGGCCCATATAACCATAAGAAGTTGCCTTTGTATCAGAAATTGAAATCGTCACAACTGATGCATCTTGATTAAAAAGAGATGATAATTCATTTGAAAGCTGCACTAGAGAGAAAGAAGAAATCTGAGTCGCTTGTGCAAAGTCTTCCCAAGAAGTCTCATGAAAAGGTTTTGGATTAGCTAGGTTTGCAAAGGCAATTGAATGAAGCATTCCATCCAATTTTACTTCATCATTTTTCAAATTAACGGCAAGTGCCTTAATTTGATCGGCACTGGTTACATCAACAAGGTAGCTCTTTGACTCTGGAAAGAGCTTTGAAAGTTTGGCCTGGTGATCTTCACTTTGAACAGTGAATATACACTTACCACCATTGTCGATGATTGTTTTTGCACTGAAGTAAGCAACACTTTTCTTATTTGCAACACCAGTGATTAGAAATAACTTATTTTCAAAATTTAAAAAACTCACTTTATACCTTTATACTTTTGCACATGTAAATTCGATAGAAAGAACGGCCTTACCTGCAACCTTTGTTTTCCCTTTGAAGTAGAAAGCATTAGAGATTTGCTCAGTAAGTTCAACTTCCATCACTAGCTCATCACCAGGACGAACCATATTTTTGAATTTTGCATTTGATACTTTTGCAACGACACCTAGTCCACCATCAGCTCCAGCGGCCATCAGACACGCACCAGATTGAAAAAGTGCTTCTTGTAGAAGAACACCAGGCATAATTGGGTTACCAGGAAAGTGACCTTTAAAAAAGTCCTCATCACCAGTAACTTGATAGCTAGTTACAATTTTATTTCCCTCACGCTCAACAATTTTATCAACAAATAAAAAAGGCTCGCGTTGTGGAATTAGATCTTTAACATTTAGTTCGCTCATTACAGTCCACCAGTTACTTCAAGTGATGCACCTGTAATATAGGCAGCTTCTTTAGATGCTAGAAATTGAACAGCATGAGCAACTTCAGAAACCTTTCCAAATCTCTTTAGAGGAACTTGCTTCTTGTATTCCTTAACTTGCTCAGCAGGAAGATCAGCAATTAGTTCAGTTTCAATGAAGCCAGGGCATACATTATTAATCGTAATCCCTTTCTTACCAACTTCTTTAGAAATTGATTTACTCATAGCAATTTGACCTGCTTTAGAAGCAGCATAATTTGCTTGTCCCGGAAGGCCTAGGCTTCCACCAACAGAGCTCATATTAATGATTCGGCCATATCTCTTTGAAAGAAAGTGATTCACTGCTCTCTTTGTCATTAAGAATGTACCAGTTAAGTTGATATCAAGAACACGTGCCCAATCTTCATCTGGCATAATAGGAGATAAATTATCCTTTCTGATACCTGAGTTGTTCACAAGAATATGAATCTGCTCAAACTGCTCATTCATACGATTCCAAAAAGCTTCAACTTCAGAAGCATTTGATACATCAAAGGCCTCAAGAAAGAGATTTTCTCCCAACTCACCTAATTGCGCCTTAAACGCATTGGCCGCATCATGATTTCCAGCATAAGTAGCAACAACGCGTGCACCACTCTTTAAGAAAGCTTCAGTGATTCCACGTCCAATCCCGCGAGTACCACCAGTAACAATTGCAACCTGATCTTTAAAATCAAACATATTTATTCCTTTTATTTTTTATTTTTCGCTAGATTTATCTAAGTAAGTATTTAAGTCATGCCCTACGATAACACCGTAGTTTGCGGCCCCAAGCCAACCAGACATGATAATCCCAACAGAGCCGGCATGAAATAGGCCCTTTACTTCATTTGGAAGATCTTTAGAAACAGCAAGTCCTTCAAACTTTGTTCCAAATGAAGACCCGAAGTGGTGATGTGTATACTTCTCTACAGTACGAGGTGAAGAAACATTCACATGCTCAACCTTGTCCTTGAAACCAGGAACAAGCGTCTCCATCGTATTAAGAGCATTTTGTGCAAGATACTCTTTGCGTTCTTTATACTCTTCATCACTTAAGTGCATCCAATCTTCATAGCGTGCATTGATACTTGAAACAACTGCATATTTTTGCTTCATATGCTTTCTCATATCAGGATAGTAGATTGAGAATGTCTGAGAGTATGCTTTTGGTGATAGAAGAAGGTCTGTATCAAATTTATCTGAGCTTGAGTAAAAGATTAGCTCACCGATATTTGGAATCGACTCTCCTTCTTTAAGGCCCATAAAAACCTGACATGAAGAAGAATTTACTCTTACGGCCTTTGCTTCTTTAGCAAATTTTTCAGAATAATTCGCATTAGGAGTCATCTTAAAGATCGTATTATAAAGGGCAGAGTTAGAAAGTACTGATTTTGATAAAACCCTTTCTTCTCCAATACGCACACCTTTTGCGACATTATCTTCAACTAAGATTTCATCTACTTTTGCATGAAGTTTAATATCCACTCCATTGGCAAGTAGTTCATCTTTCATCATCCCAATAAGCTTATCCGTTCCACCTCTAAAGATATAAGCACCTTTATTCATGAAGTTAGAAAAAACAATTCCGAATGTAATGGCCTCATCTTCTAGAGTTGAACCATTAGCATAAGCGATTGGTTCAAGTAAGAAGCGAACCACATCATTTCGGCCTGGAAAGTATTTTTCAAATAATTGGCCATTAGTCATGGCCTCATCATCATAGAAATTCATGGCACGAAGTTCATTGAAGAACCCCACAACGTATTCACGTTCAAGATTAAATTTCTCCACCATGATATTAATATAGTCTTCTTTGGTGAAATCTGTATCAATCTCAAACTGAGGATTAATAAAACGAATCTTATCAACACGCTCAATGCAGTCAGCGATATCTTTTGACCAATATCGACGACAAGTTTTAATCATCCCAACAGGAAAGCCGTGAAGAGAGATATCAAAAATATGTCTTTCACCTTCATTTGTTGGACGTCTAAACCATGTAGCGAAGCCACCTAATTTATTATGGGCCTCAAGAAGAAGGACGCTTCTTCCATCTTTGGCCAGTTTGTTAGCTGCCGTCATACCTGCAAGCCCTGAGCCTACGATAATAACGTCATAAAATTTAGTAATTGGGTCTTTCTTTTTCAGTAATGTCATTTTTAACTTTTCTTTTTAAATCAAATTATTTTTTTAATACCATTGTTGATAATTTTTGTGTTTTTGGATTAATTACATAAACAATGAATGCAACAGTACCGTTATCATTGATACGTGGAGCATGAACAAATGGAGATGTAGTTGCGTCTACAACTTCATAGTCTACACCATTGATCGAAAGAGCGTCTCCTTCTCCAATAAGCTTTGACCACTGTCCATTAATATATGTAAAGATTGCCGCTACACCGGCCTTATCATAACCGCGAATAATGATGTCCCCATTTGCATTCATTGAAGGAGCAAAACCATCAAATTTAGAAATCTCTTCTCCTAAAGTTAAAATTGGCCTAACAATCCCATTACTTGAAGCAAAGAGTTTCACACCATCACTTGTTTGTGCCCAAACAGCAATGTCACCTTTTTTATTAACAGTGTATTGATTTTGGATCGCTTTAATTTTTGAAGACGGTTGTCCATCTCTATCCTGCATAACAATTTGACGACTCCCCTTTTTAATATTGTAAAGGTAGAGACGATCTGGTTGAGACTCAGCAGTAGACTTCCCCATTCTCACTTTTGTTAGAACATAATTACCGGCCGTTACTGGAGAGAAGATATATCCCATCTCTTTTGTAAAACTTGTGAAAACATCTTTTTGTCCATCAAGATTCTTGATCACAACCTTTGCTTTGCTTGTTCCAAAAGAGTGACGGTAAATTAAAGTGTCTTCACTATTCATGGCCACACCAGAAACACCAGTAAACATCCCTTCAAAGTTTTCATGTTCTAAGCGCTTACCAGTCTCAAGATTAATCGTATAAATACCAGTGTGTTCGTAACCATTATTAGGTGCGAAAACAACGTGATCTTGTCCCGTCGCTCCATCATTGAAAAGATAGAACTCACTAATGGCCTCATCACCGTTTCCAGCAAAGAGCTTCACATTATCACCTTGGTTCCCACAAAGTATTCCGTATTTAGAAATTCCGTTGTCTGCTCCACTAAGAGAGAAGCAAACTTTACCTGAATTTTCTAATCTAAGAGATGTACTGATCCAAAATGTTTGATCAGGAAGATTAAGTTTTAATTCACCACTACTTGCTAATAATTCGTAATTTGCTTGTGCATTGAACATTACGATAGCGGCCAATGCTATTTTAAATAAATTCTTCATAATATTTACCCCGAAATAAGTGAAAGTGTGTGTTATTAAAGGCATTATCATACCTAAGAGGCTCCACTTCGGCTAGAAAATGGACGAGAATTTTTTGGGCCAAATGACTAAAAATAGGTTAGATTTGACACATGTCGATCCTTTGTAACTTAAAAAACATCAATCTTGCCTTTGGGCAGAAAGTCATTTTCAATAACGCACAATTCTATATTGAGCACGGGGACAAAATTGGTCTCATTGGCCTAAATGGAATGGGAAAATCTTCGCTACTAAAAATTATTAACGAAGAATTAGCACCAGACTCCTCAACTCCCCCATTTACATTTGAAAAGGCCACGAAGGCACAGGGCCCGACTCTCGAGTTTAATGTTTTCAAAGTCGATCAAAATTTTACAATACCTAATGACGACATCACGATTGCTGAATATTTTTATTTTCAATATCGTGATTTAAAAAAACTCAATGATGATTTACTAACTCTAGACTTATCAACAGATAAGGGGCTTGAGAAACAAAATGAAATCATGGAAGAGCTTGAGCACAGAAATTACTGGGAGCTCAAAAATAATTACGAAAGTTACATCAAGGCCTTTGGCCTAACTGATCTTCATGTTAAGGTAAAAGGTCTCTCAGGTGGAGAACAGAAAAAGATTCAATTAAGTCTTGGATTAACGGCAAAGCAAAACCTTATCCTATGGGATGAGCCAACAAACCACTTAGACTTTGAAACAATTGAACAATTTGAAGATGAGATCATGAAGTCTAATAAGACTCACGTTATCATCTCCCACGATAGATACTTACTTTCAAAAGTTACGACGAAAATCTTTCACATTCATGCGGGTATTGTATCTCCTTTTAAAGGAACATACGCCGAGTACCTTGAGTTTACAGCTGCCCAGGAAGAACTCAGGTTAAACTCTTTAACAAAACTAAAGAACTCGCTTAGGCGTGAAACGGCCTGGATGCGCCAAGGGATTAAGGCCCGTGGAACTCGCTCCAAAAAGCGTGTCGAAAACTTTAACGACTTATCAAAAGCTGTCCAAAAGTTAAAGGATCAGGCACGCAGTCAACTTGATCTGGCCATGAATGATAGTAATCGAAAAACAAAACAACTTGTCCAATTCAAAGACGTTTCTTTTGGTTTTGAAAATAAAGCTCCGCTATTTAAAGGGCTAAACCTTTCAGTTTTTAAAGGAGACAAGATTGGTGTCTTGGGTGAAAACGGAGTTGGTAAATCAACTCTAATGAAACTAGTCGCAGATCGCTTAACTAATATCAGTGGTACAATCAAAAGAGCAGATGACTTGAAGGTTTGTCTTTTTTCACAAAAGAGAGATGAGTTTGATTTATCAAAGTCACCATATGATCTTCTAGGTGAAGGTGAAGACTTTATTCATTTTAAAAATGGCCGCTCAATTCACGTCGCTAGTTATTTTCAAAATTTCCTCTTTGATCGCGGCGAGCTCTATCGTCCTCTATCTAGCTTTTCAGGTGGAGAGCTAAATCGACTTCAACTTGCACTTAACTTAAAGAATGAAGCTGATATTTGGATCTTTGATGAGCCAACAAATGACCTTGATATTGAGTCGATTGAAATTTTAGAACAGAAACTTTCTGAGTTCCAAGGAACTGTTATTATCATCTCTCACGACAGATCATTCTTAGAAAATATCACAAATCGTGTCTGGTTAATTGAAAATCAATCCGTCACAAAGTTCTCAAGTGGATTTACTTTTGTTCGTCCATACCTTGAGGCCCGTGAGATTGAAAAAAATCTAGAAAACCAACAACAAGAAGACGTTGGCCCTCAAGTTATTGAAGAAGTTAAAGTCGAGATAAAACCAAAAGTAGATACCGATAAAGTTGAAGCTGAAATCATGGATATTGAAGAACAAATTACAAAAATTGATGAACTTCTATCTCGTTTTGATTATTCAAATATGGACGATGAAAAGAATCAATTGATCGCAGGACTAAATCAAAAAAAGAGTGTTCTCAATGAAAAGATTGAAGAGCTTTTTGAGCTGTTATCTTAAATAGTTAGCAACTGCCAAAGAAGAATGGCTATTTCTTATAGGAAATGGCCAAGTTCCCCACCTAAACTACTGAATTCTTTAATATAATAGAAATCTGTTACTATCAAAAAGTACTTAAAAAGTATGTGAATTTACCGATATGAACTTGACGATTATTAGTGGTACGTAAACAGGATAGGAACAAGTTTGAAATTAAAGGCAATATCGGCCCTCGTCATACTCACGCTGGCCCTACTATTGACGAATAGAAATTCGAATGACGATAGTCTAGTTGCTTCAAACACCACAAACTCAATAAATCAAATTGTTGTCGATGACGAAAACAATCAAAAACGTAAACCAGCTTCCAATTCAGCAAATTCAATAAGTTCAGTAAAGAAAAGATTCATTGCAAAGAAGACGACTCCAACTAAAGATTCGGGAGAAAACGTCAACTCGTCACCGGCATATCTTAATAATAATTATCAGAATGATTCTGTTGTCTCGACAGGAGAAATTAGCTCAGGTGAAAGTAGTTATACAGAAACAAGTAACGCAACTCCTGCTTATTCAAATAATCGTGATATGGCCTCTTCTAGCTACTCGCCAACAGAAAGCAACAAGAGTGAAGATAAGAAAATAGCGGGAGCGTCAGGATCATCCGGATCATCTGGAACAAGCTTTTATTACCAACCAACAGTACAATCACAGGAAGAGTCAAATACATCATCAAGCTCGAATTCAAAGAGCTCATCTTCATCTTCATCTTCATCGTCTGATCCATATATCCCTCCGACACCAAGGCTACAGGGTTTAGTACCCCCACTTAACGGAGTGATCACGCATACAAATTTTTTCTCACGCCAGTTCAGCGCGTATGCAGCGACGACTTGCCCTGATCCAAAGGTTGCAATCTTTGATACGGTTACGATGTCTATTCTCGAAGACAATCCAATTGATTTAGAGACGATTGCAACGTCCACTCAATTTGAATTTAATATTAATGAGCTTGATTTAGACCTAACAGCACCAGCACGCTACAAGATCAAGCTTCTAGGTTGCGATATCGAACTAGAAAAAATCGTCACAAGTTTCTATAAGAACCAGAATATTACAGCAGCTTCAACAATACTTGCCCAACTACCCTCAACTAGTATTGATTACTCAACAGATGCAAGCTTCACAAAGAAATTAGAGGAAGCAGAAGAGGCCCTATCAAAAACTCTTGATGAAAATCTGACTAATCTTGAAGATGCCTATACACAAATTGAAAGTGATAACGAAATACAAAACACTTTTAACGAGTTAACAGATGGTGAAAACCTTGAAGTCCTAAAAAGCTCAAAGCCTAAGATTAAAACAATTCTAACAGCAACCTTTATGGATGAAGGGGTTTCGGCTTCGTATTCTGCACTTGCAGATCACTGGGACTCAACTTACCAAGTTGCCTATGAATGGTTTGTTGATGGTGTCTCAACGGGAACAGGGAATGCTTGGAACTACACTCCTCCGTCTAATACTCTTCCAAAGGCAACGATCACACTTAAGGTAGGAAAGAAGCAAAGTGGGAATGATCGTGTCGATACAAATTTTCCTTTCCACGAAAAAAGCTATGAAATCGATATTAATCAAGTAAATGACGCTCCTACTTTGGCCACTCCACAAACAATTAGTGCTACGGAAGACTCAAATTTAGATTTTAGTTTAACACAAGGAGTAGACCCAGATTCATTCTCATTAACTTATTCAATTGAAACACAACCGTCGAATGGAACTCTGACTTGTAGCGCTGGCACGACAGCTTGTACATATACACCTAACCTCAACTTCACAGGTAGCGATAGCTTTACATATAAGGCAAACGACTCAGAGCTGGATTCAAATATTGCGATCGTTAATATTAATGTTGCAAACGTGAATGATAGGCCTACAATCGCAGCAAATGAGACTTTTATTGCAACAGAAGACAATGTTTTAAACTTCACTCTTACTGATTCATCAGACATAGACAATACTAGTGCTGAATTAAGCTATAAGTTAATCACGCCACCTTTAAATGGAACGTTATCAAATTGTTTTACAACAGGTGGTTATACTTCGGATCTAAGTTGTACTTACACACCTAATGCAGACCATAACGGCTCAGACACATTTACCTATATTGTTAACGATGGCCAATACGACTCAATTGGCCAGGCAACAGTTACAATAAATACAACGGCCGTAAATGATGCTCCGATACTTTCTTCAACTCAGACACTAACAACAGCAGAAGATACACTTCTTGCTTTCACGCTAAATACAGGAAGTGATATTGAAGCCGATACTCTAGACTATATTATCGTATCAACGACTTCTAATGGTGTTTTAACTTGTACGGGGGGGACTTCAAGAGATTGTCAGTATATGCCTTCAGCAAACTTCAACGGAGTTGATACTTTTACATATAAAGTTAATGATGGAAATCTTGATTCAAATACTGCAACAGCAACAATCACAATCTCATCAGAAAACGATGCGCCTCTAATTGGTAGTGACCAAAGTGAATCAACAAATGAAGACACTCTTGTAAGTTTCACACTTAATAGTGCGACTGATATTGATGTACCGGCACAAACACTTCAGTACAAGCTTATTACAGCTCCTACGAATGGGACACTATCAAATTGTATTACAAGTGGAAGCTACTCAACTGACGTTACTTGTGACTACACACCGAATTTAAATTTTAACGGGACTGATTCATTTACATATCGAGCTAATGACACGTTAGCGGACTCTCCTACACAGGCAACAGTTACAATTAATATTGCCGCTGTAAACGACGCTCCCGTCCTAACAGCAACACAAAGTGTTTTAACAACAGAAGACAATTCAGTAAGCTTTGACTTAAATGCAGCTTCAGATATTGAAAACGATGCTCTGACTTACACTATCGTTTCGACAACTTCTAGCGGTACTCTTGTCTGTGACGAGGGAAATTCAAGGGCCTGTACTTATACGCCAAATGCTAATTTCAATGGCCAAGATACATTCACTTATAAAGCTAGTGATGCAAGCTTAGACTCGAATACAGCAACTGTAACAATAGATGTGACAGCAATTAATGATGCTCCAGTGATGGCATTGGATCAAAGTTTCTCAACAGATGACAACACTCCACTAAGTATTACTCTATCAAATGCAACAGATGTTGATGGAGATAGCTTAGCTTATAAAATAACATCGATGCCAACAAACGGCTCTCTTACAAATTGTATTACAACAGGAAGTTACGGCACAGACCTTACCTGTACTTATACTTCAAATATAAACTTCAATGGTGTTGATACATTCTCATTTATTGCCAATGACACAACTACAGATGCCCTTAGTTCAGCGACTGTCACAATTACAGTAGCAGACAAGACTCCTTCAGCACCACCGACTATTGCACTTAGCTCTGCTCTTTATACGAATTCAACGAATACTAATCTTACAGTTAGCTCATGTAGTGACATAAGCTTTGTCCTAATTAATGAAGGAACTCAACCTACTCCTGCAGATAGCTCTTGGCAGTCTTGTTCAACAACAGCATCGGCCATTACATATACCTTGGCCAATACAAATCAAGGACTCCATACTCTTAAGGCATGGTCTAAGGATGTAAATGGTAACGTATCGCTAACATCAACAGATATCTCTGTTTACTATGATACGATAGCCCCTACAATCTCGATTGCCACCGTTGCTAATCAAGCAGGATCAAATGGAGTTACACTTTCATGGGATATTACGGAAGATAATATTTCAGCTGCTCAAACACATACAATTGACTATTGGAATGGGAGTGCTTGGGTAAATATCACTTCATCACTAAATGCAAGTGTTGGCCCATTATCAAATACGACTTTTACACAAGCATGGACAGTTCCAGCACTAGATATTGAAGACGCAAAAGTAAGGGTCTCACTTAGTGACCTTGCTGGAAATACTAACACAGTTGAATCGAATACATTCTGGATCGACTCGACAGCGCCACAACTTGCTCACGATACATTTACATCATATGGGCAAAGCACAACAAAGACATTTTCGTGGACACTAACAGAGAAACATATTGATGCTGGTGCAAATGATTTCGCTTTAAGATTCTTTGATGGAAGCTCTTGGCAAAATCTAACGGCAGTAGCAGCTGTTACAAGTGAGAATATTTCAAAGAGCTACTCGACTGATATCACACTAGGAAGTGAAGTTAATAATGCCGTCTTTGAAGTAAGCTTTACAGATGCAGCAGGACATAGCACGACGGTGCAGAAGACTTTTGTCATTGATGGAACAGCACCGACAATTTCTTCAATCTCATTAAATGGTGGTGCAACAACAACTGGAAATAATAATGTTCAAGTTGATCTGACTGCAGCGGACTCTGCTTCAGATATTACGTATATTTGTCTCAAGTATGATGATACAACAGCGCCTTCAAGTATTAATGATGAATGCTTCACAACACTTCCAGAGGCAAAAAGAACGAAGAATTTAACAATCACAAGTGCAGACAATCTCTATGTAAGAATTGGTTTTGTCACTAATAGCTATAGTGTTTATGCATGGGCCGCCGATGCTGCTGGAAATATTTCAACTAATACTCAAGTAGTTGGTGTAGATAAAGAGTCGATTAATTATATGCCAGGAACACCTCCTGAAATTTTTAACATTAGTGCAACGAATACAAATACACCAAGCTCACCGGCCACGCTTGCACAACTTCAGGCCCCTCAAAACAGTGATATCTACGTTAAATGGAAGGCCATTGATAATGAGGGATTAGCAACCAATCCAATTAGTATTTACTATTCTTATATGGATGGCACAGAAGAGAAATATGAGCTTCTAATGGATAGTGTTGCCAATATTCAAGGAAGCGGTTGTACGATTTCTGCCCAAGAAACAGGCTGTATCAAACTAACAGCACTTTCACCTACTAATGCTGTTTATAAGATCAGAGTAGTGGCACTTGATAGCGACGGAAGTGAAACCTTTATGACTTCGGCACCTCTTAATGAATCTAACTTTAGAATTATTGCAGGAAGTACTGAAAAAGGAATTGGCGGAAGTGGACGTTCAGTTATTTTCAAAGACGGAAATTCAACATATGAAATTGACCTATTCTCAACGGTAGTTACTGATCGTGGAGATATATTCTATCGTGACCTAGATGCTGGTCTCTTATGGGTAGATCCTGCCACAGGAATTATTAAAGAATTACTACCAACAACAGGTACACCAAGTGGAGATGGCGGATCAATTGAGAATGCCACAATTGGCTTTGCAAATGCCATTACTCTTGACTACAACAATGGGCTTCTTATTGTTGATAAGGGAAGTATTAGACGTATTGATATGAATACGACTCCTTGGCAAATATCGACTCTAGTCGGTGGAGGTTCGAACTCTAATCCAGGAACAAGTTTCGCACCAAGTGCAATCGACATTGCAAGCTTTCACCGCTTTCATGGTACGCTTATCCCTCTACCAAACGGCGACCTCTACTTTAGAAGTACTTCAAGTAATACTGATCGCAATTGGTTTCACTTTGATGCAAGCGAGAATATAGTCAATCGTATTCAAATCGATGGTGTCGGTATCTACAATGAAGACACTTATAGTTGGTCTGGAAGAAGTGTTACAAATATGGCCATCGCCTATAATGCGGTTAACTCAACGCTTGAGCATATGCATGTATCAGTTCATAAGCCTGTCACAGGAAATACTCATTACCGTGTCGCTAGACTAGACTATGCATCAGGAACACCGACAACAACTTACAATGCTATAGCTCCTTATGATATCTACACAGGTTATCGTTCAATATATAAAACAGGATTAGATGGTAAGATCTACTTTGATTATAATCACGGCAGAAACCTTATGCACTATGACCATGTCACTAATACGTACACAAGAGTTCTAGGTACAGACTCGACTTCAAGTACGCCATGTGCAGATGGGACTGCGGCAACGTCATGCCCTATTGATCTTCAAGGTTATTTTGTTAACCAACAAGGTAAAATCTATTTTAATGACCATGGCCTTATTAGAACATTAGATGATAGTGGTAATGTCGTAACTCTAGCAGGACAATTCTCTTCTTCAGGAGATGGAGAAAGTGCACTATCTGCTCGTATCTCGGCCTCTTGGCAAATTGATTGGGGTAAAGATAACGGCCAAGACAACACAATCGTTGTCGGAGATTACGTTTCAGGAACATACAGAGAATTTACAATTGGTGGAACCATTGAAACTATTGTTGGTGGTTACTCAGCGAGATCATATAGCTTTTCCGTTGATCGAACGACAGGAGATATTTTTGATGATGTTGGTTCAGGTGTAAATCGCTACAGCAGAACAACATTAACGAATACACGTGTTATTGGAAGTGGTGCCACTTGGTACTTTGATGCTGCATCCGATGGACTCGTCGGAACAGATATTAAATTTGACTGGTATAACGAGCAAATCCTTGGGGTGGCAAATGGCGAGCTCATGCTTCACAAGTCACGTTATAACGGATCAACGACTTCTGATGCATTTATTAAACTATATGATATGAGCGATAGCTACCGTCAGTCACACTTTGCGGGGATGCCTGATACAGAAAGAGGAAGTTTCTATAGTGCTGGAACGCCTTTAGCAACATCTCGTGTACCAACTTATGGTGGAATGGTTAATGCACACTACGACTCAACACTAGGCTGGATGTTTAAACAGACAAGCTCTGCGCGAGTTATGGTAAAAGGCGGCGATGGAAATATTGTTGATTACACAATGCTACCAAGAACGACTAACGGCTTCACTCACGTACGCCATAATTCGAAAGAGTATTATTACTATTGTTCAAGTAATAAGCTTTGGCAGTATAATTTTACAGATGATATCGAGACTGAATTAAGTTGGGATGCACAGGTTAGTTGTTATTCATCACAGAGAAAAATTCTCTACAACCCAACTAATCATTCTGTTCACTTCTTAGTTATTCAAAATGGATTATTTGCAGTTGCAGAGTATTTTCTTTAGATATTTTTTTCTTTACGAATCATGGCCATGGCAACTTTAACACCATCAACAGCAGCAGATGTAATTCCACCTGCATAGCCCGCACCTTCTCCACAAGGATATAGGCCTTTGTGAGAATCAGACTCAAATGTTGCCCGACTTCTTTTAATTGTCACAGGTGCAGAAGTACGAGTTTCAGGCGCTAATAAAAGAGCATCATTATTAACAAAGCCCTTCATTTTCTTATCAAAAGACTCTAAACCTTCACGTAAACCTTGTGCAATAAATTCAGGTAAGATCGTTGTTAAGTTATGAGAGAAAATCCCTGAAGGACAAGATGTCTTTGGAAGATCTTTTGAAACTCGTCCATCAAGAAAGTCTTGAACTCTTTGAGAAGGAATCTCTTTTCCTGTAGCATTTGCAACAGAAGCCTCATAGGCCTTCTTTTCAATATCGCGTTGAAAGTAGTGGCCATTTAAAACATCGTCAAGGCCAAAGTCTTTCCCTGCGTTTACAGAGACAACAAGGGCCGAATTCGACCACGGTGAGTTTCTAGCAAAGTTACTCATTCCGTTTACAACAATACCATCCGCATCTGTTCCAGATGACAGAACGTAACCACCAGGACACATACAAAATGAGTATGTTCCTTTATCAACATTTTTATTATGATAAGTAAGCTTGTAGCGTGCGGCACCAAGATTTTCTTGTACAAAACGCCCATACTGAAGGAAGTCGACTTGCGTACGACGGTGCTCAATACGAACACCTACAGCAAAGTCTTTTGCTTCCATAGCAACTTCTTTATCTTTCAAATGATAGTAAATTTCTTTTGCCGAGTGCCCTGTTGCTAGAACAACATTATTACTCTCCAGAATTCTTCCGTCACTAAGCTTTACACCTGCGACTTTCTTATCTTCTTCAAAAAGAACTTCATCAACTTTTACGTTATAGTGAATCTCACAACCTTTGTCTTTTAAGTGATCCGTGATTTTTTTAATCAGTCCTCGAATCTTATTCGAACCTAAGTGTGGGTTAGAAACGTAGGCCGTCTCAGGAGGTGCACCAAAGTCAACAAAACGATTCATTACGTATTGGACGTAAGGTGACTTAATACGCGTAATCAACTTTCCATCAGAAAACAGCCCAGCGCCACCTTCACCAAAGCATACGTTATTATCATCATCAAATTCATTATAGCGCCAAAAGCGAGCGATATGCTTCATACGATTATGTGCACGATCTCCCCTTTCAATAATCACTGACTTGATTCCATACTCAGCTAAGCGTAGAGCGCAAAAAAGACCAGCAGGTCCTGCACCGATAATAATTGGTGTTTGCGAAAAGTTATCAAGAAAATTAAATTGTTCACGGTAGGCCGAAAACTCTTCTCCTGGATAAATAATTTCTACTTTATAATTATAGATAGGCTTCTTTCCGCGATTTGCACCACGAGCATCAAGGGCCTTATTATGGATTCGATAATCAGCAAAACCTGGAAAGTTCTTATTTAGGTAAAACTCTAGGTCTTGATCGTAGTCTAATTTAAAATTCGTAATTTTACTCATTCGTACTCTTTCTTTCTCTATATGATAAAGTTATGTGATAAAATAATCAGCGTATATTATAACCTATCTTGCCCAAATTAAAGGATTAACATGGCCAAAATTTCCCAAATAATCATTGGTGACGAGCTGCTAAATGCAAAAATTAATGATCTTAACTTGCAAATACTTGCAAAAGAGATCGCTCCCCTTGGATTTGACTTCAAAAAGTGCACAGTCCTAGGAGACAAATTTGATCAAGTAACTCAGGAAATTAAAAAACAGGCCACTGAAAATGACTTTCTTATCATTACAGGAGGGCTAGGGCCAACAAAAGATGACTTAACAAAATCCATTGTTGCAAATGCACTAGGAGTTGAACTTGTTGAGAACCTCGAGGCAGAAAAGGTCGCCATAAGACAATACGAAGCTTTTGGCAGAACATTTTCACGTGAATCAAGTAATTACCACCTACTCCCAAAAGACACCTCTCCCATTTATAATCCTTCAGGACTCGCTCCAGGAATTCATGCAAAACTTGGAAGCTGTGAAATCTTTTGTACCCCAGGTGTACCACGCGAATGCCAAACCATGATTCGAGATAGCATTGTTCCTATGCTTAAGGACCGAGCAGAAAGCTCTCATGAACTCTTTGTTTGCCGTACTCACAGTATCCCAGAAGAAACAATCTTCTTTAAACTTTGCCCTAACCTTTGGGAAGACCTCGAACAATTTGGCAAGGTAAGCTCCCTCCCAATTATCTCAGGTGTGGACATTACAATAAATCTAAAACCAGAGCATCAAAATGAAGACTCACGACAAAAGATCCGTGACATTATTGAGGCAACTGAAATTAAAAATAATATTTGGACATATGGCCTTCGCTCAATCGAAGAAGTCATTGTTGAAGAAGCAAAGGCAAAAGAGCTGACAATTGGCTTTGCAGAAAGCTGTACAGGCGGACTTGCCAGCTCAACAATAACAAATGTCTCAGGCTCATCTTCAGTCTTTCTTGGAGGAGTCGTCAGTTATGCTAACTCCGTGAAAGAAAATATTATTCACGTCAAAGAAGAAACGCTCAAGAACCATGGCGCCGTTAGCATTGAAACAGCAACTGAGATGGCCACTGGTTCTCGCAAGGCCCTAGGTGTTGATATTGCCATTTCTTATACTGGAATTGCGGGCCCAGGTGGTGCGACTCCTGGAAAACCAGTAGGTACTGTTTGCATCGGTGTTGCCACAAGTGAAGGTGTATCGGCGCAAAGATACGAGTTTCGCGGAGATCGTATGCGTTTGAAAAATAAATTCTGCCAACAAGGTTTGATCTTACTTCTTGCGAAGGTACGCGACCTTTAAGGTACGCGCCACCTTTTCAGGATTTCAACATCTTGCGATCATGAGTACTTACACTAAGAGGGATTTTAAAAACACTCCTTTTTAAAGAAGTGCTAATTATATTAGTTAAGTTACTTGAAAATCTTCGTTCATAAAAAGACACCTCATCTGCATACTTAAAATGTGGCCTATAGTTTAACAAGCGAGCTTCAAAGCTTGTGAAGTGTAGAGAACTATATGGATAATCAATGCATCTTTCTACAATATTTACTCTTAGAGGATTTTGATAAATATAACGATATACATTTTGTAAATAGTCCTGATTGGACACAATTGTCCACTTATAGCGATTACTGAATTTATGATTTATTACTCTAGCATTTTGACTGATTAGTTTTGAGAGTTTGAGATTAAAATACATCATAAACCTATCAAGATTCTCATTAGGAGTTGTAATGAGTAAGTGATAATGATTATTCATTAAAACGAAACAATTTATTTCAACATTAACATTTTTCCGAGCATAAGCTAATGCCTGCTTAGCTAAATCCCAAACATGATACATTGGTAGTGGAAAAGGAACTTTATTATTAGTTCGAGAAGTTACGTGATAAGGAAACTCATTTTGTCTAATTAATTTAGGTCTAGGCATTCAGACGTTCTGTCGTATCTGACATGACAAATAAATAAAAACGACATCATTTTATTTTTTAATTCGATTACGAAACATGGTACGCGCCACCTTTTCGAGATTCTAGAAAGTTATCTAACAAAAAGGAGAAATCTTCCTCAGAGAACTCACAAGAATTAAGATTACTAATACAAAAGACTTCATTCCATAATGAATACTAATGAAAAGCAACGAGATAGAAAATTTAGGCTTAAGTATAGAAGAAATTGGAGACTAAGTGATTAAAATCTCGAAAAGGTGGCGCGTACCAAAAAGGGGGGCAGCTCAGTGAACTGCCCCTCCCCCCATCTCAGCGCTAGCTTTAGGCAGCTTTCTTAATTTCTTCCATTTCCATGATTAGGGTTGAAATTCGTTTACCTGCGCCCTGTAAACGTCCGGCCAGTAACCTTGATAGATTGAGTATCAAGAGTGAAAAGATTCGAGGATTGGTTTTGTACAGGCCGAATATGTCCGAGTAGTTCATGACGAGAACATCTGTATAATTATCTGATTGAACGGTTCCGTAGCGAACGTTCTCTTTTAGAAGTACCATCTCTCCAAAGAGGTCTCCTTTCTTACAACGAGCGATTTCTTTATCACTAGCATTGAAAACTTTGGCAGAGCCGTTAAGGATGAGAAATAATTCCTCACCAATGTCACCGTGTTTGAAAACATAGTCACCAGGCTTTAGCGTGAGCACCTTACAGCGCTCACATATAGTCATAATTTCATTGTCGTAAAGGTCAAAAAATAGCGGACAACCTTTAACGATTGATAAAACACTCATCTCTCTTCTCCAGATTTAAAGTCAGCTTTAAGTAATTACTTAATTAAGCAACATTCTTCTTATCAGGGTCCACCTTTTTAATTGGAGCATCTTCACGCATGAATCTTTCGATACTTTGAAGAACTTTAAGTACACCTTGCATTGTACTCTGCTCCTTAGCATTACCTCGTTGAAGGTGATACCAAAGGTTTTGCATAGAAGTTTCAACTTTCTTAAAAATTTTGTAACGCTTTTCCGGCAGAGGGAAAAGAGTGTTTAGGAAAGTTAAAATTAGAGAGAAGAAAATCCCCGCAATCGATGTCTTCATCGAGAAGGCAACGTTGATAACGAAACGAGTAAGGTTATCTGAAGATTTTTCAATATTATTAAAGTCAATGGCCGCAATTTCAGGAAGGGCCATGGCAATACCAATGAACGTTCCGAAAACCCCAAATACAATAAATAGGTTTGGAAGAATATCGATCATACGAGACGCACCATCAATAGGAATATGTCCATAAAGTTTAGTCCAGTTTCTATCATCACTCATGATACGATCAGTAAGCTCTGTATAGTTTGGAGGAACAGTTGATTTAAATACCGAACTCTCCCCGTGAATTGAAGCAATAAGACCATGTTTAGAACCGATATACTGATTCAGAGAAATACTTGAGCCCTCTGAGTTATCGATTTCTTTATCGATCTCTCTTTGTTGCTGTTGCATGACCTCTTTACCGTCATAATGACGATTTTGAATATTGGCATTATTGCTGAAACGAAGAGCATTATCTGGTAGGGCCGCATTTACACGTCCTAAAAGATTAGACATATAAGAATCGATATCATCGATTGGTATATTCTTTTGCTTGTCATCATCGATGGCCGCATCTAGTTCACGTGTAAAACGAGAGTAGTAAGCATCATCATCCTTACTGTGACGATATGCTAAGTAGCGGAATACAAGGGCGCATACTAAAAGCCCCATCATAAATTCGATAAGATATGTACCGAAAAACCCTAAAACAATCTCAATCATACGTACCTCTTTGTTAGGTCTACCAATCCTCGACTATTGGTATTCTATTTCACTTTTGGAGACAGTTGCAGTAACCTCTCCATCGCTTTTGGATCATCTTTTAATGTAAAGCTCAGCTCAACACGTTGTGACTGTGAACAACTATAGTCACCACACTTCATGTCTTCGTTTGCAAGTGGTACTGCAAAACTAGCAGGCTTTCTTTCTTCAACAATAAACCCTTTTGGTTCAATTAGTTCAGCTGCAATCGATTCACGTTGTCTCTCGATTACTGTCTCAAGAGGAATCGGTCTTGAGAAACCATAACCAATCGACTTCGTCACATTTCTCATATAGAACTTATATGGATAATTCATACCATCGCTATAAATATAGTTTGAAATAGCTAGGGCACGACGTGACGATAGGTTTAAGTTATAGTTATACGAGTAAGCTTCTGCCATCATTGGATCAAGTGCCTTACCACCAAATAGTGGAGAGGCGTGACCTTCAACATTGAAGCTATCAAGTTGCTCTCTTACTGTATCATCAGCAAATAAAACTTCAGAGTACAATGGAATAAGCGACTTAAGCTTCTTCTTAGCGTGTCTACTTAGTCTTGAAGAACCTGTTTCAAATAGTAAGTTCTTATCCATTAGAAGTGTTACGTTACCTGTTTTTGGATCAACCGCTGCATCGATATTATTACTTCTAAATTTGTCAGCAAGGTTTCTCGCAATATTTGCACGTAAGTTCTTCTTCTGATCTTCAACTTTTTTCGCAATCTTCTTAACTTGTTTCATGAAATCTTTCTTATCATTAACTTCAGCAAGACAAGAGTTAAGCTTCTTATTCGCACCATCTAGTCCATTACCAAGTTCTGTAACTTTCTGATTCAAGGCACTTGATCCTGTCTCACAAGCATTTAGGTCTTCACCAAGAGATGCGATTTTACGGCCAAGATTACCATTCTCATCATTCTTATTAGCAAGGGCATTTTGTAGGTCACTTACCTCTTTACCAAGTCCTGCAACCTTCCCTTTTAAGTCATTATTTTCGTTATTAAGTCCAGCAAGCTCACCTTTTGCTTTACCAAGGGCCTCTTTAAGTCCACCGTTCTCTTTTCCAAGACCAGCAAGTTTACCTTGTGCCTTACCAAGAGCTTCTTTAAGTCCACCGTTCTCTTTACCAAGACCAGCAAGCTCACCCTTTGCTTTTCCAAGAGCATCTTTTAGTCCACCGATTTCTTTGCCCATTCCGGCAAGTTTACCTTTGGCCTTTCCAAGAGCTTCTTTAAGTCCACCGTTCTCTTTACCAAGACCAGCAAGCTCACCCTTTGCTTTTCCAAGAGCATCTTTTAGTCCACCGATTTCTTTGCCCATTCCGGCAAGTTTACCTTTGGCCTGTCCAAGGGCTTCTTTAAGTCCACCATTTTCTTTACCAAGACCAGCAAGTTCACCTTTAGCTTTTCCTAGAGCATCTTTAAGTCCACCGATCTCTTTACCCATTCCGGCAAGTTTACCTTTGGCCTGTCCAAGTGCTTCTTTAAGTCCACCGTTCTCTTTACCAAGACCAGCAAGTTCCCCCTTTGCTTTTCCTAGAGCATCTTTAAGTCCACCGATCTCTTTACCCATTCCGGCCATCTTACCTTTGGCCTGTCCAAGGGCCTCTTTTAGACCGCCTATTTCTTTACCCATACCAGCAAGCTTACCTTTTGCTTGCCCTAGAGCTTCTTTAAGTCCACCATTTTCTTTACCAAGACCAGCTAGCTCACCCTTAGCTTTTCCAAGAGCGTCTTTAAGTCCACCGATCTCTTTCCCCATACCGGCCATCTTGCCTTTGGCCTGTCCAAGAGCTTCTTTTAGGCCACCGATCTCTTTCCCCATACCGGCCATCTTGCCTTTAGCTTGTCCAAGCGCCTTCTTAAGTCCACCGATTTCTTCACCCATGCCTTTCATCTTACCTTTTGCCTGACCTAGAGCTTTCTTAAGCCCTCCATTTTCTTCAGACATACCAGCAAGCTTTCCTTGGGCCTGGCCAAGTGCTTTCTTAAGTCCACCATTCTCTTCTGACATTCCTTTAAGTTTTCCCTTGGCCTCGCCAAGCGCCTTCTTAAGGCCGCCATTTTCTTCAGACATACCAGCAAGCTTTCCTTGCGCCTGTCCTAGAGCTTTTTTAAGTCCACCATTTTCTTCTGACATTCCTTTAAGCTTTCCTTCAGCTTGCCCGAGAGCATCCTTAAGTCCACCGTTTTGTGCCATTAGAGACTTCTTATCACCTTCAAGTTTTCCAACCATCGCCTTAAGACGATCAACTTCACCTGCAAGACCTTTATTCTTAGCGTCTCCCTGGGCAAGTTTTGATTGAAGGTTTTTGATATCACCTTTAAGGCCTTGATTACTTTGTTGTGAACGTGCAAGATTAGACTTAAGCCCTTTCACATCATCATTTAGACCTGCGATTTTTCCATCACGAGCGGTAACATCAGCATTTAATTTTTTAATTTGAGAATCTTTTTGTGCAGTAAGAGAATCCATGGCCTGAGCATGTTTCCCCTTTAGATCTTTAATTTGGTTATCATAGGCCATTTTTTGATCGGCCTTATTCTTTTCATACTGCTTTGTTAAATCTGTAAGCTCACGTTTGTGATCAGAGTTTAATTTTGCAATTTGCGACTGTGCATCTTTTTTTACACCAGCTAACTGCTTTTCTTTTGTATCAAGTTCTGATTGGTACTTCTTATTTAAGTCAGCAATTTTTGATTCATAGCCTGCTTTTTGCTTTGCTTCTGATTTCTTATGCATTTTTTCTAGATCAGTAATCTTCTTAGCGTGGTCAGAGTTAAGCTTTGCAATAGTTTCTTGTGACTTCTTAATAGTACCTGCTAGTTGAGCTTCTTTCGTATCAAGCTCTGCTTGGTGTTTCTTATTAAGATTTGCAATTTTCGACTCATAACCCATTTTTGTATTTTGTTGCTGTTTTTGATGAGACTTTGTTAAGTCATCAACTTTCTTAGCGTGATCAGAGTTAAGCTTTGCAATTGTTTCTTGTGACGTTTTAATAGTACCTGCTAGTTGAGCTTCCTTTGTATCAAGCTCAGACTGGTGCTTCTTATTAAGATTAGCGATTTGAGTCTCATAACCCATCTTCGTATCTTTTTCTTTTTTCTCATATGACTTTGTGAGATCCGCAACTTTCTTTGCGTGATCTGCATTCATCTTAGCGATTGTTTCTTGAGACTGCTTTTTCTGACCAGCAAGTTGTTGGTCCTTTGAAGTAAGCTCAGACTGAAACTTCTTATTAAGATTGGCTATTTGAGTCTCATAACCCATTTTCGTGTCTTGTTGTTTCTTCTCGTAAGACTTAGTGATCGTATCCACTTTTTTGGCGTGATCAGCATTAAGTTTTGCAATCGTATCCTTAGACTGCTTAATTTGGCCGTCTAATTGTTGTTGCTTAGATGTAAGCTCCGACTGGTGCTTCTTACTAAGATTTGCAATCTGAGTTTCATAACCCATTTGCGTGTCTTTTTGTTTCTTTTCATAAGATTTAGTTAAGTCATCAACCTTCTTTGCATGATCAGTATTAAGTTTGGCAATTGTCTCTTGTGACTGCTTTTTCTGACCAGCTAGTTGTTTTTCTTTTACATCAAGTTCACCTTGATACTTCTTATTAAGATCAGCTATTTGAGTTTCATAACCCATTTTCGTATTTTGTTGCTGCTTCTCATAAGTTTTCGTTAGATCAGATACTTTCTTTTGGTGATCTGAGTTAAGACGAGCAATAGTTTCTTGTGAATCTTTCTTTTGCCCAGCAAGTTGCTTATCTTTTGTATCAAGTTCCGTCTGGAACTTCTTATTCATGTCTGCAACTTGTTTTTCATATCCAGCTTTTTGTTGCTGTTTTTGTTTTTCATAAGTTTTTGTTAGGTCGGCCACCTTATTTTGATGGTCAGCATTTAGCGTCTTAATCTCATGCTCTTTTGTTGAGATGATATTGGCATACTTCTTATTTAGATTATCAACTTTAAGTGTGTGATCTTGATTAAGTTTTTGAACTTCTTGCTCTTGGGCCTTTCTCTGTTCAACAATCTCTTTTTCAAGCTTTTCTTGAGCAATAATACGCCCTTTTATCTCACGATTTGCCTTGGCGATGAGTTCTTCATTCTTACGCTTTACTTGTTGAAGCTCTTGAATTTTCTTTGTGTCTTCAGTTACTTTTTGAAGAGTGTTAGCAAGTTTTGATCTAACCTTCACAATTTCATTATTAACAAGCTTGTTTTCGGCCTGTTGCTCCTGAACTTTCTTTTGCTCTACTTCTAGCTTTGTCTCAAGCTTAGTTTTAACCTGAGTAATCTTTTTGATATCTTGTGTTTGTTTCGTAATTTCCTGCTCTAGCTCTTTAAGTTTCTTTTCTTGTTGAGTTTTTACTTGTTCAACACTTGAGAGAGTTTCTTGAATTTTTTTCTTCTGCTCTTCAACTTGTTTCTTTTTCTTATCAAGTTCACCAACTTTAGAATAAAGAATATTATTCTTATCCTGTGCCTTAGCAAGCATAGAGTCACGTTCTTTAATTTGTTCTTCAAGATCTATTAGTGATTTTTCTTTGAATTCAAGAACAGTTTTAATTCTCTTCTGCTCTTGTTCTTGCTCTTTAATCTTCTCTTTCGTTTGCTCAAGATTCTTAGAAAGTTTATCGTTTTCTTGAGATTTTTGCTTCATCTCTTTTACGATTTGTTGAATTTTCTTTTGAAGTTCTTGTTCTTCTTTCTTTTGTCTCTCCATCATACGTGAAAGCTTATCAAGCTGGGCCTCTTTAGAACGTAGGTCATCTTGATTCTTACGAATCTCTTCAAGACGCTTCTTCATCTCTTTAGCTTTTTCGTTGATTTCTTTCTTTAATTCTGTATTTTCACGAGAGATCTTTTTAGACTTATACTTTTCTTTATCAAGTTGTTGTCCAACTTTTTCAACAATTGATTCTTTCTTTGTTTGGTTCTCAACCATCTCTTCCATGATCTTCTTATTCTTTTCAAGTTTCTCAACAAACTTAGAAAGCTCGACCATTTTCTGGTTAATCACATTCTTATAATCAGTAACCTCAGTGATTGATTGCTCAATCTCATTCTTGGCCTTCATTTCTTTGATTTTTTGCTCTTTGGACACCATTCCTTCAAGCTGTTGCTCGTGCTTCTTCTTCTCCTGCGCTTGCTGAAGTGATTTAACACCAACTTTAATCATGGCAAATACGAACATTACTAGGAATACAACTGCAACGGTTGTAAACATATCTGAGTATGAACTCCAGATTGACCCGTCGTCTTTTCTTTCTTCTCTTTTCATAATCCTACCCTCGAACAGATCATAGGATAGCGATTTCTAGAGTTTATTAAAGGCAATGGGCCCTAGGGCCTTGAATTATCTGAGTAACTTAAATATTTACACGTGCTTAACAGGGCAAGAGAGCATTTCTTGGGCCAAAAACCAACTTGCAAGTTGAACACCAAAAGTGGCAAATATTGTGGCCAACGTAAATAATATTGGCCGTTGCCCAATATCTGAGTCAAAAGATCGGAATCATCTGGGCCAAATTATCTCGTAACCACCTAATAACTCATTTTACTTCGTTTTTACTGCGGCATATTTTAACCTTACTTTATATTAATCTTAAGTAGTTACGTGATTGAGACGATAACTATTTGGGATAGTAAATGAAGAAATACACGGAACAGTTTAAATTCATTCTGACGTTTACGCTATTGCTTATGATGGCAAGTTCATGCGTACCTCAGGCAGCTAATAATCGCTCTACATCTAGCAGTGACAACGATGGTGTGGAATCAGAGATCAACGATCCAAGCTTCGAAGACTCAAGGGCCTATATTCAATATGCAGGAAATGTTTATGATTCTGTATTTGAAATGGATAATTACTTTGATGACAAGCTTACATTAAGAGGTCGTGGGATTCACAATTACGTGAAAGAGAATCTCAATAAAACATACTGTGCAGTTGTCAACTTCCCTAGTATTGAAAGTGGTACTCCACTTGTTGCGGTAGGATTTCCACAGTACACGATCAATGTCTCAGAAAATTCAAAAGAATATTTCTTAAGATTCACTTATCGCACAATTGATAAATCTATCACACAAAGCTATTGTGATAACCTTGATGTTCAATCTTTTATCGTCGCTAAGGCCCTAAATTCAACAAAAGTAAAATACGATATCGATGATATTTGTCCAACATGCTCAAATATCACAACAACATCAGGTTCTCTGCTTCTAACAACAAATGCAGGAGATGACCTTACAACAGCACTTGGAAATAGTTTATCATTTAAGTTGTTCTTCACTTATATCGGAACTCCTGATAATGGAAATCTTTGTTCACAAGACTCACAATGTACAAGTAATGGAAGTGACTACTGCTGTCTAAACGGACAATGTGTTCAAGACTTGTCTGCCAAGACAGAAAATATCCCTAGCACAATCTTAAATGAGATTGATCTGAATCCATCAGCAATCTACAACTATCCTAATTACTATAATATTTGTACAACAGGTTCAGTTCCAGGAACAGATCCTGATGATGAATACACTCCTGATGAAGAAGCAGCGATTCGCTTTAATCGTTTGAAACAACTTTTTCAGTGTACGACTCCATTTGATGGTGAACGCGGTATTTGTACAACAATCTATGAAGGTGCTCGTACAGACCTAGAGGAAAATTACGAAACGAATATTGATGACACAAATTTTGCGACTACATATAAAGGAACAAAACCTTTTGCTAACTCAATCCATGAAGTGCGCTATCAAAATGGTGTTATCTATAAAGAAGGTGCTCCCATTGTTCCAGGAACTGTAAGCATCTCCGGTGAAAATGACAACTTAACAGATACGACTAAGCTAAAAATCACGACACCATATAGTGAAACGAATAAGTACAAAAACCTTGAGATTGATGCCTATACTGATGTTTCATGTAAGCGTATCAATAATTTCCAGGCCCAATGTTATAAAGTCTATAAGCAAGGACAAAATGAAGGGATGGCCACTGACCACTACCCTGGAACACAACGCTTTCAAATTCCTTATTATGCAAACCTAAGCAATAAATTAGTCGTTGAAGTCGATGAAGTGACAAGAACACAAAATACTTCATGGACTCTTTCTGTAGGAGCAATTAATGAAGTTGTCTTTGGAAATAACTACATTGTTCAGGATTCACAAACAGTTAAGATAATCTTCTATGTTAACTTAACAACATATCCAACGATCCTGACATCTAAGGAAGCTGCTCAACAAGAGATCGCTACATATTGTAAGTGTTCACTAACACAGTGTGCGCTTGAAGAAGTTAGGGACACAAATGATGTGGTTGTTAATTACCAATGTTACTTAGTTTCTAATCAACCAGAGGCTCCCCTACAACAATCATTTTACCTTTCGGCCAAAACCGCACCACAGAGGTACTTTGATAGTAATGGTGTCTCTAAGAAAGACTTAACATTAACAGATGTAATTCTTGAACCAAATCTTGCTCAAGAAGGAACAGCATTTGCTTATACGAGTGGAGATAAGTCAAAACCTAATAATTTAAATGATTACGTTGGCTTTAATGAAATCTATGGAAGCTTTGATCTGACAAGTACAGGGGCCAAAGCTGCGAAAGAAATTTCAGTTAATGAAGGGACAACGTATGATATCTTCGTTTCAGGTGGAAATTATTCAAGTTGTTCATCTTGTGGAAATGATTACTACGCTTCAAGCCTAAAGTATCTATCAAACGAGTTCACAAATGGCCCAGCTGGTTACCAACCAGACCTAACGACTTCATCAAGAAAGAAGACAACAAAGTATCGTTCTGATGACTTCCTCTTTGGACGTGCCTGCTTTGTGCCAGCGACGATGCTTGCCTGGACTCACCAACCTTACGAAGACCAACAGGATCAGAGACTTAATCGTATGAAGGCCCAGCACTTTATGGTTGCTAATGGTTATGATCGCGACTGGTATGGATTCAACTACGGATCTGTAATTGGATCATTTGATGGTGTTAAATGGTTTGCAGTTGGCTCAAAAAGAAGAATCAAGGCATCAAGTAATAAGCTCTTTCTGGCCATTAATGCAAAATTCTCTGATCAAACAGTTGAGAATAGTTATTCAGTTACAGTACAAGATTCAGTTATTAACGGAAGTTCAAATATTCCTACAACGGATTTTGCAACAGATGGAGCAACTTGCCAGCAAATTCACTCTTGTAGCACAGATAATGAATGTGTTTCTGCACTAGGTTGGGATTATGCTTGTGAGAATATTTCGACACTCTCATCACCTTTTCCAAATTTTGATGTAAATGGAAACGAGATCCCACAAGAAAGCGATATTGACCGCCTTCTTTCTCTAACAGGAACTTTTTCAGGTGGCGTAAAGAGATGTGTCTATCGAGGACGTGGAGCAGCTTGTTTACCAGAATACAACACTGTAAATAACTCTTCTCAGTCTTACACGACAGTTGGTTCAAAGAGACTACATGGTTGTTCATTTAACAATCACTGTCAGCCACTTGAAGGTGCCAATAATGATAAGTTTAATAATAGAATTTCACGTAAAGCAACTTCTCTAGCATTCCAAAATGGACAGGTTGATACGGATGAGGATCTTGTCTCAACAGTGGGACTAGAAGCACCGGCCCTTGGCCGTCCATTTAGCTATATTGGTAATGAAGCTCCTAATTCAAATGCAAAGAAGAACTTACTGCTAAATAATGTTCAGGGCCTCTGCCTACCAGGGCGTGATGCAAACTTAGAAGATGTAGTAGTTTCGATGGATCGTGAATCAGTTCTTGTTCCAGATTTCATTGGTAATATGGGAAATACTGTTACTGACCTACAAAATAACGTAAACCTTAATACTTTCCTAAGTTGCCCTACTTTTGATACGACTGGTGACTATATTGCCTTTGATCGAATAAATGATGTGACAACAAGAACATCAGATTTACAACTCCTATCAAGATCTCAAAACCTAAGCACATACTTCTTAGAAATTTTTGAAGGACTTACAAATAATGAACTTCTAAAAGACCTTGAAGATGAAGATGCACCATATGTTGACTCACAAGCTCTTCCTGTAAATGCATGCCTTAGAGCTCCAGGTTCAACATGTTTTACAGACCTTGATTGCTCGGCCTCTAAATTTGTGACAGATAATACAAAGGGTGTCTCAATCGATGATCTTATTACGGCAACAAGTCAGTATGAGCTATCTTTCTGGCAAACAGAACAGGTTTGTTCACAACCAGCACGTGTTGGTGATGATGACTATGACATAAGAAATAATCGCTGTTGTACAGAGATGGGAAATATATTTAAAGTCCCTACTCTTGATATCTTTGGAAGACCTATTTCAAATGATTCAACGATCACTAATAGTGACGGTGTTGATTTAACAAGAGTACCTGGTGCGGAAATTGGCGCAAAGACTGCAACACGTTTTTCAGGAAATGTTCTGACAGAGTATGAAAGACAAACTGATGGTATCAACACAATGACAATGGCAACTAAGGATGCCGGGATACCTGAGGCAAGTGCCTACTCTCAGTTTAAGGCCCTTTCAACTTATGGGAAGAAAATGTGCTGTAGCGAGAACTGGGTTCGAAGCTTTAACAAAGAAGTGAATGGTGGTGGACATGAGTGGGGGCCAAGTAAAATGCAAGCTCACGGTCAAGACTCACTAGAAGACTTTAAATGTTACAACTACGCTGATCAGTCAAAACAAAATTGTAGTGCCACTCAAGCTCAAAATACATCAAGCTGTTCACTTGTGGATATACCAGATGCAATTGGAGAAGATATCACAAAGTGGCTGGGATATTATGAGCTAACAGGTATTCCTAATATCGTTATCAAAGACCATATCTCAGGTGTTGTTGATATGGGTGATAATAAGTGTAGCAAACCAATCTATCGTGATGACACGGCAACTGCGGAATATGGTATTGATGGGTTTATGCTTGCAGACACTGCCGACTATGAGCCACTATCAAAAGCAAATGAATTCAAGCCAGTATTTGAAAGTGATGAGTTTGCTTGTTGTATGCCGGCAGGAACACAAATGCAGGCCGGAGATGATGCGAACCTTTGTTGTACTGGTTATATCAACCCGCAAAACAATAAGTGTCAGCTAAAGAATTATGCTAACGTTTCTGCATATACGAATCGTTATGTTTCAAGTGAACTTCAAAATCTTCCAGATTCAGACTTTGAACCTCTGACTGGGCACATGAAAGATCGTGAAAAGCTTGCTATCGTAGCATGTCAGCAAAGTATGTGTGCTGATGGTTATGTTGGTTTTGGTCTAGCTCATGGACAATATGGACTTCCAGAAGAAACACTTGCTGATGCAGATGCTGCAGGAGTTGGAAATGTTAAGCGATTTATGCAAAATACTGATAATGATAATGAGCTAGGTCGCGTTGACTACTTCCTAGAAGGTCTAAAGTGGAATGCTCACGTTTACTGTCTTCCGGCCAATGTTGCCAGTGAGCTTCAAGGCTCAACACCGGCCGTTCAAGTTCTTAACTGTAATTAAATTTAATATCATCAATAATCTTATCGAGGAGTGCCTTGGCCACTCCTCTATTATCCTTTGCAATATAAGGATGAATTTTCATACTAAGACTTAGTTGTCCATTAAACTCCATGGCAACAATACCAACGGGAAAATTCTTTGACCCTGGAGTTGTGGCAAACCACACCTCATCTTTCCCAAGAGACTTATAACTTTCATCTTCAACATTCCAAGCACCGATATTAGAAAATGTCCCAAGCCAGAAATTCTTTGTTGCAGAATTTCTAGAAAGTTTGGCCATATAATTTCTGCCAAATAAAACACCGATGTGGTGAACCCACCAGAGTCCAATATGATTGAGAGTTTTAACTTTTTCAGAAAAGCTATTTCTTATTTCTTTATAGTCAGAATTTGCATTAAGGCGTAGTTGAACAAAAGAGGTGTGATTTTCATAAGGGTTAGACTTATTAACGATTCCTCTAATATTAATAGGAAGTAGCCAAGAGTAGCGCTCATTTTGACATTCATCTTTGATCAGAGAAAAAACATGAAGATTAATAAGTTCTAAGAGCACAACATTTTGAGAAAGCTTATTTTCCTTTAGAAAATTATTAAAGGCCTTTGTCTCATCATGATTAAGTACCCCTATTTCAAATTCATAATTATCTTTAGGTCTAATATCATTACGTTCTTTCCACTGCGGGGCCTTAGCTGGTGAAATATCCGTCGCTTTCAAAGCAAGTTTCACATGTTTCCAAAATGAGATCTTCTTCTTGTAATTGGAATAGATCGGATCTCTTTTAGCGCCAAGTTGAGTAAGGTAATATGGAATGGAAGCACTTCCATCCATCAAAGAATGAGAGTACTCAAAGTATTCTGGAGACAAGAGACTTCCCTCATGCCACTTTGCCCTGCCAATAACACATTGATCGTTTTCTCCCCTTTCCTTTAATAACTCATACCAAACACCAACCCAGTCACGACTGAAGTAACGCTTCGATATGATATTAAAGGGCCAGATCACAGAAGACTTCCTTCAAAACGAAATGATCTCATAGGCCACAGTCCTTGGTTCTCATCACTGTGAATTTCAAACATATGTCCTGTATTCTCCACAACGACCCCATCAATTAATGGAGAGAAATGAATTGCATCCTGCCCCGTATAGAGATTACAAATATGATATTGATTTAATATTTTAGAGTCCTTTAGATATTTTATAACTGCTGAAATAATATCCTTTTTTGTGTCATTACTCATTTGTGACTGAAAACAAAGATATTGGATCTCTAATGTTTTTAGAATTCCGTTATCGACCTTTGGTCTTCCCATCATTTCAACAATATTAGTTAAAAACTTCTTTGCAAATTTTAAGTTATATAATTTATATGAGCGGCCTAGGTCACGATTTGAAATCATAAAAATTGATAAGAGTTTACCACCGTCAAAAACACCATAGTAAGCATTGCCTTCAGTATCATCTATTTCTTCCATCAAATCGAGGTCATGGGCCTCTTGGATATAAAACTTTTTAAAATCAGAAAAAGGAATTTCTCTAACATCATAAAACGTTGGATTAAAAACAGCAGGAATCACAACGGAATATACATGATAATTATTGATATAACGATAGTTATAACCACGGCCACCTTTTGTTAAAGAAGCAATGGCCTTTTCATTGTCTGAGAGAATAGCAGTATAGGCCATCTCACAGCGAAGATCATCTGAAAGCTTAGGCAGGGCCGAGATAACATCGGCAAAGCACTTTCTCCATTGAACCTTTGCTCGACGTCCACCTTGAGGTGAAACTCGTAGGTCACAAAAGTAGGCCACTGGACGATAATCACCGTCAATGTAGCGCAGGTGTCTTACAATTGTTCCAACACCACAAATACTTAAGTCTTCATTTAGAAATAAGAAAGTCCAAAAGTGATTGCCCTTTCTCTCATAAAACTTGAAGAAGTCATTGCCACGATCAAATGACAATGCCTCATCTCCAGTTTCCATATGAATATCTTTGTAAAAATTTAAGATCCCTTCGTTATCTTCTCTAGTCGCCAGCCTTATGTGTGAGTAAGGGGCAACGACCTCTTCCAAGGTCATCATACAAACGCTCCTTGCTAGCGAGACTAGCTATAAGATTTAACTTTCTTGATTGAGCGAGCTTTTAGTAGTCTCTTTAAAAGGAACATAACAATGCGACCAAAAGAAAGGTGTACATTCATCATTGTTCCATACTCAATCACTTCATCATCAGGCTCACTCATACCAGGTAGCATTTTTGTGTAGCCTTTATAAAGTCTAAACGGGCGTATTGTATTATAGATCTCACCAAGTTTTGGCTTGGCACTTGAGTATGCATAAATATAAAAGTTACGTCCCATACGTGATGCTTCAATATACATCATTAGCCAGAAGTAAACTCCTAGAAGTCGACAACGTTGGTAACGTGACATCCAAAGCGCTGTTGCTTCAAATAAATCATTTTCAAAATCAGGAACGTCTTTTTGTAATTTTGCTAAGGCTTCATCAGGTAAACTTTTAACAACACGAGAGTCACTCCCTAGTGCGAAAGTAAAACCACCACACATTAGCCCGTGTTTATTAAACAGAGCAAATGTCTTATTTCTAGCAAGAAAGTCTAAAGGAAACTTAACACCAATCCTTTGGTACGCGAGTTGTTGAAACTCTTGTAATTCGTCAAGTTCGTTAATGCATCTAAGCTCCGAGCGGTAAATACGCTTAACACGACGCCCCGTCCCAACAATAACACCTGGCAATACAGCTAATTGTCTAATCATTACTCTCTCCTGTTAGAGTTTTGCTGGGGACATCTTAGAAATAAGCTTAAGCATCAGTAAAATCTCAAACGATTATTAAAATTTCCCCAATTTCATCCTGCGCACTAATAATACCTATAAAATTGCACCCTTAGAAAGGGCCTAATGGAATCTTATTCAATTTCTAACAACATTTTTGGGAAATTCCGTCAAAAGAATAATATTTACAACAATTATTAGTGCCATTGTGCCACCTTGCGAATATGTCCATCGATGAATAATTTCAATAATTAATGCCAAGTACCATGACTTGCGCAGGCCTCATTGCTATTTTTCTCCATTCACAAAAGGAGCCCAATGAAGACAATAATGTCCCTACTACTATTAAGTTTCATGGCCGTTTCAAGCTATGGAATGCAAATCAACAAATCAGCATTTTCTGGCAAGAATTTCTGGTATATCGATCAAATCGATCGAGTTGAGATTATTACTGACCTATACAAGCAAACAAAAGCTGAATACGCCCTATGGGAAGTGAAGAAGAAGCGTATCGGTGTTGATGGAGATATGATCTTTAAAGAAGCAATTGAAGCAGAACAATCAATTGCAGATGTCGACGACGCCATTTCTCAAGCTAGAAGCAATATGGAATTCTACGATCGTGCAAGAAAACTAATTGCGAGCTTTCAAGATACACACTTTGGACTTAACACTCATATTGCAGCACCTTGGATTGTTTCAGGTTTCAATACGAAGTTAGTTGCAGACAGTGGAAAAGTTATTATCGCTTCAAAATATGCCAAGGTAATTGAGAAGTCAGTTATTGAAACACAAAATTACAATCTTAAAATGATTGAATTAGGTGATGAGCTAATTAGTGTTGATGGTGTTAAAGTTAGTGACGCTATCGAGGCCCTAATGCCATATATCGATGCTTCAAGCCCAGCGTTTGCAAGATCACGTGCAGCGGCCATGCTAATTGAGCGCTACTTCTTATTCCCTACAAAACCATACTTTGATATTGAGTTTAAAAGTGAAAAGACACAGACTGTTTATAAAACACGCCTACCTCTTTATTACTCAGGAAATACTAGCATCGTTAGAAAGAAAGACATTTCATTCTACCTTGAACAAAAAGGCTTCTTAAAACTTAAAGAGCTTCGCTTTAAATGGGATAACCAAAAGAGAACGTTCGTAAAGGATACAAGCCTTAAAGTAGAAACTCTACCAGAAGGTCTACCAACAGGTGCAATTGAGCTAGAGAACTGGACATCGGCAAATGGTGGGGGAAGCCCAATCGTTCGCTCTGCTCTAATCTTAAAAGATGCAAAAGCTTATGCTTATATGCAGGTTAACTCTTTTTCAGTATCAACAGTATACTATAAAGGTGAGCAGCTTTCTTTCATCGAAGCGTTAAGAAAGAATATTAAATTCTTTAAAGCACAGAACCTAAATCTAATTTTAGATATTAGAAATAATGGTGGTGGAAACGGTGGTTACCCTGCTCAACTTCTAGCTATGCTAACAGAGCAAGGTCAATCATACCCTAATGCAACTTGGGCCTCGGCAGTAACTCGTTATATGAGACAACTTATCGAGTACTATGGTGTTGAAGAAATCTTTAAAGACATTGGTGGAAGTGACTGGACAATGCAATCAGATGCATTCTTTGAAGCAGCGGCCGAAGGTAGAACACTTTCACGTGCAACTCAAAACTATGATATTACGGCAGACCCACAAGTTGGTGGATTTGATGGTAAGATCGTTGCCCTAGTCTCACCAAATTGTATTTCAGCATGTGATATTACGAGTATCCTATTACAAGGCTCAAAAAGAGCGAAATTAATCGGAACACATGCAAATGGGACAGGTGCAGGCTACCGCTCAAACGACGTGTATAACACGCAATTTAAGGACCGCTACAACGTATTCTCGACACAGATTCCAAATATGCTATTTGGTTATGGTGTTGAAGGACATCAATTTGGTGATCTTTTAGGAATTGACTCTGCCTATGAGTTAAATTCTGAAAACGTTCCAGTTCAAGCAGATGTAAATTATGTTGAGACTAAGAAAGACTTAACTAACTACATGTCAGGTTGGATTGAAAAAGCAATTGAAGTTTTAAACGCTGAATAAATAAAATACCAAGGCCACGTTACTTACGTGGCCTTATAAACATTCCAATTTCTCTACGGTGTGAAGGAAGATGACAAACAGATACTTCATACTTCTTATCATCAGTAAATACCTTGATCCATTCATCAACTTTTTTAAGATCATTGATAACAGGTGTCTTAATCGTTAAGAAAGCACCTTTAATATTCTCATAAAAATCCATAATACGACGAGATTGATTTGTGTTGAGGTCACCATTTAGGTTTAAGTCTGAAATGAGCCAATCACAGTGCTTTGGTAATTGGGCCCTCGTGACATCAAAGACACTCTTTTTGATATGTGAAAATTGCTCACCAAATTTTGATTCGATAAGTGGTGACATCAGAGCGGGATCAACAGAAACAAGTTTTGCACCTTTTTCAAGAACGTAGTATGAAATCCCACCTGGAGCACTTCCTATTTCAACAACTTGATCATTAGCAGTTATCACCTCATCAAACAGTCTAAAGGCCTGACAGGCCTTATGATAGGCCCTCGCAGGAACTTCCTCTTCACAGATATCACTCTCCTCTAATGAAAATGTATCTATTGGTGTCTTAATCGTCTCAAAATGCCAGAATTGGTTTTCTCCAACAGTAGCATACTCACCTTCAATGGGAGCTTGAATGTATTTATCAATGAATGTGGCCTGTCTGCGAGCAAAGACAACAGGTCGACTGACAAGCTGTGCTTCATAATCTTTAGGGCCTTTCATGCTTACAAATTCTTTATTAGAAAAGCTTAAATGAAGCTCTGGATGCTTTAGCTTAATTTCCTCTAAGAGAAGATCCTTAAGCTTTGGATGGTAGAAGAATAGATAAAATGCGTTCATGGAGAAAATATTAACATGAATAGTTGTGATGGGATACAACAACCAAATTCTTAATAAAATTCTAATAAATAGAGCTAATTTATATTTTGAAAATAATCCAGAAATCTGCCAAAAATATAAGACGCCCTCTCAAAAGGGCGTCTCGATATCTGTATAACTATAATGATGCCGGTGATCTAAGATTTTCTTTAATTTGAAACTGCGTAAAGATATTTTCCTTATTGGCCCCTTCAGAGTAAAAATTTTGATAAGGAATATCCCCGTTAAGATTTGCACTAACACTTCCCTTATTTGGATGAGATCCAAAAAGACGTGTTAGCAGGTAATCATTTTTAATCTGGTTATTCACGTTATAAGCAATATCTTTAAAGCGCCATAGAGGTAGCTCATGCTTATACTTTGCAAATAGTTGTTTAGAACCAATTTCCATACAAGCAGCAATCATTGACCTTCTCTTTGATGGCCTAAAGATATACTTCCAACGATATTTCTTCTCACACTTCTTTTTAATCTCAGAAGTATAATTGCCTGTTGACCATTCTTTTAAGAAATTTGCATAAGACTTATAAAGCTTATGACGACAACTACTAAAGAGTGATCGAAGTCTGACAAAGAAGTTTTTGGACTTACCACCACAGGCCTCTTTAAATACCCCGTAGATCTCATCAGAGTTACGATTTAAGAAATTGGCGATATTTGCATTATCCATAGTGATCGTCGAAGTAAATTCAGCTGGAGCACGAACTTGATAATGATCAAACATCGTTGCAAAATTTCCATAGCTATTTGTACGTTCTCTGACAAGATCCTTCATCTTATCTTCGGTCTTTGATACCGCCCAGCTATAGTCTTTATTAACCTTGCTTTGCTGATCAAAAGTCATAGTGAAGACATTAGTGCTAAAAATATCAAAGTCACGTCTAGCATGAATAAGCTCTTCTTCAGACTGATAGTTTATATTAACTTTCTTTGATTCAACGCGATCATTAGAAACCAATTGATCATAACCAATAAGCTTACCTAAGACGGCCCCAAGAAGTTTTGAAAAGATATTTTGTGTATACGATAATCTTTCATAACGGTGAGAGAAGAATTTATAAACTCGCCCATCCTTAACAACTTCTGTTGATTCAGTTTGTGAGTTCTTTACACCACCAATAATGAAAGCTAGATACTTTGACTCTTTAAGCTCCTTCTTACGATTCTCATAAGAAGTAATATTGTCTGCAAGTGTTGAATAATTAAACTTCCCAAAACGCACAACACCTTTAAGCTCATTTAGCTTATCACTATTTCTAAGGTCATCGACATATAAAGACATATAGGCCTTATATGACTTCTCAAAGCTATAATTAAAGTCATAACGAAATAAAGTTAATCTGATAAGATTTAGGAAGTCTGCCATTAATGTCACATTCGCACCGGCAGAAATTAATTTTGAATCCTCTGCACTTAAGCGAATAATCTCATTGGCCTTAGCATTATCAGCTGGCCCTAGACGTTGGATTTCCACAGTCGACTTTCTTTCATACTTGGCCAGCGCACCAGCAGCAACACCAATTCCACTATATGAAGCTGTCGCAGCTGCACCTGCAGCAAATGTTAGAGCATCTTCTTTCTTGATAAAATCATAATCTCCAAGCTTAGAGAAATTTTCTGGCCTAAGATATTTGTACATAAAGAAGAGACGATCAAATTTTGTCTGAAGTGCATCCTCCACATTATCAGCAAAGTGGTTAAACCTCATTGTTCTCTTTAGTGAAAGATTACTATAGGACTTAAGCACTGATGGAGAAATATTAATGATCCCCTTCGCTTGAAGTGCACCGAGGAAATTTCGAGCAGAGATCTCAATAACCATTTCATCATTTACGAGATAGCGATCTTCATCAAATAAAGATGGGGCCGCACTACGGTTAAAAAGAACCTTAAACCCATGAAAGTCACCAGCGTGTCGCCAACCAACAAGGTTAACACCACCAAAGAAACCATTGGCATCATGACTTAGACGATCGCCGATTGCCTGATAATTGGCCTGGTAATTATCATAGATTTGACGATAGATCGGAGAAATATCGGCAAGGTCAGTATCTGAAAACTCAGATTCTAACCTATGGTTGTCTACTGTGAAATTAGAAAATATAACAGGTTCAACGACATCCTCTTGAGCGAAGACATTCGTTGCTCTTGCTTGAAATAGAAATGTAAAAATTAAGAGAATAAGTGTTTTCTTCACTCTTTCCTCTGTATTACTTATTAAGTTCACCACGTCCCCCTTTAGTGATCACCCAATACCCAAGGCTCACTAGCGGAAAAGAAACGGGAACGAACGTGCAATACAGATTCTTTTAGCCTAAAAGGGATTCTACGTTCATTATTCGACACGATGCAAGATTTTCTTATTATTTATTGTCATTTATCAAGTTTTGAATAGTTACCCAGAATTTTTGATAGATTTTACTTATCTTAAGTTAATCTTAATTTAATGGATTTATTAGGCCAGGCCGACGATAATAAATACAAGACAAATGAGGTGACTAATTAAAATGGTCAACTTAAGCTAACTAAACAAAATCAAGGAGAATTATAATGGCATTTGAAAGTATTGATGGAAAGCAAGTCCCTAAGACATCATTTAAAGTTTTTAAAGATGGAGGATTAGTAGATCTAACATATGATGAAGTATTTAAAGGTAAACGTGTTGTAGTCTTCTCACTACCTGGTGCCTATACACCAACATGTTCATCGACTCACCTTCCACGCTACAATGAACTTGCTGGCGCGATTAAGAAAGAAGGTGTTGATGCAATCTATGTCCTATCGGTAAACGATGCATTTGTTATGGACGCTTGGATCCAAGACCAACACGCTGAAGAAGTTGGTGTTCTTCCAGACGGAAATGGTGACTTCTCAAAAGGAATTGGCCTATTAGTTGATAAATCAGATATTGGATTTGGTGCAAGAACTTGGCGCTATTCGATGGTCGTTAATGATGGAGTTGTTGAAAAGTCATTTATTGAACCAGATAAACCAGGTGACCCATTTGAAGTTTCAGATGCGGATACAATGCTTAATTACCTAAACCCAGAAGCAAAAAAACCGGAGGCCATTGCAATTATCACACGCCCAGGTTGTCCTCACTGTCACCGAGCAAAGGAGCTTCTAACAGAGAAAGGCCATAAGTATAATGAAATTATTCTAGGCCAACATACATCTAATCAATCTCTATTTGCCATTACTGGGCAAACAAAGGTTCCTCAAATCTTTATCAATGGTGAAAGAATTGGTGGACGAGATAAATTAGAAGAATTAAACGAACAGGGTAAATTATAAAAAAAGGCCGTCATCATGACGGCCTTCTTATTTATTTAAATTAAAAATAACATTTCAAAATAAGTTGGTACAGGCCACAGGTCATCAGGAATAATACTTTCAAGACGGCCACAGTGGTCAGCAATAATTTCACTAATTGGCATTAAATCGTATGCAAAAGAGTGAGCAACCTTCTCTTCGTCATGGACTTCACTTAATCCAGCAAGAGCATTTTTTAAATTTCTATTTTGCTCGAAAACTGCTTCTAGAGAGAATTGAAGATCTTTTAAAATTTCAGTCTCTACTGTTGCCTCAATTTTGATGGCCTTAGAAGCTGCAATAGATGAAGTTAATTTCGCCTTATAATTTAGTGCGGCCGGAACAACTAATTGGTTCACCATATTAGATAGTGTACTAAATTCAATCGTGCGCTTTGTAATATAAGTTTCAAGAAGAACATTGTAGCGAGTATCCAGCTCTGATTCACGGTAAATTCCATGCTTCGTTAAAAATGCTGTCTCTTCCCTATCCACAAGAACATTTAAGCTATCAGCTGTTGTCTTAAGATTTGGAAGTCCTCTCTTTTGTGCTTCTTCAAGCCATGCTTGTGAATAACCATCACCGTTGAAGATAACATCCCAAGATTCATTAATGAAAGTATGGCAAATATCAAGTAGTGCCTGATCAACTGAGACACCATCACGAGTTTTAGCTTCAAGTAGATTATTGGCCTCTTCTAAAACGGCCGCTACTGCACCATTAAGAATCGTTAATGGGAAACCAATAGATTGATCTGAACCACATGCACGGAATTCAAATTTATTTCCAGTAAAGGCAAATGGCGAGGTTCTATTTCTATCCGTATTATCTTTTGGAAGCTTAGCAAGTGCTCCTGCTCCAAGATCGAGAATAGTTTGTGACTCTGGAGAAAATTCTTCACCTTCTTTGATGGCCTTAAAAATTCTTTCAATTGTTGAACCTGTAAAAACTGAAATGATCGAAGGAGGTGCTTCATTTGCGCCAAGACGATGGTCATTACTATGAGAAGCAATTGAGGCCCTTAAAAGCTTAGCATGGCGATGTACTGCTGCGATAACAACAGAAGTGAAGGCCAAGAAACGATAGTTTTGATGTGGCTCACTTCCTGGATCAAGAAGATTGATTCCACTATCACTTGCAAGTGACCAGTTTAGGTGTTTACCTGAACCATTAATCCCAGCAAATGGTTTCTCATGTAAGAGAGCAACAAAACCGTGACGGATGGCAACGTTTTCAATCGTGGCCATAACCATGTGGTTATTATCGGCCGAAACGTTTGCATCTCTAAAGATTTGCGCAAGCTCAAATTGTCCTGGGGCAACTTCATTGTGACGAGTCTTGGCAGGAATCCCTAATTTATGAAGCTCATAATCAAGCTCTTCCATAAATGCTAAAACGCGCTCATTGATTGCACCAAAGTAGTGGTCATCTAATTGTTGGTTCTTAGTTGAAGGCGCACCAAAAAGCGTACGTCCAGTCATAACCAAATCTTCTCTTAAATTATAATAACTCTTATCAACGAGAAAATATTCTTGTTCAGCTCCACACGTTACAATCACGCGATCAACATTCGTCTCCCCCGTTAAATGAAAGAATTTCTTTGCACTTTCTCCAAGAGTAGAAACCGAACGAAGAAGTGGAGTTTTAATATCGAGGGCCTCACCATGGTATGAAACAAAGGCCGTTGGAATACAAAGAGTTTTTGACTCTCCCGTTCCGATCAAGAACATTGGTGAAGTTAAGTCCCATGCAGTATAACCGCGGGCCTCAAATGTCGAGCGTGATCCACCATTTGGAAAAGATGAAGCATCGGGCTCACCTTGAATTAACTGACTTGCAGATAATTTCTCAATAGGTCTTCCTGTTGAGTAATCGAAGTCTAAGAAAGCATCGTGCTTTTCAGCAGTCGAGCCAGTTAGTGGTTGAAACCAGTGACAAAAGTGAGTTGCACCTTTATCTAGGGCCCACTTTGTTACGGCCTTAGCAACGATCTCTGCCTGGGCCTTAGAGATATGAGAGTTTGAGTGAATTGCCTCGTTAATTTCTTCCTTAATTGAATCAGGTATTTCCTCGGCCGTTTGAATATCAAACGTATTCTCACCGTAGTAATCTGTTACTTTTTGATGCTTACCTGATTTATCTCTGGGACGTAGAAAATTTAAACCTTCAATTAGATTATTTGGGACACTCATTTACTTCCTCTCCGTGGCAGTATAGATGGATAACTACCTATATTATAAGGACTAAAGAGGATTTGTGTCCAATGAAAATTTATTTTTGTAGTGAGATGATTTGAGTTTCAAACACCTGATTATGATCGATTTCAGCTGCTTTAATTTTGGACATACAAAGTACACATCCTGCCATTAAAACAAAGATCATTTTTACGATTGCTTCATATGCATCCGGTGGTAACATTGCTAACTCCAAAAGTTTAGGCTAATTTAATTGACTTAATATTAGAGCATAATGGCAAAAGAAATGCTGATGAGCAATAAAAAATTCATGCGTAGTACATTTTTATACCTAGGCCAAAGCGAGCTTCCAGAGGGCTTTATGGCCGACAAGCGCAACGACTTCAGACTAAGTCGCTTCTGCTTATCTTCACTAACAGGCCTTAAAGATTTATCTATTATCAACCACTTACATTTAGAAGGTGATAAGAGTAAGCTCGTTTCAATTAGCCACACCAAAGAGCTTGCAGCCTGTGCGCTATGCACAAACCCTGAAGTAAAATCTGTCGGTATCGATATTGAGTGGTCTGATCGTAAGATGCGAGAGGGTACATTCAAATACTTTGTCTCTCATGAAAGAGAACTAAAGCTCCATACTCCACTTGAGATCTGGTGTATAAAAGAAGCGGCATTTAAGGCCTACTCACCATTTCACGATGATGAAAAAGAAAAGATTCTCGTCCTAACTGACTTTGAAATTATCGAACAAGGTATTTTACAAGGGCCAAATGACAGTGAGCTTATTTATGAGATTATCGAAGAAGAATATCAGGGCAGGCCATTTAAGCTTGCCCTGACAGAGTATTAATTTTTTATTTTAAGAAACTTTCTAATTTCTTTTCATCTTCAATCTTGATTTCTTTTATCTCTTTTAGGCCATTTCCAAGTGTCACTCTCAAAGTCATAAGCTTTCCTGTGCGAGCGATTAAGAAATCAATTTGATCATTTTCCTTATACATCTCTGCAATGGAGTCATAGGCCTTCTTATCAAGTCTAAGGGAATTAATGGCAATAAGTTCATCTCCAGCATTAAGGCCGGCCTTATACCCACAGCTATCTTGGCGAATAGACTTGATGATAAGCTTACCACCTTCTTCAGCGATATTTGCGCCAATATCTAATTTAGGCGTTGACCACTCAACACTTGCACCCATGCGCTTTAGATAATCTTCAAAATCAATCTCTTCCACACCTTCAACAAAGAGTCTAAACTCATCACTTACATTTTTAGAAACAAGGCCTTCTAGAATTTCAAAGAAGCCTTCTTTTGTTAAGCCAACGGCCGGCCTTTCTTTGTAGTCGGCCCAAAGTGCACGAACAAGATCGTTGATCCCCTTGCCTTCATTCTTCATAAGTGTATTTAGAATAAAGAAAACAAGTCCACCCTTTAGATAATAACTCACAGATGAGTTCTTAAAATTTTCTCCTGCACGGTAAAGTTTAATCCATGCATTGAATGATGAGTCTTCAAGAGAATGGTAACCGCGCCCAGGTGTTGCAAGGTAGTTATTGATATTCTTCTTCATGCACTCAAGATATTCTTTAAGCGAATAAAAACCACTGCGATAAGTGATTAACTGGTCAACAAAGCTTGTCATTCCTTCCGTTAGCCAGTGCATACGAGTATAATTTTCGTTCTTATAATCAAATGGCCCTAGCTCAATAGGACGGATTCTTTTAACATTCCAAAGGTGGAAGTACTCGTGAGCAACAAGCTCCATATACTCTTTGTAGCCTTTCTCTTTGGCCAAGTGGTACGGACAAAATTGCAGAACTGTTGAATCTAAGTGCTCAAGTCCACCAAAGCCACTTGGACTTAAGTGAGTGATGAAATAGTAATGATCATATGGAAGCTCGTCACCGACGATCTTTGCCGTCTCTTCGACGATTGTCTTGATATCGTCATTAAGTTTATCCATCACTTTATGTGACGCTTGTGCATGAGCAAAATCACCATAAAAAGCAATATGGTGCTCCTTATCTTGGTGCATGAAACCATAAGTTTCATGGCAGCCAATTTCAATTGGCGTATCCAGTAGTTCATCAAAGTCGGCCGCTTCATAAATAAAGTGGTCCCTTTTTTCAGAGATATCTTTTAGTGCCGTCGTCACCTTTGACCACAGAGGATTAATTTTAATTTCAACTTGTGAGCTTCCAGTCTCCCCTTCAATACCGATAAAGACACTCGGCCCATGTAAGAAAGCATGAGTGTTATCAACATGGGAAGTACGAACAGTTAGCTCATGACAATAGATCGTATAGGCAATTCTAATTTTTCCATCTTCACTAAATGAAGCAGATTGAAAACTTGGGTGAGCAAGATCAACTCTCCACTCATTCTTTGAAACCTGTTCATGAAAAAGACGATTTCCCTTTGAGTCCTCGACTTTGATTTCTTTGATATTTCGAGCGTACTCTCTCATTAAATATGAGCCAGGAGACCAAGATGGCATGTAAAAACGCACCTCGTTCGCCTTTTTATCAAGCATAGCGTCTAAAGAAATATTAACTAAGTGAGTCTGAGGGTTTGGAATATCGATTATATATTTAAGCATTTAACGCTCCTTTTATAAGCTTTGTTATACCACCAATTTATTTCAAGAAAAACCTCTTGAAAAGGATTCGTTTACTTGCTAAAAGCCCTCTAACAACACAATTTAATGGAAAATCATAATGGAAAATCGATCTGACAACGTACAGCAGTCTGGGCATTATAACATCGACCGCTCGCAAATTATTCTCCCGCAACTGACTTTCACGCAGATAGCACAAGATCAACTTAATCTTATGCTTGAAAATGATTTCACTCTACAGGGGAAATACTTAAGAATTCTTATTAGCGGTAAAGGATGTGAGGGATTCAAGTACTCAATTGGATTTCACAACTTAAATGACGATGACTTTCTAATCCCTGTTCCAAGCATGGATATTGAAGTTATTATCGACCCATTTACAGCTTTCTATCTAGGTGAAACTCTCATTGATTATCAATTTAATTATATCAATGATGAAGAAGGCTTTATTGTGACAAATAAACAGCAAGAAGAATTCCAAGGAAAGTTTTGGCGAAAAGACAAAACAAAGATTCCTCCAAAGGCCGAGGTTCAATAAAAAATGGACTATCGTTACCTCAGGGCGTTTACACTTACTGCAAAATACTTAAGCTTTTCAAAAGCTGCCGCAGAACTAAAGATTGCACAATCAGCGGTTTCAAGACAAGTTAAACTCCTTGAAGAGTCCATGAATGAGGAACTTATCATTCGTTCGAGTAAGAAGGTAATTCTTACGAAGAAGGCCAAGCAGTTGCTAAAATCGATTGACCAATTTGAAGATAGCCTAGGAAATATTTTTGAAACCACTCAGGAGCGCCCAGTACATATTGGGATTCTCGATGGGCTTCTAGTTAATTGGTTTAATCCCATTCTTGCAAAGTATGCAAAGAATTATAAGAGAGATATCTTCATTCACGTGGCCGACAGTCCGGCCCTAAGACGTGGAATCGAAGATGGTATTTACGATATCATTTTCTCAACTGATAATTTTCAATCAGACCTCACTTCTTCTTTAAAACTTTTTGAAGAGAAGTTCGTCATTATTTCAAACGAAACAATTAACAAGAGAAAGCTTCACGAACATACGTGGATTGTTTTTAGTGAGCTAGACCATCTTCATAAGCTCTCGACAAAGGCACCGCCTAAGAAGATTGTTGTGGACTCACTTGAGAGTATCAAGGCCCTTGTAAAGCACGGTGTTGGAATTGCAGTTGTGCCTGATCACACGCTTTCTAAGCACGATAATTTTGTTACAGAGCCTGTTAGTGGACTTAAGAATATGAATATCTATATGACCACTTTAAGCTATAAGAATAGGCCTGCATTTTTAAAAGAATTTATTAAGATTTTAGAAACGAAATAAAAAAGGCGAACAATGTTCGCCTTTTTTATTATTTTCTTTTGATGTCCTTGATTCCAACAACACCAATTAGGAATACTTTATTTGAGATGAAGTGAAGATTCTTAGTCTTTCTATTTTCAAAGTTAAAAAGCCAGTCTTCTCCAACTCTTTCAACTGATGCCGAATACTTTTTTCGACTATCATTAACACCACTATAAAGAGTATCAATTTCAATATCACCACCGTCTGATGGATTTAGGTTACTAACAGTAATCCTAACAACATCACGATCGCTTCTTCTAACTAAGACAACACCTTTCATCACTTGCTCTAGTGAATAAGTGTCAGTTCCGATGATTTTCCCCTTATCAGAGAACTCCTTCTTATAGACTGATGTAACCTCTCCGATTTCCTCATCAACATTTACACCTAGATGATAGAAGCTCTTATCTTCATCATTTGTAATGTGAACAAGTTTAACCTGTGCTGCCATAAGTGAAGTCGTGGTAACAACGGTTAAAAGAAGTAATTTCATCAATGATTTCATATTCATCTCCCTCTCAATTTGATAAGGCATATTGCCATTAATCGCATGCTAATGGGAGAGAAAATTTTACAACTATGTAAGAAACACACGACTTCAAACATTAGCCAAAGCTAATATCGAGAATTAGTCTAGCTTAACGTATTAAAAATAATAGGCCCACCAACGTGTTTGAATTCATCATCGCGAAGATCAGCGAATTCATAACCCGATAAATGGTCGTGTAATATTTTCAGGATATACTCATTAATATTCTCAATCTGATCAAGGCCAAAGGTTTGAGCAAAGCCGGCCACCTTTTGCGTAATATAATCATTCTTGAAAATACCAGAGCTTAAATTAGACTTCTTAGAGAACTCTCTAAACTCTTCAATTGAAACACCCATCTTGCGTGAGTCATCCTTGTCAAATTTATCAAGGCTATAGTTGATAAGAGTTGAAAGAATTATGGCCTCAAAGTCAATTGAGTTAATATCGTAATTTAGATAGAAATTATCAGAAAGCATGCCGTCATCTTTAAGAGACAGGTAAGTTTCTTTTAATGTCTTAATGAAAGGCATTAGCTCTATAAGAAGCTTGCACTTACTTTGTAACTTCTTCCAAACCTCAACATTATTTACCACAACAATTTTATTATCATTGTCACGATACTTCACAAGGTCGCTAAAGAAGTCATCTAGGAATAGATCAAATGAAGCCCCTAGGAAGTTCTCTTCCGAGTCCTCAAAAAGGTGATTTCTTAAGGCCTTCTTTACATCCTTTTGTAGGATACGAATTAGTGAGTTTCCGATCTTATAGATATCAGTGAAATCAAAGTACTCGAAAATGCTTTCATCACCGAAGTTTCGAATATCTTTAATATAAGACATTCCAAGAAGAATAAGCTCGCGGTTTTGATTACCAATACGAGTCATGGCAACAGGGCCATCTTTTAAAACACCGTAGTATTCCATACTTGCATTGAGCATACGAATAAAGTTGAAATGTAAGTAGCTAAAGCGCTTCTCATCTTCCACTTTATTGAGCTCATCATGGATACTTCCAGCATTCTTTTCAAAGGCAATAATCGAGTTCTGATGCAGAGTTTGCATCTTTCCCTTAGTTGTAATATTTCCAGTTAGAGGCTGCTTCTTATTGATAAAGAGGTCGATATGGCCAATTGAAGGAAATGGATTAACCACTTGCAGGGCCTCAAAATAATCAACGAAACCGTAGTCTCTAAGCCTTTCTTTCTTATCTTGGTACTGATTCTCGTTATAGATCATATAATCTTCAGAGATCATTTTAAAGAGGTGCTGGTAAGCGGCTTCAACACCAACTTCAGTGTAGAGGTCCTTGATGAGTTGGCGAACCTCATCAACAATATCGCAATCTTCATCAAATTCAAAAAGAAGAAGATTATCTTCTGTTAAGAAGTAATTGTCGTGATCATCAGGATATAGAGGATCTTCAACATCAAAGGTCCAAACATTGAAGCGTCCTTTAAGGAAAAGAATGAACTGATCTGACTTGACGAATTCATAGCGAATTTCTTCATCTGGGCACTTGGCAACAGTGCTCACCCAAGATGTGAATTCATTGACATCGAGTTCATCTTTTGACCAAAGGTCTATATCGTAGAAGGTTTCTCTTTGCTCTTTAGAAAGTAATTTAAGAGCATGAGACTTTACTTCGATTGGCAGGGCCTTAACGGATACATAAAGAGGCTGAACAGGAAGTTTCTCAAGGCTCTCTCCCTTAGAGATATAGCTATTTACTAGCTCCATCGAAGTGTAGGCCTTAGATTCCTTAAGAATTAAAGAGATTACATCTGTTGCTGGTAATTTATCTTCGTGTTTTTTGTCGCTCATATATCCGCCATTATATCAAATAAGCCTTTAATTTAAGCTATTTAACATAAGTTGTTAACCTAAATCTAAAGTTTGTACTGCACAACAGTAAATAACTAAAAATATTAAGAAGAAAAAGCACTTCTAACACGAAAACATGATATTCGTCATATTATTTCCCCTATAACTTATTTAATTTAGATATATGAAGTGATAAGATGGATTTAACCAAGAAAAGGTATAGATTATGGAAAAGAGACAGTGTGTAGATTGCCCATCAAGAGAGTTAGGAATCTTCTGTGGGTTATCAAATGATGAAGCCGCTAAAGTGTCACTTACAGCTTCTTCTCTAAAATTTAAACGTGGTGAAAAGCTATTTTCTCAGGGAAATCGCCCTGCGGGAATCTACTGTGTTCAGTCAGGTAATATTAAGCTGACAAAGACAGGCTCTGATGGAAAAGAGACAATTGTAAGAATTGCTCAACATGGAGATGTTATCGGTCACAGATCACTATTTACTGCTCAAGACTTCAATGGAACGGCAACGGCCATTGATAATGTTTCTGTATGCTTTATTGATAAACCAAGCTTATTAAAATTAATTAATGATAAACCGGCAATCGCTCTTGAACTAATTAATAAATTAAGTCGCGACATGGGAATTGCTGAAGAGCGCTCAAGTGCTTTTCACCAAAAGAATGTTCGCGAGAGAATTGCTAGACTTCTCCTCGACCTTGCCAAGACTCACGGTAACACTCTTATCAACGGCGAAGTTCAAATCGAACTTAAGCTAACAAGAGAAGAAATGGCCACGATGATCGGTACGGCCAATGAAACACTCATTCGCATTATTTCTGAATACAGAAAGGATGGGCTAATTGATCAGAATGGTAAGTTAATCATCATCAAGGACGCTGTAGAACTAGAGAAAAGAGCTGAAGGCGTTTATTAAAGTTTTACTATTTTAAGTTTATAAAAAAAAGATAACTAACAAGAATAGAGAGATGGATATCCAAAGTATCACAAGCAAGAGTCAGTCTTGCGAGGCAGAAGTGTGCCTTCACTGCTCTGAAGAAATTGCCCCTGGTGAGCTCATCACTAATGAAAGAGATGGCAAATTGGAAAAGTTTTGTTGCTACGGGTGTATGAGTGTCCACTCTCTGCTTCTTAGTAATAACCTTGAAGACTTTTACCGTTATCAAAATGAGCAAGGCTCTCAAGCAAATAGCTTAAAAGAGCGTCCTAGTAACTCGAAAAGTAAGTTTGAATATATGGATAGCGAAGCCTTCATTCGTGAATACGTCACAATTGAAGAAGATAAGCTTAAGGTTCACTTCCTATTAGAGGGTGTCCACTGCTTTGCCTGTATCTGGCTTATTGAAAGAATTTCAAAATTAGAAAACTCGGTCATCGAGGCCCAGGTCAATATTGGAAACAACTTAGGTAGCTTCACAATTGATACAAAGAGGCCATATTCGATTGCAAAGCTTGCTGCGACACTTGCGCAACTTGGCTACACTCCTCACCCATTTAATATTGAAAAAGATCAGGAAAAGAAATTAAGTGATCGTCGCGATATTCTGCAAATTGGAGTCGCTGCTTCGGCCATGAGTAATATCATGATCTATGCGGTATCCAACTATGCTGGAGCAACTGGTGATTACGTTAAGTTATTTGATGGAATCAGTTTTGCATTTTGTCTTCCGGTCATTCTCTATAGTGCAAAGCCTATTCTAGTGAATAGTGTTAGCGCAATTAGACTAAGAAGCACAAATGTTGATATTCCACTGGCCATGGCCATTGTCTTTGGATTCTTACTTTCAGCAATAAATTTCTTTAGAGAGTCGGGCCCAGTTTACTTTGATTCAATCACAACACTTATCTTTCTAATTCTACTTTCTCGCTACTTTGTAAAAATGCTGACTCAAAAGTCCATGTCAACAAAGGGGATCTCTTCACTCTTTCTAAACACAGGTGTGAAGAAGATTGTTGGCGGTGCAATTAAGCATGTTTTTTCTAACGAGGTAGAAGTTGGAGATCACGTTGTCTTTGAAGAAGATGAAAGAATTATCTATGACGGAAGGCTTGCTAGTGAGAAGGCCCTTATTCTTAACTCAATCAACACTGGGGAAAGCCGCCCATTAGTAGTCAATAAAGGTGACTTCATTGCAGCAGGAGCAGTAAGCCTAAGCAATGACCTAGCACTTGAAATTAGTGCCATTGGAACACAAACAAAACTAGGAAAGAATCTTTCTGCTATTGAAAATAATACAATTGTAAAAAATCCTGCCAATGTTTGGGCACAAAAGATCTCACGCTATTTTACAATTGGAATTATCCTTCTAAGTATCGTGGCCCTTACTCAAGGCTTAGTGACAGGAGACCTCTCAAGATCATTTGAAGTCATCCTAGCAATTTTAATTGTTGGCTGCCCATGTGCTTTTGCCATGGCCACACCAATCGTAGTTGCAACTCGAATTAATAAACTTAAGTCATACGGAATCTACGTTAAAAACGAATTGAGCCTTGAAGAGTTAAATAATGCCAAGAATATCATCTTTGATAAGACAGGAACTCTGACAAAGGGGAAATTTGCGGTTAGCTCATTTTCGAATCACTCACAAATGAGTGATGAAGAGGTTCTTGCCTTAACATTCACACTTGAACGAGCGGCCCAACACCCTATCGCCTTTGCTTTAAAAAAATACTCAAAACAAAAAATATCGAACGAGAGTCTTTTAAAGTATGCAGATATTGTTGCTGAAGTTGTCACTGGAAAAGGTGTTCAGGCACAAATTGATGAAATAACTTACTTTATCGGAAAAGGCCTTCTTGACGGCGAGATTGCACTTTATGCAAATAGCGAAGTCATTGCAACTTTCAAGATCGAAGATAGTATCAGACCTGAATCAAAGGATCTCGTTAGCTTCTTACAACAACGAGGTATCGATATTCACCTCTCAACAGGTGATGCCTCAGAGATGGCCAAAAAGATCGCAAGTGAAGCCGGAATTAATGAGACTAGCCTCTATATCGAACAAAGCCCAGAACAGAAGCTAGAGCTTGCTGACAAGCTAGAAAACGTTGTCTTTGTTGGTGATGGCGACAATGATGCCTTGGCCATGATTAAGTCTAACGTGTCCATTGCTATTGGTGCACAGGCCGATATTGCCCTTAGAAGCTGCGATATCTATCTGCCACAAGAAGATCTAAATTTAATAAAAGTCTTATTTAAAGTTGCACGTAATGTGAAAGGTACTTTACGCCGAAATATTATGTTTGCAGTTACATATAATATTGTAGGAATTACATTAGCGCTTATGCATATCATTACTCCTCTGCATGCTGCGATCTTAATGCCTATCAGTTCTTTAACAGTTCTTCTCTCAAGTACATTGCCATTAATTGGATTTGATAAGAGAATGTTAAAAAATAAAGGAAAAAGCTGATGGAAGTCATTATCGTTCTATTACCAATTGCAATATTCTTAGCAGTAGGATTCCTATTGATTTTTATTTGGGCAACTAAGTCAGGTCAATATGATGACTTGGATACGCCATCCATTAGAGTTTTATTTGAAGAAGAGAATAATAATATTGTTCACAACCAAAAAAAGGAAGAATGATTATGAGCATGAGTACGAATGCCAATCTAGAAGAGTTCTCGTATAACGATAAGATATCGAAAGCTTTTCTAATGGCGACAGTTTTCTGGGGGGCGATTGCACTATTTATGGGTGTTTTCATCGCTTTTCAATTGGCCTATTGGAAACTTAACCTAGGTATAGAATGGACAACTTTTGGCCGTCTAAGACCACTTCACACAAATGCTGCAATTTTTGCATTTGTTGGAAACGGGATGTTTCTTGGGGTTTATTATTCAACTCAAAGGTTATGTAAGGCGAGAATCTTTTCAGATTTCTTATCTTGGGTACACTTTTGGGGATGGCAGCTGATTATTGTTTCAGCAGCACTAACACTACCACTAGGTATTACAACAGGGAAAGAGTATGCCGAACTAGAATGGCCAATTGATATTGCCATTGCAGTTATTTGGGTTGTCTTTGCAGTAAACTTCATTGGTACGCTAATTAAGAGACGTGAACGTCATATGTATGTGGCCCTTTGGTTCTACATTGCAACAATTGTAACAATTGCTGTTCTTCACATCTTTAACTCTCTTTCTGTACCAGTTAGCTTTTTAAAGTCTTATCCTGTTTACGCTGGTGTTCAAGATGCGATTGTTCAATGGTGGTATGGGCACAACGCTGTTGCCTTCTTCCTAACAACTCCGTTCTTAGGTATCATCTACTACTTCTTACCAAAAACAGCTAATCGTCCAATCTATTCATATAGACTTTCGATTATCCACTACTGGTCTTTAGTATTTATTTATATTTGGGCAGGTCCTCACCACCTTCTATACTCATCTGTTCCAGATTGGGTACAGACACTTGGTATGACTTTTTCAATTATCCTATGGATGCCTTCTTGGGGTGGGATGATCAACTTTCTTCTAACACTAAGAGGTGTTTGGGATAGAGTTAGAACTGAACCAATCTTAAAGTACTTTGCTACTGCTGTAACTTTCTACGGTATGGCAACTTTTGAAGGTCCACTACTTTCAATTAAATCGGTAAACTATATTGGTCACTTCACTGACTGGGTTGTAGGTCACGTACACGCTGGTACAATCGGTTGGAACTACATGCTAATTGTTGGTGTCCTTTATTACTGTGTCGAAAAACTATGGAAGACAGAGCTATACTCTAAGAAAATTGCAAACGCACAATTCTGGTTAGCAACAATCGGTCTTCTACTTTATATGATGTCAATGTGGGTTGCTGGTATTACTCAAGGTCTAATGTGGCGTGCAGTAGATGCTACAGGAAAACTTGTTTACCCTAACTTCATTGAAACAGTTATTAAAGTTATTCCAATGTACTGGGTACGTGCATTTGGTGGTGTATTTGTTTTACTTGGTTTCTTCTTAATGATCTTCAACCTATGGATGACTTATAAGAAAGCTAAGTATGCAAACAAAGACAAAGAAGAATCACAAGAAGTGTTTAAAGCGGCACCTATTTCAGCTCACCCTGAAGATGCGAATGCTGAAACTCACAGAAAGCTTGAGGGGCTTCCTGTAACTTTTACTGTTCTAACTTTAATTGCAATCGTTGTTGGTGGAGCAATTGAAATTATCCCTTCAATGCTTTCAAATAAATTTGTCGAAGTAGACCCAAGAGTTAAACCATACACTCCACTAGAGCTTATGGGACGAGATATCTTCGTTAAAGAAGGATGTTACGTATGTCACTCTCAACAAATTCGTCCAACAGTTGCTGAGAAACTACGTTACGGAAACCCTTCAACTGCTGCGGAATCTGTATACGATAGGCCATTCCAATGGGGATCACGTCGTATTGGACCAGACCTTGCTCGCGTTGGTGGAAAATACAATGATATGTGGCACTACCGTCACATGATCAATCCACGTGAAGTAACTGCTGGATCAATCATGCCTAATTATGATTGGCTAACTAAGAAGAAAGTTAACTTCAAAATGCTTCCGAAGAAAATGGACGTTATGGTTGCCCTAGGTACTCCATATAGCGAAGATGAAGTAACAAATGCAATTGATCTTGCAATGGAGCAAGCAACTCAAATCACTAAAGGTTTAAATGAGTTTGGTGTTCCAATGAAAATGCAAGATAAGGAAATCATCGCACTAATTGCGTATCTACAAAGACTTGGGGTCGATACAAAAGAATCGAAGTCAGAGGAATAGAGATGAAATCTGAAGTAATGCAAAATATGCCGTGGGAATGGATGCCAGCAGTGTCGCTATTCATTTTCGCGGCCATCTTCTTGGGCGCCTTCTTCTGGTCAATGAGACCGGGCTCAAAAGAGCTTTATGAAGAAGTTGCCAACAATGCACTTTCTGACGGCGAGGCAGTCGTTAATGAAAACAAAGGAAGCAACAATGACTAACGAAAATAACAAATCGAAGCAAGAAAATATCGTACTTGAAGATGAGAAAGATCTTGTTATGGATCATGAATACGATGGTATTCAAGAGCTTAACCACCCTCTACCTAGCTGGTGGACAGGTGTTTGGGCACTTTCATTTATCTTCTCTATCCCATACTTTATGTATTACGTCCTAATGGACGGGCCAACTCTTTTGGATACATACAAAATGGATATGGCGCAAATGCAAAAGATCATCGATGCTGAAGCAGCAAATACTGCAAACTTTGATATCCAAGCATACGATAGCTACGTAGCAACACCTGCTGCAAAAGAACTTGGTAACACTGTCTTTATTGAAAACTGTGCAGCTTGCCACCTTGACGATGGTGGTGGGGATATCGGTCCAAACTTAACAGATAAACACTGGATTAATATTACTAAACTTGATCCAGAACAAATCTATAAGTTTGTTGTTCATGGTAATGAAGATATGGGGATGCCTGCTTGGGGAGACATCCTAAGTAAGGAAGACATCATGGCCGTTACTGACCATGTAATAGCACTGCAAGGAACAACTCCTGCAAAAGCTAAAGAGCCACAAGGTGAGCTACTTAGCGAATAAAAATTAAAAGAGAAAGAAATGGCAAAGAAATCACAATTTGAATTACACGAATCGAGACTAGGTACAACTGATGACAGTGGACACCGCGTCTTCCTGTTTCCAGAAGAAGTAAAAGGTATCTGGAAAACCAGGCGTGAGATATTCTATTGGTTTCTAATTTTTGTCTATCTCGTCTTGCCGTGGATATATATTCAAGGAGAACAAATGATTCTCCTTAATATCCCGGCCAGAGAGTTTTCATTCTTTACATACAAATTTTATGCCCACAATGCGCCTATTTTAATATTTGTGATACTCGGTTTTCTATTTTTTATCGGGTTTATCACAAGTATTTTTGGGCGCGTTTGGTGTGGTTGGGCATGTCCTCAAACAGTTTTTATCTCATCTATTTTCCTCAAGCTTGAGGCCCTTATTGAAGGGAAGCCAAGAGCGAGAAAGAAATTAGCTGAAGGGCCGTGGACGAAAGAGAAAGTTATTAAGAAATCACTTAAGTGGATTGCTTTCCTTGCCGTCTCTCTACATATCTCACATACATTTCTGGGATACTTTGTAGGAACACATCACCTACTCTCTGTTAGTTTCCAAAACCCAGCAGAGAACTTCACTCTATTCACAATCATGCTCCTTATTACAACAATTGTCCTTTTAGACTTCGGTTGGTTTAGAGAGCAGTTTTGTATTATCGCTTGTCCTTACGGAAGAATGCAGTCTGTAATTATGGATGAGAATTCACTGGCAATTCTATATGATGAAAGACGTGGAGAGCCAAGACGTCAACCAGGAATGAAACCTGAAGAGCATGGTGATTGTATCAACTGCTATGCTTGTGTTAAGGCCTGTCCAACAGGAATTGATATCAGACGTGGTGTCCAACTAGAATGTATCGCTTGTACAAATTGTATCGATGCATGTGACGACATCATGTTAAAAACGAATCGACCAAAAGGGCTCATTCGTTACGACACTCAAAGTAATATTGAAGGAAAGGGCCGCCATATTTTTTCAATTAGAAATATCGGCTACCTTGTTGTTCTTATAGGTCTAATCATCGGATTTGTTTATAGTCTTTCTTTATCACAAGGGATCACAACGACAGTTCTAAGAGGGCCAGGAACACCGTTTACGGTAAGTTCTCCGACGACAACAAGAAACCACTTTCATATCGTTATTGAACAAAGTGGTGATATTGTCGAAAGAAATATCGAAGTTGCAGTCCAAGGTATTAAAGAAGGCTCTTACGAGTTAAAAATGCCAAGAAACCCTTTCGTTTTCAAATCGAATCACGAAAGAAAAATTGTCTTCATCGTCTTTAACAATGAAGTACTAACTAACGGAAGCTTAAAATTTAATTTCATCATAAAAGATCTCGACACAAATGAAGAGATCATTAAAGAGGCGGTACTCGTTGGACCAGTTAAGTAGTCTACAGGGAATCTCTCCATACGTTATCATAAGCGCAGGTCTTACAATGGGGCTTGTTGCTAATTTCCACTGCGTGGGAATGTGTGGCGGAATTACCATGGCCGTCTCTAAGTCCTTTAGTCAAAACATGTCCTACCAAGTAGGAAGACTTCTGGGCTACATGGCCACAGCACTGGTTATCCCGGTGCTTGGCTTTACAATCTTAGATATCAAATCAAACCCATATCTTATGCTTTTTTCAGGTTTGAGTATTGGTTTGATCTTAATTTGGATGGGACTTAAAAGGCTTTTTAAATTCTCAAATTTCAAATTTGCTCAAACAGTTTCACAAAAATTACACAACTTGAATGCCAAGCTTTGGCCAAAGATTTCAAAGAAAGTTGGAAATAAACCTCACCTCTTTAATTTTTCAATTGGAAGCATCAGTGTTCTTCTTCCATGTGGGCTTTTATGGGCGATGTTAGCACTAGCGATAAGTGCGGCCTCACCTGCACTAGCAGCACTCTTTGTATTCTTCTTTTGGCTAGGAACACTTCCGGGACTATTATTTGGGCCAAGTGCCATTAGAAAGATAAAATTCCCAAGTAGAATTCAAGCTGGTGTCCCTTACCTATTTTTAATTATTGGAACTGCTACAATCGTCTACCGCGTGTATATGATGTGGAGTCCAGCGCCAGGAGCGCCAACATGTCACTAAAGAAAATGATAACTAAATTTTTTCAAGATCCAGAGTTCTATGCATTTAACTTTTTGCTCTTCACTGTGATCATCCTCTTTCCTTGCCTACTCGTTGCTTTAACAGTTAAGTACTGGTCTTGGTAAGAGGGTGCCATGCTCCTTTGGTTTCGCACTTGCTAAATACGAAAACACAAAGATATTTTTTAGCAGGTGCGAAACCAAAGGTGCATGGCACGCTTACGGAATAACTGTATAATCGACGCTACCAACTCCACCATCACGACTGGCATCGGCACCAAGGCCACCAGAGGCATCAGCAAGTCCAAGCCAATTATTCGTTCCACAATTTACGTGAATACGGCCACCACCCCCACCTGATCCGCGATAACCTGTCGTATTTGACCCACCAATTGTTGATATATTTCCACTACCATCACAAGTTAGGCCCTTTACATAAACCGAACCACCAGCACCAGAGCCACCTGTTGCTCCAGAGAGGTTTCCGTTAACACCATTTGAATCGACTACAGCGGAAATATTAACATTGGCATCTGAAACTAACCAGATGACACCACCACCAGCACCACCACTGTAATCACCCGAGTCATCACTTCCACCACCAGAACCCGGAGTATTTGGCTCAGTTGCACTACCATATGTAATTCCACTATTAGTACAATAACCATTTCCACCGGCTCCAGCGTGTCCTCCCGCTCCGGCCGGATTATTTCCACTTGAACAGGCAAGTCCACCTGCCACTCCATATCCATTATGACCAATTCGGCCAGGAAGCTCCCCTTTACCAAGAGAAGAAATAGATGCATTCACATTAATGTCTCCGATTGCATAGACATCAGGAAGCCCAGCTTCAACAGCTCCATCAAAAGTGACAACACCACCTGAATGGATTTGAGTAATATCTTTACTTGCAGAAATTAAACTAGAAGTTGCTGTTGAGAAATTCCCACTAACATCAAAACCTACATCAGTATTATTTCCATAAACTCTAAGAGTCATAGCTGTATCAAGAATAAAGTTTCCGGCACCTGTAAAGCTTTGCACACCACCTAGTGTTAGGTCGTTACTAACGGTACAAGTTGAGGCAAAGTCACCTGTTGTACAAATTGAGTCCTGATCCATTAATGATACATAGAATGAACCTTCATCAATTCCACGATCGTTATTTTTCATATCAATTGTTCCACCATATTGATAGACACCACTAATGTCTGTCATCGTGATAGCAATTCGGCCCGCACCACCATGTCCACTTGAAGATCCAGTTGCAGAACCACCTTGAGCGGCCATTGATCCATTTCCAGTAATTGAACCAGTATTGATCCAAATTGAACCACCAGAACCACCTGAACCATAGTTTCCTGATATATAAGTACCATTTCCACCATTAGCTAAAATTGCTCCCGTGAAATTTGTTAAGTTTGAAATAGAAAACTTAACGGCACCACCACCGTCACCTCCGGCAGCATGAGCATGACGTCCACCACCTGAACCGAAATCAGTTGGTGCAGTTTCATCTCCATACAGATTTCCCCAAGTATTGGCACTATAACCTTGGCCACCAATACTTCCATAACTAGCAGCACCGCCATGATTATTCCCACCACTAGAGTCTTTCCCTCCACCTGGTCCGGACGTACTCGTATAACCTCTTTGCGAAACATCAACTGTTCCAGCAAGATCGAGATTTGTTGCAATAAAGTCCGCAAGGTTAACCTTCATCGTGGCACCGGCTTCAATCGTTGCATTTCCAGATATATCGAAAGTGTACTTATCACGATTTTGGGACTGAATCGTTGCACCAGATTTCACTAGTAGATCACCAGTAACGTTAATATTTGTAGCGCTATCATAGAGATAAATATCATTATTTAAAGTTAAGTTACCAGCAAAGAGATCACTCGGTAGCCACTTAGCATTGTTAATTTCACAAGTCGTTCCACTTGTTCCAACATCACAGAATTGGTCTAATGTTGAGTAAGCAAAATATAGAGTTCCAGAATCTCCTGGATGAGTTGAAGTACCAGGCCCATAGTCAAAAAATCCAGAAAATGTATTAGTTGAAGTTGTGATATCAATTGATAAGCGACCGCCTGATCCTGAACCAGCACCACGTCCACCAGAGTTACCGCCTTTGGCCTGAATATTACCTGTACCAGTAAAACTTGTATTAGCAGTAATCCAAATGGAACCACCAGCACCACCACCAGCAGCGTAAATACTTGCACCTAAACCAGCATTGGCGTCGGCCTTAATCTCACCATCAACATTAACAGTATCAGCAATAATTTTGATGGCACCACCACCATTACCACCTCGGTAATTTCCAGATGAACCACCACCTGAACCAAAAGTGACAGGAGCAGTTAAGCTACCATATGGACTATTTCCACCAGCAGTCGATGTTGCGTTTTCACCATTTCCACCATTTCCACCGTGCGCCCCGCCCCCAGCTTCATCATTACTATTTGTGAGTCCAGGAGAAGGCCCAAAACCTTCTTCAAGGCGATTTCTAGAACCGTAGTACCCAAGTCCAACTGCACTAATTAGGCCACCAGATTGAAGATCAAAAGCAGATGTTTCAAGAAGAGATAGGTTCGCATTAATTGATGATCCATTCTCAATTGTGATGGCCGTATCGGCCGCAATTGAAATCGATTTAAGATATTCTGTATAAGAAATACTTGAGCCAGCTTGAAGGCTTAGGCTTCCTGTTAAATCAATCGAGAAATTTCCATTATGGCCTTGAATTGCAAGCCCTGCACTTGGAGATAGAATAAGATCCGCACCAGTGAGAACAATATTATTTCCTAATGGTTTAGTTGCAGCAATTGTACAAGTAGTTGCGAAATTACCACTATCACAAATGGCATCATTAGTTGAAAGTCCTAAGTGAAATGTTCCAGGGCCACCGTGCTTACTACTAGATCCACCATTAGTATTAACAACACCTGTTAAGTTATAATTACTACCAGCAAGTTCAATTGAAAGCCTTCCACCAGAACCACTACCACTTCCGTAGTAATATAATTTACCTTCGCCACCAGAAACAAGAATATTTCCAGTTCCAATAATAGAGTTGGCCGCTTGAATCCAAACAGAACCTCCGGCACCACCACCTGAAGCATAAATAGAAGTGGTCGCTCCGTCATTTCCTTGTGCCAGGATATTACCATTTACAATAATATCGTTGGCCACAATCTTAATGGCCCCTCCACCATTACCACCAGAAACATTCTTAGAAGCTCCACCACCTGAACCATAGTCAACAGGATTGGTTGCACTACCATATGGAGTTTGTCCACCTAGCGTTGCTGCGCCTTCTCCGTTACCACCAGCAGATGCGTGAGCACCACCACCTGCTTCATCTGTATTATTTGAAAGTCCAGGAGAGATCCCAAAACCATCTTGACGGCCAAGACCGGCCCCAAGATATCCAAGCCCTTTTGCATTGAGGCTTGAACCTGTTTGGAGCTCAAGAGTCTGCGTTTCTAGATTTGTGAGATTGGCTATAATCATTGCATTTGTTTCCAATGTCGTATTTCCATCAGTTAAGATTTCAATTCCGCGAGCATTAGCAAGATATGTGATACTAGAGTTTGGCTTAAGAGTTAAGTTACCAGTTAGATCAAGTGCAACACCAGGGTTTAGGCCATCGATAGAAAGTGAGACACTATCTGCAATTTCTAAGTTATTTGCATTGATTGTATAATTTGCACCAATTGTTTTACTTTGATTAATAAAGCAAGTTGAAACGAGATCACCACTATCACAAATCGCTGAAGGATTTGCTAGAGCTAAATAAAACGTTCCATCTGCGGCCCTTTTCTTTCCAAGGCCACCTGTCGTTAAAACATTTCCAGAGAAGTCATAAGAAGAACCATTAAACTCAATAGCAATACGGCCCCCAGAACCACTCCCTGCTCCATAGGTATATGTCTTACCTGCACCACCAGCAGCACTAATCATTCCTGATCCAGAAAAAGAATTACTTACTTGAAGCCAGATTGAACCACCAGCACCACCACCGGCCGCATAGATTGAGCCAGAAGCACCGTCTGTACCATTGGCAGTTAGTGAGCCATTAACCGTTAGGTTATCTGTAATAATTTTAATGGCACCACCTCCATCTCCACCATCGTAACCACTTGAAGCACCCGCACTTGAGCCGTATTCAATTGGAGCGCTAGCTACACCGTAGACAACACTACCACCAGCTGTTGAAGCATTCTCTCCGTTTTCACCAACAGAAGCGTGGCCTCCACCACCTGATTCATCAGTGCCATTGCCTAACCCTGCAGATGGTCCCTTCCCATCGGCACCACCATCACGGCCTCCAGTGAAACCTCGGCCATTAAGATTAATAGCACCACCAGACTGAATATCAATATTTGTAGCATTAAGTTCTGTTATATTGGCCGCAAGTGTTCCACCAGATTCAATCACAAGATTACTTCCAATATTAAGATCAATACTTGTAGCATCAGGAGTTTGAACAAGAGCACCACTTTGAAGAGTTAAATTTCCTAAGATTGTATAAGTTACATTGGCCATGAGTGTTTGAGTGTCATTGATATAACACGTTGTTAGAATATCTCCACCACCACTACAATTTGGATAAATATTTGGGATATTTACATAGGCCGTTCCCTCAGCAACTCCACGTCCAGCAAGGTGGCTAACATTTGCATTAACAGTTGCCTGATTTGCAATAATTGAAATTCGTCCTCCAGCACCATTGGCAGCGGAGTTGGTATGACCAGAACTTCCACCAGTTGCCGTTAGTGTCGCAGCTAAAATTAAGTTATCAGCAGTTAGCCAAATTGAACCACCAGCACCACCTCCAGATATATCACTACTTTCTTGGCCATTGCCACCATTAGCAGAAATTGTTCCTGAGATATCTAAAGTATTTGTCACACTTAACTTAACGGCACCACCACCGCTTCCACCAATACGTGAACCACCAGCACCTCCACCTGAACCATAATCAACAGGAGCACTAATTGAACCATATGCAGGAGCTCCGGCCGTCCCTGCATTACCATTGAAACCATCAGTTGCGTGACCACCGCCACCACCATTATCATCAGTTCCAATACCTCCAGCTGGTCCACCACCATTGCCCATGGCACGGCCTCCGAAGTACCCCTTATTATTTACATTAATGGCACCAGAGATCGTTGCATTTGAAATCGTTGAGTCTGAAATATTAGCGTTTAGTGTTCCGGCCATATTAAAATTATTAGCAACAATATTACTAATGGCCGTCATTGCATCCATTGAGAAAACACCACCAGTGGCCATTGTGAAATCGCCGGCAGCATTATTAAAAGTAAAGTCAGAGTCAAGGCCCTTAACCCTTACGTTACCTGTTGTATCAATTGTTAAGTTACCACTTGTGAGATTTATGTCACCACCGATAACTTTAGAAGTATTAATAATACAAGTTGAAGAAAAATTTCCACTATCACAAAGTTGGTCATTGCTTGCAAGACCTAAATAGAAGCTTCCATCTGATGCGCGAGTACCAATACTTCCTCCAGAAACACCAATGGTTCCATTAAAAGTATAAACCCCAGAGTTTTGATAAATTGCAATTCGTCCAGCTGCTCCAGCTCCTGTCCCTTGTGAACCATTAATTCCACCAGCTGAACCACCATTAACAGAAACACTTCCACCACCAGTAATTGTATTTTGAGAAATAATCCATAGCGATCCACCAGAACCACCAGCTCCTTGATCACAACAACTGTTAACACCAGCACCACCTTGGGCAAGAATGCTTCCATCAATATTTAAATTAGTCGCAATAATTTTAGCGACACCACCACCGGCCCCACCGGCCTGAGCATCACCAGCACCACCACCAGAACCAAAGTCAACAGGCTCAGTTCTTGAACCATAGACAGTTGTCCCTCCACTTGAGCGGCCATCACCGCCAGGCCCTGCGTGCCCTGCTCCACCTGGGTCAGCACTTGTGTTAGAGTGTCCAAAACCTCCAGAAGGTCCACTTCCATTAGCAGCGCCACTGGCACCACCAGCATAACCTTTGCTTGAGACATCAATACTTGCACCTGCTTGAATATCAAGAGTCGTCGTACTTAAAAGAGTAAGGTTTGCAGAAATTTTTCCACCCGATTCAATCGTAGTACTCCCATCAACTTGCATAATAATTTTCTCAACAGCATTTGAAGAGATATCACCACCACTTTGAATCACAAGATTACCAGGAATATAAATGACTGTTGCATCGGCCATGGTTTGAAGATCATTTACATAGCAAGTTGTATTAACATCTCCTCCACCTGAACACGTTAAGCTCGTTCCAGAAGAAGCGATGGCCGCAGTTGTAAACGTCGTACTTTGTTGTCCAATCGTATTACTTGAAGTATCGATATAACAAACTGTTAGGCTATATTGTGTTGAAGGATCAAGTGATGAGATGGATTGCGAAAGATTAGTATTTCCAAAATCAACACCTGCGCTACAATCACTTGGCGCCGTTGTTCCTGTTGCTATTTGATATTTATAAGTTTGAAGATTTGTTGTGTTGATTACTGCGTAACTGAGGTCAATATCGTAACTATTAATGGTATCAATATTTAGAGAGTGTAAGTAGCTTGAAGTTTTTGAGAAGTTTTTAGATTCTGGACTAGATGTATTTCCGGCATTATCGGAAACTGTCGCACTTACGGTTACTGCTCCATCTGCCTGGGAGCTAAAGTCAAAGGTATCACTCCAATTCCCTCCAGTACATGCTGTTGACTTCGTCACGACATTTCCACTTAGAGTCACGCTACCATCTTCTGTACAGGTTCCTGATAAAGTAGCACTTGGGCCAAAGACTTCACCAGCTGTATTTGTAATAGTCACACTTGGAACTGAAGTATCATAATTGATCGTAGCGCTAATTGGATTATCACTGATATAGTCACCAGTTGTGGCCGTCCAAATATAAACAGTTCTTGATCCATCTGCACCTGCTGAAAAAGTAAAATCAGTTGGCTCAGTCGTCACCCAACTTCCACCAGCACATGTCGAAGTATCGGCCGGCTTTGTGGCCTGAGTTTCAGATAAACACCACATCGTCGCATAAGTATCATTTCCAACACTAAGTCCAACTGTTAAATCATTTGAGTCACTAGATGACATTGTAAGTGTTGGATCAGGCATCGAAACGTTCTTTGTCAGAGAAATCGTTTCTTGGGGCGAAGAATTTCCTGCGCTATCAGTATAGACAACATCAAAGTCGAGGGCACCATTAGGAACTGCTGCTGTATCAACATCAACACTCCATGCTCCCCCTGAACAAGTTGTCGTCGCATTTGCTGCATTTGTTAATTGAACCTCACCACCGTCTTCACTACACGTTCCACTAAGAGTAAAACTTGTTTGATTTGATTCATCAATGACAGTGGCAGGAGATGTTGTAATGGCCGTTGTTGGTGCAACGGTATCAACTTCAATAGTTCCAACAATTGGATCTTCGGAAATATGATCAGCACTATCTGCCGTCCAAACATAGAGATCACGACTCCCTTCACCAGGATTGAATGTATAAGTAGCAGGAGGAGTCGCCATCCAAACGCTGCCATTACAAGTTGCTGTGTCTGTAGGTTGAGTTGTTTGAGTTTCAGAAATACAATATTTTGTCGCACCATCTGTATTTGCGACACTAATACCAACAGTTAAGTCATTACTAAACTCCTCACTGCTAGAGTCTGAGTCTAAGAGAGAGACTGTTGGAATTGTAATACCTCCACCACCAACGATAGAGTACTTAATCTTCGAACAGGAGCTAAAAGCTATTGCTATTAGAAAGAGAAAAACGTGCATCGATATCAAACCTGTTAAATAATTTTCGTTACTCAAACAAGTTTATCGACATAAAGTAAATTTTCTTAACAATTTTTAGTATTTAGCATAACTAGCTAAAGATACTGTTCACAAATGCTAGTAATATTAGCTATTTGCAAACCTAATCTATTGAGATCTCAAGTTATGGCCATCGGCCTGATTTAGCATCGAAGATTTTCAAGCTGCCAAGCTTAGGTGCCATGCACCTTTGGTTTCGCATCTGCTAAATACGAAATAATCAAGGCAGTTCTTAGCAAGTGCGAAACCAAAGGAGCATGGCACACTTATTTACAATCACGCATGCGCTGTAGCAGCTCACTATCCTGCTCTTGAATTCGAGGTCTTAGGTACTCAACAACAGAAGAGTTTTCTTGTAGGATACGAACTAAGCGGCATAGAAAGACATTATCCTCAGCACTTTCAACAATCGACCAACCATCAACGACATTATTCGTCTCGTAGAAGAATTTAAAGAAGAGCTCTTTATATTCAAGTTTTACGTTCTTTCCGGCCTGAGCAACTAACTGCTCGCCTAGTGCCTTATCATGAACTGAAAATCCCCACGTCAGTCGATCTCCACTACCGAGATCAAGTGTTCCCTCGTATGTTTTAAAGAAGACACCTTTCTTTGTAATTCGCACTAATTTTCCAGAGCGAGTCCCATCAGATTTAGGGTAATTTAAGATTCCCCAACCTAGAAGACCTGCAATGATAGCGAGAATAAAAAGTGTGAAATAGATTTTCTTCTTCAAATGAACAACCTCGTTAAATAATTGATACTTCTATTGTAGCCATTTACATCATTAGTTGTAAAAAACTTAATCTTATTAACGCATCTTTATACCTCTTAAGTTTAATCTAGCGCCTGTGTGCGTTAAATTTCAACAAAGCCAAAGAGCGAGGTTAAATGTGTTCAACTTCATCGATTTAACAGATACCCAGGCCGTTATTCCAATACTAGGCCTGTGCCTTCTGCTTTGTCTTGTGGTAGCACGTTTTACTAAATTCATCGGTATTCCCAAAGTCAGTGGCTTCATTATGCTTGGGATTATCCTAGGTCCCTATGTCACGGGTATAATCACTCACGAATTTCTAGAAAAAACAAATTATCTTTCAGACCTGGCCTTAGGGCTCATCCTCTTCAATATTGGTGGAGAATTTAATAAGTATCTTTTACGGCGATTAAGTAACGAGCTCATCAAAGAAACGCATTATAAAGTCTTTCTGATGTTTCTTATCAGTAGCATCCTCTTTGCTACTTGCCTGCTGATATTTACCGGACTCTCCGCCGCCAATGTATTTATCATTGCCGTCATGCTTGGAATTATAAGTATTGAAGCAGCACCGCCTACTACGGTTCTTGTCATGAAAGAATATAATACTCATGGCCCGATAACTGATGCCATCATGATCCACCTTGCAGTAGTAACAGGTTTAACTATTGTTGGTAGCTTATTCTTTACATCAGTCTTTCAGGCAACGGGGCTTTGGCCCTCATCTGTTTCTTCCTATCAGTCGATTCTTTCCATGGCCAAGGAAGTTATTGGCTCCATTGCAATTGGAGTTGCACTTGGACTTCTTTTGACATGGCTTGAGAATTTTGAAAATAAGATTGGTAACTTCCTCTTTTCAATTCTTACTATGATTCTCTTTTCTCAAACCCTGGCCCATTTTTTAAACTTAAATGTACTCTTAATTTCACTAGTTCTTGGATTTACGGTGACTCAGGCTTCTTCAAAAGGGAGACTCATTCACACAACAGTAAGAGATATAGGAAGTTCACTCTATGCAATCTTCTTCGTCTACGCTGGTACTCATATAAATATTGCAGGTCTAATTTCTGAAAACGCCCTCTTTGTGATCATGTACATTGTCATTCGTACTTTTTCTGTTTTCTTTGCCCACCGTATCTTCGCTAGGCGAGTAACAACTAATGATTACAATATGTTAGGACATTGCCTCTACTCGCATGCTGGGACAGCAATAGCCATTGCCATGGCCATTCAAAAAATCCCCCATATTACGAGCGACATTATCTTTCAAACCATAATCTCCAGTATTTTCATCTTTGAAATAGCAGGTCCACTAATCCTTAAAGAAGCACTTAAACGCAGCGGAGAGGTCTCTCTAGAGTCTCTAAACGACGGGCAGTTTAGCTATGGACAGGATCGCCGTTCAATTTTTAAAATCACCAAAGACTTTATCTCGAACAGCCTCTCGGGACTAAAAAAATAGTTTTGTCAGGATTAACAACCTGAGTTAAGATGCCTATATGGATACGACGATTTCAAATAATGAAAATAACGATGTGGAAGCATCGAATAAAGATATAGCTGAACAAGTTTCACAAGAAGAAAACGAAACAAAAGAAGAGATTACGAAGACAAGAAAAGACCTACATATGCCTCGTAGGATATTTCACTTCTCGATGGGCCTCATTGCGGGGATGATCTATAAGCATTTTCTAACTCACGCCCAGGCCGTCCATATTCTTGGTATTGCTACATGTGTTTTCTATATTCTTGAACAAATTAGAATTAATTACCCAGAAAATCGATTAATGAAATTAGGTAGTCGCTACCTTTTACGTGCAGAGGAACAACTTAAAGAGTCGGCCTCGATGCCGTATCTAATGGGACTCCTTCTAACAATCCTAACATTTCCAAAAACTATTACACTTGTTGCTGTTTTCACACTTGCAGTTTGTGACCCTTTAAGTGCTATCATTGGAATTCGCTTTGGAAAGACAAAGCTAAAAGATAACCGCTCCCTTGAGGGAACTCTTGCTTTTTTAATTGCAACAGTTGCGATTCACCTGATGGTCCTTCTAAGTGTTTACGAGTTTAATATAAGAATTGCTCTTGTCACAATTTGTAGCTCTCTTGTTGTAACGGCCGTGGACTTTATGGATTTTAAAATTGATGACAACCTAACGATTCCTCTATCAACAGCAGGGGCCCTTTGGGTATTCATGGCAATCTTTCTATAATGAGACACTAAAAGAATTTCAAAAATTTCTTTTTCTTAATTTGAACACGACGGTAAAAAGCTTCGTTCTTGGCCTCGTACTTTATTTCCACGAGTCCTTCTTTGATAAATTCGTTTAGGTAGGACTCCAGTACTTCCATATTCACTTCATCAAGAAGACTGAGATCCTCACTTTTGATTGAAATGAGGAGGTTCTCCATATTCATCCACTCAAAGAACGATATATTCTCCAAGATTATTTCTTTGGCCAAATCCATATCATCATTTTGTAGGTTCTTATCGGTTTTAGAATTCACTTTAAAATTCCCCTCGCCCCATCTATTATAGAACATATGGAAAATAATACTAGTCGCACAATTGTTGGTACAAATCTCCCAATTGATTACTTTGAAATGGGTAACGCTAAAGCACAGAAGACACTTTTAGTCCTCCATGGCTTTGCTCAAAATAACGAACAAATCAAAGAAAATATCGTTGATAAATTATCACCACAAATTGGCGAAAGCTTTCGTATACTCATCCCAAATGGTGTCTTTCCAATTCCTAAGATTAGGCCAAATCAAATTACCTATCGCTATAGCTGGTACTTCTATGATCACACAAGACAGAAGTATTATATCGATATGAGTACACCGATTGAGGCCCTCGGAAATTTATTAAGAGAAAGAAATATTGAGTTTAAAGATGTCACTATCGTTGGTTATTCTCAAGGAGGCTATCTTGCACCAATTATGGCAAGCTACCTTCCAGGGATCCGTGCCTCTATTGCCATAAATGCAAATACGAGAGTCGATAAGCTTGGCGAGAACTTAAACTTTAAGCACCTTTCAATTCATAACGAAGGTGATCCTGTTGTCGAATTTGAAAATTCTCACAATAGCTTTTTAGAGCTAAAAAAGAAAATAGCTGATGCTCGATACGAAAGCTTTGAGATTAATTCTCATGAAATTACACCAGAGAATTTAAGGGCCTTAGAATCTTACCTACTAGAAATCAAATAAGAGCTTTAAAAATTCTTTACGTGAATTGATGTCCACAGCACGGGAAGTATTAAAGGTTACGTGCCCTTCACCTTTGTGAAATTCAATATCCCACATAGACTCTGACGAGTAAGGAAGAATACTATAGCGAGAGTCCACAATTGTATTGCCTTCTCCCCAATGAAGATAGCCACTTGTGAAACTTCTAAATCTCTCATAGTCATAAGGGAACTTATCTGATTTATAATGTTTTAAAAGATTCTTAATTTCTTTTTCTTTAACAATGGATGCACTCTCACTTTTTGGATAGAGTTTAATCTTACCAAAAGGAATACTTTTAACGGCATAGAATTTTGCCTGATCTTGATCGACAACAATTCCACGCCAGACCACATTATTAAAGATCGTAGGCTTGATCATCTTTCTTTGGGTCTGCTCATTAATAAGCCCCTTTGTTGTTAGAAAGTTTGTCACGCGCTCTCTTTGATAAAAGCCAAGAGACATGAAAGCAATAACATAGATGATGGCCGCAGTATTAAATTTTAAATTCTTCGTAAGTAGACAAATAAGAACAAGAATAACAAGTGGAATTGTACAAAGAGGATCAATAACGGCAACAGTATTTAGAGCAACCCTATTAGAAGAAAGGGGCCAAAAAAGTTGTGTTCCATAATTTGTAAATGAATCCAATAGGCCATGGGTGGCATAGGCACAAAATGTATAAAGATAACTTCTTTTAACAGGAACCCTAAATAGTTTAAGAAATAAACTAACAATCAAGGCACCTATGGGAATAAAAAAGAGTGAATGAGTAAAGTGTCTGTGAAATTGAACGTGAAATAGTGGATCAGTTGATGAGCGAATGAGAATATCGAGGTCCGCGGCCATTCCCGCAAGGGCACCCCAAAGAGCTATCGCCTTTAAACTAGGCGCTTCTTTAGCTTCTTTTGGTTCTTCCTTCTTTCTTTGTATCTTTGACTTAACCTTGGTCGCTCCTAGAGCTGCCATTGATCCAAGTACGGCCTGCGATAATGGGTCCACTAAAATCCTCACTTTATGTATTCACCTAGAGTATGTTACCATAATTCCATGAAGTTTTTAAAAGACCAAGCACTCCTTGCAGGCATAAAAAACATTTGTATACTAACTGGTGCCGGCATCTCTAAAGAGTCGGGATTAAAGACTTTTCGTGACCAAAATGGGCTTTGGGAAAATCACGATATTTACGAAGTGGCCTCTCCCTTGGCCTTCAACAATAACCCCAATTTAGTCCACGAATTCTATAATCAAAGAAGACGACAGCTACAATCAGGTGAAGTTCACCCTAATGATGCACACCAGGCCTTGGCCGATCTAGAAAAGTCAGGTAAATTTAAGACAACTATTATCACTCAAAATGTTGATAACCTCCATGAGAGGTCTGGTTCAAAAAATATCTTCCACATGCATGGCCAGCTTTTAAAAGTTCGTTGTAAGAAAACGAAGAAAATCTATGAATGGAAAGATGACCTTACAGTTGAAGATCGCTGCCAGTGTTGTCATACGAAGGGCAATCTAAGGCCACATATCGTGTGGTTTGGCGAAGTTCCACTCTATCTCGACGAAATTCAAGAGGCCCTCTTAAAATGTGATCTCTTTATTTCAATTGGAACTTCTGGGCTTGTCTACCCTGCGGCCAACTTTGTGGCGATTGCTAAGAGCGCCGGTGCTCACTGTCTAGAGATCAATCCGCACCCGACAAATAACGCTGAACTTTTCGATGAAACCATTGCAGAGGTAGCAACGCAAGGCGTACGCCACTTTGTGGAATCCATGCTTCAAATCTAGCGTGCAGAAATTACATATTTCATAAAATCACTTTAATTTTCGTATCCCCTTGGCTATAAGTGGGCACTCAATGCTATTGGAGAGATATATGAAATCAGTGATTTTAACACTAGCGATGCTTTTTGCAGTTACATCTAACGCACAAGCTTCAAGTAATATTAGAGAAATTTGTGAAAACGCTTACTATGCCACTGGCTATACTAAGCTTCATCAATATAATCTCATCGTCAACTGGGCCCGTATTTCGGATCATGCCCTAGTTGATCTTGAGAATATTATCTACTCGGACTATTTCAAGGTTCTATCTGAAAAAGATCTGGGAAATAACAAGTCAAAATATACTTTAAAAGAAAATGGAAAACTGAATTCATATCAATATGAAGCGGCCCTTAGTGAACTTGCGAAGATCACAGGAAATAACGCTTCATGTGTTTATGATCTTTAATCGTTAGAGGGAAAAAATATGAAAAAATTATTACTAGCTGCTACTCTTTTTATTTCTGTAAACGCAAGCGCAAACCAAATCAAAATTTGTGCAATGGAAGCTCAAGAAACTTGTAAAGAGTTAACAAACAAAGAAGATTTCTACACATGTTTCAATTCAGTACGTGACTATTGTATTGATAGCTACATGTACCAATCAGGTAACAAGTCGATGCCATGGTGTTTTGATGAGTGTGCTCTTGTTCAAGACGAAGCTCAAAGAAACCTTTGCTACGAAACTTGTACTGAAAAATAATTCAAACAAATAAGTACAAATAAAGAAGGCACCCATTGGGTGCCTTTTTTAATTCATTTTTATCTTTCAACGATAGCAACAACGCCCATCCCACCTGCAGTACAGATAGAGATTAGTCCGCGTCCGCCGCCTTTTTCTTGAAGCATTTTAGCAAGGCCTGCGACTATTCTTGCACCAGTAGCACCAAATGGGTGTCCAAGAGCAAGTGAGCCACCTTTAACATTTAGCTTTGAGCGATCAATTGATCCAAGCGCACCGTCTAGCCCGAGCTTAGTTTTACAGAATTCCTCATCTTCCCAAGCTTTAAGAGTACAAAGAACTTGAGCAGCAAAAGCTTCGTGAATTTCGTAGAAATCAAAGTCTTGAAGAGTTAGACCTGCACGCTTAAGAAGCTTTGGTACAGCATAAACAGGTGCCATTAAAAGCCCTTCTTCCTCGATAAAATCAACTGCTGCCGACTGGCAAGTTGTGAAGTATGCTGAAACTTCTAAGTTATGTTCTTTTGCATATTCTTCTGAGCATAGAAAAACACAAGAAGCACCATCTGTAAGAGGTGTTGAGTTAGCAGCTGTTAAAGTAGCTTTATCTGATTTTTCAAAAGCTGTTCTAAGAGATCCCATCTTTTCAACAGTTGTGTTAGCTCTTAGAATTCCATCACGCTCAAGGCCTTTAAATGGCACAACAAGGTCACTATAGAAACCTTCGTTATATGCACGCTCAGCATTTTGATGAGACTCCCACGCTAGTTGGTCTTGATCCTGACGAGCAATATTCCAACGTTGGGCCATAAGCTCACAACTTTGTCCCATAGAAAGACCTGTACGAGGCTCCTTAACCGCAGGGAAAGATGGTTTTAGATCGGCCGGGCGAATACTTAGTAATGCCTTTATACGATCACCAGTTGTGCGAGCGTAGTTTGCACGGCTCATGGCATCTGAGAATTTCTTAGAGAATTCAACTGGGATATCACTATTTGTATCAACACCACCAGCGATACCACACTCAATTTGTCCTGTCGCAATTTTCATGGCAATAATATTTGAGGCCTCAAGAGAAAGCCCACAAGCTTTTTGAATATCTGTAGCTGGAGTGTGAAAAGACAGTCCAGATTCAATTGTACACTCACGCGCAAGAGAGAAGTCATAGGCATGCTTACTAACAGCACCAAGAACAACCTCGCCGACTTCTTGTCCCTTAAGATTCATCTTGTCGACTAAACCTTTTAAAGCAGCAGTCATTAGTTCCTTGTTAGAAACACCCTGATATTTTGTACCAGATCTTGCAAATGGAATACGTGATCCCGTGATAATACAAACTTTTCTTTGTTCCATTAGATTTCCTTTTTATTAATTTGCCTTTTAACCTATTAGGCTTTTTAGTTCGAAGATTATTTTACGATAACTACTTAAATGAAAGAACTCTTCTAGCTCTGATAGTATCGTATTTAATTTTAATTTTTCACGTCCCTCAATACACTTGAGTATTTCCACAACATACTTTTCGATAACGATAAAACATATCGCCAATGGTGAGAGATTTGACGTGTACACGTCAGGAAACCCCACGCCATTTAGTGAACCGTGGTGCTGGCGAACGATAACATCAATCCCTGTTGGAATTCCTGATATTTCTTGAAGTAAAGTAGTAGTCATATTGGCGTGTTCTAAAACAAGCTTCCTTTCTGATTCACTTAAGTCCACTTGCTCCATATCGTCGAGAGAGTGAATTTTAAGAAGCTTCTCTTCACGTAAGACAATATCGTGAAAAAAGCAAATATAACAAACCTTATCCATCGTTTGCTTAAGTTGTTCACCTCTTCCCCATCCAAGATTTGGAATAATTTGGTAGAAGAATAAACTCGCTAGATAATTTCTTTTGAATGCGTATGTTGTTTCATTTTCTAAGAGAGAGCGAAGTAGTGTCGAGAGCTTCTTTGAGCTATTTACCGTCTTTGTCATAGCAACAATTGAAGTCTTAGCAAGCTTAACAGTTTGTGGAGTGATTCCTATTTCATTGAGAAGATTTTGAGAGATCTCAAAAGTATCACTACTCACTTCCATCACCTTCTTGTCTTCTTTGAAGGCCTTAACGACCTTAGTTAAAGACTGAGAAAGAATTTGGCCCATAAGCTTTTCGAAGTCTTCTTTTTGGACATAGAAATAAGTTAGGTTATTTTGCTCATAGCGCCTAACAATATCCTTATCAAGAATATCGTTAGCATAGATACGCTTTACAAAATGCTCCTCACCGGACTTAGTCATTTTTATATAAATATCACAACATGGATTTGAAAGCTGATAGAAATTAGTAATTTCAACACTAACAAAGTCGGGCATCTTCAAATGTCTTAATTCTTCATCTGTAATATTTAAGCTCTTGATAAGTTGAAGGCTAATGTCTCTAAGAGAGAATCTTGATGGTAGAGAAGTAAAATTACCATAATCAATCTCCATCTCCCCTAAGATAACAACAGGCTTTTTAATCGTGTGATCGATCATGAAATTAACAAAATTTTGACCACCGGGGATATTCCTCCCCTCACTATCGATATATTTATTTTCGCAAATAATTCCATCGAAGCTTGCTAAATCATCCGCACTCTTTATTAGAGATGAGTTCTCGAGGCATTCAATCTCAAAAGAGTACTCATTTGTTAAGTACTCTCTCACACTAGATTGGATACGCTCATCAGAATGGATAATTAGCAATTTTCTCATTAAAACGATCTTCTCTTAAAGATAGAGTTAAAAATAAATCCCCATATCGCCATAGTTGCCACAAGATGAACAAGGCCAAAGACAAAACTCTTAACGATATCGATATTTAACTCGGCCCCTAAAGATAACATATCCGCAAGACCTGAAATTTCTCCAATTCTTGGCAATAGCCAATAAAAGATAAATCCAAAAATAGAAGAAAGGTTAAGCCCTGATAGTGCAGGATTTCCTGCCTGAATATAAGTGTAGACACCAACCGAGGCGATAACATAGAAACATGTTAAAAGTAGTGTTCCAATCTTATTAAAGAATAAGCTAAAGAAGCAGCTAACAAACATGATAATTAAGATTTGTAAGAAGTGTGGAATAAGTGAAGCGGTCATCTTAATCATTGAAAAGTCCACTCCCTTAGGAACAAGATCATTCGAGATTAAGATAATAATACCGATAATAAGAATGAATACTAAGTAAAGAAAACTTAAAAGTGCCCCACCTAGCATACGATTAATCACGTATGAAGAACGATTGATTGGTAGCGCTAAGATTTGAGAAATAACACCACTCTCTAAATCACTACGAAAGATATTTGCCGAAATCAGGGCCGCAACAAGCTTTGCACTAAGACTGATAATCCATATCACAACCGTCATACTTGCTGTTGCGAGATAAGTACTAAAACCCGACTCTTGGATTTCAATTTGTAGAGTATTACTTAAAACACCACCTAGATACATTACGACAACAGTCATAGCAAATAAGAAGATGACTGATTTATTTCTAACTTCTTTTTCAATTGTATTTTTAATTAGCGTAAAATTAAACATGAGCTTCCTCACTTTCTTCTTTTGTCCCTTTAACTAGAGTATAGAAACGATCCTCTAAAGACATCCCATCACGAACATCATCAATTAGGCCTTGGGCCTGAACTTTACCGTGATTTAAAATAATAACTTTCTTTGCAAACTTCTCCACCTCAGAAAGAATGTGAGAGTTGATTAAGATTGTTTTCCCTTTGCTTGAAAGCTCAAGACAAATATCCTTCACATCTTTAATCCCAATTGGATCAAGACCAGAAAATGGCTCATCTAAAATAATGAGATCTTTGTCTGCGACAATTGCGATACAAAGACCAACTCGTTGCATTTGTCCTTTTGACAGCTCACTAAGTTTCTTCTTACCCAACTCTCCTATTGAAAGCTTACCTAGGGCCTCCTTAATTCTCTCTTTTACTTGAGACTTCTCGACTTGATGAAATTCAGCAAAGAACTTTAGAGTTTCCTCAACAGTAAAGTAATTATAGAAAGTGAATTTTTCAGGTAGGTACACAAGGCGTGATCGTGACATTGGATCATTAGAATCGATATCATAAATCGAGATCTTTCCACTATCAGCACTAATAAGATTTAGCATACACTTTACAAAAGTAGTCTTACCGGCTCCATTTGGCCCTAAAAGAGCAACAACATCACCATGCTCAACAGTCAATGAAAAGTCAGATAATGCCTTTTGGTCTCTATAACTCTTAGAGACATTTTCAACGTTAATTACGCTCATATATAAATCCTTATTTATCGAGAATTGTTTTAGAGTTGATACTACGTGGGCGCTTTTGCTCATCAATGGCCACGTAAGTAAAGATTCCATCTGTTACTCTTACACGCTCAGTTTCAAACTTACGAATAACCCAAGCTTCAACCTTGACAGCAAGAGATGTATTTCCTTCTCTTACAGTTGAGCAGTAACAACAGAGAATATCCCCGACCCCAACAGGTTGGATGAATTTCATTGCTTCAATTGCAATTGTTGCCGTACGGCCATTACAGCGTTTTCCAGAATAGATTGCACCGGCGATATCCATTTGCGAAAGAACCCAACCTCCAAAGATATCACCATTGTGATTTGTATCACAAGGCATCGTTAGCGTACGAACACATAGTTCTCCTACTGGTTCATTTTCACTATTTTTTCCCACCATTTATATCCTTTTAAAGTCAGTTATAATAATTATAAAATATACCTATAATTTTAGAGTAAAAGGTCATTCAATGCTAGAAAAGAAAGAATTGCAACTCATTGGACAAGCTGTTGTTGTCAGCAGTGTTATTGTGGCAGTATTAAACGGAGTGTATCTGTCTGGTATTTTCCCACAAGATGGAATGGTTTCAAGATTGCTAATTCTCTTAGGTGGAAATTTCATCAAAGGTGGCTACATTCAGTGGCTAACGTACTTGGCCTTCTTCTGGTCAATCTCCGAAATAAAAGCATTAAAGGCACAAATAAAAGCAGAGAAATCCTACTTTAAGGCCAATCTGCTGCCTACAGATGAAAAACACCTGCTCATGTCTGACGATGTTATTCAGATTGGTCAAAAAGTGAAAGACTTTGAGAAGAAGTATTCAAAGACTCTGCTTACTCAACTCATTAAAAACTCTTGTGCGAAATTTCGTTCAACGAAAAATGTTTCAGAAGTTCTTGAGGTTATTAATATCATCACAGACCTACACAGAGATAACTCAGAAACTGAACAGTCCAATATTCGCTATCTCTTATGGGCCATTCCCTCTCTAGGATTCATTGGTACCGTACTTGGTATTTCAAGCGCCTTAATGCTTGCGAACTCTAAAGACATGCAGCTAATTACATCAACTCTTGGTGTTGCCTTTGATACAACACTTGTTGCACTTATTCTAAGTATCATTCTTATGTGGCTCTTTCACGACCTACAAAAAGCAACAGATCAATTTCATATGAAGACAAAAGAATATGTTATTGAAAACCTTGTTAATAAGATTGAGATGTAGGAAAGCAAAGAATGCGCCAAAGAAAGTCCATAGACGTTTTTAATATTTCATTTCTCGATCTACTTTCAGGAGCACTTGGAGCGGTTATCATCCTCTTTATTGTTGTTCCAAAGAATGAAACTCCAGTTGCTGAAAAGCCAAAAGAAGTTTGTGTTGATAATTCACAGGCCTTGTCTCAATGTGAGAAGCTTGCCCAAGATCAAAAGAAAGTCATCCAGGAGCTTACTGCTCAAATTACTCCACCTAAGGCAAAACCAGAACCAAGGCCTAAGCCAAAACCGACACCTGCTCCTGTTGCCAAGAGTGCTGATGTAGGATTTAACTTTAAAGGCAAACGCGTGGCCTTCCTCATTGATGTCTCGGGCTCAATGGGTACAGATGATCGCATCGGCCAAGTAAAGGCAGGACTTAAGATGCTTATTGCCTCAATGGGTAAGGATTACTATGTCGATATTATCTATTTTCCAGGCAAGAATCGCAGTTCACAATATGCCCTCTGGGGTGTTTTACAAGACCTTAGGGATCTAAAAATAAAAGAAGAAGTCTATGAGTTCTTGGCAAGTTTAAGGCCTTATGGGGCCACACCAACAAGGGCCGCCCTTAAGTATGTCATTGACCAATATCCACAAGTAACTGATATCGTTCTCCTAAGTGATGGCTCCCCGACAAAGTCAGGGCGAACAACTTCACCGGATAATATCGATGATATTGTTAGGGATATCACTGATAAGAATCGCCTTCGAAAAGTACAAATTAATGCCATTGGGGTTGGGGCAAAGAACTTTAGTAAGTCGTCGGATTTATATAAGTTTTTAAAGAATTTAACAGATGCCAATAACGGTTTTTTCTATGGCTTCTAAAGTTGGCGAAATTTACGGATTTTGCTAACTATAGATTTTATAGTGATTTTCACCTAAGCCTCTGATTTTATTAATTTAGTTAACCAGCGACTTCAGCGACTTATCCAAAATTGTCATAATAGTGTCAATGAACATGGCACTTAAACCAACATTTCGTCAGCACATTGTCAGAGTCTTGTTAAGAGCAAGTTTCTCGGCACTCTTTTTTGGAGCGACTCTCCTATTTACCTCATGTGCAGGGCCAATGAACCCATTCGGAAGTGACACTCTTTCAATTATTAATGATGGAGATAGTTTCGAAAATCTTGAGGCCTTTACTAATATCTTAGACAACCATCTAAACTTCGATAATGTTGGAACGAGTACAATAGGTATCGAGTTTTTTCCAAAGAAACAAAATCGTCACACTATTTATGATCTCTATATTAAGATCAATTCAACTCGAGGAAAACTTAATCCTGAAAATATTGTGATCTTTTGGAACGGTAGAAATATCACTTCAAGTTTTAAGAATAATAATAAAGTTATCTATGAAGACGACCAAAATATTATTTACAAGATCAACCGACTAAGTCTACCTGCAAGACTTGAGACTGATATTAAAATTGGCTATCAGTACCGTGGAGAAATTCGTTCACTATATCGTTATGAAGAACCTTCATGTAAACAATTTACAACGGCCAATAATAAAACAACGATTACAACAACTGACCCATTTAATGTTAAGACAAGCTTTATTGATCTTGTAAAAAGAGAAGCTTCTAAAGTACATACTAACCCTTCCATGCTACTAGGTATTATTGCCCAAGAGTCAGGCTTTAATTATCGCTCGGTAAGCTCAGCAAAGGCCATTGGACTGACGCAAGTTACAGATGCAGCAAGCCAGCACGTTATTAAGAAGTACGACACGTGGAAAGTTGACAAAAGAATTGAAAAACTTCCGTATGGACTAGTTAAGTTTATGGTTAGATCTGGAAAGATTAATCAAAATAATGATTGGCGACTTAATCGAAAAAAATCGGTTATCGGTGGACTTGAGTATATTGAATACCTAAAGAAGTATTGGCGTGGCAATATCGACCTTGTTCAAAAATCATATCCAAAAATAAAAAATCTTAAGACTTTTGAAAAGAGCCAACTCTATACCGACTTAATTCTTGCCAGCTACAACTCTGGGCCATTTAGAGTGAAGTCTCAATTAATAAAACTAGAAACAGACTGGCGTAATTCTGATCGCCTTCAAGAAGCAAAGAATTATATTAATCGCGTAAATAGTTACTGTTATCACTTTACACAAAATGACACTCAAGGAGTCATCAATGAAGATCAAGCCATTAATCTTTAATATCTATGCATTTGTGTTTATTGCAATTGCAGTTAGTATTCCAATTCAGGTCATGTTCCTCTATGGTCATGGTGCAACTGATATTGGTGCCATCTGGTCGAAAATGACAGTCTTTAACTTCATGGTTATGGCCTCTTGTTTTCTTAATGCTTACTTTTCTTTTACAGCACAAGATGACATCAAGTGGAGCTTCCCATTATCGATTGGCTTTGTTTGTTTAAATAATTCGATTGTCCTAGTTTATGGAAATGACTTTGAAGCGGCTTCAGTTATTCTATCAACTTTTGCCTATATCCTTATGACTTCATACTTTATTCTGAGTCATGAAACGAATGTTATTAACTCACCTGCAGCTCAGTGGTGGAAAACAGCAATTCGTTACCAAGCACCACTTCCAACAAAAGTGTCATCAACAGATATTCCAATTAACCTTGGTGAAACTTTTGATATCTCAAGAACAGGTGCTTATATTTCATATAATACACCAACACAAAAAGATATCTTCAACTGTGGAGACACTTTTACTTTCAATATCGGAACAGATTTAGAACTAAAGGCCAAGGTCGTTAGAAAATCGAATGCTGTCGGACGCTACCCAGAAGGAATGGGGGTACAATTTGTCGAGCTTGGGGTTGGTGAAAGACTTCAATTAGAGAAGCTTTTAACAAGCCTTAGACAAAGTGTAGATGAAGAAAATATGGATAGTGATAACGATTACGAAGAGTACAATAACGCTGCTTAGTCGTCCCCTAAGTAGCTAAAATAACGAGCTTGATATTTAAATTGGCAGGACCTCACTGAGGTCCTGTTTTTTTTATTGGGACTATATTTCAAGTAAATTCTACAATCTCCTACCATCTGTTCATAAATTACCGTAAAAGCAAAGTATGTTACGTACAACTCTAATAATTTTAGCAACATCACTAACAGTGGCCCAGCCCCTTGACCTCAAGGCACATGGTGACACTAAACCTCAGTTTAACCAAGCAGAATTCAGAAAACGCTTATCTGCCCTGATGAAAAAAGGAAAGCGCACGCTCTACTACAAAGAAGCAAGGCTTTATCTTTTTAATAATATCTACGCTTATAATAAGAGCGGTTCTGAGAATAAGTTTCTAAAAGATCTCTACTGTGGCAATGAGTACGAAACGAATGTTGACATTAACTTAGATCAAGAAAATCTTCCTGATGGAAATATCATTAATACTGAGCATACGTGGCCTAAGTCACGCTTCTTTGAATATGGAGACTCAGTTGAACACGGAAAGAATGAATATGATGATATGGTTGCAGATATGCACCACCTCTTTCCAACGGACTCTTTTGTAAATAGCATGAGGGCCTCATATCACTACGGTGAAGTTGATGAGAATAAACTTCAAGACTGTGGGGAATCAAAATTTGGAAAGAATAAGAAGTATCCAACAATGCCTTTATTTGAGCCACCAAATGAAGTTAAGGGCGATATTGCCCGTGGCCTATTCTACTTTGCTGTCACATATGAGCTACCAATCAATGATCGCGAAGAAGAGTTCCTAAGAGCATGGGATAAGTTAGATCCAGTATCTGAGTTTGAAAAGTTTAGGAATGATGAAGTAGAAAAGTATCAGGGCAACCGTAATCCATTTATCGATTACCCTGAACTTATTAATTTGCTAACGGACCTTTAATTATTTGATCTTTGCCATTTCACTTGCTGGATCCTTAGAGTTTCCATTCAAGCGACGGTCTAAGATCATTTTAAAATGAGAATATGGGTATGCGCCCTTAACTGGAACACCGGCCACGACAAAACCAGGAGTGCCACTAAAGCCCAGTTTATTTGCACTTGCTACGTCCGCAGCAATTTTATTTTCAACACGTTTAGAACTTACAAGTTCTTTAATTTTACCAACATCTAATTTCATCTCTTTAACAAGACTAATGAAATATTTCTCACCATGGCGAACCTTATTTTGATTCTTCAAAATTGTCTCATGGAAATCAAATGCCTTTTGTCCATACTCAATTCGAATGGCCTCATAGTACTTGGCCGCAAGCCTAGCATTAGGGTGAATTGAATCAATAGGAAGGTGACGATAAACAAAAGCTACATCATCTTTATAATCATCAAGGACCTGCTTAACAGTCTCTAGTGCGCGATAACAGAATGGACACTGAAAGTCAGAGTATTCATAAATAATAACCTTTGCGTTTGGATTACCAATAATTAAGTCTTCGCTATGCTTTTCAACTTCAATTGGATTTTTAAAAGCAGCTTCTAAGAATTCTTGCTCTTTCTTATTTCGATCTTCAAGGGCCTTCTCTCTCATTTGAGAGGCCATCTTCTGAAGTGTCTCCATAAATAGCTGTGGGTTCTTTTTCATCACTTCAGTTAAGATTTCAGGATTATCTTCCAATGTTTTTTGAAGATCACTTGCTGATTGCTTTGACTGGCATGATGCTAAGAACAAGGCAACAAAGGCAAAAAGAAGTGGAATGGTTAATCGCTTAGACATAAATGGCCCCTAGTAGTTATTTTTATTAACAAACCTTTCGTAATATTATGGCCAAGCTTTATTCACTCTACGTTAGAGTTATGTCAAATCTTTGAAAAGAATATAAAAAAAGGGCCTTTATAAAGACCCTATTTATCGGTTATTCGACGTTTTTAAATTTTACTGAGCAAATTGCGGGCGGAGTTTGTAACCAATTCCACGAACTGTTTCAATTAAATTTTCATTAAACTTCTGACGTAATTGAAGAACGTGTGTATCGACTGTACGAGTTGATGGATAGCATTCATATCCCCATACCTTATTTAAAATTTCATCACGTGAAAGAGCACGGTTTGGATTTTCAACAAGTAGCTTTAAGAAATCAAACTCCATTTTAGTTAGTTCGACTAAATTTCCGTCCCAAGTTACTTCTCTGGTATCATTATCAATCTTAAGCTTTCCAAGAGTTAGCACACCCTTTGTGTCAATATCCTTGGCCATGGCACCTTGATCACCAATACGAAGCTGAACACGGATACGAGCAAGTAGCTCGCGTGACTCAAAAGGCTTAGTCATATAATCATTCGCACCAGACTCAAGCCCTACGACCTTATCAATAAGGTCAGTCTTGGCCGTTAGAATAATCATTGGCGTGTTATTATTATTTGCACGGATCTCTTTAAGAAAGTCGATCCCTTGCCCATCAGGAAGCATCCAATCTTGGATAATAAGATTAAATCCTTTTAGATCAATTTTTCTTGCCTCTTCAAGAGTCTGTGCCCAAGTTGTATCAAACCCTTCCATTTTAAGAAAATCAAGAATTCCTTTTCCCAGTGAAACATCATCTTCAACTAATAGAATCTTATCCATACTTACTTCCTTTTAGGTAGCGTAATAATAAATTTCGTCGGCTTCTTTACCAACTCAATTTTTCCGCCCCATTCATCAACAATATTTTTAATAATATTTAAACCTAAACCAGTACCAGAACTCTTTGAACCTTTTACGAATTCACTTGTCAGTGTATCGAGATCCTTTGTGATCTCACCACCATCACCTACTTCAATAACAAAGAATTTATCCTTCTCATAAATCTTCAAATAGTGTTTTTCTGCACCGTGAATAAAAGAGTTCTCAACAAGGTTCTTTATTAAAATTTGAAACCAGTAATAATCAACAAAGATCGTATCATTGACTTCAATAGAGATTTCAATTTCCTTATCGTAAGTTTCCTTAATAGGAATGATTGTATCATAAATAAGATCTTCTAAATGATCTAACTTTTCATAACTGAAGGTTAACATGCCTGAAGCATTTGAACCCTGAAGGTAGTGCTTTGACTTCTCCGTCAAACGCTGTAGGCGGTAAACCTCACCCGCAATACGAAGAACATCTTCTTGCTGGTCTTCCGGCAAAGACCCCAAAGAGCGATTCATTTTTTCGACGATAAGAAGGAGAGATGCAACAGGAGTTCTAAACTCGTGAGTTAGAACCTGAAGGGCCATCTTCTTTCGACTTTCTTCAATCTTATCATCCTTAATTTTACTAAAGAGCAGCCAAAGAATGATAAAGAAGATAACAATAATCCCAGTAAATGAAGTCAGGGTTGATGTCGAAACAGTCTGTAGGAGATGCCTTGTGTTCTGTCTCCAACAAATTGGGCCATCATTATAAACACACCACTTTCCAGCACGTGCTCTTGTGATTTGATAGGGTGTCTGGTCTAAGAATCTTTCAATGGAGTCATTGGCATAGAAACGATATTCTAAGACATTGTACTGTCTTGGGTATTTAATCCTAGCAAGTAAGAAGTTCTTAGCAAGGATTGTCCCCTCTTCATTAATAATATCCTGAAGAGTTTCTTGTGAAAGACTTGCTAGAAGTCCATAGATCCCACCAAGTGGCCCAATCTCACGTTGAAGTTGAGCAAGCTCTGAAACATGAAAGTATGAAAGTCTACGTCTTACCCAAGACGTCTGAGAAGCCTGACCTGTGGCCAATTGATATTGAAATAAGAGATAGGCGTAACTTACTCCCGACTCGTGAATATAGGGAGGTGATTTCACAAACCAATTTGGGATATTTCTGATTCTGCCACAACGAATTTGTTCCCATACTCCCTTCTTGCGTGTTCCCGTTAATTGAGACTGAAGAATTTCAATATTTGAACAACCCTTTGAACTTGAAAGAAGAGATGCATCAAATTCTTCAATTGCAAGAGATGGATTAAGAAGCTGGAACTGCTCATCGGAATAATATAGTGATGAGAAGTTGACGATGGCGTAAGGAGTAATCGTGGTCTGCATCTTAACTTTTAACTCGTTAATTTCGTCAATTTGATACTGACTGGCAAAACGAGGTGCGAAAGTTTTTAAAACAAAACTTCCAGAAAAGAAGGCAACAATTAACGCCGTGAATATAAGTACAATATAAGGTTTCATTAAATCTAAGTAATCCCAGCATTTACAATATTAAACGTATCGTTAATAATTGTCCTAAATAAGTCAGAATATTGTCAATTAATCTTATGGCACACAGCAAGACCAACAAAAGGACGTCAAATGCTCATTCTTGGAGTTGATTTAGAAGGTATTAACGAAAATTTAACGCAAAAAGGTGTAAACCTTGAAGTTGACCGCGTTACAGAAATTGGAGCGGTTCTTTGGGACACACGTATCAACTCTCCAGTTAGAGTCTTCTCTGAACTTATCGATGAAAAAGATCGCTTAAAACTTACAGAAGAAGTTATTGAGCTTACAGGCATTGACGAACAATTACTTGCTGAGTGGGGCCGCCGTGGAGATGAAATCAAGATGGCCCTTGAAAGAGTTGCCCTACTTATGAAGAAGGCCGACTATATGATGGCCCACAATGGCGCAAAATATGACAAGCCGATGCTAACGGCCATGTTTAAAAGATATGGTATCGAGATGCCAAATAAAGTTTGGATTGATACTCAGGAAGATGTTGAGTACCCAAGAAGAATCACTCACAAGTCGATGGCTCTTCTCGAGCACTCACATGGCTTTATTAACCCGTTTCCACATAGAGCGGTTACTGATGTTCTTGCAATGCTTAAGATTGCATCTCACTACGACTATGCACGTATGGCAAAATTAGCGAGTGCACCTAAAGTACGTATTGTTGCAGAACTTAAGGCACCAAATTGGAAGAACCGTCAAGAAGTTGAAAAATTCAACGCTATCAAGCATAAGGTTGCACGAGCAAGATTTCAGTGGGATCCAAATGAAAAAATTTGGTCAAAGATTGTTTCTCAAGTTCATATTGATGAAGGAAAGCTTCTCTTTGATTTCGATTGGAGACTTTCATAAGATATTCCACTCGAGCACTACCACCATATAGGTTTCGTCCAGGAGTGAATCCTCACCCCTTAAAACCTGGTGGCCATATGGAAGAAAGCGGCGAGCCCCAAACAGCTCGCCTAGGTTCCAGTGAAGCTTTTAAAAATAATGAAGATTATTTATTTGCCATAGACTTAGTTAATGAAGGCTATTTCTGGGAGGCCCATGCCTACCTAGAGTCATTGTGGAATGAACATAACCGCACGGATGACTTTGCCATTTTATTTAAGGCCATTATCAAAATTGCAGCAGGACTATTAAAGCTAGAGATGAAGCAAGAAAGTGCGTTTAGAACTCACTTTGAACGCTGTCTTGAACTTTTAAATGAATTAAATTACGAAGTTTTTTGCGGAATCGAAATCAAAGAGCTAAAAGTCTTGGTTTCTCATATGCTCAGCGAATCTTTCGAAAGCGCCCCAGAGTTCTTTATCAAACTCAGGCTTTAGCTGCTTCTTATCCATGGCCTTTCTCATACAATAGAGCCACTCATCTCTTTCAGCGAAACCAATCTTAAATGGAAAATGACGCTTTCTCATACGAGGATGGCCATACTTTTCAATATATAAACTTGGGCCACCTAGCCAGCCCGATAAGAACATAAAGAGCTTCTTATTAGCACTCTCAAGTGAGCTTGCGTGAATGGCACGACACTTTGAGGCCTTAGGATCAGTATCCATGATTTCGTAGAAGTTATTAACAAATTCTTGAACGCCCTCGGCGCCACCTAGCTTATGATAAGGAGTCATCTTTAATTTTCGAATAAGAAATTCTGGCAGTTTGATTTTCATAAATAAAAAAGGGAGTCGCTCTTATAGCAACTCCCCTCTTTATATATCACTAGTTTTGGATATTGTTAAGTAGGCGGTAAGCTTCAATACGTCCAGACTTAGCTTTTGTGATAAGTCCTGGATTAGGTACAGAAGTAGAATAAATTCTTTCTTTAATTTCAGAAAAAGATAGTCCATCTTCTTTTGAAAGTAGAAGCCCTAGAACCCCTGAAACCATTGGCGTGGCCATTGAAGTCCCAGACATTTTCTTATAACGGTTATTTGGAACAGTTGAAAGAATATTTGATCCTGGAGCAAATACGTGAACTGTTTCTTGTCCATAGTTAGAAAATGATGAACGGTTACCTTTTCCATCCATTGCACCAACAGTGATCACGTTAGCAACATCATAATTTGCTGGATACGTTGGCCTAGAATCATTATCCATCCTCGAGTTACCTGCAGCAGCTACGAAAAGAACACCTTTATCACGTGCGTTTTCGATCGACTCCTTAAGTGCTTCAGAGTACTCTCCTCCACCCCAAGAGTTTGAAAGAATTTTTGCTCCATTAGCAACAGCGTAGTCAATTGAAGAGATTGCATCAATTGTTTCACCTGAACCACTATCACTTAGGAATTTAATCGACATAATTTTAACATTTGCCATTACACCCATAATACCAGTTCCATTGTGACGAGCACCAATTACACCAGCACAGTGAGTTCCGTGAGAGTGGCCATCCATTGGGTCACCATCTTTATTTGCGAAGTCATATCCGTATACATCATCAATGAATCCGTTTCCATCATCATCAATTCCGTTACCTGCGATTTCACCTTCATTCTTCCAAGTGTTAGCTTTAAGATCAGTGTGAGTGTAGTCAACACCTGTATCAATAACAGCTACAACTAGGTCGCGATTACCTGTTTCAACATTCCATGCAGCAGTTGCATTGATGTCTTCACCAGCTTTTCCTCTTGAAAACCAACCACCAGAGTTGCTTCCATCATTTAAAAGTCCCCACTGCTTAGAAAATTGTTCATCGCGATTTTCAGTTAGTGAAGAGTCATCTTGTTGAGGTGCAGAGAATTCATTTAAGTTAATAATCCAGTTTTTCTCAACATACTCAACCGCTGGGTCTTGTACAAGACCTTCGAATTTTTGCTTAACAACAGCAAATGTACCAAAGCTAAGTTTTCTAACCTGAGCATCGGCCATATTTGTGTTAACAAAAGATTCGTAACCTGGCTTTAATTTAACAATGTAACCATTGTAATTTTGAGCTGAAGCGCTCAGTGCGCACGTCATACCTAGTGCAAGAAATAGTTTTTTCATGATTTATCCTTATGTTCATCCGTGATCAAAAGTAATTCGGGTAAAAAAAATGATTTCATTTAAATTTTCTTAAGACAAGTTCAGATTTCAGGTTGTAAGAAGTTGTTACAATACCCGAGTTTTCACATTGGTCTTTTAAACCTTTTCCTACTTTATTGATTTAGGTATTATGAAGAGCAAATTATAAAAGGATTTTAAATGTCAGATTCGACTGAAACGAATATTCAAAAAAGTAAAAACGAAAAAAATGAAAACCCGTTCATCAACATTCTTTGTAATGTTGTGATTCCGTCAGTAATACTAACGAAGTTCTCAGGGCCTGAAAAACTAGGACAAGTTAATGCTCTTATCATTGCCCTTGCTTTTCCACTTCTCTATGGTGCATGGGACTTTATCTCTAAAAGAAAGTTTAACTGGATTGCGGCCATTGGTCTTGTGAGCGTTCTGCTAACAGGCGGAATTGGTCTTTTAGAACTAGATCGCACATGGATGATTGTCAAAGAAACTGCTGTTCCACTTGTAATTGGTCTTTTTGTACTTGCTTCTCAATTTACAAAGAAGCCACTGATAAGAACTTTATTTGAGCAAATTTTTGATATGGAAAAAATCCACCTGGCTTTTGAAGCAAGAGGTTTACACGACGACTTCAAACAAAAGATTCACATTGCAGGATTCTACTTCTCTTCAACATTCTTTCTGTCAGCATTTTTAAATTATGTTCTAGCGGTCATCGTCCTTAAAGGCGCCCCTGGAACAGTTGAGTTTAATGAGAGCTTAGGAAGAATGACTGCACTTAGCTTCCCAGTGATCTCTGTACCAACTTTAATTGTGACAGTGATTATTATTTTTACTCTAGTAAATTACATCAAGAAACAAACACAGCTTCCATTAGAAGAAATGGTTAAGCAGCAATAATAAAACCAAATATAAATGAGGGTTTATGAAATTTAATCAACTTGGAAATACAGATATTAAAGTCAGTGAAATTTGTCTTGGGACAATGACATGGGGTGAGCAAAATACAATTGAAGAGGCCCATGAGCAACTTGATTTAGCGCTCGACTATGGAGTTAACTTTATTGATACAGCTGAAATGTATCCAGTTCCTGGTCAACAAAGTACATACACAAAGACAGAACAATTCATTGGTAAATGGGATAAGATGCAAACTCACAGAGACAAGTTTATTCTTGCTTCTAAAGTTGCAGGCCCTGGATCAATGGATAGCTACATTAGAAATAGTGACATTAGAAAGATCGCCTTTTCAAAAAGCGATATTAAAACAGCTTGTGAAGCTTCTCTAAAAAGACTTAACACTGAATACTTAGACCTCTACCAAATTCACTGGCCATCACGTGTGACAAATTTCTTTGGCCGTCTAAATTACGAGCATATCACACCTGAGATTGAAGTAAGCTTCAATGAAAGAGTGGAGGCCATGGATGAGCTTATTAAAGAAGGTAAGATTCTTCACTGGGGATTATCAAATGAATCACCATGGGGAGTTATGAAATACCTTGAAGCGGCCAAAGAAACAAATATTGAACGCCCAGTTTCAATTCAAAATCCATACTCTCTACTTAATCGTTCATTTGAAGTTGGTCTTGCTGAAATGGCAATTCGTGAGAAAGTCGGACTACTTGCTTATTCACCACTTGCTTTTGGCGCGCTCTCTGGAAAGTATCTAGATGGAAAGAAACCTGCAAATTCTCGCCTAACTGAATACGGTGAGTACTTCACACGCTACTCTTCAGAGCATGCACAAAACGCGATCAGAGCTTATGTCGAACTTGCTAGCGATGTTGGACTCTCTCCTGCAACTCTTGCTCTTGCCTTTGTGAACAAGCGTGAATTTAATACATCAAATATCATCGGTGCAACGACGATGGAGCAATTAAGAGAGAACCTTGCCACAAGTGAAGTGACTCTTGATAGCGACACTCTTAATCGCATCGAAGAAATACACAAGGTATTTACTATACCTTGCCCATAAGACTGGCACTTTCTGCCACTCACTCCACATAAGTTCTTGATTTAATTTAATTTGATAAAATCTAGAACAAGAACTTATGTGGAGGCGTTCATGTTTTCAAAATTTAAGCACAAGAGTGAATTCGATCTTGGCAAACAAGAGCTTGCAAAAATCTTCTTTGAATTAGAAGAGTTTGAAGATGCACCTCTTAAGATGGCCCTTGCTAGTTATGAAAACTTAAAAGCTGGAACAAAATCCACAGAAGACTTCTTCTACTATCTAATTGAAGATTCAATTTTTACTTCCCTATACGCTACATTCTATGAGCGCATTTTCATGGCCATCAATCAGTATCCGGAACGTGCACTTGAATTAGTTGAGAGCTTTAGTGCTGACTCAGATGAGAGGGAGCAAGTTATTGCAACTCAAACTCAGCAGCACCTGGCCTTTGTTGAAAACTACGGAATGTGTAACGGATGCGGCTCATGTGAATACCACCAAGACGTGGCCGAATTAATCGCCTACTATCAAAAGGGTGATATCGACTTCTTTACTGAGTTATATATCGGTATGCAGACAATTCAATTTGCCATGGAATACTTTCTTTACGACTATATTCCAAGCGATCCAAAACTTGTTAAGCTTACGGCCCCTGCGCTTATGCAAAACTGGCGTGAATTAATCTACAATTACGCTAAACTTAAAGCGCGTGAGCTTTAACTCATAAACTTACAAGTTCTATCTTTAAGCTAGATAAAATTGCATAAACTAAAACTCCTTAATATCATTAATAGGATTATAAAAAGGAGTTTATAATGAAAGTACTAATTAGTTTACTAATGCTTCTGCCTGCTTTCGGTGCAGGACTTCAAATTGGAAATGATTTAGCTTCCAACCCTGTTGAAGGGAGTATCCGCTTAACATGTAATGACAGAAATCAGCACCAAATTCGCTACGTAAATTGTAGTGCAAATTACTTAAGCCCATCTGAGTTTTCACGCTTTGTTCTAGACGAAGGTGAAAGAGTTGATGCAGACGAAGTAACTCTATACTACAAGGACCACAAGGGACGCAAAAAATCGAAGTCATCTTCATTTGATGCTGAAAAAGGTGAAAGTTCTAAGAAGTTCAATCTTTGGATCTACACTCTACTTCAAAGGCCACTACTTAACTACTACGGTGAAAATGAAATCGAGTACAAGCTAGAAAAAAATGGACGCGAAGTTGCTACTGGAAAGTTCATTGTTAATGTTGAAAAACAAGACACAAAGTACTGCCAAAGTGCAAGCTACTGGTCAAGCAATATGGATGACTGTCGCTTCCCACAAAACTTCTGTGCTCGCTACTTCCGCGATTACAACTACTGCCAATAAAAAAGCAAAATACAAAGCCTCCAGTTCGGAGGCTTTTTTTATTAAATAGAAATTTAAAAAGATGTTCTAAACACTTATTTATGTTTATTAATTACAAATATGTCTTCCTTAACTTCCTCTGGCCCCTTAGGTATTACTCGATAAATCATATGTGCAACAAGGCCACTAAACATAATTAGCGAACAAATACTTTTGGATATTCCAGGCACTGTTAAGAGGTATAAACCTAGTGCCAGAGATAAAAAAGAAACAGACAAAAAAAATCGATTTAATCTTATCGAAATCATCCCCTTATACTTCTTTTCACACACACCACAAGTTTGAGGTACTTTAACTGCATGTATCCAAGAGATTGTTCTTGTCTTACAATTTGGACATGCCAGAATCGTGAAATCTTTAAATCGTGGCTCCTTGACAATCCTTAAATCACCATCAAACTCAGTTGGTATGCCCCACTTCTCATACTGTCGGGAAACGATATAAATAAAGAAAAATAAAAGAGCTAAGGCCAAATAAATTATCAAAATAGTGTATATTCCCTTCTGTGTATCAAGTAACAAGAAGCTAAATATAAAGCAGCATAAGAGATAAGCAATAATAAGTGTATTCTTATCCCTCTCTTTTTTATCAGTTATTTTGTTTGAGTATTTTGAAATTAGCTTAATTGCATAATTTACAAAGATAGAGATAAACAGATTTATTATCAAAAGTATAAATAGATCATGATGTAAAAACTCAGGTGTGAATTGTTTTATTAATTCTATTAAGTTATCAAAAAAATTAAATATCATAGATATTTAGCTACAACTTTTGCCAAAACAGTTATGAATGAATCTCTTTCATCAATTTGATAATAGTTCTTAAATTCATAACTATCTAACTCCATCTTTTGATTCTGAGATTCAATATCCTCAAGATTTAAATCACCCAAGATAATACTCTCAATATCTTTAAATACCTTTTTCTCATTATCACAAAAATTATTATCTAAATGTCCAATTGTACGAACCATGTGTAAAATAAAAGACCTTCTTGCGGGTGTCTTAATTTGTGAGATCGCTTCAACATAGTTTCCTATAGGTTGACTAAAACTTAGCTTTAAGGCTTCAATGTCTTCTTCAGTCGCATTTAAAAGCTTGTGAGACCTTAATTCATTTATTTTTTCCTTAAACCACTTCTCTTCTGATGAAGAGATAACGCCATCCATATGTATAAGACTTAAGACTAACTTCCATACTTCTAGTAGTTCTTTATCCATCTAGCTTCCTCTCAAAAATCATTATAATTAAATATCGGAATAAAAAAGTATAATTGTGAAGAAAATCACAGGCCTTAGCAAAAAACTAGAAATATAAAATAACTAACTGAAATTATAAAATAAAAAAGCCTCCAGTACGGAGGCTTTTTAGCAGTTGCGAAACCAAAGGTGCATGGCACCCTTACACGCGGTAAAGAGAAGCGGCCCAAGTAAAGCCAGCACCGAATGCAGCACTTGCCACAAGCATACCTGGCTTTAGAACACCTTCTTTCATCGCATCGTGCATTCCTAGAGGAATTGTCGCAGCAGTTGTATTTCCATATTTTTGAATTGTATTGAAAACTTTCTCTTCAGGAATTCCCATCACCTCTGCAACTTTAGAATTGATTCTTAAGTTTGCTTGGTGGAATAAGAAAACATCAACATCATCAACTGTTACACCATTTTTGGCCATAAGCTTTGAAAGTGCTTCAGTCATTCTTTTTACAGCGTGTACAAAGACAGTCTTCCCATTCATTTGTGGGTAGTGAAGTTTTTCATCAAGCATTGCCTGTGAAAGTCTTTCCGTTGAATCAAAACCAGTTCCTGCAGCAGGAAGCCAAAGCTCTTTAGCATACTTACCTTCACTGTGAAGAGAAGCATCGATAAAGCAAGGCTCAGTCTTCTTATCATTAACTTCTGTCGCACTCATAACAATTGCACCAGCACCATCACCAAAGAGAACAGAAACATTACGTCCATCTGGAGTTTGATCTAATCCTTTTGAGTGCACTTCAGCACCAACAACAAGAATATTCTTATTTGAACCACTAACAATAAATTTATCAGCAACAGTCATGGCATATAGAAAACCAGAACACTGTTGACGAATATCGATTGCTGGGATTTCTGAAAGCCCAAGCTTCTCTTGTAAGAAACAACCTGTACCTGGAAAGTCAAAATCAGGAGAGAGAGTTGCTAAGATAATCATGTCGATATCTTCTTTATTAATGCCAGCGTTTGCAATGGCCTCTTCACTCGCCTTAAGAGCAAGATCTGAAGTTGAAGTCTTTGAATCAACCCAATGACGTTGCTCAATTCCTGTGCGCTGAACGATCCATTCATTAGAAGTGTTCATCATTTCTTCGATATCTGAGTTTTTAAAAACTTGTGGTGGTACGTAAGAACCCACACCAATAATTTTACTTGCCAAAACACCCATAGTATTTCCTTTTCATAAATTTTCTTACATCTGAATTGGTGATTGATATCTTTTCAATTTAACATAAGATTCGCATATGCGATAGAGAGGACACTTACAATTTTATTTTTCTTAAATTGCCCCGATGTGATTTTTATGGGCCGTTTCTTGCTCCGTTTTTTTATTGGCCAAGATATGTTTTCTTGTTAAAGTATAATCATTCCAAGGAAGGAATTAAAATGACTAAGCTTAGTCACCTTATGGTGCTTATCTACATTCAAATGAGTTTCAGCGCGTCTGCTGGTTACAACTCAACCCAACTGACGAAATACTCTTACTACCCAGAGGATACGGCCCAGTTCATCTCAAACACAACGATAAATTCTTCTGAAAAAATTAAAGCAAAGCTTAGAGAGATCTTAGTATCTGCTCATATTAGAACACCAAATAAAAACGACTTACTTGCTAAAGATTGTAAGGGTAGACAAAATTGTTTTATTCAAAGAGTTCCAAGAAATTATAAGGAAGCTAGAAAGTATTTATTTGGAGATGTTTACCTTCAAACTTCTTCTCAAGGATATTACGTAAAAGATATTTACTGTAACCAAGAAGTTGATGAAAGAGATGGTATTGGAAAAATGCAAATTCCAAATCATCAAGTTATGAATTGTGAACACAGTTGGCCTCAATCTCGCTTTAATCCAAGAGAAGGCCGCAACACTCAAAAGAACGATCTTCATCACTTATTTCCTGCAAATTCAAGAGCTAATTCATCACGCAGTAATCACCCATTTGGTGAAGTTAATGGAAGAGTTGTGAATTCTAATTGTCAGGTTTCGCATATTGGTGAAGTCGATTATGCAAATGAAACAACAACATCATTTGAACCACCTCAAGAAATTAGAGGTAATATCGCAAGAGCACTTTTCTACTTCTCTACTCGCTATAATCTTCCAATCGATGAAGCTCAGGAATTCTATTTGAGAAAATGGCATAATGATGACCCTGTTGATGCATTTGAGGTAAGAATCAATAACCGAATTTACGAAATTCAAAATAGTCGCAACCCATTTATTGACGACGAAACTCTAGTTGATGCTATTAAAGATTTTTAAGCTTACCATTCTACTCATATCTGCTAGCTTGATTGCCTCATGTGCAACTAAGCAAGCACCTGTGAAGCCCCTAACTCAAAGAGAGAGACAACTTCTCTACTATAAGAAACTTAGAGCGGCAAAGTGGAATGAGATCACAAAGAAGCGCTCTCAAGCTCAAGAGCGTCGCTACTACAAGAATAAGAAAATTACCGTTGAAACAAGAAAGAAAAAAGTTTCTCCTAAACCTAGAAAGGTTTCACCAGTAATTCCTGTTGATCCTAATGAGCAACGAATAGAAATTGAGCAACTAATATCATTCCACTGTATAAAAGAGAGAATGGATAATTGCGATGAATTATCGACTAAGATCTACGAAAAATGCCTCCAAGAGTTTAACCCTGGAGACAAGAGACTTACTAACTGTGTGACAAAAGCTCTTAGATAACTATTCGTTACCGGCTTTCTTTTCTAACTCTTTTTGAAACTCTTTGAGTTCTTTTTCAGCTTTCTTTTTAAGTTCTTCTTGTTTCTTCTTTAAGGCCTCTTTCTGCCTACGTCTCTCCAGGAGATCACGCACAACACCTACTCGTTCAGCATTAGGCCCACCTGCTTTCCCAGCTTTTCTTCATCCTCCTCACTAACAGCTTCCTTCTTCTTAGGTTTGACTTTTGAAAAATGCCAATAGGCCTTTACTAGATCCCTGGCCTCTTTCTCTTCGAGCTTTAACCTTTCCTTTAAATTCATAGATTTCTCCTTGCCATCATGGTTGAGTGGTCAACTATATTCTATTTGGCCATATGAATCATTTCATATCAACTTAAGATAGTTTTAGATTTTCGAACAAAGTAAAAATTAACTTTGTGTTAAGTTTTTCTATTATTTTTAAACATTAGAGACTGGTTGTTGAGTTAAGTAAGTATCAGATGTATAATTCTATGGAATGAAGAGTTTAGTAATCAATACCATTGTTAATGCAAGTGTCGAAGAAATTTTGAATAATTTCAATGCCGATACAATGCAGGAGGCGACACCTCCTTTTATCAATTTAGAAGTGCCTCGCTTCGACGGTAACTCTGTATCTGATCAAACTCACCTAATTACATCAATCTGTGGCCACTACCAGTCTTGGGTTATCGAAGTGACTCAGAAGAAAGAAACTTCTGATGGAATTATCATTCGAACAGAGGCCATTGAAACCCCATTTCCATTCACAATGTGGATTCATACTTATCATATTCGCGATATTGGAAATGGCCAAACAAAGATTACAGATAATATCAAATATAAAACTGAAAACTTTGCATTTGATTTACTTATTTATCCAATTATCTACTTCATTATGTACTACCGAAAACCAATTCTAATGGACAAGTACAATAAAGAATTAAATATCTAATTATGGCCAAACGAAACCATTGCCCCAATTGCCTACGGCCACAAGGCCAGTGTCTATGCCACACAATTGAACAAGTACCTTTAGAAAATAGACTGATCATTTTACAAGATCAAAAAGAAGCACTTCACCCCTTTAACACGGCCAGGCTGGCGAAGCTGGTTGCGCCAGAAATTGAACTTGTGACGAGTGAAAATATCAACGAGGAGTTGATGCAAGAAATTAAGGGACTAAGGCCATTTCTACTTTTTAAAAATGAAAAATCCATTGCCTTAAATGTTGAAAACATTCACTTATTAGAGAGCAAGAATTTTATTGCTTTAGATGGGACTTGGAAGAAGGCCAGAAAGATCTATCACACATGGCCCCAGCTTAGTGATCTGCCTTGCTTTCACTTGGAATTAGATGATCAAAAGACAATATATCAAAGCATTCGCAAGTCTTGCGGTGAGACACACCTATCAACTCTAGAAGCCATCACAGCAACTCTCCTTGCCCTAGGTGATATTCAAGAGAGTCAAAAGGATCAATTTCTTGCGCCATTAAAAGAGCTTATAAAACAACAAGAAGCCTTTCAACACAAACCCAATTAATGCTATTATAATCAAATGAAAATGATTCTAAGCCCTCGAATTAGCGATCTTGATCAGTGTCCATATTTAAAAGAGGAAATGGAACAGCACGAGTTCTTCTTTAGTTCTGAATTAAATGATACTGAATTAGACTTTCTGCTTGAGCGTGGTTGGAGAAAGTTTGGCCAATTCATCTTTAGGCCACTTTGTCCCAATTGCCAAAAGTGTATTCCCATTCGAGTTGATCTTAAAAAATTCAAACTTACAAAGAACCAATCAAAGTTTTTAAAAAGAAATCACAATAAAGGTTTGCAAGTAAAGTTCTCACCGCTTTTATACAGGCAAAAGCATTTTGAGATTTATCGCCTACATGGGCAAAACCGTTTTGTCGACAGTATTGATGCAACGATTATTGATAACGAGTTGCTCTTTAAAGAAACATTCTATCGTTTCACTGGAACCCAACTACTAAGTGAAGTCTTCTTTGATAATAAATTGATCGCTTTTGGAATTTTAGAGCAATCCCAAAATGCTTTAAGTAGTGTTTATTTCTGCTATGATCCGCAATTTGAAAAAATGAGTTTAGGGCATCTTGGAGCACTTGCTGAAATTATGCATGCAAAGAATATGGGACTCGATTATTACTATCTTGGCTACTGGATTGAAGAGAATGAGTTTATGAAATATAAGTCTCGCTACACTCCTTACCAATTATATGACTGGAGCTCGAAGAGCTGGGAAAGCTAGTCGATAATATAACGAAAAGTTAAGTTAATTCTCTCATCAACCTGTTTGGCCGTCTTATTTAATTGATGCTTCCAATTGTGTTGAAGAGCGCCTTTCATAATTAAGAGACTCTTATCTTCAAGAACAATCTCAACCTTTTCAACGGACTTATCAAAGCGATGCTTTAAAACAAATTTACGAGACTCTCCAAATGAAGCAGAAGCAATCACAGGGTTTCTCCCAAGACTTGCCTCATCGTCACTATGCCAGGCCGCATAGTCTTTTCCATCACGGTATAGATTACAAAGACATCCATTAAATTGATGTTTTGTTATTTTTTCAATTTCTTCTTTTAGGATGAATAAATTATCGCTCCAATTATTGCGAGGTAATTTAACCCCAGAATAGCTATATTCTTTCTCATCACTATACCAAGCATGTAGTCTTGGAATCGCGTGAGTTTTACCATAGAGAGTAATCTCACCTTCTTGCCATCTAAGGGAGTTCTTCAAGTCATTAAATTCAATCTTAGTCTTAGCAAAGAAATTTGGATAATAAATCACCGTGCCATCTTTTAAATTGTAGACGACTTCTTCATTCTCACCTGCTCCAAATAGATCGAATTGACTCATTACTCTCCTAAAAATTAGAATTCAAAATTTAATAATCCTAAGTATGCTGTAGCAGCATCAAACTCACGTCCATCAATATTATATAAAGAATAGCCTATTGTTAAGTAAGGATTCCAGGCCGCTAAGTTAAGATCAAATCGGGCCCCAATATCACTAATTGTTGTATCAAGACTCAAGCACTGACCGTTTTTACAAATATCAGTCTCACCATAGTTGAAAGACGTATATGCACCAACTCCAAAGCTACTTGTCACCATATAAGTATAAGAGAAATTCACTCCCGCACCAGAGTAATCAGCATTACTCAACATTTCATATTCTACACCATTTGCAAGAGTGTACGATTCAGCTCGTAAAGAACGAATAGCTAATCCTAGACGATACTTGTGATTATCAATTGATTTAACTCCACTTACAGCAAGTTCACTTCCAATCAAGTTTATATCTTTTTCATAAAAGTCCAATGTTGATGCAATGGCACTGATTCCAAGTTGAAATTTAAAATCGTCTTTTTCCTCGACAAACTCAGGAACTAGAACTGCTTGAGTATTTTGCACTGTCTTCGGACTTTCTTGCTCTACTTTTTCAGCAGGGGCCTCTTCTACTTCTTTAACTTCTGCTTTTTGCGTTGAAAGAGACTTCGCAATCTCTTTTGCCAGCTCTTGTTTAACAAGAAGGCGCATTTGCTCATCTTTAATTGTCGAATTAATCTTCTCAACTTGAGTATTATACTCTTCTAATGACATTCCAAATGCTTGAGTTGATAACGCCACAATAAATAATAAAGATGAAATCCTCTTCACTTCTTCCCCCATGTTCCTATTTGTAAATATTAGAGCAACATAGAGGCCAAACTATTTTATGCATTTTTAACAACTTATATTAGAGCATTGCATACTTTCTAAACATAAAGCCTAATCTTAGGACAATTTTAAATATTGAGAAAAAATTGAAAGCAAACGCCACGAAAAAGACACGGTCAAAAAGGCGTAAAAGATGCCTAAGTATCTAAAATTGCAACAAATCTTATATAATAGTAAGGAGATGGACACATTTTCGATAAAATACTCTTATAAGGTGAGGAGAACGCTATGAAAATGGCAAGCGGACAATTTGTAATTATCAAGAAGTTATTAATAACTCTTATTTCATGGTCAATGCTTTTGACTCCTATGGCCTACGCCCAAGAGCAAACGGATGTGAATACACAGGCCCAGCAGGAACAAGTCCAATCTGAAACGCAGCAAGAAAAGACTGCAGACTCCACACAATCTGAGGAAGATGACGGCCGCACAGAAGTACAAAAACAATCAGATCCCAACTACTGTTATCACGATGGAACAAATCAAAAGTGTGAGGGTGGAAATGTTTATAATTGTCACCTCGAACAATGTGTTAATGCCAACGACAATAAGAACTACAATATGGAATATCAAAATTGTGGGATTGATAAAAAATGTCAGGAAGATCTAAAGGCCGATGCAAAACTCTTTACTAACCATAAGACAAGCGGTCCAAAAGGTGCTTCAGATACGATGAGTTATCTGGCAGCTGCTGCTCAAGTAGGACAAGGCTGTGTTCTTTTATTCGGTGGAATGTGCCAGACAGATGGGATCGGAACAATGCTCTCAGGGGCGATCATACTCGCAGTTGCTCTTATGTCGGCCATGGGTGATGGCTACAAGAAGAAGTTTAAAGGTTATAAAGATGCCTTAGCAAAGCTTGATGAACAAGATGAAAAAGCATGGAATCACCAAACTCAAAGAGTTGCTCTTGAAACTGAAGTTCAACTTTTAAAAGATATGGAAAAAGCAGCACAAGATAAGATGAAGCATCATAAGAGAATTATGATGATGATTACAATCTCTACTGCTATTGCGGCCATTTGTGCGGCCCTGACAATCTTTGGCTGTCCTGCTTCAAACCCATGTACATATTGGGTATTAGGTCTTGGTGCAGTGGCACTGGCACTTGAAAGCCAGGCCCTTTCTTCTGCTAAGAAGGCCCACAAGAGCGCAAAGAGTGCCCGAGAAAAAACAGAAGTCGTTCTTAGAAAACTCTTGGCCCGCTACAATAATCAATACAATCCGGCCTCGAGCCAAAAAACAGCTGTTGCCAGTGGTATGGTTATTCCAGGCGCTCAGGGATTAGGAATGAGTAATAATGATACAACATTCGACGTGGATGAAGTGAAGACAGAAAAGCTTAAAACAATTCCTAAGATGGATATAAAGATGGGGAAACTTGGGACAACAGGTGAGAACTTTGCCAACGCTATCGGACTAAGTGAAGTACAAGGTGGCTATAATAAGACAAAGGCCACAGGTAACTCAAAGTATGTAAACGAAGCACTTGATAAAAATGCTGCTAAGATTAACAAAGCGGCCAATCGTGTTCTTAAAACACTCGCAAAATCTGATAAGACAAGTGCTAAGGCCAAGAAGGCAATCAATGCGATTCTTAATCCAGCAGGAAATTCTAAGTATCTAGCAGATACACTAGCTGGTCATGTATCCCCTGTTCAGATGGCCCTTAATTATCGAAGAGCTGGTGGACGTAATGCGGCCAGAGATATCGCTAAGAATTCACAAGACTTAGAAAAAGGAACAGGAGAAGGTCTTGCTGTTGCATATGACCTAGCTTCAAAAGACTACTTAAACAAGCTTAAGAGTCAACTTAATGGTTTTGAAAGTTTACTCGACAGTGAAGATGGAGTTATGGCGCTATCTAATTTTGATCCAACAGTGAATGAGGATGCAGTTGAGCAACTAAATGACGAAGAAATCATTGATGATAAAGGAACAATCCACAAGGACTCAAAGCTGTCCCTGTGGAAGATTATTTCAAATCGTTACAATGTTATAAAATTAAAAAAGACACTAGAGTAATAAACTAAGCTTCGCAGCAGCTATCATCTCTTTGAATCTGTTGTGAAGCTTTCTTTTCTTCAATAACTTCACTAATCTTATTAAATTCTTTTAAGAAGATATGTTTAAATTTAACCATCTCATAATTAGCAGAAACCCCATGACGCTTCTTAGGATCTTCGTCAGGAATTCCAACTTGTACAGGATATCTTAGTGCAAGGTAGTCCGCAGGTAGCTCATGCACTCCTACACCAAATGGTAAAAACTTATTTCCATTTGTAAGAACTGGCCTTCCACAACTTAAGGCCTTAAGTGAAAAATGTGGAAACTTATCTGTCGTATCAATTAGATACTTCGTTCCAGCTAAAAGAGGAGCGAGCTCACCTGAGCAGCGATCACCAAAGAAAAGCTCTGGATGCTTAGTCGCATATTGCCCTAAGTGATCATGCTTTCCGATGAATTTGAATTTCTTATCACCATAAATATCGATGATCTTATAAACTTCAGAGCTTGTAAGTGGCTCACAGTTAATTAAGAAGTAATCACGCTTAAACATTCCTTCAGGAAGAATCTTGTAATCCTTTAAAGCAATTGCTGGCGTTACCTGAGTTGCACTTGGAAACTCTTCTAAAATTGCTTCTTCATTTGACCAAAGTGTATTTGCTCTTTTTAAATATTTTCTCTGTTTCGTACGAGTAAATGCTTTGAAAAAGAATTCCTTGAAAGAGGACTTCTTCTTAATCGAATTAATATCTTCGACAAAGTAAGTGAAGAGATAAGTATCATCACACATCTTGATTTCTTGAGAAAAACCACGAGAAAGATTAACCACAAGATCAACACTACATGGAATAAATAAACCTCTAGCGGCACCGTGTACTAAGTGAGATTTATCAACTAGGTCTTCCCAAGATTTTACAAAACGGTTTAGAAATGTTGAATGAATTTTTCTTTGTTCAACTGGCCCTAGAACCTGACCTTGTCTATGTACAAGAGTATAAAGCTCAACGTTATCACCGATAACACCAAGTATTGTTTCTAAACACTCAATATAATAATCTCTTTCAATAACAGCATCGCAGCTGACAACAACTTTTAACATAATATTCTCATTACCTATTTTTTATATTTTTAAAATAATTAGCAGTTTCTTTAATCCCTTGCTCAAATGAAATTTTTGGCGAGTACCCTAATTTCATAACACGACTAATGTCGGGTCTTCTACGCCTTGGATCATCTTTTGGCAGTTCCTGGTATGATAATTTTGATGATGACTCGAGAGTCGAAACAATTAATTCTCCCGTCTCCTTAATTGAATACTCATCTGGGTTTCCAATATTATAAGGCATCTCATCACCTAGCATTAGAACGTGATCAATTGCGTTTGCAAGATCAGTTACATAGCAAAATGAGCGAGTCTGGCCTCCATCACCATAAATTGTGATATCCTCTCCATCCAATGCTTGATTAATAAAATTAGGAATAACACGGCCATCATCAGGACGCATACGAGGTCCATAAGTATTAAAGATACGAACAATACGTGTATCGACATTGTACTTTCTAAAATAAGTCATTGTCAGGGCCTCAGCAAAGCGCTTTGATTCATCATAGCAACTTCTTGGGCCAATTGGATTAACATGTCCAACGTAATCTTCAACTTGTGGGTGAATCTCGGGATCACCGTAGATTTCCGAAGTTGAAGCCTCTAGAAATCTTGCTCCATGATCTTTTGCAAGCTCGAGAAGATTATGAGTTCCAACTGAATTGGCCATCATGATCTCAAGTGGGATGATTTCAAAATCAACCGGAGAAGCAGATGACGCAAGAGAGAGGATGAAGTCAAACTTCACCTCTTCAAAATCAGGCAGTCCCTGAACAATATCACACTTAATAAAGTGGAAGTTTTCATATTTAGAGAGAAGTTCAATATTAGAATTTGAACCTGTTATAAAATTATCAAGGCCATAGACTGTCGCACCTTTATCAAGATAAAGCTGGGCAACAGTTGAAGGAACAAAACCTGCTGCTCCTGCAATCAAAAAAATCTTATCTGTTAGATCCATTGGTAAATGGCCCACCTAGTCTCCCTAATAAAATTAATTCACTTGAACGTTTAATTCGTGTTTTCTATTTGCTAATTGTAGCATCGTTGATCCGAGCAGTAAAAATGCCCCACCCAATAGCTGAACAACGCTAAGCTTCTGATCAAGGGCAACCCAATTGATTATGACTGCAAAGAATGGAAAAGACATTTCAGCAATAGTACAAACCTTAGCAGAGACTAGTCCTAGCCCCTTATAATAGAAGTACATTCCAAAAATTCCAGAAATGAGGGCCAAGATACTAACCTTTCCCCATAACTCAATTGGAAAATTAAGTCCTGTGCCTGTTCCAATCATAAAAGGAATAATAGCAAGAAGGCCGACTGCAAAGCGCAGTGACATCACTTCTTTTTCAACCCAATTCTTCTTCATTAGGTACTTTCCAAATACTGTCGCACTCCCCCAACTCATGACAGAAATGAGAGCTAGGCAAAGCCCATATAAAGACGAGCGATCAAAGCTCACTTGTCCAGTCTTAATCAAATTAATAGCGCTATTAATATCCTGGTAGCTAATTAATATTGCCCCAAATAATGAAACAGCTGCCCACAAGAGAAAGCGCTTCGTGATACGCTCTTTTAAAATAAGGTAAGCAAGACTTATGGCAATAAATGGTTGAAGCTTTTGTAAGAGAATAACCAGTGATGGATTTAGGAGCGCAAATGATTTTGTGAAAGTTAAAGTAGCAATGGCCGAGCCCATTGCGCCAATCATAAAGAAGCAAAGCATTTCAAATGGCTTCATCTTTAAGATTTTCTTTCTTGCAATATAGAGAGTTGGAAGAAAGAGAATGGTAAGAAATAAGTGCTCACCAAAAACAATGATCTCACTGCTATTGTACTTATAAAGCAGAGGATAGCGAATAAGCGTATCCAGCGCCCAAATAAAGCAAGCAATGAGAATAAAGCTTAAACCTTTCACTTCGTAAAGTACCCACTCATGAATTCATCAAAGACAAGTTTCGCACGATCAGAAGCAAGTTGCTTTTTGACTTTTTTACGATTCTTACGATCACGTCTTTGTTCTTTAGTAAGAGTAACCGGAGGAAGAAGTCCGAAGTTAATATTTGATGGAGTTGGCTTAGGCACTGTCATAATATAGTTAACAAGGGCACCTAGTCCTGTCTCCACAGGAAATTGTTTAACTTCCTCACCTCTTAACTTCTTAAGAAGTTGAAGCGCTACATACTGTCCCATGGAAGCTGACTCAGTATAACCTTCAACTCCAGTAATCTGACCAGCAAAGTAAATATTAGGAAATTTCTTAACACTTAGATCAAAATCTAGCAGTGTTCTTGAGTTAATAAATGAGTTTCTATGAACAGAACCTAGGTGAAGAAAACTTGCATTTTCAAAACCAGGAATCATCTTAAAGACACGTGTTTGCTCAGGGTATTTTAGACGAGTCTGGAATCCAACCATATTAAAGGCCGAACCGAGTAGATTTTCACGTCTTAGCTGAACACAGGCATATGGAAGAGAGCCATCAGGTAATTCCAGTCCAATAGGCTTCATACATGAGAAACGGGCCGTATCAACACCACGCTCTGCCATAATATCAACAGGTAGGCATGACTCGAAGAATTTATAATCTTCAAAATTTTGGGCCGGTACTTTCTCTGCCTTAACAAGCTCTGCGATAAAAGCTTCATATTGCTCCTGATTCATTGGAGCATTTAGATAATCCGCTTCCTCACCTTCTTCTTCACTTACTGGCTTGTGGCGATCTTTGTAATATAGCTTTGAGTAATCAAGACTGTCTCCATCCACTACTGGTGCAATTGCATCGTAGAAATAGAAGTCGTCATTTGAAATATTCTTAACGATCCAATTTGATAGGCCTTCTGTCGTTAGAGGGCCAGAAGCGATAATACAAGCATCTGCCTGATACTCGGCCATTAGCGCCTGAGGATCTGATGCATCTTGTGCAACAATTGTGATCTTTTCATTTTTATGAAGACGATCAGTTACTTCTCCTGAAAAGCCATCACGATCTACCGCAAGAGCATCCCCTGCAGGAACCGCATGCTTTCTTGCAGAGTCAAGAATGATGGAGCCAAGAGCGTCCATCTCATATTTAAGAAGTCCATGCCCAGAAGCTGGATTCATCGACTTAAGTGAGTTCGTGCATACTAATTCTGCGAATGCATCGATTTTCTGTGCTGGGTTTCTCTGGATCGTTTTATTTTCTACAAGAATAACTTCAACACCATGATTTGCTAGAAAATTGGCGGCTTCACTACCGGCCATTCCAGCACCAATAACAATTACTTTTTGCGAATTAGACAATTTCAACCTCTTTAATATACTTAAATGATGATATAGACCTTATATATGCAAACATGCTATAAAGTCCATTAATTACCAGTATTTAACGTATATTATTAACATAGAGACGACGCAATGCAAATAGTCATTCATCAAACTGATCACACCATTGGCAACTTTACACAAGTTTACAAATACATAGAGAATCTTGTTCAATCTCAAGGCTTTCAAAATAAGATTCACATCTTTCCAGAGTCATTTTTAACAGGATATCCCCTCCAGGATTTAGTTCTACAAAAAACATTTATTCGCGAATATCACGAATTGCTAGGTGCTCTAAAAGAGTTATTTTCCAAGACAGATTTTGAAGAGCACACGGCCTTGTTAATCGGTGGGGTTCGTTATGACTTTGAAGAAAATAATGAAATTCCTTCAAATATCTACAACGTCATTTATGAAGTCACTAAAGATGCTAATCTAAAGGATATTTATAAGAAGTGCCTTCTGCCGGCCTATGATATTTTTGATGAAACGAAATACTATACACCAGGAGATTCTGCCACAATTTGGACTCTTGGGGACTATAAATTTGGTCTACTTATTTGTGAGGATATGTGGCACTCAAAGCAGTATGCAATTGACCCACTCCAACTTCTTATGAACAAGGCCCAAGGTGAAAGCCTAAATGGAGTCATCAATCTAAGTGCGTCGCCGTGGAATATCGATAAAGAAGATAAGCGTCTTAAAAGGGCCAGCGAAATCTCAAAGGTATTTAATATCCCTTTTTACTACGTCAATAAAGTTGGTGCAGAAGATGAAATCATTTTTGATGGTGCAAGCTTTGTCGTCAATGGCCAAACAGTAATTGCCAAGGCCAAGTCATTTGTAGCAGATAAAATGGAAGTTGAAGTTGGCCCAGCAGTCAAAATGAAAGATCTAGGAGCAGCACCTCAGGGGAAACACTCTTGGGAATCCCTTTTTGGCCCTCATATTGAAAAGACTCCTAATGGAGCAAGGCTTAGGCCACTGAGTGAAGAAAAACTCGATGCTATTTTAGGTGCCATTAATTTAGGTCTACAAGACTATGCCAGAAAGTGTGGGATGAACAAATTCCTTGTGGCCCTTTCTGGTGGAATCGACTCAGCACTTGTCCTAACACTGGTTAAGTTATTCTTGCGACCTGGACAAGAAGTTGAGGCCATTTATATGCCTTCAAAATTCTCTGCTGGCCTAAGCTGGGAGATCAGCGAAGAGCTCTGTAAGAACCTTGGAATAAAGCTTCATAATGTACCAATTAAGTTTCTCCACTCATCAGTGCAAAACCTATTTCAAGACTCGCTAGACCCTCTATCAGGACTGGCCGATGAAAATATACAATCACGCCTAAGAGGCGCCTTACTTTATGCACGCTCAAACCAAACCGGAGCGATGGTCATCAACACATCTAACAAGTCTGAACTTGCTGTTGGCTACTCGACTCTATATGGTGACTCAGTTGGGGCACTTAGCATTCTTGGGGATCTCTATAAGAGTGAGGTTTTTGCCCTTTCAAGGCATATCAACAAGAACTTCAACAATATTATTCCAGCTGCTGTTATTGAGAGGCCACCGAGTGCAGAGCTTAGGGCCGAGCAAAAAGATGAAGATTCTTTACCTCCGTACGACACCCTCGATATGATATTAGAATCATATCTTTCTTATCGCTACGACATGGAAGACCTTCTTAAGCTTGGGTTAAACAAAACTGAAGTTGAAAGAGTCATTAAACTGATATTAAATAGTGAATACAAAAGGCAGCAGTTCTGTCCTATTTTAAAACTTAAAGATAAAAGCTTTGGTTTTGGAAGACGTGTGCCGATATGTAAGAAGGTTGATTTTAATTTAGACTAGTCTATTGATTTAGGGAGTAAGAAAAGATGAATAAGACATTTGAAAAAGTAGTTAATTCTTTCGATGATGTAAAAGCAATGGTTGATAATGTTATTGCTAATAAATCTGTAAAAGAAGTAGAAAAGAACGTGATGAACTTTATCGGTCAAGTTGAGAAAGAAGCTCGCAACGTGATGGATAAAGATGTAAAGAAAGTTGTTCTAACGCTACAAAAAGAAAAAAAGAAAGTTGAAAAATTTGTTGATTCAACAATTCAAAAAGAAGTTAAGGCCGCTAAGAAGTATCTAGATGGACACATCAAAGATGTGCAAAAGCTTCAAAAGACACTTGATAAGTATCTTAAAGATGAAATGAAAAAAGCCAAGAAAACAGCAACAAAGAAAGTAAAAGAGGCCGAGGCGACAATTAAGAAGAAGGCCAAGACTGCTAAGAAAGTAGTAAAAAAGAAAGCGGCAGCAAAGAAGGCGCCTGCTAAAAAAGCCGCCCCAAAAAAGGTGGCAAAAACAGCAACAAAAAAAGCGACCAAAAAAACAACTAAGAAAGTGGCCGCAAAGAAGGCCCCGGCCAAAAAAGCAGCTCCAAGAAAGGCCGCCAAAAAAACAGTTAAAAAATAGTACTCGACACTACTGAGGGAGCCTAATGCTCCCTCAAATATCCCACAAGGTGATATCATGGAAAAGAGTCTCAATTCACATATTCAAAAACTACTTCCCAAGTTTAAGGCATCTAAGAAAACAGAAATTAACTACCTCCTGCCAAAAGTTGCGACAATGCAAGAAAATGAGCTGCGCCAAGTCCTTCACAAAATGGCCGGCAGCTTCTCATGCTACAACTTCCTAAAAATCGGTGCCTCTCTAAAGGCCTTTGAAGTCGATCAAGATCTTGACTCAAAGCGTGATTTAGTTAAGAAAACTCTGGAAGAGATTTTAACCGAACTATAGCCCAAATCCCCATTTTTATTAACAATCCCTATCTTTTGAGTGATAATGCCCAAATACTCAAATTAGAATAAGGGAATTTATTTGAAGAAACTTGAAAGAAACTTAGGACTCTCATCAGTTATTTCAATCAGTATCGCGTCAATGCTTGGATCTGGAATTTTTGTTCTGCCAGGACTAGCATTCGAAGTGACAGGTCCGTACGTATGGATCTCATATTTACTGGCCGGACTCTGTGTACTTCCGGCGGCACTATCAAAATCAGAACTTGCCACGGCCATGCCGGCATCAGGTGGTACATATATTTATATTGAAAGAACATTTGGGCCAATGGCCGGAACAATTGCGGGCCTAGGCCTTTGGATCTCCCTGCTACTTAAGGCGGCATTTGCCCTGATGGGTTTTGGTGCCTACCTTGGTGCTATAAGTGCAGGCTTTGATCTTAAAAACTTCGCCCTCATCCTCACTGCAATTATTACAATATTAAATATTGTCGGTGTTGGAAAAGTCAGTGGTCTTCTAATCGCCGTTGTCCTTCTTTCAACAATTGGCCTCACTGTTTTAAATATTGGAACGCTCTCAACGGCCCAAGTTATCACAGGTATTCCATTTTCATTTTCACATATGGACTCAATTCTCTTGGCAGCAGGTCTCGTTTTTATTTCATATGCAGGTGTAACAAAGGTTGCGGCCATTGCAGAAGAAATCAAAACTCCAGAGAAGAATCTTCCAAGAGGAATTCTGCTATCTCTTTTGATTGTCACACTCCTCTACTGTGTCACAACTCTGGCCCTTGCTAAGTACTTACCAATCGAGCAGTTAAAGAATAATCTAAGACCTATTTATACTCTGGCCTATGAGTTTGGAGGAAAGGGATTTGGGATGATCATGGCGGTTCTGGCCATCCTAACCATGACTTCCATGGCAAACGCTGGCCTTCTTGCGGCCTCTCGTTTTCCATTTGCCATGAGTCGCGATCACTTGATTCCAAGGCTATTTGGCCACCTAGACCGTCGATTCTTAACACCTGTTTGGAGTATCCTTGCCTCAGGACTAGTTGTCGCCTGTGCAATCTACTTTTTGAATATTGCTAAAATTGCAAAACTTGCTTCGGCCTTTATTCTAACAATTTACATGATTGAGAATATTGCAGTTATTGCTCTTAGAGAGACTCATATTCAATGGTATAAGCCGACTTATAAGTCACCTCTTTATCCATATGTTCAAATTTTTGGAATCATTTCAACACTCTACTTACTTGTTATGATGAAGGATCTTGCCGTAATTGGCCTTGTCTCAATTTCTGTCCCAGGTATCTTAATCTATCTCTTCTACGCAAAAGGACGCGTGAGTCGAAAAGGTGTACTTGGAATAAGAGGAAAGAGAACGGATCTAGTTAATGAGGCACAATTCCCAGCACCGGCAGCTTCTGAAAAGTTAAGCCTTGATCAGGATGCCAATGTTGTCGTTGCCCTTGTCGGTAATGAGAGATCTCCTGAAATGCTAATTGACATGGGGACAACTCTAGCAGGTGGCGAGCATATTGAAGTGGCCCACTTAACAGAGGCGCCAGAACAAACAGACCTGAATGACTTTACTGATGAAGACCCAAAGCTTAGATCGCTAAGACGTCGAGTAATTGCTATGGCCATTGAAAAGACCACGCCGATTAACTTTGATCCTATCGTGACTCACGACTTATCAAAGTCTATTTTTGAAATTGGCCAAAGACTTCATTGCAATTGGCTCTTTATGGAGTGGAAAGGACGTCTTCGTGATACGTTCACAACTCAAAGTCCTGTAGCATGGCTTAGGTCGCACCTAAATTGTCACCTTGCTATCTTTAGAGACAACGGTGTTCGTTATATGAGAAAGATTATGGTTCTCATTGATCAGAATTCTAATGATGTCACTCTTATTCAAGCGGCCCAGCAAATTGCAGAGTCCCATAAAGCAGAGATTACTTTTATCTATCTTATCGATAAGGATCTAACGATTGAAGAGACTTCACAAGTTGAAAAGTATATTCGCTTAATCAGTGATGATATGACTGTTCGAACGACTGGGCATATTATTAAGTATAATGACAAGGTCGATACCCTAGAGACTCTGACAGTTGAGTATGACCTACTTGTTTTTAATTCAAATAAGAAGCATAGATGGTTTCATGTATTTGGAACTGAAGATGATCAAATTATGGCAAAGGCCTCTTGTTCAGTACTAGGGATTCATACAGGAAGTGCGAATTAAAGAAGCTCAGATTTTGGCAATGTGATCATAAACGTTGTGTACTCTGAATCAGGATCGTAAGTCAGGGTACCACCGTGGTCCATAATAATTTCACGGCTGATATTTAAACCGAGACCAGTACCCTTCTCTTTACTCTTAGTTGTATAAAAGCGATTAAAGATTTTCTGAGCAATCTCTTTTTCAATCCCTTGCCCACTATCGAGAACCTCAACAATAACATGGTCTGTATCATCAAGAAGATTGATCTCAATCCATTGTTCTTTAAGTCCTGCAATAGCATCATGAGAGTTATTAAATAGGTTAATTAGAACCTGAATAACTTCCGACGAATTAATCGTCACGAGGTCTGAGTCCGCATCATTTGAAAAGACAATACGTAGACTCTCATCCACAAGGCCTGTTTTAAATAATGCAATTGAGTCGTGAATGATCGAAGATAGACTTGTCATCTCACGCATTGAGCGGTCATCTTGAGAGTAGATATTAAGGGAGCTCACAATATTTGCGATACGATTTTTCTGATCACCAATTGAACGAATCTTCTCTAAGAGTTGATCAGAAGTGATCTTCTCACCTCGACGCTCTATGGCCTGAACTTGAAGTTCAATAATAGCAAGAGGGTTATTTACCTCATGGGCGATATTAGCGGCCATCTGTCCAAGAGCTGTCCACTTACTCATTTTATCTATCGTAGCTTTCTGCGAATCGATTTCACGATTTCGACGAAATCTTTCAGTCACATCGGCCGTACGATCAAGAAAGAAGTGACCAAGTTGATTAAAGTCGTGATACTCCATCGAGCACTCAAATACCGACTCTTCATCATCTTCAACTTCGATAAAAACCGTATCGGTGATAATTTCACCTACAGACTTCTTTGCACGTTCTGCTCGTTGATAGAATTTTTTAAGATTCTTACCACTCACAACGTCTTTTATATTTTGACCTACTAAAGGCCTATCATTCCAAGTAGCGTCAGCTTTTGAAACGTAGACAAAGTTATAATCCTTATCAAAGACAGTGAAAATATCAGAGCTTTGTTCAACCATTTCTCGAATAAAGAAATTCGTTGAACTCGTTGTAAGATTAACTTCGTGAGGTCGAATTTGCGACAGAACGCGCTTATTTCCTTCATCATCAACAAAGGGATTAAACTCCACATCCCAAGTAATACTTTCGCGGTTTAAGCGATTTGTTAAGATGATCTGCTCACGGCCAACTTCGCCAGCTAAGGCCTTTGCGAAGCACTTTTTCACCTTCTTAATTTCACTCTCACTAAGATGGCCCTTGTAATAATCATAGACACTCATGCCTAGATAATCTTCAGTAAAGCCAAACATTGTCGTTGAAACAAAGAGAAAACGGGCCTCTTCATCGAACACAGCAACTCGAACGTTTTGTTCTTCAAAACTACCAAGCTTTAATAAATCGATGAGTTGCTGTGTATTCATATACTATCTAGTTAAGTTCTAAACGAATTTTACCACACAATAATTCTTCTTCCCCTTCTTAAGGATTAGGCAAGACTCACTTGCCAGATCTGAAGTAGTTATCATGTGTTCGATATCTGCATTCTTAATATTATTAATGGCAACACCATTTTGAGTGACCATTTTTCTTGCCTCTCCCTTAGATTTAAATAAAGGAGTGGCCGCTAACATATCTAAGTAGCTAATTTCACCTAATTGAGATTTTTCAAGCTCAACTGATGGAACGTCATCAAAAATACCCGCAAGTTCAGCATCTGTTGTATTTTCGATTACCTTTCCAAAGAAAAAGTCTGTTGCTTTTTTAGCAGCTTCAATACCTTCTTTACCGTGAACAAGAGTTACGATCTCTTCCGCAAGACGCTTTTGCGCTGCTCTTAAGTGAGGTTCAGTTTCAACTAATTTTTCGTACTCAGCAATTTCTTCTAGAGTTAAGAAAGTTAAAGTTTTAAGATACTTGATTACAGAAGAGTCATCAGAATTAAGTAGGAACTGGTACATCTTATATGGAGACGTCATTGTTGCATCAAGGTAGATTGCGCCACCTTCAGACTTTCCAAACTTCTTCCCATTTGAATCAGTTAGAAGAGGAATAGTCATACAGAAAGCAGGTTTTTGATGCATCTTACGAGTAAGATCCATTCCAGCAGTCATATTTCCCCATTGATCAGCTCCACCAATTTGAAGGCTTACATCATATTCTTTATTCAGGTGAGCGAAGTCATAACCCTGAATAACTTGGTATGTAAATTCAGTATAGCTAATACCCACTTCTGAGCTAATGCGTGACTTAACAGAATCCTTAGCAAGCATTTCACCAACACGGAATCTCTTACCAACGTCTCTTAAGAACTCAAGGAAAGAAAATTTTCCAATCCAGTCAATATTGTTAACCATAGTCGCCGCATTCTCGCCTTCAAAATCTAATAGATTCATAAGCTGTGCTTTTTGGCCTTCTAGGTTCTTTAAAACTTGATCTTCAGATTGAAGATTTCTTTCATCACTCTTACCTGATGGATCTCCAATCATCCCCGTTGCACCACCAACAAGAACGTAAGGCTTATGCCCTTGTCTTTGAAGGCGCATCATCGTTACTACTGCAAATAAATTTCCTAATTGAAGAGATTTTGCCGTTGGATCGTAACCACAATAAAAAGAAATTTTCTTATCGTTTAAGATTTCTTTTAATTCTTCATGTGAGTACTGATTTACAATTCCTCTTGCTTCTAATTCTTCAAAAAAGTTCATTACGCTAATCTCTCTTTAATTATTTCAATTGGAGTAAGTGCCACGACAGTTTTTAGATCTGGCCCATGCGCTCGTCCTGTAAGACAAACACGTGTCCCCATAAAAAGTGGCTTACCTTTAATTTTTAATTCTTTCTTTAAGTAGTTCATCCACTCACCAACTTGATCTTCAGTAACGTTAGTCGTTTGATCAGCAAGTTGTGCTTTTAGATATTCCTTAATTTGTGGAGTCGTCTCCCAGCTCATTGCATCTTTATACTGATCATCAGCATCAACTCCCGCATCAAAGAAAATCGGAAGATGCTCAATAATATTGCTAAACAGCTGAATCTTTTCTTTCATAAGTCCTGCAAATTTAACTTTCCATGCAACGTCTTGCTTATGATAGTCGCTCCCCTCAGGAATGAAACGATCAAAACCAGCTGCAATTTCAACATCATCTAGCTTTCTAAGCCATTGCTCGTTAAAGAAGTTAAGTTTTGCAATATCATACATTGCTGATGATTTAGAGAATCTCTCGTAACCAAATTTATCGCTAAGCTCATTAACATCAAAAATATCCGTCTCATCTGGATGCGACCAACCAAGAAGACATAGGTAATTTGCTAGGGCCTCTGGAAGATAGCCTTGATCCTTATATTGAGTCACCGAAGTTGCTCCGTGACGCTTTGAAAGCTTTTGACGATCGTGACCAATAAGAAGTGAAACGTGACCAAAGTTTGGAGGAGTTACACCCATTGCGTCGTAGATCATAAGTTGACGGCAAGTATTATTTAAGTGTTCTTCTGCACGGAAAACATGAGTCATTTCCATCTTTGCATCATCAACAACACAGCAGAAATTATAAACAGGCATTCCGTTAGCTCTTAAGATAACGAAATCCCCTACCATATTCTCAGGAAATTTAACGTGTCCTTTTACAAGGTCTGTAAATTCCCAAGTTTTTCCAGGGTTCTTAAAACGAATAACATACTCTTCTCCAGCATCAATTCTCTTTTGTGCTTCAGCTGGATCAAGGTCACGGTATTGCCCGTGGTATGCATGTGGGTCTTTATTTTCATTTGTTGCTTTTTCAGTTAAGCGCTCTAACTCGATACTTGTTAAGAAACAAGGATAAGCAAGGCCACGCTTAACAAAATCCCAAGCAATATCTTTATAAATTTCAAGTCTTTCAGACTGACGATATGGACCAAAGTCACCACCCTTATCAGGGCCTTCATCGTGCTCAATTCCCATCCACTTAAGGTCAGCAATCTGTGCTTCTTCATACTCACGCTTTGATCTTTCAAGGTCAGTATCTTCAATTCTTAAGATATACTTACCACCGTTTGCCTTTGCAAATAGGTAGCTATAAAGAGCGGTACGAGCGCCACCAATGTGTAGGTAGCCAGTTGGAGAAGGTGCAAAACGAACACGAACAGTCATGTAAATTCCTTTGGGTAATTAAACGTATTTTAAAATAACATAGTTGAGCGATATTATAGCTTTTTAAATAGGAAATGACACTTTCTAAGTCGAATTTTTTAGGGAAAAACAATTGAAATCATAGGGCGTTCAAAATGGAATCCACATGGTCAACATTCTTTAAACGCTTGGACATGGAACGTGACACAATGCAATTCTCACCGTAACAAGTATTGGTGATATTTTTGAAGCAAGAACTAAGTAATTGGAAATAACGTGGCGTCCCAATAACAATACGGCCAGAGCCGTCCTCTTTGGGGATAATTTTACTGGCGTGCAGCTTCAAGCACTCATCAACTCCAAAAGTTGTGTACTCCAATAAATACTGCTTGCGGGCCTTAAGATATCTATTCGCAAGGTCAACTTTTGGACGAGAAGCATAAGAGCTTAGGCCAAACAGCAATTGACAGGATACGAATAAACTCATTAACTTAGTCATAAATTGATTCTAACAATATATTTTCCTTTAGCAATGAGAAATAAATGCGCAGAGAAATTGAATTAAACTCCAATGGACTTGATACACTTGATGACTACTTAGTTGAGTGTGGCCGCCTATTTGATTTCCCAAGCTTTTACACAAATAATATCGATGAACTCTACGAGTTCATTCAAACTTATACAGATAAAAACTTAAGTTTATATTGGACAAATACTAAAGATGCACAAAATAAATTAGGTCAGGATTATTACCGTCTAAAAGAAGTATTTGATTTGATTAGTTCACAATATAGTGAATTCCAATTTCATGTTAATGAGTAAGATAACTCGTCTGCCCTGAGCTTATCTCAATGATTGAAGTTCTTGGACCTTGAGTAATAACGAGCTCACCACTAGTATCTCCATCAGACAAGTAGCCCTTATAGAAGTAGAGATCATCTCTTATGTGAATGAAGCTAAAGCGCATGCCACGTTGAATATTTTTAGAATGAACCCAAATAGGCCCCTTCTCCTTAGCTCTTAAATACACTGCAAATGTATTTATATCTTTCGCATAATTAATTTTAACTTTTTGATTACCTAGGAATTCTTTTTCAAAAATGGCCAAACTTGAATTCTCACAGCGCGATGGTGAAATGAGACAATTTTTTGAAACAAGTGTTGTGGCCGGAGTTCCAAATAGGCGAAAGCGTAAGTGGACACCATCAATATTATAATGAGTTGAAACCTTATCCTCACTTACTAAATTCGGATTGGAGCTCGATGGAGCAACGGCAAAGTCCCCTTCAATATCAAAAATACTCGGGGCCAAGGTTGCAGAAATCGTCACATAATTCTTATCTGCAATCATTTCAAAAAATTGAAGACTCTTAAAATACTCCATCGTCTCGATGACTTTCTTAGAGCCGATCTTCATATTCTTTAATTCTTTCTTTCCAAGAATCGGCAAGATGAATGTTCCCAGAGAGTAGCCAAGATTTGCGATAATTGCCCCGTAATACGGCGTGGCCATCGTCATTATATTCTTCACTCTAAAGTGGATTGGATCTTGGGCCTGATACATATTTCTAAGCCAAAACATGGTAATGAGGCCACCTTGAGAGTGGGCAACAATTGATATTCTAGAGTGACTCTCCTTAAAGCGCTCATGCATGAAAGAGTCAAAGCTTTGAATGAAATCTTCAAGATTTAATTTATTATTACCGGTATCGTATTCAAAGAAGTGTGAGTTTATGCACTCACTTGGATGGTATTTTTTTAAGTAATCGGCCCAATAACCAAAGGCACCTTTATTGCTAGCGATCCCGTGAATAAAGACCACATCGTGAATTTCATGAGAGTCACTAGTGCTACAAGTAGCACTAGTATTTAATGATAAGAGAAATAGTAAAGATAGAACTAAAAATCTCAACTTACTCCATACCTTCTGGGTAGATCTGTATTGCATGATTTAGCGTTGTTTGTACCCAAGCATATTCTCTTGCAATAAGTGGTGCGTTTAAGAAATCTTCCTCACCTTCTTTTACAAGATCGTAATCGTATTTTGGCATATTTTCATTTGGATAAATTGAGTCACGTACGTAGAAAACACCTTTTGAAGCACAACCTACTTCTTCGTAGCGCTTTTGAACAGCATTTCCTTTTTCCATAACTTTTTCAGCATTTGCTAAGTACTTAGCACGCCAAGAATCTGATTTTGTTTTCTCAGCTTTTTCTAACCAGTAGTCACGCTTCTCTTCCATATGTGGTTTAAAAGAAGAAACAAATGGGCACCCTTTAGTGTCAGCGTTGTCATTATAACCAAAGATATAATTAGCGTGCCAAAATCCTTTGTGATTATAAATAACTAATACTGGCGCATTTCTTTTATGTAGAGCTTTCTTAATTCTTTCAACAATATCAGAAGGTGCTTTTGCAACGGCCCACTGATCCTTATCTGGATCAACGTGAAGAACTTCTCTCTTAAATTTTGGAAGTTTATATTCAACAGCATTCTTATCAATTGAATCTGTTAGAGAAATCCAGTTAAACTGAGTTCCATATGATCCGTCTTCATCTTTAGCGTCAGTTACAACACGTTTGCCATCAACCTTCTTAAAATTTCCTTTTGTGAAGCGGTAGTCTTTATTTGAGAACATCACAGAACTTTTATTAATTCTTCTGATATTATCAGTTCTCCAATTTTCAATTTCATCTTGGTTTGTCTTATTTGTCTTTAAAGACATATAGTAGCGTTCTGCAAAATTGATTTTCTTATCACCCTCTAGGTTATTTAGTCGGTTATACCACCATTCAACAACACCAGTATGTGACATATAAAGACATGAGCCAGCATCTTCTTGAGAAGGAGCTGCTACAACATACTTCATTAGCTCATTAAAACCACCAGCTGTAACTTCGTCTTCAACGAAAGAGTTTGGATTAATTGTACTTACGTAATCCTTTGGAAGTGACTGGTAAGTTGAGATTTCGGCCTGAGCTGAGAAAGTAGAAATGGCCGCAGCGATTGCGAGTAAAGTTTTAAACATATTCCCTCTTTTAAAGTAAATTCTTTTCATGTGTGAAGGGTAAAATGCTAGCAAACTTGAACCATAATCACAAAATTTATGGCCAAATGAAGCGATGCGCATGCATTAGCTGCGCATCAAGTACTGAATATTTTGTTAATCACTTAAGTTACTTATGATAAGTAAATAACGACAGATGCACCAATTGCCGTCACTGCCAGAAGAATCCAAGTATTCATTGCAGAACTTCTCTTCACTTCTTTGCGGTTTGTTACATACTTCTTATTGCGTTTATTCTTATTAGATTTACCCATTTCATCCTCCATAAATAATCACAGGCAAAGTATTTTATACAAATTTTATAGCGAGTGCATAGACCGAGTGCTCCACTCGGAATATAACACTCATAAAAAAGTATTTTCTACCTAGCGACAAGCGAGTTAAATCACCAAAATAACTATGATATTATAGTATTATGACAGGAAGAAAATTACTTGATCAAATTATTATTGCACTCTTGCTACTGACGACGTTGGCCACAGTTGGTGTCTTCGTTTACACCAATATTATCTACAAGAAAGAGCTGCCAAATAGTGCGACAGAAATGCAAGCACTCAAAGATGACTTCAAGCAAATCAACTTCCCGACAACTTACGTCTTGGATAAAATCACTGTAAACCTAGACTCAGCAACTCGCCGTCTTAGATTTCTCGATGTTCAAATAAACCTCGTTCTTTTCAGTGAGGAAGACTCGCAGCTGCTAGATCCAATCAGACCTCAAATTTACGATATTATTATTGATGTTGCTGCATCAATTGAGCCAGACGAGCTTAACTCACTTTCAGGAAAGCTAATCTTTGAAGGGCGAATTAAAAAGCGTATCAACTACTTAGCGAAGAAAAAAGTTGTTAAAGAAGTATTTTATTCAAAATTCGTTGTTCAATAACCACGATACTCAAATCTATGCTATAGTTTAGAAATCATGAATCTATAATCACTTAGAAATCCATTCCTTTATTTCAATCAATTAACCCGAGGTGATTATCGTGAACACTTCTCACATTTAAAATTCATTCTTCCATTTACACAATTTTAAATTGAGAGGTCTCCATGCGATCTTACTTACTACTATTCTATCTAGGACTAGGGCTTCCTGCATTTGAAGCTCGTTTTGATACACGAAGAGAAAATACGGAAAGTATTTCTACTGAGCACGACTTAGCTGAGCGTAAGCAAAAACTAAGAAAGAAAACTCGTCGAAACAAAAAAGGGAAACGCAAACGAAAGCAAAATTACCATCAAAAACACTTTGCACTCAAAGGGAGTCATTCAAAGGATTCGCGCTATAGTAATGGGAATAAATTAAGAAGGATGTTTATTAATATGTAAATTAGAACCAGAATGTTATAAGGCCCGCGAGGGAAGCGGGCCTTAAGACAACAACACATGGGAATTTTAAAAAAAGGAAATTTTTAAAATTACTCGCAACGGCCTTCATTTACATAAATGGCCTTTGCACGATATAATTCACACGAATTTGGAAAGCTAATAAATGCGTCTCCGTCGATACCACTGATGGCACCACAAACAGGAGCGAAAATTTCTGGACATACGTTAAGTTGTCTTGGCTCATCAACCCAATTCTTACAGTTAAGAACGGCCTCAAGCTTGTACTTACCTAGTCCTTCTTGCTTAAGAGCAAATTGTCCATCTTCACAGCTTTGAGTTTCAAAGTACTCATTAACTAATTCAATTTCTTCATTTTGCTCAGTGATAATAACTTTGAAGATTCTTCCTCTAAATGATTGAGAATCAAGTAGATCACCATTAAGAATAATTTCTTTTGCACTTACATTCATTGCTAATACTGCAAGAAAAATAATTGAAACTAATTTACTCATAATCCTTCTCCCTAAACATTTATTAAAAATTCAAAGTCTTATCTTGTGAAAGGAGTTATAGAACAAAGAATAAATTAGTAGAAATTATATATAATAATCATTATCCATAATTATATGTTATACTTGAACCTATAGAACCAAGCTAAGGTATTGAAATTATGAATATAGACTATATTTCTATTCCTACTCTACGTGTATTCATCGAAGTCTATGAAACGATGAATATGTCTCAGACCGCAAAAAACCTTGCCATGACCCAGCCAGGAGTCTCTCAGCACATCAAATCCCTCGAAGGGCTACTGCAAATCTCACTCTTTGACCGAATCAACAAGAAGGTTCTCCCAACAGAGCAGGCCCACTGGCTTTACCGCGAGTGTCGCCAGATTCTTGAAAATCTAGAAAAGGCCCTCGGGGAAGTTTCGGCCAAAAAGAATGCGCTTAAAGGAACACTTCATATTGGAATGCCAATTGAGTTTGGTAATAACAGGCTCTTGCCTATAATCGCCCAATGGCTAAAGCTACACCCTGAAGTGTCACTACAAATTAACTACGACCACGCTGCAAGACAAAGTCAGCTTCTTTTAAATGGCGGATTAGACTTTGCTATTACTGATAGTTTCAACTTTCCAAAACAGATTGCAACTAAGAACTTATCAAGTGAAAGGCTTATTCTTTGCTGTTCAAAAGAATACGCAAGCGAGCACCAGTTAAGTGAGACGACAAAATTAAAAAAGGCCGATGAACTGGACTTCATTGCATACCTTGAAGGCTCACCCGTTATCACCAGTTGGTTTAAGTACCACTTAAATAAGAACTTCCACAAACAACCAAAGGCCCAGTTAATGGACGTTCAAGGGGTATTGCGCCTTACTCTTGCCGGTGTAGGTATCTCTGTTTTACCTCTGCACGTTATTGAGCGCTCTGATAATAAATCAAGACTGATGCTTTTTAAGGGGACAAAAGATCATATGGTAAACGAGCTAAACCTCGCCTACTTAAACGCTAGAAAGCTGGGGCCAGTGGCCTCTAGTTTATTTGAATTTCTGACTGAAAATATTTAAAAAGGACAAAAAAAAGCCGCTTAGAAAGCGGCCTTTATATAAAAAATTTTATTCTGAATTATTGCTTCATTCCTGGAGCTGTTGACTCGTCAGTTGTCGTAACATTTGACTCTTCGTCATTTAATCCATTTAGGTATTCTTCAACCTGAGCCTTAGTTACTTTACCTTCAGCGATAAGCTTATCTCTTAATCTTAGGTCTAAAATTTTCTCTTGTAACGCTCTTGAAAGTCTCATTGAATTTCCTTATTTAAAAAATTAACGATTGATATATTTATAATAATGTAGCTTTATATCATGTGTTATTTGCTTTGGAAACCCCTAAAAATATCAGGGACTTAAAAAGCTTACTGCCAAAACCTTGGCTCATCCGGGTTTGGACGCTCCTCATCATCAACTAAGCGCAGATGACTCTTCTTTTTCTTACTTGTCTTCTTTCCACCTTGCTTAGGAGCAATGCGAGAGCCTTGGTTGCGAACATAATTTCCAAGGGCCCTAAAACCTAAGACAAATACAGCACCAAAGATCATTGAAGCAATATTTGCAAAAGCCTGTGCTCCACCTGGAGTGAAGAAGCCTTGGTACACATTCATCCCTGCCAGAATTAAACAGAAGTACTTGGCCTTAACCGGAATGATCATAAAGAATTGAAAAATACGATCCGGATAAATACAAGCATAACTCACACACATTGCAGATGATAAGAATGCCATTCCATGGAATGGATAATTAATCGTTGCCCCACCCATAAAGAGTGCAAAAAGTGTGTAAGCAAAAGCATTAACGAGAACAGCAATGATAATATACTGAACGTATCTTCTTGCTCCCCAGCGTGCCTCAAGATCACTTCCAAGAAACCAAAAGAGAAGTCCTGTGAAGACGACATTGAAAAGGCCAGTATTCACAAATGGATAAGTTACCATCTTATAAATCAGGCCGGCCTTAAGTGCCGAAACATTAAGGCCTAAAATATTAACAAGAGAAATATTTAGAAATTGTGCAAAGACTGCGCTAATGACAAAGGATGCGACAATGATCCCGATGAGATACTTGTTTACCTTTGTTAATGGCGGCAGATAAATATTTTGCATTCTTTCTCCTTACATTTTTTGAGCAATCTCGATGAGAACTCCACCAGTTGATTTAGGGTGAATAAAGTTCACTAAACAATTATTCGCTCCCTTACGTGGCGCTTCATAGAGAAGATTATAACCTAAGTCCCTAAGCTCTTGTGACTTTTTTGCAACATCTGGAACGCGATAACACATATGGTGAATCCCTGGACCTTTTTTCTCAAGATACTTGGCAATTGGTCCCTGACCGTTAATAGGTTCAAGTAATTCAACATGAGCATTTTCATCAATATGAGCAAAAGAAGTCGTCACTTGTTGATCTTCAACCACTTCTCGGTGGTTAAATTCTAAACCTAAGTCACGATAAATTTTTTCGGCATTATCTAGATTCTCAACTGCGATCGCAATATGATCTAGGAAACAATCTTTATTAAACATGATTTCTCCACTTTTCTTACTTAATAGTTCTTAAGCATTATAGAAAAGTCCGCAGGCTTGAGCAACCGTATAAGGATACAAACGATCGCTACAGGTCACTCAAGTTAAATGGCGGTGAATCCAGAACATCCTCACCTGAACAATCTGCAGGCGTCGTTGGAGTCGCTGGCTCTTGAGGTGTAATTGGTGGCTTACAAAGACCATTTACACAATCGCCAAAAGTTGGAACAGAGTAACATCTCTTCTCACAAGAAAGAGCGTTATTCGGGTCGTTGACGCGAATGAGGTAACACTGTCTAACGTATTCGATACGACAGAACTCTTTCGAGACACAACTCTGGTTTGGAACTTTTGAACAAAGAACTTGTTCAAAGTCATTATTAATATGATCACGACATGTATTTGTCGTTCCATCACAACAAAGTGAAGCACAGTCAAAGTCTGAACCACAACTATTTCCAGTTGGAAGGTTTCCAGATGAATCAAAATCATCACTACACTGCCCTACAATTGAGCGAGAAAAACAGCGATTATTAAAACAACACTCTCCTGATCCACATTCACGATTTGCACTACATGACTTAAGTGAATTGAAGTCGTAACCCTCTTTAGCACCAAGACCAGTCTTTAGAAGTTGTAATTTAATTTCTTTCGTTTCTGCAATCTGAACTTCAAAACCATCTTCCATTGTAAACAGTTCAATTGTTCCAGTAACATTACAACTTGAAACGGTCTCCCCCGTAGAGGCGTTATAATTCTTAGCTCTAATATTACAACCATCCATATAGTACGTATCACCGGCCGCATTTAATGTTTGAACCGAACGGTTCGCAAATGGTGATTGAGAACCTAGGTATTGAATTCCAGTTGTTTGATAATTAATCTTACCTGCACGTGGGAAAAGGTATGCCTGAGTACCTGATGCAATATTTGTAAAGTCTGCCGCACCAGCTAGAGGCGCTTTAAAGATTGCACTTGGAGTCGTTCCCGACTGATAAACTGCTGCCCCTTTAATTTCCCATTCGTCTTCGTTGTGAATACGATATGGACCTCGGTAATCATAGGCTCCACCACCTAGGGCCAGAGCTGTTCCTACGGCCGCTGGGTGATTTACACCAAAGAGGCTTTGAAACATCGCCGAATCTTTCTTATCAGGAAGACACTTATAAAGATTTGTTTCTAATGATTCATTTGCAAGAAGATTACCTTCAATATCAATTTGCTCAAAGACAGGAGTATTTGTTTTTGAAACAGTTTCTGCATTAACAATTTCGTCATACCAAAGAGTTTGATCTTTAATCTTTGCATAAGAGTAAAGACATACATCCCCTGCTTGATTACAGTATGGGTGACTAATTGAAGATGTAAAAGTTGGATCATCTTCTAAACGAAGGCCACGACAGTAAAGACCTGCATTTGTTGCATCACCTTCAATATCTTCGGCCGTATCATTGTCATAATCATTGTAGTCAAATAGATCATAAAGAAGTCTGATATCGTTAAACTTCTTATCTGCTAAATCAAATGTGATAACGTTAATTGTTGAAAACTCAGTAATACCAGATCCTGGAACTTGTCCAACAACTCCGTCTAGAACAATTGGTGTTCTCTCACGGCCAAAGTAGAAACGTCCTTTAACAACACGATTCTTTAGTGAGGAAATATTTAAACCTGTTAAGTGAAGCTTTCCTCTAAAGTCTTTAGGGATCGATACTTTCTTTTTAAAAGACCCTGTATTTGGATCAATGATTTGTGTGATTTCAACGGCCGTCGATTCAGGAATACTTGTTACGACTTCATTATCGCCGTCTGTAGCATTATTCCCTCCTGATGAACCGCCATTCCCATTATCACCGCTTCCAACACCTTCAGATGGATTATCCACAATATCGCGCACAGAGCGAGGCTGCTCCATACAAGAAACAAAAAGTGAAAGTGTGAATAGGTAGACTAAGACATTCTTCATCATTTATTAGGCCTTAAGTTAATAATCTTCACTCCACTTATCGAATTGAGCGAAAATTAAGTTAACCCTAAGTAAATATTAACCCTGAACTTGAAAAATATGCCGATGAAGCGCTAAGGAGCTGAATTTACGAATTAGATCGTAAATCAGCTGCCTTAAATATGTGCAATTTTGAGTGTTTGTGGAAAGAATTAGGCCTTTCTAAATAAAGAAACAATAACCCCTGTTAGGACATCTTGGATAAGAGTCAGTAACAGACAAATTACGTAGATTAATTCAATAGTAATTCCTGCTCCAGGAGCATAATTTGTAACGACCTGAGAGATCCCAGAAATAATGAAGACCATCACCAGATAAAAGAGGTATGTTCCCCCAAGTGTTGAGACTTTCTTCTTTGTAATGGCAAAATTAGACTCCCCTTCTTTATCAAAGAGAATCGCCGTCATGGCCACGAAACTATAGAAGTAGGCCACGTAGAAAAATGGAATAATAAAGAAGGCCACCCCTAATATCATTAAAAGAGATGTTAAAAAGCCATAGAACATATACGTTGGAATATCCCAGAGAACTTTTGAAACTCGATATTGTAATTTCTCAAAAGCAAAGAAAAAGAAATTTAAAATAAAGACTGACTGAATAATTGTCCCAAAGACATTTACTGCGGCGACAGTAATAACTGTCATATCATCTTGGGCATTAAAATATGCAAGGCCGTAGGCCTTAATCGCAAATGATAGAAAAAATAGTGGTAGATAGTGAGCAAGGTTCCCCTTCATTGCACTTACTGATTCATACATTGAATCAATAAAAGAAAAGTCCTTACTTACTTCAATTGTTTCCTCTTCATGATGCATATCCATTTGCATCCCCCTTTGATCTAGTCTTCAATATACTCAAAAGTTCGTTTCGCATGATTCTTTCTCACACCCGGAACCTTAAATAATTGACCGTGAAAAGAAATATAAATACCTGCATCTGCTATTTTAGCAGCATATAGACTTTCTGTAACATTTTGAAAGGCATCGCTATCAACAAAACCCATAGGCTTCATCGCCCCAGTAAAAATAATCGGCACCTGAAGGTCCTTTGCACCGTCTAGAGCGTCGTAAACAAATTTAGCAGACTTTGCCATGGTATCAGTTCCGTGAAGAACGATAAGTGGAATATTTTTCTCCAACTGTGCCTTAATTGTCTTTAGCAGCACCTGACGGTCATAGTCTGTAAAGTACAGAGAGTCTTTATTGATGATATTTGTAATATGCAGCTTAGTGTATGGAAGCCTTAAGCGGTCAATAATAGTCTGGCGAATAAAAGAGTCGCGATTCTTTAAAGAGCCGTCACTTTCACTATACGACTTCTCGATTGTTCCACCTGTTGAAATTAATTGTATATCTTGAACATGGTTTTCCATGTGCTTTCCTCTCTATAAATTATGAATTCCTATCTTATACCTAATTTTTTCAATGATTTTAAGAATTTAAGTAAATTTTTTACTCTCCACCCTTGACGTAGACACTTTAGCTCCCATCTTTGAAGCATAAGACAATTATCTACTTGATTATATATGAAGGAGTATCGATGACTAATCGCACAGGACAGATTTCCGTTGCTACAAGTGACATTTTTCCAATTATTAAGAAATGGCTTTACTCAGAGCATGATATTTTCATCCGCGAGCTAATTGCCAATGGAAGTGATGCTATCACGAAGAGATCAACTCTAGCTCGCCAAACAGGAGCAGAGAACCCTACTGGAAAAATCTCTGTGGCCGTTGATAAAGAAGCAAAGACAATTACCGTAACAGATAACGGGATTGGGATGACTGAAGAAGAGGTTGAAAAGTATATCGCTCAACTTGCCTTCTCTGGAGCAGAAGAGTTTATCAAAAAGATGGAAGATGCTGGCGGTGAATCAAATAAGGATATCATCGGGAAATTCGGACTTGGCTTCTACTCTGCTTTCATGGTCGCAGACAAAGTTGAAGTTGACTCACTTTCAATGACAGAAGGTTCAAAGGCCACAAAATGGACTTGTGAAGGAGACACTGAATACACTTTTACAGACTCAGATAAGAAAGAAGTTGGGACAACAATCACTCTTCACGTAAATGGTGAATCAGAAGAATTTCTAAACAAGTGGAAACTTAATGAAACTCTTTCTAATCACTGTGATTTCATGCCATACGAAATTTCTCTTCGCGATGTAAATGAGAAGATCCAAGATGGTGATGACAAAGGTAAAGACGTTGAACCAATAATCATTAACGACACTAACCCAATTTGGAAGCGTGATCCAAAAGAATTAACAGATGAAGATTACAAAGGTCTTTATCGCAAGCTATTTCCAATGGACGGCGAACCATTATTTTGGATTCACCTAAATGTTGATCACCCATTTACTTTAAATGGTATTCTCTTCTTCCCTAAGTACAATCCAATGAAGCCAGTTGGTGATAAGAATATTCGCCTCTACTGCCGTCAGGTATTTGTATCTGATAACGTAAAGAATATTATTCCTGAATTCTTAGGACTTCTAAAAGGTGCAATTGACTCACATGATATTCCACTAAATGTTTCACGCTCTTCTCTACAAGGTGATCCAAACGTAAGAAAGATCTCAAACTATATTGTGAAAAAAGTTGCAGAAGCACTTAAGCTTCTTAACAAGAAAGATAGAGCAAAGTATGAGAGCATCTGGAATGATATTGGCCTATTCGTAAAATACGGCTGTGTATCAGATGAAAAATTTGATGCAATCATGCGCGAGCGCGCCCTCTTCAAAACGAACGAAGGAAAATTCGTTACACTTAACGAATACCTTGAATCAGTACCAGCAGAGTATACAGAGAAGATGGCAGGAAAAATCCTATACTTTGAAAAGGATGCTGCCAACCAATCACTTCTAGCTCAACTTAAAGAAGCTGGAATTTGGGCGCTTGAAACAGACAACCATATTGATCCACACTTTATTCAACACTCAGAGATGAAGAAATTCAAAAAAGGTGAAGAAGAAGTTGAAATCAAATTTGTAAGTGTTGACTCAGAAATTGAAAACCTTCTAGGAAATGAATCAACGTCTGAAGACGATATAAAAGTTAAAGAGATGTTTGCAAAATTCCTCGATATCAAACTTGAAGAAAAAGAAGGTGAAGCACCGGCAAGCAAAGGCCTTGAAATTGGTCGCATGGCCAACGCTCAAACACCTGCATACTTCAAAGTTGATGAGTCAATGAAGCGTTTTGCTCAAATGACTCAGTCAATGGGTGGTGATCACCAATTCCCTATCAAGAAAACCCTTGTTGTAAATACATCGAACCCACTAGTTCAAAGTGCATTCAAGATCCACGCAAGTGGTAAGAATGAAGACCTGGCAAAGAAGCTATGTCAGCACGTTGAAGACCTAGCTGGAATCTCTAGCGAAGGCCTAAAACCAGAAGAGCGCGACCTCTTTGTGAAACGCTCACAGGACCTGATTAGCGAATTATCAAACCATATCAACTAATAAAAAAGGCCAGCTTTACAGCTGGCCTTCTTCTATCAATTAATACCATCTTATAAATTTTGCTAAATCCTTATGGCCATGCTCTTTAGCAATTTGCCATGCTTTGTCTTTATTTCTATTCTTCTTATTCTTATCCGCTCCTGAGTCTAAGAGAAACTTCGCAACTTCTTTATTTCCTTCTCGTGCAGCACTCATAAGTAAAGTTTCCCAAGCAGCAAAGTAGTCATAGTCTAGATCAAGGCCTATTGCAATTAACTCTTTTAAAGCAGTTATATTACCTTCTTTAATAAACCTTGATAAAAAATAGCCATTCACTTTACCTTTGTTATCACCCTGATAATAAGAACTAATAAGATTTAGATTATTAACGCTAAATTTTTTCATCGTTAAAAAGCTATTAAATATTGCTTCAGAAATGAAATCAGAGAATCTCAATGAATCATTTGCTTTTATAACCATTAATAGAAATTCTTCTCGAACAACAGGATCAGAAATCTCCTTAAATCTCTCATAAACATCATCTTTCGTGATTCTATCGCTTGAAATGTTCTTAATATTGAGTCTCTCGAAGGAGTTTCGCTTAAATAAATCAATCAACGTAGGAATAGGAAGATATTTCACATAAAGTGCTTTAATATGATCACTACCTCTTTTTGCAACATAATCAGCAAATTTTTCTGCATATTCTAAATAAAGAGATGCCTCATCTCGATATGAAAAATACTCAACGGACCTAAGTAAATAGACATCTGGAATAAAAAGATTTCTTTTCTTAAGGGAATTAACAAAGTGTTCTAAAATACCTGAATATACCTTATGAGAATATTTATAATCATAACGATATCCAAACTCTTCATCAATTTTTTCAGCGTATTCAATATGATAATTATTAGCTAAGAGATTATCTAAGAATTTAATATTCTTTTTGAGGCCTGCAAAGACAGCTTCAAAGTAATCTGCTCCACCTCTTAATCTTTCATAAAGATCGTGCCAGCCTTTTTTAGCAACTAGAAATGAGAATGATTGATCGTCGAGTTTAAAGTAGCTAAAGTTAAAATCGGACTCAGTAAGTAAGCTGGAGTAAAGATTTGATACACTCGACTCTGTCTCATTTGATTCCGGTCTTACCATTTCTCTAAGTTTCTTTATACTCTCATAATCTCTCTTCACTCTTTCAAAACAATTTGGTGCTTCTCTGTAAAAGCCATATCCTTTACTATAAGGATTCGCGTATCCTGGGTCAGCAAAGCGTTCTAGAGCTTTCACATTGTCATTTAAAAGACAGACAATCTGTACAAGATTAAACTTTCCAATTAATGATGGTTTTATAGTCTCTTCATAATCACCTGCATGAGGCGCCACATCCATTAACCAATCAATAGAGTCATATGCAGCAGCGACTTGTGCGGCAGAAACCTTATACTTAGTAAGAAATTGCTCAAATAAACTATACTTCTCAATATATTTTCTTAAGAGTTCTTCATTCTTTAATTTTACAATAAGAGAAATGGGCTGTTCCCACTTCGTCGTCTCTGGCTGTTTTAGCTTCACGCCAATATCAACTAAGGCCAGCGCCATGTCAGTATTCCCTTCGCGAATTGCAGTTAAAAGTGCTCTTAACTCGTCACCATCTCCAGTTTCATTAAAGCCGAATTCTCTTTTTAGAAAATTTACCATGGCCTTGCCACCAACAATCTCCCCTTCATGTAAACGAAGAGATGAATAGGCTTCAAACTTAGTTAGCTTGGCGCCACTATTCTTTAAAGCAATCGCATAAGAAGTAAGTCCTTCACTTATTGCCATCGAAATAGGAGAAACACCATTTAATGAATAGTTAAGATCAAATTTGGCATCATTGATTGCCCATCTTAAAATACTGGTGTCACCCCTTTTAATAATCCTATTTAAAATTGTTTCAGAACCTTTACAGTGAGACACTATTTCTCGAAAACCAAATTCTTCGAATAAAACTTTTAAATCTTCTAGGCTTCCATTACTTGCAACAAGCGAAAATGTATTAGAGCATTGTGACTTTGTAAGTTCTAAATCGGCTCCATACTTCAAATAAACCCTAAGTGTTTCAACGTCTAATGCATATCTTGCAGAATTAATAAAATAATTATTATTAGGGTTAGAGATTAAACCACCGTGTGCAAAGTAATAATCAAGAACTTCACTAAATCCATTCATCGCAGCATAAGAAGTAAAAGATTGATTCTCTTCTTCCTCAATAAATAATTTTACAAAAACAGTGTCCATTAAAAGAGGGTTGATATTGTATATTTCGACAGCTTCTTTTAATGCATTAAGGTCATTTTCATAAAGACCTTTGGCCATTAACTCAAACCCCTTGGCCATCTTTTCAGTATATGTATTTAAAATAATTTCTACTTCTTCATCTTTAATAAGATCATCAACTGTTTGAGACAGACCATTTTCTTGACCAATATTTAAATTAGAGTCGCTAAGTAATAGTTTTACTAAATTGATATTATTAGACTCGGCAGCGTACATCAAAGGAGTGCGTTCAAAGATATCCACATAGTTTATATTTGCACCCTTTGCTAAGAGGGAACGGACTTTACTAATATCTCCTTCTTGTGAATATTGAGAAAGAGCACGGTTTAGTTCAAGTTGTCTTGCTTCTAAGAACTCTTTTTCAGCAGTATTTACAAATTCATAAACATTATAACCTTTACGATTTATACGCTCGATTAATACATCATTTTCAACAAGTAATTTAAACAATTCTAATCTAAGGTTGGTTTCAGATTGTGGAATACATTGCGCAGCTTTTAACAATGCAGTATTGCCAACATTGTCATACATATGCACATCTGCACTACCGTTTATTAGAGATTTAACAGCGTCTATACTCCCTGTGCAAATCGCATTAAATAGTGGAATATCCCTTGAATTAGTTACAATTTCTTTGAATGTAATAAGTGATACTTTGCTATCACGACGACCAAGAACAATTTTTGTACCAGAAGCATTTAGGGCCATATCGGTTACTTGCCCAAGCTCTAGTTCATACTCACTTTGAGACTTATTTAATAAGTTTATTTTATGAATCTTCTTACCCGTTGCAAGGGTTAAAGAAGAGTTTTGAATAATAAGTGCATGAACTTGAGTATTAAAATTATGCTCGAAAACTAAATTACTTAAATCATCGTTGTATACTTTAACTTGACCAGAGCGGTCAGTAACAAAAATATAATTTCCATTTTTACTAAAACCAACCTGTGCAATTGCAAATCCATCAAGTTTTTTGTCTACGAGAACATCTGTACTTGTTAGGTCTCTAACGATGACTCTTCCATCTCTCGTACCTAATAGAACATTTAGAGCACCTTTAGAAAAAATATCGGCACTTCTAACACCGATATTACTATATTCTGTAATGGCACCAGATTCGTCGTTATTAGTATCCACAAAGAAAATACTACCTAGACGATCAACGGTTACAAAATAAGATTCATAAACTGTCGATTTAAGTAATGAATTATCAGATATATTATAGCTTTTTTTATCAGTAAAATCAGATAGATTAATACGTGCAACAATACCATTCCTTGTAGACATTAAGAATTGATCTTCACTTATAAAACTTAAATCAGTAATCTCTACTTCTAATGTATTATCAAAAAATAACTCACCATCTTTTCTTATTAACATTCGTCCACCACGGTCAGTCGTTGCAATATATTTACCGCTGGGACTAATCGCAACACTTGAAATTGCAGAAGTATGCTCTTCAAGTACCTGATTTTCCTCAATTGATTTAGCATTTCCTGATAGTGGAAGTAGTAATAGAGCGAATGCGATAAACGCAAAAAGACCTTTCATAAAATAACCTAGTTAATGTTTGATTTCTTACATGTTATTAAATAGTGCATTAAAAACATATATTATTGTAATTTATACAAGGGCCAATCGAATCTAGGCACTTTTAAGGTATCTTAAGCTTATGAAAATTTTAATCACAACGATATTGATGCTTTTAGCACTTCAAACAGAGTCTTATGCTAGAAGTTGTAAAGATAATACTAACAAAGACTTGATCTTTTTATATGAACATCACATGCCCAACCTCTATGGTCATCCCTCGAAAGGAAATCATCCTCTTGGGGAAATAGAACAAAGAAAGCTCATACGACAGAATTTAGAAGATTATAGAAATCCAAAAACTGGAAAAGAACCAAGAATCTGGGAAAATAGTCATATATTTAATGGTCTAGGTTCCGATTATTATGACGATTTTAATGTGTTTAAACAAATACCAGAATGCACCAACTTCATAGCAATAGTCGATGATTCAACTTACCATAAACAAGATGGAGAATTATATGTAAACTTCGAATGGAGAATGAAGAATACAAATAGTAATTCAAGTTATGTTAGGAGTACCTGCCATTGCATCGACTTAGTTCAAATAGGTCATGAAAATAGTATCTACATGAAGGAACTTGCCTCAAAAGTAAGTGGTGGTTATTGCCATGCAGATACACTTGAACAAACTCTAGAATGTATAAAAAACTTTGCCCCTACTTCTAGTTCTGACAGAGAAAAGGCAACAGGTTGGACAATTCACCTTCCTGATCCTCCTAGGGATAATTCTAGTTCTGACTCTACTTCTAAATACTCCAGCTGGGATGATAAAAATAAAGAATGTACATTCTCGAGAGGTGGAAAAACAGGGCTTAATCAAGTTAGCTCATATGAAGAGATGAAGGAACTAGAACATTATCAATGCTTTGACTTCACTTCTATAGACTTAAATTCAGCTCCGTACAATAAGCTCGATATCTACTCAAAAGACATCACTGGCTCAAAATTTGGTGATACGACTTTTCAAAGTAAGACTTTCAAGCAGTCTGAAGGGATATCAAATGTCGAATTCAATGGGACAAGCTTTAAGAACGTTATTTTTGAAACGAATGTTTCAAACGTTAAATTTTCATATAACAACCTAAATGAAGTTACTTTTAGAAGACAATTTCATACAAATAATCTTACTGATGCCACAATCAATAGAATAAATATTTTAAATAGAGGGTGTGACAACGGAAAAGGTATCAACACGATTAAAGATAGCAATATCACAGGCAGTAAATTCTCAGAGAAATATGGAGGATGCTCTAATCATATCTTAGGGCTGGAAATCGATAATACAAAAATCGAAGATTCAACATTTGAAAACATTATATTCAGTAGGCTAAAACTAATATCAGTCGATATAAGTAATAGTAATTTTTCAAATACAAAAGCTAACTCGACAAATATTCAACATTCAAATTTTAATAAGAATATATTCGAATCAACCTTCCTTTCTAATGGTCTCCTTTATAGGAATAGGTTTCAAAACAACCGCATTAGCCTACTTAAAATTGATAAGATGAGTGAAGTTACATCCAATGAGTTCATAGATGACAAGATATCACAACTAGGATTTTTCCAGGTTAGAAAACTTGAAGATTTTAAGATCAAGGGAAGAAATCCTGGAGATATTATATTTAATGATATCAATGCAGATAGTATCGACTTTTCAAATGCAGTTTATAATTACTCATTCACTAAAACGACACTTGACGGTTCAAACTTCACCCCTGGCCCAAATGGCACATTTAACAGCTCTATTAGCTTCGATGGATCATCTTGCAAGAGCTGTAATTTTTCAAATCAATTTGTTAGTAAAATTAGTATTAAAAACTCCAACCTAAGTAATTCAAAATTTGAAGATTTTTCTACGAAGTCGTTTGACTCAATTAAGTCTAATTTAGATAACGCGAATTTTGAAAAAGCTAATTTAGGTAAGGTAACAATCAAGAACTCAGAATTTGAAAACTCAAACCTGTCAAATGCTACTACGAGTGAGAATTCAACTCTAACATCATCAAATTTCAATGGTGCAAGTCTTAAAGCAATGACACTTAGAAAGGCCGACCTATCAAACTCAACATTTAACTCTGCCAATCTCCAGAGAGTCAAATTCTCAGAGGATACGAAATTCTATAATAACGAATTTTCAGGAGTCGATTTCTACGGAGTCTCTTTTAGTAACCTCATTTTTGATAAGGCAAGTTTTGTCGGTGCTCAAAATATCGGTAAAACAACTTATGGAACGAGTGATCTCACCCTTTCCAATGTCAATATGAATAACGCCAACTTCCATGGTGACTTCAAAGGGCTTAAGGTTAGTAATTCACTCTTCATTAATGCTTCATTTAACGGTGGAACAATTACTGGAAAAATTGAAAGAGCTGACTTTAGCTTCGTTAAATTTAAGGGTACAAATATCGGAAATTCAATTAAGACTGAGATAAAAAACTCAATCTTTGACAATACGACAATTGAAGGAACAATTCAGGCAACCTTTAATAACACAAGCTTTATCAATTCAGAACTTAGTAAGACAAGTATTAGAGAGTCGAATTTCGTTGATGTAAACCTAACTGACGCCAGACTTGGAAATGCCCATATTTATAAGTCTGAGTTTAATAGTTCTAATTTAACAAACACACTATTTGATGGTGCTACTTTCATCAATACTAAAATTTATAACTCGAAGATGATCTACACCAGCCTCTACGGAGCAAGTGTCGATCTTGAGATCACTCAGTCAACTTTGAAAGATGTTTACGGCCTTGATGCAATCACAGGACCGCTACACTACGCGACATTAAATATTAGTGATTCACAATTAGATGGACTTAACTTTGCAAATTCTCATATTCAACATTCTAGTTTTAGGAATTCAAGCCTAAAGAATGTTGATTTTAGTGGAGCTATTCTTAAGAATATTGAGTTTAATGATGTTAATTTAAGTGACGCCAACCTTACAAATACAAGCTTTGAATCACTTGAGATTAAGGGCTCAATCTTACACCGTGTGGACTTTAATGGTGCCGAATTTTCGAGTTTTGAGATTAATAACTCAGATTTAAGTGCTTCTCGTTATATCAATGGTGCCAATTGGTATATCTCAGGGAAAGCAAGTTTTGATAATTCCAAATTAGACGACTTAATCTTTTCTAATCTAAACCTTATTGGCGTTTCTTTTAAAGGTGCAAGCCTTGAATATGCTCTATTTAATAAAGCACTCTTACAGGACGCTGACTTTACTGGTGCAAACCTCTACGAGACAGACTTTACTGGGGCCAATACAACTGGTGCAAATTTTAATACAGATACTAGTTATACATATGGCCTATAAGTATTGAGGATCGCATTTTCTGATCTTTAAAAAATAAAAATTACTATATATATATTTCAAAAGGCCCCTTTTCGGGGCCTTTTTCGTATATATTGGCCAAACAAAAAGACGAAGACGAAGAGAGGACGAATTTATGAAGAGAATACTTCTTACAGCTGCTGCTTTAGTAACGTTTGCAGGTAATGTGCAAGCAATGCCAAGTCTAATGAATGAAGATATGCCATCAACATCTGTTGCGACAGCTTTCACAGTGGCCCCAATCGGACTAGCAATCCAAGCAGTAGGATCAGTAACTCATGCAACATTTCTAGCTTCACTTGCAGTATTTAATCCATCTGAGGCAGTTCAGATGACACAAGAATCTCTAGGAATTTACAACAGAGAAGAAATTGAGCGTGCTATTGAAAGACGCGATATCGATATTATCGACTCTCTAAGAGAGATGGTAAGAGAAGATTTAAAAGCGGGCGGACAAATTGAAAGCCTTGACCAGCTATCTGATGAAGATGTTGATCAACTTATCAACGTAGCACTTTATATACCAAACGAATCTGAAGAATAAATTTGAGGGACAATATGAAAAAACTTACTTTAACAATTTTAATGGCATTAACAATTACTAACTCGGCCAATGCCATTGAAACGACTAGAGATAGCTTAGACACTAGTTCAATGATCACAACTGGTTGGGTTTATGCAGCTGGTTTATATACTGAGATGGTCGCAACTCTAGGATTTCAAATTTCATTTGCAGCAAGTGTTTCTTCCCTACAAGTTACGGCAAGAGCAATTAATAATCTAAATCGTGAAGAAGTAGAAAGAGCGATTGAAAGAGAAGATCAAGATACTCTTGATTCAATTAGAGATCTTATTAGATACGAGCTAGAAGAAGCTGGTGAGATTTCTTCTGGTGACGAATTAACTAATGAAGAAGCAGATATTCTTCTTTATGTAGTTCTAACAAAATAATTTTTCAAATAAAAAAAGGCCAGTTTAAAACTGGCCTTTTTTATATATATCCTTTGCTTAAAGTTATCTTTTAAAATGCTGCATTCTTCTCATCAAAGCTTCTTGCGAAAGTTTCGATTGAGACAACATTTGTATTTTCATCCATTCCATCGGCATGCTTAAAAGCTACGTTCTTATTATGTGCGCTCATTGCATTTCCATTTGTATGAGATCGCTTTTCATATGTACGAGAGTTCTCTTCTCTTTCAAGCTCTTCTTTACAAGAGATGCAACAAGTTGCGATTGGTCTTGCATGAAGTCTTTTGATTGAGATTTCATCTCCACACTCTTCACACTCTCCGAAAGTACCGCTTGCGATTTTTTCAAGAGCACGATTAACTTTGTTCAGTAGGAATTTGTCTCTTCCCATGAGCTTAAGTTTTAGTTGAGCATCTCTTTCATTTGAAGTTTGGTCGATAATGTCACCACTGGTCTGGTTAGTTAGTACTTGCTCGACACTTCCTGTTGCACTGACCAGCTGATTTTTAAGATTAATGAATAAGTTTTTGAAATGTTCTTTTTGTTCATTGTTCATAGTATCTCCATTCAATCTAAAAATTAGTAGTCCTTCACGTCATACCTAAAGTCTTCTTCCTGATAACTTTAGAGAGATTCCTTTCTCTGCTATTTATAAAGCAATGCCCGTGCCAACTTTTTAGTCGGTTATTCGGATAAATTTTATGGAATTAGGTGGTGCAAGGGAGGATTTTGGTGCCAGACTGACTTTTTAAGGCCAGTATTGGCACTGTCAGAACGCACCAGTCCTCAATTTTCGTTGAGTTTACAAGATTTTATACAAGTTTATCGTCTCGCGAGATAATCAGACGTTCATCATCAATCATCTTTGAATAGATTAGCATAACTTCCTGATGGGCCTCTAGGGCCTGAGACTTTGGAACTTTTTTCTGGATAAAGAAAAGAATATCTTCACGAATACTCTTAGGAAGCTTTGCAAGAATCCCATTACGATCCTCTTCTTTTTCAAGCTTCAACGCATTAGCTAAGGTTTGCGTTTTAACTTCCCTTAAGAACTCACTCATCATTTGTGGTGTAATAAATTGTAGATCTTTTAAGCGGTACATACTCGCACGTAACTTATCCGCTAAATCAAAATCCATTTTCGTAATATTTGAAATTAAGGTTTCCTTCTCTTCCTTATTCATTAAAGAGATGGCCTCAAGAATTGCTTCAAATCCAGACTCTTTAGAGTTTTTCGACATATGGATTCCCCTTCATCAGGTGATTCTTAACATAGTCGGCAACACCCTCATCAACAATACGAAACTCAAAGTTTGGAAGAACCTTTCTAAACTTATCCATATCTGCTTGCGTATAGTATTGGTATTGATTACGTAGATGCATTGGCATATCGATGAATTCGACATTAGGCTCTCGTCCCATAGCAATGAATGTTTGATTAACTAGATTAAGGAAACTGTCTGCTCGTCCAGTTCCGATATTGTAAATACCTGAGTGCTTGGCCATCTCCTTCTCAGATAATTCAATCATCGCATTGACCACATCCTTAACATAGACGAAATCGCGAAGCTGCTTTCCATCCTCATAACCTTCTTTATGAGACTTAAAGAGTTTTACCTTGCCTACTTCATTGATTTGTTCAAAGGCCTTATGAACAAGAGAGCGCATTTCTTCTTTGTGGTACTCGTTAGGCCCATAGACATTGAAGAATTTTAATCCAAACCAATGCTTTGGACGATCAGTCTGATTTAGAACCCACTCATCAAATAATTGTTTTGAATATCCATAAGGATTTAGTGGACGAAGTTTTCCAACTTCCTCTTCTTTATCTTCATAGCCAAGCTCACCATCACCATAGGTAGCAGCAGAAGAAGCATAGATATAAGGGATATTTAAATCACAGGCCAAGTCAAAATAGAATTTTGAATGACCAACATTATTAGTCATTAAATAGTCCATATCCATTTCAGTTGTCGATGAACAGGCCCCCATATGATAGATGCAAGAGATTTGCTTATGGACTTCCTCTAATTGAATATCGATGAACTCATCAGCGTGAAAATACTCGGCGTACTTTACGCCTTTTAAGTTCTTCCACTTCTCATTGTGATCAAAGCGATCAACGATAATAATATCATCACGTCCAAGCTCATTAAGCTTTGCAACGAGAACGCTTCCAATAAAACCAGCGCCACCAGTTACTAGAATCACGCCTCACCTTCTTTGCTTTCTAAACGCATTAGACTTGTTAGCGAGACCCCACACATTGTTAAAAGGGCCAGAAGCTTATAGCTATCGAGGCGAACATAGAGCTTATGATAACCTCTTAGTTTATCTTCAAAGACTTGATACTCTTCATCAGTATGAGCATAGTTTGATTTTGCAATCTGAGAGTCACGAATCCCAGGAGAAAGCTTAGTCGTATACACGATAGCAAGAACAAGAGTTGTTACAGCGATGAACTTCATAACAACAGACGCCTTACCTTTTTTCTTATAGAGAAATGTAGCGATGATAAGTAGCACGGCAAAGATCATTTCAATGATATTAAATGAAGTGAAGATGATTCCACCTAGAGTTCCTGCTTCTTTTAAAGAGCTAACATTTCGAAAGATACTAGGAGCTGCAATGAAGTCGATGAAGACAGTTGCAAAAAACCATGAAAGGCAGACGCCAAAAATTAAACTTAATAATACGTGTTTCTTTAGTAGTGATTTCATAAAGAAATCATACCGTCTATTTCATGTGATGACGAGAAAGATATGGGTGAACAATTAACGCAACGGCCAAGATACCTAACTCAAAAAGAGCAACAAGAGGAACCCAAAGTCCCATCATTGTAATCACATCAGGAGGAGTCAGCATCGCAGAGACCAGCGCAAAACCAACGTAAACATAGCGTCTCATTTTTGCTAGGGACTGCTTTGTTACAATTCCCATAAAACCGAGAATAAGAAGAACATTTGGTAGTTGAAAAATAAGCCCTAGAAAAACGAGGACCTTGCTTGAAAGAACCAGATAATCCTTTAGGCCAATTGTTGCCTCAACATTTTGTACCCCAAATCCCATTAGTGTTTCAAATGTAAGGGGAAAGACAATGAAGTAGCCAAAGCTTACACCAGTGGCAAAAAGAAAGAGACCAATGATGAGGAAAGGCTTAACGGCCTTCTTTTCATGATCGTAGAGTCCAGGAGAAATAAACTTCCAAACCTGGTAAAACCATAAAGGACAAGAAAGAATAACACTTGAGTAAAATGCTACCTGAAATTGAGAAAGTACCTTATCAAGAAGTCCAAGGTAGACAACCTTGCCCCCACCAGAGTCACCTAAAGCATTTCTAAGAGGCCTTAGCAGAATCTCCTGGATGAGGTCACCATAGGCGTAACAAACCACAAAAGATACTAAAATAATGATTAGTATCTTAATAAGTGCAGAGCGCAACTCTTCTAAATGGTCAATTAATCCCATCTCTTTCAAAACTTACCCTAGTTTTCCATCCATACTTAAAGTAAAATAAATTGATACTAATAATTTAACACAGTTAGAACGAATGAAATACCCATTATTAATTTTTATTGTTAATTTTATGATCACTCTTCCGGCCCAGGCAAAGACGATATTGCTATGTCTAGGACAAGAAGAAAGCTACTATGCTAAGAGGCACGATACGGGGCCACGCTATCACTTAAATCAAATTATGATCAATGAGATCTCTTCTGTTGGTAACCCTCAATTCTCAAAAGGTTATTACAATAAGTTTTGTTCTGATCCAAGTAAGTCACCGACTCTGAAACTTCTAAAGGCCCTGACAACAGGCCAAAGAAATATCTTTGATTTTAAAGAAGAAGACGGTGGGATTGGTGTTCAATATTCCATGTCGACTTATAATGAATTTCGTTTGAAATCGATAAAGATCCTAATGGAGTATCTTGCAAAAATACAGGTGCAAGCAAGTAGCGCAGACTGTCTTGAACAGAATATTCCAGGTCTAAAAGAGTTCTATGCTCGCTATCGTTATCTTGAAGGAGAAGTAAGTCTTTCAACTCTAAAAGGTTCAAAAGAATCCCTATTAAAGATTTATGATTCTCTAGAAAATATTGATGCAATATTAAAGAAGTGTAAAAAAACTAAATAAAGAAAATACTTAACTCAGAGTCCTGCGCCGTTATATGAGAAACAAACTCTTGAGAACTCGCGGCCTCTTCGTCACCAATAATATAAAGGTGGTGTCCAATAAGTCCCTCGATACTAATTCCTCCAAGCTTCTCTGCTAAAGGATAAATATCTTCTAATAGGAATTGATATGGCCTTTTGCCTGCCACCATATCTTTTTTAAAGCCATTGAAAGTCACAGCAGGAATAACTTTTTCCTCGCGACTTGTTTTAAACATTGGAATGATATCTGAAAGACAAGACCCACAACCACCAGCGGCTTTGGATAGGTTTGTAATCGTTAAAGGATCACTTGCTCCCCTTTCAATAAGTGCAGCAACTTCACTGCGACTCACACCAAAGCAACGACACAGCGTATTTTCTGTATCAATGGCCATTAGTTGGTTTGGAGAGAAATAATTTAGTACTTCTCTAAATAAGCTAAAAAGCTCTAGAGACTGGCCTGAATTTTGTGCAAGAGCATCTTCAATTTCAAATAATAATTGTGATTTAGAACTCTTTGCTCGTTCAAGAATATTCATAATGAGCTCTTTTAAAGAGCTATCATCACTTTCAACAAAGTACTCACGCACTTCATTGAGCTTAGAGAATCTAAGCTCAACTCGGCATGGATTAGTAATTTTTAAATCTGGTGCAATTAGGCTCGTATTCACTATTAAGGATGAACCTCATAACTTCTAAGAGTTAGAATCTCAAAGCCACCTTCTGTAACTAGGATCGTGTGCTCAAATTGCGCCGACCACTTCTTATCTTTTGTCAGAACTGTCCAACCATCTTTAAGAACTTTACAGTCCTTTGTTCCAAGGTTGATCATTGGCTCAATTGTAAAAGTCATACCAGGCTTCATCTCTGCGCCCTTACCTCTTTTTCCTACGTGAACAACTTGAGGATCCTCATGGAACTCACGTCCAATACCGTGGCCACAATAATCTTCAACGATACCGTAACCGTGATCGTGTGCGATCTCCATAATTGAAGCACCGATATCACCAATATGGCCACCTGGGCGAACTTGCTTAATCCCTTCCATCATACATTGATAAGTTACATCAACAAGCTTCTTAACTTCATCAGAAACATTACCAACTAGGAAAGTCTTATTAGTATCACCGTGGAATTTATTTAAATATGTTGTGACGTCGATATTTAGAATATCACCATCTTTAAGAACATCTTTTGTACTTGGAATTCCATGACAAACAACTTCATTGAGTGAAGTACAAACTGACTTTGGAAAACCGTGATAATTTAATGGTGATGGATAAGCACCATTTTTAATAATATATTCATGACAAAGAGTATTTAATTCCTCAGTGCTCACACCTGGCTTTACGAATGGTTCAATATACTCAAGAGTTGATGCCGCTAACTTCGACGTAGCTCTCATTAATTCAATTTCGCGTTTCGACTTGATCGATATCATACTTTTCCCTTCGGTTCATTCTAAGTGCTTAAATATACATTCCTTTTAACATAGTTTGACCCACTAAAGAATAGACAAAGTTAAAAATTTTACAATTTACAACACGCTAAGTACCTAGAATGGCATAATGTGGCGAAAGAATTCAGAAATTAGGACTTATCAATGAAACAAATTATCGCCATTTTCCTCTTAACTGTGAACGTATTTTACGCAAACGCACAGAGTAAAGCAGACAATAAATTATTTCATTCGACAATGACTCAGATAAATGAAATTCAAGAAAGAATAAATGACACAAGCTATGACCCATCAAAGCTAGGTTACAATATTCGTGAACTTGAGAAACTTATCAATGCAAGTAATGATCTTGTGAGTGTGACAGAAAACTATAGTCGATTAATCTATCGACAATCTGTTGATAAAAAACCAATCCGAGGTGCAGACTTATCAATTATTGGTAACCTCATGAATACAGCTGCACTAATCATGGAAAAATCCAGCCTTTATACGATAAAGGACTTAAGTAATGCCCGTTCATACTCAGAGCTTGAGTTTGCCCAAATCAAGGTAACAAACCTACTTGCAAAACTTAATTACGTGAATCTCTACTTAGTGACTCACGATATTTTTTACAAGAATAAAACGATCAAAGAAGTGACAAAAGAGATCATTAAAGTTCTCGACAACGAAAAACAAGTTGAGATTCTTAAGCAGTTCACAAAGATTGCAAAGAGTAAAAAATTCAATGAAGAACTACAATCAGATCTAAGAAACTTTCTAGAATATCATTACTACTACCTTAAGTTGTTAAATCCTGATCTAACAAGAGGTGTCGTTCTTGTTGAAAAGTTTCAGATCGAAAAACACCTACTTGATAAAAGACTTCCAGTTATTGAGTTCTATAGCATTGGTGATTGGTTTGTTGAGATCTTCAATCGTACGACAAATTTCATCTCAGGACTATTTGGAAACCTTGTTGGTAAACTACGTTTTCGCCATGGTCATATGTATGATAACGAGAGAGCTTTTGACTACCTTGAGACAGTACTAAGGCCACTGGATATTATTGCAGAAAAAACACCTTTTGCAGCAACAGACTTCTTTATCCCTGGTCACTTTGGTCATATCGCCATCTACCTTGGTACAGAAGAAAAACTAAAGCTTGCAGGACTATGGAATACTCCATTCATTAAGAAGTATCATAAAGAGATTCGCCGAGGCAAAACAATTGTCGAGTCCATTCGTCCAGGTAGTCGCCTTGTGTCTCTTGAAGACTTTTTAGAGATTGATGAGATCACAATTATTCGTGAAAAAGGAATCCTAGAAAATAAGTGGAATCGTGAGATGGTGACAAAGGTTGCACTTGAGCAACTTGGTAAGAAGTATGACTTTAACTTTGATGTCACAACTCTTGATAAGGTTGTATGTTCAGAGGTTCCTTACCATGCTTATGGACACAAGAGATGGCCAACAAGTTATATCCTAGGAAGAAATACAATTTCTCCAGACGAGATTATCGAGAATGCTTATCGTAAAGGATCGGGCATTGAATTTGTTGCCTCAATTAAGGCCAACAGGAAGCATGAGCTGTTCAGTATAAGTAAAAAAGAAATGGGAGATAATCTAGATTTTGACTACGATGAATCAAGAGATATGTTCAAAAAGAAAATCAAAGCATGTCGCTTAATTAAAGTTGTTGATCATGATCAGCGCTCAACGATAAATGGTCGATATCGCACATATAAAAAGTGTAAAACGATCAAGAAAGACTTAATTTATAGCGCCTTCTAGCAAAGAAAAGAAAAAGTTGCTAGATTAAGGGTATGAACTATTACTTCTATCGACCAGAAATTTCGAGCTATCAAGGAGAGGCCTTTCGCGTTAAAGAAAGGCAGTCACTAGGGCAACTTGGTATCAAGTGCGTGGACACCCCTATTGAGATTCCAGATGGTGAAAGTGTTATTGTTATCTCAACAAGCTACACAGATAACGAAAGTATCGTAAGTTCACTTAAGCACGCAAATATAGCTCTATGGATTCACCCAAACTCTGGCTATGATAATTTCTCACTTGAATTTGTGAAAAACGCGAAATTCCCTATCGTTTTAGGAAATGAGATCAGAGCAAATGCCGTGGCCCAATTCTATCTGCAGGCCCTCTTAAACCATCAAGGAAATATTCCAAAGCGCCAGCAATGGGATCAGGCAAGAAGTTATAATAGAAAACTTCTTCACACTAAAAAAACTCTTATTATTGGCCGTGGCCCAATTGGCGCGAGACTAGGTAATGCTCTTGAAACACTAAATGTCAGTGTTAGCTACTATGATCCATACCAAAATAAGCAACAAAATACTAAGTACTTAAAAGAAGAGCTGGCCAACGCTGATATTATCATCATGGCCTGTTCTCTAAATAAGACATCACATCACATTCTCAATGAAGATATTTTTGCACTCTTGAAAGATGATGTTCTTATCATGAATGCTGCAAGAGGCAAGCTTATCGATCAGCAGGCCCTCGTAAACTTCTTAAGTAAGAATAAGAATGCCCATGCAATTATTGATGTCTTTGAAAAAGAGCCAATTGACTTTAATGAATTCAAACACCTTTCTAATATAACTCTCAGCTCACATATTGCGGGAGTGTATAAGGGAATTAACGATGCTATTATAAAGTTTGAAAAGCGTGTTGTTAGAGACTACCTTCACGACCAAGAGCTTGACCTTTATAAAACAGCACTCCTAAGCTCTCGTGTTAAGGGTGATTTTTTAATCTAAAATTAAGGACTATATATGACTAAAACAAATGAAACATTATTAAACGATTATCTATGCCCTCCAGGTTTTGGAGTATTTACAGTAAATACGGCCAAGGAAAGAAAAGATAAGCTAACTAAAGTTCTCTATAACACAACAGAAGATCAAGATATCAGAACAGCTTGGACTAATGAACTTTCTAAGCTTGCAGATGTAAACGGTTGCGCTATCTTAGGAGTTGCCTCTGACTGCGGAGGAGGAATTCAAAGAGGTGCAAACTGGGGCCCATTATTTCTTAGAAATACACTAATTGAAGAACATCTTGAAGTCTATAAACAGTGTTTTGACCTAGGTGACATTAGAGTAATTCCTCACCTATTACACGATAAGTATTTAAATGATGAAACAATAAAAAGTGCTCAAAATGCACTATATGGGGGAAAGCAGTTAAGTGTTTCACCCCTTAGTATTGCAAAGGCCAGCGTTGATGAAGTTTTCAAAAATAACAAAGATTTAAAAATCTTTAGTATTGGAGGAGACCACTCTGTAAGCTTTCCACTAGTTAAGGCCTGGATCAATAATCGCAGATCACTTGGTAAGAAAGTTGGTCTTATCCACTTTGATGCACACACAGACCTTTTAAGAGAAAGGCTTGGTATTGATTACTGCTTCGGTTCATGGCTAACACATGTATTAGATGATCTTGAAACTCCTAAGCATTGTTATCAATTTGGAATTCGCTCAACAGGTAAATCAAAAGAGCACTGGGAAAGTGAATTTGGCCTAAATCAGTATTGGGCAAAAGATGTAAAAGAAATTGGTGCAAAAGAATTGGCCCTTAAAACAATTGAAGAACTTAAGGAAGAAGGAATCGAGGAAATCTATATCAGTTTTGATATTGATGCCCTTGATGAAAGTGTTGCGAGTGCAACAGGAACACCTGAACCAGAGGGACTAATGCCACATGAGTGTGCTACAATGATTAAAGAGTTTACTAACGCCTTTAAACTAACTGGTGCAGATATGGTTGAAATTGCTCCACTAGTAGGTCTAAGCGAAGAGGGCTCTCGTACAACACTTGAAGTAGGAGCAGCAATGAGCGCTCTTATGATGGAGGCCATGATTAGTGCCGATAATTGAGTTTCCCCCAGTCGAGATCGCAGATGAGCAAGGGCTACTAGCAATTGGTGGAGACCTCCACCATGACTCTCTCCTATTGGCCTATCAAAGTGGAATCTTCCCTTGGCCAATTTCTCAAGAGTACCCCCTTGCTTGGTTTTCACCTCCACAAAGAGGTGTGATTCGATTTGACGACATTCAAGTAAGTCGCTCCCTAGCTAAATTTGTCAAAAAGAGTGGCTGGATAATATCATTCAATCAAGGCTTTCTAGAAGTCATCAGACAATGCCAAGAAGTTCACTCTGGATCTTCAGAAGGTACATGGATTACCGATGAAATTATTGAAGGTTATTTTAATTTATTCCATCAAGACCTGGCCTATAGTGTAGAAGTTAGAGATGAAAAAGACCAACTTATTGGCGGGCTCTACGGAGTAAGCATGGGACATTTCCTAAGTGGTGAGTCCATGTTCTATAAAGAGTCTAATGCTTCAAAAGTTGCCCTACTAGCAATTCTTTCAGTGGTTAAAAGAAACCAGATTCCATTTCTTGATACTCAAATGGTTACACCTATTACTAAATCGTTTGGAGCTATTGAATTAGATCGCAGTATCTTTATTAGCGAAATTGGACAATTATTTACTCAAACACCTATCGAATTTCCGAATACAAAAATACCTATCAAAGATCTACTTAAGTCTTTTTAATTTTAAATATAAAGCGGCCCTCTTAAAAAAGATCGCAATACGCCAGCGGCTTTGATAAATATTTTTAGATAGAATCATTTTACAATTTCCTCTTCACTAATCCCTAAAGCATTCCATTCACATGCAATTTGTGAAAGAGCAAATTTCTTTAGTCTCTTTGAGAAGTATTTTAAATTTGCCATTGTCGGCGACATCAAGTGAAAACGATCGATCACACCATCTTCTTTAAGATATGAAATAATAGAAACTTCACCAGAAGATACTTGTGTTGTCGCAAGGAATATCCCAGTTTTAATCGAGTCAGGCTTTAACTCAACTCCTTTTCTAATAATTGGATATTCTTCACAGATTTTAATAATATTTGAATAGGTATTCTTTAACTCTTTTAAACGAATCAAAAGGAGTTCGTAGGTTGATCCATTAAGGGCAAGGTACTCGGTATTTGTAAGGTCACTATATTCATAGAATGGTTCGTACTTCTTACTATTATAGTGATAACCGTAGCTTTGCAGAGGCATCGATTTAAGTGAAAAATCGAGGGCCCCAAGATTTGAATGAAAGTAGCTTTCTAAATTTAAAAAGTACTTATTCCCCTCTATCGTCTGAATGATATCATTGATAATGTCCTGATAATCATGAATACGATCCCTAATATCGTAAACCCATTTGCGATCTTCAGAATTAATTAGCCTACTAAGCTCGTCTTTCGTTTGAATCTCTGAAAGATTAGTTAAATTACTTAGGGTCTCAAATTGATAGTTTAAAATTTGATATAACTCAGTAAAAGACGAAAGGTTGAAAACCTTTTCTAAGCACTTTAAATTTTCAAGCGCACAAAGAATTTCATAAATGAACATACGGTGAATCTTTACGGAGCTACTTGTCTTTAGGTTTCCAACGAATTCACTTAACTCAAGGCTTAACAGAGATGTAATATTCTTTAGTGGTAAATTTGATTTTAATAGCAAAGAGATGGCCTCATCAAGACTCTTTCCCTCAATTTGCTTTTCTAAAGACTCAGACTTACTAAAGTCAAAATCAAAGAAACTATCACTAATACGGTTTTCATCGATATTAAAACGAATAACTGAACTTGAAAGTGGATTATTAAACTTTTTAACCGGAACTTCGATTTCCTCACCAGTCACCTTAAGGGGCGAAAGGTACGTCTTACATAAAGAATCTTCAAGGTTATCTTTTTCTAAGTGATACTTCCCCGCAGGTGTAACAACCTCATATTGAATACGATCTTCTTTTCGATAGAAGTGAACACCAAAGTTTCGATTAACTTCGGCCTCAAACCAAGTCATTGACTCAAATAGATGAGCAAATGAAAGCGCAGTTTGTCCATAGCCCAATGAAAGGGCGTAGAAGTCTCTTTTATGATCATTTAAATTTTGAAATTGATAGATAAGTAAAAAGCGTGCGTTTAAAAGATTATACTTTTCCTTGAGCTCACCAGCATTTAAGAGATCAAGACATGTCAGGCCAGAGAAAACAATATGCTGATCATCAAAGTGAGAAAGCATAAGCATTGAAAGCTCTGCTTTTGATTTTACCTGAATTTCGTTCGTGATATCAAAAATATTCATCTATTTAATTTTCCAATTACTTTAAATTAAATCTTACGTCGTATGGAAAGATTGGGCCAACTTCTTTATCTGGAGCACAACTTTGTTTCTTACCATTTGACCACACCCAATTATATATCTTTTGATTGAATGTGTCTGCACCACTATCGTATTCAATATAGCGATAGTATGGGGCCCCTGAGTTAGCAGCACTAGATAATAATGTGATTGCTGCAGGAAATGAAGCGGCAATTTCACGGTCGCGACACCCACCAATTAATTTTCTTTGATCGACAACAAATTTACCTTTACTATCTCTCACATTGCGCACCCATGTCTTTAAACGACAGTCAAAATAGTAACCTGTTTGGACTGCATTTTCAAAGGCCGTCAAATACTCTAACTTCCAATGCTTATCCTTCTCTTTTTGAATATTAAAAGGACGCACATACTTTCGACATAGACTAAAACGATCCAGGTGATTGCGATAGAATTCAATAAATCGTTGAGAGATCCCTTCCTCTTTTCTGAAAATCACTAGAGCGTCATCATACACCTTACGACATGACGTTTTTAATGTTTGCAGTTCACTATTTGAAAACAAGTGGCCTGAGTTGATAACATATTTAAGGGCACGATTAGGCAGAATTGGAGATTCTAAACGATAGGCTCCTTTAAGCTTTCTTCCCACATCATTGCGACCCATTGAGTTTTCAATAAAGGCCTTCGCATACTTCCAGTCCACATATTTCTTTAAGGTATTTAGCCCTTGGACTTCTTGAAGAGACTCATCAAGCATACTCTTTGCAATTAGAATAACCTCTGAATTCCAGTCATCATTTAAGTCGCAAAGTCCTGTTAAACAAGATTTTAAAATATAGCCACCAATGATTTGAACTTGAATGGTTTCTTCACGTGGAAAACTACCATCAACAAGGTATTTTAAATCACCAAAGACGGCCACTCGCTGAGGCTTTCCATCGCGTCCTAGAAGTCTTGGAATAACCGCCCAAGAGAAATTTGGAGTTGATACCTTTGATGTGTAATCATTCCAAATATCTTTTTCTTTACAAAATTTACGTTCTTTAAAAATACGTCCACTAACTAAATCAAGTTCGAAGTGAACCTCGCTATCACGGGGCGTTGTAATAAAAACATCCACAAGCTTAGTGCGCATATCCATACGTGGTGCAAAGTCGAAAAATAAATGCGGAACAACCCTGCCCTCATAAGTAAGATAATTAAAATTACCTTCTCCTGAGAACCAAGCCGGCTTAACTTGAGAAGTCGGAAGGACAATTTTTTTTGTTGCACAACCTACAATGAAAATTGCAAGTAAAAGAAAAATGAATTTAGTAGTTTTTTTGAATTGACAAATATACACGTTATAGTCCAAAATCGTTAAACACAAATAGCGGTTCGGTGTTGGAATTGGTAGACAATCTGGATTTAAAATCCAGTGGGGGCAACCCCGTGCGGGTTCAAGTCCCGCCCGAACCACCATTTCCTTTTCTTAATTATCAACGGATACATTTATTTAATCAAGGACTTAGACTGATTCAGTCCGTTTTTTTGAAACGCAATGCAAAATAGTAAATTAAGCAGCTTTCTTAGAGTCGTCGTTATTGTTGAGGATTTCAATCATACGCTCTCCAATAACTTCCATGATCGAGTCCGAAACAGACTCAAAGCGCATTCCAAAGCCTCTAGGACGATTCTTTGATGCTCTCATGATAGTGAAATCAACTGCGAGTGCGCGGCCAAATAGGCCCTCAGAGATATAGATCGTTCCACGAGTATTTTTGTCAAATTCTTTCTCAAATTTCGTCACTTCAACAAATCCTCCACTAAGGGAAAGATTTGTCAGGTAGCCCTTATAGTCTTTTTGAACTCCTACAAGTGAGAATGAGACAAGTTCTTGAAGATCAACTCGGTACTCAGTTCTTTCGATTTGATATTTATTATTTTCTGGATTTTCTTTATCCTCTGAAACTAATTGTGCTTGCGTATTAAGCTCAAGGCAATCTTTGGCAGCAACCCAAGGTGCACCGGCCTTCTTCTTAACAAGTGTTTCAGATGTAATAATATTCTTTTCTAAGTCAACTAGCATTTCATCAAAACGTAAAGGCCCAACTACCCCGGCCCCCGTATCATATTGCCATGACTTCTTATTTGAGATTTCAAAAGACTTACCATTTTTAAGTCCTTCAATATTTAGTCGATCAAGTTCTAGGTCATCAACTTGAGCACGCGTCGCAATTTCAAGTCCACCACTTGAGATATCAAACTCTCCAGTCGCTTCTTCACTTAAATCAATCTCAACAGTACGATCCTCATCTTCTAAGACAAGTGAATCACGTGAAATAAGATTAATCTTAGGGCCAGCATTTGTACTTTCTTTTGGTGGCGTAACATCTTCAATCTTCACTTCTTCATTGACTGCAGAAATGCCGATTTTACTATCAGTATAACTTTTGAAATTTTCTAATTCCTTTTCAGCAACTTCTAGTTTTGCATTTAAGGCCTTTGCCTTTGCAATTACTTTTGAAAGATTCTTTCTTGCAATCTTATTTTCAACGGCGAGATTTTTATATTTAATTTTAAGTGCATTGAATTTTGATTGGTACTCTTGAGAGCTTGAATTTCCATCCTCCAACTCACGTGCAGTGGATAAAACTTTTGTAATCTTACGATTAACGTCACTGATAAGATGAGTCTCATCTAAGATTGATTCTAGCTTACCGATAATAACGTCGCTGCGATCACTCCCCGATGAACCAATAAGCTGCGTGATATCTCCAATCCTTTCTTCGACGTTTGAAATCTTTTGACCAAACTCTTCTCGAAGTTGATCTCCGATTGTTGAAACTTCATCTTTTACAATTTTAGAAATTGCACTTAGTAATTCATTATTATGGGTACTCTTAATCTCTAACTCTTCTTTTTTAATACTGTGACCATCTGGTGCAGATACAGGTTTTTCAAATACTTCAGGACTTGGTTTTAAAGCTTCAATAACAACTCGAGGCAGACTCATCTTAGATAACTCAAGCCACTGAGACTTCTTAACATCAAAACCAAATTGATTAGAAAAAACCACACCCGAGAGCGCTTCAACGTAGAGATCGTTAATATCGATCTCTCTAAAAGTCGTGAATGTGTCTGCGATGAAAAGTTTTTTCAATATTTCCTCAACTGTTCTATCTAGTATATCGGTAGGATTTAAACTAAAATTTAATAATATTAGTAGTTTACTCTGTTTTTGTTTACAAACTTCTATTTGAGATATGATAAGGTACTGAATTGTGGAAAAATCAAATAAAAACCACTTAGAAAAAAAAGAAGAAGAATTGGCCAAATTAATTGGCTTTCAGGTGCAAGTTGTTGAAAAAATCGAAGCAGTTTTAAACGAGAAAGATCGAACTTCGCCAGATGAACTCTATCTCTGTGGCCTACAAGAAGAGGCCATTAATACTTCCCTCTCAGACTTCTATGAAATTCTACTAAGAATCAATGAATTAAATCATGCTAAGGAAATCGTCATTTGTGATATCGGAGCTTCTTACGCAAAGATGGCCTTTGTGGCCAATCACTTCTTTCCAAATATTAGAGTCATTAGCATCGAGCCAGTCAAAGAGCGAATTGATTACGCCTTAAAAATATTAAATAATACGAAACATATTTTTATTAATGATATCTTTAAAGAAGAATTGATTAAGAACGATAAAATTGATTACTTCTTCCTCTACTTCCCTGTTGGAAAAATACTTGATGAAATCATCCCACAGATCGATGCACCTCTTATCGCCATCGAGTCTCATGGTGAACTTTTAAACCGACTTGGACATAGTTTCTCTCAAAAAAAGAAACTAACTAAACTTGTCTTCCCACGCCATAACCCTCATAGCTACATTTTTTCTCATAAAGAGGAAACGAACTTATATAAGGCATTTAAAGCACTTCATAATAAAGATGATGATCTTATTATCATCAATGACCAAAGGCCTTGGCTAGCGGATTCAGACGGCCTAGAGCACTACTTTGACGAAGAAGATAAAATCACTCTTGAACTCAAGTATCCTCCTCGAACAATCCATTTTAGTGACAACTTAAAAACGATAAAAAGCAGCGAGCTTGATACTAACGTTCAAGAAATCATTTCCATGCGACGTGAAGGTAAACAAATTGATGGGTGCTTTATTCGTAAGATTTTTGTGGATGGGAGTTTTGAGCTTTCGAGTGGGGTGATTAGAAAGTAAGTATTTCCCATTGCTCCTGCGGAAACAAAATCGACATAAACGTCGATTTGTTTAAATAGTATTCGAGCTAAAGACTGGGGAGCTAACACCGCATCAAATCTTGCTTCCGCAAGATGCTGCGGATGTTTTCGAAAGATATTTTTAGATGGGAGTTTTGAATTATCTTCAGGTGAAATAAAAAAGGCACCCTAAGGTGCCCTTTAAATATTTGCTTAGATGTTCAAAGGTTTTTTATCAAAAGCATCAAGAGCAGCTTCTTTGAATGCTTCAGAGTAAGTTGGGTGAGCATGACAAATGCGTCCAATATCTTCAGCAGCAGCTCTAAATTCCATTGCAGTCACAGCTTCAGCAATTAAGTCTGCAGCTCGTGGCCCAACAATGTGAACCCCTAGAATCTCATCAGTTTCTTTACAAGCTAATACTTTTACGAAACCAGCTGATTCATTTGAAGCACGAGCACGTCCACTTGCTTTAAATGGAAACTTACCAGCTTTATAAGGAGTCTTATTTGCTTTTAGTTCTTGTTCAGTTACACCAACAGAAGCAACTTCTGGCCATGTGTAAACAACACCAGGAATTAGGTTGTAGTTGATATGTGGCTTTTGACCAGCGATGATCTCAGCAGCAACAACACCTTCTTCTTCCGCTTTGTGAGCAAGCATTGCACCAGTTGTAACGTCACCGATTGCATAAATATTTGGAACGTTTGTTCTTAAGTGATCGTCAGTGATTACACGTCCACGCTCATCAAGATTTACACCAGCATTCTCAAGACCAAGATTGTCAGTATATGGACGACGTCCAACTGCCATTAGACAGTAGTCACCTTCTAGCTTGATCTCTTCTTCATTCTTTTTGCTCTTGGCCTTAACAACAACCTTAGCGCCTTTTCTAACGACTTCAGTTACACCGTGTCCAGTATAGAATTCCATACCTTGTTTCTTAAGAACCTTAGTCATCTCTTTTGCACAATCTTTATCCATTGTTGCAAGGATTGAATCAGCGTACTCAACAACAGAAACTTTTGAACCAAGTCTTAAGAATACAGATCCAAGCTCTAGGCCAATAACACCACCACCAATAACAATGAAGTGCTTTGGAAGGGTTTCAAGCTTAAGAGCTTCAGTTGATGTGATGATTCTTTCTTTATCAATTTCAATTCCAGGAATTGTCGCAGGCTTTGAACCTGTTGCAATAATGAAATGCTTTGCTTTAAGAATTTCTTCTTTTTCGCCTTCAACTTTAAGAGTGTGAGCATCAACAAATGATCCAAAACCGTGGAAAGTTTCAACTTTATTCTTTCCCATCAGGTATGTGATACCACCTGAAGTATCGGCCACGACACCAGCTACACGCTCGGCCATCTTTTTAATGTCGGCCTTAACTTTTCCAGTTGTGATTCCGTGTGCTTCAAACTCATGAGTCGCCTCATGAAATTTTTCACTTGAATCAAGCCATGCTTTTGATGGGATACAACCTACGTTTAGGCATGTTCCACCAAGTGTATTATATTTTTCTACGATTGCTACTTTCATTCCAAGTTGTGAACAACGAACAGCACTGATATATCCACCAGGACCTGAACCAATTACAACAACATCAAATTCTTTACTCATAATATTTCCTTAATCTTTTTAAATCTAATTAGATACTCTTAAATATCAAGTAGCATTCTGGCCGGATCTTCTAACATCTCTTTAACCATCTTAAGGAATGTTACTGATTCCTTACCATCGATAATTCTGTGGTCATAAGATAGTGCTAAGTACATTACAGGGTGAATAACAACCTGTCCGTTAACAGCAACTGGTCTTTCAACAATATTGTGCATTCCTAGAATCGCTGATTGAGGAACGTTGATAATTGGAGTTGAAAGCATTGAACCAAAAACACCACCGTTAGTGATTGTAAAAGTTCCGCCAGTCATTTCGTCCACTGTAAGCTTTCCATCACGCCCTTTTAGAGCAAGTCTTCTTACTTCTTTTTCAATTTGAGCAAGACTTAAGCTTTCTGCGTTTCTAATAACTGGAACAACTAGACCTTTTGGAGTTGATACCGCGATACCAACATCTGCATAGTCATGATAGATAATATTCTCACCATCAATTTGTGCGTTAACACCTTTGATTTCCATAAGAGCTTTCGTACATGCTTTTGTGAAAAAAGACATGAAACCAAGTCCAATATCGTGCTTGTCTTTAAAAGCATCTTTATATTTCTTACGAAGCTCCATAACGTTATACATATCAACTTCATTAAAAGTTGTTAGCATTGCCGTTGTATTCTTTGCTTCCACAAGACGCTTAGCGATAGTCTTACGGATACGCTTCATTTTTACTTCTTCTTTTGCTCTACTTGCACCACCCATTGGAACTTGAGTTTCAATTGTAGGAGCAGGAGCTGCCTTTGCTGCTGGAGCCGCTTTTGGAGCAGCACTTGCATTCATCGCATCAGCTTTCGTGATTCTTCCATCTTTTCCACTTCCTGCAACAGCACTAGCTGCGACACCTTTTTCAGCAAGAATTTTTGCGGCCGCTGGAGATGGATAATTCTTATCTCCACCTGCTGCTGGAGCGCTTGCTGGTGTACTTGGAGTTTCAACTGCAGTTGGAGCTTCATCACTTGATGCTTGAGCTGGAGCCGCTGCAGAAGTATCTAGTTCCGCAACTACTGCACCAATTTCAAGTTCAGCACCTTCTTCAGCGATAATTCTAATTACACCACTTTCTTCTGCTGGAAGAGGAAGTGTTGCTTTATCTGATTCAACTTCAACTAGTTCATCACCTTCACTAACATAGTCACCGTCAGCTACTAGCCACTCTCCTAGAGCAACTTCTGTAATTGATTCACCAATTGGTGGAATAGTAATTTTTACGATTGCCATTTTTTATCCTTATTTATTTTTTAGCTAAAAGCTTTCTCTACAATTGTTTCTTGTTCTCTAAGGTGTACTGAAGCGTATCCAGTCGCCGGTGAAGCCGAAGCTTTTCTTGATACACAGTCAATATCTCTGAAAGTATCACGCCAACGATTTAGATGCATCCAAGCTCCCATATTTGAAGGCTCTTCCTGTACCCAACGATGAGTTGCATTTGGATACTTATCAAGGATTGCCTTAATTTTATCTGTCGGAAGTGGATATAATTGCTCAAGACGAACAACAGCAACATCTTTGCGGTCATTTTCTTGTTGGTACTTAAGTAGATCGTAGTAAATCTTACCAGTACAAAGAACCACCTTCTTAACGTCTTTTGGACTTACCCAAGCATCGTCAAAAACTTCTTCAAATTTACCATTTGTAAATTCTTCTACTTTTGACTGACATAGAGGATGTCTTAGAAGTGACTTTGGAGTGAAAACAACTAATGGCTTTCTAAACTCCCACTTAAGCTGGCGTCTAAGCGCGTGGAACATATTTGCTGGAGTTGTAATATTACAAACAACCATATTCTCTTCAGCACATTGCTGTAGAAATCTTTCTGGACGACAAGAAGAGTGCTCTGGACCTGCTCCTTCATAACCATGAGGAAGAAGCATTACTAAGTTACTCATTCTTCTCCACTTACTTTCTGCTGCTGAAATAAATTGATCAATAACGATTTGAGCACCGTTAGTGAAGTCACCAAATTGTGCTTCCCAAATATTTAGCGCATGTGGAGTTGCCTGAGAATAACCATATTCAAAAGCAAGTACTGCATATTCTGATAAAAGAGAGTTGTAAATATAGAAGTCACCTTGACCAGTTGTTAAGTGCTCTAGGCCACAATATGCTTCATTTGTTCTCTCATCAAAAACTTTTGCGTGACGGTGAGAGAAAGTCCCACGGATAACGTCTTCCCCAGAGAAGCGTACATCGTTACCTTCAGTAAGAATTGATCCGTATGCAAATAACTCAGCCAGTGCCCAGTCAATTTGATCACTTTCAAAAGCCGCCTTTCTTTGATCAAGAAGCTTTTGTGCCTTTCTTAAAGTTTTGAAACCTTCAGGAGTTTGAGTGATTGATGAAATAATATTTTCAAGTGTCTTCTTATCAACACTAGTATCTGGTGAATTTGCGAAGTCCTCTAGAGTCGAGAAGCGAACATCTTTCCACTCTCTGTGTGGCCCTGGAACCTTTTTAGGAATAACATTTTGCTTAACATTATTGAAACGATCAGAAAGAAGACTCTTGTATTCTTCTTGCATCTCTTTTGCTACGGCCTTATCAACGGCTCCATGACTAGCAAGCTCTTCGATATACATTTCACGTGGGTTTTTATGCTTTGAGATCATCCCATAAAGTTCTGGTTGAGTATACTTCGGCTCATCACCTTCATTGTGACCGTGCTTACGGTAACAAACCATATCAACAAAAACATCACGCTTAAATTTTTGTCTAAACTTAACAGCAAGCTCACAAGCGTAAACAACGTCTTCTGGACAATCACCATTTACGTGAATAACTGGAATATTTAGCATCTTAGCAACTGATGTTGAGTAGTGAGATGAACGAGCATCTGTAAAGTCAGTTGTGAAACCAATTTGATTATTGATAACAAAGTGAAGAGATCCACCAGTGCGGTAACCTGGAAGCTCAGACATTTGAAGAGTTTCATAAACAATTCCTTGTCCGGCAACGGCCGCATCACCGTGAATAACGATAGGGATAATCTTGCTCTCATCACCTTCGTACGCGATATCAATTTGAGCACGAGCATAACCTGTTGCTACAGGAGATACTGTTTCTAAGTGTGATGGGTTTGGTAGAAGCTTTAAGTAAACTTCGCTATTGTCTTCAGTTTTCGTTACCGAAGTAAATCCCATGTGATACTTAACATCACCATCACCTTGACCAGCTAACTGCTCAAGAGAGTTCCCTTCAAATTCAGAAAAGATATACTCATAAGTTTTACCTAGAGTATTTGCTAGAATATTAAGACGTCCACGGTGGGCCATACCGATAATAAATTCTTTGGCCCCTAATCTTGCACCTTCGTTAATGAAAGCATCAAGTCCTGGGATCGTCGACTCCCCACCTTCTAGTGAAAATCTTTTTTGTCCCGTATATTTTGTTTGAAGAAAGTTTTCAAAAACATTTGCTTCATTCAACTTGTGTAGGATTCTTTTTTTCTTATCAACATTAAAGTTCTTATTTAAATAAGTTGTTTCAAATTCTTCTCTAAACCAACGTCTCATTTCAGTATCAGTTGAGTGCATATACTCAACACCGATCTTTCCGCAGTAAAGTTTCATCATGTGGTCCATGATATTTTTAAGAGTCGTTGCTCCAAGGCCAACAAACTCACCACATGTAAATACTTCGTTTAGATCAGCATCTGTAAGATCATAATCTTGAAGTGAAATACGTGCATGACGATCAAGTCTTGGACGAATCGGGTTTGTATCCGAAAGAAGATGTCCTCTTGATCTGAAAGATTGAATTAGTCTGAATACGTTGAATTCTTTACGTAACTTCTCATCACTTACTTCACCACCGGCACCTGTGCTACCTTTACCGGCACCGAACTCAAAACCTAGAAAAAAGTTGCGCCAACTTTCTTCTACTTCCATCGGGTTTGATTCGTATTGTTCGTAGAGAGAGTCAATGTAAGAAATGTCTGAACTTGATAGTGTTGAAAAGTCGAATTTATCCATTTGATTAAAATCCATTTTACCGCTTTGCGGCTATTACAAAATTAATAATTTAGGCACGTTAATATACCTTATATCTTAACAGTTCGTGAAGTTTTCTTTTTGCACAGGCAAGCTTTGACTAGATAAAAATCAAAGTGATAAAGTTCGATCAACTACCCAACTTTTGACAGGAGAAATTATGGATTCAAAGAAATATATGAGTGATGCAATCAGAACAGAATCAAGAGATTTTGATGCGATGAATACTCGCCTAAATGACGATGGAATTAAGAGACTACTTCACGCAGGAATTGGTCTTTCAACAGAAGCTGGAGAATTCCTCGATGCTCTAAAGAAGCATATATTCTATGGTAAGGAGCTTGACCGCGTAAATCTAGCGGAAGAATTAGGAGATCTTTTCTGGTATATGGCCATTGTTGGAGATGAGCTTGGAATCAAATTTGAAGATGTCATGGAGAGAAATATCACAAAGCTTAAGGCGCGCTACGGCGAAAAATTTAGCGAAGAAAAGGCCGACAAGAGAGACCTTGATAGCGAAAGAAAAATTCTTGAGGAACAGGCGTTTAATTAATGAGACTTAACAAAATCTTTATATTTGGAATGGCCCTATTGTTAGGAGTCTTAACTTCTTGCAATAGTGAAAAACTGCAAATTTATCGTGTCACAGGCCCAACCATGGGTACGACATATCATATCAAGTATCTTGCTCCTAACGGCTTCGATGAAGACACGGTAAAAAAAGATATTGAGATAAGATTAGATGAAGTCAATAAGGCCATGAGTACTTATATTAAGGATTCGGAAATTTCACTCTTTAATAAAATGGCAAAGAATGAAAAATTCTACCCTGGCCAAGACTTTACAAGAACGCTAAAGCACGCACTAGACGTTGCAAAGAAGACTGATGGAACATTTGATCCAACAATTGGAACACTTGTAAACCTTTGGGGCTTTGGGCCTAATGGCAAACGCAAGATCCCTTCTAAAGAAGATATCGATGCGGCCAAGCATAAGGTTGGATTTGAGAAAATCATTTTCAAAGATGGTGTCTTAACAAAAACTATTGACGGTGTTTATCTTGATCTATCAGCTTCTGCCAAAGGCTTTGGAGTTGACGCAATCATCGAACTTCTTCAAGCAAGAGGAATTAAGAATGCCCTTGTGGAAGTTGGCGGCGAGGTTCGAACGATGGGTGAATCTCTGACTCGTCCGTGGCGTATTGGTGTTGAATCTCCAAATAACAAGGATAATAATCCTGTTGTAAAGGTCGTGAAAATCAAGAATGTTGCCCTTGCCACTTCTGGCGACTACCGAAACTTTTTCAAAGAAGGTGGCAAGCGCTATCAGCATACGATAAATTTCAAATCTGGTTCACCTGTAGAATCGCAACTTGCTTCAGTTAGTGTTATCTCTGACACTTGTATGGATGCGGATGCCTGGGCCACGGCCTTAATGGCAATGGGTGCAAAGAAGGCCATAGCCTTTGCTAAAGAAAATAAATTGAAGGCGTTCTTTATCTACCGTTCAGATGATGGATCAGGAAAGTATTTAGAGACATCAACGCCAGGATTTGATAAGGTGACAGAGTAATCTAATCAGATAATTTTTATCGGAGAATATTATGGATGCTAACATTAAACTATTCCTTATTACTTTCGCTGTACTTGCTCTATCAATTACAGGAATGGCAGTTGGTGTGATTCTATCAAATAGAAAGCTACAAGGATCTTGTGGTGGACTTGGAAAGCTCATCGGTGAAGATTGCCAATTCTGCGATAAGAAAGACGAATGTACAGAAAATCCAGAACAAGCAGAAGACTGTCTTAAAGCCTAATCTTAAAATACATATCAAATAATCATAAAGGCCCCATTTTGGGGCCTTTATTGTTCATAAATAGGGCCAAAAAGCGCCCCCCTTCCCTAACGACACCACCCACAACCAGCTAAGTAGCTGATTGTACGTGTTCAATTTTTGGCACAGTTCATGCTTTTACTATAGCAACAAAGCTCTTAAACAGGATGTTTAAAGCTGAAGGCTTCAGGAAGAACGAACTTAGCGGAAAAGAGGCCATTATGAAAAGTACATTAAGGAGAGCACTTTACATCACTTTAGGATTAGTTATGTTATCGATAACAATCCAGGAAAGAGTTCATGCAAGAACGATGAAGAGAATCACGCCAGAGCAGATTCAAAAACTAGATCGCGCCATGGCAATTGAAACATTCAATGGTGAATTCCTCGACATCACAAAAGTGGCAAAGATCAGAAAAACTTTTGGAAATCTTGAAGGATTAAAAGATGGTGCACAAATCAAATTAGCAAATGGTGATGTACTAACTGCAAGAGATATTCGTTTTCTATATGTAGAAAGACTCAAGCAACAAAAGGAGAAAAAATCAGTAGTGGGGCGTACTCCACACGACGAAGAATAGTCGGAAATATTTTGGGAATCTGTAACTAATTTGCTACGTCTTCCTTAGTAGCAATGACCAGTAAGACATCCGGGTCGCTCGAAAGAGCGGCCCTTCTTTTTTTATCGGCAATAATCTTGCGCCCACTCGGAAGCATCAAGTAAATAATACGAAGTCCGGCCTCTGTCACGATTCGCTCATACTCAAGGTAATCTAAAACAGTAACAGATAAATCAGAAAGGATCATCTCCTTACTCTTAACCATTGCTTCAAAACAGAAAACTCCCCCATTACTTAGTTGTCCGTAGACACTATTTATATAGCGAGAAATTTCATCTTGAGATTGTAGGTAGTGAATCTGGTGAGCATCGAAGATAAAATCAAAACTCTCTTGTAATTGCCCTAACTCAAGGCTTGAGAGGCATTTAAACTCATCATTTGGAAAGTTGCTTTTGGCCTTCTTAACGGCGGCTTCAGAGATATCAATTCCTAATAACTTAGAGAAATCGAAGTCGGCCAACTGGAGTCCTTGGCCACAGCCAACTTCCAAGGCCTTTAGGTTTTGAGCGCTAAGAGACGTAAGAGAAAGTGCTCTTTGAGCTAGCTCAATAAGTGTCTGAGATTTGAGAAAGTGGTCGCTTTCTGTATGGGCCTGATTAAATTGATTCACAATTTAATATAACGGCCCCATATCCTTGAAGTCACCATCAAATCCTGTTGAGAAGAAGAAATCATTAGGAGAAAGTCCTAACTTCCCACTTGGAGGAAGTTTTCCACCAAAGTAGATCTTCCAGCCCTTTGGATTCTTATCATATGTCATAGGAATCGGCTTAAACTTCTCAATGGCGTAAACGCTTTTTAAAAGTTTATAGATAAACTCTGAACAGTAGAGCTTTTCATCATCCCAAACATAGTCGTGATCAAAATCCATTCCAAGATATTTTCTCTTGTAATTTTCAAGTAATTTTCTTTTCTTTGAGAAGTTAATATGTTTTGGGCGAATCACATGAGGAACTTTATTAGAGTATCCTAGGAAGGCCTGAAGTGGGATATGGTGAACACTTCCAAGAGATTGGGCCACATAGACTTGTGAACCTAGCTTCAAAACGATTCCCGAATGAGAAAAAGGGCCACCAGTTTCATTTTCAATTAACTCGCAACTAAAGCAGTCCATATCTAACAGGATAATATCACCTGTTTGTAGATCACTTAGTGGCAGTGCCAAAGTTTTAAGGCTTACAAAAGCAAAGAATAACACCAAAATACGTCTAAAATTCACAACCAAACCCCTGTAATAACAGAAACTTAAATGATTAAACAGCAATTGCCCTACTATTAATAACTAAGGCTTTGCTGTTATACTAAGTAAGTAACTAGATTGATAGCCTAAAAAAGCAGGAAAAGTAAAAATGAAAGGCATTATTTTGACACTCATATTTTTAAGTTTTGCACTTGGACACTTCGAAGTCTTTGCGACAACAAACTGCCCGACAGGACAGGTTTTCAACGCGAGCTTAAATCGCTGTATGTATACAGAGGGTTCAATTAAGAACAGAGATGAATATCAAGACTGCGATTCTAAGTCGAGTGAGACTGAGCGTAATGCTTGTATGAAAGCAGCAGCAGATGCCAGACAACAAAAAACAATTAATGAATTAAATGCAGGGCGAGTTTCTGATAGTGAGGTTGAGAGCAAGGGTAAAGGAAATCTCATTACAGGTTTTGCTGAAGCTTGGGGTATTGTGACAGGTGTTACGGCCCTCGTTGTTCCTAAGTTCTTTAATGGTGAAGATGCGGCCAAAAAGCCAGTTGATAATACAGTTAAAGGAGATGGAAACGTACAAGATGCCGGAGCAAAGAAAGCAGAGGTCTCAAAAGATGAGAACCGTTCAAGCTGTAAGTCTTGTATGCTGGTGGGTGCGGTTTCGGCCTATAGCTTCTATCAGACAAAGATCAACAAAGAAGACGTAAAGAAGAAAACAAAAGAATTTAAAGAAGAATACGAAGAGATCTCAAAAGATCCAGAAACAATGAAGAACGCTCAGATTGCAGCATTTGATATGCTTGAGAAAGAGCAGCAATACCTAGCAGATGTCTCTTCAAAGCAGGCCAAGCAGTATAAGACACTTGCCTTAGGTTATACGGCAGCAGCTGCTGTTGCAGTTTATGAAACATTCTCTTCATTTGGAACAAGTTGTATGAATCAGTCACCAGGTGAAGCTGGTGGTGCTTCAAAGTGGAACTTCAGTGATATGGCAAATGGCTTTCGCTCAATCACTAATAATCCTTGTACAGTAATTGTTGCTTCAGCGGTTACAGTACCTGCGGCTCTAACAGTTTCAAACCAAGCGAAAAAGAATAATAAAGATGCCAAATCAAATGTTGAGCAGATCAAAATTCTAAAAGAAAAGTATGTAAAAAGTGTTGCCTCTTTTTGTCCAGATGGAAGAGACAGCTTAAGTAACCCAGCCTGTTACTGTTATACGGCCGAGGGGAATAAAAACCCTAATCGTGAGAAGTCGAAAACATGTCAGGATTATTGGAACAAATATAATGGTTCATTTATTGCCTCAGCAGATTCATCTCGTGCGGGCCAAGTTAGTAACCCACAAGGTTGTTTCTATGTTGATGGGAAGTTTGACCGCGAATGTAATTGTCGTAAGCTTAAGAATAATAAGGGTGAGAATGCTTGTAAGAAGATTACGGTTTCCCCTACTGCTCTAAGCTCTCTAGGTGGTCTTGATGTATCTGAGGCCATTAGAGCGGCCAATGCAGCAACTCAAGGAAACGGTGGAACTTACAATGCTTCAACAACTGATGCACAAGCGGCCATGGCGGCCAAGGCAATGGATGCAATAAAGAAGAAGCTAGAGAATCCATTTAAGAAGAACACAGGACTTGGGCTTAGCAAGATCAGTGATGAACTTGCTAAACAAGCTGGTAAATATGGTGACAATAACAATGTATCAATCTTTAATGGAAGTGGTGCAAGTGAGGCTTTTGCTCGTCTAAGACCAACAGAGCCTTCTTTTCAAAATGCAGTTGAAAGTGTTTCAGCAAAACTTCCGGCGAAGGGACTTGCAGCACCGGCAAAGAAAACAGTTAGAAAAACAACAAATAACACAAATCGTTGGAAGTTTGATGACAGCTCAAGCTCACAAGTTTTAAGCTTTGGAGCAGGCGCAGGTGACGGTGACTCTAAAAAGAAATATGACTATGGTGATAACGATATTATCAAAGACAAGTCGGTTTCTATTTTCAAAGTGATCTCTCATCGCTACGTTCAGTCAGGACTGAAAAAATTATTCTCTGAATAATAATTGGAATTTATATGAGTAAGAAGATAGACAAGGAAGTTCTATTCGGTATGACCAAAGAACACCTCATTTATGATGAGAGTATCAATCGCTACTTCCACAAAGATTCATTTGAAGACTTTAAAAGATTTAAAGAAGATGCGCTAAAAGAAGGAATCGACTTCTATGTCACAAGCTCCTTTCGCTCATTTGATGACCAGTTAAGAATTTGGAATGAAAAGTGCACCGGCAAACGCCCTATCTATGATCGCACGGGAAATGAACTAGATCACACAAAACTCTCCCCTTCAGAAATTGTAAGCGCTATTATCAACTGGTCAGCACTACCAGGAACTTCCCGTCACCACTGGGGAACAGAGCTTGATGTTGTCGATGGCAATAGTTGGCCTGAAGGCTATCATATTCAACTCGTACCAGAAGAATTTTCAGAAGGTGGGCCATTTTTTGAATTTAGTAAATGGTTGAATACAAAGATTGAAGATAAGTGTAGCTATTCTTATTATAGGCCATATGTTGAGGATCTCGGTGGAGTTGCGCCAGAGGCATGGCATATAAGCTACAATAAGGTTTCATCTGAGTATCATCAAGAATATACTTACGATTTATTTTGTGAGCTACTGGAGCATCCGAAGATGAATGAGCTTACTTATTTGAAGGAAGTTAAAGCAAGCTCACAAGAAATTTATCACCACTTCTTTAGGCTTTTAAAGTAAGTCCTACGGCCTTTAGCCATTCAGGATCGTGGCCCATCAGTTTTCTTTCTTTAAGATCAAATAGACCTGCAGTCATTTTGAATTTAGTGTAAACCTTTCCACTATCATCAAACATTTCCTGCTCGTAAGTAAGAACCTTACTATTCACAAAATTCGTCGCTTTTGAGCGAATCTTCACCATTTGTCTTAGGCGTAGTTCTGATTTAAAAGTGATATTAATATCTAAAACGACCGGTCCTCTTTTCTCACGCATAATGCGATCCATGCCCCAACCATTCTTCGTGATCATATCCCAACGGGCCTGTTCAAAAATCGTCAGGTAGGTTGCATTATTCATATGGCCGAAAGTATCAAGATGAGTCTCTTGAACCTGAAACTCATAGATTGCTTCTTCAATATTAAAATCGTCGATCGTAAGTGCTCTTTTTGCTATTTGTGAAGTCATAGGTCCTACCTCTAAGTTATTAAATTCCCTTAAATGGCCACAATCATGGGCATTCGTAAAATTTAATTTTACATGGCCGGTCCTCAAAAATGAACATATTTTTAAGGACTTATCTTGTGCAACACCCCTCAAATGCCTAAAACATGCTTAAATACTCAACTTTTCAAAGAAATTAACCGATTAGAACTTATAATTTAAGTAAGGAAAACCTAACTTTCGAGTCACTTATGAGCAAGAAAACAACTTTATTAAACACATTTACCTTATCTCTTCTGCTAGCTTCAGTGCCACTTAGCTCTGCCTATGCGTCACTAGAATGTCCAGATAGCGAAGGTAATATCCACAAGTTCAACTACTCTTTCGAGGGACTTGCCACGCCATCTGATGAAGAGGTGAGAAAGAAATGCGAAGATCTCATTTATGAGAAAGAAAGAGGCTTTGCCAATGGAGTAGCTGACAAGGATCAAAATCCTCCAGAACCTCCACAAGATCCAGGGAGAGATACTGACAACGGCTCAGACAATCCAAAGCATGCAGATTGGGATGGTTGTTTACAAGAAATGACGACTAAAGAGAAAAAATCAAATATCGATGCCTTTATGGCATGTGCAAAATCTGTTTCATCACTTGATTTTAAAAATGTCGAACCAGATTTCACAGGTAGTAGTGGTGCTATAAAGTGTCAGCGTGCTTTTAAAGTTTCGGGAAAAAATGGTAATGCAAATTGGCAGGATGTTGCCCAAGAAGTTTACCGCAATGGTAGCTCGTCATCTATTGACTACACTAAGGCCGTTGCTGTTTTCATTTATGCAGATAATAAAAAAGTTGATAATAATGCAATTTCAACAGCTGTTAAGAACGTTACAGCATGTAACCAAGTTGCAGCTGCATTTGGTGAAAATTTTGCAGAAGATCGCCAATCAGAAGATCAGTACTCTACCCCAGAAAAACTTACTTCAATTGATGGGCGTATCACTTGTAAGCTTTCAGGCCTTGAGACAATCGACTACGACGAATGTTCAAATCTAGTTCTAGCACACAACGCTGCCCAACTTGGAAAGACTGCCAATGCAACTTTTCAACAATTTCAAGCGCAGGACTTTAGTAATAAACAACAAAATAAACTAATGAATATGGATGCGTCAGAAAACGTAACAACAACGGCCCTAAAATCTCAAAAAGATGGGTTAGCAAAGCAACAAACAATGGCCGAAACACGTCGTACTATTGAAGTTGCAAGACTTGGTACAATCTTAACAATGACTTCAAGTATTCCAACAAGCGAAACTTATTTCGAATCAAGTGAGCTATGTACTAAACCAGTTGAACAGGCCCTACTAGGTATTGAAGAATATGTTAGGAATGGTGGAGGAGCTGACTCAGTTGGTTCTTCAGAACAATTATGTCGTATCAACTTTAAAAAGTTTGCTATCTTAAAGAATGGTGGCGCTAAGAGAGCTGGTAACCAAATCGCAGCTGAAGCTGGGGTTGATGTGGCCAAAGAACAAATGGCCGTAAGCCAACTTGGAAAGCAACAAAAGATGATTTCAAATGCCATTGGTAAAATTGAAGGAATGGATACAATGGAACTTCCAGAGGACTTCTTTGAAAACCAAGATGTCTATATGGAGTTTTGCCAGGCCCACCCAACACATGCACAATGTCAGTCAGGTTGGGCAAATACAGTTAATGTTCCATCATTTGGGGACTACTCTGTCGGTGGCTTTGGTACAAACCAGGCCTATCAACATACAGAACAAGATCAGGCAGTAGCAGCAACGGCCGCAAGTACTGATGACCCAACATCAGCTGGTGTGGATACATCAACTGTTGTTAACAAAGCAAAAACAGGTGGTGGACTTAAAGGTAACTTTGGTCCAGTTGCAACAGTATCTGAAGGAGGACAACTTGCACAAGGTGCCGGAGGTGGAGGAAGCTCACCTGGCGGTGGTGGCGGTGGCGGTGGCTCATCGGCAGGTGGCGCAGGTCAACCGGAGGCCCTTTCTGGAAATGCGGGAAGTGGTTTAAAAGGTATCAGCTACGTTGGTGGCCGCGGCCCAAGCTTTGTCGGTGGACGAGGAACTGCTTCAGTTAAAAAGAAGAATAATGGTAACCCATTTAGCAATATGTTTAAGAAGAACCAAAACCGTAACCTAAGTTCACTTAACTTTAAGGGTAAGTCAGCAATTGGTTCAAAATCGGACAATATCTTCCAAAGAATCTCAACGGCATATGATAAGGCCAATGATGCTGGAAACCTTCTTAAGTACGAAACAAAAGCTCTTGAATAATGAACACTTAGAGCACTTATCCAAAAAACGAAAAAGAGATAAATTATAGACACTGGGGCCAATATTTTGGCCCCATCTTATTTTCACCTATCAAATATCAGACAGTTACAATTAAGAATTTTGGCACGTAATGTGTATATGTATAAAGTAACATGTCAACGACTTGTTGATGCGTCACAACGTAGACAAGATGAATCATAGAGTGCATATTTCAGGGACGAAATATGAATATTCAAGGGAAGAAATCACTAAGATGAATACTATTCAAGAAATTTTATTAAGTGAACTTACACAATCAAGAAGCTACCTAGATAGGATTCTACATGCTGTTTGTGAATTAAGCGAGACTCACCTCGATGCTAAGGCACGCCTTATTATTGAAGAGTTTAGTTCTGAATACGATAAGCTAGTAAGTGAATTACTAATTCCATCTCACTTTGGTGATCTTAGTCTTCTCCACCAAAATAATTTTCGTCAAGGGCGTGAAAACTTAAGGCTCATGAATAACTTTATCGAAAGCTTTATTGCTCTCGCTCCAAAAAATGATGATGAAGTTGTTGGCGTTATCACTCGCCTCATCAACCTTTCATATAAGTACACAAGAGAACTTCACCTAATCTTAATCGAGCGCTCATCACTTGATGTTGCCACTCCGAGAATGGGGCTTTTAAAAGCAATCGATATTAAGGAAAAGAAAGAAGTCGTTGTTGCAAAAGAAATCATTAAGAAAGGTCCATTCACACTTATTGAAGGTGGACGAGTGGATGAAGATGATGAAGATATGGAGCACGAAGAAGACTTCACTCCTCCACTATACTTCCTAGAATCCCTTGAGATCCTAAATCTTGCTCACTCTAAAACGGCACCAATTCTTGGAATGAATGCCAAAAGAGAAGAAAAGTACGAGCAATATATTTCAGATGCCCATGTGCTAGTTTCTAAAAAAGACCTGGCCGGAGCATTAGAGTTATTTAATAAGGCCCGTGGCCATAAAGAAACAGCGGAAGTTCTAACTCTTATGGGTTGGGTAACTTCACAAATGGGAAATATTGAAGATGCGAAGTCACTTTGCCTAAAGGCAATTGAAATCGATCCAGAATATGGTGCTCCTTATAATGATCTAGGAACACTTCTTTTAAATGAAGGTCATATCAATGAGTCAATCAAATGGTATGAGCTTGCAAAAAAAGCACCTAAGTACACAAATCGCGAATATCCATATATCAATGCAGGCCGCGCCTATATGCAGCTTAATAATTTTGATAAGGCCATGGAAGAATTCGAGGTTGCTCTAAAACTAGTCCCAGAAAATCAAGAACTACGCCACACAGTAAGTAAAATCCGCTCTAGTGTAACAAAACCAGAGAATACGGATAAGACTCGTGGATTTGAGAAGTTCAAAGTTGATTTCTCTGGCCGCCAAGGGGATAATGATAACCAACCAACACAATAATTTTAACGGTATGGATATCATTTATGACAAAAATCTCAGCAAGTGAGCTTGGAAAGTTCTTAGCAAAACACCTTAACACTTACGAGTATAACGACTACGGCCCAAATGGCCTACAAATCGAAGGTCGACCAGAGATTTCAAAAATAGCATTTGCTGTTTCAGCACAAAGAGACTCTATTGCAAAGGCCTGTGAATTCGGCGCAGATGCCATGATTGTACACCATGGGCTTTTTTGGAAATTCCACGGTGTCAGAACAATTACAGGAAGCTTCGCAAAGAGAGTAAAGCCTCTTATTCAAAATGATATCAATCTATTCGGCTACCACTTACCTCTTGATGCCCATCTTGAAGATGGAAATGCAGCAGGAATTGCCAAAGAGTTAGGCCTAAAAGATCTCAAACCATATGGAGACTACAAGGGAATGCCAACAGGTGTTCAGGGGAGCTTTGAAAAACCATTAAAACCAAAAGAACTAAAAGAACTATTAAAGAAAGTTCTAAATCACGAAATAATTCATAGTGAACCTAGTGATGATGAGATTTCATCAATGGGCATCATCACAGGTGGTGCAAATTCAGACTGGCGCTACTGTGTCCGCGAAGGACTTGATGCTTATCTTACAGGTGAAATGAGTGAGCATGACTGGCATGAGTCTCGTGAAGAAGGAATTCACTTCTTTGCAGGTGGCCACAATGCAACAGAAAGATTTGGTGTACTTGCACTTAAGAAATTAATTGAAGAAACTTACGGGCTAGAGTGTATCTTTATCGATTCAGACAATCCAGCTTAGGGTTCCAGCTTAGGGTTCCAGCAGACTTTTACGTAAGCAATGCGTTGCTTTTAATAATGCTGTGCTTACGTAAAAGTCTGCTGGAACCCTATTTTATTTTATTTATTTTCTCTTTAAACTTAAAGTGATCGTAAACTTTGCGACAGGTTCATCCCCAGATACATCAGGGCAAGTTGCAATGATATCCAGTGGAAGATTGTGACGCTCATCACTTGCTAAAACTTTTTCAACAAAGGCATCAATCTCCTTACCTTGTGTACAAGTAAAGACCGTGTCACCTTCTGCTCTTTTTAAGAATTCAGCGTGAAACTCTTTGAAAGCAAGAGACACTCTCTTCCCCTTATCCATCGTCTTCTTCATTGCTGCAAATCCACCTGCAAGGTCGGCCCCACAAGCAAGAGCACCAAAGTACATACTATTTAAATGGTTTTTAGAACGACGTGAAAGTGGGATTTTAATGGCCGTTACTTCATCGCTTAATTCAACAACTGTTGGCCTAAGCCAAAAAATCATTGGAACTTTTGTTAGGCCAAAAAGTCTTACAAAGGCCGTATTTCTTAAACCTTCTGGTAATTTATCTAAAACTTTCTTCATTACTTACTTCCTTTTAATTCAAGTGTTCTCTGGTATGCGCGCTCAATTGCACGATTAAACATCTCCTCCATCCCCGATTCTTTAAAAGATTCAAGGGCCTCATAAGTTACACCATTTTTTGATGTGACATTATTGCGAAGAGTTTCAGCATCAGAGTTTTGAGATAGCATGCGACCAGCACCTTCTATTGTACCTGCAACCATTTGATGTGCAAGGGCACCATCAATGCCGCGTGCTTTCATATCCTCAATTAAGATACGTGCAATTTCAAAGAAGTATGCAGGGCCTGAACCTGAAAAAGGAGTGATGGTATCAATATCGTCTTCATTTTCAAAAACTGTATTAATTCCACTTGTATTAAATGCCTGCCAAAAAGCGCCCCACTTATCTTGGTGAACAGTCTTTGTTTTATAAAGAGCATTAACTCCAAGGCCAACTTGCGCCGGCGTATTTGGCATAATTCGAATAATTTGATCAGTTGTTAGATACTCTGTTAATGCCTTAGCGTCACTTCCCGCAAGAAGTGAAACAATTGTTAAATATGGGTGCGTAAGAAAATCAATTTCTAGCGCGACTTGTTTTAACTGTTGCGGCTTAAAGCAGGCCCAGAGGTAATCAATATGAGTATTACGTAACTCTTCAAGATCCTTAACCCAAATCGCACCAAAATCATCAGCAAAGCTTTTTGCCTTATCTCCACTTGGAGTAAAAACTAAGAACTCACAATCTTGCGAGTTTTGGATGAAACCAGGGATTAAAGCGCGGGCCATATTGCCCGCTCCTAAGATTAAGTGACGATACTTCATTATGAGTCTAACTCCATCGGTGCTCCGTGCCTCATGATATTAACAGCGTAGCTTCGCTCACATGAGAACATATGGAATAGGTCAAAGTAAGACCCACTAATATAGTCTTCAAGTGGTGAAATAAATGACGTCATAACAAATTGCCCATTCTGCTCACCAACTGCACTATTGAATTCTTTTATTGATTCAAGATCACCATCACAGATAACCACATCAAAGTTCTCACTTAAAAGTGTGTGCATCTTTTCCTTGCTTACGTGGTAGCAATCGATATTCTTCTTAGAGAAACGATTCTTCTTTAAAATATCAATTAGGTAATTCCACCAACGATAAGCTTCAGCATTTGAACAAAGGATTGTAACACCTGTTCCAGTTGTTAAAGACATCAGTACCGCAAAGAATGTTTGCATATTAATTTCTTCATTTAAGCTTAAATAAAGAGCACGGTCTTTATTGCAATCAAAAACAGAGTAATTGATTTGTCCTGGGATATAGCGATTATCACGCCCCTTATTTAAGAACTCTAGATAATCAACCTCAAGCCACTTCTTAAGTTCCTTAAGAGCATGTCTCTGCTCTCCGAAAGTTCCTGGGAATAATGGGCCAAAGTTACTAATAATCTCATCTAGCGCTGAAAGCATTTTTTCACGTCTTACAAAGTGATCAGAAGAAGAACTACGAGATACGACTGGCTCATAATCACTTCCATTATCAAATTTTGAAGAATTCAGCTCTTGCGAACTATTACGAACAAAGAGGCTTCTTAGGTAGTCAGCACCACCGGCCTTAGGGCCTGTTCCAGACATTTTAAATCCACCAAAAGGCTCGATAGCAACACGAGCACCTGTGATCGGACGGTTGATATAATTATTTCCGATATACATCTCTTTCGTTAAGAAATCGATATCATCTTGAGATTGAGAGAAGACTCCACCAGTTAAACCGTACTCAACACTATTGAAGATATTTAATGCATCTTCATAATCATCATAAGCAACGATATGGATAACAGGAGCAAAGAGTTCGCGTGATGCAAAACTATCTTTTTCTAAAGCACGTGACTTTGGAAGTTCAATAATTGTAGGTCCTACACAATAACCTGGAAGATTTTCTTCTGAACGATTAACGTGAACCACTCCTCCGTACTTCTTCGCTTCTTCACTAGCTTCTTTAACCTGAGCAATTAAGCGATCTTTCTCTTCTTGACTCACAAGAGGATTGATAAAGCTAGCAAAGTCTGTAGCAGGCCCCACATAGATATCATTAGCAGCTTGCTTAAGACGAGCAACTAATTTGTCCTTTACTTCTTTGTGAACAAGGACACGAGAAGCAGCAGAACACTTCTGCCCAGCATGAGCAAAAGCAGAGTAAAGAATTCCTGAAACTGTTTCATCAAGCTCAGCATTATTTGTGACGATCACAGCATTCTTTCCACCCATTTCAGTAATAACTCGAACTGGATAGTTCTTACCTGTGTTGCGATTCTCATAAAGTCTCTTGGCACAAGTTTTAGCAATATGAACACCAACTGGTTTTGATCCAGTAAAGATCACACCAGCGATACGCTTATCTTCAATAAGCTTTTGCCCAACAGTCTCACCCACACCTGGAAGGTGAATTAGAGCATCCTTAGGTACACCTGCCTCATGGAATAAATTCACGAGTTCGCAAGTAATAAGAGGTGTTTGCTCAGCAGGCTTTAGGATAACTGTAGATCCTGTTAAAAGTGCCGAGGCCGTCATTCCACATGGAATAGCAAGTGGGAAGTTCCAAGGAGCAATAATAGCAAATGGGCCACGGGCCTTGTACTCTTCGTTATCACCTACTTCTGCTAATTTTCTAATATAGAAGTTTAAGAAATCGATTGCTTCATCAACGTCCGCAAGAGCTTCGCCAATTGCCTTACCAGACTCATGCATAATAAGTGCAGAGTAGTAATTACGGCGAAGATACATGATCTCAGCAGCACGGGCCATAACAGCAGCTCTTTCTTGCCATGCAGACTTTGACCACTCACCTTCATAGAAAGACTCATCAATTGTAGCAATTGCTTTTTGCGTATCATCTAGGTTTGCAAAAGTTATTTTTCCAACGACACTCTTTCCATCAGACGGAGAAAGTACTGATTCCGACTCTCCTGCTAGAGAAAAGTCTGTTGCATAATCCTTTCCTGATTCAAATTTTTCAAACTCACTTCTAAAATACTTAAGCTCTTTTTCAAGATAAGTTTTTAGTGGAGGACAGTTACTAAATTGTCCGTGAACCTGAGTTAATGTTGAGTCTAAATTTAGAAGCCCTTCGCTTTGGTGTTTTTCAAAAATCTCATTCGGTGCCATAAGTTTTGCATTCTTCTTATGACTTCTCATGATTGTTAGGACACCAACTTGAGAAGAATTTTCCATAATACGACGAACAAGATAGGCCATTCCAACAATTAGAGATCCAATTGGAACGTAATTTCTTACGGCCCATCCCATCTTTGCCATGGCAGTCGATAGGGCCTCATAAGTCATATGCAGACACTGGTGCTCAATTTCATCAATGTCGTTAAATTTCATTTCTCTTAGTGCTTCAGCGTATGCATGGTCTGCAAAGTTATGAGAAGCAATACAAAGCTTGATATGTGGAAATGCTTTATACATTTCATAGATCATTTGTCTGAAGTTAATATCTGTTTCTTCTTTATTTAAGAATTCAGGAGCATTGTGACCATGGGCCTCGGCCTCAACAGTCTCGGCATCCCAATAGGCTCCCTTAACAAGACGAACAGGCATAATCATGCCACGCTCTTTTGCCAGCTCGACAACATCTTGAAGATGGTCGTAACAGTCACGTAGATATGCTTGTACAACAATTCCTGTATCGGCATAGTCTTTTAGCTCTTCGGTTTCAAGAAGGGCCTTCTTATAAATTTCAAAAACGATATCACGGTAGTGGTAATGTTCAGCATCGATATTGATAAAGACTTGCTGCTCTTTTGCAGTCTTTAGGATTTTAATAAGTCTTGGGGCAACTAACTTGTAAGTATAATCAAATGCCTCAGGTTTAAAGTCAGAACAAAGGGCCGAAACTTTAATTGAAACGTGCGCTCTTAAAATCCCCGCTTTATTGCGACTTCCAGGTGTAATGTGCATGCTAAAACCATTAACTAGTTTTAGAACTTCATTCATATAATTATCAGCTTCTGACTCTGAAACAACGAGTTCTCCAAGCTGGTCTAGAGTAACATCTCTTCCCGTATTAAAGATTGCTGCAAAATTCTTTTGTGCACTTTCAATTGTTTCACCAGCAATAAATCTCTTTGCCATAAAGCGAACTTTAAAACGTACGATATTAGCAAGTGCCTTAGCAGGAAAAATGCGTACAATTAAAAGAACAAAGTAAAAGAGAACAACTAGTTGCGGTGGTAGTGGTTGACGATCTCCTTTCAGATCTAATCGCTTTGCTTTTTTAGAATCGAGAATAAGACGTCTTAATGACTCTCTTAAAATACGCTTAACTTCCTTTCCCTCTTTATCGTGATCAAGAGATGGTAGGATTGCTAAGAATTTTAATAAGTGAATTCTAAGAAGTGCATAATTTGCAGTAAGACCTAGAGCAAAGTCAGAGATCTTTTCAAAGAAGACTGGTTTATAATCATTAAGAAATGTAAGAAGTTTCTTTGTGATTGTATCAGACATCTCACTTACAGACTGGTCCTCGATTTCATCGAGCTTCTTTAGTCCATAGCGATGACTAATGATATTACTCACACCAGGAAAGTCTGCAATCTTCACACTCATAACATTTGTTACGTGTGCTTTGAATTTCTTATAATCTTCACTTTCCTCTCCAACATAGTTATCAAGAAGAAAGATCTCATTGGCCATTTTTATATTACAAAGGCGTAGTACTTTTTCGTCCTTATCAATTCCTAATAAAAATTGAACACCTTCAAGACCTATTTGAAATTTGAATGAAGAATCAAACTCCGTCCAAAATAGTAAATCTTTTTTAATAGACTCTTTAATTTGCGAACCATCAAATAAAAGAGATTCAAAATGATCATAGTAATCTAAGCGAAATGAATCATTTAATTGTGCGCTTTTAACCACAGGTAACTTCACATTAACTCCAATTAAAGTGTGTTTCTCAACGAAAAGTTGATTTCTTTTGTCATTTAATTATCAGCGGGTATAATAAACTAAAGTGAAGGTTTAAAAAACAAAATTCACACATCTAACTCACAGCAATAAATAACTAAAAATTACTTTTGATATTAATTAAGATTTGAGAAAATATATTTATGAATGAAGAGATCCTATTTATCGATGACGATGAGAATATTGCTGAGCTCTTTGCTCTTACCCTAAGCCAAGAAGGCCATGAGACATTGGCCCTTAGCGGTGAAGTTGACGTGGAGCACTACTTCGACAATATTAGCGACAACCTCAAGGTAGTCATTGCCGATAAGAATATGCCAGTTATTAGTGGCGCAGAAGTTGTGCGTCGATTCGAGAATAGCTCGAAAGCTGGTACATTGAAGTATATCATCATCTCCGGTGACGAAGAGCTAGATAATGAGGAACTTCGAGACAAGGTTCACTTCATTAAAAAGCCTTTTAAAAAAGAAACTCTCTTCTCTGTGATTGAGGACATTATTTAAATGCGCATAATGGTTTGTCTATTTATATCACTCCTAGCAGTAAAGGTATCGGCCATCACCTATACGATGGATGACTTGCGTGTGCTCTATAAAGACAAATCTCACCGTGAATATATGAAGCACTTCCTAGATGTTAGGCCTTCTCAAAGAGATTTTGAATGGAAGAAGATGACGCGAGAGATGGCAACTTCGTATGTCGAAGATCTTATCAATAAAAATGAGATTAATAAGGCGCAGTTCTCAAAAATAACAAAGTACATTGAGAATAAGAATCTTAAGGCCTATGCCTTTTTCACTCTTGCCTACTCTAAATACGCTAGACTCTACTTTCAAAAGTGTTCAAGCTGTCAAAAAGACTTAGATACTTATATTTCTCATTCGGCCCGCTATCCTGATATCGACTTTGATATCTATAAGGTGCTATCAGCACCACTCCAGAGCAAGTACGACAACTTAGTCAAGGCACCTTTAAAAAGTAACGATTCAATCTACTACTGTCGCGAAGATCAAGGGCAGAAGGCCTTCTTACAAATTATTGTCAAAGAGATTTCTCGCACAGACACTAAGGCCTCAATCATCAACAAGGCCAAGGATATCTTTAATCCAGATTGTCTAAATGGTTTTGCCAAGGCCGACATTGAGTCACTTCTTAGGCCAAGTGATTATAATAGCGAAATCATTTTTCTAACATTCAATGCATTTGATAAAATTGATGAACAAACGAAATCTGTTTTCCTTACTAACTACCTTTTAACCAATCCAATCCCTGGGCCTGTGATGAATATGGCCTGGAATAAAATGGAAGAATTATCGGCCAATTATGACAGCAGAAAAAAAGTGTTGGACGATCTTCTTAAGTATCACCCTCTAAGAGGAGAGATCTTTCATCGCCGAAACGGTAAGGCCAGCACAAAAACGAAGGTTATTATCAAGAGGTTTGCTAAGAACTTTCCAGAATATATCGAAAGTTACGCTCAAACTTGCCTGAGCTTCTACGATGGTAAGAAGAAGTTTCCACGCGGAAATCCGGCCCGTTATTGCGATGATTTCATGGCAGAAGACGTTGCTGGCCAATGGTTAAGTGACGAAGTCCGTTTACGCTATTCTGGCGCTAAGAAAATCAAGTAGTTACATCCAGTACATTATACAACTCGCCGCACAAAGGCTTGCCTGATAAGCTCAACTATGGGAGGATGCCCGTATCAACAAATAATATTAGGGAATTAGGGAAATGAAAAAAACAATACTAGCATTACTACTTGCTCTACCAGTGTTTGCAAATACTGGGGATCAGGGTCAAGAACCTACACCAAAGCCTTGTCTTGAGTTAACTCAAGAAAAACTAATAGGCCTAGAGAGTAAGCCGGCAAACGAGTTAGTATTTATCTCTAATAAATGTTCATACGCTGATTTTTCAAAAGAGCTAAAAGAAGGTCTGCAAAAAGCAATTCTTGGTGCCGATGACAGCAGACTACAACTACTTTTAAAAGACGAAAAGATCAATGTTATCATGGATACACTTGCCACAGATCACGTTGGTTCAACTCGTTTCTCATATGAAGACACAAAGAAGATTGAAGACTTCTACTCTTCAACTAAAGCTGATTCTCTAAAACAATCAGGAAACCTAGAGTCTTTTAGAGAAGAACAATCTGATGATTTCTACTTAGTACTATTTTTTAATGCTGAAAAAGATCGTCTAATTGTTATCTACAAGAGACTTACAGAGGCACCAGTTAAGACAGAGCCTTCTGGGCCAAATGATGGTTCATCAGACGACCTTCCTTCTGAAGAAGTTCAATAAATCAAAAGGCCCTTGAAGTCATTTTAAGGGCATAAAGTTTCATAATATAAATTTGAATAGAATTATAGAATTAAAAATTTCTTGGCATATAGACTCGCGGCCAAGTCAGCATTTTTGCGATTTCGATTTTCAACTCGGTAACCGATGAAGACACGCTTTCCAGCTTGAAAGCGATAAGCAGGAGTAAGCCTTACAAACTTATCCATATCACCTTTGTAGACAATAAATTCTTCACCAGGCTTTAAGTCTTTGGCGTTAATAAGAAGTGAGCCTAGGTCGATACTCTCAGCACCCCAAGAAACCTTAATCTTTTTAACCTCACCTTTTTCACTTGCAATACTTCTGCCCTTTTCATCTTTCTCATAGGCAAGGCCATTGAACATTTTTGAAATCTCAGATGCATCTGGGTGATTTGTAATCGAAGCCGGTAAAGTTGCTCCAGAACTTTGAAGATTATTTAAATCAATATTTGGTGCCGAACGCCCCGTGATATCAACTACTGTTGCCTTCTTCTCAGGTTGCGTAAATGTTGAACTTCCAGTTGAAGAAGATCCACCGCCACCTGTGGCAAAGTTTGATCCACCACCTGCCCCGGTACTTGCAACATTTGCGATCGGATAATTACCTGATCCGTTTGAACCTCTTCCTCTTCTACCTCTTTGGATTGGCTCAAGAGTTTCAGCATCATAACGTTGGTACTTATCTTGATTCTCACGCGCTATCTTTTCTCTTTCTCTTTTAAGTCTTTTTTGCTGTTGAGTTAGGGCATCGGCAAGACTACTTCCAGCTTGTCTTAATGTTTTAATAGTCTCAACAATCTGCTTCGTATTTTTTGAAATATTTCGATTATTTCTTGTTCGTGCTCCCATTCTTAAACCGCTTCGGCCAGATGCCATCTGTACTGCGCCAGAGTTTACACCATCACTTATATTTGCAGACTCTGCCACTTGTGTTGTTGCCGGAGCCTCAGAAGGTCCAGTCGGTTTAGCTGCTATCTGAGACCCAGTAGGAGCATCATCTTGAGTAGGTACTTGAGCAATTTTTTCATTCTTTTCAGGGCCACCAATATCAAGGGCCTCACCATCTTTGCTGGCAAAGAATTGTGAAACAAGTGAGCCCTTCTTCATCGAGTTAGACTCGATCTTTGCAAGCTCAATTCTTTCTTCTAATTCATTAGAATCATCTTCATGCAGATGACTTCTAAAGAAGGCAATATCATCTTCATTTAACTCACCTGATTTGAAGTCTTTTAATAATTGGTTACCTATTGCTTCTTTCAAAAATTTACAATCCGGAGTCTCAGAATTTTCAATACAATTTGCTTTTTTAAATTCATCTAGTGCCTTATTGTTGTCAACATGACATCCATGTATTGAATAAGGAGCTTCGTCCATGCAGATTTTAGTACAAGTTGGATTTACCGGTGCTTCAAGTGATTGATGAGCATTCTTTAAAGTCGAAAGAATATTGTTAGACATATCTTCTCGATATGGACGATCTTTTATTTTACAAAAGTAATTAAAGTTATCAATATCTGGTGTCGTTGCAAGGTCAAAGTCAAATTTATCAAACTCAGGTCCTGAAAGAGACTCTCCTTTACAAAAACCAATCACTTCGTTTTCAAACTTTCTACAAGAGTCATCAAGCTCTTCTTGTGAAGGTACACCAACCCCTGCAGTATTACCTAAAGAAGATTGACAGATATTTGATCTAAATTGATTAATTGTATTATTATCTGAATTAGAAGATTGAAAGATTTCTAAGTAATCATTACCTATTTCACTACCTAGATCAAGACCCTTATATTCTGGAAATAATTCATCAATCATTTGTTGATCGCAATTCTTAGAAAGCGTATCATTTAAACTACAATTAAGACTTAAATTTGAATTATCATTTTTGATACTTTCTGCTAACTCGAAAATTTTAGCTTTAAGCTGTTTTCCACTTTTTTGTCGAAATGCCACTCGGCTCTGATCGTAGTCAGTTTTATCGCTTTTTGAGATACATTCACAATATGTGTCAGAATTAGCATCTAGACCAAGTTTTTCAACACACTCGCTTCCGACCTTTGACTTAAGACCACTTCCCATTTTTGCAGCAATTTCCTCAATATTATCACCACCAATAAAAATTGCAGCAATTCCTGCACGACATTGAGCATTCGTATAGAAAGAAAAATGAATAGACAGAATAAAAAGTAATACTTTCAACTTCTTCCTTAATTCACGTTAATAGGCATATCAGGGTCTTCCCTTTTAATCTCATCAATTGTCTTTACAGGAAATAAATTAAAGCGTTTTCCCGATCTAAGCCGTCTCATTACGGCCGCATATTCCTTTGCACGCTTAGAGTTTGGAAAGTTCTTTTCAAGGTAAGCAAAGACATGAAAGATAGGACCTTCTACAATTTTTCCCTCTCTTTCAATTCGTATATAAGCATTAGGATCAACTCCTCCAAATTGAGATTTCATCATCGTCCCAAGATAGCTTGAGTAGTTTCCAGAGTAACTTAAATCATCGAAGAAGTTTTTACGAAACGCCCAACAATCCATCGTTAACATATACTTAAAGAAGAACTCTTGTCGGCCCCCTGGGTAGTGCTTATCTATATTCTCCATAATTGAATTATAGCTTGGCACAATATCATTGGCCGAAAAATAGGCATCACATACAGCCCTTACATTTGGCTGCATAATTTCTTTCATATTTGCAGGCCAATCTTTTGGATAATTTGGATTTGCGCCGTACGATCTAACATTGGCAATTTTACGGATATTCTCTTCGTTTACAGAATCCAGAGTTTCGAGAGTCCCCTTCACGCAATTAACACCATCAGATGCAAAACTATGGCCGTTTTGCACTAACAATAATAATAAAAATGGTAAAATCAACTTCCTCATAAACTAATCCTTTGTGAACTAATCGGAAGCAAAATATTTGACTTTAGGGTTTAGTTCACAAAATTTCGCATAATTTCAATAACTTACTTGAGTGAACCTATTCACTAAGTAGTTGAAAACACGTCATTACTAGAGGTAACGCCTCAGCTATTATTATAAATGAACTAGAAATTAAGAACAAAGAGAGGCCGTAAGCACTTGATTGCTTATAAAGTAGGCCCCAATAAAATTTGGCAATAGAGATTGCCTCTACGGCATTGGTAGCGTGATTGGCATATCAGGTTCTTCTTTTTTAATCAGTTCTAGAGACTTTTTTGGAAACTTTGCAATATACCTAGGGTGTTTAAGTCGTTTCACAATAGGTAGATATTCAATTTTAAAGCGCTCAGATTTTGAGTAATTTTTTAGAAGATGATCATAGACAATATACATTGGCCCTTCAAACATCTTCCCTTCACGCCAGATACGAATAAAAGTATTTGGATCAGCTCCACCAAATAATGGCTGCATCATATCACCAAACAAGAGTCCGATACCCGCCCTAGCATTAGCATCATTACCAGACGTAAAGTAATCAAACATATTTTTAGAATAATGCCAGCAAGGAAGAACTAAAAGGTATTTGAAGAAAAAATCTGTATCATCGCCATCTTTGTATTTTTCAGTAATATTATCGCGAATGTCTTGAAAAAATGGATCAGTAGGATTGGCCTTAGCATAGAAATCACAAACAGTTCTTAAATCAGGACTTAGAATCTCTTTTATATTTCTAGGTAGCTTTGGATAGTTATAATCATAATTGATAATAGGCCCAATCGATTGAGACTTTGATGAAGCAAGCATTCGAACATTCTTAACATTTACAGGGTCAAGTGTTTCGAAACTTCCGCCTAAACATTCAACAGAATTCGAGCTTTTAGCTTGAATAAAAGCACAATTAAGCGCAAGGAATAGGTAGATAAAATTTCGCATGACATGTTCCCTCTTTGAACTATCTATACTCATCGGGTGTTATCCCAATGGCCAAAGAAGAAACCCATGAATTTCAAATAAAATCAATTGCCTAGAGAGTTTAGATATTTGAGAAATAATCTAATGTCTCAGGATTTGCCACGGCCTGAACATTATCAAGTGCACGGCCATTGATAAGACGGCTAACGGCCATCTCCATCTTCTTTCCAGAGCGAGTATATGGAATTCCCTTAACTTGAATTACACGTCTTGGCATATGTCTTGGCGTCGTATTTTCACGAATACGCGCTTTAACAAACTTACAGTCTTCTTTAGTTAGCTCGTGACCATCTTTAGTTACGACAAAGAGCCATACCTCAACATCGCCATCGACATTCTTTCCGACACAAACTGAATCTTCAATAAAGTCGATCGTCTCAGTTTGGCGATAGATTTCGGCCGTACCAATTCGGACACCACCAGGGTTTAACGTCGCATCAGAGCGGCCTAGAACCATAGCTCCACCACCTTCAGTGATCTTTATAAAGTCACCGTGATGCCACACTCCCTTAAACTCAGAAAAGTATGCTTTATTGATACGCTCACCATCATCATCGTTTAAGAAGTAGATTGGGCGCGAAGGGAAACTTTGAAGACAAACTAACTCACCTTCTTCACCTGTTTCAACTTTCTTTCCTTGTGAATCAAAGCAGGTTACGTCCATACCAAGGCCCGCACACTGAAGCTCACCTCTAAAGACAGGAAGAATTGGGTTTCCTAAGAAGAAACAACCAATAATATCTGTTCCACCAGAGATGCTTGAGAGTTGAATGTCTTTTTTAAACTTCGAATATACGTAGTCAAACTGCTCAGGAAGTAGTGGTGCTCCTGTTGAAAGAATTGTTTCAAGTGATGACATATCATACTTAGAAAGATCCATATTTGAATCTTCTAAGGCCTTTAAGAATTTTGGACTTGTCCCAAAAATATTAAGCTGTTCTTTTTCAATCAGTGAAACAAAATCGCCAAAAGTAGGATAACCTGGTGAGCCCTCATAGAGCACAACAGTTGATCCAAAATATAGAGAAGAAACAAGCCAGTTCCACATCATCCACCCACAAGTCGTGAAGAAGAAGATTGATTTGTCTTCTTTAAGATCTGAGTGAAGGCCAAGTTCCTTAATATGATTAACAAGTGTTCCACCAACACTATGAACAATACACTTAGGTTTTCCAGTTGTTCCAGACGAGTACATAATATAGAGAGGGTCAGCAAAGTCACACTCTGTATATTCGATCTCTTTATCGACTGGTTTTACAACTTCACTCCAGCTAACTCCCTTATGAATAGAGCTTGCATCAAACCCCTCACCTTTGAAGTCAACAACGATGACTTTCTCAATAGAGTCAACGGCCTGAACAACAGCATTAATCTTTTCTGTTAAATCAAAATACTTACCACCGTACTCGTAACCACTAACTGTTACGAGAACCTTAGGCCTTGATTGCCCAAAACGATCAATAACACCTTCGATACCAAAGTCACATGAAGTTGATGTAAAGACACCACCAAGAGATGTTGTCGCTAACATTGAAACGACTGTCTCAGCGATATTTGGCATATAGCCAGCAAGAACATCACCCTTTGAAATATGAGGTGCGATAACTTCTTGAAGGCCAGCAACCGTATTTTTTAAGTCTTTATATGAAATTTTTTGAGCCTGGCCGTTTTCTCTAATGCTATTTAAAGCAATGGATACGTCACGGCCATTTTTTAGAAGGTTCTTTGCGAAGTTTAATTTTACCTTTGGAAACCATCCATAAGTATCAAAGCTTAAATCTGTGCACACTGGCTCTAAATCACCAGTATAATCAACGTCAAAGAACTTCACGAGTTCTTTCCAAAAGCTTTTAGGATTATCCACCGAGTACTTATGTAGCGAGTGATAAGACTTACAATCGAGTCCTTGGGACTTATTAATTTGTCTTATAAACTCCATCATATTTGATGACTGAATTCGCTCTCTACTTGGCGTATATAAAATCTTATTCACTTCTTCTAACCTCAAATTGCTTAGTTAAAACTAAACTAGTCCCTTTAGAATTTCAGCACTCTCCGCTTCAACTTTTGAGTGCAGAGAATTTCCATGAGCATCCATTGTCACAACAACAGGAAACTCATCAACAGTTAATTCCCAGATTGCTTCAGGTGAACCAAGATCACGCCAATAAACATTGTCTACAGACTTAATCTTCTCAGCTAAAACCTGTGCAGCGCCACCGATACCGTGGAAGTAAACACATCCATACTCTTTACAACCGTCAAGAGTCTTCTGTCCCATACCACCTTTACCGATAACACCAAGGATACCGTGGTCGCGCATGACTTCCCACTGATACGGCTCTTCACGAATTGAAGTAGTCGGCCCCGCGGCCTTAACTTCGTATGTCCCATCTTCATTTTCAAGGACAACAGGTCCACAGTGATAGATAATCTGGTTATTTAAATCAACTGGTGGCTTTGTCCCTTCGTGAAGACGTTTGTGAACAGCATCGCGTCCCGTAAACATCTTTCCAGAGATTAAAACCATATCTCCAACTTTAAGTTCTCTAATTTGTTCTTTTGTAAATGGATAATCTAAACGTTTCATATACGCCTCTTAGTATAGCCAGTTTTTAATTTGGTTATTAGGTTTAAGTGCAATCCCCTGTCTTCTAAATGCCCAACACATGTAAGACACAGAAACAAAGAATGATGCTGGTAAACGGTTAAGGTCAGTAACTTTACAACCTAGAAGAGTTGTCTTACCACCAAATCCCATTGGCCCAATACCAAGTTTATTTGCAGTTTCAACAATATCAGCTTCAAGAGCAGCAAGTTCAGCTTTTGCGTTTGTATCATCTAGCTTTCTTAGGAACTGATCCTTAGCAGCGACGTGTCCTGTTCCTCTATCACCACCGATACATACACCAAGAACACCTGGCCCACATCCCTTACCTTGGGCTTTTTGAACACAATCAAGAATTGCTTTTCTTACACCATCAAGGTCACGTCCAGCGTTTAGCTCTGTATTTGGAAGAGAGTATTGAGCACCAACATTTTCACATCCCCCACCTTTAAGCATAAGCTTAACTTCTAGGTTCTTAGACTTGTGTTGCTCAAATTTGATAACAGGGTGTCCACCACCAACATTCATACAGTCATTCTTACCAGTTAGTGAATCAACTGAGTTCTGTCTTAGGTAACCGATTTTAGTTGCTTCAAGAACGGCCTTTTCACATACCTTTCTGAATGCATCTTGATCAAAGTCTCTTGGATGATAAACCTTGAATACAATTGTCCCTGTATCTTGGCAAAGTGGCTGAGACTTTTTCTCTGCCATCTTGATATTTGCTTGAATGATATTCATTGCGTATTCAGCAGTTGTATTCTTTTCTTCTCTGTGAAGAGCATCAAGAACAACTCGTTGAATATCGTCAGGAAGAACAGTTGAAGTAACTCTAATAAGTTCTAAAAGAGAGTCAAAAAGGTCCTTTGAAGGATTTACTTTTTTAGCTGCTTTCTTTGGTGCTACTTTCTTAGTTGCTTTCTTTGTAACTTTTTTGGCAACTTTTTTCTTAGTCGCTTTCTTTGCTACTTTCTTCGTAACTTTTTTGGCAACTTTTTTCTTAGTTGCTTTCTTTGCTACTTTTTTCTTAGCAACTTTTTTCTTCGTTGCTTTCTTTGCTACTTTTTTCTTCGTTGCTTTCTTTGCGACTTTCTTAGCAACTTTTTTCTTTGTTGCTTTCTTTGCTACTTTCTTAGCAACTTTTTTCTTCGTTGCTTTCTTTGCTACTTTCTTAGCAACTTTTTTCTTAGTCGCTTTTTTAGCTACTTTTTTCTTTGTTACTTTTTTTGTCGCTTTTTTAGCAACTTTCTTCTTTGCTACTTTCTTCTTGGCCATGGCCATCTCCTTAATCTATATAGAAAAAATTTCCAAAATCATGTGCATATTTCTGAGTAATCATTCCATAACCTGGATAACTTACTCCATCTAACTTAAATCTTTTTCCAAAGCCTTTAACACCCCAAGAGTTTTTAAAGTAATAAACACCTTTGTACTCAAACTCTTGCCACGAACCATCTTCCATCTGCATTCTTGTCTTAACGACAATATCGTCATCATAACCAACAAGAATCATCGAATGGCCTCCGCCATTAGTTCGAGAAATTCGACGATCGCGAGTTCCTACTTCAGGATAGCCAACAATGCCGGCATACCATTTGGATTTATCTCGCTCTTGAATTTCATATGTTTCAGTTTTCTTAGAATTCCACGAACCATAGTATAACTTGGTCCCTAGAATAACTGACTTTCCATCACTTAACCATTTCTTAATTTTAGATAGGTCTTTCGACAGATAAGACTTCTTTCTTGAATATAGATCATTCACGAGAGTATCTCGTAAATAAATTGCCTCTTTTCTAATTGGAATAAAGTCCGGATCAATTTGAGCAATATCATAATCGGCCATTTCAAATAAACGTGGATCACGTTGGCCAAGCAGGCATGACTTTAAGTATTTTGGTAACGCAACTAAGTGGCCACAGGCTTGTTTGGCCATTGTAATCTCTGGATAGTCTTCATCAAGTGAAGGCCATTTCTTACGAGAGTACGGCCATGTCTTCTCATGGACAACTCCCCAATCAAGAATGGCGCGCATATTTCTTGATGTTGTAGAGCCTTCAGTATTCTTATCCTTCATGATGAGATACTCCATCCACTGCTCTGATAAGTCGAGCTCAACAGGAAGAACTCCATGCTTACGAATAAGTAAGTGCTCAACAATTCCAATTGCACTAAACATTGTGCATGTACCTCGTGAGCCTTGAGACTTAACGGAAGTCTGGTGGCCAATTAATGCATGGATATCACTTCGACTAGGAAGCTCAGATGCTTGGGTATATAGCGCACCCAGTAGAATTACTAAATTCAATAAAATCGATCGTAGTTGTGTTGTGTTCATGCATGAAATTCTGACTCTTTAGCTCGGTTTTATCAAGATGCAATGCATTTAAAAAAGTAAGTCAGAATTGATAAAGCGATTGCCTAATCGCCTCTCTGGAGGCACATTATAGGCATGATTTCATTGGCAGGATTAAACGACAAACAACGCGCGGCGGCTGAGACCATCGAAGGCCCAGTACTGATTTTAGCAGGTGCTGGAAGTGGTAAAACACGTACTATCACGTATCGTATTGCGCATATGGTAGATAACCTGCATATTCCAGGTAAGCAGATCCTGGCCGTATCATTTACAAATAAGGCCGCAAAAGAAATGAAGGAAAGAGTCCACGGTCTCCTAGGGAAGAATAAGTCTCGAGGAATGACACTAGCGACATTTCACTCTCTTGGTCTAAAAATTCTTAAGAAAGAAATTACTCATCTTGGTTATCATAAGAATTTCTCTATTTATGATCAAACAGATCAGATGAGCATCATTCGTGAAGGACTTAGACTTTATCACGATAATAAAGGCTCTTTTAAAAAAGAAGTTATTCAATCAAAAATTGGTAAGCTAAAAAACGAAGGGATCACGCCTGAAGACTTTGCTGACTCACCTTTCTTTGACGGTGAGGATCCATACGATCACGCAGTCAATTTTCTCTACGAGTACTATCAAGAGAAGCTTAAGTTTTATAATGCTATCGATTTCGATGATATTCTTCTCCTTACAGTAAAACTATTTGATGAGAACCCTGAGATCGCTCTCGAGTACTCAAATGGTTTTAAGTACATCATGGTTGATGAGTATCAGGATACAAACCCACTTCAATTTAGACTGATTCGTCACTTAACATGTGCACACGATAACCTATGTGTAGTTGGTGATGACGACCAGGCCATCTATTCATTTAGAGGTGCCGATATTGCAAATATTATTGGATTTGAGAGAGACTTCTCCCGAGCAAAAATTATTAAGCTAGAGCAAAATTACCGCTCAGTTTCACCAATTCTAAAACTTGCTAACGCTGTTATTCAAGAAAATACAGATCGAAGAGATAAGACACTTTGGTCAGATAAACCAAGTGATCACAAACCAATTCTTTGGGAGCTTGAAGATACTGATCATGAAGCGGAAATCATTGTAGAGGATATTATCTCTCACCAGTCAAAAGGTGGACACCTTGGTGATATCGCAATCCTTTACCGCTCAAATACACAAGCTGCCCCAATTGAAGAACAGCTAAGACTTTCACAAGTTCCATATACAATTATTGGTGGTCAGAAATTTTACGAAAAGAAAGAAGTAAAAGATATCATGGCCTATCTTTCGGTTATTAAAAACCCGGCCGATCAGATGGCCCTTCGAAGAATTCTAAATGTTCCAAACCGTGGGATTGGAATGAAGACATTAGAAAAATTCTTAGAAGAAAGCGAGGCACACCAAATCGATCTCTTTAGTGCGATGAAAGGTGCACCAGAGCTTGCAGGACCAAGAGCTGAAAAAATATCTGCATTTGTTCAATTGATCGAAACAGCAAAGGGATACTTTGAAAGACAACCACTTAGTCAGGCCATAACAAGCCTTACTGAAGATTTAAAATATTTTGAATATATTGATAAATGTTATGATCAAGTTAAACAGGCCTCTAGAAGAAAGGACGATATTCACTTCTTCATTGAGTCAGCGGCCCGCTTTACAGAAAACTTTAAAGAGCAAGCAACCCTCAATAAATTCATGGAAAAGCTCATGTTACAGGACTCTCAAGACTCAAAAGATGATGAAGAGGATGATGATGTGAGAAAGAATGAAGTGACAATGATGACACTTCACTCATCTAAGGGCCTAGAGTTTAAGCAAGTTTATATGGTTGGAGTTGAAGAAGAAATTCTTCCTCACAAGAGAACAATTGTTAACGGCGAAGGTGACGCGGAGGAGCGTAGACTTTGTTACGTTGGAATTACACGTGCTCAAGAAAAGCTTATTATGACAGTTTGTAAGCAGAGAAAGATTTACGGAAATATGCTTGCGCGCCATCACTCTCGTTTTCTTTGCACAGATAAAGCTAAGAGCTTCTTTGTTAAGCAAGATCGCCAGAATTTTGGTCACCTTGAGTCGCAAGAAGAAGTGGATGCCTATAAGAAAGACTTCTTTTCAGGCCTTATGAATCTTCTAGATTAAAATCAATGATAACAGTATTTGAAGAATAACCAGGAATAAGGCTAATGAGTGCCTCAAAGAACCCCTGTTTAATTGTAACTCGCATTTTACTAACCATGCGACAATCGTAGCTTCTTTGCCTAAAGATATCGCGAATTCTTCTCTCTTCAATTCCAAAACCAGAAATATTTTTTGAAACTTGATATTGAAGCTTCTCTTCAGAACTTGCCCACACTCCATTTCGAGAAGCACAGAATTGGCTATTAAGCTTTACACCACTTGAAGCGCAAGAAGTAATCAATAACAATAAAGGGAGCATGATAAATTTAGTAAACTTCATACTCATTCTCTCCAATATCTGTTGCGGCCTTTACTTCAATTTGTTTTTTTGAAAAGAGTCCGAAGCTTAAAAATTTAATGAATTGATCTAGGGGTGACTCCAGCTCTTGAATTTCGATACGAGAGACATACTCACTTCGACGTCGAAAGAAATCATTTCCTAACTTCACATGGTGTTGTTTTGGAAGAGTTCCATAGAACATATTTTGAACTTCATGATTAGCTTTTAGTGTAATGGCCTCTCGATTAGCATGTTTTGAAATATGCAATAGTCTTTCCCCTTCTCCACTATAGAGAGTATTAGAGCAAGACGAGAGAACTAAAACCATGAAGGCCAAAACGATAAGCTTAATACTAATTTCCTTTGAAGTCTGGATTTCTCTTTTCTTTTAGAGCTGATAATCCTTCAAAATGATCATTCGTTCGCTGAGCAATCCCTTGATAAGCACTCATAAGATTTAAGTGAGATTCAAGATCGTCATGTGCAGCACGTTTCATCGCAGTTTTTGTTAATTGAACCGCAACTGGAGCATTGGCAGAAATTTCATTTGCAAATGCACTAACCGCTAACTCAAGGTCTTCACCAGTTACAATATTATTAACGAGTCCCATTTGCATGGCCTCTTTAGCAGTATAGATACGACCTGTTAAGTACATTTCCATTGCCTTAGTGTAGCCAACTTTTCTCGTAAGAAAGTATGGGCCTCCATCACCTGGAACAAGTGAGAGCTTACAGAAAGTCTCACCAAACTTAGCATCATCACTTGCCACTGCTAGATCACACATTGCCACAAGATCACAACCTGCCCCGATAGCACCACCGTGAACCATTGCTATAATTGGTTTTTGAAGTCTTTCAATGACTCTTGGAATATTTTGAATTCCTTTTGAATAACGATTTCTTAATTCAAATGATTCTCCAGCAAACATTCCCTTACGAGCAACCATTGCCTTGATATCGCCACCAGCACAGAAGTTATCTCCCTCGCCTCTTAAAACAATTACACGAATATCAGGATCACCATCAGCAAATGTTAAAACTTCAGTAAGAGAAGCAATCATTTTATTTGTGATAGCGTTGGCCATCTTTGTATTATCAAGACTTACCCATAGGGCCGCATCTTTCTTTTCGATTTTTAAATGTTCAAATTCGTAGCCGTAAATAGACATTACTTTCTTCCTTTATAAGCTTGAAAAAACTTAGACGGTGCTGTGTGACCGATTTTAGAAATGATAAATGAACTAGCGTCATGAAGTTTATCCATATCCACACCAGTTTCATAACCAAGTTTATGTAAGAGATTAACAACATCATCTGTTGCAACGTTACCGCTTGCCCCTTTGGCATATGGACAACCGCCAAGACCTGCCGCAGATGAATCAAAAACTTCGATACCTTCTTCAAGAGAGGCATAGATATTTGCTAACGCCATACCTTCTGTATCGTGAAAATGCATGGCCATTTGTTTTAAATCAAAATGACTAGCAATGAGTTTCGTTATTCGTCTAACCTGGGCCGGGTTAGCAACACCAATCGTATCGCCTAAAGAGATCTCATAGCATCCAAGATCCAATAATCTTTGAATACCATCGAGAATGGCCTTATCTTCGATATCTTTTTCATATGGGCAGCCAAAGACAGTCGAGAGATACCCTCTAACTTTCATGCCTTCATTGAGTGCGGCCTTTGCCACTTCGACTTGTCTGGCATGGGCCTCCTCAATCGTTGCATTGATATTCTTCTGGTTAAAAGTACTAGATGTTGCCGTGAACATACTAACTTCTTTTACCCCAAGATCTTTTGCAACCTCAAGGCCTTTGAGATTTGGAACTAAGCAAGGTGTTGCAATTCCTTTTTCCTGCGTAAACTTTAGCACCTGTGGATAAAGATCCGCAGCATCCTTCATTTGAGGAATTTTATCTGGACGAACAAAGCTTGTTACTTCAATCGTTGATAAACCTGTTTCACTAAGAAGCCTGATAAACTCAAGCTTATCTTCCGTGGCCACAAAATTCTTTTCATTTTGCAATCCATCACGAGGTCCTACTTCAACAATCTTAATTTTCTTAGTCATAGTTAATCCGAGTTAGTTTAATTCTACGAGGTCAACTCCACCATCAATAGTTTGGCCTTCTTGAACAAGTATAGCATCAATCTTTCCATCACGAGATGCCTTAACTGTATGTTCCATTTTCATGGCCTCCATAACAACAAGAGCGTCACCAATCTTTACTTCTTGACCGGCCTCAACAAGAACCTTCAGGATCTTTCCAGGCATCGGAGAGCTCATTTCATGGGCCTCACCAGTTGCGGCCCCAGAACGTTTTGCAACACTTCTTTTAATTTCAACACGCTTACTATTTACAATATAGGCGTCTTTTTGAGTTAAAATATGAAATGGCACTTCATTAATCCAAAGAGCATCCTCTTCAATATCAACAGCACTTGTAAAGCCTTCAAAACGAACAACTAAAGTACTTACTCCAGAGAACTTAAAGAATGCTTCAAAAGTATTTTCACCAAATTCATAGACTCTCTTTTCTCCAGCATCTCCACTCATTCTAAATGAATCAAAAAGAATATCATCCTTTAAGAAGTCATGAGCAAGTGCCGCAGCGATTTCCTCAGCATAGACTTCTGCAGGAGCGAGATCCGCTTCATATGTTTTTACAAAGTGAGTATATGTATTTCCTGCTAAGAATGCTTCATGTTTTAAGATTCTTACAAGGTAATCATTATTAGTCGTTAGACCTTCAAATGGAAGGTGGTTAAGGCCTGCAATCATAGTTCCAACAGCTTCGTTTCTTTCAGCTCCCCAAGTGATTACCTTTGCAATCATAGGGTCAAAGTTAACAGTGATTGAGTTTCCGTTCTTATAACCAGTATCGAGACGTACGCCATCAATAGCGTCTCCAATATACTCAAGACGGCCAATTGCTGGCATAAAGTCATTATCAGGATCTTCAGCATAAATACGACATTCAATAGCATGTCCTACTTGCTTAATATCATCTTGAGTAAAATCAAATTTCTCACCACTGGCGGCCATAAGCTGTAGTTCGACAAGATCATAACCTGTAACCATCTCTGTTACAGGGTGCTCTACTTGTAGCCTCGTATTCATTTCTAAAAAGTAGAAATCCTCTCCATCAAGAATTAACTCAACAGTACCAGCACCATGATAATCAATTGCAGTAGTGATCTTTACAGCAGCATCAGTCATGCGCTTTCTTAATTCATCACTCAATGCCATTGAAGGTGTTTCTTCAATAATTTTCTGGTGACGTCTTTGGATAGAGCACTCTCTTTCAAAGAAGTGAAAGTGGTTTCCATGAGTATCACTCATCACCTGAATTTCAATGTGGCGAGGGCTTGTTATAAATTTTTCAATAAGTACAATATCAGAGCCAAAAGAGCTTAAGGCTTCACGCTTACAACTTTCAAGTTCAGCAAGGAAATCTTTTGAGTCGTTAACAACTCTCATTCCTTTACCACCTCCACCGGCAGATGCTTTAACAAGAACAGGGTACCCCATCTTATCAGCTTCAGACTTTAGAAGTTCTGGTTCTTGATTTTCACCATTATACCCAGGAATAACAGGGACACCAATTTCGATCATCTTGTCTTTTGATCCCTTCTTATCACCCATTAAAACAATATGTTCTGGAGTTGGGCCAATAAAGATAAGGCCTGCGTCTGTTACTTTTTGAGAAAAAGTAGCATTTTCCGAAAGGAATCCATAACCTGGGTGAATTGCATCACAACCACTCTCTTTAGCGATCTGAATAATCTTATCCATATTAAGATAAGTTTCACTAAGAAGTTTCCCTTCTAGGTAATAAGACTCATCAGCGAACTCTCTTTGAGGAAGATTTCTTTCTTCAAAAGTGTAAAGAGTTACAGTTTTCATACCAAGGTTACGACAAGTTTTAATAACTCTTAGTGCAATCTCGGCGCGGTTGGCGATTAATACTTTTTCAATCTTCTTCATAAATATTATTTCCAGTTTGGTTTTCTTTTATCAAGTAGTGCAGTCATTCCTTCCTGACCTTCATCAGAAATTCTCTGCTTAGCAATAACTTCACAAGTGTAATTCATCATCTCTTCATCATTTCCAAGACGCTCTTTCACACCAAAGATAAGCTTCTTTGCAACTCTTTGTGCATTTGGTGCTACCTTGATTAATTCTTTTGCCATACTAACGATATCTGCATCGTAGTAGCGATCAAGTGATACTTTATGAATTAGGCCAATCTCTAGAGCACGTTTTCCATCAAATCTTTCCCCTGTCAGGAATAAGTGGCGAGCATTTGACTCTCCAATCTTTGCCATAACAAATGGAGAGATAACAGCTGGTACTAGACCTAAATTAACTTCTGTTAATCCAAATTTGGCACTTTCACTTGCAATAACAAAGTCACAACAAGCAACAAGTCCAACACCACCACCAAGGGCAGCTCCGTTTACTCGACCTATCACTGGCTTAGAAAGATTATTAATTGCATGGAATAGTCCTGCTAACTTTTTCGAGTCAGCAATATTCTCCTCCATCGAGTAATCTTTCATTTTCTTCATCCAATTAAGATCTGCTCCTGCGCAGAATGATTTTCCAGCACCAGTGAGAATCACAACGCGTACGCTATCATCGTTTTCAAGTGCTAGGAATTCTTCCGTTAGAGCTGCAATCATTTCATCATTGAACGCATTATGTACTTCAGGGCGATTAAGTGTAATAAAGCAAATCCCACTCTCTTCACCTGTTCTTATTTCTTTTGTAAATCCTGTCATAAAAAATCCTTTCTTATTTCCTACATTCTAAAGACACCAAACTTAGTTTCTTCAATTGGTGCTTGCTTACTTGCTTTTAGAGCTGCTCCTAAGATGTCACGAGTCTTGTGTGGCTCGATTACTCCATCATCCCACAGTCTAGCTGTTGAGTAATATGCACTTCCTTCATTTTCGTACTTATCTAGGATCGGCTGCTTAAACTTTGCCTCTTCCTCTGTACTCATTGGCTTTTCACCTTTGGCCTTAAGCCCATCTTGGCGAACAGTTGCAAGTACTCCAGCGGCCTGTTCTCCACCCATTACTGAGATACGAGCATTTGGCCACATCCATAAGAAACGTGGTGAATAAGCACGTCCACACATACCGTAGTTTCCTGCACCAAATGATCCACCAATCACAATAGTAAATTTAGGAACATTTACAGTTGAAACGGCCGTAACCATTTTAGCACCATGCTTTGCAATCCCTTCCGCTTCATATTTTGAACCAACCATGAATCCTGTAATATTTTGAAGGAAAACTAATGGAATATTTCTTTGACCACATAACTGAATAAAGTGAGAACCTTTAATTGCAGATTCAGAAAATAGAATTCCGTTGTTGGCAACAATTCCTACTCTCTCACCACAAATCTTTGCAAATCCACAAACCAGAGTTGGCCCATACTTTTCTTTAAATTCATGAAAGCGTGAACCATCCACAAGGCAAGCGATGATCTCACGAATATCAAATGGCTTCTTAGTGTCACGAGGAAGGATACCGTAGATATCTTCAGCGTCATACTTTGGCATTTCAAAGTTAAAGTCGTCCTCGTTTTGCACGAAGTTTGTATTTTCAACGATTGATCTCGTAATCGCTAGCGCATCCTCTTCATCTTCTGCAAAGTGATCAGCTACACCAGACTCACTCGTGTGAACTTTTGCTCCACCTAGTGTTTGGGCATCAACCTCTTCACCTGTTGCCGCTTTTACTAACGGAGGTCCACCTAAGAAGATCGTTCCATTATCTTTTACGATAATTGATTCATCGGCCATGGCAGGAACATACGCTCCCCCAGCAGTACATGAACCAAGAACAACAGCAATTTGTGGAATCCCTTGAGCAGACATTTGTGCCTGATTAAAAAAGATTCTTCCAAAGTGTTCTTTGTCTGGGAATACTTCATCTTGCATTGGTAAGAAGGCCCCACCAGAATCAACAAGATAAATACAAGGTAGACGATTTTCTCGTGCCACTTCTTGCGCTCTTAGGTGCTTCTTAACAGTCATAGGAAAGTAAGTTCCACCCTTAACAGTGGCGTCGTTTGCAACAAACATACACCATACACCGTGTACTTTACCGATACCTGTTACGATACCAGCGCTTGGAATATCCATGCCGTACATACCATTAGCAGCTAATGAAGATAATTCAATAAATGGAGATCCTGCATCGAGGATCTTATCAATACGCTCACGTGGAAGTAGCTTTCCACGAGAATGGTGACGAGAAACAGACTTCTCCCCTCCACCCATATGAGCATGTTTAACTTTGTTTCTTAATTCTTCTACATTTGAAAAATGAAAATTGAAATTTTCTCTAAAGTCGTCACTAGAGCGATCAACTTTAGAAACGATAGGTAGCGTCCCTGAAATTGTCATAGAAATTGCCTCAAACTTATGTAATAAAACTGAGCAATTTTATCTATTTATCAGGGATTTTGACAAGGCAAGGCACGTTATAACGCGCCTCGCATCGGTTTATTCTAAGAAATTATTCTGATATTTCTGCTGCATTGAGAAATTTTGAGTAGATACTTTCCTCCGAACTTACTTTTGAAGGCTCAGAAGCTATAGAACGACCTGCGTTATCTAGCTTTTTAATTTGATCAAACTCTAATTGTGGCCCTTCTAATTCAGGTAGCATCGCAACTTCATATAGTGCATCCTTTGACTGAGATAGAATGACATTACCATTATCGTCGTGACCGATGAAATATGTTTGTCCGTCAGCTAGAACGACACGGTTGCTTCCTTTTGAAATAGCATCTGCAACAAGTTTTCGATCTTGTTTGCCAATACGATTATCTGAAACAGATAGGACATCAGATCTTGCACTATTTGATAAGCTTAGCCCAGATGCCATCTCTTGTGGACCAAGAGCACTTGCAGCCGCGGCCATGCCTGTAGAAGCAGAGGCCCCAATACTTGCACCACCACCTCCACGGCCACCACTCGCACCAGCAGAAGCTTGCGCCCTAACCTGAGAATGAGAACTTGCAGGCCCTGCATAACCTGAAGCATGGACTCCATTATACGAAGCATCGTCGTTAAAGACCTGCTCACTTGCAGGGGATCTTTCTCTTTTCTTTGAACTTTCTTCATTAACAGCAAGTGCATTTTTTGCGACATTAGCTAATTGTTCTTTAAGTTCTCGTAGTTGCTTTCTAAGCTCTTGTGCTTCAGTGTCATCGTTAACATTAGTAGCAAGTTGATTTTCAATTTTCTCAACTTGATTTTCGATTTCTCTTTCTACTCTTTCATGTTTTGTATCTGTAGCTGAGGAAATTGTATTCGTTTGTACCTGTGCAACTTGGGCCTGTCCCATTGTTGTCATTTGCGACTCTGGATTGATCCCAGCACCTTGAGTATTTGTATACTTCTTATTTAAGTACTCGGCCGTTTTTGAAAAAGCTCCATCATCCACTGCATCTCTTGCTACATTATCAATACCTGAACTTGCCTTAGCACCATTATTAAAAGCATTTGCGAGTCCTCCTTTTTCATAAGACTCTCTAATTGAAGCAATTTGCTGTCCGTGACTTCCACGTACTTCATCAAAAACTAATGCTGGATCATAAGTCGAAGTAAAATTTCCATAACCACTTGCTACAGTTTGAGAAATTTCTCCCTTATCAACAGCGGAACAGTAGAAGTTAGCCGTTTCAATATTGTTACCACCAAATAACTCATTCGCCTCAGTAAACTCAACGGCAGAAACACTTTTCATTACATCATCAAAATTTGAAGGGTTACAAGTATATTCTAATTCTTCAATTCGACTCTCACACTCACTAATGACTTCTTCTTTCAAATCAGTTAAGTGATTCATTAGGGAATCAAAAATAAAATTCTTAGTATCAACACCCTCATTTTTAATTTCTTTTAATGCCTTCGTTACTTGCTCAAAGTCATCAGCATCACGAACCATTGACTTCATAAATTTTGATCCAAAGAATGATACGTATTGAATTAGGAATTGATCCTCTTCCTCAGCAGTAAAAATCTGATCGGCATAATCAAGACGACCTTCTTTCCCATTTGTTTGATAGTAAAGTGATCGACTTAGTTTATCTGTCTTTGCAATCTCTCTTTCTCTAAAGCTATAAAACTCACGACTAAAAATTTTATTATTATAAACGTAGGCCTTGAGGTCATCTTTGTAATACTTAGAATATCCTTCTCCACCAATTCTTTGTTCATTGAAACGAACGATAAAGAGATCAATGAATTGATTTCTCTTACTACCACCCTTTCCATCAAGGGCCACATTTTCTGCTGCAATTTTTTCATCGAAGTATTCATCGATATCAGAATTAGACCTCGTAAACAACTGGTTAAGGCGCTTCTTAGCTTCTCCTTCAGCATTTGTCTTCAAGAGGTTATCTAAATTATAGCCAATCTTCTTATCAATAGCATCTCTAACCTGAGGGCCAAAACAAGACTCAATCTTTTGACTAATTTTATCAATATCACTCTTTGTACATGTGAATCGATCAAAGTTTTTATCTCTAATAGATAACTTATGACGGTAACGCTCTAGTCTGCCGGCATTGTCTCTAATAAGATCAAGTAGATTGTAAACTCGACTCGCAACGATGGCAGAATGAAACTTATTCTTATAAGCTTCATCTGAATTAGGTATTAATGACTGCTCTTGTGTAACAGAAGTTGTCACATTACTTACGCATTCACAGTATTGCTTAACTTCAATTTTCTCTTTAGCACCTTCATTAAGGTCAACACTGTAGAGAGTATCTCGACATGCATTACCATATCTCGACATACTGATTTCCATTTGTGTCACTTGGTCAATTTGAGTATCTGCCGGAGAGGAGCTCTTACGATCTCCAACACAACCAGCCTTTGCTAAGGTCTTTTCCATATCGACAAATGGATCACTTGTTCCAAGAATACGATTTTTTCTAATTTCATTAAACGTATCTTCGTTTTGATCAACTTGTTCAAGAAGAAAAGTACCTGCATCGGCCACTACTGTATCGACTTGACTTAACATGAGTAGGTTTTGATGAATAGGTGCTGCGACAGAGCCAGTGCCAATACCAGCACCGAATACGCCAACAGCTTGGGTTGTGCTTTGTAGAGTAAATAATGTCGTTGTAATAAATATTTTAATTAATTTCATTTCCGTCCCGGATACCTGATCCATTTTGTCTATCGGTGGCATTAAGAATTCTCTTAAGTGACCAAAATTTATTGTACCCCTTCCTATCTTCAATATATTATGGACGCTAAAAATATATTTTCTAAATAGCTTTTTAAAACTTTAGATAGCAAGTGATCAAACTCACTGAATTCACGTGTACATTTGTTCAAAATCAAATAAATATCTTAGAATCAACAAAATACTCCTACGCCAATAATAGTCGTCGTTTCAACACTTTCTGTTTTCAAAAAAAGTTTAAAAAAAATGAAAAAAAACAAAAAAGGCCAGCATTTGCTGGCCCTTTCTATTGTTTAGAATGTGAATTTGATTATTCGTTAATTTCGGCAGCATCTAAGAATTTAGAGTAAATACTATCTTCACCTGGTGCTTTAGTTTCTTCACCTTCAGATGCAATTTCACGCTTTGGTCCATCTTCGGCCTTTGGTGTTGGCAATTGAGGACCTTCTTGTTCTGGCCCAGGTACACTTGCTAGAACCTCCTCTGCAGTTTCTGAAAGGATAACATTCCCATCTTCATCATGCCCGATATAGTAAACTCGACCATCGGCCAGAACAACACTATTACTTCCTTCAGCAATGGCCTTAGCAACTAATCGCTGATCACTTTTTGCAATATTATCTCCTGCCACAGCTCCAGAGTTTGCACGTGAAGACGAAGAACCGGATGTTAGTCCAAGACCACCAGTTGCCCCAAGACGGTTTATTCCACTCACTCCTGAACCCGCAGAAGAAATACTTCCTGCACCACTTGCACCTGAGTTAGTTGGTATATTAGAACCACCTGAAGCCTGCTGAACAGCTCTTGGAGAACCTGAAGCCGAAGTATCACGACGTCCTCCACCAAAACCGCTGTTGGCAGCAATATTAGACATTACTTTATTTCTTTGTGCTGCAATTCTCTTTTCTCTTTCAGGATCATCCGTAGGATCACTACTTTCGTTCTTTGATGTGATAGCAGAGTTAAGCTCCGCAATTTGTGCCTTCAGCGCAGCTAATTCGGCCTTAAGCTCAGCACTCTGACTTGCTTCATCAGTTGAAACTGCAGTTGAGCTTTGATTCTCTTCGATCTCTTTAGCAATCGCCTCTGCCTCATCCTCAACTCTTGATCTTACATCTTCAAGGGACTTTACAGAAGTCGTCGGATTTTGAATCATCGACTGTAGCGAGTTACTATCGATGACATTGGAGCTAGTAAAGCTTGAATTAGCGACAGCTGAGTTTGAACTATTGTAGCTTTCAAGAAATTGCGCAGCTTCATCAAAATTATACTCGCTTGAACTTCCATCATTTGCGACACCTGAGTCTTGTCCATTATTAATAATATCACCAGCAGTATTAGCTCTTTCAACAAAGCCTCCGAGGCCTCCATCTAATTTTGAATCGTCGTCACTCTTTACTTTATTAGTCGCAAGGCCAGTCGTTGGATCATATGAGCCTTTAATTTGCTCTAAGACTTTTTGTGAGTCCGAAACAACAGAGCTAGCAAGCTTGGCCGCATTCTCATTGGTAACACCCATATCTAGGGCAAGACAATACTTTCTTGAATTCAAAGAAACGTCTTCACTATTTGTATCATTAATCGCAACGAATTCTTCTAAAGAAAGAGAAGACATAATCTCTTTAGGACTACTGTTACAATCCTTTTCAAGGGCCTCAATTTTTTGACGACATGTTGCTCTTAATTCATCTTCGTGCTGATTTCTAATTACGTTATACATATCTCCCATCACTTTAGCGCCTTGATCATTTTTCGTTTCAAGAGCATTTAGAGCGTTTGAGATTTCAGATAGAGATGCCTTTGAAGAACCATCAAGTAGTCGTGGTAATGTTTGACTGGAAATTGATGTTGCAAATTGTAACATTAGCATATCTTCCTGAACTTGAGAGATATACATATTATCGACAAAAGAGCTTCCCCAACCATAACTTTTATTTTCTAAATTGGCCTTTGCTCTTAATGTTTTATCCGTTACATCAAGTTCCTGCTTTCTAAAATCTTGATAAGCTCCATACATAACAGGATCACTATAGATATACTTATTTAAGCGTGCCACATATGAACGAGGAAACCCTAAAGGTCCTCTTTTATGCTGGCTATATTCTAAGATAAAAATATTTGCGAATTCTTTTAGCTTTTCTTCATCAGTTGTGAACATCTGTCTTTGTCCACTAACATTTTTATCAATGTCTTCAAAGATTTGCTCTAAGCGATTCTTAGCGCGAGACTGTCTAGACGAGTTACCAAGAGCTGGAATCGTTGTCATAAAGTGTAGGCCAATCATATCATCCGAAGAATCAAGTTCCAGTTTCTTATCAATAGCATCACCAAGCCTTCCTGCAAAACAAGACTTAAGCTTATTACTTAGGTTTTCAATATTCTGCCCAGAGCAACTATACGGGTCATTCACATTGCTGTGCTTGTCAAATTCATCAAAACGAACTCTTGCGCTCTCTAAGAAGTCTTTAAATTCTTTGACTCTGTGAGCGACAACTTTTTCATAAATTTTATCAGAGAAGTTATCAATAACATCCTTCTGACCTAGCTCTTCTTCTTGTTCATCAGAATGAGTTATCTTATTTGCGCAATTACAGAATTTTTGAGGGTCAACTTTTGGTGTTATACTAAATGGATCTTCATCTATTGTTAAATAGTCATCAGAACAGCCTTTAAAACGGCTATCAAGCTTAAACATAAATGACTCAAGGAACTCACCATTCGTCCCTAGACGATTCTCAGAAATTGAATCATCACCAGTACAAGGCCTGTAGGCTTCATCAAAGCGAAAAGCAGTCGCATTATTCCAAGGATTGCTTCCAACGGCCACTGCAGAACTATGTGGATATTGTACTTTTTGCTTAAAAGTGAAAGGAGAATTCGATAATCCCTTTAGTGATTTGTCACCATCGTCATAATTCAATTCGATTAGATTATCATAACTAAAGTCGTCCATTGGATCTTCAATACGACTCATAAGACCAGTTTGAAGGAAGCTTGCACTGTAATACATCGGAGGAACTTTACTTCTAATTCCATCCCCACCTTCAAGCTCTCTAAGCTGTAGACGCTTAAGACGAATCGACTTCTCAAAATCATTATTCGTTTCAGCGATGTTATAGACTTGTTGAACAAGGACTTGTTGAACAGGGTCCACAGCATTGAATTGCCCACTTGCATTCACAACCGCATTACCAACCGCAGCGCCAAGCATGTCACCACTTTGATCAGCCACTCCACTAATAAGACCTGATTGTCCATTAGCAAAGCTTGAGTTAATCGTGAATAATAGGATAATCGATGATTTAACAACTTTCATTTCTTCCTCACATAGATTAATCTTCTTAATTTATCGGTTAATAAGTTTTATTTCTTTACTTAACCGACAATAAAGTTGACCACTCCCCTCTATCATTTTCACTTGAGAAAGGGTGTGAGTGAATAATTTTAATAAATTAGGTGCAAGATAATTTTTAGACCAACTTTAACTAGCTGATATCAAAGAATAATTTTCAATTGTAAAATTACTATTCACCAAAAACTGTGCAATTAATTGTGCCAATAAAATTTGCTTTTTAGCAAAGTCCTGGCCCAAACTCTTCCAATTTATTTAAGTGAGAGTCAATCGTCGCATAAGCATACTTGTGTAGTCTATCAGGAAGATCAGGATATATTGATTGAAAGATCTCTTCACGACTCTTGCCTTCTTCCAAGCAAGCACGGATTTGATTCTCTCTTTCAATTCGATGATCAAGAGTTTGCTTAATCTTATTGGTTCCCCCAAGGCAGATACCATGTGAAGGCATCACAACTTGTGGATTAAGATTAATGACATGATTTAGAGATTGAAAATATTCTCGCATATCTGAGCCTCGGCCACTAATTGTAACTGTTCCAATTGTTTGAATAAGATCAGATACAATCATCCATGAGCCGTCAGCACGAAGAAGTGAGCTCTGGCCAAAAGCATGCCCACCAGTTGTGACAAGCTTCACATCATGGCCACATGACGTTGTGATAATGTCACCGTCTTTATAAAATTTTACATCGTGGCCTTCAAAGTAGTCCTGTCCAAAGTCTTCAAGGAGATGCTCATAAGTTCCCTTAGACATGGAAAAAGGCAGGCTTAACTTTTTTGCCAACTCACGACTAAATTCGTGATGATCTGGATGGTGATGTGTTAGAAAAATTTCACTTAAGCGATGTTCTTTTAGCCCATAGATAAGTTTATCTAATTCTTTTTCATTCTTCGGAGAAGGATCAATAACAATTTTCTTTCCGTTATCATCTCCTATAACAAAGCAATTTGTACGATTTGCTGGAGGAAAAGTATGCGATAGAGGCATGTACTGACGTAGACCAAATAAAGGCTCAATCATTGGAACTTGCTTCTCTCCGTCATATTTTAAATTAGCATCAAGGAAGTCGACAGAATTAATATCTCGATCAAGATCCTTTAAAATTGTAATCATAGGAGGAACAACTAAAAGATGACCTTTCTTATATTCAGTAAAGGCCTCGTGGCAATTCATCCACGTTGCCTTGGCAATCTCCCCTTCATCAAAGTGAAAGGCTATTTCATCGATGGCCTTCTTATCTTTAACAAAGACCTTGAAGTAGTAATTTTCAAAGCGATGTGGATTAAAGTCCGGTGTTACTGCTAATGCATATTGTTTCACATCGCTAATATGTTCAGACTTTAATAGCTCATCAATATTTATATGAAGCTCTTCTTGAATTTCTCTTTTAAGAGCAAATAGAAGATAGTCATCTCCACCATTGACAACATCCTCTTCATCAACTTTTCCCCCAGGAAAAGAAGAATAGCCAGGAAAAGCTCTTAGGTAGTTTTGTCTCTTCATGATAAGGACTTGGTCCTCACAGATAAATATTGCTGAAACTGATTGCTTCAATTGATCTCCAACTCTTTAAATACTCTTTGTGCATTATTGTAGCGAACTTCCCTGTAACCTTTAATATTATCGAGAAGTTTGAGGGCGTGGTATTGACTATTTCTTGCCTCAATTTTTTGGATGCCATTAAATAGAAAATTTCTAACTTTAGCACTAATCTCTCTTTCCTTCTCGTGCCATGCTGGAAGAAATGAGCGTAATAATCTAAAGTGTCTCATAATTTTTAACTGCCAATCTTTTGGTGAAATATCAAATTCTATCTTCTTTCCAAAAATATCAAATGATGGGCGGTTAATTCTCTCTTTTGAATATGACTTTCCAAGGAAGCTATAGATCCCTTCTTCCATTTGTTTTAAAAATGGTGAAAGCATTAAGTGCGCAACCATAACTTCATCTTTTACGATAAAAGTCTTAGCAAGAACTCGTGTCGCAAGAACTCGATTCTCCTCTTTAACAATCGTTCCAATAGCTCTGGCACCTGAAATAAACTCAGTCGTCTCTTTTCCACGATTGTATATATACTGATCGTGAATTAGTTGAATTAAGTCCTTACGACTCATCCAATTAATATCAACGATGGCCTGATCAAGATGCTCTCTAAACTTATTAATAATATAATTAGAATTATGCCATGGAAGTAATGACGCCTTAATAGACTCGATTGCGAGATCAAGCGGGTCCTTACTTTTGATAACAAGATTCTTATACTTAGCCTCAAAGGCTTCAGTACCAAGCGAGGCCATTTCTCGCCCAAGCTTAAACGAAGCAATATTATTTTCAACCTCTGCAGGTTTCATTGATTTTTTGAGTGCACCAAGTAAATCGTCTTCTCCAAAAGGAACAAGGCCTAATTGGAATGCGTAACCAAGAATCATACTTGAAGCATAAACGGCCTTTCCAAAGAAGAGATCACACCACTTCTTAAGTGGCACAAGAATAATTCGATCATCACCCTTGCTTCTGACTTTTTCAATAAGCTTTGCTCTTGTTAAGCTCTCTTCACTCTCCCCTTTATCAAGAAGAATTGAAAGAGGCACTTGATATGAATCATCAAAAATGGCAACAGCATTTTCAGTCTTTAGAAATCCAAGTTGCCCAATACCATCTAAAAGGTCAGGGCTTAAGAGTACATCAGATCCACCACGTGGAGTAACCGCTCCCATTGACTTATCTTTGTGGCAAATTGACATATGCCCAGTTACATTCCCATTTCTTTGAGCAAGGCCCTTTTGATCCATAAATTTAAAATCAAGATCATTACGGCCGGCCATTTCAACACATGCATTCGCAATAATTTTAGAGATTGTAGTAATCCCTGAACCACCAACACCTGTTACAACCATTCGCCAAGTGTCTCCACTAGCAATGGCATCAAATGTCTTCTTCGTTTCAAACTCTTTAAGATCGTATGTTAAGTGAGAAAGATCACTATCTCGATACATTGTCGGGTGATAACCCTTAACGACAACTTTCTCAAAACTAGGGCAGGCCTTCATTTTTGTACAATAACTATCGGCCACACAAATAGTAGGATCAATTGCCATCTTAGTTCCGTAAGCATCCATCACTTGAGTTAATCCAGGACAACCTGTCTCTTCAATACAAACGCGGCAATCTTCACAAGCAGAAGTATTAATTTGATAGAAAGTTTTCTCAGTTAAAGACCCTTTCTGTTTTATCTGAGTTCTCTCCTTTGCTCTTACCTTTGCTTGGTAAGTAAGAGAACATTCTTTATTAGAAATAATTACCTTCACACCCTTTTGAACAACAAATTCGCGCATAAGGTTTTGGTAAAAGTAGCGATCTGATGGATTGACTTCCTTAGCAACCTTAACGCCAAGGTTTTGAACGATATTTAACATATCTTGCTTTGGCCTCTTACTTCCCTCTACGTTAACTTGAGAAGCAGGAGTCATCTGGTGCCCTGTCATGGCCGTATTATCATTATCTAAAAGAATATAAGTAATATCGTGATCAGCTTGAACTGAATTTGAAATATCTGTTAAACCAGAGTGGAAGAAAGTTGAGTCTCCCATAAGAACAACAGAAGGATTCTTTGTAAAAAGATCCATCCCAGCTCCAAGAGCACCACCTTGCCCCATTGCAGATAAGTTATGCATCTCTCCAAACGGAGGTAAGAATGAAAGCGAATAGCAACCAACATCTCCGTGAGTGATAAGGTCAATATCTTGGGCCTTAAGCCAACGACGAAGATCTTTTAAAAGAGAAAGAGTCTCACGGTGTGGACAACCTGGACAAAAAGTCGGAAGTCTTTTTGGAAGAATCTCTCCGAAATTTCTTTCTTCGAATGCCAATGATTTACATTGGCCAATTTCAAGATAGTCTTTCAGTGCTTCAAGTTTTTCACTGATGATCTCATAACTAAGCCCACCAAATGCAGGAAAGCCTTCAGAGTCCTTAAAGTCTTTACCAACAATATCAAGAGTCAGGCCATGCTTCTGACAAAGAGAGCGAATTTCTCCTTCAAGAAAGCCTCTCTTTTCTTCAACCACAACAAGTTTCTTTAGGCCTTTTAAGTATGGGACTAATAAGTCATCAACTAGTGGGAATGAAGAGGCAACTTTATATAAAGAGAAGTGATCAAGATACTCACCTTCTTCTAAGCATTGTTTAAGTGTTTCAAAAATAACACCACTTGAGATAAATCCAATATCTGCGTTCGATTTTCCAAAAACTTGGTCAAGGGCCATCTCTTTTAGAACGCTTTGTAGCTTAGGGAAACGCTCTTTAATCATGCTAATATCAGCAAGAAGCGAATTTGGTGGAACCATAACATTCTTTTGAAGATCAAAAGTTGAAGGATCGATATCAATCAATCCGGCCTCAATTGGAGCTTCATCGAAACACTCAACGCGTCCCCCACCTTCAGCTAAGAAAGTAGTTAAAAGCAGCCCCTGATAGAGACTTGTTTTTGATGAAATCTCTTTCGCTTTAGCAATCCAATCTTTTAACTCTTTCGGATTTGATGGTTCTAAAAAAGACATATGAAGATGCTTAAAAAGATACCTTGAGTCTGCTGCCGTTGAAGTAGACATTGACCAAGGGTCATCACCAACACAAATAACTGTTGCCGGATAAACTTCCTTTCCATCAACAATCTTTGGACGTGCAGGATTAGCAAAGTTACCAACAGATAGAGCGTCACTTGCTACATGAAGCCCCATTGACTTCATGGCCACAATACAATCACGTCCCGCTTGCTTTACACCGCTGGCCATCGCAGCAGCATTGGCCTCAGAGTTAGCAATCACAACACGGATGCCTTTATCGTGAAATTCTTTTTTCTTCTTATATAAGATATTAAAATAATCTGCTAACGGTGACCCTGGGTAACCAGTGTAAAGATTAAAACCAGCTTCAAGAGCACCTTGAATGATTAACTCATTCCCATTGAGAATTCTATATTGACTCATAATTCCTCTAAATTTAATTGAGGTGCAAGTATAGAATTTTTATTATGTTTTTTGACGAACCAAAGCGTCATTACTCAATAGTAAACACAATCTTTTTAGTATACGTATTTTGTCTCTTTTGAGGTTTGAATTGCCACTGTTTGGCAACGCTTAGAACTGCTTCATTAAAAGCTGTATAATCAGCTGACTTTAGGATCTTGGCATCGATAACCTTACCGTCAACACCCACCACGAGAGAGATTGTAACACTTCCTCCTATCGCAGACCTTCTGGCAGAACGTGGATAAATCGGCGCTTCAAAGTGTACGATTTGATTATCAAAGGTATTATTTGTCACAACCTGTTGCTGCTCAGATTTAACAGACTTCTTTTTGGCCTGAACACTTTTGCTGGGCTTTTGTTCAAGCTTCTTTTCTTTTATCTCTTCTTCATCTTTCTTACTAATAGCGTGTGCCTTAATTTGAATATCAATACCAATTCGCTCGCGCCTCATTTGCTGCTCACCCTTTCGAATATTTGAAAAGAAGATAACGGCATGAGTCACTAGACTTAGTGCAAAAAAGAAAAACCATAAACGATGCTTCATGCACATATCATAATGCATCTTGCTCCATTTGGGAAAAATCGTTAGTATCTTCCATACTCTATTCAAACAGCAAAATTTAAAGAAGGAAGTTTTTATGAACTCAAAAATTTCTCCAGAGAACCCACTTGGGGTTCTGGCCATTGACCACCTAGAATTCACATGTGACTCATTAGAGACGGCCACGAAAGAATTATTCTATACATTTGGTTTTTCTAAGACATATGAAAAGCAAAGTGAAAGCAAAGAGCTTTTCACTCAAGGGCAAGTTAGATTTCTTCTAACAGCACAAAAAGGTGGCCATGCAGAAAGTTATTTCAAGGACCACGGTGAAGGTGTTTCAACAATTTCATTCTTAGTAGAAGATTGTGAACACGCATATAAGACAGCAATGGAGCGTGGTGCAGAGTCACTACAAGAAGTTGTTATCACAGAAAATGAGCACGGTGTTTATAAGAGTGCTCGTATCAAAGGTTTTGGAGATGTTGCCAACGAGTTTATTGAAAGACCTCGCTCATTCTTCCGTCCAGAATTTACAAAACTTGATGAGGACCCAAAGGCACGTCCACTAGGCTCACGAGTTGCAAGAATTGACCACCTAACAAATAATGTTCCTAAGGGTGAAATGAAAAAATGGGTTGAGTTCTATGACCGTGTATACGGATTCAAGGTAACTCGTTACTTCGATATTAAAGGTTCAAAAACAGGACTTAACTCAGAAGTTGTTCAGCTTCCAAAGGGTGAAGTTATTATTCCAATCAATGAGCCAAAAGAAGCCGGTGGAAAGGACCAAATTCAAGAATTCCTTGATCGTCACAACGGTGCAGGTGTTCAGCATATTGCTCTAACTTGTGGAGATATTCTAACAACAGTAAAAGATTTAAGAGAAAGAGATATTAAATTTCTCGATATTCCTCACTCGTATTACGAAGGTATTTCAGGACGTGGGATTAATGTTACAGAAAGCCTAGAAGAGCTTGAAGACCGTCAACTTCTAGTTGATGGAGATGAAGAAGGATACCTAATCCAGAACTTCACTGATACATATGTTGGTCCGCTATTTTTTGAATTTATTCAAAGAAAGAATCACAATGGATTTGGGGAAGGAAACTTCCAGGCCCTCTTTGATGCCATTGAAAGAGATCAAATGGCCAGAGGATACCTGGATTAAACTAATTACTTAATACAACTGAAGATGCTTTGTTTTTGAAAAGATCTCGAAGCAAAGCATCTTTTATCAATTGTCATATCTGACCAAGCTTTATAAGCACGATCGCGAATTGAATTGATCACTTCAACAAATCCTTCAAGGACTTCGTATTCTGACTTATCAGAACATTCAAAGAAGAAGTTCTCGCAAATAACTTCTTTAGAAATGATAATATCTTCTCGCTCTGTATTAATAACAATATGGGCCTCATGAAAAGGGCGAAAAGATTCAATTACGTGCGCACGCACATCTCTTGGTGAAACTTCTAAGGCAAATGACGCCTGAATTGCCATTGCTACTAGAATTAATTTGATTAATATTTTCATTTTCCACTCCGGGATTAATTTTTTTAGATGCGGCAATATAGACGAAAATCTAAAGGCAATGTTTATTATTGAAAGTATTTCACATGGCGTCATTAAAAACTGATATTTTCCATTAGATTAAACTAATATATGGTTTTCCTTTATCTAAACCACTGAAAATACGTCAAAAAATGACTCAACTAGCCTATTCAAAAGGCCCTTCATATCCCTACAATATTGATTTAATTAACTAAAATTTAAACAATACGACACAACTTCAAAGAAAGGATACTTATGTACAAGTTAATCGCCATTTATAAAATTCCAAACGATATCGACGCATGGGAAAAGCACTATGCAGAAGTTCACACTCCACTTGTAAAGAAAGTTCCAAGCATGAAAGAGCTACGCTTAAACCGCATCACGGGAACTCCTCGTGGAGCAAGTGACCTACACGTTATCGCAGAAATGGTATTTGAAAATAAAGACGACTTTAAAGCAGGTATGAGCTCTGAAGAAAATATGGCATGTGGAAAGGATCTATTTAATTTTGCTAAAGAGATCGTTTCAGTTCACTTCGCTAAAGAAGAAGTCATCACTCTTTAATAAGGAAAATTTTAATGAGTAATATCCTTTGTGAATTTCCATATAACGGACACGAGCATATCGCCCTAGTGAAGCTTAATCGCCCTAAGGTTTTGAATGCTCTTTCAACAGATCTAATGAGAGAGTTAGTTGATAAACTTTTCGAACTTGATGATAACCCACAAGTTCGTGTCATCATTCTAACTGGTGATGACCGCGCATTTGCCGCTGGTGCAGATATTGCACAAATGGTTGAAGCAACTCCAATTGATCAAATCAATGATAATCGCTTTCGCTCTTGGCAACAACTTGCTCAAATCACAAAACCAATCATTGCGGCCGTAAACGGCTTCGCTCTTGGTGGTGGTTGTGAGTTAGCGATGCACTGTGATTTTATCATTGCAGGAGATAGCGCAAAATTTGGTCAACCAGAAATTAAAATTGGAACGACTCCAGGTGCTGGTGGAACTCAAAGACTAACACGTGCTCTTGGAAAATCGAAGGCCATGATGCTTGCCATGACAGGTGAAATGTTTGGGGCAAAAGAGGCCATGGATTGGGGACTCGTTGCAAAGGTTGTTCCTAGCACGACTCTACTTCAAGAAACTTTTGAGATGGCAAAGAATATCGCAAATAAAGCACCTGTTGCCATTAAGCTTATCAAAGAGTCTGTTAACAAGGCCTTTGAAATGAGCTTAAGCGATGGTGTTGATTTTGAAAGAAGAAATTTTTATCTCACATTTGCAAGTAGCGACCAAAAAGAAGGAATGCGTGCCTTCTTAGAAAAGCGCTCACCAGAGTACAAAGGAAATTAAAATGTCTGAGTTTAAAAATATTATTATCGAAAAAGAAGCCTTCACAGGTGTTATCACAATTGACCGTGAAGAAGTTTACGGTGCTCTATCAAAAGAGGCGAAGTTAGAAATTATTTCTGCGATCCGTACACTAAATAGAGATAACGAAGTTGGCTGCATTATTCTTGCTTCTAAAGGCAAAGGATTTTGCACAGGCCAAGATCTAAATGATCGCACTGTACAAGCGGGTGAAAAACCAGTTGATCTTGGAGTCACTCTTGAAACAGAGTGGAACCCACTTGTAAATGCAATCAAAAACTCAAAGAAGCTTGTTATTGCAGCAGTTGAAGGCGTCGTTGCCGGGGCTGGCGTATCTGTTGCTCTTGCCTGTGACTTAGTTGTAGCAAGGCCTGGAATCAAGTTTGTTTCAGGTTTTTCAAAACTAGGACTTTGTCCAGATGCTGGCTCAACTCATATGTTTACTCAAGCACTAGGGCCAAAGAAAGCGATGGAGTACTTTCTCTTCAATGCTCCCTTAACTAGTGAGCAATTAGAGAGCGCAGGCCTTATTAATAAAGTCAGCGAAGAGGCATTAACTGATGCGAAAGCTTGGGCAGGGCAAATTAATGCCATGGCACCTCTTAGTGTGAAAGCAATTAAAGAGAATATTGGTGTTGCAATTGACAGCACTTCTAAAGAATCAATGGATCGCGAAACCGCATATCAGAGATTCTTAGGAAATAGTGAAGATTACAAAGAAGGCCTATCGGCATTCTTTGAAAAGAGACAAGCAAAGTTTTTAGGAAAATAGTATGAAGGGTTCCCGCAGACTTTTACGTAAGCATGGCATCACTAAGTGACGCTTTGCTTACGTAAAAGTCTGCTGGAACCCTAAAAAAAGGAGGCCATATGGCAGCAAGAGAATACACTCAAGAAGAATTACAATTATTTGAAGACATTCAAAATGGTAAGAAATTTGATAAGGGAGATGAATTACCTCCTCTATATAAGAAGGCCCTAAGAAACCTTCTATGGATGCAACACGATTCAGAATACTCTGGAGCGCTAGGATATGCACCATGGATTGAAAAGGCACCAACGATGCAAGAAAAAGTTGTTGTTGCTCAAATCGTTAAAGATGAAATGAGACATGCTTCTGTTTGTTACAGACTTCTTAAAGGTCTTGGTGAAGATGTTGACTCACATATTGAAAAGTCAGAACTTGGATTCAAGATGCCAGAAGACGAAGCACAAATTGGATTCCAAAGATTAAAAGAAGATTACCGTGTAAATATCTTCTACTACGGTATTAACTTTTGGGAAGACTTCATTCTATTTAACTTCCTAATGGATAGGGCCGCAGGTCACCAGTTAGAAGACACTCTTGATTCAAGCTACCTTCCTTGGAAGAAAGGAATTGAAGGAATCTATAAAGAAGAAATCATGCACCTTGCACACGGAGATAAGTGGATCAAGATTCTTGCTGAAGGTGAAAATAAAGAATTTCTACAAGAAAGATTAAATATCTGGTGGCCACGTGTAATGAATGTCTTTGGTTCGACTAAAGGTCGCTCAAATGACCTATACGTAAAACTAGGTCTTAAAAAGAGAACAAATGCAGTTGTTCGCGATGTTTTTGTAAAAGAAGTAGAAGAGCTTTGTCAGCAAGCTGGACTTGTTCTTCCTGTTTACGACGAAGACGCACAACCACAAAGGTAATAATTTAATGAATATAAAAAGTGTACTAGTTATTGGTGCAGGAACTATGGGGCGAGGAATCGCCCAGTGGTTTTGCCAGCATGGTGCTAAGGTTGAACTAGTTGACCAACACCTAGAGATGGCCCAAGCAAGTGGTGATCTCATCCACTCTTCTTGGGATAAATTACAAAGCAAGGCCAAATTTGACGAAGCAGAAGTTGCTGCATTTAAGAACAATTTAAGCATCGTTGAAATGAAAGATCATCAGGTTGATCACGACCTTGTTATTGAAGCAATTGTCGAAAACCTTGATATCAAAAAACAAGTCTTTGCACGCCTTGATGAAGTTATGAAAGAAGAAACAATATTCTCTTCAAATACATCATCAATCCCAATCACAAAGATGGCAAAGGACCTATCAAAATCTCGTCGAGAGAAATTTCTAGGACTGCACTTCTTTAATCCAGCAACAATTATGAAGCTTGTGGAGATTATCGAAACACCTTGGAGTTCAAAAGATTGTGCTCACGCCCTTTATGATTGGTTTGAACGCTATGGAAAAAAACCTGCTCTATGTAAGGACTCTCCTGGCTTTATCGTTAATCGTGTGGCCAGAAATTTTTACGGCGAAAGTTTTCACCGCCTAGAAAATTATGACCAAGAGCAGGTCGCAGAAATAGATCGTGTCATGAAAAATGTTGGTGGTTTTAGAATGGGGCCATTTGAATTAATGGATCTTATCGGAATTGATGTCAACTATGATGTCACGCAGTCTGTATGGGCCTCATACTATTATGAACCTCGTTTTAGGCCACATAAAATTCAAAGAGAAATGGTTGATAGTGGCCGTATTGGACGCAAAGTAAAAGAGGGGTTCTATCGTTATGAATAAAACAATTTTAGTAAGTGATAACCACCCTCTTTATAAGAATGTTCTTGGAAGTGAATTTCTTTCAATTGTCGTTGATCCTTATAGTATCAACACACTTGATGGTGTTGACTTCGATGAAACAGACTTCGTAATTGACCTAACGTGTTTTGATCGCAATTCAAAGATGGATCTCTATGAACATCTCGACATCGTCTTCGGAGGGCCAATAGTCTCAGATCTTACAGTAAACTGGGGTGAATACCTTATCGGACAATATGAGAATGTACTTGGTGCAGTGGCGGCAGCTTTCTATTCGCCAAAGAGCTGCTTTGAATTCTATATGAAAGACGACGTTATTGAAGAAGCAACATTTGATGTTTTTAAAAAGCTTGGCTTTGACTTAGAAATCGTTAACCACATTGGTATTGGCTTTACTTATCCAAGAGTAATTTCTCAAATTATAAATGAAGCATACTTTGCTAAAGAAGAGGCCCTTGCCTCAAATGCTGATATTGATAAGGCAATGAAGTTTGGAGTAAATTACCCTCTTGGCCCATTTGAGTGGTCTGAGAAAATTGGCGTTGAAAAAATCTTACTTCTTCTTGAAGAGTTAAGAGAAATTACAGGTGATGCACGTTATCGTCCATCACGACTATTAAGGATGAATCTATGAGTTTAAATAATAGAGATGCATATATTGTATATGCCAAGCGAACTCCAATTGGAAAACTAGGAGGTAGTCTTGCTCACCTACGTGTCGATGACATGCTGGCCAACCTATTTCGTGACTTTTCTCAAAACTTTGATTTTGACATGAAAGAAATTGACGATGTGATCGTTGGTTGTGCAAATCAAGCAGGTGAAGATAACCGCAACCTTGCACGTATGGCCGCACTTCTTGGAGGTCTTCCTTTTGAGGTTCCAGGAGTAACTCTTAACCGTCTTTGTGCTTCTTCACTTGATGCTATTATCGATGGTTGGTCACGTATTAACTTAGGGATGGCAGATTGTCTTCTGATAGGTGGAGCAGAGAGTATGACAAGAGCACCTCTTGTGATCTCTAAAGGATCAACTCCATTTGGACGAGACTCGCAAATGTTTGACACAACTTTTGGTTGGCGATTTCCAAATAAGAAAATGGAAGAAATGTTTCCCCTATTAGGAATGGGACAAACGGCCGAAGAAGTTGTAGCAAAGCTTGGAATCTCTCGAGAGGATCAAGACCGTTTTGCACTGGCCTCTCACCAAAAAGCTTGTCAAGCATGGGAGAATGGAGACTTTAACGACGAAGTTCTACCTGTTGAAATCAAACTAAGAAAACAAACTTTAACAGTAGAAAAAGATGAAGGGCCTCGTCCTTCAACGACTTTAGAGGCATTAGCTGGTCTTCGTGCAGTCTTTAAAAAAGATGGATCAGTTACGGCCGGAAACTCGTCAATGATGAATGACGGTGCAGCTTGTGTTGCTCTAGTGAGTGAAGACTTCTTAAAGCGTCACGACCTAACTCCTCTAGTAAAGCTAACTGGTGCGGGAGTGAGAGGAATTCATCCAAATATTATGGGACTAGGTCCTGTCGAGTCGACAAAGAGACTAATGGATAAGTTTGGAAAGAAGATTTCGGACTTTGATGTTGTCGAACTAAATGAAGCCTTCGCATCTCAATCACTTGGTTGTATTCGCGAACTAGGCCTTGATGAATCAAAAATTAATCTACGTGGTGGAGCGATCTCACTTGGACACCCTCTTGGATGTTCAGGAGCGAGAATTGTAACGACACTTACTCATATCATGAAAGACAATGCAAACCTTAAACAAGGTCTTGCATCAATGTGTGTCGGAGTTGGGCAAGGTGTTTCTTTAAGTGTAGAGAATTGTAAATAGGAGCAAGACATGAATGAAGTAAAATTATATATCAATGGAGAGATTAGGCCATCATCAACTGGTGAAATGGTTGATTCAATTGACCCTTCTAACGGTGAATTTGTAGCGAAGGTTCATATCCCTTCAACTGCAGACCTTGAAGAGGCGGTACAGTCAGCAAAGACGGCCTTTTACAATAAAGAGTGGCGTGACATGACTCCTGCTAAGCGAGGAGAAATTTTGTTAAAAGTTTCGGAGCTTTTGAAAGAGAGAAAAAGAGAGTTCATCGAACAAGAAATTAAAGACAGTGGATCGACTTTTAGAAAAGCCGCTGCAGACCTTCACAACACTGCAAGCTTCTTTAAAGTCATGAGTAAGGTTGCAACAAATTTCAAGTTTGAACAACTTGATGAAAAGGCCACAAGAGCTGGCTTTTCTAAGAACACTCGTCGCTATGAGCCGGTAGGTGTTTGTGCACAAATTATTCCATGGAACTTCCCTCTTGTTATGGCGGGATGGAAAATTGGGCCAATTCTAGCAACAGGTTGTACAACAGTTCTAAAATCAGCGATTGAAACTCCAGTAACAGCAATGATGCTTGCACAAGTTCTTATTGATGCTGGTGTGCCAAAAGGTGTTGTTAATATCGTAACTGGTGGGGCCAAAGAAGGGCAATACCTAGTTAATCACAAAGATATCTCTAAAGTTGCCTTTACTGGATCAACGGCCGTTGGACGTGAAATTCTAAAACAAAGTGCACAAGAGATTAAGAACACAACAATGGAACTTGGTGGAAAGTCTGCCAATATCGTTTTAGACGATGCTGATCTTGATATTGCGGTTGATGGTGCTTTATACGCATTCCTCTACCACTCAGGTCAAGCTTGTGACTCAGGTACTCGCCTGCTTGTTCAAGATGGGATTTATGATGAGTTCATGACAAAGTTTAAAGAGAGAATTGCTCAAATTGCTATTGGCCCAACGCCAGAGAAGACAACAGGATTTGGTCCGGTTGTTTCAGAAAAGCAATTTGATACAATCATGGGTTATATCAATAAGACAAAAGAAGAAGGTGCAAAGCTTATTTATGGTGGTGAACGTATCACTGATGGTGACTTTGCCAAGGGTTATTATATCCAACCAACAGCATTTGAGATCACTCCTGATAATACAATTTGGCATGAAGAAATTTTCGGTCCAGTTGTTGGAATCACAAAATTTTCAACGCAAGAAGAAGCAATCTCTTTAGCAAATAATTCAATTTACGGACTTGCAGGTGCTGTATGGTCAAAGAATGAAGAGCGTGCGCTTAATATTGCAAAAGAAGTTGAAGCAGGAACTGTATGGATTAATGAGTATCACCTACTTAATCCAGGAATGCCATTTGGAGGCTTTAAGCAATCTGGTGTTGGACGTGAAATGGGAGAAGAAGGTATCAAGGCCTACCTTGAAGTGAAACACCTATGGGAATCTGACTGCAATACTCGAGAAGGGAAAATGTGGTTTGATGCACTATTCTAGATAGATAATAAAAAAGGCCTTCGTCATGAAGGCCTTTTTTTTTATTAGTATAATACTTTAAGAGCAATATCACCAAAGTCATCATAGATTGAGAATGATTTCTCTAAATGACTTTCTCTAAATACAATATCGAGATTAGCATCAATACAAGTCGTGATAAAGTCACGTCCATAAATTTCATAACTACGATTTAGGTAAGGTTGAAATTCACAAATCCTAACCCTTGGGTACTGATAAGGAATACTTTCATAACTTAGAGCAAAGAACTCACGGTAGCGAATGTAATTATCACCAATTCCTGCAAGCCTAGAAAAAACATGATCAATTCGACGATTATTAAATCTAAATAAGTCAGCTAATTGCTTAGAGTGCTGTGCTGTACCAGGGCGATAAACAGGATCATTACAGTAGCTAGCTTCTTCACCACCCTCATCATCAAGGTTAAATGTTTTCAAGATACATTTAATTGGTGTTGCTAGAGTAAGAGTAGATCCTTTTCTTCCGTGCATAAATCGTCTAAAGGTCTTATCTTCATTAATCGATCCATGAACAAGCCCAAGAACATCTCCTGTTCTTGTATCAACAACTCCACCACCCATTGAATCATCGCGGATATTACAATTCTTCATAGCAACTGCTGAAGAATCATCATTATTACTTGGAAAGAGAACATTATTATTTGTCTTTCGACAGTTATATCTCATGCGGTTAAGTTCATAACCAGTATTATCAAGCTTCTTCTTAATGAACCATAATTGGTAGTAACTAAAGTCACTCATCTTATTATCTGAAATTTCAGCATAGTTTCCAGGAATCACTTCTTTAAATTTGATCGTAGTGAAATTTCCATTATAAGTTTTTTCTTCGTTGAATTGTGATTGGCCAGCAAGAATTTCACCACACTGATATACTCGGCCATTTGTTGTCTTTGCTGCAATAGAACTACATTTTGCCTCGGCCACGCAATGTGATGGAACAACCATATGCTGTTCATCGGCCATATAACCAGTACAGTATGTTGGGAACTCACCTGCGCTATTGATAAAGAGAATGAATGAGTCAGTACACTGTCCCTCTTCGAAACAGTCGAACTTAACCTTCGTTGAGGTCTCTAATTTCGAGGTCTGTCTCGTCACATTCTTTTTAGCACCATCATCTCCGCCAGGAGTTCCACATGAACATAGAACAAGAAGAGAGATAGTTATAAGTGTTAATGCCTTAAGCAAAGTCCGTCTCCAAAAACTTCATTTAGTCCGATTTTTTACCATAAATAGGATTTTCAATAATGATATTGTAATTTATTCAAGAATCCTCGACACACAGTGGCGAAATCGACGATTTTAACGTATTCTTGTTAAATATGATGATCGTAAGTGCATGCTTGGCCGGTAAGAAGTGTCGATATGACGGTGAGCACAAAAAACAACAACTTATAAGTGACCTAGTTGCTCAAGGCAAGGCCATCGCTGTATGCCCAGAAGAGCTTGGAGGACTTCCCACTCCTCGTCCACCAGCAGAAAATGTTGATGGAAAGCTCATTACAATTGACGGAGAAGACGTCAGTGTCAACTATGAACTAGGTGCCCAGAGATCTTTAGAGATAGCATTGGAAAACTCATGTACCAAGGCCCTCTTAAAATCAAAGTCACCAATGTGTGGAGCAGGTCTTGTCTACGATGGAAGTTTTGCTGGTAACCTCATCGAAGGTGATGGTGAGTTTACAAAGAAGCTAAAAGAGAACGGTATCCAAGTTCAAGCAATCGACTAATCCAAAGTTTTCATACATCTAACAAAGCTGTAACAACTCAATTACAAAATCAATTAAGATAGACCTACTAGAGCACTAGGAGGGTCTAGATGAATGAATTAGAACTAAAGAAATTTCAAGCAAGAAATTTACAAGGACGAATGAAGCACCTTAGTCATCAACTTGAATACTTAAAAGTTAATCCTGAAGACTGGGAGAATTTTCAATCAATCATTAATATGAAGTTTAATCATCTTATCAATGATTCAATTTCACTTGGAAGCGTTGAGGCGGCAAACTACCTTGCTCTCTTACAAAACCATTTAAATGAAAATTTTAATAGTGAGACGATCACAATCGTAAAAGATCAATTTGATGAAGTTCTTGATGCCTTGGATGGCCTTGGGGTTGAGCTTTTAATTAACTCAGAGATTCAATCAGAATTTACTCACTAGGTGGATGGCAAGTAAATAAGCCCCGCATTCGCGGGGCCATCCTTTTGCAGTAATTATTGTGGTTTTAATTAACCAATTAGTTTTAGAGCTGCAGCACCTTGAGAATTAGACTGAGCAAGTACTGAAGAACCAGCGTTAACAAGAATATCATTCTTAGCTTTCTTCGCTGTCTCAGCTGCGTAGTCAGTGTCTCTGATACGAGAGTTCGCTGCACTTAAGTTTTCTGAACTGATTTGTAGGTTGTTAATTGTAGAATTTAATCTATTTTGCTTAGCACCTAGCTCAGCTCTTTGTCCTGCAATACTTTCAATTGCAGTGTCTAGGTTTGCAAGTGCAGATTGAGCACCTTCTTTTGATCCAACTTCTAGATCAGCAACACCTAGGTTTTCAAGAGAAGAATTCAGAACATTCGTATCAAATTGAATTCTATCTTGGAAATCATCATTATTAATACCGATTTGGATATCAAACTTATCACCAGTTCCAGTTAGAAGTTTCTTTCCGTTAAACTCAGTAACTTCTGAAATTCTTTGGATCTCTTGCTTAAGGTTTTGATATTCAAGATCTGTAAACTGTCTCTCAGTGTCACCTACTGTGTCCGATGCAGCTTGTACAGATAGTTCTCTTAGTCTTACTAAGATGTTTGATACTTCATTCAGACCACCTTCTGCGATTTGAATCATTGAAATACCGTCACTCGCGTTTCTTTCTGCTTGATTAGTTGATCTAATTTGCCCTTTTAATTTCTCAGAAATTGCTAGACCTGCAGCATCGTCAGCTGAACGTACAATTCTTGTACCAGATGATAGTTTTTCTAATGACTTTGATTGAGCTGAATTTGATTGACCTAATGATCTTTGTGCAGCTAAAGACGTTACATTTGTGTTAATACGCATACCCATTGTGATACCTCCGTGATCTATTTCCCCCCCGTACTCAGGGTTGTCCCGACCATTGGAACAATGAGCATACTGCTCTTGTGAATTTTATTAACTTTTTAATTAAGTCTTCTGACCTAACATGAATCTTCTCGGAGGTGAAAATGAAAGCTTTAGGAAAATATTAAATTATTTTATATTTTTTTTTACATTTTCTAAAATTTAGAAAGCGTTCCAAAATCCCTAATTTTTTTAGACTCTATAATGATAAGTTTATAAATAAAATAAATAATTCACCGATAATGACCTATATGGAAGAAGGGAAACCACTCATATTTCTCGAGCCTCTTACAGAAACTGTAAAGAAGCTCAAGGAAACGATTGAAGCATCTGCGGAAGCAGAAGGTATCGAAATCTATGAAGTTGAAAATCCCGAGGAATATAATCAACTAATTCCCACGATTGGCCAGTCACTCACTATTGCCAGTAGTCCTAAGAAGACCGCCCAATGTATTCAGCCCCTAAGAAAATTCATTCATAAGAATAATGTTAAGGTGCTTTTAATTAACTCAAAATCTATCCCTCCTAAGACTTTAGAGAAGTTTAGAAAGATTGGCCTTACTGAATATATTCAAGAACCTGTTCCCGCAAAAACATTAGAATATAAAGTAAACCTTATTCTAAGGTCTCTAAAGAAAGCCGAAGAAGCCGCAGAAATGGAGCTTAAAAGTGGAGAGGAAAAGGCCCTTGCTCCTGAAAATAATTATGAAGATAAGAAAGAGGCCGAACGAAATAACAACGGTGGTCACCTAAAGGGCAATGTCGCAAAGTCTGCAGCTCAAAAAGATAATAAAGATGTCTTTGATGATAGTACCTATGCAGACTATAGCGATGGGGAGGAGATTGAAGAGCGAGGAATGTCACTAAAAGACTTAAGTGCTCATCAAAAACAAAATAACCAGGCTCCAGGTCACCTAAAAGGTTCAGTTGATAAGAACAATAAGGAAGGTGCCTCTCCAGAGATTAATTTTGAAGAGGATCTCTTTAAAAGTCTAGAGCAACAATCTAGTAAATCAAATAAAGACCTTGGTGGAAACCTGAAAGGTCAAACGTCCCCTACTTTAGATGACGTAGACAAAAATAAAGATGATTTTGGAGATGACCTTCTTAAAAGTCTCGATAATGTAAAAAAGAGTTCACAAAAATCTGATGAACTCGGTGGCCAACTAAAAGGAAGCCTAACTCCTACATTAGAAGATGTTGAAGATGATGAAACAGAAGAGGACCTTTTTAAAAGCCTTGATAGCGTAAAGAAATCATCAAATAAAGTAGATGATCTCGGTGGTGCTCTTCAAGGAAATGTCTCTCCAACATTAGATGATATTGAAGATGATAAAGATGCGGACGAGGATCTTTTTGCAAGTCTAGACAAGGTTAAGAAATCCACAAATAAAGCGGGTGATCCTGGAGGATCACTTGAAGGTAGCGTCTCCCCTACATTAGAGGATGTGGATGATGAGAAGAGTGCTGATGAAGACCTCTTTGCAAGCCTTGATAATGTAAAAAAATCTAACTTTAATGAAAAGAAGAATGCCCCGAGTTTAAAAGGCAAGATTGATCCAACACTAGATGATATTGACGATGATGACGATGGTTTTGATGACGACCTCCTAAAGACATTGGATGAGCTACAATCCAATCAAGGGATCGCTAGGCCAGGAGAGAGACTAAGCTCTAGAGGCCCAGTAAATGATGAGCTTATTGATAATGAAAAGGGCCTAGAAAGACAGCAAAAAGAAGGCGCTAAAGCAGCTGGTGCAAGAAAAGGGGCAGCACAAGAAAAAGACAATAAGAAAAGTGGCGATGAGGATCTCTTCGCTTCCCTTGATGCTCACTCGAAAGAGAAGAATAAAAGATATGATAATGTTCACAATCTTGACCTCAATAGAGGAAATGAAGAAGAACAAGACGAAGAGACAAAGGCCGGCGGCCCGAGTATTGAATATAAGAAAAAAGGTGATCTCGGAGAGCAGACTATCGACTATAGTAACCTCGACAAGCAGCCTGAGTATGATGGTGGCACTAAGGAAGAGCTTGAAATTAAGTTCGCCGAGGGCGACGATGCCCTAGCGGCCAAGAAGAAAGAAGAAGCCGAGCGCCTTGCCCTAGAACTAAAGTTACAACAGCAACAGGAAGCAAAAAGAAAACAAGAGGAAGCAAAGCAGAAGGAAATTGAGGCCGAACGTGCCAAAGCACTAGCTGAAGCGGAGGCCGAAAGGCTTCGAAATGAGCAAGAAATAGAAGAGGCCCTAGGCGCCATCTTTGTTCCCGATCCAAAAGATATGAACTTCTTTATCGAGGCCATGAATTTTGTCATTGATGGCGATGGTATCAAAAACTTCACAAATGAATATATTAATACTTTCTGCCATGGAACTGTCGTTGTCTATAATATTCAAAATGAATGCATCCTAGGTAATGAGGATGTGGATGATCGTTTTGATGCCATAAAGAATGTCTTAAAGGCCAAGAGGAAACCAAGTTGGAATGATACAACTTTTCAAAGCGAGCTTCTCTATTATCACATCCCTATTATAGAAAATGGAAAATATCATAACTTCCTCCTCTTTCTAACTTCAAAAGATGAAATTGCAAGATCTAGTGAGAATCCAAAAAGAGTCGAATTATGCCTCCAGGTCTTAAAAGGGAGCTACCTAAGTGGAGAGGATCGTGCCTTAACAAAAGTAGCATCAAAAAAGAGTGGTTCTATTTCTGAATCAGTTAGTGGACTCTTTAAAGGAATCTTTGGAGGTAAGAAATGAGAGCGTACTTCTTTATTAAATTAAGCTCCCTTAAGGATATTAAGACTTTTGCTTTCTCACTCTATGTCTATAACTTAAAAGATAAGACCTATAACCTATCTCTTAAGGCCAATACGCCTTTAACAAAAGATAGCTATGAGCTACTTCGCTATATTGAAGAGAGTAAAAAAGGCAAGATCGCTGTCAAACTATCACAAAGGATGACCTACCTCGCAACAGTGGGCGAACTTGAAGAGATTGAACCTAAGGTTATTGAGGAAACGAAACAAAAAATTGAAATACTTAAAGAGTACGAAAATATCATCGAAGAACAGAGAATTAGTGAGCATATCGCACTACCTCCTCTTCGTAGTATGGTTTCAAAGGCAATTGATAAGGATGACTTTCTTCCAGTAATCTTAAGGGCACAAAAAGAAATTATGCTTTTTTCAATCGATATTAGTCATACTGTATCCCTTGCACGTCACTTTGCAGGTGTTCATCTTAATAAAGATAATCTGACCAATCGTATTGTTGCCCTAAGCTACTTCTTTGCTAAAAAACTAATGATCGACAAGACTAATGACTTGGCAGATTTAGTTTGTGCTTCATTCTTAGCAAATATTGGCCTGACTCAAATTTCTCCTAATATCACTCACGGCAATCACACCGAAATTACGCCAGACCAAAGAGAACAATATTACAAGCACGTTAAATTCAGTCGTATGTTCATTGATCAGAGTGGAATTAAACTTAGTGACACATGTAAAAAGCTCATCGATAGTCATCACGAAAAATATGATGGCTCAGGTATGCCAGACCAAATATCACAAGCAGGTCTAAACCTTAGTAGCGAGATCCTAGAGTTTATCTCCCATATAATGGAATATAGCTACGGATTAATCACAGGAGAAAAAACATCACTAAGTAGTGTTGTCTATATGATTGATGCGGGGGCCGGCGTAAATGGCCTAAATGTTAACTATAGTGGACGAATTAGGCCTCATGTTACGAGTGTCTTAAATCTCTAGCTAAACGTTCCATATGGAAGAGTATTACGTCCCATCCAAGTATGAAGGTTTGCCTGAATCTTTACATCCTCATCACTCTTGCTATCCATCACCTCAATCTTTGCAAAAGTTAACTGAGTTGTTCCAGTCCCTTTCCCAAAATCAAGATTATACATACGAGTCCATGTTCCCGTATTGATAAATGTTTTACCGTTAGAATATGTACGGCAAATCGGCTCATGAGTGTGACCTACAATGAGAACGTCTGTATCCTCGGCCTGTTGAAGATAGTCAAAAGTTAGAGATTCATAATCTTGAAATAGTGTAAGCTCTTTAAAGAAAAGCTTAAGCCAATCACCAAAGTTATCACTTATTTTAAAAAGAAAAATTGAACGTACCATAATGAAATAGATTACATTTGCCAGCATAAATCTAAGCGTAAAGAATGTGTCGTAAATTAGCCCATTGATAAGAAATTTATTAATTGGCCTTACTGCATTAACGTGGTCACGTTCTTCCTTAAATTTATTGATAACCCTTGTGACATAGTATGATCCCCAAGGAGGATTAAAGTATCTCTTCCCCGACTCATCTTCAATAATACAATGTTCTTCATCAAAGGTGTGAGCTATCTCGTATTCATGTCCATGCTTTAACACCACTCGATCGGCCGGGCGATACTCGTCATTTAGGTGACGAATTTCAAAGCGTGAGCGAACACTCTCATCAAAACATTCTAGGACTAAATCCTGTAGTGATTTAAAGACTAGCTCAGCATCGTGATTTCCAATGATAAAAGTTATTTTCTTATTCTTTGCTTTAAGAAAATCATTAAGGCCCTGCATAACTTCTTTGTGAGCTTCAAGTATCATCTTTAGCTTCTTTAAAGAAGATTCTTCTGACCAAAACTCATCATCATAAACTTTTATATAAGGTACGGCCAAGAGATCAAAGAAGTCACCGTTAATAATTAACTCGACTTCCTTATTGGCATATTCCTCTTTACTAAAGTATTCAAGAAAGTCCACGAGCTCTTCATCATAATGAAAGTCCTCTAGATAATTTCTTACACCATCAACATACTCTCCTGCTCCTAAATGAACATCAGAAATAACAATAATGGTTTTCTTTGAATTATTTTTGCGAAGGAATCTCATACGCCGACTTACCTATATTCAAGACTACTTTTTGAAAAGCAGGGTCTAGTGGAACGAAGAAAAATTTCTTCTTAGTATTAAAATCAAATTCAACACTAACTTCCATATCAGACTTAACTGTAATAAATTTTAAATTCTTATCATACTCATCAATAAACTTCCCACGGATAGGAGTGAGAGTTTTATTCTGAACAATAACCGCGACCCTACCATTCCTCGTCTTGGCAGGAGAGATGACTTTGTAATAACTAGGCATGGCCGTCACAATAAATGCTTCGGCCCTCTCCATTCTCTGTTGAGCATAGACATCATTAGATAATAAGAAGCTAAACATAAGGGAGAAAAAGAGGCAGGTTAATTGTTTATTATTCATATTTATATTGTAACTATTTAATATTTTATCGATTATAGCTGGCAAAGCTTACCTAGTAACGGCCTAATGTACTCTGAAACTGATGTCACGAAAGTTTCGATCCGATGAAGAATGTATGATAAACGCAATAAAGAAAACATTTACAAAGAATACTGAAGAACAAAACCTACCATTAGTGGACTTTTCTGATCCAGCACACCATTGGATTGTTTCAAACCCACATATTTTCAGATTCTTTCAAGATATACTTGGCCAACTTGATGATGAGGAATGTGAAAGCTTAGCATCTTATGGACAACTCGTTTTTTTAGAAAGCCAAGGAATGTACTCAAGTGTTATCCCATCTCATGGTGATAAAACTTTTGTTCTTATCTACCCTCAATTACTCAAAATGATTCGTTCCGCAGATAATGAGATGGCCCAAGCTGTCATCTTCCACGAATTAGGACACCTCTACTATCGTCACTTTACGATGAGGTCACAGTTAAGTGAGATGACAAAACAAATTGAAGCAGATGAATTTTCTATTCGTCATGGCCATGCCCTGGGACTTTTTAATTTCTTAAAGAGCATGCCGATCACGACTGAAGTTAGCCAAAGACTAGAAATGATTCGTTTAAGAACTTAATTTCATCTCGTATCTTAGCAGCATCTTCAAAACGTAGATCTTTAGAAGCTTCTTTCATTTCAAGCTTAAGCTCAGCAATACGCTTTTTAATCTCATCAGGAGACATCGTAACTTCTTTTGGAGCGCTCTTTTTCCCCTTCTTCTTATTTCCACGAAGAGTCTCAATAACTCCACCAGATACTTCTTTTAGAATTGTCTGTGGAGTAATCCCATTGGCCTCGTTATACTCCATCTGAATCGCTCGACGTCTCTTTGTCTCGCCAATTGCACGCTCCATCGACTTCGTCGTCTGATAAGCATACATCAGAACCTTACCATCACTATTTCGAGCAGCTCGTCCGATTGTTTGAACAAGTGACCTTTCAGACCTTAAGAAACCTTCCTTATCTGCATCTAAAATAGCAACAAGTGAAACCTCAGGTATATCAAGCCCTTCCCTTAATAAGTTAATTCCCACAAGAACATCAAACTCACCAAGCCTAAGATCGCGAATAATCTCAACTCGTTCAATCGTATCAATATCACTATGGAGGTACTTAACCTTAATCCCACTACCGTGATAAAAATTAGTTAACTCTTCGGCCAACTTCTTTGTTAGTGTCGTAATTAGAACTCTTTGACCTTTTTCAATAATCTTCTTAACTTCAACTAAAAGGTCATCAACCTGATTAGTTGCATCCCTTACTTCAATGATGGGATCAAGAAGACCAGTTGGCCTAATAATCTGCTCAACAAACTCTCCATGTGTTCTCTCCAACTCATAATTTCCCGGAGTCGCAGACACATAAAGAATATCGTCTAGTTTAGTTTTAAACTCTTCAAAGTTAAGAGGACGGTTATCAAGAGCAGAAGGAAGTCTAAATCCATAATCAACAAGATTCATCTTTCTTGCTCTATCTCCCCTATACATACCACCAACCTGAGGAACAGTGATATGGGACTCATCAATGATCATAAGAAAGTCTTTTCTAAAGAAATCAATAAGAGTCGGAGGAGGATCTCCCGGCTCACTTCCAGTCATGTGACGAGAGTAGTTTTCGATCCCTGAGCAAAAGCCCATCTCCTCTAGCATCTCAATATCCAGAAGAGTTCTCTGCTCAAGTCTTTGCTTCTCAACTAATTTATTCTTCTTCTCTAAATCCTGTAGTGTTTCTCGAAGCTCTACTTTAATTGTTTTTAAAGCATGCTCCATTCGCTCTTCACCAACGACATAGTGAGACTTTGGATAGATTGTCACTTTTTGAAGTGCTTGAATCTTAGTTCCCCTTAAAGGGTCAACAATTGTAATACTTTCGATTTCATCATCAAAGAATTCGATTCGTACAACATTTGAATCCTCGTGGGCCGGAAAAACTTCAACGATATCACCACGTACACGAAAACAACCACGAACAAAGTCGATATCATTTCTTTCGTACTGAATGGCCACAAGTGACTTTAAGAATTCATCACGATCTCTCTCATCACCGACAAAGAGAGTCTCCCTCATATTTGCATACTCATCAGGAGAACCAATCCCATAAATACAACTCACAGATGAAATGATGATGACATCATCTCTCTCTAATAGTGAACGAGTTGCAGAGTGGCGAAGCTTATCAATCTCATCGTTTACTGATGAGTCTTTTTCAATATATGTATCACTACCAGGAACATAGGCTTCTGGTTGATAGTAGTCATAGTAAGAAACAAAGTATTCAACAGCATTATCGGGAAAGAACTCACGAAACTCAGCATAGAGCTGTGCTGCAAGTGTTTTATTATGAGCAAGAATAAGAGTTTTCTTTCCAAGCTTTTGAATAACATTGGCCATGGTAAATGTTTTTCCAGAACCTGTTACTCCAAGTAATGTTTGCTCTTTAGTCCCACTAGATAACTTTTCAACAATTGTTTTAATCGCCTCAGGCTGATCTCCACAAGGCTTAAACTTTGATTTTAAATTAAATACATTTTCACTCATGTGCCTATTTTATCTCATTATCTTAGTTTAAAACAGTGAAATTGAGGTATCATTAATATAACCAAGTTAGATTTTGTAAACTCGATAGAAAGTTTATATGATAGTCAAAATACGAATTGTTATTAGGATTAAAAATGAGTGTAGGTGAAACACCTAAAGGTGAGAAAAGAAAGACCGCGATCATTGAAACAGCAATTGATCAGATGGCGCAGAAAGGTATTGATGGTGCATCCTTTCAAAAAATTGCTAATACTCTTGGAGTTAGTCAGTCTGCAGTTTTTCACTACTTTAAAAATAAGTCTCAGCTCTTTCTTGGGGTTCTTGAGTATATCGTTACAAAGAATCACGCTAGAGTCATTAACACAATTTGCGAAGAAGATACTTCTCTAACAAAATTAAAAAAACATTGTCTCGCTAATTTCCAATGGCTCATTGACCGTCCTAACGAGGCAAAAACCATTCTCTATCTATACTATCGGGCCTCAATTGATCAAAAGGTCTCACTAACTGCAGCTAACCTCATTCACACCGGTAGAAAGAGAATTATCGAGCTCGTTCGTAGTGCTCAAGAGGATGGAGAGCTCGTAAAAGACCTAAACCCAGAGCTTGCTGGTCAGGCCATTCATGAGTTTCTAACAGGTGCCATCATCCAGATATTAAGCCTTTACAATGTAATTGATCCAGAAGAAGAGGTTAAGGCCTATACAAAAAGGCTTGATACGATCATTAACCGACTAAATAGCTAAAGAATAATCCTCGAAATTCCGAATAGATATTGGTGAAGGTTTTAATATCTTGTGTATTTTCCATTCTAGTTATTCTTAGTTTTTTTCTGAGTAAGGATGAAGTTGCACGTCGTTCAATCGCAAGTGTTAATAGGCCTAATTCCTGTCTTGAGGCCATCTCTGAATTTGTTAATTTTGGAACAGATCCTAAGTATGACACAAAGACTGCACAAATCATGAGATATCTGAAAGATAAGTATAAGGGCATTAACCTTTCTTATATTCATCGTTCAGGACTAGATCGTAAGATAGAAGATGGCCATTTAGTTTTTACTACTTTAAGAGGTAATAGAAAAATTCCTCTTAATCAGCAGCATCTTATTAAGGCCGATAAAGTAAAGGCCACAACTCCCCTTTCACAGCTAAGCGATTATCATCAAAAGCAATATGAGAATAATATTTCCAAACTTTATAAGTATCAAAATGATATCAGCACGATTATTTATGAAGCTCATAAGAAAGATGAAAAAGAAGTAACCGATTATCTTCTTGGTGAATATCAACGAATCAATACTCTTATCAAATTTTACCGCGGAGAATTGGACTACGTCCCATATGCACAGCTTGGAGATAACTCTTATAAGTTACACGAACCAGTTCATGTAGACTCTCACGGCAGAATAAGAACTCTTGTCCATTTTGATAACTCGACCTCAACGAGCAATTCAATCTTTGATATTTCTGCAAATGAAAGTGAAGAGATAAGTTACCAAACGATGTTTGCAAATTTTTTAAATAGCTTAAACTACAATCAAAACTTCTTCACCGCTCAAAGAGGTGTAAAGAAAGTCCAAAGCTTTACCTATATGAATGATAATGAAGTGAAGGCATCCTTTCATATGATTGATGCTGTAAGAGATCATGAATCACGCCCTGAGCTAGTTAATACCGTTAGAGACTTTCTCTTTAATGAGTATAAGAATCGCCTAAATATTGAAGACCAAGACTTAGATAAGCTAAAAGAAATTACGGAGCAATTAGAGGGCCGAACAATCGTTCTTGCAGCAGCTCGAAACTCCTATATGAAATACTCTTTTAAAGGATATGATGACTCTGGTATTCGCTACCTTTCCAGACAAAAGGATGAAATTGATATTTCGGGAACAATTTCAATTACTCTTTCAAAAGAAGTCGATCAAAAGCTTCCTCTTGAGATCTTTACAGGCCATGAAGTAGAAAGACAAAGGGGCGAAATTATCGCAGAGATTGGACGTTTTGCTGTTGATGGTAATGATTCCATTTTCAATGCGAATGACCTCATAGCAGCAGTTACCTTTGCGGCACAAAAAGTCGAAAACCTTGATCGCATTGTCATTGAAGCGGATAAAATAAGGGCCCGATCATTTAAGCGCTGGGGCTTTAAACCAATTCATGAAAGAATCAATTACGAAGGCAACACAGAGTACATCATGGAAGTTACACCAAAAGAACTTCTAGAGAGCGTTGAAAAAAGGTATTTTGAAAGTCTGTAATTTGATGGTATCGATACAAAAAAATAAAGCGTTTGTAAGTTACCCCACAAACGCTTATTTCACACACACAACACAAGAGAATAAGTTCAAAAGAACCTTGAACTTATAAAGCTATTAATTAAAACAGCTCTCAATTTGATTTTTTACTTCAGTTTTCTCTGCCCCGTTCTTGATTGAAATCTCTTGAACAATTAAGTCTCTACACTGCTCAAGCATTTTCTTTTCACCAAACGAAAGATTCTTCTTATTCTTTAATAAGAAAAGTGATCTAAGGACATCAGCAATCTCTAAAAGTGAACCAGTCTTCACCTTTTCCATATAGTCTCTATAGCGACGGTTCCAAGTTGAATTATCAACTGTTACATCGTGATCGTTAAGAAGTTCATATACTTCACTGATCTCATTCTCGTCGACGAGTACTCTAATTCCGTCTTTGGAATTCGTAGGAACCATAACAGTCATTCCATTTGCTACAACTTTGATGATGTAGAATGAAAGGTTATGTCCTCCCACCTCGCGATCTTCGATGTCCACAATTTGTCCCACACCGTGGCCAGGGCAAACTGCGTAATCTCCAATGTTAAACATTTCTACCTCCATGGGTATTTTCTCTCCCATTGAATATACTACGACGCAGCATCAGTCTCAATGAGCCTTGTAAGATTTACATATGATCTTTGATTTTTAGACAGTTCGTTGTAGAGAGCAGGCCCTATGATTTCAATGACTTATGTTTAGAAGAATAACGGTAGAGAGGTAGCATTATTTCAAATGTCGTATTCTTCTCTTCATTAAGGTACTTGATATGGCCATTCATGGACTCAATAATCTGGGTACTAAGGGCCAAACCAATCCCCATACCGGCTTCAGGCTTGGTTGTATACATATAAGCAAAGAGCTTCTTTTGATCCTTAAGCTCAATCCCTTTTCCTGTATCAACAATATGAATGATCAGCTGATTCTCACTATTAGATTTATAGCGAATGGTAATTCGTCCCTTCTCCATCTCTTCAATTGCGTCAACAGAATTGGAAACAAAATTTGTTAGCACCTGAAGAATTTGAACTTCCTTTCCCCAAATCTGGCAACCATCGCAGTCACCTTCGATATTTAAAGCAATATTATTTGCGCTACATTTATGAATTACCAGCTCTTGTAGTTGATCAAAAAGTCGATCTACATCAATGGCACTATTGTTGAGATGATTTGAATTTTTAGAAAGAAGTTTGATCCCTTTAATAATTTGATCAATACGCTGGGCCTGATTCTTAATCATATTAAAGCGCTTCTTCTCCTCCTCATCGACCGTGTTCTTCTCTAATCTCTTCACACTCCACAGAAGCACAGTAAGCGGATTATTTATTTCATGTGCAACATTGGCCGCAAATTCACCAAGGTTTGCCAAACGATAATTATTAACGAGCTCAACATTCTTTTCTTCAAGCCTTTCATCACTTCGAATCTTAAGCACAAGAATAACGAGGAAACCGATAAGGCAGATCGTTAGCCCTGAAAAAGAAGCAACGTAGACAGCACGCTTAAAATCAAAAGAGCTAGTGATATCACCGTAAACATAAGCAGAGATCTGCCAGAACTCACTTTCAAGCTCTAGGTTTAGATCACTTAAGCGCTCTAAGATAACAATCGATTTAGCAATTTCCTTAAAGTCACTCTCCTGAAATTCATAACCATCTGTACTTTCGGCCCTGGTGAGAACTCCTTCAATGATTCCTCGAGCAGACGTGAGTATTTTATTTGCGACTTTTAAGTAGTCTTGAAACGACTTCGTCTCAAACTCATCTAAGATGAAGGCCTCACTCTTAAGAGCACTAATTTGCCCAAAGCTAGCATCAATTCTTAAATAGGCATCTTCTAGGTTCTCAATTGTTGGTGTATCTTTGAATTTAATGAGTTTTTTATGAGTATCGTGAATGGCATAGGCCACATGAAAATAAAGCCTAGCAACAACTCTTGAGTTAAAGAGTCTGTGTTCTTCCTTGTCAAAGATTCTAAGACCTGCTCCAAATCCAGCTGAAAGCATAAGGACAAGGATAATTAGAAAGCTATAGAATAAGTGCTTATTAGAAAGCTTACTAGTAGACGAATTCGATCTCATTTATCATCCAAATCCAGTCAGCTCCCTCTTCAGTAATTTTATCTTTAGCAATGACCCCTAAGCCTTTTCTTATAATTCGCATAGGGCCTAGCTCTGAATTCTGAAGCCACTTCCCATCTTGCTTATACATAATATAAGTCGTTTTCGAACGCTCGACGTTCCTTTGTATATGTACCTTATAAAGGTTAATCGCCTTAAGCTTCACAGAGGTAGCACTAGGAGCAAAGTAGACAAAGAGACTTTCTAGAGAAAGTGCCGTGACTTTAATTTTCTTATGCTGTTGATATGGGTCGAAAAAATCAAATTCGACACTTGGAATTTTTGTGAAGTAGTCGACTTTTACAACCTTATCTTCCTTATGAAGTTTTTGATTGAATATCTTAATTCTCTGCCTAGGTACTTTATTAGCAAAAGCACTTAGACTAAAAAGTGTGGCGATTAATATCAACGTTCTCATAAATAATTTTTATCACGATTAACACAATATGACCAAGTATAAAAAAGGCCCTGTCATAAACAGGGCCTTCTCTTATTATGCTTTTAAATTAAAAGATAATTAGAAACGTGGGCAAATTTCATCTTTTTCGAAGAAATAAGCAAGTTCTCTTTCTGCAGAAGCTAGAGAGTCAGAACCGTGAACAGCGTTTTCACCGATTGACTTAGCATATAGCTTTCTTAGAGTGTTTTCAGCAGCTTCAGCTGGGTTAGTTGCACCCATGATTTCTCTGTTTCTTTCAACTGCGTTTTCACCTTCTAGACACATAAGTACTACTGGTGCAGAAGTCATGAAAGCAACAAGCTCACCAAAGAATGGTCTGTCTTTGTGCTCGATATAGAAACCTTCAGCTTTCTCTTTAGAAAGGTGAGTAAGTTTAAGTGCAGCGATTCTTAGACCTTCTTCTTCGAATCTCTTAATGATGTTACCGATGTTGTTATCAAGTAGTGCGTTTGGCTTAACGATACTAAAAGTTCTTTCCATTTTAATCTCCTTAAAATTATCTTGTGGAAAAATTCCTAAATTCTTTAATTAAAGGTTCTTTAGAACCTTCTCCATTGTCTCACCAAGCTCAGCTGGAGAACGTGATACAGTTACACCACATTCTTCAAGAATTCTAAACTTAGCTTCTGCAGTATCATCTCCACCAGAGATAATTGCACCAGCGTGCCCCATTCTCTTACCTGGAGGCGCTGAAGCACCTGCGATGAAAGAAACAACTGGCTTACTCATGTTCTTTTGAATCCAACGACCTGCATCTGTTTCAGCAGAACCACCGATTTCACCGATCATGATAACTGCATCTGTATCTGGATCTTTTTCGAAAAGTTCTAGTACGTCGATGAAGTTAGTTCCGTTAACCGGGTCACCACCGATACCAACACAAGTTGATTGTCCGATATCTCTTTGAGTTAATTGGTAAACAGCTTCGTAAGTAAGAGTTCCTGAACGAGAGATAACACCAACACGACCTGGCATGTGGATGTGACCTGGCATAATTCCGATCTTACACTCACCTGGAGTGATAACACCTGGACAGTTAGGACCAATTAGTCTTGACTTTGAACCTTTAAGAGCTGCTTTTACCTTAACCATATCAAGGATAGGAATCCCTTCAGTAATAGCAATGATAAGTGGCATTTCTGCATCGATTGCTTCAAGGATTGAGTCAGCTGCGAACGGAGGTGGAACCATAATCATGGCCGCATTTGCTTCCGTCTTATTCATAGCTTCTTTAATTGTATTGAAAACAGGGAAACCTTCGTGAACTGTTCCACCTTTACCTGGAGTTACACCACCAACAAAGTTAGTACCGTAGTCTCTTGATTGTAGTGAGTGGAAAGTACCTTGCTTACCTGTAAAACCAACAGTAATTAGTTTTGTATCACGATTAATAAGAATGGCCATTACGCCTCCCCTTTTGCTGCTTCAACTGCTTTCTTAGCAGCGTCAGCTAGATCTTCAGCAGCGATAATTGCAAGATCTGATTCATTTAATATTTTCTTACCTAGAGCAACGTTTGTTCCTTCTAGACGTACTACTAATGGAACTGTTAGTTCTAGTTCTTTTGCAGCAGCAACAACACCTTCAGCAATGATGTCACATTTCATGATCCCACCAAAGATATTAACTAGAATTGCTTTTACGTTCTCATCTTGAAGAATAAGAGAGAATGCTTTTTGAACAGTTTCTTTAGTTGCTGAACCACCAACGTCAAGGAAGTTAGCTGGCTCACCACCGTGAAGCTTAATGATGTCCATTGTACCCATTGCAAGACCTGCACCGTTTACAAGACAACCAATATTTCCATCAAGCTCAATATATGCAGCACCAAATTCACTTGCCGCAAGTTCTTTTTCACTTTCTTCAGTTGGATCTCTTAGTTCTTGAACTTCTGGATGTCTGAAAAGAGCGTTTGAATCAAAGTTTAACTTTGCATCAAGTGCTAAGATATCACCTTGCTTAGTTTTTACTAATGGGTTGATCTCTGCAATTGAACAATCGTACTTCATGTATAGATCATATAGACCTTTAAAGAAGATTGAAGCTTCTTTCACTTCTTCTTTTGTCTTAAGACCAATTCCGTATGCAAGCTTTCTTGCAACAAATGGAGTAAATCCAGCTGCAGGATCGATTGCTACTTTAATAATTTTCTCTGGAGTTTTGTGAGCAACTTCTTCAATTTCAACTCCACCTTCTTCAGAGGCCATCATTGTAACTTTACCAGTTGCACGGTCTAGAACAACACCAGCATAGTACTCGTGCTCGATGTCACAACCTTCTTCGATGAAAAGAGTGTGAACTTTCTTTCCTTCTGGACCAGTTTGGTGAGTAACAAGAGTCTTACCTAGAATATCGTCAGCGTGTAAGCGAACTTCTTCGATTGACTTTGCAAGCTTAACACCACCTGCTTTACCACGCCCACCTGCGTGAATTTGAGCTTTAACAACCCAAATATTTCCACCTAATTTTTCTGCCGCAGCAACTGCTTCATCAACAGTCTTTGCAACTTCACCTCTAAGAACCTTCAGGCCCATATCTCTCATTAAACCCTTGGCCTGGTACTCATGTACGTTCATTAAAACTCCTAAGTTTTTTGTCTATGAAATATTCATGATTTTACTGGCTTATAATAGAGGGCAAGACCATATCTTTCTAGGTGAGTCGTGTCATTTTCCCCAAGTTTTTTGTGCATTAAATGATTAAGATTTAGAACATAAGAGTTATCCACAATATAACGCTCACAGTCTTGAAGCTATTTCCAAACTTTCGCACAATTATGGCATGGAAAACATACTGATTAGCCCTGGTAAATTTAGATTAGACGGTGGTGCCATGTTTGGCATTATACCAAAACCATTATGGAACAAGGTTCATCCTGCGGATGATTATAACCGCATTGACCTTGATCTCAGACTTTGGATTATTAAAGACCAAGATCGTATCATTATAACAGATACAGGAATTGGTGATTATCACGGTGAAAAGTTTGATCAACAATTTGATGTTCGCCAAGAACACTCGCCTCTCGTTAAGGCCCTTGCAGATAAGGGAATTGATTGTGCTGATGTGACAGACCTTGTGATCTCTCACCTTCACTTCGACCACGTTGGTGGAATGGTATATAAAGATGAGAATGGTGAATTTGCACCAGTCTTTCCAAATGCCACAATTCATCTTCATAAAGACCACTGGGAGTATGCACTTAATCCAACAGTAAGAGACGGTGGCTCATTCCATACGCAATATTTTAAAGAAACAATTGAGAAATTTGATAAGGCCGGACGTGTTCATTGGCTAACAGGTAAAGAAGGTGAAATTTTAAAATTAAGTGATGATAGCCTGCGCTTTAAATGCTCTTATGGCCACACCCCTCACCTTATTCATCCTTATACTAATGAATATATTTACTTGGCCGACCTTATCCCAACGTCTAATCATGTCCACGTCCCATGGGTTATGGGCTACGATATTGCTCCAGGGCAGACAACAATGGATAAGATTGAGTTTCTAAAGATGATTGTGGAGAAAGATCTTCGCGTAATCTTTGAACATGACCCAAAGTATGCCAGTGCAAAGATTACGCAAAATGAGCGCGGTAAGTATATTCCAGTTGAACTAGAGTAAACTTAAAGCAACTCTTTGATTTGTTTTTGAACTTCGTTCTTTGAGGCCTGAAAGTTCACGCGATCCTTATCCATGAATCTTCTTAGATAAAGACGCTTCTTCTTATTAAGCATGCCATAACGAGAAAGTTTTTCAGTTAGCTTCACACTCCAAGCACTAATATCCTTACCAAGTGAATGAATCTCATTTTCAAGCTTTCTTTCATCATTAGATAACTTTGTATTATTGAGGTCATAATTAGATAAAACGATGCTCTGTAAGAGAGGTGCTATATTCTTAGCGTAGCGCTGCTTAAATTCCTTATGAGCAAGCCAGCCACTTTGTTGACTTAGAGAGAGTCGATAGTGAATCGACATTGAAGAAATAATGGCCTCTAAAGTTCTAAGCTTTTCATTAATAGCGGCAATATTCTTTTTAGAAGCTACTGTTTTCTTCTTTTCAACTTTTGTAATCTTCTCAATATATTTTTCGCGAGTTTCAGGAACAAGAAAGACTTTCTTTTCTAAGACTTCACGATTTGAACCACTACCAAATTTACTTTTAATATTATCTAATAAGCCTAAGTAATCATAAATGAATGTTACTGCGTATGCGCCTGGAATAAAGTTTTGACCTTCTTCTAGTGTTAGGTCCTTGAACTCAATAATTCCACCCTCACCGATATTATGGGCCTTAACAAGAACATCACCACGGTGAAACTCATCAGGCTTTCGATGGAGGATTAACTCTACACTCACTCTTTTTTGGAAAGGAAGCTTGATATAGAGAGTAGACATATCCTTATTTACAATTAAGTGAACATCATTAGGGCTAACAGGCTTTTTAAAATCATTTAAAGCGCTAATTGAAATATTTTTTAACTCGACTTCTTTTACCTTAGGGCCTGCGGCCATATAAAAGCTCACAACCACAACAACAGCAATAATAAAGCTTGCCACGACAGTTGAGTAAATCGGGAATTTACTAGGCATCTGTGCCTCTAATTCGACTTCAGTATCCTTGAAATCAAATGAAGAAGTAGAGCCTAGGGCATCTTGGTCATATTCCTGATCGAGTTCTTCACTTAACTCTTCTTCTAAAAGTGGCGGAATATCGTCATCATTAAAATCATCATAGTCATCAAAGGACTTTGCTTCGTGAATAGGAATCTCAGGAAGATCGTGATCATCATCTAATACCTTAGATTCATAATATGACTGGGCCTCGTTGCGGGCAACTTGTATGACAGCAAATACGGGCTTCCAATTCTTGGCCCCTTTGCGCCAACAAAGTTGATAGGATTTAATTAGACCTTTATCATAAAAGTCGATAATATCTTGAGCGTTGAATGGTCCCTTGTTTTTACCGGACTGATTAATATACCAATTTTTTTGCATAGTTATACTTTAAAGGAAGTTACATGGGCTGGAAAGAAATAGATGACAATCTTAACAAAAGAAAATCACAATCTATTGCCACTCGCTTCAAATTTGATGATTTGAAGACACAACAAGCACTTCTTTTAAGTGAGAATGATCTTGGAGTCGTTAGAAATGGTGGACGTCGTGGCGCCTCCCATGGACCGAAAGTCATTCTTTCACAGCTTAAAAAATTTGCCGATCATAATAATTTGCAAGAACTTGGTATCATCAGCGTCGCAAACCAAGGACAATTAGACTTTGATAAAATGCAGTCACAGTCGATTAAGACGATAAAGAATGTTACGGCCAAGAAAATTGTTCACCTAGGCGGTGGCCATGACCATGTCTATCCTCTGGCCATGGGAATTGAACTTAAGAATCCACTTCTCATTAATATTGATGCTCATCTCGATACAAGAAGTGATGATGTCTATCACTCAGGGACACCCTTTCGCCAAGTGGCCAATCAAAAAGAAGTAAAGATTCTTCAAATTGGAATTCACCAATATGCCAACGTTCCTCAAAACTACGAGGGAATGAAGATGGATATTATCGATACAAAGAAACTAAAAGAGCTATCACATACTTTTAGTGATATTAGTTTTATGGATGAGATCTATAAAAATCACGATGGAGATATCCTCTTTAGTATTGACGCTGATGCAATTGCAGCAGCAGATATGCAAGCAGTAAGCGCAGTAAACCACGACGGTATTCCGCTTGAGTTTTTAAGAAAGCTAGTTTCTCAATACAAAGAGAATACTGTTAATAAAAAACAAATTTTAGGAATTTACGAATACAATCCGTTATTTGATGAGCTATCGGCAAAGGACGCACGCGCCCTCGCCTCACTCATTTATGATTTTTTAATTTGATCTTAATTCGATTGTTTTATTCAAGTCAGTTTGCTCATCAGTGATTTTAATAAGCTTGTCCGAGATATCCCATTTTGGGTTATCGACCTTCTTAGAGCCCTCTTGTGCTTTATATGCCCACGGGTAGTCACCTATAAATTGATTTTTCTTTTTATCAAAGATTACGGCATAGTAAATATCGATTAACTGAAACGTTCCTGCTGAACCTGAATAATAAATGATAAGTTCATAATTCTCACCTACTGACTTTGTTTCAGTGACCTTACTCTTACCTGTACGCTTTGTGATCTTGGCCTTAAGTGTTTTTGAGTCCTTCTTCTTTAACCAAAAATCACCTTTGATATTAACAATTGACCAGTCACTCACACCTGCGAATGCAATTGCTTGAAATAAAAATGTCGAAATTAATAATAGCTTTTTCATTATGACCTAAATGGCTTTCTTACCGTCCAATGCCAATCGTCGCCATCAACGATCTTTCCATCAGTATCAATCGGTTTATAAAAAATATGGCGTTGTCTTTTCCAACTCTTTGCAATCTTCTTGCGATCACTTGCATTGTTTTCATTATACATCGGGTTTGGTTGTCTTAGAAGTTCTCCATCAACCTTAACATTTAACTCCCAATTATCTTGGTTTGCTCTAAAGTTGGCCCCCCAAGCATCATTTGTCGGAAGCATCCAGTTAGCATGGTAATGATAAACATGATCAACATCTGGCTTAGGCTTAAAGTCGGCCGTTCCAAACTTCATATAAGCATCAATGGCCGTATCAAACTCCTGATTACGTCCTGGAAGCATCATCTGTCTCCAGTTATCTTCATTATGATTGTACATTGAGAATTGCCAAGGATCTAAAGCAATATCGAGAGCTCTTGTATCACCTTTCTTTCCAGCTCGCGTCGCATCTTCATTCGAATTACGAACACGATTGTCGATAACCTTCATGATCATCATCATCTCTTCAGGATGTCTTTCACCACCATTAATATCACGAACAAGAATCCCCGCTTCACCTTGAGCAGTAAAAACCATTGCTGCAAAATGCTGCTCTTCTGGCCTTAGGTATCGATAAAGATTCTTAAAGATTTGCCCACGATTCGTAAGAGTTCCTTGGCGAGTAATAGAGTTTTGAATACTCTTCATACACTGAGCAAGCTTCGACTTTGACTCACTATCTTGTGCTGATAATGACCCACGATTTTCTAGCACTTCACAACCTGCTTTCCACTTTTGATTATTCGTGATGATATTTTCAGGCTCTTCAAAGATCTCATCAACATAAACAGGGCGTGGCTTAGGTCTAAGACTTGTTGATACAGTATTATCACCACAAGGCTCAACAGGAGGATTTCCAACCTCTCCAATTGTACGATTTAGACGAATATAATTATAGGCCGTTGCCATATCAAGGGCCTCTTTAAGGTATCTCTTTGTTACGTGATAAGTTTTTTCGTGTTCAATTCCATCAACTTCGATCTTAATTTTATAGGCCCAATTATTTTGACCAACAATTCGAACCTTAATGCTCTTATCGCCACCTCTTTTTGGGGCATCAATACGGTGAGAGTAACCAGTTTCGGTATCTAGAACATCAAATGAACGAACAACATCAAATTGAACATCTGTGATTTCCTCATAATTAGGATCTGCTGTACCTGCATATGTACCTGAAATTGCTAGGATACTTAAAAATAATACCAACTTCTTCATCAACTTCCCCATAAGTTTAACGCGACAATACTTATTGTAACACGTTGCGGGAATATTGGTGAAATATGGGCGAAATCTGCTTGTTTATACAAATTTCGCTACCAATTATTTAAGGCATTATTTTATCGAGGTCTTTTTCGTCAGTTAATCCATACTTTAAGAAGTAGACTAAATCGCTTTTTTGAGAATTATTAAGGCGAATAAGGTGATCTTTTAAGATTGTATCTGCGGCATTTTTCTTCTTAAAGTTCATATAGTTATTAGTTTCAACAAATAACTTACGTCCAAAATTCTTAAAGAATGTATTCTCCACCCAAGAACTATCATAAGTATCAATAGACTTTATTCCATTATTATAGTGATCCACTACCTCTTCTAATGTCCCGTAGGCACCAGCGTGAAAGTACGGGCCAGTGAGAGCAATATTTCTTAGAGGCGGAACTCTGAACTGATAACGATCAAAGTCACGTTTTGTTATATTGAATCGACCTTCATCATTCTTTCTAGAGTCATTCTTACCTGGACCAATCTGAGGAGAGGCAACAGAGAAGAACCCGCGACCACCTAGGAGATCACCAGAATGACATGAAAAACAACTACCATTTTCAAAAAAGATCACAGCTCCACGCTTTGCCTTTTGGTTAAGTGCCATGCGCTCACCTCTGAGGTACTTATCCCAACCAGTGTTATATGCGGCAAACTCATGCGTTTCAAAATGGGCAATGGCCTGTCCGAAGTGACCAATATTAAGCTCGGCCTTTGGAGTTTTTGGGAATGCTTCTTTAAAAAGCTTTTGATACTTTGGCATGGCCAATAGTCTCTTCATGACGATCTTCCAAACAGCTTCTTCATTTACAGCGTTGGCAATGTCATTGCTTCCCTTAACCCCTCTCATTTCTTCATGTGAAGTAATTGGAAAAAGAGCTTGGGCGGCAAGGGCACTTCCTAAGTTTTCTGTAATATCCCAACGTTCAGGGTAATCACCATTAAGGGCCTTAACAGGTGTCGTATAAACATCCCAGTCCTTACGGTAGTGAACTCTCCCATCCCAAAAAAGAAATTCGATATTCTTATCCCCTAGGTTATAAAGAGGCTGAGAGTTTCTTGGGATCGCATGGCCATTAACAATTAAGCGCTCACCTGCTTGCCACTTTCCACCTTCACCAATTCCAACAGGAAGCTTATCACCACTTCCAAATTCAGGCCTATGACAATCAGCACAGCTGATATTGCGATTACCAGAAATTTCTTTCTCATTAAAGAGTTCTTGTCCCAATTTGAAAATTTGAGGATTCCTCCCCTTAGGTTTTTCAACGGCCTTTAATCTAAAGTCACTAATATAGCGTTTTAGCTTGATATCAAGTTGATCGGCCTGGGCCGCAAAAGCACCCAGAACGATTGTGAGGATAAATAATGTTTTCATTTTGTGTGTGTCCCAAAAAATTAATTTTCAAAATATTAGGAAAGAGTGTTTGATACGTCAAACTTTTAACTTCCTAAATCTTACACGACTTAAACTTATCCTTAAAAAGAAGAATTAAATCGTGTGGCATAAGTCCAAAAGATAAAAGAGTATCATTAAAGCACTTAAGCTTAATTCTTCCGTAATCCTTTTCAATTGAAGCCTTAAGTCCCCTAATTTTTTTTAATCCGTGGTAGTAAGCCGTTGCTTGCCCCGGAGATCTATATGCATAACGCTGAAACTCAAGCATTGACATTTCTTTTGAAACACCAAGCTTATTGTGAAAAACCTCAACGACATCTTCAGCACTCGCCATTCCAAGTTGTACACTTGGGTCAAGAAAGTAGCGAGCAATACGCCAAAGTCTCATTTCAAGGCCTGCAAACTTCTCTTCTAAAGTTAGATAATCATAAACAAGATCTTCCGCATATAATGCCCATCCCTCTACATTCACAGAATTCATTGCATAACGTGCGCGAATTAAGGAAGTCTTCTCTTCAAGCATACGACTAAATTGTAGATCATGCCCTGGTCTCCCCTCATGTGCAGTTAGAACAGTTGCAGCACTTTCATAAGAGAAGTCATCAAAAGGAAGGCTTCCTGTTGAAGACGTCGGTACAACAAACTCAGGCTTAATACTTCCGTCGTTTCCAATTAGTGGCGGAGGATTTAAGTGAGGAACAGGTTGCGCTCTCGATTCAGCATCCCCGGCCATTCGAATCACTAACTTCTGCTTAGGTAGTGAAACAAGATCATTTTCTGCAATTATTTTTTCCAACTTATCTGCAGCTCTTTCATAAAGCCTCTGAACATCATCAAGCTTTGTTACCTGCTTCTTCTTTAGAAATGTAATAACCGAAAGAGGATCTTCTTTTTTTAGATTATTTTTCTTTGCAATTTGAGATGCTAATTTCTGGTATTCTTTATAAAGCTCATCAAAGTCTTTCTTTCCAATTTTAATTAACTCATCCGCACCAATATCAACACCAGCATCACCTAAGGCAATTTGATATAGCTCTTTTGGTAAATTTGGATTTTGTCGTGCATGTGGAAGAATTTCGCTTCTTATGAATGCATCATACTCAAGAACTTGTTTTTGAAATAATTCATATTCCTTCTGCCAATCAGTACGGCCACTTGATTCAAGCAGTTGCTTTACTCCTGCAACGTAGGCCGGAGAATTTTCGAGGTTCTTTGTAACTTCCCCTATGAATGGATAAATTTTATCTTTATAAAGAGCAAGGTATCGCTTCTCTTCACTAAGCATTCCCATTACATAAGACTTCTTACCTTTTTCAGACATATAGTATTTAAAGCGATCAACCCCTGCTTCCTTTCGATGCTTTGGAGATTGAGGATTAATTAAGCCAAAAAGTGATTGATAGATTGATTCAGAAACATTAGAAGCACCGATAACTCCAAGACGTCTTGAAGTATCAACTCGATTCTTCATTCTCTTGATAACACTTAGAAGAATCTCATAATCTACCTTAAGGTTACCTAACTCAGTTTTCTCTTCTAGTTTCTCTAGTTTTTCAATCCACTGAATGAATAACTTATCATAAGCTTCATCCAGCTCCATTCGGGGGTTTGTCCCTAACTTATCATATTGTTCATAACCAAATGATGAGCCTATTTCAGGATTTAAATCAGAAAGCGCAAATGTAAACTCTTCGGCCAGTTTATCTGACGTTACTCCCCAGTCTTCTTCCTTTTGAGAAAAGCACGAAGTAATAATTAATAAAGATAGAAAGATTAAGTAGTTAAACTTTTGCATTATGACCCTTAGGAAAATATTTAGATTAGAAAAGTTTAATTGCTAGGTACTGGAGTGTCTAGGTTCGGTATTGGGTTTGTTGGTTTGCTGGTTTACTGGTTTACTGGAATTGCTAACTTCACTTCGTGAAGTGTTGCGGTTGGGTGGTAGGAGTTATTGGATGGCCAAAGTTGCTAACTTCACTTCGTGAAGTGTTGCGATTGGGTGGTAACTTGGTAAGGGTGATTCCTAGATTGCAAAGTTGGTTCACCTGACCTCCCATACTGGTCGGTCGGCGTTGTTCAGCGTCATTTTGCCATCGTGGCAAATGCCGCTTCCAAAAAAAAGCCGGATCAGGGATCCGGCTTCTTAAAGAGAGACATTTTGACGGAGTGAAAAAATCCTTTCTTCTGCTCCAACACACACACGTTTATATATAAGCAAGGCCCGTGCCAACTTTTACAAGTCATTGACGCGTCGAAAAGACTCTGATTTTATATAAAGATAAGAAATGACGGTGTCATATTCATGACTGACACACATTGTCTTTGTGTTATTAAATTGACTTCACTGACTTTAGAAAGCGAGAAAGTTTCATCATGCCAATGTCACAAGCTTCCGTTTCATCCTCTGCGTTAAAAACTTGATCCACATGTTTGAAAATCTTTTTTGTTTCTTTATAGACGATTGCAATATCTGCATTGAATCCTCGAGATGTTTTATTAACTTCAATCTGGCCAATGAGATTGTCATTATTTTGTAAAGTTACATAAAAATCTTTCGGATAATCGTTTTGTTTCATATACTTGATTTATCTAATTCAAAGGAGAAAGACAATGAAATTTATTATTGCTGGGCTCCTCTTTTCTAGTATGACATTTGCAAATTGTTACGAAGTAAGTAATGCGAATACGAAGATAAAGTGGGAAGCCTACAAGACTGCTAAGAAAGTCGGTGTAAAAGGTGAATTTAAGAAATTCGACATTAAGGCAACTAAAAAACAAGGTAAGATCGAAGAGCTTATTCGTGGTGCACGTTTCACTATCGACGTAAACTCTGTACACACAAAAGATAAATCTCGTGATGCTAAGATTGAAAAATTCTTCTTTCAAGACATGAAGATTTCAGGTGTTGTAAATAAAGTAGATAGCAACTACCTATATGTTGATATGACTTTAGCAGGAAAGACTGTGAAGGTTCCAATGAAGTATGACATTGAAGATGGTGAACTAGAAGCAGAAGGAACAATTGATGTTCTTGACTTTGCTCTAGGGAAAAATCTTTCGGCCATTAATAAGGCATGTCTAGCTCTACACGAAGGCAAAACTTGGAACGTTGTTCAGGTTGAAATCGAATCTAAGTTCTCAAAGTGTAAATAATATACCCGATTGTGGGTAAAGAACGTGAACCCTCACTAACTTTGCCCGCATCTTTTTGTGATTAACTCAATTAACTATCATACTCCCTCTAAGTTCAGGGTCGAACCCTATTTAAGTAAGCTTGGAGGCATATTTGAAAAAGATAGCAACACTATTACTTTCACTAGTAATAAACCTTACCTATGCACAGGTAAATGAAATTTCAATTGAAGAAGCTTCTTTTCTTGATTCCCTATCAAAGAATTTTAAATTTCTTTATTTAAATTCAACTTATACAGAGATGAATGCAAAGAATAGAGATGGCTTCACAATGGATCACCTTTTCTACTTTCGTTACAACTTAACAAAGAATCAAAATATTCGTTGGGTTCCTGTATACACTCAATCAATTGGACAAGAAGGAAAGAAAACTCTTCAAGGTGAGTACGCTTACTCTTCATTAAGGTGGTATGTAAACAACATCCTTACAGAAGATAAGCATGGTATTAACTTAAACTTTCAAAATAGAAATTATATTTTTGATGGCGAGGATCGCAACGGTGGTTATGACTCTTATCACAGGGCCTACTTCCTATCATCAAAAACAGTTGCGGACGGAAAACTAACTCTAGAAGCAAATACTTACTTGCAGGTTTATAACAAGAACGGAAGGAATCCTAATGCAAACACATGGCGTACAATGTTTGGAACTTTTGCTTTTTACAACTTTAATGACAACTGGTCTCTTGGCTTTGGTGGCGAGTGGTATACTGACCACAGAGACGGTGAAAGAAAATCAGGAGACGATCGATTCGTAGCTTGGCTTCCTTATTTAAGATATGCCAAGGGTGATGGCTTTGTTGAACTTTATGCAACATATACAGCTGCCCAATCAGGAGATAGTGACCACGCTCTTATCATTGATGACTTTCATAAAAATGGAACATTAACTCTCGATATCGGTTATTACTTCTTCTAAATCTTAACAGAATCTCAACTTTGCAAGTGGGGAGGATCTTGTTATTTTCTTTGAGAACACAAGAACAATATCCTCTCCACTTAATTACATATGCATAGAGTAATCAGGTTTAGAGAACACACTCGCGGCAAGACCCCTGAAACTTGCCGCGATTCCATTTCAACTTTTCTCTTTTCATTCGGTCAATTAATTGTTACTACAAATAAAATTTAGATATATCTGTAGGGGGATATAAAGTTTACTTCACTAGAGCGTTCGCTTTTAGTGTGCCGTTATATACTTAATCCAACTACATATTAAATTACATATTCTTTTTAGAGCTCAGGTACGCGAGCCTGAGTTCTATTTCTCTAAGTATCTGGCGTGGCACTTGTGTCACGTCTTTTCTTCAAGACAGTATTCAAATCTTAACAGAAACCAAACTTTTCTTTTGAGTCTTTGGTTGGTACTTAACCAGCATAAACAAACTTGGAGATTATTATGAAACTTGTTATCGCATTATTTGTTACACTTTCAGCTTTCGCTAACACTTACCAACTTTCAAACACAGTTGCTTCTGAAGCTAGCTATGACTACAAAGCTCTTGAAACAATCACTCTTACAGATGTTGAGCACCTAAACTCTGACATCTTCGCAAGAACTGTAACTTTTAGAGCAGTATTTAACGGTGAACTAAAGTCTTTCACAGGAAAGATCGTCGAGCGTGAAGTAGTTGGTTCAGATTACCTATATAAAGTTCAAGGATCTCTAGATAGAGACGTTGTTGCTAACGGTTACCGTTGTGACGAATTCGAAGCATTCAACTATGTTTTCGATGCGCAGCTTGAAGTTAACTTTGAAGCAAAGTACAGAGAAGTAAAAATCACAAAAGTTTCATTACTTAGAGAGTATAGCTACGACATCTGTCACGACAGAAAAGAGTCAACAATTACTCCATACATCCTAAAATAATTCAATACTTCTAAGCGACACTTCGGTGTCGCTTTTTTTTGCGATGGGCGCAAGCCCTAGCAGCGACGAGCGCAGCTCAAGCAAAGGCGATGGACGAAGTCCTAGCAGCGACGAGCACAGCTCAAGCAAAGCGATGGGCGCAAGCCCTAGCCACCGGCGAAGCCGTAAACAAATTCAAAATTTAATTAAGGGTGCTAACTCGTTAAAGCTTGCTGTGAATGCTGATGCAAGACGAGGGAAGGTGTGGTCTGCCACACCGACCGAAGTCAAGCGCAGCAGACGGAGTGAGACCTAAAGAATTAAAAGAAGCCACCGCCCCATGGGCCGCCTTTTTTGCGTTTCTTCTTAGGTTTCCCACCAAGCCCAGGAAGATTCGGCATTCCACCTCCCCCCATTCCTGGCATACCAGGCATCCCCGGCATTCCTCCACCTTTCATCATTTGAGAAAGTCCACCCATCATCTGCTCCATCTGCTTAAACTTAGCAATGAAGTCACGAACCTGAGCCTCAGTATTACCTGAACCTTTTGCAATTCGTTTAATGTGAGAGTCTTTCATGATCTTATAATTGTCGCGCTCTTTCTTTGTCATCGAGTTGATGATAACGCGCATTCTTTTCATTTCATTTTCAGCAGGTGTTAAGTCACCTACTTGCTTAAGCATACCACCCATACCAGGGATCATTTTCATGATTGATGCCATCGAACCTAAGTTCTTCATCATATCCATTTGCTTCATGAAGTCGTTAACAGAGAATTTTCCTTTCTCTAAACGCTTCATCATGCCTTCAGCATCATCCTTATCAATTGCAGCTTCTGCTTTTTCAACTAGAGTTAGAACGTCTCCCATATCAAGGATTCGCCCAGCAAGACGATCTGGGTGAAAGAGTTCAAGATCTTTCATCTTCTCACCAGTTGAGATGAACTTGATTGGAACACCTGTTACGTGCTTGATTGATAGTGCGGCACCACCACGAGCATCAGAGTCCATTTTTGAAAGAACAACACCAGTAAGTCCTACCGCCTCGTGAAAGCTCTTAGCTACGTTTACGGCCTCTTGACCAGTCATTGCATCCGCAACCATTAGAACTTCAGGATTAAGTCCCTCTAGGCTTTGGCGAACTTCTTTGATTTGTCCCATTAGCTCTTCATCAACGTGAAGACGTCCGGCCGTATCAATGATAACAACTTCTTTACCATGCTCTTTTGCGTAGGCCATGGCATCTGCAGCGATATCTTTAGGATGCTTTCCAAGGTCTGAATCGAACCAGTCCATATTCATTGACTTAGCAAGAGTGATTAGCTGGTCCTTGGCAGCAGGTCTGAAAGTATCGGCAGGAACAAGAAGAACGTTCTTCTTTTCTTTCTTTGTTAGGAAAAGTGAAAGCTTACCAGAGAAAGTTGTCTTACCTTGACCGTTTAGACCAACAACAAGAATTGGAGTGATACCGCCCTCAACATAGTTAAGCTCAGTATTCTTATCCCCCATCGTTTTTGCAAGTTCATCGTGAACGATCTTAATGAATTGCTCTTCAGGGTTAACACCTTTGATAACCTTTTCACCAAGAGCTTCTTCTTTAACGTTGTTGATGAAATTCTTTACAACCTTAAAGTTAACATCAGCTTCTAGGAGCGCAGTCTTTACAAGTTTTAGAGTATCTTCAATATTGCTTTCAGTAATCTTTCCCTTACCCGAGATATTCTTAAACGCTTCTGAAAACTTATCACTTAAATTATCAAACATTCTTGTCGTCCTTATTTTATTTTATTCAAAATTATTTCTAAACATTCACTTGGGTGCGTGGCCCAGTAGTCAGCACTATGATCGCCAAAGCCATCTTTCGTGATTCCACTCTCCCAAAGAGCGCCAATTGATTCAACACCAAAGCCTCTTGCACCTTGCGTATCCGTGTAGCTATCACCAATCATCATAATCTTATTCTTTGGCAAATCTTCAAGCATCTCACTTAGCCCCTGAGGGTGTGGCTTAGGAGTCGTATCATCAAGACAGCGAAGTTCCAAGAAGTGCTGAAGTACATTTTGGTCATCTAAGATTCTAAGAGTTGACCTGCGATCACGTGCCGTCCAAACATAGAGTTGGAATTCGTGATCGAGAAGATCTAAGATTAGCTTCTTCATCCCGTCAAAGAGCTTGTAGTTATTGCTCTGCTTTGCTGTCACTTCTTTCCAAGTCGTCATAAGCTTGTTTCTCTGTAGCTCAGAGTTAACTGGATCAAGGCCAAATTGATTTGCCGTATAAACAAGGTCTGGTCCATATTTTGAACGGGCCTCATCAATCGATACCTCACGATTTAAAATAATCGTCATCATCTCGGCCACGGCACAAATAACGGCCTCTTTAGATGAAACTAAAGTTCCGTCACAATCAAAAACAATATATCCTCTTGGATTCTCAAAAAACATTAGTAATTATTTCCAAATTATTGAAATATGTTGACCTAATTCTAGCTACTTGCTAAATAAACGCATGGCCAATAATCGCACTTTTTCACCATCTCTTCAAGCTAAGATTGACACTCTAATGGCACGTCGCCCAAAGGTCAAACTTGGTAATATTTCATTTGATTCACCACTTTTATTAGCACCGATGAGTAGTATTTGTACCGCTCCATATCGTTTATTGATGGAAGAGCTAGGATGCGGTGGGACAGTAAGTGAGCTCGTAAGCTGTCACGGAATCAATTACAAGAATGAAAAGACGGTGAAGATGCTTGAGATTCACCCACGTGAAAAGAATATTGGACTTCAACTCTTTGGTGAAGACGGCTCCGCAATGGCCGAGGCCGCAAAAGTGGCCGAAGAAAGAGAGCCAAAGTTTATCGACATCAATATGGGTTGCCCAGTTCGTAAAGTTGTAACAAAGGGTGGTGGTTCCGCTCTTCTAAAAGATACATCAAAGCTTGGAAAATTCTTTAATCAAATGAAGAACGCTATTGAAGTTCCTCTTACAATTAAGATCAGAACTGGTTGGGACGAGAATTCAATTAATGCCCAAGAGGTTATTCATATTGCCAAAGAAGAAGGCGTTGAATTCGTTGCTATTCACGGTAGAACAAGAACTCAGGCCTATAAAGGATCTGCAAATTGGGATCTACTTGAGAGTATTGCAGAGACTTCTCCCCTGCCAATTATTGGTAACGGAGACCTTCACTCTGCGCCTCTGACAAAGCAGCGTCTCATGGCAACTCGTTGCCAGGCACTGATGTTAGGACGTGGACCTCTTAGAAATCCATTTATATTCCTAGAAAGCTTCTTAAATGAAGATGATGATATCAGCTTCACTCCAAGTGACTACCTTGAAGTCATCGAGAGATTTCGTGATTATATGGAAGAGTACACTGATCGCGAAAGAACAGTTCTTATCACCCTTAGAAAGAATATCGTTTGGATGGCCGCAGGCTTCCCAAATGTAACTCACTTTAGAAATGTAATGTTCCAAACACCTGATATCGAAGAAACGATGAAGGTAACACGTGAATATTTCGATGCCATAAAAAATGATCATAAGAAATTAGATCTAACTCAGGCCTTTATGGCCGGAGGACACGGCTAAGACTCCGAAATCACTTCTCATACTAAAGTTTTCCACTTGAAATGTCGAAGAGGCGTAAGTGGAGATAGTGTAAATTACTTTATACTTAATTTTAGAGATGAAGAGACTTTTCAAAAACATTTTCAATACAGTACTCATTAGTACGTTAGCCTTCAATGCGACGGCTTCAGATATGTGTACAGACCTTGAAACTGAAATCTCTGCCATTCACGCAAAACAAGACCAAATGAAGAAAGACGATAAGGCGGACTCTCCTACTCTTATCGAACTCAAAAAAATTCGCGACGCTCAAATGGCCCAAGTCGTTGCCCTAAGAGCACTAAAGAAAATTCGCAATGAATACCTAAGCTTTAAAAAAGAAGCAGAAGTTCTAGATGTCGCAAAGTTATTTGATACAAATACGGCCGAGGCCTTAAAAGAGCTTGAAACTCATACTCAGGCAGTCACAAAATATGCTGTCATTCATTCGACAGTGTCAGCACTAGCAAAGAAGCAGGCCGCAAGTATTGCTGAGAATAACAAAGAAGAGAATGCTTTTGTAAAACTCTTTAATCACTTAAAGGACGGAAACGGAAAAGATCTCTTCTCTTATGTTAAGTCTGCGTGTCGAGGAAAGGACGCTAGTGTACAAAAAGAATGTGAGGTCTTTAATGATTTTACAAATAACTTCGAAATGGATCAAGGCTATGAAGATATGGCCAAGGATACGATTAATAATTATGGTGTTATCCTGCAAAAGATTTACGCCGGAAGCGCAACTGAAAATGATGCAAATGATTTCCTAGAGGCTCACCTAGAAGCTCTTAAGGACGATACTGTAAACATTGCCTTAACAACGACAAAAGAAGGAACACCTTCAATAAAAATCAACACATCAGGAAATAGCTTAAATCTCCTCTCTCATAATGATCAGCTTAAGCACTACTATGAGAATACTATTTTAAAGCTGTACGAAGAAACTTTTGACCATAATGATGACCCTAATATTTTCAATACTCAACAAGGCTCATACGCTTCATTCTACTTAGATAGTGGAATCTCTGATCAGTCATTTAGTGATCTATCAACAGCACTAACTGGCCTTAAAAGTTGTCGTATTAAAATCAAAGAGTGTGATGCAAGTGGTGACCTTGAAAAAATCAAGAATGCTATTAACGACTCTAGGGCGGCAATTGGAAATTACAATACACTTGAAAGTATCTCTCTATACCCGAGTGAAGAAGAAAAGCAGGCAGATAAAAAGAGAAGAGATGACCTAAAAAATGACATTCACTCTTTCTTAAAAGATGCTAGTGACAAGGTCGAGGCCTTAAATAAAACAAGTAAGAGTAATCACAACTTTGGTCAAATCTTAGCGGATAACCTTGCAGAGCTTTGTCCTGGAACACCAGGAGCTTCAACAACAGATATTCTCTATGGTTGTGTTGAAAGTGAGTTGAATGACGAAGCTTTAAATCAAAAAATCAAAGAACGTGAAGAGGCCCTAGGCGACGTTGAAAAACAGATAGCGACGATTTTCACAACAAGGCCAATGAAGGATTTAGAAGTTCTAAAAGCCTTAAACTTAAAAACATATAAGCTAAACTGTAGTGGCTTTAAAGAAGCTAATATCTCTTGTATGCCAACGCTCGAAACTGGTAATGAAGGTATTTCAATTCTCACAAAATTAAGTGATGGAATGGATGACAAGTTAATCACAGAGGACTACTCTCGCTACTTCTACGGTGAGCAAGAGCCAAATGATTATCGTATGACAGATCGATACCTACAAGATTACTGCCACAAGAAGAAGAATAAACGCTGTAGTGGTGCTGTGGTTGAGAATGGAGCTAATGGTAACGACGAAGACAATCGTGGCGATGAATTCGATTACGCCTGTCGTGCCCTACACGTTCGAACTTGTAACCTAAAGAAGAACTCATTTGCTCATAGTAGTGTTCAACTTGAAAGTAACGAGTATTTTGACTGGGATCCAGTCTCTGAAAGAATGGTGAAAAGAAAGCATAGAAAGAGCTTCTGGCCTCAAGTTGCCATGTATGCTGCTCAAAATTCTTATGCCTTCATCGGTCCGATGATTTCAACACAACAGCTTAGGGCCCAAATTCCAGGCCATATCTACACAGGTCGCGTGCAACAGCAACAACTCGCCTACCAACAACAATACTATGATTGGTATATGAATAAGCTCGACCTCTCTAGACAGAGGATGTTTAGCGGGAGCAACAATCCGTTCTATAGCTCCTATGATTTTTATGCCAATTATGGCTACAGCTTCTAACTGGCCCTAAATCGCACAAATTCTTGTCGTCTAAATTAGTTTCACCTCTAAACAAGAGGGTTTCAAACCTCGTCATATCAATAACTTAGAGCGAACTAGGTATTTCTTACCTTTTCTTTAATATCAACAGGTTAATATAAAGAAAGGCTTCGAATTTCACGAAAAGTGAATGGGTAGGAAAATGTAAACCAATGAAATTTAAAATAAGTTTACTCACATTCATAAGCACACTGATGCTCCTTACATCTTGTATGGAAGCGGCCAATAACCGCCGCTCTAATCTAGATTCAAACGACTCGGAACAAGAGTCTTCAGATTATATTGTCGAAAATCCTACAGACCCTTCATGGTATGCCAAAGGCCAATATGTTGATGGTGCCCTAACCCTTAACTCTGAAGATACGGGAAGTATCTATCTTGTTGGTGGAATTGTTAATAACTACATTGTTTCACAAGATAAGAAGAACTCAGTTTTCTGTCTAATTGGATCAATTAATACAGCAAGCTCAACGGGAGTCGATAAGAAGCCTCAGGTAAGACTTGTGGCCACTCCTATTAAGTCGAGCAAGTCGCAAGAGACAAGTTTAAGAGTTAATATTGCCAATGCTGCTGACAACGCTGCTTTTTGTGGTGGAAACAATATCGTAAGCTATACTTCGACAGGCTCATCTGTTTTAGTTGATGCAAATGAAGCGGCCTATAGCCTTGCGACGATCTGTCCAGAATGTTCAACAAGTTTTACAACGATAACTCTGACACTTCATGAGTCAGTTTCTGGTATCTTAAAACAAGCACCAGTTTCAAGTACATCTGTGAATCTTTCGGGCCTATCGATCACAACGAATGTTAATGGATCTTCTACAACACCAGGTGGTAGTTGTACGAATACTTCATGTCAGCAACAAGGTTATAATTGTTGTCTGAATGGCCAATGTGTTATTGATGGTGAAGTTCGCCCAGAAACTGATCAAAATAGCTCCCAGTACAAAACTGCTCTAGCTGAGATTCTAGAAGATGCTAATAGCTTCAAAAATTATCCTGAACTATTCTATGTATGTCCGATTAATATCGACCCAGATGAAGATGATGATGACGGTTCTGATGGTGACCCAATCGACGATGCTAACCAGCAGCTATTAAAAGATATTGAAGACTATAAGTGCCTACTTGGACAACTCGATAGTTGTGATCCAGATCTCGATAGCGTTCGTGTAAAAGTATGGCAGAAGTGTGGATGTTCATTTGAGCCAACTTATATCGGTGGTGAACTACAGCTTGACTCTCGTTGTATTGATTACGGACTAAAGGCAGAAAAGAATGCCAACGGAAATATTTTAAATATTCAATGTGATATTCCAGTTCTAGAAAATGAAGATAAGCCTTTTCAAAATTTATCAGTTCTAGTTTCAGGAAAGAGTGCCCCTCACCGCTTCTTCTCTCTTGCGGGAACTCCTTATGATGACCTAACTGAGATTCCAGAAGGAACAAATCAAGAGGGAGATACATTCTACTACCTAGATGATGCCAATAAGGCAGGGCCTTTAGAAACTTCATATAATATGAATGCAGTTATTGGTCAGATGACACTTGATCTTCAGCAGGCCCAACCGGCCAAGGCCCTTGATGTTGAAGTTGATAAGGTTTATATCGTTTCAGTTACAAGTGGCTACGCGACTCCTTGTCCATACTGTCAGCAAGATGCTTGGCAAAAAGTATTTAGCTCACAGCCTGAGACAAGTAAGGGTTACGGTCTAACTTGGCGTGGCTATACAACTGACCGTGCACAAATTGGAAGTAATACAACATACGGAAACTATGAAGATACTATTTTTGGACGTGCATGTTGGGTTCCTCCAACGATGCTACCTAGTTCACATATTAGTTATGCAGATGCCGGTGTTCAAAGAAGAAATCGTCTTGAAACTCAAGCGGCCATGTTTGTTAATGGTTATCAAAGAGATTGGTATGGTTTTAATCAAGGAGCACTTATTGGCTCATTTGATGGAGTTTCGTGGTTCTCTGTTGGAGCAGGAAGACGTGTTCGCTCAACAACTCAAAAGCTTTTTCTAGCAATCAATGCTCCATTTGCAGACCTTGCTCAGAATACAAATTATACAGTATCAGTGATCGAAGACCTTGGTGGACAAACAGCAGCAGATTACGACTGGGACTTTTCAAAAGACCCATCAGCGGCAGGACAAGGCTATGGTGCTAGTTGCCAGTATATGCATGCCTGTAATGTTGATAGTGACTGTGTTGCCAAGCTTGGCTGGGAATATGCCTGTGCCCAAGTAACGGATGTTAAAACAAATTGGCCTAAATTTGATATTGATGCCTTTGAAAGAAATAACTATTCGAGAGAAGGTGTTTCACTCTCTTCTATCCTAAATACAAATATTAGTAGTGGGCAAAATAAGAGATGTGTTTACCGTGGAGCTGGTTCTCTTTGTAAACTAAGTCCAACAACGAATGTAAAGAAATCAACTCATACAAAGCTTCTAACTTGTGCGCCAAATTTTTACTGTGCGGCGCTCGATTCAGCAAGCTTTTCAAAAGAACTTATTCGCTCACCTAATGAGCCAACAGCAATTCTCTATGGACAAGCGGCCAGCATTTTAGGTCGACCAATTACTTATAGTAACCGCGGGGAAGAGTTACCGACAAATATTCAACAGGCCATTGCTGCTAACCTATCGATTTACGCAGCATCTGGAACATTTGGCCCAGGTGATGTTGGACTTTGTGTTCCAGGACGATCAACTGATACAACAAATGGCTTTGAAAGCCGTCACGAGTCTGAGGATAATAAGAATCGTACCGACTATATCTCTCAAATCGCTTCTTGTAATGAAGATGCAACAGGAGTAAATCGTACACGTTCATGTCCAGTATTTGATACTGATGGAAATTATGTAACAGTTGAAGATGCTTCAATCAATGTACCTTCTGTTTTACAAAATATGTGTTCAGCTGCTTCAGTTGACACTGACGAGTCCTCTTCTTTCAAATCAATTGAAGCAGGACTTGTCCAAGATATCCTTCAACTACAAACAGAAACACTTGCAGCAAATGCCTGTATTAGAAGAGCAGGAGCTGTTTGCCATACAAATTTAGACTGCGGACCTAACCGCCTTCATGCAGATGTTGCCAGAGGGCTCTCTCCTTCTAGCTTTGGTGACACAATAGCAGAACAGAAATTTTGGGAAGAAGAGCTAGTATGTGGTCAAAGCCAACAAGAACCTCTACTTAATACAATTCTTGCTGGTAGTTATTATAACTACGACATGGGACAAAACCGTTGTTGTCGTGAAATCTCAAAAGACTTCACAATGTACACACAGGTTGAGACAAATACGTCATTCCCTGGTTATGACTCACAAAACGAGGCCTTAAACACAAGAACAACATCTAATGACTCTCCAGATGCAACAGGACGCTATTCACGCTATATTGCTTCAGAGACTTATAACACTAGTTCAATTGAAATGAAGATTGAACCAGGAGCTCTACCAGATACTGGTCAGGCCCTAATCATCAACGAAACAGGACAATCAAATTGTTGTGGTGGTGGTTTCATTAGAAAATTTGAAGATGGAACAAATAACTGGACTGCTGGTGGACGCTTAAACCTTTCACCGACAAAGTTAGCATGTCTTAACTACTCGATGAAGTCTTGGCGTGAAGAGCTTCAACCACTCTATCGTAATAATTGGCTAATGGAGTACTCTTTCATGAGCTCAATTGGTGGATACCGTACTTATAATGGTGAAGTTGGACAGCCGTTTGTATGGCTTAGACCAGGTGATCCTATTGGAAGTATTCAAGCAAATATTGATCCAAGCTCTAGTGCAACACCTGAAAATATCAATACATCTTCACCTATTGATGGGCGTATTAGCTTCTACCCTGCTGATGAGTCAGGAACGCTATTTAATACGAAAATCGCATTTGGACTTTATCAGAACACAGGTTTTAATGATACATTCAATGCACCTTACTCACCAGTCGTTGTGAAGCCAGCTGGTTTCAATAACCCTATTGCCCCGGCACTTGGAGCTGATGATCTTGAGCAACAAACTCTTGCCATCTATATTCCTGACTACGTTAATAGTGCAACAATAAATGATGTTATCCTGAACTATATTACAGATCCTGATGCGACAGACTTTTCAGATCTATCAACTCACGATGAAGCGGCCATGACAGAAGTTATCTGCCCATCGGTTGCAGGTGCAGAACTTGCTCTTGCATCAATTGGTCAACCTGCCTACTGTACAGTAACTGAGAATAATCTAAGATATATGTTCTTTAGAATTAATAATGACTTACTTTCTGCGCCGACACCGATGCAGATTGGTTGGGTTTCTTTTAGATATGACTTCCCTGCTAGTGCCTTTGGAACTATTCCTGGTGGTCAAAAGTACTACGAGAGTATCTTTGAAAGATATGAACTTCTTGGTGTACCTCAAGTAACGTATGAGGCCATTCGTTGTAATGATGAAAAGGCAAACCCATTAGCACATACTTCAAATGAAGGACGCCTTGTTGAAGGTATCTATAATGAAGTAAGTGATCCATTCTTTACAGATCCTGATCGAATTCCTGCAACTGATCCTAATATTGGAACTGCTGATGATATTGATAACCAAGTCTATTACAAGACTGATGGATCAACGATTGCCCTACCACAAATCTTTGCGGCAAACGATTTTAAGTGTTGTTCAAAGCTTGGAACAAATGTCACAGATCCAGGTTCAATGTGTTGTTCAGGTTTTGGTGTCTTAAACGAAGATAATACATATGAGTGTCGTCTCCCTAGTGGGACAAATATCAACACATATCTAAACCTATTTATCTCATCAGAGGGTATCGTAACAGAGAGTGCGGATATGTCACTTGACCCAGAAAAGCATTATGACTTAAGAACAGGGTTTCCACTTGTTGAGGGTGCCAATGCTGATCAAGTTAAATCAAAGCTAAATCAAATCGGTAACCGTTTCTGTCAGCTTGGGAAAGTGAGAACAGGTAGCGCCTTTGATAATTACTATCCACAGCCTGCTGCTGGTTATTTTACAGAAGATACACAGCTACAAGGCTATAACTCAATTGTCGATTCAATGGATGACTTAACAGCAGATGATGCGAATTACTCAAGCTTCATTAAAGGTTTCCGTTGGAATCACCACTTCTACTGTGAATAAGATTCAGACACTGTTCATTTCTTAGACAGCACAATCTTCACACCTAACTAAAATTCAACAACTTGGCCTATCCGTTTTTTGGCACACCTATTGCTTTATACATAGTATCTAATTTTAAAAATGAAAACCAAATGGGGAAACTATGAAAAAGCAAAATCTATCGACACTGATTAAAGTTGCCATCTTCACTGGATTAATTCCACTTTCGACTTATGCAAATATTTGTACGATCGTCGAGAGAAAATTTGAAAGAAAAGGTTTTGAGAAGATTAGCGACTTCGATAAAGATTTCCAAGAAAGGTACAATAAATATAAAGAAAGATGTGATCTAGAAAAGTATAAGATCGCAGAAGAGAAGTTTCAAAAGAAGCAAACGAATATTGCAAAGGATGAGCAGAAGCATGCTGACTTCATCAAAGATCGTGAGTCAATTGAACTGACAACAGAAGACCTAAGAGACTACTATGATAACTCACCTATTATCGCTTACCGTGCATCACTAAAGTATAAGGTGTTTGACGGTAACAAAGAAATCTATCTGCAAAAGATTTCTGATGCAAATGCAATTTGCCAAAATATCTTAGGAGACAAGAAAGCAAAAGCAAAGAGTGCACTCGTTTCAATTGCTGAAAAAGAGCATATGGGACAAGTTCGCACACCTCAAGAAGTTAGTGATCAACTAGAGTCGAGATTTGATGGAGCTGGTTCTTCAGCGGCCTTTAAAATCACAAAGAGAGGTATCTTTGATCTTGGTGACAATGTAGAGTCAGGAACTGTTACAGAAGATTTTGAAACATCAAGAAAAGAACGTATGGAATTTAATGCAGACCTTAGAGTTCTACAGGCCAACGGAAAAATCTCAACATTTGCAAGTGATATTAGAGCGCTTGAGTTCTCGAAACTAGAATGTATTAACAACCCAGTAAATGAAAAAGATACTTTAGATGATATTGAAACAAAGACTACGATTGAAACAAGAGTAAACTCTGCAAAGATTGATAGCGATGAAGATGAGCAAAAAGTTATCGTAAAATTTGAAGCTCAAGAAAAGCAAAACTTCATGGCCCAAAAAGGAAATAGCGATCGTGTTAATCCAAACCAGCCAACGATCAATGATATCCGCAGAGGTGAAACAACAGAAAAGTACACAGTTGATGATCAAATTGACTTTATCCTAGGTGGATCAGTTAACTCAAGATCACAATAATAAAAATACCCCTCCCCCCTTTAAAGGCCCGCATTAAGCGGGCTTTTTTATTTTGAGAAATATTCAAATTCCATATACAATTTAGATATGAATAAATACTTAAAAGCACTTCTCATTACTAATATCGCTCATTTTTCGATTGCGCTAAGTCCTCAAGTTCCACCAAATGTGATTGAAGAGGTTGAGTTTAAACCTCATATGGTTGAACACCTTATACAAGGGTGTCCTGAAAATTCAGAGTGTACAACAAAAATGGGTAGTATATCAGAGAAGTTTAAGAAGACTTTCTTAAAAGGCAGTCTTAAAATGAAAAAGGATTTTGCAGCTAAGCATGGCCTTCCTTTCACTTTCTGGACAACTCTCCCAAAAGACAATGATACGATCACCTACCAATCCAAGTGTAATTTTCATCGTCCCCAAAAAGATAAATTTGGAAAGATCATAAACGATAGACAACCAATCTACGAAGGGATCAGATTTCTTAAAAGCACAAAAGAATTAAAAAGTTCTCAAGATATTCTGCCTAATATTATGCTTAAAGAAGGACAAGAGAAGCCTATTATTATACCTCGTCACACTCTTCCCTTTTATACAAATGGGGACGCAATCTTCTTTCAACAAGAGTATCGCGGGGTCGATTTTAAGTTTAAAGTTGAAAATGAGAAAGTCTCTCTCTACACACAAGCTTTTGTGAATCATGAAATACAAGGTGCCGTTTGCAGTGAAGAGCTCTTAACTAAGTTTAAGGAAATCAATAGTCAAAAGCTCTACCAGAGTGCATATTGTAAGCTTATCTATGATGTAAGAGCGAAGAAGTACTTTCGCTATATTTTTGGATGGAGCTGTTAATTGCAACAGAAACAAATAGAAGAAATTGAGCTTTGTGTTTATAACCTAGAGAATCTCTTTATCAAGGATGCTTTTGATCATCCACCAAACCTCAACTACTTCAAGTCACCATTAAACCTTAATCAGCTTCGTACTGTTTTTAATGAAGTTAACGCTGATATCTATGCACTAACAGAAATTGGCTATATTGAAAGCCTCCATTACTTCAATGACAATTACTTATCTAACGAATATGAAGTCTATCACAACCAAGGCAATAGCGACCGTGGAATCGAGAATGCTTTTCTTGTAAGGAAAGGGCTTCCTTTTTATTTTGAGCATCTATCTCATACAGAAAAGGAAATCGAATTTAGCTTACACGATGAAGATGAGACTAATTACTTTCTTTCAAGAGACTTCTCTCACCTGCGAATCTTTGAAGATCAAGAAAAGACACAACATATAATGAGTCTATTGAATGTTCACTTAAAGTCACAACGTGATGATGACACCGGTCATGACTTTCGCTCAGCGAGACGAAGAAAGGCCGAGCTTGAATTATTAGTTCACGTCTATAAACAAGAGTGTACTCTCTACAATGAAACCCCAGTCATTCTATGTGGTGACTTCAATGGCAATGCTTCAAGTGAGAATACGGACGAAGAATTTTCTTCACTTTATAGTGAAACAAATCTCAAGGATGTTTTGGGAATCTTCCAACTCCCACTTGAATATCGAACGACCTTTTATCAATTTGTCGGCCAGGCAGCACACCCACTACAACTTGATTACCTCTTTATCGATAAAAGATTTAAATCTCAAATTACAGATGCGGCCGTTTACCGCTATCGCAATTCTGTGGGTAAGGTATTAGGCCCGCCGCGCAAACGCTCTGATATTTGGAATAATCCTTCAGACCACTACCCTGTTTATGCAATTTATAAGCTATTGAAATAAGATTGAAGAATTTTAAAATTACGCGATGCAATTGCAAGGATGAAAAAGATCATTTAAAAAATTTTCTATGCATCAAATTACACAACACATACTAATCTGGCTTATTGCGTTACCAACTTTTGCAACATCTGTTGTTGCTATTAGTGATAATCAAATTGACATCAACCATGTAGATCTTAAAGGTCAACTCTATACAAATCAACTTGAGTATAGCAATGGCAAGGATAGCGATCACAATGGCAAAGTCGATGATCTTAATGGGTGGAATTATATTCAAAACTCAGGAGAGGTTTTTGATTCAAGCCTAATTGGTACTTTTGATCCAAGAGTTTTTGAATACTACGAAGTTAGAAAAAAGAAGACTCTTAAAACGGCCACTGAGAGTGAACTTGAGTGGTACAAAGAAATTCGTAAAGACGATGATTTCATGGATAGCCGAGATGACTTCTCTTCATATACTCACGGCTCACACGTTGCTTGTTTGGCCATGAATACAAAGGCCCTGCCTTACGAATTAAATTCTAATGATATTCAATTTCTACCTATTCGCTATCTCGGAGATGATCCAGTTGGTCTATTTGCAAAGAAAGATTTTGTTCCTAGCAAGTATAAGAAGTCATATCTTAAGATTAGAAATATTGAAAACTATCTTACTTATTATCAGGACTGGATGATCGCTAAAATGAGTGAGACAGTGAAGTACTCATCAAAGTTTTCTCATATTTACCATGCCTCTTGGGGACAGAGCTGGGATCCTGCCTATGATATGATCAATGGCCACTTCCAAGAAGAATTCGACCTGAGTGAAAAAGAAGTTAATAAAAAATACGAAAAGCTCATTACTCAAATGCGTGATGACTATATGAATGGATTGATGAACAAAGGCCTGGCAGTTGTAAAAATGTATCCAAAAATGCTCTTTGTTTTCTCTGCTGGAAATAAAAAGGATGATACCGATACACTTCTTCACTACCCTTCGTCGATCATTGCAGACAATGTGATCTCAGTAGCAGCAATTGACGAACACAATAAGGACAAGGCCTACTTTTCTAATTTTGGAAAGAAGACTGTGACGATCTTTGCACCAGGAGTTGCTATTAATTCATGTACTCCAGGAGATCGCTATATTCCAATTAATGGTACATCTCAAGCTGCACCACAAGTGACGAATACTGCAGCAATGATCTTTGCCATGGCCCAATACTACAAGAAAGACATTGAAGCTTCTGTGGTTAAAGACATACTGGAGAAGTCGGCCAAGAAGCTGACTACTTTAAGCAACCTTTGTACAAGTGGTGGAACCCTTGACCACGAAAGAGCTTTAGGGCTTGCTCGTTATTATTTTAAATAATATCTAAGCTAAATATTCATCTAAAATGAGCATATTTTGCCTAAACCTCTTATCTATTTTGACGATAAGAATAGATAAGAGGTGGATCATATGAACAAATTAGCAACTTTAATCTTACTATCTTCATTAATGAGCTGTGCTACTGGCACACATCATACTGAAACAATTGAAAACAAAATTGCAGGTTTTGAAGACCGCTCTGATAGTGAAATTAACCCGATCCCTTCTTATAAAATTAGGACCTTTAAAAAGAAAAGTCGTGGCCCAGCAAGTGTTGGAGAAGAGCCTACTAAAGATATTTCAAAACTTGATAATAAGAAAGTTTACTTTCTTTCGCTCTATGAACAATACCTAACATTTTCACAGCTCTATCCAAGCTTCAAAAAAGAAGTTAAGACCTGTGCATACTTTCACCAAGAATTCATCTCATACAATGATAAACCACGTATTTGGGATTATCAGCTAAAAGAAGAGATTGATGACAGCATTGAAAATATCGTTTGGCATCTACCATATGATGGAGAGCGTGCGACTAAGAGTACTCTCCCACTTGCGATGCAGGAGCATATGGATCGAACTCACTATGAACTAACGAAATTATGTGACAATGGCTTCTCTGATAACTACTACGTTTTTGAGAACTACATCACTCTTGCAAAGAGTGATAAAGTTGCAGCTGGTACAAGTGAAGGTGCGAACTCTTTAGTTAAGACGAGTTTAGTTTTCAATAAGCTTCTAATCGACAACCTCTCAACAAAGAAAAAAGTTAATGTTGGACGAGGACTTGCCTCAAGTACTGAAGAGATCGAATATACAGATATTTCATTTAGACGTATGCAAGCTCTTTGGTTTTAGGAATCTTTAACTAAATTAAGCCTTACCGACCTTTAAATTAAGATTAAGTAGAACCTATCATATTCCTATGAAAGCTCTACTAATCATTCCCTTACTCTTCCTAGTGGCCTTATCTTGTACTCAAGAGCGCCCTAAAGAATCGCGCCTATCCGAGATAACGAGAAGTTTCTATGAAATTCCTAACTTCTTCGATATTGAAATTGTCTCCATTGATGTCCAGAGTGAGGTCATAGACGAGAATTATAATTGTTATGAGTATAAGTTAGACATAAACTTGCGGGCGAAAGAAGACCTCCTAACACTTAGGCCAAATCGGCCATTTGGAAAGTATCGTATTAGAACGACAAAGGGAGAAGAGTTTATCCCCATTACAAATACAAAACATGAGCTCGAAAAAGAAATTCAATATTACGAAAATCAAATTGATCAGGTTGCTCTTATAAAGCAATGTGTTCGAATGCGAGGAAAGAAGTGCATTCGTTACCGTAAAGTTAAGGCCTCGCGACGACACAAGGAAAGTATGATTGATCGAAAGATTGCCTCGACAAAAAAATTCTTTCCCTACGAAATAAATAAGAATCAAAACACAATTGTGAAAGAGTTACCAATTATTGTGTGTAAGAATGAATTAACTAATAAGTGGAATTAAATAACACCTGTTAGGAGTAAGTAGACCTCTCTAACATTTGCACGTACTACTGAAATCGATGTCATCATATCTGAATAATAGATATGTTTACGTCCATCCTCCTTATGGTGAACTTTCGCAAAGTCCTCTCTTTCAGTCATAAGATGTCTCTTAAGTTCACGAGTGCTAACAACGACTTCATTGATCTCTTCTTCAGTTGCAACTTGCCCCTTATAGACAGCAATGCTTCTTTGGTAAAGGGACTGTACTTCAGAAAAGTAACTTAGTAGACGGTCTGTTTCATCAGCAGACAACTTCCAATTCTCATAATACTTAGTGAGCATTGTTGTAAGCTTATCGAGGCTATCTGCTAATTGTTCAAGATCCGAGGCAATTTGCATAAGCTTGATGGCATTGCGACTCTCAACTTCTTCAGCACCATTAGCAATTACTTTTGAGATAAAATCATTAATTTCTAATTGGATATTATCAATAATTTTTTCGTAATCTTTAATTTTTGCTAGAGCTCGAGCACCTTTAGTAGGGCTCTCAATATACTCGTGACATTTTTCAAACATTCTTGAAACAATATCCAGTAATTTCCCAATCTCTAACTCGACTAAAACATAGGCCATTGTTGATGAGATATGTCTTCTCTCCCCCAAGAACTTTAGTTTTGGGCGATCCTTAAACTTCGCATCTGGATACATTCCTTTAATCAGTTCAGACACAATATTCTTAAAGAAGAAGTAATTTAAGATTGCTAATGAGATCACAAAGAATTGTCCCACTATAATGAGGCCAAGATTCCCCACAGTTGTTTCAACATTGTGGTCAATAATGACAATAAGTAGGAAACTAGCAAATGTAGCAACTAAGTAGTGAACAAGCGGGTGAAGAGAAAGTCGTATCGCAAGAGGCCTGGCAACCTTTCGTGCAGTATTAAAATTAATAAAGAACGAACTTAGTGTTGAGGCACAAATAATTGAGAAGCAAACACTCGCTGGAAAGACTCTTGTAAATATCATGACAACAGCAATTGCTAATGTCATAGTTTGACTTCTTAAAATGAAAGAGATCACACTTCCGATAACAAAACCAATTAAGAGATTTGTAAATAAAGAGTAATCGACAAGTCTCACCACAAGATCTTGAACGAAGTTCCAGGTTAAAAGAGACACAAAGCTTTCATGCATGACTGAGATCCCTAAAAATAGAAATGCCAGTCCAAAGAGTAATTTAGTAAGCTTTCTTACAAAACGCTGAGAAAATATCAATCCAATAATAAGAGCAAATGCCATTAGATTAAGCGCCAGCTCTTGCCTTGAAAGCATTAATATAAGAAAGATAGCAACTGCACCAATAACTGAACCAAATAACATTGGTATCACACGATTCTTTCTTATTAGATTTGCATTAACGAGGCCCACCGTCACGATATTGGCCATCGTCGGAGAGAAGGCCAAAAGACTAAGTCTTGCCCCATTCCAGAAGTTGACGACAAAATTCTTACCATCAATATCCGAGGCAATATGCTTAATTGCACTAGAACCTAAACTCTGAATACCAGCAGAGATAATTCGTTGTCCGTAATAGAAAATAGCGAGTCCCGAAATGAAAAATAAAATCGTTTGCAAGTATTCCATGACTTATTAGATACAAATCCTTATGTGATTTACGAAGTGGCCTTGGCCAGCCAAATAGGGATAATAATATAGAGTATTGTATCTCGGATCAGATAAAATAGGAAAAAATAAATAAAAGCTTTTGGGCCTTTATTCCAAAGGCCTTCAATACCTAGATATTGAATCTTCTTTGACATGGCCACCATAAATTTTGTTTTACCGTAGTGAGCAATAAAGAACGAAATAGCACCGTCGACCTTGCGATCAAATGCCAGGAATGGAGCCTTTAGTCGCTCCAGAAAGGACTGTAGCGCAGTTTTCTGCTCTGGTTTCTTCTTATCTACTTCGTTTGCATTATTAGTGATTGAGCTCATGATAGGCACAAATTAGCAGAGAATTGTAGCTGTGAAAAGGATTTTAGGCATCTTTGAACAAGTATTGATGACACCATATAGATTTTCTATTGGCGCCCAATCCAGATATATAAGATAGTAATATTATGGAAGAAGATATTGACTAATACACTCAGACAATACAAATTAGGGCAATATCACATAGAAATTATAAAGACGGATAAAGAAAAACAGGGTCTACAATTCCATGACACTTTTAGGTATCGATTTCGGTAATCTTAGTCACAGGGACCACAGACGACACAGTGCAAGGACGATTTTTTGTTACAAAAAATACACCTATTAAACATTCAAACGAAGAGTGAAAATATACCAACTCACCTACTGAAAATGCCAGGTGCGTTTGTTCTTATTACATGTCAAAGAACGATTATCTTAACGACATCAGAATTTTCTCAAGAAGACACTCAACTAGGTACATACTACTTTGGAAAAAAAGCATATCACTTTCTCTTAGAAACAATTTGCGGCCTACAAAGTAAACTCAAAGGTGAAAGTGAAATCGTTGCCCAATTCAAGGAAGCTTTTTCAAATTACCTTAAAGAAGATATTCGTTCTTCACTTATTCTTAGAGTTTTAGAAAAACTTTTTAAAGACGCTAAGGAAGTAAGAAAAGAACACCTCATTAAGATTGGACAACAATCTTATGCTGGTATTACAAGAAGAATCATTCAATCAAAGTACGACTCTGGTGATGTCCTTATTTTAGGATCAGGACAACTCGCAAGAGATTCAATTAAGCACTTAATGAAAAAATACAATGTTTACATTAGTGCAAGAAACCCACAAAAAGTACAAGAAATCATCAACGATTTTCCTAATATCAATATCACGGCAATTGAGTGGAAGAATTATAGCGAATACTTCAAATTCAATAGCTATGTGAACACAATTGGATGTTCAGGAAAGATCTTTGCTGAAGAGTTCTTTGCTGGTCACTGTCCAAGCAACTCAATCTTTGTCGACCTTGGCTCACCTTCTGTCATTGATACTCAATTTGATAAGAAACAAGGTGTTTACCGTTTAGGAGATATTCTTAATCACGGTAAAATGTTAGATGAAGAAAAAATTGAGAAGCTAGATCAAGCAAAATTGGCCATTGAAACTCTTGTTGAAAAAAGAGCAAAGCATCTGGCAAACGTTCGCGCAAATCTTTAGTTTTAATTAACTCACAAGCACCGATAACTTAGTCGATCAGTCATCTACAGTAAATTACTGTAGGAGACGTCATGGAAATAAATATCCCAAGCAGTGTCGGCCATATTCCATCCACTACACTGAAATGGATAAGAGAGAATTCAAAAGTCTTTAATAAGGATCTTATTTCTTTAAGAATCTTATTAACGTTGAGTCTAGTCATAAGTACAACATCCTTGGCCTTACCAGTTGTTCTAATGCAACTCTTTGATCGTATCATTCCAGGCCATAATACAGGTAGCACCATTGTCCTTCTCTTTGGGCTTACACTCTTTATTGTGGCCGAGTCAGCACTAAAATACTTACGCTACTACTTTGTAACCTTCGCATCAGCACGCTTTGAAAACAAGCAATCGCAAGAGTTAATAAAGAAAATAATTACCGACACTGATTTTTATGATGTTGGAGTTTTCCAATACTCACTAAAGGAAATTCAAAGAAATAAAGATTTTTTTGCGGGCAAAGGTTTTGTCACATTATTAGAACTTCCATTTCTATGTCTTTATTTTGGTTTTCTCTTCTACCTTAATCCATTAATGGCCTTCGTGCCCTTTGTTGCATTCTCACTCTACATGATGGTTTCTTTTTACGCCTTAAAGAGAATGACTAGAATCATTCAGCTTAAACATATAACAGATATTGAGCAAAACAACCTACTTTATAAGATCTTAGATAACCTCACTCTCCTAAGGAAATTTGGTCGAATAAATCTATTCAATAATCGTTTCAAAAAGAAACAGGCAGCGGTAACTAAGAATAACTATTTGCTTGGTCGTTACGCATACTTTCAGTTTAATCTGAGTCAACTTATGTTACAGCTCACATCTGTCGCAATCATAGCGTCGGGATCTTACTTAGTGGCCAATGGCCTGATAAGTATTGGCGCCCTTGCAGCGTCACTAATTTTGGCCAATCGTTGTATCGCGCCAACAGATAAAATATTTAAGGCCTTAAGAAAGATTCATGAAGTAAAAGTTATGACGGATATTATTGTTCACCCAAGAGGAAGATCGCAGGAAAAAGAAAAGGTAAATATTGATAAGATTTACTCAATGGTAATCCCCATTTACATCAGAGGAAGGAAGCATGAGATTCCTTTCATGAAGGGTGATACTATCTCTTTAAAGAATCAAGACAAAGACACAAAGGAGTTTCTCTTTGCTCCAAATCTTAGGTCTATTACAAATAAAGTCTATGTCGATGATTTAAAATTATCAGATATTGATGATCTAAGCCTTTATAAAAATATCGCCATTATCAATGCTAGGCCAAATATATGGAATGGAACAATAAGGGATAACATTACTTCATTCGGGCTTGTTAATGAGAAGAAGGCCCAGGGCTATATCGATACCTTGGGACTAGGTGAAATCATAAAAAAACTTCCTCATGGACTCGATACAAAGCTTACTTCTGAAGTCGAAGATAATATTTCTGATGAAGTGAAATCGCTTATCTACATTACCAGACAACTTGCACTTGAGCCTGAAGTCATCGTTCTAAATGAATTTGAAGCGGGAGTTGATCGTGAGAATTACATCAATATATTTAATTATATAGCAAGTATTAGAGAGTCCCGGATAATCTTCGTAAACACAAGAGATAGAAACTTATTAAAACTATGTAACCGTGATCTTCTGAACAATCGTATCGGAGAGATTGATACTTACTTAGTCTAGGGAGAGGTATGTCCAATATAAAAATGATCTTTCATAATTTCATGGAACTAAAGTATCAAGATGACTACAGTGAAGATGTAAATGAAATACTAATGTCATATCGTCATATGAAAGAAATTGACTTGATAAACGCATTAGCAACGATCGGCCTTGAGGCAAAAAAAATAGAGCTTGAATTAAAAAATATTGAAATCGACGCGCTTCCCTGCTTATTAATATCAAATATCGATCTTGAAGGTTTCTGTGCAAAGAATGATCACCTAATACTTACTTACGAAAAAGAAAAAGATGAAGAAAAAGGAAAATTCTATCTCATAAATGACCATGACCTTAAACGACAAATTGATATTGATAGCTTCCCTATCAAATATACACTCTTAATTAGGGAATTTAATGAAGTAGAGCTTAGAAATGAAAGGATATTTAGAAATACAAATAAAAAATATTCTTCTTGGACAAGGGCGATTACGAGAAGGTTTAAAAAAGAATTTTCGAAGCTAATCATCCTATCTTTAATCAATACACTAAGCACACTGGCCTTTGCTATTTATGTTCTTATTATTTACGAAATGATCACTGGAGCTAGGCCTTTAGAAGTCCTCATCCCAGCAACATCTGGAATTATCTTACTACAAGTAATTAGTTATTTTGCACGTGGTATTAGATCAAATATTATCAATTGGTGTACAAACCGAATTGACTATATTCTCGAGATAGCAATTTTAGAAAAAATATCCACAATGTCAGATCATCAAAGGGAGATCGAAAAAATTGACTTTCAGGTTAACCGTTTTGAGGACATTAAAGATGCTGTCAAATTCCTTTCATCTGAAAACAACCTGAAGCTCATAGACACGATTTTTAACACTCTTCTTATTTTTCCAATTTTTTTCTTATCATGGGAGATGGCCATTCCTCTCGTTTTTCTCGCACCAATGGTAACTTTTCTTTATTACTCTGAGCTTACAAAGATAAGAATCAAGAAAGAAACCTATGATCAATTACATGAAAATAAGAATAATCTAGTCAATGAACTTAAAAGAGGTTCTGAAGAGATCTATCTGGAGAACTTATTTCCAATATTTTCAAATCGTTTATCATCCCTTAGCTCAATGTCTTGCTTTAAGGAACAACAATATAAGATGAATGCCTATCGAACAGAGTTCTTCTCAAAAGTCATCACCATTACGATTGTCTTGGCATCGACAATCGTAGGTCTGCTACTTGTTTGGAATCAAGAATTAGCTATCGCTAACTTTATCGCTGTTTTGGTTCTAGTTTGGAATATACTCACAACAGCACAACAAATACCGAGTTCAATACAAAGACTAGACTCTATATCTTGCTCATTTAGAAAATTGCACAAGCTCTTTTGTGAAAGTAGTGAGACGCGAACATACCGCTCTAGTGAGGATCTTTATACGAAAAACTTTGAAATAAATTTTAAATCAGTCTCTTTTCAATACCCAGATACACTGGAAAATGTCTTCAGTGATATCAATATAAAAATAAGGAAAAATGAGGTCTATGGCATTCATGGAGGTGCAAGATCAGGTAAGAGTGCTTTTATAAAACTACTCAACAAAACCTACCTTCCTCAATCAGGTTCGATTCTCATTGGAGGAATCGATCATAGACAATTCGACACACTCTATCTTAGACAGCATATCCTAACGCTAAACTTAAAGAAGTCATTATTGAAAGATATGAGTATTTACGAAAATATCAAATATATTAATCCTCTAATCACTCGAGATGATATCATGATATATTTGGGATTCTTTGGAATTGGAGAGCTTCTTGAGGAAAATGGACTAACTATTGACACCCCTCTTAGCGGAGAATCGAAACTAAAAATCACAAATGAACTATACTCTGCAATAGTTTTAGCAATTCCATTTTGCACTCAGGCAAAAATCGTTCTCATTGAAGATATTCCCTCAAGCATAATCAACAAACAGTTCAAGCTATTAAAGAAATTTTTAAAACTATCTAAGAAAAACTTTGCCGTAGTTTTCTGTAGTGAACACAAAGAAATATTGAAAGAAGCAGATAATATAATCTATATGGCACCTAACAAAGAATTCACTTCCGGGACAAAGGACAAACTCTTTGAATACCTCGAAGAGAACGCCCTCATATAAGGAGGATAATGATGAAGAATAAAAGAAAAAGATTCTCGTTTGGTAGTAGTCTTGATTATGCTAAGCAAACAGACTATATCGGACAAGACCTTCTCTTAGAAGAAGCAAGAATCCCATATGTATCCAAGTCAATTATCCTTGTTTCATTATTTACGGTGATAGCATTCTTTGCATGGTCTTCCTTCTCAACAGTTAACGAAGTCGTCCAGGCCAATGGAGAAATTGAAGCAACCACAATCACACACCTTATCAAGCACAATAAATCAGGAATCCTAGATTCTCTTGAAGTCATGAATGGACAATACATAAAGGCGGGTGATTTACTCTACACCCTTATTGATGAAAAAAAGAATAAAGATAATAATTCAGTCAGTAAAGAGATCCTCTTAATTCGATCACCTATTACTGGAATTGTTAATGAGGTTGACTATAAAGCAGTTGGAACAAATGTAAGTAAAGACAGGAATATTGTAAAAATCCTTCCAATAGATGATAGGCCAATCGCGACCGTAAGAATTACCCCACAAGACTTAGCGCCTCTTCAAGAAGGGATGATAGTAAAGATAAAAGTCACCTCTCATCAAACCCATCGCAATCAAGTTGTTTCCGGATGGATTGAGTCCATATCCCCAAGTGTATTTTATACAAGTAATGGATCAAGTTATTATAAGATTAAGGTGATACTTTCTAAAAACTATATTGGGCAGAACCAGGAAAGAAACTTAATTCTTCCAGGAATGAAAGTTCACGCAGATATACAAATAGCGGAAAAGAGTATCCTACGTTACCTACTTCAGCCGATCGATACTTCACTAAGTTACGCATTAACGGAGAGATAATATGTTTAAAAGAATACAACAGGCGGTTCAAGAAATCACAAGTGAAGCTAGTGCAAGCAAGGACTTAAAAGAACGAGAGACTCAGTCAGAGAAGTCGAAAGTTCTCATTATAAGTAATAATGAAAGCATTACTGAACGACTAACGACAGTCCTAGATGATACATATGATATAGTACAACGAGATAGCATTTCGATGATCATGCAAGTCTTTGCTAATGTTAAGAAAAACGATATCGACCTTATTCTCTTTTATGACTCAGACTTAAATAAGGATCTTTCAATCTTTTCAACATTAAGAAAATATCCACGTTTCTCAAACATACCTATTATTGTCTTAGCACAAGAGATTACAGAAAAGCGTAAATCACATTATCTTGAAAATGACTTGAATGACTTTATCGATCTTCAAAGCTTCCCTCTCATTAAACAACTTGCAAACTCAAAAATAAAACTTCAATCAAGAATTAACTCGATCATCAATTACTCTATCGATCATAATAGTGGCCTTGATATCGTCACCAATGCGCAAATGCATCTTAGGACATTGGCCGATATTGCAAGCTGTGCCAGAACTTTAAAACTATTTACCAACGCAACGATTACGCAAGAAAGGGCCTTCTTTGAAATCATTTTAAACTCCCTAGAACATGGACAGTTAAAAATTGATAAGAATGAGCGCCAAAAAGTAAAGGACAATGGTGACTATGAAAGTTACCTCGACATACTTTGCGATCGAAACAAAGAAGCGGTCATTGTAACTTACGAAAAGCTAGAAGATTCATACCGTATCTCAGTTATTGATGGTGGAGATGGTTTTAATTTTAAGAAATACCTAAGGCCTAACCTAAGTAACTCGATTAATGAGACAGAAAAAGGCATTGCAATAGCTAATAGTACGAAAGGAATAGAGTTAAATTATATTGGCCCTGGCAATATTGTTGAGATCAATATCCCACATCAAGAAAAATTTAAGCTTTGGCATTAGGACGAAATGATAAGAGATAAAAAAGGCCCTAGTTCTAGGGCCTCTATAAATTAAAGACTTTCTAAAGCAGTATATAGGTCAACAACCCCACCTGTTAGGATGTCACCATCCATTGAGGACTTTGTTGTCACACTATTCATTAATACATTTTTTAATTCAACGGCAGTTAAATAAGGATGTCTTGAAAGAACTTCAGCAGCAACTCCTGTCGTATTAGGAGAGGCCATGGAAGTCCCTGACATATTTCCATAACGATTCCCTGGAGTCGTTGAATAAATAGAAGAACCTGGTGCTGCAACATCAACGTTTACAAAACCGTAATTTGAAAAATAAGAAAAGCGTCCATAGCGAGTTGAAGAAGCGACAACTAACATCCCCTCACTGTCATAAGAAGCAGGATAAGTTAATTTTGTATCAATATTTTGAGAACTATTACCTGCACTCACAACAACCAGAGTGTTATAAGTTTTAGCGATATAGTCGATTGTCTCTTTTACTAACATTCCGCCTTCGTTATGAGACTTACCAAAAGAGCAGTTAATTACTTTTGCTCCATTTCTTGCAGCATAGAGAAAACTTTCAGCGATATCAACATCTGTCTCATCACCATAGCTAGGAACTGAGCGAAGTCCCATGATACGAACATTGGAAGCAACACCAGCAATACCAACTCCATTATTTTGAGTTGCTGCAATTGTTCCAGAAACGTGAGTTCCATGCGAATGGCCATCCATCATATCCCCTGTCGCATTTCCATCACTGTCACGCTCTAGAGTATTGATACCGTGAATATCATCAATATAACCATTGCCGTCATCATCAATTCCATTGCCTGGAATTTCATTTACGTTTGTCCACATAACATCTTTTAAGTCTTCGTGGTTGTAATCAACTCCAGTATCGACAACAGCAACGATCACTGGTTCGTTAGACGAGGCCAGTCCACTTTGTTCATAGACTCTGTTAACACTCATTCCGTGCTTACTTGCATCTTTAAATGCCCATAGCTTTGAAAGTTTAGGATCATTTAAAACAGAGCTGTAAATCTCATCACCTTCCTCAACTGATTCTGATTCAATCGCTTCAACAGGTGTTGGAAGTGGCTCACGTTTTGAGAATGTATCAAACTGAGCATCTTGAATATCTTGGTGAGACCTTAATTTATCAAGAAGGGTTTCATCACCATTTGTGTAGAGAACATATGTAGTTTCAAAAAAGTAAACTGATTTTTTTATTCCGTTTATCGATGGTACTTCTTTACCATTCTTTAACTTTACAATAATTCGTTTTGGGTTGATGCTAAGAGACGATGCCTTAGCTGTGATATTTAGGAAAAAACCTAATAAAATTAGGACTGTCCCTATTAAGATCGATCGATTCATTTGCAATTCCTTTTGCTAATAAAATTTCAATGACTTAAGTGTATATATAAAAAAACGATATAGAAAATGTCTTTTTCTTACATTTTCACTCGGAGATGGGACCACTTCAGTTAAAAATCAAACAATAGACTCGTCGCGCATACTTGGTTTTAATGACAATTTCATGACAAAAAAGTAAGTTATCTAATGTATTTTACGTTCACACCATAAACAAGGATTTATTTTGAAATACATCATCGGAACACGTGGCTCTTTATTGGCCCTGACTCAATGTAATCAAGTAAAAGATCAACTCGAAGAACTAACTGGTGACGAGTTTGAATTAAAAGTAATTAAAACTCAAGGTGATCAAATTGTTGATAAGCCACTTTGGCAACTTGAGGGAAAAGATTTTTTTACAAAAGAATTAGATGCGGCCCTGCTTCAGGGAGAGATCGACTTAGTCGTTCATTCGTACAAGGACCTAGGAAGTGATAGGCCAGAAGGTATTAAGTTAGCTGCAATCTCTAAAAGAGCATACGCTTACGATATTCTTTTAATTAAAGAAGAAACGGTTAGTAAGCTTATGGCCAAAGAACTGACAGAATTTGTTGTTGGAACATCTTCTCCACGTCGAATTGTAAATATTGAAAGTTCTCTTTCTGAATTTCTACCTTACGGAGATAACTTAAAGGTATCGACTAAAATGCTTCGTGGAAACGTAAATTCACGTATTCAAAAGCTTAGAGAAGATAATTACGATGCCATTGTACTTGCTATGCCAGGTATTGAAAGACTTGCCATCACAGAAAGTTCAAGAAAAGAGCTAGAAGTACTACTGGCAGGAATGACTTATGCTGTTCTTCCACATAGCCAATTCCCAGCAGCAGCTTCTCAAGGAGCTCTTGGAATCGAATGCCTAGAGAATCGTGATGACAATGGGGCGCTAGAAGAAAAGCTTCAAAAACTTCAAGATAAAGATACTGTAAGTGAAGTAAGCCGTGAGCGTAAAGCATTTGCAAGCTACGGAGGTGGTTGTCACCTAGCAGTTGGTATCAACGTTACGAAAAAGGGCGACTACTATATTCATACTCACAAAGGAAAAGTTGACGACAAGGTCATCTATGAAAGACACCTTGAAGGAAGCTTTCCATCACCTGCTTCAAAAGCGAAGGCCTTTATTGGTCTTCCACACGCAGACCACAGAGAACAAGAATATATCTATTGTGAGTTAATTCACAAAGAAGCGCTAAGGAATGCACGCGTGCCAAATAACGACATTCTTCTTTCTGCACGCTATGGTGTAAGCCTTCTAAAGAATCACGGAAAATCTGTTTATACTGCTGGTACTTCTACTTGGAAGCTCTTGGCACAAAACGGCCAGTGGGTTCATGGATCATGTGACGGACTTGGTGAAGATGTACTAGATAAGATTCGCGATTCAAAGGCCATTGAAGTACTGAATGGGCCAAAAGAAGAGCTAACTATTTTAACTCATAAAGACTCTTACTCTGACTATGGCCAAGTATTTGAATCATACGAAAAAAGCGACAAAGAAGTACGTGAAAGCTTCTTCGATGAGCTTAGACAGTGCGATGTATTCTTTTGGACAAGCTACTCTCAGTACAAAACTTATATTGAACACCTACCAGAGCTTAAAGATAAGTTTCATGCATGTGGACTTGGTAAGACATTTGAACAACTTTCAAAAGAAGATATCACAGTACGTCCATTTGCCAGCATGGAAGAGTTTAAAATTTGGCTAAAAAAATAAGATTATTAAATTAAAGGAATATATATGAGTAATATGCACACAGAAATTTTTGAAAAGAGTAAGAAGATGGTTCCAGGTGGAGTTCACTCACCTGTTCGTTCATTCAAAGGAATGACTTCAACTCCTAAATTCTTTAAGAGCGCTAAGGGTGCCTACTTTACTGACATTGAAGGTAAAGACTATATCGACTTTTGCATGAGCTTTGGGCCACTTGTTCTTGGTCACCAAAATGATACTGTAAAAGAAAAACTAACTGAGGCCCTAGGTCGTGGTTGGAGCTACGGAGCATGTGAGCCATACTCAGTAGATTTAGCAGAATACTTACTTTCACGTCTATCACACGTTGATCAAATTAGATTTGTAAACTCAGGAACAGAAGCAGTTATGACAGCTCTTCGTCTTGCTCGTGGTGTGACTGGAAAGAATAAAATTATCAAGTTCAATGGTTGTTACCACGGACACGTTGATGCCATGTTAATTAAAGCAGGTTCAGGTCTTGCAGGAGCAGCTGAATCTTCTTCACTTGGTGTACCTAAAGGTGTCGCTGATGACACACTTATTCTAGAGCTTGAAGACCTAGATGGTGTAAAGAAGTGTTTTGAAGATCACAAAGGTGAGATCGCAGCAATTATCATCGAGCCTCTACCAGCTAATAATGGTCTCCTTATTCAAGACCAAGCATTCCTTGAAGGCTTAAGAGAAATCACAAAAGCAAATGATGCTCTTTTAATTTTTGACGAGGTTATCTCTGGTTTCCGTGTTGCATTTGGTGGTATGGCAGAGCTTACAGGAATCACACCTGATATCGTAACTTACGGTAAGGTAATTGGAGGAGGTCTTCCGGTTGGCGCAATTGCCGCTAAGAAAGAAATCATGGAACACCTTGCTCCAGTTGGTGGTGTTTACCAAGCTGGTACTCTAAGTGCAAACCCACTTGCGATGGTTGGTGGACTTGAAACACTTAAGCAGATGACAAAAGAAAGCTACAAAGAGCTTGAAGATAACACTCTTAGAATTGTGAATATCTTTAAGAAGTGGCTTGCAGAATATAATGATGGCCAATTTTCGAATTACAATATCATTCACCACTCTTCTCTATTCTGGATCGTTCCAGGAGATAAGATTAAGTCAGTTGGAAATATTCCAGGTAATATCGGTGAAGACTTTGTTCCATTATTTGAATTACTTCTTGAAAAAGGAATCTACCTATCTCCAAATGCATATGAAGTAGGATTTGGTTCACTTGCACATAATGAAGAAGTTGCTAAGGATTTAGAGAACAGACTTTGGAACTAAAGAAATCTTCTTCTCCATTCTTTCTGATCTCGACAATAACGACGGGATTAATCGGGCTCTTTGGCCTGTGGTGGCTCTTTTTAATTTTTAAAATGAGTGATCGCTTGGCAAAACTAAATAGTACAGAGGGCCCAGATATTGGCTCACTTATAAAATGGGAAGGAATTACATTCTTAGTTCTGATACTCATTCTAGTGAGTTCACACACTCTCCTCTTTATTAGAGATCAGAGAAAAAATCGCTCAATTGCAGCTTTCTTTGCTGGTCTTACTCATGAACTTAAGACCCCACTAGCAAGTATCAAGCTTCAATCAGAAGTGATTAAAGATGAAGTTGAAAAAGACTCTAATCAAAGACTACAGAGACTTACGACTCGCCTAATTGACGACACGATTCGTCTTGAGAATCAAATGGATAAAATCCTGCAGCTTTCTCGAATTGAACGTGGAGGGAATTTAAACTCGACAGATATTGAAATTAATCACTTCCTTGAAAAAATCATTCAAGGGGGCTACCAAGACAAGTTACAGGTTACGATAAATAAAGACGCCGAAAATATAAGCCTACAAGCAGATGAGTTTGCTTTAAGTATTATTTTTAAGAACCTTTTAGAAAATACGATTTCCCATACAGATTCAAATGAAGTGGAGATTCACATTAGCACAAAAGGCGAAGCCGTTCATATCAGATACCATGATTGTGGCAGCTTCAGTGGAGATGTCAAAAAGCTTGGAAAACTTTTCTACAAGCATCAATCGACGAAAGGTTCAGGGATTGGCCTCTACCTGTCTAAGAAGCTTATTGAAACGATGAAAGGACATTTTGATATTACTTTAGATAAAGGCCTTATCTTCAATATTCAGTTACCAATGTCTGAACAAAGTGACGGAGGAAAGGATGAGTAATTTTGGTAAAATTCTTGTCGTTGAAGATGATAACAATCTTGGAGATACTCTAAGTGAGTACTTAGGCGATATTGGCCATGAGTGCCGACTAGCAAAGAACGTTAAAGATGCTCGCTATTATTTTGAGGACTTTAAACCAAATATTATCCTAATGGATATTGGGCTTCCTGATGGAAATGGGATTGATCTTGCTAAAGACTTTAGAAAGATTAGAAAAGACTTTATTCTCCTTTTCTTATCTGCCCTAAATGACCCTCAAACAAAAGTTGAAGGATTTGAAGCAGGTGGTGAAGACTATATTACAAAGCCATTTGCTCTTAAAGAGCTAACGATTAGGCTTGATCGACTCTTAAGCTTTAAGACTAATATTGACTCACTGGAAGAAGAGATTCTAATTGGTGATTTGAAGATTTGGCCAAAGCGTTTTGAAGTGCAAGATGGCGATGGAAAGATTCTAAACCTGACACAAAAAGAATGCGCCATTTTAGAGATCTTACTTAAGAAGAAGAATGAAGCAGTAGAAAGAGATTTTATTATTGATGAAGTATGGGGTGAGGATAAATTTCCATCACAACGTACTGTAGATAACTATATTGTTAAACTTAGAAAATGGGCCGAAAGCGACTCTAAAAACTCACTAGAGATCCAAAGTGTTCGTGGAATTGGCTACAAGCTTATTATAAAGGAATAAAAATGGGATTATTTAACGATCGCAAAAATGAAAATGGAAAAGAATTTGTACCTGTATGGTTCATGAGACAAGCTGGGCGCTACCATGACCACTACCAAGGTATGAAGAAAGAAAATACATTCATGGAGCTTTGTAAGAAGCCTGAGCTTGCCTGTGAAGTAACAATGGGGCCAATCAATGATTTTAAATTTGATGCTGCTATTCTTTTCTCAGATCTACTTTTCCCACTAGAACAAATGGGAATGGGTCTAGAGTACGCACCAGGACCAAAGCTTGAAATGAAGCTTGAAACAGTTGCAGATGTAAAGGGCCTTAAATTTCTAGACTCAGCAGAGAATTTCTATAAGTTCCAAGGTGAAGCATGTACTCTACTAAAAGATGCTCTTCCAAGTAACAAAACTCTTCTAGGATTTGTTGGAGCTCCATTTACTCTATATACATATGCTGTTGAAGGTTCACACGCTGGAGCACTTTATAGCTCAAAAATTGGACTATACGATGGACGTTGGGATGCATTTGTTGACCTACTTATCCCTGAGCTACTTGGAGAAATGAGAGCACAGGCAGTTGGTGGTGCAGACGCAATGTGTCTTTTTGATACAGCCGCTGGAGAACTTAACTTTGAAGATTACACACAAAAAGTTCTTCCTGTTCTAAAGAAAGTAACAGCTGAATTCAAAAAAGAATTCCCAAATAAAAAAGTAATCTACTACTCAAAAATGACTCACCTGAGATACCTACAAGCTATCGAAGATGACAATATTGATGTTCTAGGAATTGATTGGCGTCATGACCTTGGTCATGTTTTAAATACTCTAGGAAATGACTACTATATTCAGGGGAACCTTGAACCAGCATACCTAGGACTTCCTTGGGAGACTCTAGAGAAGAAATGGATGGATCTATACGAGTCAGTACAAAATGCCAATGCACCGATGAATAAATGGATTTGCGGACTTGGCCACGGTTGTCTTCAGTGGATCGACCAAGAAAATGTACGCAAGAGTGTCGAGTTAATTCAAACAAGATTCCAATATTAATTATTTGGGCGCAAAGCGCCCAAACTGCCTTCCTATAAGCCTTCTCCACCATCTATGTAAGAAGATAATAGAATCTATCTCTATTTTAATTAACTGATTGCCCCTAAAATAATTTAGTTACAGTTATATAATAACCAAGGAAGGTTAGATGAAAATTACACGCAAGATTTGTTTTCAGTTACTAGCAGGACTCTCACTACTAACATTTAACTCTTATGCATTTGAGCACAACTACATTGTGACAGGAAAGGACTTATTCCAATCGACACAAAGTCTACACTCAAATCTACAAATCGATATTATCAAGGTTGAAAAAGACCTTGTTATTGCAAAAACAAAAATAATGAGCGAGCAGGCCGAAATCTCTCACCTTGCTCACGAAGAGCACCAAAGATGTGGTGGTTTCTTTGCATTCCAAACAAAAGAAGAAGCACTTCAATTTGTTAAAGAGCAAAAAGAAAACTCTAACATTAATGCATTCTTAGCTGATTATACAATCAATCAAGAAGACCTTGTTAGATCGGCCATTGCAAATACAAAAGAAAGCTCAATTAGAAGTGTTATTGAGAAGCTTTCAAGTTTCAATAATAGATACTACAAGTCTCAAACGGGTGTTGACTCTCAACAGTGGCTTAAAGACCATTGGACAAGCCTAACATCACACCGTTCTGATATCAGTGTTGATTTCTTCAACCACTCTTCATATCCACAGCCATCAGTTATCGCGACAATCAAAGGAAAGTCTGACGATGTTATCGTAATCGGTGGTCATGGTGACTCAATCGCAGGTTGGTGGGGACGCACAAACGCTCACGCACCAGGTGCCGATGATAACGCTTCAGGTGTAGCAACTGTTACAGAAGTACTAAAGACTCTTGCTCAAAGTGGATACCAACCAGAAAAGACAATTATGTTCATGTCTTATGCAGCTGAAGAAGTTGGCCTTCTTGGTTCAAAAGAGATTGCACAAACTTTTAAAAGACAAGGTAAGAACGTTGTTGGTGTTATGCAACTTGATATGACAAACTTCAACGGTTCAAATGATGACATCACAATCATTACTGATTATACAAATGAAGCACAAAACAATTTCCTAGGTTCTTTATTAGATAAGTATCTTCCAGAATTATCTTGGGGACGTGATACTTGTGGTTACGCTTGTTCAGATCATGCTTCATGGACTGCTCAAGGCTTCCCTGCTTCAACACCATTTGAAACTCGCAAACGTGAAATGAATGGAAAAATCCACTCTTCTCGTGACACTCTAGATAATATGGGTGGAACTGCTGATCACGCTCTGAAGTTTGCGAAACTTGCACTAGCATTCACAATCGAACTTGATAGATAGGATATCTCTCGACTTTGATCAGATAAAAAAAGCCAGCTTAATGCTGGCTTTTTTATTACTTAAATTCAATTGAAAGTGGACAGTGATCACTACCCATCACATCCGGCTGATGCCAGCAGTTCTTTACTCGAGAAACGAAATCATCCGTTGACCAGAAGTAATCAATACGCCAGCCAACATTTCTTGCTCGACAGTCTCCACGATAAGTCCACCAAGTGTAGTGGCCATTTTCTTCTGGAGAAGTGAATTCGCGGAAGAGATCAGTAAAGCCTTGGGCCTTAAACTCATCCATCCATTCACGCTCTAAAGGTAAGAATCCCGTTGTCTTCTTATTTGTCTTTGGATTTGCAAGATCATTTTCAGTGTGAGCAGTGTTATAGTCACCACAAATCACGACCTCTTTCTTTGTCTTCTTCTTAAGTGCTAAGGCCTTATCAGCAACCGCACGACAGAAGTCCATTTTATATGGAACACGTCCGTGATCTCTTTGCCCATTAGGAAAGTAGCAATTAAAAAGAATATAATCGTCAAATTCAGAAATAATCGTTCGTCCTTCACAGTCAAACTCTTCAATCCCAAGTCCAATCGTGTGCTTAACATTAACACCCTTTCGAACCCAAGTTGCTACTCCTGAATACCCTTTTCTCTCGGCCGGTGCGATAAGCACTTCGTGATGATCAGGGTTATTTAAGCGATCACTTAATTGTTCAGGTAATGCCTTTGTTTCCTGTAGGCAGATTACATCTGAATTATCTTCTAAATACCAATCGTAAAAACCTTTCTTTTCGCAGGCCCTAAGACCTGCGACGTTCCAACTAGAAATTTTAGCCAAAACTAAGCTCCTAAGATCGAAATACCAGAGTCAACGTAAAGCACTTGTCCAGTTACACCATTTGCAAGGCGTGAACCTAAGAACACAGCTGCTCCACCAACATCTTCTTGAGTTACGTTACGACGAAGTGGCGACTTCTCTTCAACATCATTTAAGAAACCTTTAAGCCCTGGAACACCAGAAGCTGCAAGAGTTCTAATTGGACCTGCAGAAATACAGTTTACACGAATTCCCTCTGGACCTAGATCGTCAGCGAGGTATCTCATTGTTGATTCTAAAGATGCCTTAGCAACACCCATTACATTATATCCGTTAAGAACCTTTACTGATCCATGATAAGTAAGAGCGATTACAGAACAGTCTTTTGCCATAAGTGGCTTAAGCACATTACATACACCTAGTAGAGAGTATGCTGAAATATCTTGTGCCATCTTGAAACCTTCACGGCTTGTTTTATGGAAACGATCCTTAAGATCTGTTTTATCTGCGAATGCTAGAGAGTGAACAATAACATCAACCTCTCCCCATTTCTCTTTTACGATCTCTGCCATTTGAGTCATGTGATCTTCATTTTGAACATCTAATTCAAATGTAAACTCTCCACCAATCTCTTCACTTAGTGGTTCAACTCTTTTTTGAAGAGCTTCGTTTAGGTATGAAAATGCAAGACGTGCACCTTGTTCTTTCATTTGCTTTGAAATTCCCCATGCAATTGATTTGTCATTTGCAAGGCCTAGGACTAGAACTTTCTTTCCTTCTAAAATTCCCATTTATTACTCCATTTTCTTTTATTATTTAATAAATTTGTAGCCGACAGAGCGGATACTAATTATGTGTTTTGGTTCTTTTGGGTTTTCTTCAAAGTATTTTCTAAAACGTACGATGAAGTTGTCAATGGTACGAGTATTTGAATCCTTTTTGTAGCCTAATAATTCAAGTAACTCACCGCGCGTCACCACTTCACCCTCATTTTGAGTTAAAAGTGTCAAAATCTTCACTTCCTGCTCTGTGAGAGTATACTCCTCCCCTTGTGAGCTGGCCTTAAAGTCCGAAAAGTTAATCTCATTCGCACCAAATTGATAAACTGACACATCCTTCTTCGTCCAACTTGAGCGCTTTAAAAGACGCTTTACACGCAAAATGAACTCATCCAGATTAAAGGGTTTTGATAGGTAATCATCTGTTCCCAAATTAAAGCAGCGCACTTTTGACTTTGAGCTATCCTTGGCAGAAAGGACAAGAATAGGTGTTTTCTCATTAATCTCACGAATTTGTACGAGAATATCCTCACCACTTAAAACAGGTAACATAAGATCAAGAACAACGAGATCAAAATCCTGCTCCCGATAAAAGTTAATCCCCAAGTCCCCGCGACTTGCATGAATGACTTCGTAACCTTCGAGTTCAAGATTTAAGATAATTCCTTTTGCAATATTTTGCTCATCTTCAATAAGTAAAATACGACTCATACTAACTAACCTTATTTTTAAATAATAGTTTTAAAGTTGTTCCATGGCCTACGCCTTCACTATCTGCACTAATGCGGCCACCGTGTATTCTCATAATCTGCATCGCCATATAAAGGCCAACACCACTTCCCTTTGAAGACTTACCTGCTTGATAGAATTTTTTAAAGATATTCTTGATATCCTTATCATCAATCCCATCCCCATTATCGACAAAGAATAACTCACTAAAGCGTTTGCCTTTTTGGAAGATAATCTCCATTGTCTTAACTTCTTTGCTATTGTAGCGAATGGCATTTGTCAGAATATTCATTAAAAGAATATCAAATAGCTTGCGATCAAACTCGATTGACTCCTCATCATCGAGATGGACAAAAGAGACTTCTAGTTCCGAGAAATTATGACGATTGCGATGAACAAACTCTTCAATTGTTTGGCGAATGTTAATCTGCCTTAGATCAGGCTCAACCTTCTTTTCTTCAAGTCGTCCTAATTGGAGGATTTGCTCAATATTATCTCCCAATCTCTCAGTATCATGCCTCATGATATCCAGATATTCTAACTGCTTTTCTCTTTCAAAATTGTGGCGCTTTAGCGTATCGATAAAGATAGAAATCGAAGCAACGGGAGTCTTCAGCTCGTGGGTAAAGCCATTAATAAAGTTCTGCTGCATACGATAGAGCTGGCGAAGCTTCTGGTAGTAATAGAAAACCATACTGAAGCCCACGATTATCAATGACACAAGGATCGATAAAATGAGAATCATAACCCATGTCTCAGTCTGCTGAAACTGAACAAGAGGGATATTAGATTTCTTCACAAAGTCCGTTAACTTTGCGTTTACCTCTAAATAAGAAGAAATATAGAGATATAAAGAAATCCCTAAGGCCACTAAACTCGATATAAAGATAAAGAGTGGATGGATAAAAAATGGTCCGCGTTTAATAAGTGCCATATTGCAAATATTAGCAATTATTGGCACTATAAGTTAAGGAAATAATCTCAATAATATACCAAAGAATTTAAATCGAGGAATTTATGCAAGACATCGCTCAATTTATTGACCACACTTTACTAAAGCCTGAAGCAAGTAGCCTACAAATTAAGAAGCTATGCCAAGAAGCTAATGAGTACGGCTTTAAATCAGTATGCATAAACCCTAGTAATATCCTTGAAGCAAAGAAACACATTGATCCAAGTAAGTCTCTAATTTGTACAGTGATTGGCTTCCCTCTTGGGGCCATGACAACAGAGACAAAAGTTTTTGAAACAAAAGATGCCATTGAAAAAGGTGCCGATGAAATCGACATGGTTTTAAATATTGGAAGATTAAAAGAAGGCAATCTTGAATATGTTGAGCAAGATATTGCAGCAGTCGTTAAGGCCGCCAACGGAAAAGTTGTAAAAGTTATTTTTGAGACATGTCTTTTAAATGAAAAAGAAATTCGTTTAGCGGCCAAAGCATCCATAAATGCTGGAGCTAGCTTCATTAAAACTTCCACTGGATTTTCAAGCGAAGGGGCCAATCCTGAAGTGGTCTCAATAATGATTGATGAGGCTCAAGAAAAGTGCGAAGTCAAGGCCTCTGGTGGTGTTAGAAGCCTAGAGGACGCACGTAAATATCTAGAAATGGGTGTTAAAAGACTGGGAACAAGTTCTGGCGTCGCGATCATGGAAGGTGAAAAAAATATCACAACTTCTTACTAATGTGTAAGTTTGCATCTTAGTGTGCTATTGATAGAACGTGGATGAGAGAGAGGGACTCGCACAAGGAGTTTTCATGAAGTCTATTTTGCTATCAGCAACTGTTACTTTAGTTTCAATCAAGGCGTACGCCAGCCTGCCATGTGAGCAGCTCGACCAAAATCTCGCTTATGAAAATACTCGTGAATTCATAAGCATCAAAAAGAAAATCACAGAAAATTCTCAAGTAAATGATGACATTCGAAATCGAATTAAATCACTTATTAAGAACACAAGAAATTACTACTTCAAATCAGGGTGTCAAAACCTAAGACATCAACAGCTCGGTATTTTATTAGAGCTTAACGAGCTAAAGAAGTTATAAGATTTTCTTTACCCTTGCCTACCTACTATTGCGTCCAGCAAAGTGCCACAATGACTTGAGAGTCATTTGGGCCAAGGCCAGGAAGGTTATATGGAGAGAGTCACACACCAATTAACAATTTCAAAACATGCAAAGAAGAGACTGCTAGAGCGCCAAATTCACTTTAGCGAAATTGATTATTCTCGCTTAAATGAAGCTGCTCATAAATTGAAGCTAAAAGGTTCAAAAGAGTCCTTAGTTATTACTGACGAAGCTGCCTTTATTCTGGATATCGACCGCTACTGTCTTATTACAGCAGTAAATAAAGATGAACTCAGTGATAATATCTTTACTAAGATTGATGCAACAATGATCTTATAGACTATTCCAGTAATTAGTTGGAAGCTCACCTTTTTTCGCTAATTCATTAGCAAGACTTGGTACCGCTCCACCAAAAACGAGTTCACCGTTTTCGATTTCAAGAACAGAAGTCGTAAGAATATTATTTCCTTCCATGCTATTTACTTCCATCACCTGAGTGACCTTTCTTCGGCCATCATCCGTTCTTCCTAACTGAATAATAAAATCAACAGCAGTTGAAATATATTTTCTTACAACATGGTATGGAAGATCAAAACCGGCCATTAAAAATAATGCTTCAACTCTTTGTAAACACTCCACTGGAGAATTAGCATGAATCGAAGTCATGCTTCCATCGTGTCCAGTATTCATGGCCTGAATCATATCAAAAACTTCGGCCCCTCTTACCTCTCCGATAAAGATTCGATCGGGCCTCATTCGAAGAGTATTCTTAACAAGCTGACTCATTGAGAGCCCTTCTTTTCCACTCGTTAGGCCGGCCTCAAGCCTTACACAATTTGTATTACCCACGACAAGCTCTAGCGTATCTTCAATTGTGATAATTCTTTCGTCTGGAGATACTTCCTTTAGAAGCATATTCATAAAAGTTGTTTTCCCAGAACCTGTACCACCAGAAATGAGAATAATCTTTTTGGCCTTAATAAGTGACTTAAAGAAAGGAACGTATTTTTCACTAATACCAAATAGCTGAGAATGCTTATCTAATTCGAAATTATTAGAAAGGTATTTTCTAATTGTAATTGAAGTACCTTGAGAAGCGTATGGTTCACTAATAATATTAATACGTGAGCCATCGGGAAGTCTCCCATCTAAGATTGGGTTTTCATTGGAAAACTTCTTCTTATTAAATAGTGCGACTTCATTTGAAAATTCAAGAATATCTTTCTTATTAAGAGGAACATTAAGTCCAATAAACTCTCCGCCTCTTTCAACAAAAACATTCTTTGATCCGTTTATCACGATTTCAGAAATTCCCTTCTTCGTCGAAAGGTCTTCTAACATTTTCCACACACTATTTTCTGCCATATACTTCCTTCTTCACACTAACTTAAACTGTTTTTGACGCAATCAAGTCAGTGTCTCCAATACTTAAGGCGTAATTGATTATATTTTTTTGTAATTGATATTTTTGATCAGTGCTTAACATTGACTCAATTGTATCAAAACTCTGTTTCGCTCTAATTAATCCAAAAAGCTTTTCTTCACCTAAGTATTTTAAAAAGTGAACAAGCATTAGTATCAAGATATCAATACGAATATTTCTATTTTTTGATTGAGCTAATAATTGATCAATTCTACGATCAGGGAAATAAGGGTGATCCTCAATATTTTCAAGATCAGATTCATAGCAAGAAACTTTGAGGTACATCCCAAGTGAAATTAAACGAGAGTAGCCACTTACCGTTTTATCGCGAAATCGTGATTCAATTTTTTTAATATCCTCAACCTCTTCTGTCACAACCGCATGAGGGTGATTACTATTATAGAGAAAGTTCATATAGTAGGCCAAGAGACGATCACGAATTCCATGCCAACCATACTTCTTCACAAGAGAAGTTAAATCAGTCTCCTCCCCACCATTTAAAATACGATAAAGAATCCTGGCCATCGCAGGTGATTCAAAGAGATATCTTTGTAAATCGACAGATGTGTTACTAGAGCTTGAAACATCACTCAAAAGTAACTGACAAAATCTCTCGGGAAGTTCTACATAATCTAATTCCATAAAACTATGATAAATGAGATTTAGGTGAGATTCCAGCTTTATATTAATAAGCTGCTGCTGTTATAATAGATCTATGAAAACACCCATTTTAGAAGAATTTAAACTCAAGGCCATTGATAAAGAAGAAATTAAATTGGCGATGAAAACTTACCGTGTTGGTCATCAGCCACTTTATCTAGATGCATCGAAACTCCAAAGAGATCGACTCATTAAACTACTGGGACTCTTATCTAATGTTTTAGAGGAAGAAAATCTTTCTCCAAAGTTTCCTTACCCTTTCTACATCATCTCAGATATTGAAGATATTTGGACTCGTTTTCCTATTTTTAAGTCACTTGAGGATCTTCCCAAATACTACCAATTTGAAGCGGCCAGGCCTACAAACAAGGAACAGAAGATATTGGACTTCATTGATATCTCAGCTTCTAATATAAGAAATGAAGATGTACAGTTATGTCTTGATGAATTCGGACGCACGATCTCTTCACAAAGAATCATTAAAGCACTTGCCAAAGAAGGTGCAAAACTTGAAAAATTAATTTCAATCATGGAAGACGAAAATGTCAGAAGATAACGGTAATGACGAGCTAAAAAAAATTGATCAGCATATAAAGAAGGTTCTAGGAGATGAGTTTGCCCCACCTCCTAAGAAGCAGTCTGCCGGCAGTGAAGAACATAAGCTGACAAATTTTCTCGATATTGAAAAGAATCGCATCAAGCAGCTAAAAGACTTCTTTCAAACGAGAGTGCCAAATGTTATTGAATTAAACCAATTTGATGAACTAATGCAAGAGCTAGTTGAGTATAATGACCAACTTCGTGCAAAAGTGTTAAAGAAGACAGTTCAAAAAGACTCTAAATTTAGTCTAAACTTAAAACAAATATTTAATAAAACTTTTATCGAATAGGAGAAGTGAATGAAGAAGATTTTTATGATGGCACTATTATGTGTATCGACTTTAGCAATGAAGCCTGCAACAGTTGAAATTTCAGGTGAAAATGGTGGTCGCCTAAATGGGAAGGCCTGGTCTTCATCAGAGCTAAAAGATAAAGTTCACGTTCTATTCTACGTTGACCCTGACGAGAAAGACTTAAATAATCATGCATCAGAGGCCCTAGCACGTGAAAAGTTTGACCTTACAAAGTATGCTTCTGTTGCAGTTATTAATATGGATGCAACTTGGCTTCCAAACTCAATTCTTGAGGGTGCTCTAGAAGACAAGCAAAAGAAATATCCTAACACTCTTTATGTAAAAGACCTTGAAAAAGTGATCGTTAAAAAGTGGAAAGGAATCGTTAAAGATGATGACTCGAATATCCTAGTTTTCAATAAGAAAGGTAGCCTTGTTTACAAGATCAATGGAAAAGCAAGCGATGCCCAAGTGAAAGAGATGATCTCAATTATTAAAAAGAATATGTAGGTGCCATGCACCTTTGGTTTCGCACCTGCTAACAAGCGGGTGCATACTCTCCCCTGTTTTCACATACGAAATATTCAACAAAATAATCCCTTTTTTTATTTTATTCATTCTTAAACTCAGTTATCAGTGCTGAATGCCAAGAAAACCAATCATTAGAACAAATCTTTGTCCATACCACATTTATATCAGAACAAATAATAAAGAATGGTTTGACATTCCCATGCCTACCGTTTGGAGCTATTGTTTAAAATCAATTAAGTATGCACAAAATCACCACCCAGTAGAGATACAAGCATTTGTCTTAATGACAAACCACTATCACCTCTTAATTTGGACACCAAATTGTGATATCGATCGCTTTATGTTCTTTATGAATTCACACCTAAGTAAGCTGATTAGAAGAGAAACAGGTCGAATAAATCGTATCTTTGGAGATCGCTATAAGTGGTCAATTGTTAAGGACCAAAAGTATTATCAAACTGTATTACGCTATATTTATCAAAACCCCAATCGCAAAGGGATTACACAGCTGTGTCAGGATTATGAATTTTCGACTCTATCTTATGTTATTAATAACGAAGATTTAGGATTTAAATTAAAAGAACCAATAATTGGTGATCCTATAACTTTCCTAGAGTGGGTAAACCAAGAAGACGAAAAATTTTCATCAAATAAAATTAGAGATGGTTTAACAAGGCCTGAATTTAAAATTAAGAATAATAGAACTTCCCGGCGTATTTAGCAGGTGCGAAACCAAAGGAGCATGGCACCTACTCTTTTATGATTGTCGTTGCGTTCATCAAGACAGGATAAGTTTTTCTAAGCTTCTTCCCATTTTCTAATAAATAAGGCCATTCAACGACAACTTCACTAACCTTCTCATCTCCAAGACCAATGTGAATATAAGATGAATTTTGAGGTTGGAATTGGCCAAAAGATGGGTAGTGCTGGCGAGTAAGAGTATTGCCCTTATCAGTATCTGCGATTACCTTCGCACCATAGGCTTCTTTATTAGACTTTTTCCCAATGAGCTTAAGCTTGATAAAGTTCTTTTGCGGAAGCTGATTTTCGAATAAGTAAACTCTTGGCGTAATTCTAAAATCACGAGTATTCGTTTGAATCGTTAGAATATCCATTCTTCCGTCATCGTTAAAGTCTAGGACGACAGTAGAGCTTGGATTGACAATATCAATTCCAAGATCTGGCGCACGGTTAACTAACTCATGATCATTTTCCTGTACAAATGAGACAAGTCTTGAGTGAGGAGGAAAGCCAGAGTTATCAACGATTAAATCAATAAGTCCATCGTTATTTAAGTCACTCCAAAGTCCTCTCATGTCACCTTGGTTCCAATTGGCCTTCGCCTCATCGTTTGTATATTCAGTACGAATGAATGATATCTTTTTAACACCTTTGTTCGTCAAAATACTTGAACGGTCACGAGAAGCTAGATCAAGAGAGTGAGAGATTTCTCCCATGGCGATATCGTAGTAGCCATCATTATTATAATCACCGCAAATTGCAAAAGTAGAGTTTCCGCCGTTATAGCGGCCACCACTAGTGATTGTATCCATGCTGTAACCAGAACTCTGGCCAGCATCAGTGTAGACAATATTTTTCCCACGCTTTGTTGAAAGCCAAAGCTTATTTGGATGGCCTGCAGAGTTACTCGTTAAGATATCAGGAATGCCGTCATTATTGATATCACAAATACTTGAAGAAAAAGTGGGTGCAATATTTATATATGTGCTACCACGTTGATCAAGCTCAGTTGTAAGCGCCCCTGAGATTTCAAAGACCTTGCCCTTCTTATAAGTAAAGAGGCGATTCTCAATTGCCTCCCCTTCTTTATTACGATCAAACCAATTAGCGACAAAGAAGTCTAAGAGTCCGTCATTATCGTAATCAAAGAGGTTAACGTTTGAAATAGGAGCAATGAAGTCAAAGCTTGTCTCACCAAATTTCCTGAAGACGATACCATTATTGCGGGAAGGGCTTCCCTTATATGAAACAAGTGGTTTTTTTGTTAAGGCCGACTTCTGGTTATGAATCCCAGTAACAACATCGACGATTCCATCCTTATCAAGGTCTGCAAACTGTAAGAATGTCACCTGAACATCATCTTCAAAGTAGATATTCTTTGCTTTAACAAAACCTTCATCTGTGGCCAAATAAAACTGAGGCACAGAATAATTTCCATTTAAGAAAACAAGGTCTTCTCTTCCATCGCCGTTAATATCATAAACGTAAACACGCGATGCCTTAATACCACTTAGTCCAAGCTTTTTTGTCACATCGACAAATTTCGAAGATGACTTTGTTGGCCCATAGTTGAGCTTTACTTGTTTAGCTTTTGATTTCTTTTCTTTCTTTTTAAAAACCTTACTAGAACAAGAAGTTACGAGTATGACCGAAGAAAGTAGCAGGAGAGAATATTTCATATCAATATTCTAATAGGCCCCAGCATTTTTTACTAGGGCCTAAGAGATTATTTTTTAAATTGTCTTGAAAATAATTAGAAGTTGATGATATCTAGGCCGTAACCATCATTTGCACAAACTTGATCAGAAGTTTCTTTAACAACTTTATCATCATGTGAAGTCATTGCCTTAAGATTTGTTACAACAACAGCTCTTGCATCTTTTAGTGCGACACGAGCAAGGTTAAGAGCATAGTCTTTCTTGTCTTGTTCGATCTTGTCACTATTAAGGATTGAAGTTGTACGAGAAATTACAGCAAGCATTACGTAAAGGTTCATCGCCATTTCAGCAATTCTCTTTTGTGGAAGCTCATTTCCAATAATATTCTTACCGTACTTCATTAGTGTATTTTCAACTTGAATCGCAAATTGACCAAGAAGAGAGTTAAACTTCCCTGCTTCTTTATCAAGCTTAGCATGATGCTTAGTGATTAGACGTTGCCCAATCATCTTTGATAGACGACCTTTTGCGAAGTTTGTTAAAACACCGACTGACTTAATCGGATCTTGAAGAGCTTTAGAAACGTCTGCCGCCTTACCAAGAGCTTTCATGCTTTCAGACGGGTTTCTGATACCAGAAAGAGCAAGGAAAATTCTTAGAATTTCGTTTGTTCCTTCAAAGATCATATTAATACGAGAGTCTCTCATAATTCTTTCGTATGGATACTCTTTCATATAACCATTACCGGCCGCAATCTGCATCCCTTGGTCAACAACTTCCCAAAGAGACTCAGAACCATAAATTTTACAAACAGCAGTTTCTAGGTAGTAGTCGTTTAGACCTTTACACATATTACCAGTTGTCATGTAAACAATTGATTCTGTTGCATAGATTCTTGCTGCCATTAGAGCAAGCTTATCTTGAATAAGACCAAATTCAGCAATTGGCGCACCAAATTGTTTACGTCCTTTAGCGTGCTCAGTTGCAAGCTTAAGAATTGTCTTCATTCCACCAACACATCCTGCACCAAGTGAAAGACGTCCAGAGTTAAGAACGTTCATGGCAATCTTGAAACCTTTTCCAAGCTCACCAAGAATATTTTCTTTAGGAACAATTACTTTATCAAAGTAAACCGCACGTGTTTCTGATGCACGGATTCCCATTTTGTTTTCTTTTTCACCAAATGAAAGACCTTCCATTCCCTTTTCAATAACAAAACAAGAGATCTTCTCTTTTGTTTCACCATCTACTTCGTGATCTGTCTTACAAAATACTGAGTAAAATTCAGCTGTACCAGCATTTGTGATCCAAAGCTTCTGTCCAGTGATTGTATAAGTACCGTCACCATTATCAACGGCCTTTGTCTTAATCGAATATGCATCAGAACCTGATCCTGGCTCAGTTAAACAAAATGCTGCTAACTTTTCACCTGAAGCAAGTTGTGGAAGCCACTTTGCTTTCTGCTCTTCAGTTCCTTCATTAAGTAGTGCACGATAACCAATCGACTGGTGAGCACCAATCATTGTTGCAACGGCACCATCAAAAGAAGCAACTTCTGCAAAAACGCGACTATAAAGAGTATAGTCAAGGCCAAGACCACCTAGATCTTCATGAACACCCATCCCAAAAAGCCCAAGCTCAGCTAGACCTTGCATTACTTCTGGTGGGATCACACCTTCATGATCCATTTTCTCACCGTCTAAAGTCCCCTCACAGAACTTATTTACAGCGTTCACCATCTCGCGCCCAAAGTCTTGCTGCTCATCAGTAAAACCAGGGTATGGAAATACATTGTCTTCTTTAACTTCACCAAAGAATAGATCTCCAACAATGGAGTCCATCATTTGCTTTTCTTCACTCATCATTAAGTCCTTTTTTAAATCCATCTATGTGGGTAGAAATTTGATTGACTAGAATTCCCTGACATTTTAGCACGACATACGTCAAATAATCAAAGCAAACACTTACTAAAGTTTGTCCGACAAAAACACTCGGTCGCAAATAAAGAAAATTCTTACCGAATATATCAATGGTTGATGCTTTGGGTAAACAACCTTAAAATACTATAAGGTATTAAAATATAAAAACTTTCAAGAAGAAACTTAATGACGAAAAAGAAAGGATTCTTTTCAAAAATTAAATCGAAGTTATCCAAGGAACAGGATGACAGTGAATTTATTGAGCATGAAGAAACTCTTCACGATGGCGAAGAGTATGAGGAAGAGTACGAAGGCGACGAAGGCGAAGTCTACGAAGAAGATGTCGACATCCCTCTTCCCCCCCCTCCAACAGCTCAACTAGATAATCATCAAGAGGAAGATCAAGACGAACATCAAGAAGATGACAACGTATTGGAAGACCCAACTCTAGAAGTCTACATTGATGACCTTGAGGCACACTCTGAAGAAGACGCAGGCTTCTTATCAAAGCTAAAGAGTAAGCTCTCTAATAAATCAAAAGATGACACAGAAGATGAAGACTCTGAAGAATTTTCAGATGATGAAGAAGACGAGCTAGAGGCCGAATCAGGCAATAAGTACAATGTCATGCAACGTATGCTTGATAAGATTAAATCTAAAACTGAAGACTTTGATTTATCAAAAGTTGGCGCTGGAAAAAGAGGAAAAGGCCACCAATCAGGTGCCCAATACTTCCTGCCTAACCTTCTAAGTAATGAGTCTCGTCCAAAGATTCATCACTACTTCTTAATTCTCTTAACTTGTGCCTTCTTATATCAGATTGGAAAGTTTGCCGCTCTTTTTCTAAGTGGAAAAGATAGCAGTGCAAAATTTCAAACAAACTTTAGTCGCCCTACTACATACGACCACAATCCATCGATTGCTAATATTAGAAATTACAACCCTTTCAATATTCAAGAAGATGAGAATGAAAAAACTGAAACAAAAGTTAAGCGTCCAAAGAATGTTGTTAAGGTTTGTCTTTCGGCCGATCAAGAATCAAGACTTGGCTTTAAGCTGCTAAATACGATCGTTCTACAAAATACAAAGAAGTCAGTTGCTAGTGTTTCTAACCGTGGAAAAGTTGAAAATGTTCGTGTTGGTGGAAAGATCAATAATATTGCAGAAATTGGAAGTATCACTCGCCAAAAAGTTATCTTTAAAAACTTAAGAACTGGTGAATGTGAATTCATTGCAAATGTTGACGAGAAAGCGAAACGCTTTGCACGCAAGGCCAATACAAAGATTCTTCCTCCAAGTAGAGCGAAAGAAGTTATGCCGGAATTCAATAAAGATATTAAAGTTGAAGGAAATAACTTTAAAATCAAGAAAGAACTTCGTGACTCTCTTCTAAGTAATATTGGAGACGTTCTTACGCAGGCCAAGGCCATTACAATTAAGAATCCAGATGGATCACTTTGCTTCAAAATGACTGAAGTTAAACCTGGTTCAATCTATTCATACTTAAATGTTCAAAATGATGACATAATTTGTGAAATTAACGGCGCAAAAATCGAGAATATGAATCAAATTATGGGAATGTTTGGAAAAATTAAGTCTACGGACTATTACGAACTCGGTATTAAGAGAAACGGAGTTCAGCAAAGCTACAACTACAATTTTGTCGAATAATTATAGGGATCATGGATGAAGAAACTATTTTTAAATCTCTCAGCACTATCTTTACTATGTCTGGCCGCAGATCCGGCGCAGGCCCAGTTTAGACAATTTAAATCAAAAACGAAGGTTAATCGTGATGCGACTCCTTCCGCTGCCAACCTACTCAATAGTGGGAATGCAGAGTCAGGAAGTGATGCATTTGGTAGAACAGCGACTCAACCAAAGAAGTCTGACGATGCTTACGTTAACTTAAACCCAGAAACTGCTTTTGGGCCAGAGATTGTCACAAGCTTTGATTTTGAAGACACTTCCCTACAAGACCTGACAAAGCATATGCAAAAGCTTACAGGGCTTAACCTTATTATCGACAAGGACCTCAAAGGAAAGATTTCAATTTCAGCACCAACTCCAATTACAGTTGGTGATGCATGGAAAGCTTATTTAGCAGCGCTTAATATGAATGGTTTAACAATGGTTAAATCTGGTGCTTTCTACAAGATTGTACAAGCAAGAGATATTCGCTACATCCCTACAAAGATCTACACAGGTAACTATGTTCCAGAAACAGAAAATTACCTAATGAAGATTATTGCTCTTAAGAATATTGATTCAACAGAAGTTTCTCGTTCATTTAGACCTTTCATGTCTCGTTACGGGCGTATTATTGAAATCAAGCAAACAAATACAATTATCATTCAGGATACTGGTTCTAACATCAATCGTTTAATGAGTTTAATTAAATTCATCGATGTTCCTGGACACGAAGAAACTCTTCAAATTATTCCTGTTAAAAATACTTCCGCTTCTGAAATTGCTAAGCTTCTAGATAAGATTCTAAAAGATGATACATCAAAGAAGACTTCTTCAAGAAGAAGTTCAGATGGAGGTGGGCAAATTATTTCTAAGCTTACTGCTGAGCCACGTACGAACTCTATTATTGCCATGGCCAATTCAAGTGGGGCAAAGAGACTTAAAGAGCTTATTAATAAGCTTGATGTTGAGTTAGTTGCTTCAAATAACGAACAAATCCACGTTTACTACCTTTATCACGGTGATGCAGAAGATATGTCAAAGACATTATCTGAGCTAGTTAGTGGATCAAAGTCGAGATCATCATCGAGCACGAGAAGGACTTCTCGTTTTTCTAGAACTTCAAATGATGACAATAATGAACTATTCAATGCAGAAGTAAGAATTACTGCAGATAAATCAAATAACGCTCTTGTTGTTACGGCCTCACCTACTGACTGGCTTACACTTGAAAAAGTTATTAAGAAGCTAGACCAACCAAAAGACCAAGTATTTATCGAAGGTCTTGTGATGGAAACAAATATCTCAAAGTCTCGTGACCTTGGTGTTTCTATTGTTGGGGCCTACGGTTCTGGTGCAGCTGATAGAGCTGGTTCAATTAACGGAACTTCAGGTTCAATCCTTACTCAGCTAATTTCTGGAACATGGACATCAATTGGTGGTCTATTTGCAGGTGTTGGTCTTGGTAACGAAATTGAAACAGAGATTAATGGTCAAACTGTTAAGATCGACTCTGTTAATGCTCTAATTTCAGCAATTGCAAGTAATGGGGATACAAACGTTCTCTCAACTCCACAACTACTCGTTCAAGATAATACTGAAGGTATATTTGAAGTTGGTGAAAAGATTCCTGTACCGAAGGAAACTCAAGCATCAAATGGTTCGACAACGACATCACTTGAGACACAAAACGTTACGTTAAAAATGAAGATAACTCCTCAAATTAACAAGGTAACGAGATATATCAAACTAAAAATTGACCAAAACTTTGAAGATTTCTCAAGTAGAGCACTCCCATCTGGTGTACAAGCAGTAGGTGTTGGTACTGTTGTAAGAAGTGCCGTAACAACTGTAACTGTTCGTGACCGCGACACAATTGCAATGGGTGGTATGATGAGAGATAAGACAACTGATTCAGTAAGTAAGGTTCCCCTACTTGGTGATATCCCAGTTCTTGGTTGGCTATTTAAGAACACGACGACTCAAACAGAAAAACTTAATATGCTAATGTTCTTAACACCAAAAATTCTTGATAACTATCAAGAAGACGTTGCAAGTACTGTTAAAGAGAGCTTAAACCGTCGTGCTTCTCACCTTAAGGAGTTCCATGGTGAAAAAGATCCATTTAAGTCAACAGCTAAGGGTCTTTATAATAAAGCTCAAAAACAAGAGCAAGGTCCTCTTTATGATGAGCAACGTAATAAGTATTACAAGCAACAAAATCAGGATAGCGTAATGAACGAATCAGTAATTGAGCCAAGCTACAATGACATCGTTCAAAAAGTAAACGCAAAGAAATCTGCAACGAAGAAGGCCCCTGCTGTAAAAGTAAAGTCTTCAAATAAAGAAGTTGTGATTAAGAAGTAATTTAAAAAGGCTTGATGTTAATGAGAAACCAAATGCTAGAAACATTTGAACACGGTAAAGAAAAGATTGGTGAGCTTTTAATTAAGCACACCTCTCTTACACGTGAGCAATTAGATGAGGCGCTAGAGATTCAACAAGAATCTGGCATGCTTATCGGTGAAATCTTACTTAAGAAGAACTATATTCACCCTCACGATATTACAAAAGTAATTTGTCACCAAATTGAAATTCCATATGAGTCTGAAATTGACGTGGACTCAATTGACCCGGAACTTATTACAAATATTCCAATCAATTATGCAAAGACTCAGGAGCTTATTCCAGTGATGGAAACTCCCCGCTTTGTTTCAGTGATTATCACTGACCCTTTCAATTTTGATGCTATTAACGATTTAAGAGAGATCTTTAAAAAAGATATTCATATCTCTGTTGCCCAGCCTCTAAAAGTTAATGATGCCATTAACCGTGTTTATGAGAAGGCCAATAAGAATATGGTTCAGTCTCTTGAAGATGAATTCGATGAGTCTCTTGATCTCGACGGGCCAATTGATATCTTAGATGCAGGAGCTGATGAAGCCCCTGTTATTCGCTTCGTAAACTCAATTATCTTTAGAGCAGTAAAAGAGCGCGCGACCGATATTCACATCGAGCCTTATGAAAAAGAGTCGATTTATCGTTTTCGTATTAACCGAGTTATGACGGAAGTTTTAAGACAGCCTCTTAAGACTCACTCGGCTGTTGCCTCACGTATTAAGGTTATGGCAAAGCTAGATATTGCAGAAAAACGTCTTCCACAAGATGGGCGTATTCCTATTAAGATGGCCGGTAAGGATATTGATATTCGTCTTTCGACGGTACCTGTTCAAAATGGTGAGCGTATCGTTATGAGGATTCTTGAAAAAGATAATAATATTCTTCAGCTAGACCACCTTGGTTTCCATGGAAAGGTTCTAGATGACCTCGATGCCCTATCACAAAGAAAAGATGGGATTGTTTATGTATCAGGTCCAACAGGTCACGGTAAGTCGACAACTCTATTTGCAATGTTAAGTCGAATTAACACACCAGATAGAATGATTATTACAGTTGAAGATCCGGTGGAATATGAAGTACCAGGAATTTCACAGATTCAGGTAAATCATAAGATTGAACTTTCATTTGCCAAAGCACTTCGTGCCATTCTTCGTCAAAACCCTGATGTTATCATGGTTGGGGAAACAAGGGACTACGAAACTGCAGAAATGGCAATTCAGGCCTCAATTACAGGTCACTTTGTTCTCTCGACAATTCACACCAATGACGCTTCTTCGGTTCCAAACCGTCTGATCGATATGGGTGTTCAGCCATTCATGATTGCCTCTTCTCTTTCTGGAGCACTAGCACAAAGACTTATTCGAACTCTTTGTAAAGAGTGTAAGAGGCCAAAAGATATTACAGATTTCGATCTCGAAGTTTTAGGGATTGATAAGATACCAGAAGGTTCAACAGTATACGAAGCCGCAGGTTGTCCAAGTTGTGACAATAAAGGCTACTCGGGAATGACTGTTGTTGCAGAACTTCTAATGATTAACGATGAAATTCGCTCGCTGATTATTAACTCTGCCCCATCTGGACAAATTAAAAAAGTTGCCCAGAAGTACGGAATGAAAACTCTTAGAGACGATGCTATTGAAAAGGTTCTTATGGGAATTACTTCAATTGCAGAAATGAACCGTGCTATTAATATTGAAGGCGAAGACGAAAGTCAGGAATAACAAAGAGTAAGAAGAAATGGCCATATTTGATTACAAAGGTATTGATCGCACCGGAACTGAAAAGAAAGGTAATATCACAGCAGAGAACGAACAGGCAGCAAAGGCCAAGATTCGTGCTCAAGGTATTATGCTTACAGCGATTAAAGAACATAAGTCTTCTAGCAAGACTTCTTTTGAACTAAATTTCGGTAGTACCGTTTCAATCAACGATCTCTCTCTTATGACAAGACAGCTGGCCACTCTTGTCAAAGCAAGGATTCAAATTGTCGAGGCCTTTAACGCCCTCATTGAACAGTGTGAGAACCCGAAGCTTAAAGTTGTCCTTTCAGAGATACGCCAAAAAGTTAATGAAGGTAGCTCCCTTGCATCAGCATTTTCTGACTACCCTAAAATCTTTGATCATATCTATGTCAACATGGTTGAAGCTGGTGAACAGTCAGGAACATTAGACATCGTTCTTCTTCGTCTTGCAGAATTCACAGAAGCGCAAGTTAAGTTAAAAAATAAAGTAAAAGGTGCCATGATGTATCCAATCATCATGCTTCTTGTTGGTGCCCTTGTTATGGGTGTCATTCTCGTCCTGGTAATTCCAAAGATTACAAAAATCTTTGTTTCCATGAAAAAAGAATTACCACTACCGACAAAAATTTCAATTTGGTTATCTGGTTTTTTACAACAATATTGGTGGGCCGTAATTATTGGAGCTTTCGGGCTTTACTGGCTATTTAATCGCTATATTAATACTAAGAATGGTCGTGCTAAGTGGGACTACGTTACTCTGAAACTTCCAGTCTTTGGTTCACTTATCACAATGGTGAACGTATCGCGCTTTGCTTCAACTCTAGCAACACTTTTAAATTCAGGTGTTCCAATTCTTGCTTCCATGAAAATTGTGAAAAACCTAATTGGCAACGTTCATATGCAAGATGCCATTGAAAGTGCTCGTGTTAATATATCGGAAGGTTCTTCCATGGCGGCGCCCCTTGCACAATCAGGATACTTCCCTATCATGGTTACCCATATGATTAGTTTAGGTGAGAAATCAGGTGAACTAGAACCAATGCTTAACATCATTGCAGAAAACTACGAAGATCAGGTAGAATCTAAATTGAGTGGGTTAACATCTGTTCTCGAACCTATTATGATGGTCGGTATGGGTGGAGCTGTTGCCTTCATTGTTATGTCAGTTGTCGTACCGATGATGGAACTAAACTCAATCAACTAAGCTTTTTTAGAGGATATAAAGAAAGAAGACATTTAAGGAGATTTTAAATGAAGAACAATTTTTTTAAGCGCCAAGTAATGAAGAGTCAGGCCGGGATGACATTAATTGAAATCCTAATAGCCCTTACTCTAATTTCATTAATGGGGACATTTATTGCAGGTAAGGTTTTCGACTCACTAGAAGAAGGTCGTGTAAAATCAGCAAACATTCAAATGAAGTCACTAGAGTCACTTCTTAAAGACTTTAGAAGAAAATGTAACTTCTACCCAACGACAGAGATGGGATTAGATTCACTTATCTCAAAGCCGTCTGGAGGACGCGAGTGTAAGAACTATCCACCAAATGGATTTATCGATGCAGATGAAATTCCATTAGACCCATGGGATATGGAGTATGTTTATACTTCAGATGGAAAGACTTACAATATCATGTCTTATGGTAATGATAACGAAGAAGGCGGAGAAGGTTTCGCTGCTGATATCTACCTAAGAGATAAGAAGTAATTTAAATTAAAAGTCAGGGAAGTTATGCATAAGGCACATGGACAATCAGGTTTTACATTAATTGAAATTCTGGTATCCATGGCCTTAGCCTCCCTACTTCTCTACATGGTTGCAGGATCAACCTTTTCCTCTCGCCGCAACCTCGATGACACGATTGAAAATATAGAACGTATTATTCGCTTCTCAAGTGATGAAGCTAGTCTAACAAATAAGTTCTTACGAGTTGGTTTTGATATTGAAGATATCGACCAAAAACTTTCCCTAGAAATGGCCCAAAGTAATGACTTTGTTATCGATATGGACTCGACAAAGAATTATGATGACCTGACAGAGGAAGAACAAAAAGAAGCAAATAAGCAAGGAAGATTTATGCCACTTCCAGACTTTGATGCGAACGAGTTTCGTCCAACTGGTGGAGTTCGTATTGTTGCCATAGGCAGCACCCTGACACAAAAATTACACACAACTGGCAAACCATATGTCTACTTTTACCCCACAGGTGAGAAAGATTCTGTTATAATTATTCTTGCAACTGAAGATGAAATGGTCGCACTATCAACTGAGCCCTACACTCAAGTAATCAATCGTGAATACGTGGGCCTGGAAGATGTGAACTTTTCTAGTGACGACTATATTGAAAAACTAACAACTAAAGCAGAAGAACTTTATAACGAATGGTTAAGCAATTAAAAAATAATTCAGGTTTTACCCTCATTGAGGTTCTTATTGCACTCGCAATATTCGCAGTCTTTATCACTTCATACATCACTGCCCAAGGCTTAAATATTACTGACTCAATGGAGATGCGCACAGAGATTACTCTACGTGAATATGGCATTGAGAAAATGAATGAAATCTTAGCCTATCCGCCAGAGCTAAAAGATAGCATCACGCTCAAGCCAGAGTCTGGAAAATTTGAAAGCAATGACAATATTAGCTATAGCGTCGAATGGAAGAATTTTACTGTTCCAGATTTTGAAAAGATCTCAGGGTCTGAAACACCTGACGATGGTGATGATAGTAATAATGCTATTCAAAAGCAGATTTTTGGCGTTGTAAAAAAGAATCTTGAAAAGCTTCTTTGGCAAGTTAGTGTCACAGTTAAAGATGATACAACTGATGAAACATATACAATTAGTACATGGTTATCAAATGATAAGTACAAGGTGCAGATAAACGGACTCTAGGTTTTTAATGGAAAGCATTGAAAAAAATCATATTCACAAAAATGAAGATGGCTTTACATTAATTGAAGTTCTCATCGCTATTGCTATACTCTCTGTTCTTATGACGGCCATCTACACAATTGTCGATAGTAGTGTAAATACGAATGATCGTGTCACAAAAGAAGATCGTGAAAGACTTCAGTTAGAAATTGGTATGATGCGAATAGAAAGGGATATCGAGTTAATCAACTCTCCCCTTTACTATGAATCATCTAAGGCCGATGACAATAAGGCCTTTGCTAAGGCGTATAACACATCACAGTCCCAATCTCAGTCAAGATCAAGACTTGGTGGTTCAAGTCAACAACAGCAACAACAGCAGCAGCAATCAAAAAAATATGTCATGACGACTCATCTTTATAAGAATAAGAATTTTGATAACCTTTCAGCTGGTAATGTTCCTATTCCAATTCTTTTAAATGAAGAAAAAGGCTCTCTTGTTTTTCTATCATCTGCCAACCGCAGACTTGTAAAAAACATGAAGCAGTCTAATTTAATGTGGGTACGTTACCGTGTTGTGACAACCTCGACAGAGGGCCAAGACGAAGAAGAAAAGAATACAGAGGCCCCTTACTCACTTACCAGAACTGTCATCCCTGTTGATATTTACAATAAAGATCTCGACTGGGCCAAGGCCAAAGAATATCCAGTGATTGAAAATCTTAGAGATTTCTCCTTTGAGTTCTACAGCCCTGAAAAAGAAAAATTTGTTTCATCTCTTAGAGAGTTAAATAAGCTAAGAAATACACCACGCCTAATTCGTATGAATATTGATTATGTTTCAAAAAATGGTGATGAGCTTCAACTTAACCGAACGATACGTGTTATGTGGCCAGAATTTAATTCTAGCGAAGACTTAAAGGAAAAGTATGACTTTAAAAAATAAGAAGACAATACTTAGAAATGAGTCAGGAATTGCCATTATCATGGTAACGACCGCTGTTGCTATTTTAACAGTACTACTTGCACAGTTCACTTACGAAACAAAACTTAATAAGATTAGAATTCAAGGACAAGTTGATAAGGTACAAGCGAAACTAAACGCTGAAGCAGGACTTCACTACGCTCTTTCTGTGCTAAAAGTTTACCGCGAAGCATGGAATAAACTTGAAGATAATACTTCTCTTCAATCGACTATTTCAAAAAGTGATATTGAAGCAATTGCCACTCAGCCTTTTATTGTTCCTATTCCAGTATCAACAGAGCTCAATGCACTACAAAAGAATGCCATTGCAGAATTTGAAAAAGAATCTCTCATTCAAGGCTCAATTTCAGTGAGTCTAAAGCCAATCACAGGCTTTCTCAATCCAAATACATTAAGAGTTATTAAGCCTGTCAACGGAAGCTCTTCTCAGTCATCTTCAAGTCAAAGTGGTCAAGAAGGTTCAACAATTACGCCACACCAATTTATGGAAAAAACGTTTACAGATATGCTTGAGAGAACTTTTAGAAATGAAATTGAAAATAATGAAGACTTTGCCCTTCACTATTCAAACTTAGACCCAAAGCTACTTGTTAAAGAATTAAAGTACTATGTTTCAGGTAAAGAAGATTACGATGAGCCTGAAAAGGCCGATATCGAAAGAACTTATCAAAACCTTGGTGTGGAAGCAAAGCATGCTGCCTTTGAAACTGCTGATGAACTCTACTCTCTTGCTGGTTGGGATGATGAAATCGTGAACTTAATCAAGGATCGAATTTCTATTCACAATGTCTCGGTAATTAATGTTAACGAAATTACAATTAATCAGCTTAAAGTTCTTTTTCCAGAGATGTCAGACGTTGCCCTTGAAGAGTTCTTTAAATACCGCGACGGTGATGAAGAAAATGGAACATCACCAAGTTCATTTAAAAGTGATAAGGATTTTAAAGAGCTAATCACAAATCGAATTGGTGCAGTTGAATCTTCTGACTTTGATAAGAGAATCAAGGAATTCGCCGATGCCGATATCATTATTGGAACAGGTGGAAAGTTATTTAAACTAGAATCAATTGGTAGCTATGCTGATACGATCTATAAGTTGACTGCTTTTATCGACTTACCAATTAAGCCCCAAGCTCCATCGACGACATCCCAAGGCCAGAGTGGACAGCAGGCCGGCGGCTCCCAAAACCCAGATGAAGATGATGACGGTGGTAACGGACAACAACAGTCAGGATCTGCTTCTCAAGGACAAAACTCCACAGGAAAGAGCTATCTCTTACGCCCAAGGGTTGTTGAAATTCGCACTTATTAATGGCAAATTTTTCATTCAAAAAAAAACAGCAAAGTTATTGAAATTTGGTAAAATAAATTTATGAGTATTTTAGTAATAGACTGTGGTGCCTACAGTATTAAATTTGTTGAAGGCCGAGTACACAAAAAAAGATTCATTATTGATGATATTGAAGAAGTTCTACTCGAGGATGTTCGTGGCCCTAGTGACCAAGAAGTCTCTGTACACGAGCTTCAACAAAGAATCATCTCTGGTTTTCTAAAAGACCAACACTATAACGGTCGAATTATTACTCAATTACCTAACGAGTTTTTAACGAATCGTTACCTTGACCTTCCAGCAAAGAGTAAGAAAGATGCGGAACTAATGATCCCTTTCCAACTAGAAGAAGATCTACCATTTAATATTGCTGATACTCACTATATTGTTAATCTTTATAAGAAAATTAATAGCCAATTTTCTGCTATTGTTCAAATTGCAGAAAAGAGTGTTTTTGCAACTTATCGAAACTTTCTACAGGCCTATCATACTGTACCTTCAAACTTAACTTCGGAACTTAGTATTTACCAAAGTTTTGTCGAAGAAAAGAAGTTAGAATCAAATGTTTGTATTCTCGATATCGGACATCAAACAACGAAGGCCTATTTAGTTTATAACGGTATTATCTACACTCACCATATTTCATATGTCGCAGGTGCGGCCATTGATGAGGCAATTTCTAAAACTTATAATATCGGTCCGGCCGAAGCTAGAATTTTCAAACACGAAAATAGCTTCTTCTTAACAAAGTCACAACTGGACAGCGTAACAAAAGAGCAACAAGACTTTGCTCTGATGATGCACCATACTTTTAAAGACCTACTCTCTCAAATTGATCGCTGGTTATTAGGTCATCGAGTTAAAACTGGTCAAAGCATTGAACATATCTATTTAACAGGTGGCTGTGCCAATATTAAGAATATCGATAATTATATTACAGAAAGACTACATGTTAGTGTTTCACAATTTATGACTCCAGGTCTTGAGAGAATGGTTTCTCCTCAGGAGTACAACTCTCTTACACTCGCCTACACAATGGGTGCTTCAAACACATATAGAGAGCCTGCAAAAAACTTTTTCACAAAAGAGTTTGCATCGGCATTAAAAGATGGAATTAAGTTAGAAAATACAATTTTTACTTTCTATCGTCTTGCTCTTGTCTGCCTAATTCTTTGTGCTGGTTTTTTAGTAGAATCACTTTATTTCGTAAACCGCGACATTAAGTCCACAGATAGAGAGATTAAAAAGCTTATCAAATCAAGTGATCTTAATATTACAAAAAAACAGGAAAGATATCTTAGAAAATCACCTGATAAATTAACAAAGATCATTAAACAAAAAAATAAAGCAATCGAAGTTGATTTAAAAGTATTAGCAGGTGTGCCGAAGTCCAGTGCTCTTGCAAATCTACATACTGTTACAAGTGCAATTAAAAGAAATGAAGAAGTTTCTCTGACAAAATACAAAGGTGATCTTAACTCTGGTTTTGCACAATTCCAAAGTAAGAGTGATCGCGATACAAAGCAATTACTTAAAGTTCTTAAAGGCCTTAATGTAAACGACGCTAATATTGACGACTCAAATAAAGATAAGATTACAATTAGCTTTAAAGGTAAATAATGACACAGAAAAGCGTATTTAAAGAAATTGATGTCGCTATCGATAAGCAAATTGAAGAAGCTAGAAACTCTGGTGTTTTTCAATCATTTGCTGATCAACTCCGCTCTTTTTCAGAAACAGAGCAGAAAATTATTAACCAGGCCCTTTCTGGTCTTGTCATTATTATTCCAATTATCGCTCTTATTGGTGTTTTTATCTTTAGAACCATCAAAGTAAATGATCTAAATACAAGAAAAGAATTAGAGCAAACAATCATTAGCTTTAAAGAAGGCAATATTAAGCTTAAGGCCCAAGAAGGCCCTATCGTAATCAATGAAGCAATTTATGAAAAGTCTGACTTTATCAGTAAATTAAATAACGCAACTTCAAGGCTTAATATTAAAGGAAATCAACTTAATGTTGATGGCTTTCAAAAAGAAAACCTCGGTGGTTCAATTAACCGCATTGAAACAAGTATCATGATTGAGAAGTTCACAAATAAGGCGTTTGTTGGCCTCTTAAATGAACTTCATCGCAAGTTTAAGATCATCATCACAGAGATCGACCTAGAAAAAACAGCAGATGGAAAGTTCGTTTCAGGAAAATTCCTTGTTGAATTTTACGCAAAGGTTAATTAATGCAGGAAAATTTAGGTAATCAAAAGAATAATATGAGTGAAGCAGCAGAACAAACAGATGTTTATAAGATCAATAAGAAGACAATCTTTCTAATTTCTATTTTCGCCTTCTTGTCATTGTTTTTTGGTTTTATCTTTAACTTCTCTGTCGAAGACAAGATTATGAATCTTGTTTACGATGGCCTACGAAAGAATCGTAGCTGCCCTATCTACTATCAAAGTGCTAGTTTAAGCTACTTTTTACCAGGGATTAATTTAAAAGAGATTGATATTTCATCTCGCTGTTTAAACTCACGCTCTGGACTTTTAGTTTCAGAAGCAGATATTTCTCTAGGACTTCCAAGTATTGCTCCAATGGGACTTACTTTCAATACTGAAATTAATAAGATCGCAGGGCTTGATAATCAGATCAACGTCAAATCAATTCATAATTTTTCAACTCAATACGTGAAGGTTGAAAATACAGTTATTAGCTTTGATGCTCTTGCTCCACTAATGAATAACTTTAAACTTGATGGAACAATCAATCTAAATGCTCTTGTTAGCACAGACCTTAAGGCCATTAAAGACCTTGATATCTATCTAACGTCGAAAGACTTTACGATTCCAACACAAGTTATCCAAAGCTTTGAGCTACCTACTCTTGCAATTAATAATCTTTCTTTCAAGGCCCACTCTGAAGACGGCGGAGCAGTTGAAATTCAAGAGCTTATTATTGGGGACAGTAACTCACCTATTCGTGCCAATGCCAGTGGTACTATCACTCTTGATAAAAGAAATATCAGAAACTCTCGTCTAGATATCGAAGCACAGGTAAAGTTCACGCCAGAGTTTATTGAAAGTTTCGCTATTATCAATCTTCTTCTAGGCAATGGTACTCCTGATGAGCAAGGTTTCTATCACATGAAAATTGATGGTACTCTTGGACGTCCAAACACACCGAAAATGATTAAGCGCTAGTTGACTAAAGGCCAACTTTAAAGCATCTTAATTCAATGCAAAATCAATCTGTATTAGAGCTTAAAGAAGCAAGGCAGCAAATTGAAGCTGACCTAAAATTATTTATCGATCAGAATAATTATCAAAATTTCTTTAGTGAGATTTATGATTATTCCCTCTTACCAGCTGGAAAGTTATTTCGCCCTATGCTCGCTTATGCAACAGCTAAAGACTTTGGTATAGACTTTAGTGATGAGAGGCTTAGAAAGTCAGTTAAGAGCTTCTCATGTGCATTAGAAATTCATCATACATATACACTAATTCACGATGATATGCCTTGTATGGATGACGATGAATATCGCCGTGGACGACTTTCAACTCATGCAAAATTTGGCCAATGGCAAGCACTCCTTGCAGGAGATGCACTTCAATCTCTTAGCTTTAATTTAATTAATAAGATTAACGTAAAGAATAAATATGAGATTCTAAATTATGCTCATTGGTGCTTAGGAGCAAAAGGTCTCATCCTTGGGCAGGCCTTAGATCTTGGTCACCACATGACAGAGAGCTTTAAGAATCTAATCCTCACTCATAAATTAAAAACTGCACGTCTTATCCAACTTTCAATTGTTGGCCCTTATCTTTTCAACGATGATGCATATTTAGAGACGGCCAAAGCACTACACCGCTTAGGTCACCATATGGGAATTGCCTTTCAACTTCTTGATGATCTTTGTGAACTTGAAGATGAAGTATTAAGTGAGCACGAAGAGGCCATTAACCCATGGAAAACAAGAGGACAGGATTGTTTTGCAGAACTACAATCTAATCTTGAATATATGAAAGTATTTTTTGAAAAGTACGCGTGCGAAAATATCCGTTTAGTATACGGAGAATATCTTGGAAAGATACTTAGTATTATTGAACCTAATAAAGAAACTATAACTGGTCATTTAAATGTAGAGACAGGCGCTAGGCCCGCCTCTTTAGATCCAATTATTTCTTTGTTGAATACTTTGACTCTTTAGGTTCAATTGATTAAGGATGCTCTTTGCTTGCTCAAGTTTATCTAAATCAATATTGTAATTTGCAACTTTTGATTTAGAAGACTTTGCAGGCTTTGTATTTAATTTCTTCTTAGAAGCTCCACTAGTGTCTTTAGAAAGATCAAGTTGACCTCTTAAAACTAGCTTAGCTTTCTCAATAGTCATTTTCTCTTCAAATAGAAGGCCTTTAATTTTTGCCAACATTTGAATATCTTTTTGTTCAAAAAGTTTTTGACCAGTTGAAGAAACGAGAGGTGAAATTTCATCAAATTCACTTTCCCAAAATCTTAAAACGTATGGCTTTACACCAACGATTGAGCAAACTTCATCAAGTTTAAATAACGATTTCTGTGGAATCGATAATGTTTCTAGCATTTAAAATCCGTTTTCGCTCTCATAGTCATCATCAGTATCATTTCTGAATGATGTTAGTGCTTTTGGAGTTCCTTCCTTAGGTGCAATTGAAGTGTCTTCCTTACCTTTATCGTCGATACGGTGTACGTAACGTCCAGTAATATCTTCCTTTAAAACCTGTGATGGTTTAAAAGTAAGAACACGTCTTGCAGAAATTTCCATCGCCTCACCTGTTTGTGGGTTACGGCCAACTCTTGATGCTTTATCGCGAATTGAGAAGTTTCCAAAACCAGAAATTTTTACTTTTTCCCCGCGGGCCAAAGTATCTTTAATTACCTTAAAAACTAAGTCAACAAGATCAGAAGCTTCCTTTTTAGAAAACCCTGCTTCCTTATAAACTCGTTCGACAATATCAGCTTTAGTCAAGCTCATTGCATTCCTCCATGAATCAAAAGAACCTTTATATATTAATAGGTTAGCAGAATTATGAATATTTCACAAAAAAAATTTTGTGGGAAATATATTTCATTTTAATAACTTAGCCTTTTATGGCGTTAACCCGTCAATTAAGCCAGTTTTAAGAAAAGCTTAAGTTGAGCAACTAAATAAATACCATGTACTATGTTTATATCAACTTCTTCTTGTCAAATTGGCGTATTGACATGAACAATCCCCAGCACAAGTACTTACTTCTGCTGGGGATTTTTTTTTACATATTTCCGACTTTTTTACTTAGACTTTTTCTTTACGGCCTTCTTCTTGGCCTTTTTCTTACCAAGCTTTTCCTGGTCCTTGGCAATCTTCTTTAGAAGCTTGTGCTTTTCAGCATCTTTCTTCTTAAGCCAATCAGTTAACTTTGTATCAACTTCATTTAGCTCTTCCACAAGTTTCTTAGCAACAAGCTTTGGAGACTTTGCAATTTTAGTATACTCATTTAGTCTCTTAGTCTCATCTTTAACAAGTAACTTGCGCTTCTCCACTTCATCCTTTGTCATACGATAAATTGGCATATCTGCTAGATAGTCAGAATAGACATATTTTTTCTTATCTAGGTATTCAACAAATGACTTTCTATTCTTAGACTTTGTCGCTTTTTCATATTCTTTATTTTTAATGAACTTAATGATTTCATTATTCTTCGTAATCGAGTCCTTAAGGTCAAGACATAGAAGTTCATAGCGACGAGTAACGACCTTAAGTCTTTCACCAGTAAAGATCTCAATAATCTCTTCGGCCTGATCAAAGATCTTAACTCCTCGCTCAGAAATTAGCGTGTAGTTTGGTGATAAAGATGAAGTTGCTCCAACTGTATCCTGAACTTCTTTAAGAGTAACTTCTTGTCCTTTCTTAAAAAGAAGCTCAATATTGATTTCGTTATCAACTGATGCATCAACGAAATCCTTAATGAATCCACTATCAATGAATTTTGTCAGGTGACGATAGATTTTCTTAGCATCATATCCACGTGGAAGTTCTGTAATAAAAAACTTTCCATCTTTTTCTTCGATACTCATTTCAAAAGTTAGCTTACCGCTCTTCTTATCAACATGAATAGGAAGTGAGTAATTATGAACATATGGCTTAAGCTTTTTCACTTTTCCCGTTTCAATAAAAGAGATCATCGATTTGATTAAGTCTTTATGATGAAAGCTTGGAATCGTCGAAGAGAAACCAGTTCCAATCCCCTCTGCACCGTTTAGTAGCATAAGAGGAAGTTTAGGAAGAAGTCCAACAGGCTCCATTGAACGTTCATCATAATTTGGAACCATTTCAACTTGGTTCATATCATCAAATAATAAGAGATCTGACACCTTACCTAATTTACACTCAATATACCTACCGGCCGCAGGATCTGTTTCCATTCGCTCACCGAAGTACCCTTTCTTGTCAATTAGTGGATAGTTATTTGAGAAGGTATAGTCTTGGGCCATATTAACAATCGCCGATTCGATTGAAGCTGGACCGTGTGGGTGTAGAGTTAGAACTAAACCAGTTGCCGCAGAAACTTTTAAAAGTCCCTTCGACTGATTCTTCCATAGAGTATAGAGAATACGTCTTTGACCTGGCTTAAGGCCATCTTGAAGATATGGGATCGCTCGATCCATAAGAGTATAGATCTGATATGTGCGATACTCATCTCTTACGATATCTTCTAAGTTTACTGATTCAAGTGAATGAAGATAAGTTTCTTGCATTATTTATTTCCTTCCTAATACTTTTTAATCAAGGTAATCAATCATGTCCGCTAGGCCACCAGTGGCCGCTTTTTTAGCGACGGCCTTTTTGGCCTTTTTCTTTGCAGCTTTTTTGGCCGTTTTTTTTGCGGCTTTCTTTGCAGTTTTTTTGGCAGTTTTCTTTGCTGTTTTCTTTGCCGCTTTCTTTGCTACTTTCTTGGCGGCCTTAGGCTTTGTTACAACCTTATCTTCAGAAATCGCTTCAGACATTATTTCAGATTGATCTTCATCAAGAAGTAGATCTTTTCTTAGATTTGTATCCTTACCAAAACAGATATTAAGCATCTCCTTGGCCTTAGACTTCTGGTCTATTACAATCTTAGTGTACTCATCCTTAGATAAAACATACTTCCAGGCCTCTGGTGACATCTCACCAAGTCCCTTATTTCGATGAATTTCTTTAATCTTTACTTCACCAGCATCTCTAAATTCTTCAAGTTCCTTATCTGACTCAAAATATAGAGTCTTCTTATCTGTCACGACTTCAAAAAGAGGAGCTTTAGCAATTTGAATTGCACCCATCTCAAATAATTCAGGCCAGAACTGGTAGAAGAAATTAGTTAAAAGTGTATTAATGTGTCCACCATCAACATCCGAGTCGGCAAGGAAGACAATATTTGAATAACGAAGCTTCTTTTCATCAACTTCTTGTCCTAGAACAAGACCAATTGATGCCATGATGTCAGAGAATTCCTGATTATTTAGAATATCTTTGATACCAGCTTGAGCAACGTTCATCGGCTTACCGCGAAGAGCGATTCCACCTTGATATAATTTATTACGAGCTGACCTTAGACCACCGATGGCCGAGTCCCCCTCACAAATAAATAGTGTACACAGCTCACGCTTCTTTCTTTCGTTAGCATCAAGAAGCTTTTCAACTCTTTGTCTTTTTTGCTTACGGCCTTTTGAAGCTGCTTCTTTTAGAACCTGATACTTATGGCGAGACTTCCCTCTTTCAATAACGACTTCAAGATAGTCCTTATTTTTTCTCATGAACTTATCCATCGACTTGCTCATTAGTTCTTCAAGGGCCTTCTCAAGATGTACATCACGAACGAGCTTACGTTTCGTTTGTGACTCAAATCTTGGGTTTGGCATTGTCACACCAAGAACGAAAGTTAGGCCAGAAAGAACATCATTATCAACTAACTTGATTTTCTCTTTCTTTGCCTGACGCTCTAACTTGTCTTTTACAGCATTGATAAAGATTCTTCTTACACGATCATGGTGGAAACCACCGTCATATGTAGGAGTAGAGTTAACAAAAGAGATAAACTTTTCTCTTTCCTCGCTTCCTTTATCAATTGTTAGAGAAAGAGACATATCGATCTTTCCCTTAACTTTTTTCTTTTTCGTATTTATTGTCTCGTAGATATAGGCTGTTTCACCAAAGTCGTGAGCATTTTCCTCATCAATTCTTTGAGCTAGCTCATAGAGCCCTTTTTGATAGTGATACTTTTCACCGTTAAAGTAAAAAGCAAGACCAGGGTTATTATAGGCAAGGTCAATGATACGCTTTCTTAAAAGGTTTTCATCGATCTTATTGTCTTTGTATACCTCTTTGGCCAGTGTTACTTGGATTGAAACACCTGAAGCACCTTTAAAGGTCTTCGGCTTAGTTTGTGAAACCTTAAGAGCACCATCGATGAACTTCGTTGTTTGCTCTTTTTTTGAGTTATAGTGTTTAATCGTAACAAAAAACTCATCGGCCGTAAGACAAGTTGCAGCGGCCCCTAGACCGTTTTGTCCAAGAGTTCGATGGAGAAAGCCTTTCTCATCAGTTTCTTCATCTTTAAATTTAGAACCAGTTCTAAACTCAGAGTAAACTTGTTTCACTTTATTTAGTGGAAAACCAATTCCGTTATCAGCAACAGTAACTGTTTTTCCGTCTTCACTTAGTGAAGTATGAATTTCTGTAACGTGTCCACGATAATATTCATCAATACAGTTATCTAAAAGCTCTTCAATGGCCTTTGACTTTGCTTGGTGAAATTTTACCGTTTTAAAATCGACTGACTTATCTTCGTAGACATATGTCTCTAAATCTTCAATATCATTAGAACCAAAGACGAGCGTAATACGGTTTCGACAGTGCCATCTTTGATCTTTACTCTCAATGACAGCGTCTTTCGTCTTACCTTTACGATTCACTTTTTCAATGCTGCGTCCCATGCTTAAATTTTCCCCTATCTTAGCTTCGTGCTATAATGAATTTACTATAAAGAATAAGGGAAACTTAAAGGCCTTGAAAGTTACAACGCGTCAACCATTGATAATTACAGTAGTTTTTTACTTGATTTTGCTATTTTCAAATCTCGCAATCGCCTCTGATTTCAAGGGGATTGATGCAGACATCAAAGAAATTTTAGTTGATAAAAAAAGAATTTACCGAAAGGCCATCGTTAAGACCGAAGAAAACAAACAAAGTTTAGATTACCAAATATATGGAATTCATCCAAATAAATGTAAAGTCGCGTTAAGGAAATTGTCGCGCTACGAAAAATTCAATGAATATATCGACCTAGTAAAACTATCAGGTTACTCAGAAAAGAAGAAAGAAATTTATCTCTATCTCGATCACACTTTGATGCCATTTCCCATGTCTCTAAATTTTAGAATCCCACGCATCACTAAACCTGGAACTTATCCGTTCACATTTGATAAGGGATTTTTAAAAGGACTAAAAGGTGAAATAAATGTTCGACAACTTTCAGACGGAAAGTGCCTCTTCTTTTCTAAGAGTTACTGGAAGGGAGAGAAATCTTCTATCCCAGACACACTCTTTGAAATGTTTTCTGAAACACTGGGAGAGCTTGCGATGGAAAAGCTATTTCGTGTATCTCGCCGACTTTAGTTCTTCGATAAAAATTTTCTCTCTTATTTGCCAGAAACGCTGCTTCTTACGAGCAATCACAAATTTCGGTTCTCTAAAGTATTTGCGATCTTTCAAAATTTTATCGAGATCATCAATATAGTACTTAAGCTCTGGGGTTTTTAAGTGTTTTTTTACAAAGGCGTGATAGAAGGCCATCTGTTGCGACTTATTATTTAATTGAAAGTATTCCTTGAGAGACTCTCCATTTACATCAAAGTAACTCACCTCAAGCGAGCGCCCCTTCTTACCTTGATATTCGCTAAAGATCATCTCCTCGACGCGCATAATGTGAGCATCTTTAAGCTGCATGGCCTCTTTTAATTTCTTATCAGCATCTCGTAGCTCATGCTCACAATGAGCACAAACGTGTGCACTAATATCGTTACTTTGACCGCAATTATCACAATTTTTAAAGCGAAAGAGAAAACCACATTCCTCGACACTCATATCACTTTCATCAATATGAATCCCTTGGCACTTTCGGCCGTAGTGTTCAGTGATTCCACCCTCGCTATCAACCTTTCCCCAGAAGATATTGGCATGGCCACAATCAGGACACATCACTTGTACCTCTTGAGTTTCACCATGAGGTCGAACCTCACCGACTTCCGGCTTAAATATATCGTGATCAAGTCCAGTGTAGTCGAGAATCAAACAGTCTTCTTTTCCTTCATAAAGCCTAAGTCCTCGGCCAACAATTTGTTGATAAAGACTAATGGACTCAGTGGGGCGAAGGATAGCGATCAAGTCCACATGAGGAGCATCAAAACCTGTTGTTAGAACAGAGACATTTACTAAGAATTTAATTTTTTGATTCTTAAAATCTTCGATTATTTGATCGCGAATTTTTTGATCAGTTTCACCTGTTACAATTGCACTCTCCCCTTCAGGAAGAAGACTCAAGACTTCATTGGCATGCTTTACAGTTGATGTAAAAAGCATGACTCCATTTCGCTCTTTTGCCTCTTGGACGATATGCTTTACAATCCCTGGTGTAACGCGTGCACTATCATTTAAAATCTTTTCAATCTCTTCAGTTAAAAACTTTCCAGAATTCTCATTTACTTCAAGTTTTGAAAAGTCATAACAAGCAACAGGAGAATCTATCTTAATGGGCCTCGTTAGATGGCCATTCTTAATCATATAGCTTAGTGGTAGCTCATAGATACAGTGCTTAAAAAAGCGCTCTTCTTTTGTTCTTAGAATTTCATGGTAATGGTAATTATAAATCCACCCCATTCCCAGACGATATGGCGTGGCCGTAAGGCCAAGAAAGAAAACCTTTTGGTTCATTTCTTTGAGCTTATCAAATACTTGCTGATATTGAGACTCTTCTTCTAGAGAAATTCTGTGACATTCGTCGATGATAATAAGAGAAAAGTCTTTGAAGAAGTCCTCGGGTGCACGTGCAATCGATTGAATAGAACCAAAAATAACTTTATCGTCCTTATCTTTTCGATTCATGGAAGCTGAGAATATCCCGGCCTTTAGGTCATAGGACTCATACTTTGCATGGTTTTGTTCGACTAGCTCTTTTACATGGGCCATCACAAGAACTCGACCTCGAGCAATGCGTGCAAGCTCAGCAATTACTAAACTTTTTCCAGCACCTGTTGGGAGAACAATAAGAGAAGGATCACCACATTTTCTAAAGTGAGACACAACCTTGTCTACAGCTTCAACTTGATAATCCCTGAGTTTAAACTTCATCTCTAAAGACTAGCAAAAGAGAGCTAATCAATGAAGAAAAATAAGCTAATAAATACAGATAGTTGCTGTGCTATCACCCTAAAAATTTGGCACTTAAATCAAAAATAAAAAACATTTACACACTACTTTCACGCATTTAATACAACAAATAAAACTGACAATAAATTTCAGTTACCATGTATCAACTAACTTAACGAAGGACGTAGGATGACAAGTAAGTTTGATATTTATGAAAAAGTTAAAAATTATCCATGGGAGAATGAGTGTTTTGTAGCAGAGTATCTGGCACAGACATACTTTTACGTATCCCATTCAGAGAAGTTACTCTGTTTAGCAATGGCACGACTTGATGATGACAAAATATTTCGTCGTTTTAAAGAACATTTAAATGAAGAAAGTGCTCACGATAAATTGGCCATAAGAGATCTACAAAGATTTGGGTCTAATATTGAAAGTCATCAGGAGCACTCTTTAACGAAAGCATTTTATCAAGGCCAATACTATCAAATTGAGTATAAGCACCCTCTTGCTTTAATGGGCTATATATTTTTCTTGGAAGACTTAGTTGCAAAAGCTGGCCCATACGTCCACGAGAAAATAAGTGCTTCAAGTGGTAAGATTTCTAGTTTTATTAAACTACATTACGAGGAAGATGAAGATCATGTTGAAGAAGCGAGAAAATTAATCGAATCCCTACCTAAAAATATACAAAACTTTATTGCTGAAAACAGAAGATACTCACAGGAGATATTCTTCAATATCCTAGATGCAATTGAAGCAAATATCGAAAAACAAGATAAAACTGCAGCATAAGTAGGAGTAAAAATGAAGAGTATCGATATAAATGACTTAGAACTTATTATCCTATCACCAAAAAATACTGATTTGAATGACCCTCTCTATTGTTACTATGAGCAATTTTATAATGAGTGGAAGCATACGTGGACTAGTGCATATAAGAAGCTAGGACTTAGGGAGGGAGATATTGAGCTTTATTCAGATGAGCTCTACAAACAAGATGAGCTAGTAGCAATTTACTACAAGGGAGAATTTGTTGGAGGAGGGGCCAATACAGTATTTAACCTTGAAAGTAATATCGATCAAAACTCATCATATTTTAAAAATTGGAATGATCTTATCAAAAAACAAGTACTGAATAAGATTGAAGGAAATCATATTCTAGCATGCGGTAACTTTACCATTACTTCAAAATTTAATACCAAGAGTGATGAATTCCCATGGAAGGCATTAGTACTTGTCACACTAATGGAGAGATCATTAATGCAAAATAATGGGCCAATCATTTCCTGTACAAATTCCAATAAGAAGGTATCCCAAGCAAGTATATCAGTTGGAGCAAAAGTATTAGTGGAAAACCAGCTATTTAAATTTTCAAATGGAGCTCAAGACTACGTTGATATTCTCTCAACAGATGCAAGCATAATGAGTAAACTTCGCTATGCACATCCTCTTTTTAAAATAACAGAGCAATTATTTAAAAAATTCAAATCAAATAGTGATCTGGAATTAAACTTGAATTCAATTTATGAGGAGCTTAATGCAGTAGCGTAGAGTGTACTATTTGATCATCAGACTTTAGACCATTAATTAATTGAGATGCGACTGTTGGTATTTTGATATCAATAGTCGTTCCTTTATTCTTTCGTGACGTGAATTCAATTTCACCTTTGACACGGTCAACGACGAAACAAACAATTCCAAGCCCCATACCAGTACCCATTTCGTGATTAGTCCCAGTACTAGAAGTAACTTTACTATAAGTTTTGACCTCATTTACAATGTGCTCAGGGATCCCCTTCCCCGAATCAATGACTTGTATATGCATCATATCCATACACACATCTATACTTAAATGAACCTGAGCGCCTTGTGGCGAAAACTTTAGTGCATTTGAGAGTAAGTTACCGAGAATTGTTTTAATTAAAACTTCTTCGCTTATAGGAATATTAATGTCATCACTCTCATTCTTTATTGATTTTACGAGCTGAATTCCTTTTAATCGATAGAGATCCAAGAAGTTATTTTCAATTCGCGAAAGAATATTAATCATACTAACTTTATGACTGATACCCTTATCACTTTGATACTGTTTTCTTATCTCCGTTTTAAACCTTATTAACTCATTTAATCTTTCATTGGCCTTTTCAACGAAAGAGATATCATCTCTTTTAATTGCTCGACTTAAGCTAAAGGACAAATAATTCAAATCATTAGATGTATCGTGAATCAAAGTTTTATAAAGAGTATTGGTAAGCTTCAACTCATCTTTTAACTCAGCATCAAGAATAACTTTCTTATCTAGAATCATCAGAAAAAAGCAGTACATGATTAAGATATAGTTTAAGACGGCAGAACTCCATCCCCATAGCTCAGTCCCAGGAACAAAGCGAAATACAGAAAATGAAATAAAATTCAATGCACCAAGTGACATAACAAAGACATAGAAGAAATTTGTAAGTGAGCTTTTTCTTTTTAGAATATAGTATATCGCTGCAAAGCCAGGTGAATATGCACTCAAGACCAAAGGAAGACTAAAAGCTGTAAAGTTTTGTGTCCAAAAAGAAAGAGCGAAACTAATGCTGATCCCAGTTAAGTGCAAAAGACCAAAGTAGCGAAGGCTTAATCTCTTTTGTCCTGCTAATATATAATTACTTAAGAAAAATATTGGAAAGAACTGAAGGCAGAAAGAGCCAGCGGCCAAATGAGGTGTCACACCGACAGTGAAATTAATAAAGTACGCCAAAATGACTGTGACCAGAAATTTCTTAAAATCAAGATAGTCTTGATATCGATCAACGGCAGATACGAGAAATACACTCGCAGTACATAGTACTAGGAAGCCTAATAAAATGGCGTATAAAATTATAATTGAATCCACGAGTGTTCAGTACCATAAACAAACAGAAACAAATATACTTTATTAAGACAGTGAATCTTTTTCAGCCTATAAATATCTGATTTTACAGGCTTCCTAAGGGGTGGTTAATTTAATTTAAGAATAATTATCATTTAAACACATTATTTATTTATATCAACTTTTTTAAGTAACGGCCTAAGTGTAATTCTCATACCTCAGGCCTAATTTTTAAGTTACTAAGCTATCTTTTCGATCTCTGTGTGCTCATTTAGTTTTCTCTCTTGGCCATAGTATTTTGGTGGCTTTTTAAAGTGTAGAAAAAGACTTGTAAGTAGGTAAGTCTTTAAAAATTCCAGATATCCAGATTTTGAAACTTGTACTAAATCTTCTTCATTTTCATAGTCAATGATACTATGGCAAAAATTTTGATATTCAATATTATTTGCTCGACTCATCTGAAACATATTCGTTTTAAATCCCATCTTCTTACATGGAGACTTAAGAACAAAGCGATAAGGGTCAATACTGCACTCTTTTGGGTCCTGAAACCACTTCTTAATGTAAAACTCTTCGAGGAGTTTTACAACGTTGATATAGTCCTTTGGAGGCTTCTTAATTTGACTCTTTGGAGATGGCCAAACTTTGTGACTTATTTTATCGAATGCTTCAATTGCAGCAGGTGTAGCAGATATATTTGTCGTATAAAAACTCTTATGTTTTTTGAAATATTCTAACTTATTGAAACATGCCAACATGGCCATTGCATCATTACCTGTATATGAATTTGCAACCATAATTCCAACATGAAGAATATTAACAGCACCATCTTCAATTATATAATTCATCAAAAAAGAAATATCCTTACCACGTGTATGAACAACTGAAACAATAATATGACTCAGAAAGCTTTTAATTTCATCCATATCCTCTAATTGAAGATATCTAATATTTACTTTTTTCTTAGAAGTATTATTAATTTCTACAATTGAACGGTACAAGCGCTTTAAGTTAAAATCATCTAAGTGAAGACCTGGCCTAAAATATGTTCTAAAGGAGTAACTCCCCCATTTAATCTCGTTCATAAATGCTCCCTAGGCAGCTTTCTTTACTTGTTTTCCTTTCTTACTCTTTGTCCCCGCTTTCATTAGCTGAAACTCATATTGGTCAAAGAACACACCTAAGTGGTCAGTGTGGGGAAGTCCACAGATAACTTTATAGGCTTCATTTGCCATTAATACACCAGAGAGCCAAACAACAGGCGTAAAGCTTGGTCTAGTAGCTTCTTTAGTTACAATTTTATCAACGAGATCCTTAGATATATATTTATAGGGAGAAAAGTGACTAAAGGTAAAATCGACCTCTTCCCTAACGGCTTGGTTACACAAGTCAGGAGTTAAGTCTTCAATAGCAACGTCTCTAGTACATAAATTAAGATAATCTTCCCAGTGGGGAGAATCAGGAGTCATTACAAATACCGACGCAAACGGAGTAATCCAGGCATCAACAATTGTAATATTTTTTCGACGGGCAGCTCTCTCCAAAATCAGTGAATAAAACATTTCGTCCATACCATTGATAACAATATCAACATCATCTAGAAGTGCTTCAATATTATCTTTTGTAACACCTTCGTTAAATGATTCAATTTTAAGATCAGGATTTATACTCCTGAACTCCTCTTCTAAAACATCGACTTTGTATCGATCATAGTTCTTTGCATTACAGTGAATTTGGCGATTTGAATTGTGCGCTTCATAACGATCAAAGTCCGCTATTTTAATTTTTCCGATTCCCATACGAACAAGAACTTCACTAGCGACACCTCCCATACCGCCAACACCACAAACTAAAACTGATGCTCCTTGCAACTTATCTTGATCTTCTTGAGTAATTAATCCAATATTTCTTGAAAACATCTCTACCCTCCAGTTAACGTGAGAGTATAAATTAAAATATTTTTTTTGGAGAATTTGGGGAGTTACAACCGGGCCTTTTCAAGACCTCAGCAAAAATACTTGGCACACTCTAGTAATACTTGATACTTACGAGGAAAAATTAAGACTTAGAACTTTGACTATCGAGGTAGAGTACATTGTTAAAATCAGTTTCTTCTTGAGAAATATTCTTCAATAACTCAATTGAGGTTCCATTACCTAGGCTCGAAGAAATATTGACTTTGAATCCAAGTGCATTAGCAGTATCCATGATGATACTCATTCCATGACCTGATCCCTTCTCACCATTAGTTCCTTTTGTAGAACCAATTAGACCAACATTCTTTTTAATTAACTTAAGCTTCTCTTCTGGGATACCAACACCAAAGTCAACGATTCGTAAGCATAGATTCTCATCACACACAGATGCCGAGAAAACGATACTATCATTCATGTGTGAGAACTTAATCGCGTTATACATAATATTAGAGATTAAATTATTTTGGAGTGCGATTTTATTTGTATAGATAGTTAAGTTTTGATCAATTTTAAAATCATGAATAATACGAACACCTTTTTGAATTGCAATATCGTCATATTCAGTTACTGCCTCAATTAAAAGGTCGTATAAATTAATTTCTTCAAGTTCAAAAAGTTCACCATCAATATGAGTTGTAACAATTGAATTTTGAATGATTCCTTTAACAGAGTTTGAAAATTGATTAATCTTATTAACCGCTTGTTCATACTCTCCATTTTCAATTCTTTTCTTAGCGACTTCAAGACTAAGAAGCTTATTGGCAACATCATGATGAAGTGTACGATTACTCAGATTTAACTCTGTATTTAGTAACTCTAAGCTTTTTCGATACTCTTCAAGCTCTAAATTCTGCTTTTCTAGAAGATTTGAATATTCCACATTCTTCAAAATAACTTCGTGAAGTTTTTTCTTTGTGAAGAAGAAATTATATAAGAGATTTGGGATACTAACTTTTGCAAAGGCTGCATTTCTTACAGAAAACACCACTCTATCTTCAACAATCAAATATTTCACTTTCGAGTATGTACGACAGCCGATGAAATTTACAGGAATCGTTTTAAAAAGTTCAACATACATATTGATGAACTCATGAAAGATATGTGCAGGGTCTGAAAATTCAAAAATAATTTGAAATGAATCTGAGCTTAACTTCTTTGTATCAATCTTGATATTTGTATAAAGCATTTTGAAAGATAATTTCAAAAAGAATTCATAAAGTAAGCTATAACTAATGAAGTAAGTAACGATGTCAAAAAATGGTTTAATAACCCTATTTGAAACACCAGTATTACTGATAATCTCGGTGTAGTTTGGATACTTCTCAGAAAAGAAGATAGTAATGTCTTTAAACTCTTGCCACGTGATGCGTGACTTTACATCTAAGAGATTTTTATCTTTAACAGGAAGTTCAGATATAAAGTCTTCAACGGAATCCCCCATTGAACTTACACCATCGAAATATGCGACTAATGCCTTATTACTTACTTCCAATTAAATACACCTTACCAAACAATAAATACTGATTATCACTATAAGATTTAAAATGGCAACTTAAGTTATTTCTTTAACTTTACACCACAATATATATTGTAACCTTTGGCCAAGATTCTTAATAGCGATGCAGAACTTGCCGACAATCCAAACAAAAATAAAAGTATTTCTATTTAGAAAAGACCAGGTTCAGATATCCTCAAAGCACTTTTGTAACAAATTACCATACTGTCTTCTTGCAACCTCTAACAGATCTTGGGATGAAGAAGGTGCATGGTAATTTTCAACAAAGTGGTGATAGACTTCATTTCGAAAAGATTCTGGAAAATTCTTACCTTTGATATTGATATCCTTCCCCTTCACAAAGATAGTATTTGGAGTAAATTCCTTTGCAAAATTTGGAATATTTAATGTGTCTTTAAATTGAATATCACCATCAGGAAAAAGGCGTTTCTTTATTCGCTTTAATCCCCTTCGTCCAAAACAGGTATTTTTGTAACTATTAATCCCATGTGCAAGATAGAGATCTTGAAGCTTACTTTTAATTCCTAAAATTAAATCAGAGGCCGTATAGCCAAAGAATTCATGGGCAGCGATATGAGCATTAACACCAGGAATATTTTGCGAGAACCAGCGTTGAGTATTTTTTAGAGCGATGTCTGAACGTGTGCGACTCCCCTTTATTAGAACGTCAAAGTCTGCATGCATCAACTCATGAAAGATCGTTGAAGCAAGGATTGAAAATTGATACTCCTGCCCTTTAAGAAAGTCTGATAAACTTACAATTCGACGACCACGCCAATTCTTTTCCCGTAGAACGATGGTGTTTGTCTTATCATTATATGTTGCTTCCGCCCCACTCTTATTCATGAGCCATTTTTCAAAGACATTAGGCTTCCTAACTCTAACTTTTTGTACCACATCATCCAAACGCGATAATTTTAGACCTAACTCATCTTCTAATGAATTTGAAAATTCGGATATTGTCACAGGCGAAGAAGCCAAGACGTAAGTTGAGAGTAATAATATAAGTATCGATTTCATATCCATAATTAGACCTAATAAACCTTCATAAGACTAGTTTTGTAAGAAAAAGATAAGATTCTTTATATGTGTGATATGACGTTATTACCGCGACTATCACGTTTGTTATTCAACGATTCAGATAGTTGAGTTGAGAAAGGAATTTTAACGATTACCTTAGTCCCACTTTTCATGCTCATGAAGTTAATTTCACCGTCAATTCGTTTGATGATGTAGCAGAGTATGCTAAGGCCCATTCCACTCCCCAATTCGTTACTAGTACCACTACTCGACCTCACCTTTGAGAAATTCGTTACTGATGAAATAATATCGTCAGGGATACCGCCACCTGAATCAATAACACTAAAGTACACATGAGTTTTATCGTGAATCATTGAGAGATAGACTTTTGAACGTGGCTCAGAGAACTTCAAGGCATTAGAAACAAGATTACCTAGTATCGAGTTAACTAAACTCTCCTTACTAATTGGTAGCGATGCCTCGATTCTTTGATGAGGATAAGTGACAACCAATTGAACTCGCTTCTTGTTAAAGTCGTCTTGGTAGTGAGAGACAACAGACTTCAGTATAGTCGTAAGCTCCACATCATATGAAAGGTTTTCCTTATTAAATTGCTTACGAATCTCTGCTTTAAATTTAATGAGCTCACTTAGTCGATCATAGGCCAACTTAACATAGGTCAAGTTCTCATCTTTTAACGCCCTTGAAAGACTCAATGACAAAAAATTTAAGTCATTTGAAGTATCATGAATAACGGCCTTATAAATTGCATTAATTAGTTTGAGCTCTTCTTGTAACTTGTAATCCCCATCAACCTTCTTCTCTAAGACCTTAACAAGAAGCCCTAACATAATTGCAATATAAGTGATCACACCCGCACTCCAACCCCAAATCCCAGAGCCTTTAATTGTAAAAGTAAATGGATAAGAAAATGTGACCATTGCTGCGATTGCAAAAATAGTAAAATAGAAGAAATTTACAACATACTTTATTCGCTTACCAAAGTAGGCCAATGCATAGATGCCAGGAGTGAAACTTCCGACGGCCACGGCAAAAGAATAATATTCAAAATTAAACCCAGCTAAATACAATGAAAGACCAGCAATTCCACTCAAAACAAAAAGACTCATCAACTCAACTCGATACTGATTTAAGCGATTATTTAGAAAGAAATTACATATCAAATAAAGTGGAATGAATTTTAGGCCAAAGAATATGACGTCGAGTTCCCCCCATTGAACAAAATAAAAACGTGTAGCATAGAGGAAGAAATTAAGTATTAACGCTATCTTAAATTGCTGGTAGTCACTTTCTTTATCCACCATTGCAACAACATAAGTACTGACAACACACAGAAGTAGAAATGATAAGAGTACGATATAAAGGGTTGTCATATTATCCATACATCAAAACTAACATAGTGGAATACATGAACAATTGAAGAAAGGATAACTTAGCTTAACTTAAATTTTCTTCATATGTGACATACCGTCCGTCCTGGACATGCGTCCGCTCTCGGCTCCTGCCTCCGCGGACATACCGTCCATCCTGGACATAAAAGCCAAAGATTGAGGCAATCAACCGGGATAAACCTCAGAACATCCTGCGGTAAAAGTGCCCCAAAGGGCAGTTTTGAAGCAGAGATGGATGTGATTCAAGAAAGCTAGCCGCAGGCGCGGCTTTCGGTTTAAGACACAGAAGGAGCTGGTCCCTTTGCGCTTGAGACAACAAAGCCAGCTTAAAAGCTGGCTTGTTGAAGTTTAATTTCATTTCAGGCGATGGGCGCCCTAACTGCGTCATATCTTCGCTTTGCGAAGATGCCGCAGTTAACCCCCGAAATCGTCGAGCATGATATCGTCTCTCTCAACCCCTAGGTCAAGAAGCATATCGATAACACACTTGTTCATGATAGGAGGACCACATAGGTAGTACTCACAATCTTCTGGAGCTGGGTGCTTAGCAAGATACTCATCGTGAAGTACTTGGTGAATGAACCCAGTGTAACCTGTCCAATTATCTTCCGGTAGTGCATCTGAAAGTGCAACGTGCCATGTGAAGTTATCATTTTCAGACTGTAGTCCGTCGAAGTCTTCAACATAGAACATTTCTCTAACTGAACGAGCACCGTACCAGAAAGTCATCTTACGTTTAGAGTGAAGTCTCTTAAGTTGGTCGAAGATGTGTGAACGCATTGGCGCCATACCAGCTCCACCACCAACAAATACCATTTCTTTATCTGTTTCACGTGCAAAGAATTCACCGAATGGACCAGAGATCGTAACTTTATCACCTGGCTTACAGCTAAAGATATAAGAAGACATTTTCCCTGGAGGAGTTCCTTTTGGAGCTCTTGGAGGAGGAGAAGCAATACGCACGTTAAGCATAATGATTCCCTTCTCTTCAGGGTAGTTTGCCATTGAGTAAGCTCTGATTGTTTCTTCGTTTACTGTAGAGTTGTATTGCCAAAGATTGAAATGATCCCAGTCTCCTCTATACTCTTCTTCAATATCGAAGTCTTTATAATCGATTGAAAGTCCAGCAGGTCTTTCAATTTGAATATAACCACCAGCTCTAAATGGAACTGACTCACCTTCAGGTAGCTCAAGAACAAATTCTTTAATGAAAGTAGCAACGTTGTGGTTAGATCTAACCGTACATTCCCATTTCTTTACACCAAAGACAGACTCTTCAACTTCAACTTCCATATCAGTTTTAATACCAACCTGACATGCAAGTCTTAAGCCTTCACGAGCTTCTTTCTTTGAGATATGTGACATTTCAGTTTCTAGGATTTCACCGCCACCAGAGTGTACGTGAACTAGACACTGACCACATGTTCCCCCACCACCACAGGCAGAAGATACGAATAATTTTTGATCAGCAAGAGCATTTAGTAGCTTTCCACCAGCTGGGATGTGAACCACTTTCTCACCGTTAATTGTTAGCTTAACGTCACCACTTGATACTAGCTTTGATTTAGCAAAAAGAATTACTAAAACTAGTGCTAGAACCACAACGGTAAACATTAAAACACCAAGAATAATTGCATTCATAATATTTCCTTTTTATTACTTACCGTTACTAAAGTTGGATTCCTGAAAAACTTAGGAAACCAAGTGCCATTAGACCTACAGTGATAAAAGTAATACCAAGACCTTTTAGGCCATCTGGTACATCACTGTACTTCATTTTTTCTCTAATACCTGCAAGAGCTGCAATCGCCAGGGCCCAACCAAAACCAGAACCTAGACCGAAAACAACAGACTCTCCAAAAGTATAATCTCTTTCAACCATAAATAGTGAACCACCCATGATGGCACAGTTTACAGTGATTAGAGGAAGGAAAATCCCAAGAGCGTTATAAAGAGCTGGCATATACTTATCTAGGAACATCTCTAGGATTTGTACCATCGCCGCGATAACACCGATGTAACAAATTAGACCTAGGAATGAAAGATCTGTACCTGGAATACCTGCCCACACAAGAGCGTTCTCTTTTAGTAAGTAGTTATAAAGTAGGTTGTTGATAGGGATTGTAATTGTTTGTACAACAACAACCGCAACACCAAGACCTAGAGAAGTCTTAACCTTTTTTGAAACCGCTAGGAATGTACACATACCTAGGAAGAATGCTAAGGCCAAGTTCTCAATGAATACTGCTTTAATAAATAAACTTAAATAATGTTCTAACATATTTCACCTACCCTTACATTTCTTCTACTTGATCTTTCTTCCAAGTACGTAGTCCCCAGATGAAAAAACCAATTAAGAAGAATGCAGATGGTGCAAGAAGTGCCATACCATTAGTTTGGTACCAACCACCTTCTCCAGTTGTTGCTAAAATAGACATTCCAAAAAGTTTTCCTGATCCAAGAAGCTCTCTGAAAAATCCAACAAATACTAGTACAAGTGAATAACCGATTCCGTTACCAATACCATCAAAGAATGACATGATTGGAGGGTTCTTCATCGCATATGCTTCAGCACGTCCCATAACGATACAGTTTGTAATGATTAGACCAATATAAACTGACATCGATTTTGCAACGTCATAAACGTAAGCTTTTAAAACTTGATCTGTCACGATTACAAGTGAAGCAATAATTGTCATCATAACGATGATACGAATTGCACTTGGAACGTGGTTTCTAATTAAAGAAACGAATAAGTTAGAAAATGCACATACAACAGTTACGGCAAGACACATAACTGCTACCGATTCCATTTTTGTTGTAACCGCTAGAGCAGAACAAATACCAAGGATTTGAAGTGCAATTGGGTTATTTTCAAATAATGGAGAAACTACTGTTTCTTTAAAGTTCATTATTCACCCCCACCTTGTGTGAATTTATCAATGAAAGGTCCAAATGCATCGTCACCCATCCAATAGCGAACAGTTCCTGTTACACCATTTGCAGTAAGAGTTGCACCTGAAAGTCCATCAATATCAAAGCTGCTTGCTTTGCTAGCTTCGCCTTTAATTACTTGAATTTGTGGTTTACCTGCATCACCAAAGATTTTCTTCCCTGGCCATACCGATCTCCAGTGTGGGTTATCAATTTCACCACCTAGACCTGGAGTTTCTCCGTGAGAATAGAAACCAATACCTTTAACAGTATTAAGATCTGTCTCAAGAACTAAGAAACCATACATTGTTGACCAAAGACCTTTACCGTGGATTGGGAAAACAACAGACTTGATTTCTTCACCAGCTTTAACAAAGTAAACTTTAGAATACTTTGCACGGAACTTGATCTTCCCTTTGTCTTCAGACGCAGGAATTGCATAGTTCATTTTTGAATCTTTAGCAGCTTTTACAGCATCGAATTTTGTCACATCAATATCAGTAACATAGTCACCAGTTTTAAGATCAACTAGTTTTTCTTCGATTTGCTTATATGCTTCTAAGATTTCTTTCTTTTGAGCTGTAGCTTTTACAAGACCAGCAGTCATCAGAAGATTTTTCTTAACATCTAAAACTTTATTCTCATCTTGAAGTGGCTTCAGTGAAACCGCTGACCAAGATACGACAACTGAACAAACAACACATAGGATTGTTGCTACGATCAGAGTTTTTGCAGTACTATCATTACTCATCACTGCCCCCTTAAACCGTTTTGTATCCATTTGCACGTTTCTTGATATTTCCTTGAATTACAAAGTAGTCAATTAAAGGTGCAAAACAGTTTCCGAAAAGGATTGCAAGCATAGTACCTTCTGGGAAAGCTGGGTTAATAACACGAACAAGGATAACCATGAAACCGATTAAAGCACCATAGAACCAGTGTCCTTTGTGTGTCATAGAAGCTGATACTGGATCAGTTGCCATAAACACTGTACCGAAAGCAAAACCACCAATAACTAAGTGCCAAAGTGGAGTTACTGAGAACATCATATTTGTATCAGAACCGATAGCATTTAAGATTCCAGAAGTAACAACTGCTCCAAGAACCATTGAAAGCATAATTCTCCAAGAACCGATACCTGAGATGATTAGAACCGCTGCTCCGATTAAACAAGCAAGAGCTGAAGTCTCCCCCATTGAACCTGGCATAAATCCTAAGAATGCATCTTGCATTGAAGTCGTGATTGCTCCAACACCACCAAGTGCCGCTTGAGAAAGAGCTGTTGCACCAGTGAAACCGTCTACTGCTGTCCAAACTGCATCCCCTGAAATTTGTGCAGGGTAAGCAAAGAAAAGGAAAGCACGAGCAGTAAGAGCAGGGTTAAGGAAGTTTTTCCCTGTACCACCGAAAACCTCTTTACCAATAAGAACACCGAAAGAGATCCCTACAGCTACTTGCCATAGAGGAATTGTCGGAGGAAGAGTTAGTGGGAAAAGCATCCCAGTAACAAGGAAACCTTCATTAATTTCGTGACCACGTACGATCGCGAAAAGAGCTTCCCAGAAACCACCAGCAATTTGTGTTACTAGAAAGATTGGGAAGAAATAAAGGAACCCGTGTAGAAGGTTTGCTACAAGGCTATCTGGAGAGAAGCCTGCACCAAGTGCTAAGATGATATCAGCACGCCAACCTTCAGGAGTCATACCAGCTGCTGCTAAAGCAGAGTTGGCCTGAAAACCAGTATTGTACATTGCCATAAACATTGCTGGAATAAGAGCAATAGCAACTGTGATCATTAATCTTTTTAAGTCAAGTGCATCTCTAACATGAACTGAACCTCTCGCTACTCCACCTGGAGTATAAAGGAAAGTATCGATCATTTCATAAACAGCATAAAACTTTTCGAACTTCCCGCCTTTGGCGAAATTATCATGTTGAGAATCTAGAAGTTTGCGCAACATTGTAATTATCCTTCTTTCTCAATAGTAGTTAAACTTTCTCTTAGAGCTGGACCGAAATCAACTTTACCAGGACTTACGAAAGTACAAAGCGCTAAATCTTCTTCATCTAGCTCTAGACAACCTAGTTCGATTGCATAGTCATCATCTTTCGTTACAAGTGCTCTTAAAAGTTGAGTTGGTAGCATATCAAGAGGCATTACTTTTTCGTATGACCCAACTGGAACCATAGCTCTATCAGAACCGTGAGTAGCAGTTGTGAAATCAAAAATCTGCCCTGGCTTTAACCAGTGTAGGAAAGTACGCTTAACAGAGAATTTATTAAGACCTGGCTTGTGCCATCCTAAGAACTCTCTTTCACGTCCTTCAGTAAGTAGAGAAATTTGGTTATGGAAACGTCCTAGGTAAGAAAAAGTTCCAACCATTGCACGTCCACTGAAAACAGAACCAGAAACAACTCTCACCTCACCTTGTCCAACTTTACCAGAAGTAACTTCACCTAAGTGAGCACCTGGGACAGTTTTAACAAGTGTTGGGTTTACAGATGCTGGACCTGCAATTGAGATAATTCTTTCTGTTGATAGTTCACCAGTTGCAAATAATTTACCAATAGCAATTACGTCTTGGTAGTTGATTGACCATACAGTCTTATTTGCACTTACAGGATCAATAAAGTGAATGTGAGTTCCTGCGTTTCCTGCTGGGTGAACACCTGCGAATTCTTTTGTTTCAACTTTAGTCGTTGAAGGCGTTGGAATATTTGCACCAGCTGCCTTACAAACGAAAGTTCTTCCGTCAGTCAGCTTTGAGATTACCTCAACACCGTTTACGAAATCTTCGCTTGCTTCAGCAATTACTACTGCTGGATCAGCTGCAAGTGGATTTGTATCCATTGCTGTTACGAAAATCGAATGTGGCTCAGAAGCTAAAGCTGGTGCTTTAGAAAATGGCCTTGTCCTGAAAGTAGGCCATAGACCTGATTCAACTAGAAGTGCTTGAACATCTTCTTTTGCTAAATCTTTTACTCCCGTCCCTTTGTAGTTTTCAAATGTAACTTGCTCGTTACCTGAAACTTCAATTACTAAAGTTTCAAACGCTCTTCTTGCACCACGGTTAATTTCAATAACCTTTCCGCTGATAGGTGCTGTATAAAGAACACCCTCAACTTTCTTACAAGAAAATAACGCCTGACCTTTTTTAACTTCGTCACCTACTTGAACAAGCATAGTTGGCTTCATTCCAACATAGTCTGGCCCAGTAAGCGCGACTTTAGTCACTTGAGGTCCTACCTCAATTTTTTGTGATGGCTTCCCACTGATAGGAAGATCCAATCCTCTCTTAATGTGAATCATAGCGACAAATCCCGTTATCTTGGTTTGTTAACAATAAAATATTTATGAAATTATTAGTTTTTTAACAGAAATACATAAAGTTGTAACCCTAATTTTAACTAATCACGTACTCGATTAAGAGACCATAACGCGTTAAAACAAAGGCTGTTTAGTCGACAATTATCGACCACAACATTTCTTGAATTTCTTACCTGAGCCGCAAGTACATGGGTCATTGCGTCCAACCTTGGCGCCATCTCTCTTTACCTGCGCTACGATTGGCTCACCGTCAACAAAGAACCAGTCTCCATCAACTTTAACAAATTCAGAACGTTCATAATGCACATGGTCTTGTCCGCCTAGGCCAAAAGTTGCCTTAAACTCAACCATTCCCCAGTCGTCCCTCTCTGTCCCCTCTGCAGTGTCAACGATCTCAAGACCCTTCCACTCAGATTGCGATGACCACGCCTTGATTTCATTTACATCCATATCCTCTCTATGATCTGGGTGTGTTGAATCAACGATGAAATCAATATTGCCGATTGTATAAGCAAAGTAACGTGCACTCATAAGTTGAGCTGCAGTTTGGGCCTTGGCCTCACCCTTAACAATTGCTTCACATGTCTTTGTATCAAGACCAGAATTACTCATAATAAACTCCATTTAATATCGATATAATAAGTCGGTAAAATTTGTGTTTGTTTCATCAAAATATACCTTGCTTTCTAGTAGTCGACTAGAAATAAATGTAAAATGCTCTCTTAGCATTTTCTGGTATTTTGTACGACTTCTGCGAATGGCATATTCGTCTTTAAACTCAAGATCTTCAATCTGACGATCCAACTCTTTATCTGTTGGAACTGTTAGATAAAAATACTTTAATTTGGAAGCTAGAATTGGCAAACAGTACTCTAGCTCTTCATCTGTGAGGTATTGAAAAACGCTTGTGCAAACACCAAGATCAAATGACTTCTTAGTGTTTTCATTCTTTCGACACCAACTAACAATATCTGTTTTTTCTAACTTAAATTTCGTTGATTCGATCTTATTGATTTCGCGATCTTTAACAATTTTGTAAGCGTGCTCACTTGGCTCAATACCATGGGCCTTATAGGGCTTAAATTCCTCTAAAAGTGCCTCAAATAAGTGACCAAGGCCAAAACCTAAGTCAATGATTGAGCTGATATCAATATACTCTAAACCAAATAAATTTTTAATATAGCCAACGTGTTGTTCCACATTACCTATTCCATCCATTTGATCAGCTTCCTCGTAATTGACGTCCCAATAGTCTTTTGAGAAACCTTGTGATCCTTTTTCTTTCATGTTGATTTAACCTTTAATGTCTTTCCGATTAAGTATGCATTCGAAATAAATCGGTAGATACCCACCGAGAAAATTGCCCCCCAAAGGAGCAAGAAGGATTGATTCAAATAGCTTAAGTAGGCCAGAGGAAGAAAGCATGTAAAGAAGGCGATCACCATATGGCGTCCTAAGAAATCGAAACGATTGATACCAAAGACAAGGCCATCGTAGACATAGGCAATCGACACCGGAATCTGGGCAATAGCAAGGAAGTAAATAATCCCCTTTATCGTTTCATGAATGCTTTCATCATAAGTAAAAAGTGAGATCAGAGGACCGTTAGCAAAGGTGAAGATCAAACAAAAGATAATCCCGATAGCTCCCCCCATAACAAGAAGTTTATGGAAGATATCTTTTAACTGATCATGGCCTTCATTTTTAAAGAGTGTTCCACCAATAATATTGCCAGACGTGGCCACGCCATCTGTAAAGAAGGAAGCAAATAGCCAAAGATTTAATATAATTTGATGGGCCGCAAGAGCTTTTAAAGAAATGGAGCTTGCTACTTTTGTGGCCAAGAAAAAACTTAGCGTCAAGAAGGCCGAACGCATGAAAACATTGATCGAACTTTTTCCCATATGAAAAGCATCGGCCAGAATAATTTTTTGCGATAAGAAAAGATGGCGAACCTTTTCATGTGTAAGTATGTAGTAGAGACTAATAAAGAAGCCAATTGCATTAGCAATAATTGTTGCGGCTGCAACACTTGAAAGCCCCATATTAAGTTGATAGAGCCCCAGGTAAGACAAAATAATATTTACCGAAGTGGCCACACCAATAATACCTAGGACAATATTAACCTTTGCCATTCCTCTAAGAACAGATAAGGCCGACATGAATAATAAAATAAAAACATGTCCATATAGTCTCGTTAAGAAATACTCATCACATAAAGAGTAAAGTTCTTTCGTTACGCTTAAGAAGTCATAAACAAAGTGACGTGCTGGAACAAAAATCAAAACCAGCAAGAGTCCAATGGAGAAAGCAATTAAAAATGTTACCTTAATAAGTGAGACAACATTTTCATACTCCCCCTTGGCAAGCTTTTGCGAGATCGCTTGAATAGGCGCATGTACTAAGAAATTAAACATCCAAGTGATGGATGACATAATAGAAACGCCGATGGCCATAGCGGCCAGCATATTCGTATCAAAATTTCCAACAAGAGCAGTATCGACGATTGAACTTAGTGGCTCGAGCATCGATGCGAGGATGGAAGGAATAGAAAGGGCCCAAAGGCCCTTATATGTTAACCAATTACGGTCCAAAATTTCTTCTTTAAAATTTCTTAGTATTTAGTTACTGCAGAAAAGATTGCAACGAAGATTAGTGCAAGAATTAAACCTAGACCTGCAAGACGATTTGCTTTCATGCGTTTTGCAAGAATTGGCCCAAGCGCAGAAACTGCAACCCATAGTCCAACCTTAACCTTAACCCATAGAGGCCAACCAGCACCATGACTAACACCGATACGAGCAAGAAGCCCCATACCACCTACGAAAAGTAGGAAACTTGCAATACCAGAAGTAATTTTAAATAGCTTTCTGTTTTGCGCTTCAGTACTTACAAATTGAGGTGCAAAGGCAGCAACCATAAGGACAACCATAAACACGTGAAGTACTTTGTAAAATTCATAACTCATTTCTTTTCTCCATTTCTCTCTTCAAGACTCGTCATTCTATCATTTAATATATTTAAAGTTTTATTTAACTTAGCTAGTTCTCTTTCTAGCATTAAATCTTCTCTATGTAGACTTGATTGCATCCCTTCTACATTTCTTTTTAAGACTTGTACACGTCTTCCGATCGTAAGAAATTGGCGCCCAAGCATGACATTAGCAAAAATTGCGGTATAAGTGGCAAATAGCCCCGTTCCAAAGATCATTAGAACAATTGCAATAACCCTTCCCCATAGTGTTACAGGAGTAATATCTCCGTAACCAACAGTGGTTATTGTGGTAAAGGCCCACCAAATAGCATCTCCAAGCTCAATAACTTTTGGATTGTGCCCTTTTTCAAGGTGTAAGAAGACGAAGGCGAAGATAACAACACCGAGGTTGCCGATGATTGTAATAAACCAAAAAGCAACGGTTTTGAATAAATAGATAAAGCGTTCAACAAATACGCGAAAGCCGGAGCGCAAAACTAACCTCTTCTACAAAATTTTAATTTACTATATAATATTTAATATGAGCTATTTTGGAAACAGCAATAAAGGAGAAAAGATCTTTCGCGGTGCATACAACTACTCCCGCAAGGATAATCTCTATGCTGAAGAAACATTTGAAGTCTACCGCAGGCCAAAACTCCACCAAATCTACTTTGAAGGAGAAATGCTGGCACGTGTAATGACCGGAGAGCTCTTAAAAATCAATGTCGCCTACACTGTTGATAAGGAATACACCCCAGTCAAAGTGCAAATCATTAAAAGTCTTGGAGAACAGATCTCTAAAGAAATTTTCTTATTTGATCATTCGACGAGTGAGCTCAAGTATCAATTTGAATGCGATGGTGAAGTTAATCAAGAATCCATCACGACTTCTCCAAAATTCTATGTCACCACTCCACTAAGCTGTTGCAGTATGCTCTTTCTTTGGTCAAAGAAATTTGATTCCGTTGGAAAGAACTACTACTCATTCTTTTCTTCAAATAATCAGTGGAAGTATGAAGGCCCTATTATCAATAATAATATCGTTGTTGAAAGAGCAGCGCAAACTTCTGAGTCAATCAAGATAGCAGGCGCAACAGTAACGGCCGTTCAGTACAAGTTATTTGAAAAATCAGATTCTGAAGACAGTAAAGATATGAAAGTGGATCCAGAGTTCCTAAGTATCTGGCTATCTCAACACCAAACCATTCCCTATATTATAAAAGATAAGCAAGGGACGAATATTTCGATTAAATATCTCAACAACCTCGATCGAACTTAACGATGAAAAGGCTTTGGATATCAACATTTATGTTAATTTTGATATCTTCTTGTGCTGGAAATATTTGGGTTGAAAGTACCAGACCTGACAGTAACGCCATAAATAGTGTCTTATCAAAAGATTATGGAGAGAATTCAAGTCTTGATTTAAAACTTAACCAATTAGATAAAGTCGAGTTCTCGCAAAACTTTAGGCCATGCTGTGCTTTTGGGACAAATTTTAAAATCAAACTTTTATCCATTCCAATCCCTTTTTTTAAAGAACGAAACACTGTCAACTACCAATCACTTGGAACACATATATACAATATTAATAATTTCTCAAAAGAAGAGATGGCCTCAATTGGCAAAAGAAATCCAGAAGTTAATGGGCTTATTTATACGAAAAGAGGTGGCCTAATTGATACTGCTCACATCAGGGATACAGCGGATATCACATTAACCCTTTTCTATAAGATTTATCCCAAATTAGGTACTGACTTTAAAATTGAATTACCCGAAGAAATTGGTAAGCGAGTAATTATTTTCAAAGCATTTGATACTAGAAAATTACAAGGTAAAGAGAAGATTTATTTTACATCGGCACTTGCTTCAAAGCTTGCATATGAAATGGCCATTTCTCATGAATTTGCTCAATGGCATGGCTACAGAAATGTCTCAATATTTTCAGAGGAACCATCTGCTTATTCTCCAGAGGATCTCTATTCAAATATTCTTGGCGCCAAGATCGCTTCGGCCTTAATCAACGAGCACCTTACCTTTTCCAGTATACAATACAATTTGAATATGACTTCCTGGCTTAAGGAGTCGTTAAAAGAGTTAGAACCAGTCGATAAAGATGAAACGCAAAGGCTTCTTATGACAACCAACAAAGTGTGGTGGGATATCGATATTAGATTGCCAGAGAAATTCATGTTGAAAAAAAGAGACTACGGCCTATCAATGAAGCTGGCACCTCTTGAGATTGCGGCCTCCCCTCTTAAAAATCCAGTTGTGCTTGAAATGAAAAGCTTTTTTAAGAGTTACAATTTAGACGAGATTGCAGTCATTCAATTTGAAATCGATTCATCATATGAAAAGACATTTAAGCACGTTCCAAAACACCTTTGGAATAAGAAACTCACAATTAAAGATTTTAGAAAGATCGCTCAATACGATAAAGAATTTGACGAAAACTACCTTAAGAATAATTAACTTCAAAAAACGTATAAGATAGCTATATGAAGAATTATATTTTTATATTTAACCTTTCTTTACTCTTAATCGCGACTTCCTGTGCGAAGCTTCCTGCTAGTAGAAGTGATATAAGTAAGAAGAATGAAATCCATCTGTCACAGCAACTCTCACCTTTTATGTCAGATGGTTGTTCGAAGTGGCCGGACGGAACGATTTCAAAGCCAGATGCATGGCTTAAGTGTTGCTTTGTCCACGACCAACATTATTGGCTCGGAGGCACAGAGGCCCAGCGTTTTAATGCCGACCAGCAGTTGAAAGCATGTGTAAAAGAAGAGTTCACTGATTGGATGTCCATAGTCATGTACCTTGGGGTTAGAATTGGCGGTGGCCCTCAGTACCAAACATCTTATCGTTGGGGCTATGGATGGAGTTATGACAGAGGCTATATCCCCCTAACCCAAGAAGAGATCGACTATGCCAAGACAGTCGCTCCAAAAGAGTTTGATGATATTAGAAAGTATATAAGGAAGACAAATTAATGAGGATCATATTCTACCTACTTATTCTTCTTAGTCCCTTATCAACTTTTGCCCAAGAAATGCCGGTCAATAAAGTTAGTGAGGAAAAACCTCGCTACTTTCCAATTTGGGGAGAAGAAGCAAAGAAGCGAGGCTACACTCTACCTCGTCCTTATGGGGTTAATGTTTCTAGAATAGAACATGATGAAAAATTTGGTGTTGATAAGGCAACTTTAAATGGTGAAGACCTATTTGCAGCACTTCCTGTTACTGGTGATGTGAAAGTCGATACTGAAACAAAAATCAATATGATTCGAACTGATTTTTGGCTACTCCCTTTCTTTAATCTATACCTTGGCCTAGGTCAGATTCACTCCAATGTTCAACTTGAATTTAAAACCCAGCTCCCAATTGTCGGTGCCCAACAACATAAGATACCTTTTAAAGCAAAAGGTACTGTCGCAAATCTTGGAGGAGTCTTAGTTGCTGGCTACAATAACTGGTTTGCCATGACTAATTTCAACTTAACTGACGTTATCATTGAAGATGAATTAGATGTAAATCTCTATAGTATCGCTTTTCGAGGCGGATACAATGCAGGGAAACTTCAAATCTTTACAGGGGCCATGTATATAGACAGCAATATTCAAATTACCGGCTCACGCCAAGATATAATTCTTAACGTAAGCCTTTCATCTAGTGGATGGCACGGACTTGCGGGCCTTAACTATGAAATAAATCGCGAATTTGGTTTGACCACAGAATTAAGCTTCGGTGATCGTTATATGTACTTACTCGAGTTTGGTTACCGATTTTAATCCAAAGTATTCACAAAATCCTTAGAAGCTTCAAGTGCTTCTTTAAAATTCGTGCGGTGAATTTGATATGGCTCCATCTGTTTTGTAAGCTTTGCCATTGTCGAGTTCTTCCACTTTTTTACACGTGAGTCGATAACAACGACCGCACCTGCATCAGTTTCAGTTCTTAACAGCCTTCCAAGTTTTTGATGTAGGTTTCTTGTTCTATGGGCAAGATAGTAATCTTCAAATTCGTTACCAATATTTGTTTCATAGTACTCACGGCGAAGACGAATAACCTGCTCCATTGAAAGGTCTGGAATTTTATCAATAAAGACAAATCTTAAGGCATCACCAGGAACATCAATCCCCTCACCAAAAGACTCCATTCCAATTAGGATTCCGTTTCCACTCTCTTTAAATTCTTCAACAACATTGGCCCCCATACCTTGAACAAAAACAGGAAGCTTGCCTTCAAATTTATCAAGCATATATTCCACGGCCTTCTCAAAGCGAGCACGAGCAGAGAATAAGAGTAAAGTTCTTCCATCGATATCTTCAATAAAAGGAGTTAGGCGATCACAAATTGTTTTCACAAAGTCCTTATCATAAAGAGATGGTGTATCATCGCATAAGAAAACTTTTGTACGGTTCTTATAATCATATACTGAAGGTAGATAGAGCCCTGTTCTAAAGCGCCTCTCAGGTTCACTATAAAGATAACCTGTCGACCACTCCATCCCGCGACTTCCTTGATCCCCATGCTCATTTCCTAGCGTTGCAGAAGTGTAAACAACCGATGAAGAAGTTTGTAGTAGTTGGTCATGTAAGATGCGTCCAGTATTGATTGGCCCTGCACTTAGTAGGAATCCTTGCTGCTCATGATACTTCATTGAAAGAGAATGAGGCTGAGAAGAGCTTTCAATCTTTAATAAGACCGCAAGAGCATTCATCACATCCTCAAGTTGCCCCACAAATGCTTCAAAACGAGTCCAAGCCGTAATTTCACCTTGGCCTTGCATATCGCTCACCTGCCAGCGAATCGTATATGGATATAATCTTTCATAAACTGATTTAAGAAGATAGAAAATACTCTCCAGATGGTGGAAGACACTTAGGCGAAGGGCTTCCTTTTCTGTTGGCATAATCATTGGAAGCTCATTCCAAAACTTGTCAGTATAGCGAGGCATCTTTTTAAAGATCATTTCAAACTTCTCAGGAAGCTCAAATAAGTGATCCCTAAGCATTGAGGCCGTATCAATTGATAACATTCGAAGAGATGAGATCTCTTCTTCTTGATTCTCTTCAATCAATGTATTGATTAGGTAGAAAAGAGAACCTAAACCTTGTAGATTTTGAAATTGCTTGTGAAGACTTTCAAGATCACTCTGTGCCACCTCTGCAGAGAATGCCTTAGTCGCCTCGCCTTCAATTTTATGGGCCTCATCCACCACCACGTAAGCAGGCCTAGGAAAAGACTTTGTCCAAGAAAACATCAGAGCATGATTTCCGATAATGATATCTGCTTCCTTAGCATCTCGAAGTCCACGAATATAAGTACAATTGGCATAGAATGGACACTGCTTACTTGAGCAAGCACGGTAATCAACGGCCAAATCTTTTTGAGCTTGTGAAAAGTTTTCAAGCTTCATACGAAGAACAAATGGTAGATCATCTTTTGAGATCATATGCTCTAGCGCACTATTTGAGTTGTGATAAAAAAGAGATTCAAAATAGATATCTGCAAATTTATCTTTTAAGTCATTACTTTGAGAAAATAGGTCCTCTTCATTCTGTCTTTGGGTAAAAAGAAGTTCACAAAAGTGATTGCTTGAACCAACAAGTTGTCGAATCTTTAAGTCCTTAGGAGAGACTCCTAAGAGCTTATGAAGAGCAGGAACATCCTTATTCATGGCCTGGGCCTGAAGAGTCTTAGTTCCCGTTGCCACAAGAACTTGCTTTTGTTCACTAAGGGCAAATAAAGCACTTGGCACTAAGTAGCCAAGCGTTTTCCCCGTTCCAGTTGGCGCTTGCACCATGGCGTGAATATGATTCTTGAAAGACTGACCAACTTTTAGGGCCAAGTCTTCTTGAGACTTACGGTAGCGGTAACCATTAAATAGAGTTGATACTTTATCTTCGTCACTGAAGATATTCTTCACATTCTGGCCATTGAAGGTCATATCAAAATTTTGCTCATACACTTGCTTATCTTCAAGTGTTTTAGGATATGCCCACTCTAAGGCCATCTCAATATGAGCTGCCGGATCGAAATCAATCTGTTCAGAGATCTCAAATAATTCTTCTTCATAGAGACATAGGAATCTAAAGAACCAATAGTCCTGAAGTGAGTATTTATGCATTAAAGACATCATGAAGTTATACTTACCAGCATCTTTCTTCGTCATAAGAGCTGCAACAATCACAACTTTTAAGAGGTCAACTGAATCTTGAAACCCTCGGTGCAATTCTTTTTCAGCTAGCCCAAAACCAACAATAAAGTTTTCAAGCTTCAGTGAAGACATATGTGGAAAAAGAAGTGATAAGAAGTAGAGCGAGTCTTGCCAACGATGCCTTTCTCTAAAGTCGAGGGTTTCAAAGTGATGGTCTAAGAAGCCGGCCTCAAAATCTGCATTATGAGCAAGAATGTCATGGCCATCTAACTCAAGAACTTCTCCGATGACATCATCAAGAAGTGGAGCACGCTTTAGCATCTTATTATCAATACCAGTTAACTTCTGGATGAATTTGGAAATTTCAAAACTTGGACGACACAGAGATTCATATTTATGAACGAGTTTTGTCCCTTCAAATTGAAGAAAACCAACATCTATTATTTCATCAACACTACAATCTGCACCCGTTGTTTCAATATCAAGAAGTGCCCATTTGCCTAGTGTGTTATTTTCTGTATTCATCGTATCCATGCTTGTTTACTGCTCCCATTGGCGCTAGGCCTTTATTTAATTTATCATTGTTAAATCGTATTGATAATCACCTTTTTATGTCTTATTCTAAGCTACATATTATTAATATTTTTATTACGTAAGGGTGCGCCATGTCTTCTGCGACATTTTTTCAAATTCAATCATTTCTGATCCTATCTTTAATGATTTATGGAGTAACCCAGAGCAAAAAACGCCAAAAGCACGTAAAGATTATGTCTGCTGCGATGATTTGGGATGTTATCTTAATTCTACAAATTGAATTAAGCCGCAGTGCTATCGATAAAGCAATGGAAGTTTTCCAGTCACAAACAGCACTTAAGATTCACCTATTCTTTGCGGTATCAAGCGTACTTCTTTACATCGCAATGGTTATCTCTGGCCGTATGATTCTAAAAGGTAATTCTAGCTTTATTAAGAAGCACCGTTACCTGGGTATCACGACTCTAGCGTTTAGAATTTTAACTTTTATCACAAGCTTCTATGCAGCTTCTAAAGTTGTACTATAAGAAAGAGCAAAAGCAGAAAGCGAGTTATTTATGTTATTTGAACAAGTAAAAACAATCATCGAAGAAAATATCAAAGATTCACAAGTAATGATCTACGACCTAACTGGTGGCGGCGATCACCTAGGTATCACAATCGTTAGTGACGAATTTAAAGGCAAAATGCTTCTAGCTCAGCACAGAATGGTTATGGATATTTTAAAGCAGAAGTTAAGTGAAGACTTACATGCGGTACAGCTAAAAACTCTAACTGTTGAACAGGCACAAGCACAAGGCCTTATTTAAAAGACATCATACCTAACATCAATAAATGGTAGAGATACATCCTTTCTTACAAAGGAAATTTCTTTAATTTTATCGCCAATTACAAATTCCTTGTACTTACCATCAGGTAGCTTGACTGCCCTTAGGAGCTTTGCCATTAGAACACCCTTTTCCTTATAGGCTTCTAGCCTATATCGAATAATTCTGGCCCTCGCAACATATACAGTATTTGATAATCCATAGATAAAAGGAATATTTCTTAAGAAATCATCTTCAGTAGAATAATAATTCATTGTACGAACATCCCAATTGATAAAGATATCCTCTTCTATATTTTCTGTAGTGAGATATTTTGAGTTTTGATTCTTTACCCATCCTAGATAATTATATCTTACAGGTGGACTCTTTTCCGGCGTCGAAGGCTTTTCTCGAACAGAGAGATTAGCATATGTATAAATCAGCGCATTTTGTTTCCAAATAATATCTTGATCCTCATCATCAACATTTTCTTGTAAGAGTTTATTATTGAGGTTGTTATTATAATTTAATCCCTTAAACTCTCCCCCCGTCGAATAAGCTTCACTTGGGTTTAAGATTACCTCTTTATCAAAGAAAGGATCTTGAATAAGAAAGTACATCTCTTTCGAATACTTACCTTCTGCACCAGGAAGTTCTAGTTTGATTTCTCTTTCACAAGAACGTACACATGAGACGTCATAGAAGTAATCAAAGAAATTATTCCCTCTAATATCATCTTTCAAATTTAGTGATCCAAGGGAAAGTTTAGCGAGAGAAATATCTTTTTCTAAGAATTGCTCAAATTGGGTTAAGTTGATTGTTTCCAAAATTTCTGAACTAACATTTTTATTCTTTTTCTGATAATCACTAAAGAAAGATGTCGCTGCCAAAAGAATCACTCCCGCAAGTCCAGACGCAACAACAAGCTCGGCCAAAGTAAAACCAATTTCATTCTTCAAATGTGACCAGATCGCAATCTTTTTCAACTTATTCTCCAGAAATAACAAATTCAAAATCTTTAAAAGTTTTAATATATTTACGGTGCGTAACTCGAATAATTAACTTATAAAGCCCTCGATAATCAGGATGTGGAACTAAGATATACCCCATTCGCCCCGGACAACTTAAACAATCCTCAGTAGATGTCACTAATTTATCATTCCAAGCAAGTGGAAGTTTTTCATTTAAGTCCTTTAAGCTTGTCATTGAAAGAAATTTTTCACTATCTAAGTCAACTTGAAAAATAGCACTATTTGATGCGACTTTTCGATATAAGGAATGCACAATATTGTATTGGATAATTTGACTTCGTGACTTCTTACTTGCTGATTGAAAAACATTTTGTCCTCCTAAAAAAGCATAGACAGTAACACCAAATAGCCCGGCAGCAACAACAATCTCTGCCAATGTTAATCCTTTTTGATTAGATAAAAGTTTATTTCTTCTAAACATCACTTACTCCCTGTTGCAACCCAATAGGTCTGTAAGTTAAAACGTCGATATCGATTTGGGATTTTAGACTTAGTCACAATCCCACCGTCATCAGGTAAACCAATTTCCGGGTCAACTGTAGTCCAGTTATAATTATTAGGGCCTTCTAAAACAAAATGAATCGGAGAACATGTTTTCATGTCATACATTTGCGAATTAGTTAAATTCTTATCCCAAACAGTAACATCATCTTTACACTTACTTATATTACCTTCATTATCTCGACGAGCTAACCAATTCATTTTTCGTAATTTTTCAACGGCCACTGGATGCCAGATATTATAAAAATCAATACCAGTATTGATGGCAGTATTTGAAATATTAAACTTATTAACAAGTAATGTACCAACAAAAGTAAGACGACTACTTCGCCCCTCAATAACTAATTCATCACATGCATAAAAGCCGAAAATAAAATCGACATTACTCGGAATAACACACTTTTTAGTAATTGACTGATTAGGGATACCTCCAGCATTACCTGGATACATATTATTTTCATTAAATGTATAGAGGTCCTGCATAACCATTTCGCCAGTTAACGTAATCCCATTACCTCCAACGTCATACATCCAAGAATGGAGGGTATTTTTTGTAAAAGAGATATCCCATTGAAAATTATCGTTTGTAGGAACACCAGAACACTTCTCTTCTAGCTCCTCGCTTTCACTAAGAGTTAGGCCATCTTCAGGTATATAAATTTCATTACTATATCGCCCAAATGATCCTTCTTCTAGTTTATGAGGAGGCTCGTTTCGGCCAAAATCATTCTTTAATAATGTCCAGCTGTTAAGATCTTTGCCTTCACTATTTTTCAACGAAACACTTGAAAAAGTTCCATCTAGCTCTCTATTAATTTTCAATTTTATCACATTCGGATTAGAGGCATCATTTGGTCCTGGCTTATGAGGCTCAGCATGGCGTCGTCCACTAATAGGGTTTGAACTATTTTCTACAGCAAAATCAAAGGCCCAAAACCTTAACTCAATATCCTGAATATTTCGATAACCATCTAGTTTTAACTGTTCAGGATTTTTCACATCCATTGCAAAGTTTGTAATATTTGTAACTCCAGCAGATAGATCAAGAGTGATACTTGGTTGCTTTGCAATACTATTTTCAATTTCAACAAGTGATGCATTTTTTAAATCTTGATAATCATCATAGCTTTTCTTAATACCATCAATTCTCTTTTCACAAGACTCTTTTCTTTTTGGTCTTTTATCGTAGGCTTGAGCGCAACTCTTATCCTTATGATCATTAAATGAACTATTCACCAAGGAACACTCACCAACTCTAACACTTTGATAATTAGAGCTGAATGATGAACAATTTTGAGCGTGTCGATCATATGCATTTTGAAATTCATTCTCTTTGTAAAGATCTTCAAACTCGTTTCTTTCTACACTATCTTTTTCTAAAACCTCTTTCGATTTAATAAAATTAATATCAGAATTCAAATTTATATTTATGCTTGAATCTCTGGCCAATAAGACTTCCGCTGATTCATTATTATCCAAGACCTTTATGTCCATTTTCATAATAGGTTTCTTTGAATTCCCCTTATTAATATAAGAGACTGTATTAGTTGGGTTAGATAGAAGTTGAATATAGCCTGCTTCTTCACTTACAAATTCACTTGGATAAGCGTATTCTCTGAATTCATTTGATATGGCCAATTCCGTTTTAGAAAGACCAATGCTAAATCCTCCACTATTTTTACGGCCAAAGAGCCTCGAATCCCTTGTTTCCGCCATATTATCCTCAAGCTTACGCCAAATATCACATTTCTTAGCTAAGCTTGTATCCACATAGTATTCATTTCCAAATAAGGCTGCAATTCCTTCATCGACTTCACCTTCAAGAACAACCCCACGCTTCAAACTTTTAACGTGTTTATATGTCGAATATAATTGATCATCATTGCCCCCAAATGATTTTGGTGAAAAATCTTTTCCAGGAAACTTAACGCCACCTCGCCCAACGTAAACATTAGAATATAATGCAACTGGTGAATATCCACTTTTAGGAACAATTAAATTATTATCGACGTAGACAGGTGCATGAATATTTAAACCACGTGAAGATTTGGAACCATTAATTTTCGAGAGATCAAAATCTCCTCCTTTAATAACGGCAAATTGATTAAGTGTTCGAGGGAATAAGCCGACTAAACTTTTCCCATAAGGAGAACTCTTATAATTTGAACAGCTCTTATCACTTTTCATTATTCCTTCGACGTATATTTCGATAAATCGGTCATCACCACTAGAATATAAAGAACTATTCTCAGCTTTTTTTAATCGGATAAGAATATCCTTCATGCAATTTCTTAATGTATTAGTAAGTGAAAGATTTAAAGGATGACTCTGTCCCAGAGATTCAAGTGATGAGATCGAAATCTTGGCTTCTATCTTTTCAAGTGAAGGTTCAAAATTAATTTCTCTATTGTACTCATTATAATAAGCTTTTTTAATTGCGGTAACAGAAGCACTAGACCACAGAAGTCTTTCAAGGTTAAACTTATTACTAATTACCTTATCCATATCTCCTGTACAATCATCACTTCTTGCCCAACTATTATCCATACACCATCTCTCTTTCAGAGCATATGATGTGTATGCGATAACCCCTCTTGTAAAGGTGTCCATCTCGGCATTTAAACGCCCTTCTTTCTTCTTCTTTGATACGATATCTAGAAGAGTATTTAAATTAGTGGCCAAAAATGCAGCACCAACCGAAGCGAATAGGATAAAAGCAATTGCTGCTCCACCATTTTGATTTCTAAATATTCTCATAAAAGTCCATTTTACTTAAATAACTTATTACCTTTCTATTTTCATTAACTAGCGCGCAGGAGAAAACCAAATGTCATATACTTGACCAGTCTTTCCATCCTTCATAGTAAACGTTGACATCTCACGTGCCTCAGCTCGTCCTTCAAAAGGAATATTTCCATGTTTATAATTTAGATTAATTTCAGAAACTTCTTTGCTGGCCAAAGAATAAAGCTCCTTCTTCTCACTAACTCCGTTACCGTTGATATCGTTCCATAGAATTAATCGGCCATAAATATCGTCTTTATTATTAATTAGACCATCACCGTTAGAATCATACTTCGCTAGCGCTTCAAAACCATTACCTGATTCGTTTTGATTCCCAAATAATTCAAGCGCACTATCAATCTTTCCATCATCATTTCTATCAAGAGCAAGAAAGTAAGCTTTTGAGTTAGGTTCAACCCAATGAATAACTGGAACGTCATTTATTAAAGGAAAAGAACTTCTTCCTAAAAACTGTGGAAGTTGAGAATTAAAAATTAACATTAGTGGAGAATAGTAAGAACCACAAAATTGGTTACGTCCAAGGAATGCGGCCTTAACACTTAAACAGTCTTCAAAGTCATTTAAACCGATACTGCCTTTATAATCTAATTTAACCCATTGATCTTTAGCTTCATCTTTTTGAAAGAACTCTACATTAACATCACTTGAACTACCATTGAAGAAAACACGGCCGGTACTCATTTCACGTACACCAACCCTCTTTTTAATTGTTAGGTTTGGAATTAAAACATTGATTTCACCTTCGCCAATCTCACTCTCAGTATTATCATCTGCACCACTTACAATTTCAGTACTAACTTCCATTGTATTCTTTCCGCGAATACCACAGTTAGCAATTCCGGCTTTCTTCGTATAAGATTTTTTCGCAGCATAGCCTGTTCCTTTCCAATTATAAAAGAACTTACACTTTACCTCTTTATTCAAATCAGATTGAGACAGAGGGTCACCAGATCGCTTGCAATCAAGGAAATCATCTAAGAAGAACTTTTGCTTAGAATAACTACAATTATAAGTTACGTTTGCAGACGAATTGCCATTAGTAATTAAACAACGAATTTTATTCGTGTCTATATCCCATGCACATGACTGTCCATATGTGTTTGGCCATGTGACTTCAGGAGAGAAAAATGTGTTACTCTCAAAGTGCTCTCCTCCATTTGTTAGCTTTACATTCATTTTGATGTCGCCACCATGTGGATCAATCGTGCTCTTTGCGTGTCTTAAGTTAGCACCGTAGCAAGTTGGAGTAAGTGTAATATTTAAATGTGTAGAACGAAATTGATCGCAACTATTTCTCTTAACAATATTTCCGACCTGATTAAGCTTTACGCCTACAGGAGAATTATTAGGTATAACTGAAATCCCCTGTGCTAAGACTACCTTCGTTAACAACAAGATTACTAAGTATTTCATTTACCCCTCACTTAATTAAAATAAAAAAATTTCACTTAGTTTATCACGACATATTTTCAATAATCGTGTCACGACTAATTTCAACATGATAGACATTACTCATCTCTAATTTACCGAAATAAGGTGACGATAATTATTGGTACTTCCCTTTATTGACGTCATTTTCACGATCTACAAGTTCATTAAATGAGTCCTCTAGTTCCTTAAAGTAGTCACCTTTTCTAAAGCTAACTTTTTCTAAAACCGGGATCTTGTCTGATGAAGACAACGATTTTAAATGTTGATTTAAGCGATATAGCGGGCCTGCGATCTTATGCGACATAGTCAGCCCAAGATAAAGAAATAGAAAGAATGTTAGTAGAACAACGACAAGCAGAGAAAAGCTAATAACTTGAATTTGAATATCCCAAAAATTTTGAAATACTTCACTTTGAAAAAATCCATTCTCTTCGGCCATGGATTGTAATCGAACTAAGAAAGAAAAGGTCGTGGCGATAAAGAAGCCACAAGTGATCAAATTAAGAATACCAAACTTCACTAGGAAGTGAGTTTGAAAACTAGGATTAATCCATATTTGTTTTAAACGACGGCGATTTTTGGCCATATTAAGCGTCTCCCACAATGTTTATTTATTAACATTATAGAATCGCGCCTAACTATTTAATACCAGGAAATTCTTTACAAAATAAAAGACTTCTTAGTGATGATCGTCCATCATTGCATCGTCAAAATCTTTACAAGCAATTGCAAGAGAAGCCGGAAGAAGTGCCCAGAACCCTACTAAACTTAGTGCTACAAATACTTCTAAACTCATATGTATATCCTTTATAATTGAAAATTATAGACCATTATAGGTCATTTAAACTTTCCTGACTAGAAAATTCGACTTCTGGCGCCTGGCCCTTGTCGATTTCAACTTCCATAATCCTCTGAAATCTCTTAGAAATCTTTCCAGTCGTTATATTAATATTATTTACATCTTTAGTAACCGTCGCTAAGTGCTTAGTTAGATCGCCCCATCTCTTCTCATAGAGGCCAAAATCAACTCCTAGCTTATTGATCTCTTCGTGAAGAATCGACATATACTTAGAGCGCTCCATATTCATCAGAACTGACTGAACTGTAGTTAATGTGGCCATAAAAGTTGTCGGTGAAGCAATCCAAACATTCTTCTTTTGTGAGTAAGCGATAATATCTTCGTGATAAGCATGAATCTCTGCAAAGATTGCCTCAGCAGGTAGAAATAGAACGGCCTGCTCAGAAGTTTCACCCTTAATAATATACTTAGAAGAAATATCATCAATATGCTTTTTAACGTTCTTCACGAACTCGCGGCGAGCAACAGTCTTTTCCTCAACCGATCCCTCAAACATTCTCTTAAAGTTCTCTAATGGAAATTTCGAGTCCACACAAAGTCTTCCAATTGGCTCAGGCAGATCAAGCATGGCATCCACAAGCTTGTCATTACTTAACTTATACTGAAGCTTGTAGTACTTATCACCTTCTCCAAAGACAGACTTCAGAAGAGAAGTCAGCTGAACCTCTCCAAAAATCCCACGTGATTTCTTATCAGTTAAAACCTCTTGTAGACTTACAACATTCGTTGAAAGAGATTCGATCTTCTTTTGGGCCTCATCAATTTTAGCAAGACGAGCAATAATCCCAGTAAAAGTTTCGTTAGTTTTTTTGAAACCTTCATTTAAGTTTTCTTGAACCTTATTATTGATCTTTTCAAGCTTTTCTTGAATAGCATGATTAGTCTTATCAAATTTCTTTTCAAGGTCTTGCGTTAACTGATCCTTAAAACTAAACATGTCTTTATTAAGAGCACCTTTTGTCTCCATTAGGCGCTCAACCACGATCTCACGAAGATTTGAAAAATTCTCCGCTAGCTGATTATTATTTCTAAAAAGCGTCTCTGTTATATCATCTTTTTGAGAACGGATGAGATTTGTGACTTCATCAAAGTTAACAGTGTGCTCTTTCTTAAAAATTAGAAATAAGAAAGCTAGGATCGCTATTTGTAAAACGATGACAATAATAATTGGAGTCATTAGTTCTTCCCTTCAACTTGTGGCGTAACATATTTTTGGGCCTTTTGCTCTCGCCCTTTTTCTTTAATGAACTGAAGGCCATCAATCCATTTACCTTGAACACGAACACCCCAGTGTAAGTGTGGAGCGCTAGAGCGACCAGTATTACCACTTAAAGCAATGATTTGACCACGCTTTACTGTGTCACCTTGATTAACCTTGAACTTTGACAAGTGGCAATACATTGTTATGACACCAGCTCCGTGATCAATGAAAACAGCATTTCCATTAAAGAAGAGGTCCTTAACAAGAATAACCTTTCCGTCATTAGAAGCCTTTACCGGAGTCGGCCTTCTGGCGCGCATATCAGTTCCTGAGTGCCAGCTATTCTTCTTATTATTGAAGACACGACGATTTCCGTAATAGGCCGTGATTTTAGAGTCGAGAGGCTTAATAAACTCTTTATCCGTTAGTGATTTCTCCAGCTCAGCTGTAGCATAAGCGTCTTTTTGTAACTTTACTTCTTCCTGCCAGCGTTTGACGGCCTCAGGTGATAAGTCGACATGCTTTTTTGAAACCTTGATATATGATTTCTTATAATCAAACGGCTTAATTTCAAATGTTGCGATATGGTATTGAACCTCTTGGCCATAGACCTCAGATTTTAAATAGCAATGAACTGAAGTTGGCGCATTCGTTTCTTCGCCATCTTTTGTCTCAAAGTACCAATATTTTGGTGCCCATACCGTCTCAAGCGTATTTCCCGTTACATTGTGCCCGAGAGTGTCTTCTCCACAAAGAACGCGAAATTTCTCACCAATACTTGGCAATTCCAAGACAATTTTATTGACCTTACCAGGGTGGGCAACTCGCTGTTCAACTTCGTATGTCCCAAGCTGTGGTAGTGGCCTGATTCCAGCACATGAATAGATAAATAGAATAAAGAAAAGTGGTAATAGCTTTGTGTGTTGTCTCATAAGAAAATTATGGCAAAGAAGTCACGTTTTTTAAAGGCCTATTGCTTTAAAAGTATTAAAAATCAGGGTATAAACAAATATATTTATTTCGAAGGGGTAATTTAATGGCGACTATTAAGCCGCAAAATGCAAAAGGTACAAGAGATTTCGGACCAATCGAGTCAGCAAGAAGAAATCATATATTTGAAACAATTAAAAAAAGGTTTCAATCTCATGGTTTTATGCCACTTGAAACACCGGCCGTTGAAAACTTGAACGTACTGACGGGAAAATATGGAGAGGAAGGAGATAAGCTTCTTTTTCGCGTTCTGAACTCTGGAGACTTTTTAAAGAAAGTTAAACCTGAAGATCTTCAAGAAAAGAACCTTGGTGCAGTTTCAAGTAAGATGTGTGAGCGTGGTCTTCGCTACGATCTCACAATTCCATTCGCTCGTTATGTGTGTGCAAACCTAAATGACCTTGCTCTGCCATTTAAGCGCTACCAAATTCAGCCGGTATGGCGTGCTGACCGTCCTCAGAAAGGACGCTATAGAGAATTCTACCAGTGTGATGGAGATATCATCGGAACAGAATCACTTCTAAGTGAAGTATCACTTGTTGAAGTCTATCACGATGTATTTAAGGACCTAAAAATCGACGGTGTTGAAATCGTTATTAATAACAGAAAAATCCTACAAGGAATTGCAAGTGTTCTAGGTGTTAGTGATAAATTAACAGATATGACAATTGCCATTGATAAGCTCGATAAAATTGGCGCTGAGAAAGTTGGAGAAGAACTACTTAATCGTGGCTTCAATGAGGACCAAGTAAGTCGTCTTTCAACTCTTCTAACACTTGAAGGTAACTCTGATGAGAAACTAGCAAAGATTAAAGACTTTCTTGGTGAAGATGAAATTGGGAAGCTAGGACTTGAAGAGCTGGAATTTGTTCTTTCAAATGTAAGAGAGCTTGGTATTGAGAACCTTGTCTTTGATCCTACACTGGCACGTGGGCTTGATTACTACACAGGCTGTATCTTTGAAGTAAAGCTAGTTGATGGTTCAATGGGAAGTATCGGTGGCGGTGGACGCTATGATGACCTAACAAGTATGTTTGGCCAAAAGGAGAAGCTTTCTGGTGTTGGAATCTCTTTTGGTGCAGAAAGAATTTATGATGTGATGCTTGATCGCGGATTATTTGAAGATATTAGCGCAAGCGTTGATTATATGATCATCAACATGGATGACAACGATCAAAAAGAATACCTACAAATTGCTCGCAAATTTAGAAGTGAAGGCCACTCAATTGAAATCTACCCTACTTCGGCCAAGATGAAGAAGCAGATGACTTACGCCAATAAGCGTGGGGTTAAAAATGTGATCTTCTATGGTGAAGCCGAGAAAGAAAAAGGTGTGTTACAAATTAAGGACATGCTCTCAGGTGAACAAACAGAAATATCAAAATAGTCTATCCTAGACATAAAAAAAGGCCAGCTAAGCTGGCCTTCTTTATTTCTAACGAAATTGATTCGTGTCGATTATCCTAGGATATCGTATGGACGAATTGTCTTTCTACCGTTAGCTGTACATCTCTTTTGAGCTTGATCAACTAGCCAGTATACGTACTCGTTCATTGCTTCAAGAGCGTCTGAAGATACGTTGTATCCTTTACCCTTAAGAGCTTCTTTAGTTTTTGAACCAACTAGAAGCATTTCTTTTTTCTTAGTTGCTTTTTTAGCTGTTTTCTTAGCTGCTTTTTTTGGAGCTGCTTTCTTTGCTGCCTTCTTTGGAGCTGCTTTTTTCGTAGCTTTTTTCTTTGCCATTTTAAACCTCGTGTTTAGTGTTTTTAATGAAAAATTTGTAATAATGTAATTTTAAGTACCTGGCCTGAACTACGTCAATAAAAAAAACGGAATGCCTCTTTAATTTGTCGATAAAACACCCTGATCTCAACTAAATAAGTGGGTAAAATGGTCACCTTTGCACCAATTCCAAGCTTAAGCTAATCTTTAGGGATGGATAAACAAGCTATTAAAATTGCTTCAGAAAAAAGCAATAAATTTATATTAGCGTTTGAAAATATCACAAGTAATACAAACGTCTACGATACAGAAAAAAACCAAATACTCATGCTGGAATCACCTAGTAGTATTTGTGCAATTATTCCTAAGAAATCATGTGCTAACGGACACAAGATCAACCTCTACATTATTCAAAGCTCGCAAGTACCAAAAGGACAGCTCGCTAATATTACAAAGCTTGCAAATGTCATAAAACTGGCAAGCGAGGTTATTGAGATTGAAGAGTATGGGCCAGAGAAGAATAAAGTTGTTTTCCGCTTACTTGAAGACAACCTAAAAGAGCATAAGAAAATTGAGGCGGTGATCTTAGAAAGACAAGAGCGCTTTAATGAACTTTTAAATCAATATAGAAACACACACAACGAATAAGAATAAAAATAAGAGACAGTTACGGAATTGAAGAAATGAATAGAGAAGCATTTTTTAACGACATGGAAGTTTTGGTAGTCGAGTCCATAGGAAACGCACGCGTAGCCTATGAAAATGCGTTTAAAACTCTGGGCGTCCAGAGAAAGAATGTACGATTTGCCAAAACTTTTGAAGATGCCATTAAGGAGATGAGAAGCTTTAAGCCTACTCTTGTATTCTCTTATGAAGTTCTCGCCGAAGGACGCTACAATCAAGTATTAAAAGAACACTTAAAAATTCTTCCTAACCGTACAAAGAATAGCTTCATTCTCTTAACTCAGAATGACTCAATTGATGCCATTTCAAGAATTGCCCAACAACAAGTTGACCTCGTTCTTCCAGTCCCATTTACCGTTGATAGTATTAAGGCCTTAATGGAAGAGCTTTATAAGATGAAGTCTTCCCCTAGTGAGTACAGACAACTGATTAATGAAGCTTATGAGTACGTGGGCACAAAGCATGAGAAGGTTTTTGAAATAACACAAAAAGCACGTGAACTCTCAAAGAACCCATTTGAAACACACTACCTTGAAGGTCTATGTCAATTTAAAGAAGAGAAGTATGATGATGCTATCAAGTCATTAGAACAAGCTTATTCACTAAACCCAACAGACTTCAATACATTAAAGTTATTCTTTAAAACATATAAGCATTTAAAGAATTACTACATGGCACTTCAGTATTCACTAAAGCTTCATGCGACCTACCCTATTTCTCCGGATATGCTTAGGGATCTTTCAATGGTTGCTGTTGCGGCCAGAAAGCATGAGTTGATTTTAAATTACTATGAAGCCTATAAGAAAGTTAATGAACCGGCCGATGATATCAAGGATGCCATTGCCGCAGCTTTAGTTATTTATGTTCAATGTGAACTTGATAAGTTCGATTTTGAAAAAATAAAGATCCAAGATCTTGCAGTAAATAAGAAGTACAGAGAATCACTTAAACTTTTAGAAGAGGCTTCAATAATCTGTACAACAAAGCCAGCAATTCTTGAACGTATTCTTGTTGTCCTTGCCCACACACCTGATAATAGGACAACTAAATATATTCAAATTAAGCAGAAGGAGAAATTTCCTCAATATGAGAATGCTCCTCTCATGGATGCCCTCGTTTGCGACAAAGACTCCACTGCTTCTCAATCACTAAAGATGGCCATTGATACAATCAATAGTGGCTACTCTTCAGAAATTCTTTACGAAATCATTATTAAACGATCTGTAGAGATGAAGCGTAAGAAAGAAAGTACTCAAGAGTGGTATGAACAGGCCCTTAAAATCTATCCAAATATGAAGGTTAGGCTCGATAAATTTTATAATGCCTGATGTGATTACGAACACTTCGCCCTGCGCCGTACTATAAAGACCTTTGCATAGGCCCACCAAAATTATATAAGAATAGGAAATTTTTGGGGGTATTTATGTTTAGAGCAGTAATCTTGCTAGCTGCTATTGTTTACTTAACGAGTACAATGGCGCAATTTCAAGCACCACAAATTCCAGCTCATACACAGGCTCAATGTGTAGAGAAGCTATGTGCAAACAATCCAGGTGAATGTAGTTCAAGAACGCAGCATCGTATGATCTTTGATGCGTGTTCAAGACAACTAGATCTAGGATGTCTTGATCTTTCAATGAAGCTAATCTCAAGCTATGAGCAAAATGAAATTGAAGAAATGGTTTCAATTGCTCGCTCTTGCCAGTACGTTTCAGGATACGCTCACCAAACGGCCATGAAGAATATGTACCGTTATGATCGTGATGAATTTTCAGAAATTACATTTATTAACTCAAGACTTTGGCTTGTTCAAAACTCTTGTCTATCAAGTGCTCTTTCAAGACTACATCCAAGAGACTTTGATGGCCTTGAAGATTTAAAAGCAATTACAAACCAATGTACTGGTACTTTTGATGTTGCCTGCTTTGAGACGCAGTGTAAGTCAAAATACTCATGCAATGATCAAGAAGAGGTTGTGGATGCACTTAGAAGCTGTATTTCAGGACCAAGTAAAGTTGATCGTCGCAGACTATAAAATTTAAAAAATTTAAAATTAAAAAGCTAAAAAAATAAATACACACAAGAACACAACACACAGGTTTTTTTAATGATTAAAATTATAATTAAAATAGTGGCCATCACGATGGTGGCCACGTTTTCTAAGGCTCAATTTAATAGCTCAATACTTTTTAGCGGACGTCTTGCAAACTCATGTCAGTTTGTAAGTGATCAAGCGGTCCTTGAAGTTGTTGACTCCCTTATCACAGCAATCAAAGATATCAATGACGAGCGCTACCGTTGTCAGTCAATCTATGCCAACTCTAAAGCATTCCTCGCCTCTTTAAATGAGCAATACCAATCAAGCTCAAGTGAACTTTCCATCATCGACTCAAATCTTGAGACGATCTCAAGTGAAGTCTACAAGCTTGTGACGGCCAGTTCATACGCGGGTGAGTATGATCAAGAGATTCTAAGCCTTCAGCGCAGAAGACAAGAACTTCTTGATGCTGACAATAATCGCAACAATGGAGTCGTTGATTCATTGAGTATGGCCACAACAATCCTTGATGATCTGAGAGCGGCACCTGAGTGTGATGAAGATCTTGGAACAAAGATGATTCGTCCAACGATCATGCTTATGGGTCAGGTTGCGGGAGCACTTTATCCAGGCTCAAACCTTTTTACGGCCGCAGCTTCAACGGGCCTAGCAAATATGGTGGACAGCCTTGTTTCATACGTTCAGTTTAAAGGAAATGATGCCAACCAGGCATTAGAAGACCTGTTCAGTAGTCGTAACTACTACGTTTCTTACAAGTGTGCCTATAAGAATATCAATGCCATGACTTGTAACCTTCGTCGCAAGAATGCAACAAGAGAAGAAGCAAAGTGGCTCTACAATTATATTAAGGAGCTTGATACTCCAACAAAAGACTTTGAACGAATCAAGGACTTAAGAAAGCACTACCCTCGCCTTCAGCGTATTCTAAGTGAGCTTCGTGACATTTACGAAACTGCAAACCAGCAGGACACAATCGTTACAATTGCAACTCTTCAAAAAGAACAGGCAAAACTTAGACTTTATCAGCCAAATCCTTACGAAATTGAGGAATGGAATGATAGCTACCAAAATATTCGTCCATGGGGCGAATGGGCCCATATGCTAACTTGGTATTCTAATATCAACTCTAAGCTAAAAGTTTATTGTCGTGAGTTCCAAGATGGTAAGTACTGGGTAAAAGAAAGTAGTGATTGTCAGGAAGGTGCTATTGCACGTGATGAAGACCGTTCGCAATATATCCAAGAAGTTGTTAAGCCTGCTCTAGCAGACCTTTCAGCGGATAAGGAAAGACTTTCTGAAAAGTTAAGAAACTCAGTAAATGTCGAAAGACTTTATAAAGTCATCGAGGCCGAAGATAATTGGCGCGATAATAAGAAAGACTTTTCAATTACAGAAGTTATTCAAATCTTTGAAGAAGACTTAGAGAATACAACAACTAGACCAGAGGCAACGTCACTCTTTTCAATTAGAATTAGAAAAGCACTTAAGGCCCTAAAGGCATTAGTTAATTTTGAAAATGTTGTGACAGACACTCAAGGCTTAACGCCAGAGGATTGTGACATCGATAATCCAACTTGTCAGTGCGACAGCTTCAAGGATCTTTCTCAAGCTGCGTATACTTATTTGGCAAATAACCTGTCAGATGGTGATGTGCTTTCAGTTGAGACAATTGATGCAAGTTTCTACAACTATATCCGCACAGTAGAAGAATACTTCTTATATGGACTTCCATATGCTGAGTCGCCAAAGCTTACGTACCAAGACAGCTTAAATTACTCGAAGTATATCTTCCTTGTTCCAATTTACCGTGGAATGCAAGAAAGTCTTCTACGTGGAGATAACGTGGGAGCAAGTAATATTCCTCTGATGAATACTGCGCGTGAAAATTTTGAAAAGGTATTTGCAAAAGAAATCATCAAGGTTCTAAACAAGAACGTAAAAGTGGCCCTGGACAAAGGAAGCCGTCACGATATCTACCGCGACACTCTCCACTCTTGTGCCATCTACTACCCAATGATTAAACAAAAAGGAATGGGCCTTAGAGCTAAGTATGTTCTAAAAAGATGTAAGAAGCTCCTCGATAAGAGCGGTGGTATCCCTTACCTCATCCAAGGCCAAGAGCGTTTCTCAACAAAGAACGAAGCTTACAAGAACCAGTGTTTCTACCGTGACTACGAAGAGGCCGTAAGCACAAAGAAAGCAGAAATTGCTCGCGAGCTTGACCAAAGTGGTGATTTACCAGAATTATAATATTGCCAACCCCAAGCGGGTTGGCCTATTATACTTTATACCATTTCATATGGGCCTTTAGCTCAGCTGGGAGAGCGCTTCGCTGGCAGCGAAGAGGTCAGCGGTTCGATCCCGCTAAGGTCCACCAAAACAAAAAAGCCCACTCGAAAGAGTGGGCTTTTTTGTTTTTGTTGATTTTAGTGTCAGATCTAATTGCTTTTGGCGGTCGACTCGATCCCGCATAAGCCCCTCCCTCCATTTATCTTTAACTATTACTCAAAAATTGAAATAAAAAAGAGCACCGTAAAGTGCTCTTAATAGTAATGTAAATATATTCTGAAATTCTTCAATTACTTTGTATTCATTAATTATTCAAGCACCCTTTTTCACTGAGCATTCGGTTCCAAGTCACTTTTCGTTAGCCGTGCGTAAAGAAAAAGCGCGTAGCTAAACTCTAACCACTACGGCCCTAATCCCTCTATCCCACATCTGAAATATTCATAGGATCTCACAGTTTAAAGATAGTAATTGAAAATAACGTAAGTTAGTAAATGCTTAACTATATGATTTTATATATTTCAAACACATAATTCATATCAAAAATGATATGAAAATCGACTTTATACATCATATATGATAGGATTTATATGTATTCCGTTATAAGAACTGAAGAGTTTGAGAAGTGGTTCAGCGAGCAAACACCTAAAGAAAAGGGACAGATCAATTCAAGAATTGCTCGGATAAGAGAACATGGTTACTTTGGTGTAGCTAAAAACCTAAGTAAAGATCTCGCCGAACTTAAGTGGAAGAATGGAAGAAGAGTATATTTCACTATCGCTTATGATGAAAATTGGGGCTTAATTATTCTTTTACTTGGAGGCAATAAAAACTCACAATCAAAAGATATAAATATAGCTAAATCAATATTAAAAAGATTAAACAAGGATGATTAAATGAAAGAGTTTGATATCAAATCCCTTGAGCCAATAAAACTAAAAAAAGGGATAAAACTCTACAAAGATACTTCTGTAGAATTTTTCAAGAGCAAGAAAGCTTTATCACAAGCATTATCTGAAGCAATTCTTGATGGTGATAAAGAAGCCTTTCATGAAATCATAATTGGATTTCTTAGTGTGATAAATAAAGAGGAACTTTCGAGAAGATCTAAAGTCCCAATTGCTACAATAAGAAGAATGGCCGCTGGTGCAAACTTCAATGTCGACAATATGCTTAAAATCACTGCTGCTATCAACAAAGAACTCGCAGCATAACACAGGAAAAAAAATGAATGATCAAAAAAATCGCAAGAAAGAGCACCTGGAACTACAGTTTCTATATACCACACAAAAACGAACGGACAGTAACTTAAAAGACACATAGTATCCAAACAGTCATAATAATAATTATCGATATTACAGCTTTTACAGCTAAAGATATCTTTCGTGCTTTTACACATCTATAATCATCACATTCCTTTATAAACTCAAACATATTAGATGACTTTGAAACATCATAGTCCTTTTTCAATCTAATAAAGAGCATAGAACTATATGTAGACAATACGCCGAGTACAAAAAATAAAAATGCATAAATGCTAATAAATACTATATTCATATATCACCTCTCTAAGAACAAAAAACTGCAGAATACTTGGCTCCTTGCCAACTTAACCAAGAAATAAAGTGTAAATGGATATATAACACTTTATAAGTTACCATATCCTAAACAATATAAAACCAGGTAAAAAAATGAATGATCAAAACAATCGCAAGAAAGACCCCTTAGAAGGCGTGACTTTAAAGATGATGTTAACAGATGTTATTAACCTCTTTGGCTGTAAAGAAATCTATGCAATGACTGAGATTAATAGTTTCAATGATGAGCCTCCCATGTTTAATAAAATTTTAAAATTTATTAGAAAAAATCCATGGGCCATTCAAAAGATTGAGAAGATGTATCGTGGAAATTTAGAAACGATAGAAAAAATGAAACGCGATGGAACAGTATCGAAAAAAGACCTTGCTCTTGGAAGTGGAACTGGTGGACGTAAAACAAAGTATTGAGATGCATAGGAAGATCATGTGTGAATCAGGAAACGTTTCTCCATCATTATTTTTTCTCGATCAAAACACAAGACAAGTTATTATGTACGACAATCAGAAGTAAATTAACTGCAAACATAATACTTCCTAAAGTTTCATTAGCAAGCCAAAGTGATAAAAAACTAAAAACGAAGGTATAGAAAATAAAAATCCCCCAATTATAAACTGAGTTATTTACCTTTATCATATTAGTTTGACCACATGATGGACATTTTATAGCCTTGCTTAAGTTTAGATAATTTAAACTAAAACCAGCATGACACTTTACACAAGTCTTTTCATTCGTTATTTTCATTGTGCGGTATTCCCCCACTCAGCATTGAGCTCTTAGTTACTTTTCGTTGACTCATTCTATAAAAACATTAATTCATACCTATTCTTCCATCACTACTTAAATTGAGCTAACACTCTCTCGTTACATTTTTTTACGCTTATCTCTTGATACTCTCTTTTCTTAAATTCTCTATATATAGTAGGCATTACATAACGAATACCTGAAGAAGGTAGCTTAAAATCTTGAATATTAGTAAAAGGTGTTAACTTCAAGACAAACTCTTCTTCATCTGTACAGACATCATAACCTAAATTCTTTAGAAGAGATGCCATAGTTGCACATGCAGAATAACAATTCTTATTAAGAAGTAATGTAATTTTATTACGATTAAAAGTAAATTTTGAAAGATCTTCTTCTCGATTAAATCTAAACTCGATCAAGTCTGGAAAATCTTCAATCTCAGTAAAGCCTTCACTACCTACGACATCTTCCCTACTATTAAATTCAGTATCAATAACAGTTCTAGGTTTAAATAGTTTTTCATTAACTGTTATCTTTTTTAATAATGCAAATGATAACAATCTATCTTTTGGACAAATATCAATAAGTAAAAGGCTACATAATACTCTATTTAAATCCTTATACGTTCCACCTTTATTTCCTCTCATATCAATATAGATATCATTAGGAGCTTTAATCAACGCTAAATCCTCTTTATCAATATTATAGAAGATGGATAATTTAAAAAACAAATAGTCTTTATATGATTTTACAAAATTCTCATATTCTTTGCCCGGACCTTCAGTAAGAATATAAACATGTTCATCTACAGTCTTCATCTTAATACTCATGCATTTTTTAAAAGCAACCTTATCTGTAGCTTGAATGCACTCGTCAAAGCTCGATACAAGCTCTTTGTTTATTTTTCCTGATGTCACATTATATTTTAATAAATTCTTAATTGTATTTACATCCTTTTCATAATCATCATTTCTATGATTAAAAGTACAAGATGATAAAAACAACAGTATTAAAAACAATTTCAACCATTTTTCCACATAAAAATACATGCCAATATCCTATAGCACCAATTATCGATTTTAATTCCCACCGGTGTTACTAACTGAGTAATGTAGTTCCAGACACTATTTCGTAGAACGACATTACTCGCACTTTCATTTTCATAACTACTATTCGACATTATACATACTAAAGCTTAGTCGAATCATTGACTTAAGAATTAAGATAGAATTGGGAGCTATATAGTTAATATCATGCTATAATTTTGACGTTAATGACAAATACAGGTGAACAAATTTGAAATTGAGAAATCAGATTGAATGGGCAATACATTGCATGGAATTTTTAGCGAGAGTTCCAGAGGGAGTATTTATCCCAACAAAAGTTCTCGCCAAATTTCATGGAATACCAAAGGAATACTTATCTAAGGCCTTACAACTTTTGGCCTCAAATGGATTGATTGAAGGGACCTTAGGTCCAAAAGGTGGCTATCAATTAGCAAAAGATCCTTCTCAAATTAGCCTTTTAGAAATTGTTGAGGCCATTGAAGGAAAGAAAAGAACCTTTAATTGTCAGGAGATTCGATTTAACAATCCTTGCTTGAAGAAAAAAGACAAAGATAAAAGTGTAAAGTGCACAATTGCAATTGCGATGCTTGAGGCCGATGAAGCTTGGAGAAATATTCTTAGAGAAAAGAAATTATCTGACATTGTCTCAGGAATAAATTCTCAAGTTCCAGCAGAAATCTTTGAATTATCAGAACAGTGGGTAAATAAAGAGATGTCCTAATCTGCGTCTCTTTTAAGTCTCCAAAACATGTATCCATTTAATAAGGCCAAGACAACTGTAAAGATAATAAAGTCGTAAACCATTTCAAACCCTACTGAAAAAATCATGCTGAAAGTAAAAGTTATCAAGAGTAGAAAACTTGCTAAGAAGGTTTCTTTTAACCTTACGTTAAAAATAAAAAAGACAGCTAATAAGACTTCAACGATAGTAACAATATATCCAAAAAAATATGAAACACTTTCAGGGAACCATGGGTTTAGACTAGCCGTGTAGCTTAAGAAAGTATCAAAATCACCCCAAACAACTCCCATATTTCCAGCAGGGCCTAGTAGGCTTAATCGATCCGCTACAACCCACAAATACGTGATTGCGAGAAGATATCTAATCACTAAAAGAGCTTTTTTAAAATACATACTTTTTTCCTTGAGCTAATTAAGGACACAATATATCCTTAATAAGAAAATTGCAATATTTTTTAAAAGGATAGATATGAGTCAGGAAAAAAGGTGGAGATTATTTTTCTTTTTATTATTTCTAGGAAATTTTTTAAGCGGGATATGGATGTTAGTTGGCCCTGTACATTGGTATGAAAACTTTCCTGGAAGAATTCCTGACTTTGGCCCTTTAAATGAGCATTTTGTTCGTGATCTAGGATGTATTTTCTTAGTGCTAAGTGTGATTTCATTTAAATCAGTTATTGATAGTTCATGGAGAAAGAATACACTTTTTATTTTACAGGTTTGGTTTACAGCTCATGCCTTTGTCCATCTCTTCGACACTCTTCGAGGACTGGTTGCGATGGAGCATTTATACATGGATATACCTTTATGCTACATGCCTCCTGTATTAGTTGGTTTCATGCAGTTTTATTATTATAAGGAACAAAGATCACTGAAAGGGAGTAAGATTGCTTAAAGATTTAATTTTTGCGTTGGTTGGAATCTATTTAGGACTCTCCCCTTTTTTAACATATTACTTTACGCATGGACCGGCCTGCCCATGTCATGCTCTCGTAAATGAAAAAAAAGTACCTTGAAAAGCTCCCCTATTTTAAGCTTTGAAAAAATCAATATTCAATCCACAAACAACTTCTGTTCCAGATTCCTTGATGTCATCTTGGCCAGATTGAATTAGCTTTAGAATTTTCTCCTTCAGAGGCAAGAAATCTTTTTCATCAATCGTAAATGTAGATGAATAATGAATATTATTCGGCTCTTCTTTAGCAATGATGTCTAATACTTGTATTCGCTTTGCCACCTGGTGGGGAGTGTTTAGCCAAGACTCAAATGGAAGATGAATAGACATACCACTAAAGATATAATTCTGATCCTGCTTCTTAACGAGTCCAAGCTTTTCTAAGTAAATTAGAGTGGACCTAACCTTTTTCTCACTTAGTGCAAATTGATTAGCGAGATTAGGAATTGTTTGTAATTTTGGACAACTTGTTGCGATGTGGATAGCAGAAGGTATCCATGAAATAAAGTAATCTTTATATTCCTCATTCTCATCGTCAATAACCATTGAATTAACTCTGGAAGCGAGATTGCCTGCTTCCTCAGCAATCTTTTCGCCCTTATATTTCAAATAACTTTTTAGTTCGTGAGTTGAGGCCCTTGAGTAGCGGATTAGATTCAAGAAATATTCTGTCTCAATTTTAGAGAAATTAAAAAAGACACTTAATTTAAACGCTTGGTCTTCGCTTAGATCGGCCTTATCCTTTAATACTTGAGAGAGATACGCGGCCTGACAGCCAATTGCCTTTGACAACCTTGCTTGTAGTCCCCTCTGAGCATAGGCCTCGAGAACTAAGTAGCGTAGATATTTATGATAGTTTTCAAACTCGAATATTTCCATTTGCGAAGACTAGTATATTAAAAATAAACATTCAAGGGTCAAAATATATATAAATAATATATACATATATTTTATTGCTTGTTAAATCTGCTCTTGTTCAATATCAATTTAAACCACTTTCCAAAGGGAGTACGTATATGAAACTTAAAATTGAAATCATCGCTTTTTTCTTAATGGCATTAAATCTTATTAACCCAGTAGTTGCTGGCCCAATCGTAAGCGCAGGCCCTATGGCCCACCCAGCGATAAGCACAATGCATATTGATAGCTCTGTAGCAGGTATTGACTTTCCAACAGATGCACCAGCTCCTCAATACGGCTACATTCTTGCTCTTTATAATGGAGTTAGAATTCCTGTATACACTGACCATGCTGAGCTAGAACTTGCAGAAGCTGGAACAGACTATCCAACTGATATTCAAGCACCATATTGGACAGTCTTTCAAAGAGTCTTAGTATTAGAAAATAATCTTCGCTACCCAGTAAGACTAACTTTTGATGTTAATGAAAACCTATTATGGAAACTAACAAGCGGTGAAGTAATTAACGTATCTAACGTAGTTAAAATTGTGAGAGCAGAAGCTGGAATTGATTATCCTTCAGATGTTCCATACTTCTTTAATCGTGACTTCTATGTTGCAGTCATGATTGATGAATCTAGAATCAGACTTTAATTAAATATCATCTTGGCCGAGAAGGACTTCTTTTCGGCCATGTTCAACATGTACTTGCTCATCACGTTAAATATGAGTAAAGTCGACTCCTCTGCAAGCTTGCTTATCCTATTTATAAACAAGGCCAGGAGTCCCAATCTTGAAAAAGAACAAAAAAAAAGAATTAAAGGCCCAATACCGCATTCTACACGACGAAGCCGTTAAAAATGGCGATGACTATTATAAAGATCCTGTCACAGGCGGTATCGTTTCAACAGAGGTACGCCTTAGACGCATGAGAAAGTGCTGTAAGTATGGCTGTCGACATTGCCCTTGGGGCTTCAAAAAAAGAAGTTAATCCATCACTTTTTTAGCTTAGAGGAAGAACCAATTTAAATCGCGCCCCTTGATTTTCACCGTAACTAACGGCCGTCAGAGATCCCTGTAATTGTTTAGCAAGGTTCGATGAATTATGTAATCCATAACCTTTTCCAAAACGGTTTGATTGTAGGCCCGCTTTAAAAAGAGTTTTCTGGGCATCTTTACTAAAGCCAACACCATTATCAAAGACTTCGATAACAAGTGACTTGTCTTTCAAAGATGCGTGAATATCAATTTGTGAAGGATTTTGTGATCGATCACAAGCAGTTTTAGCATTATTAAGCAGGTTCATTAAAATAGTAAGTGTATTTCCGAAGTCAATCTTAACTAACTCTTCAAAATCGACGTCTATATTAATATAGTCGAGGTGATCCATTTCTAACATCGAAAGGGCCTGCTCGATTAATTCTTTAACATTGACTGACTCAATTACATTCTTAGTTATACCATGCTCTAGATGAGTAACAAGAAGCTCTGAAACAGACTCCCCTTTCTTCTTTAGCGCCTTAACATCATTTCCTAAAACCTCATAAAGCTCTTCAGGAGATAAGCTCTTTTTACGAATTCTTCTATCCATACGATAAATAACAGTCATTATTGATGTAATAGAGTTTCCAACATTATGTAGAATATTAGACATGATATCGGCTCGACCAGCGCTTCGAGCTGTATCAATAAGTTGTCTCTGAGCAGTTCGTAGCTCGTTACTTATCCCCTCGGCCTTTTCCTTTTCACTCATAAGCTCGATCGTTCTCTTTTGAACTTCATATTCAAGCTCAGAGTTAAAGCGAGAAAGTCTCTCATATAATTCTGAGTTCTCTAAAGAAATAGCAAGCTGACCAACAAGCATATCAAGCAGTTCGAAGTGGCCTTTTGTAAATGCACCATTGATTTCATTATTTTCGAGGTAAAGAATTCCTTTATCAGCAATAGGGACAACAAGAACAGAAAGATTATCCTTACTTGAAAAGTAGCTCGAATTTTCAACTAATTGATTCGCAAAGAGACTATCCCCATAAAGGATAGGTGTCTTCGTACGCCAAACATAATTAATAAGAGAATGTGGAATTTCCCTGTAGTCATCTAGGGAAGTAGGAAGCGAAACAATAGTCTTTGCACCGCTTTGAGAACTGACAAAAAGTTTCTCACCTTTATTTAAAACAATGAAGCCCTTAGCTGCACCAGTATTAATAACCATAATATCAAGCATTGCTTCAAGTAGGTCTTCCTTAATGAGATTTTTAGAAATAACTTGAGATGAGAGAAGAATTGATTTTATGTCAAAATTTTCCCAAGATGTTGTTATTGTCGTTGTTTTCTCAATATCATCATCTTGATCACGAGTTGTTAAAGCAAATTCCGTCTCTAATTGAGAACTCTTTCCCCATGCTCCCCAAGCGCGGTAAAGACCTGCAGCTTTTTGAATCTGCAAGCGTGCAAAATCATCATTCATAAGGAGCTTCCAAACTCTTGCCATTCTCTCACGAATAACAGACTCGATATTGACGTATTCACTCTCCTGAGCATAAGCAGCTGCTTTGTCATAAAGCTCTAAAGACAGGTATGTATCACCTTTATGTAGCAGTCGCTCCGCTTCAACGAGGTAGTACATATGAGCAAAGTTTTCTGGACAATTGTCCATGAATCTCTTCATCTTCTCTTGGTTCGACTCCACTATTGTCATTAACGACTCATCAAAGTTTTTATTTTTAGCAACTGCGAGAATCGCCAGTGATTGAAAACAGTAATGTGTAACATTAGTAATAACAGAGAATGAATATGGTAAAAGCTCTTGTGATTTAAAAGATGCTTCTAAGCTTTCATCAAAACGCTGTAGTATGTAGTCATTTTGAACCTTAAGAGACATATACATACTCAAAGACATTAAACTTTGATTCTGTTGGCATTCTTCAATATAGCGAACTTCATTTTCTCTCTCAGCATCTTGAAGCTGTGAAATTGCAATACTAAGTCCCCTTAAAGTATCGATACCAATTTGATTTGGGTGTTCTGTACAGAATTCAATTCCAGTATGAATATCTTTTTGAAGTTCCTCAAGGTTTCGGCCACGGAAGAATTGATTATAAGGCTTAAATAGCTTGATAAACCCGGCCCATAAGTGTTCGCCAGCATCATGTCCTGCCTTAAATCCTTCCTCATTATAGGCATCCCCTTCCTTAATATGTTGAGTCCAGAACTGAACATGGTTTGCCATTGTGTGGCACGCTCGACACTTCTGTCCAAGATGAGAAAAGCGTTCTGCGATTTTAATTCCAAGTGCATTGAAGTCGAATCCTAAAGAGAACTCATTAAATGAACACAGAACAATTCCATACGATGCATAACCTTTTGCAGACTCAGGAACTGGCCCATAAGTAAGTGACAGCTGTACGATTTTAGCGACCACAATACAATACAGGTCAATATTACTTAAGTAACATGGAGAATCGAGGTTGATAAGAATTTCAACCGCAACGCGATTAAGCTTATCTTCCATTTCAGGGGCATCATAGAGAGACTCAATTCCAGTAGATGGAATAAGCTCTCTTACAGCTGCAAGTTCCTTCGGAACAATATTTTTTAAATTTTCACTTGGTAATGTAATACCTAGGCATCTAAGTGCCAAACGGCCCTCACTAATCGCCTTATCGTATACACCCTGTGCAGTGTATTGGATAATTAAGATATTATGTGCCTCAGCTTTTTCGATCGGGTCTTCTAATTGATCTAGTAGCCATCTGACATGCTCTTCACACTTGTTATAGTCTCCAGAGAGATAGTAAAGACTTCCTCTCTCCTTCTCTATTTTGAAGAAAGTCTCATGATGTGATTCATTTGCATTACTAGGAAGGAACCTAGATGCATAACTCAAAAAAACACTTGCTTGATCGAAGGCCGTTGAAGACTTTGCTTTTTGAGATGCCTCAAAATTCATTTCCGCGAGTTCAAGTCTAAAATCACTATCATCAATAATACTCTCACAGTGATTCAAATGACTAACAACAGTGATCGGTTCGACACTGCCATCAACAATATGTGATAAGAGTTGTTTGCCAATATTCATGTGCATAAGTGAACGCTCTTCTTTCGAAACGAGTTCGTAAGCTGATTGTTGAATCTTATCATGTGCAAATTTATATTCACTATTGTTAAGAGGTCTAATGAGTGATGCAGATACAACTGAGATCAATTCATCATGAATTTGGTCTTCACTAAGATCAGTAGCATTTTTTAATAATTGTAAGCTAAATCGATTCCCAATACATGCAGATAGATTAAGTAATTTTTGGGCCGATTCAGGTAACTCTTTCATCATCCCTATTAGGTAATCAACAACATTATCGCTTATTTGACTTTTTTGAATTTCAGAGACATCCCAGTCCCACTGGAGTTCCTTATTATTAAAAGTACAAATCTTTTTCTGATAAAGTACTTTAAGAAATTGGTCGACGCTAAACGGATTACCAGCAGTTTTTTGAAGTGTTAGCTTAGCTAATTCTGATGAATCTCTTTTAGACGTGAAAGTTCCATCGATCATGTCTTTAATATTATTTTGGTTTAGAGGTGCAAGCTTAATTTCAGATTGATTAATACACGAATTTGAATCGATTAAGGCCGAAAGAGGATGATTCTTATCAACTTCATTATCCCTAAAAGCACCAATAAAGTAGAGAGGCTTAACTTTTTCGTTCGTTAATAGAAGTTCTATCAAATGAATACTTCTAGCACTTGCCCACTGAAGATCATCAATAAACATAACAATATGTCCGAGCCTTTCGCATAGAACTTTAAACAATTCGACGAAGAGTAATTCAAATCTCGTTTGGGCCTCAATAGGCCCTAACGGTGCTGGCTCCTTTTGCTTACCAATAATCATTTCCAACTCGGGAAGAATATCAGTCATTACTTTTGCATTAATCCCAAATGCATTAAGTAAGCTCTCTCTTAAATGAGCGATTTCTTTATCACTTTTAGTAAGGGCAAGTTTTAAAATATCAGAAACAGCGTTTACAAGGGCAATTCCAAGAATATCACCTTGAAATTGGTCGAATTTCCCAGTGACAAAAATTCCATTTTCTTTTGTAATTGGCCCTAGAAGTTCATTTACTAAAACTGTTTTACCAATACCTGAAGGGCCAGAAATAAAACTCACCTGCTTCTTTTCATTTGATAGGAAATTATTAACTAAAAGGTTAATTTCTTTTTCGCGTCCATAAAGAGTCTCTGGAATTGAAAATGTATGTTTCACATCTTGTGAGCCAATCTCAAAGTCTGGCTCAGCTTGACCTGCTTCAATCGCTTCCAGGCACTTCTCAAGATCAAACCTAATTCCAGATGCGCTTTGGTAGCGAGACTCCGCTTTCTTTTCTAGTAAGTGATCAATAATTCTTGCAATTATCTTTGGATATTTTGCTAAACGACTTTCAACATCCACCTTTGTCGCAATATGGTGATAAACCCAAGTTAGTTTATCCTCTACCATAAATGGATACTCTCCGGTTAGAAGCTCAAAGAAAGTAATCCCTAATGAATAAAAGTCCGAACGATAATCAATCGATCGATTCATGCGTCCAGTTTGTTCAGGAGACATATAAGCAAGAGTTCCAGCAAGCTTATTTACTGGAGAGAAAGTGATAAAATCACTATCTCTTAATGAACCAAGCTCTAAATCAATAACTTTAACTTCGCCACTTGGATCGACAATTAGATTCGATGGGTTAATATCTTTATGCGTAATTCCCTTCGAGTGAATCTCTTCGATCACAGAGGTAATCTTAATTGCTAATTTTAAAAACTCAGTCGTTGATAAATTTGCATTAAGGGCCTTCTTGTCGAGAGAGACCGACCCGTCATCGTCTAAGACTAGGACCCAGTCACCTTCTGATTGAAAAAGGTCAATACAATTGACCATTGAATCGCTGTGATATTTAGACAGGATATTATATTCATTTTTTATGAAATCGATTTTATTACGAGAAGGCTTCTTATATACCTTGATGATAACTTTCTGATTACTACTTCTATCTTTTGCACGATAGACAGTAGAGTTCTTACTGCGATGAAGCTCATTCGAAATTTGAAAATTTGAAATCTCTTGCATGATATTACATCTCTATCTAAGGTTTATAATAGATATTTGTCTTCAATATTTTGCTCAATTAATTCTGGATATAGTAGGCCTGAGGTTAGGCTACAGAAGTTTTTCATCGTAAATGGCTTAGGGAGATAATAAATTTTTCGTTCTTTTGACGATATACGCCCTATCATTTCTTCCAATGTATAATCACTATACGCCGAACAGATAACAAAATTTTGTTTTGGGTGTTTTTTGACAATACGTGAAATGGCCTCAATTCCGTCAATTCCTGGCGGCATTCTAACATCCATAAAAATCACGTCGTATGGCCCTTGATCAAGGTAGGCCTTGTTGGCCATTTCCACGGCCTCTTCACCTTGATAAGCACTGTCTATTTTAAGTTGGCATGACTGAAAAGCACTATTAGTCAGATCTTCTTTCAGATCATCCTCTAGATCGATAAGACACATAGACATAAGCTCGTGAATATCTTCATTATCATCAACTATTAAGATGCGTCTAAGCATTAATTCCCCAACAAAGCTTGTTTGAATACAGAGTCATCCTCATCAGAGCTAAGTATTATTTGTATAAATAACTTATAACGCACACAAATAATGTGGTCAATAAAATCTAGCGATGCGACAAGGCCCTAAGTATCTAATAAGACGTCAGTTCAGGTTAATTTTTTATTAATTTCCAATAATGAACTGTATTTACTTGTCGGTCTTGAAAAATGAAGCCTCTGTATACTGTTATCAAGTTCATGCGCCCGGAAAGGGCAAAGGTAATCACTTAGGTCGCGCAAGCTTTGGGTATGAGTGAAAGTGGTGTTAAGAAGATGATTACGAGTAAAGATATCTCACTATCAAAACTTCAAAGGGATCTATGCCCATGGATCATTAAATCTAAGTGAGCAGAACTTAGAAAACTTCAGACTCGATTACTTCAATCTCTTAAATAAGTACTACGACCTAGAAGAGAAAGAAGACAGAGCAGAGAGTAGTACTGAATATGCCTACCTATTTGTCAGTGTACAAACAAAAGGGCAAGAAATTCACCCATTAAAATAATTTATCGAGGGGTCAGAAACACTAAGAAGAGATTTAGAGATGGATACAACTTCTTTGGAAAGCACCCAGAGAAGATCCTTCCATTCTTTGATAAATATATGAAGTAAAAATAGACCAGGGCCCCCAGATGACTTTCCTTTAACATAAATAGAGAGAAGTTATATGGGTGCCCTTTTTCTTTTAAAATTCAAGAACTTAAGAAGTACTTTGATATTATATGCAAGTAAACTTTTTTAGTTTTCTACCGAAAAGAAAACATGTTCTATCTTTTAAGCATTCTTATATTTGCCGCCTCTCTAACTACTCATGCAGGTGATATTGATACCTATTATGAATTAGAATTGGAGATCAATCGACTTCATTCTCAATTTAATAAGAATCAGGAAGAAGTAGCTAAAAAAAATAATCTCTTCTATCGCATGCTAAAGGCAGAAGAAACCCAAGCGCAAATAACAAAGCTACAAAAAGAAAATCAAGAAATTATAAAAAAACTAGGGCCTTTAAAAGAAGAACTTCAATCACTAGAAAACAAGCTTGTCGTCAAGTCCATCACCGGTGAACTTAAGGAGCTCACAGAGGTTAAAGACAAAAATCTTTGTATCGATAACGAGCTACACTACTTTTCAAATGATAGAGAGTTTGAAGGCTGGAATTTAAAGTATGGTAGTAAAGAAAGAAGAATCTCATACTACGCTAATAAAAGCACATATATTAAAAGCTGTCTGGAAAATCGCCCTGAAGACTCTATTATTGAGGTCGATTATAAATCACAATCACTTTGTAATGAGAGTATCGACATATTTAAATATGTTGGTACAAAAACGAAATATAAGACCTACATAAAAGAAGGGCTTGTTAATATTGATGTCTCTCTTTACTTAACGTTTGATGGAAATGAAAAAGACAAAGAAGAATCAATGTCCCTCGTGAGAAAATCAATGCCTTGTGTGAAAGACTTCTACGCAAGACACGGGCTCAAACTTAATGTCGATTTAAAAGAAGAGACTGGTATCATGGATCGATTCAAATGCGATCACACGATTACGATCTCTAAGGAGCATAAAAGGCCAACGGCAACAGAGTGGGCCACTCACAAATTCGCAAACGTAGCAAATATAAATGATCAGAAAAGATGTAAACTCTACATTCATGAATTGGCCCATAACCTAGGCTTAGCGGACGCTTACAAGGATCGAAAATGTCCTGATCGTAAGATCATTTTAGATGATAAGAATATTATGGGAGATGGACCAAGTGGTTACTCACCTTATCAGGCCGAGTTAAATGGTAGTCAGCTTAGAACAATCCTGGCCCCACTTTGTGATTAAAGTGGTATTTCAATTCTAAATGTGGTTCCATTATCAATTTCAGACTCTATAGTAATTGTTCCACCATGTTCCTTGATAATTTTTTTAGAAAGAGAAAGTCCTAGCCCACTGCCTTTGCCATATTCTTTGGTTGTAAAGTAAGGTTCGAATATTTTTATTTTATTCTCATCACTAATACCAGGTCCACTATCTGCTACTTGAATTATGGCCTTGTCATCACTAGTTGTAAGAGTAACCTTAATCTCCTTAACCTCACAATCCTCTAGAGCATCTTTAGCATTAGTAAGAAGATTCATGACAACTTGTTGAATCTTGCCTGGACTTCCTTTGACCTGTAATTCTCCGACTGGATTCTCAAAAGAAACACTGATTCCATAGTGCTCATAAATCTCTTCAATCATCAAAATACAATCATTTAAAACTTTGGATAGATCAAATATAATTAATGCTTGGCCATCCTTACGAGCAAAGTTCCTAAGCCCTTTTACGATATTTTCAATCTGCGTTGCCGATGATTCAATCTTATCTAATGATTTTAAAATATAATCTTCATGCTCACTGGCCTCATAATCTTCCTTCTTTAATCTTGAAAGATAACCTTTGATAATTGTAAGTGGCCCATTAATTTCATGTCCAACACCAGCAGCAAGTTCACCTATTGCCGCAAGTTTTGAACTATGTGTGATCACTTGATCTTTTTGCTGTAATTCTTTTACTTGATTAACGAGCTTTCTTTTAATAGGAATTAGAATTTTGAAGAACTCGTAAATTAATAGAAGAATGATTAACGAGAATAGAATTAATTCAATTTTACTTAAGTTTAAGATTTTTGATTTTGAATAGTCTGCGGACTCAAAAACAATCTTATTCATATTTTTTAAAAATACATCAGTCTCTTTAACGATGCCTTCAAGACTTCGTTTTTGATCATCACAGAAATTAACAATACAATTAATATCTTTACTGATATTCCTTAAAACAGGATCAAGATCTGTATACTGTTTTTTTATGTTATCTGTGAATGCGGGTGCAACCCCATTTTCTCGACTTCCATTCTTTAAATCCTCATGAGTCAAAAGGAGTAAATCCTTGGTTACAAGAATCTCGTTCCTTAAAGAACTCCTTGTGTGATCACTAGTATTAAACGAATAGATTAAGGCCTGCTTGGCCAATCTTTGGCTTAGCATACGTTGGCGGCCGGCCAAGTTAATAACTTGCGAGTAACTTTCCTGTTGGAGAATGAAAAATTGCATCAATGCCTGAGCAATGATAGTGAATAAGACAATCGATACGAAAGCAATAAGATACTTATATGTAATTCCTCTTTCATAATCAATTTTCATGAATAAAAAATAAACCACATAATAGCTTCTGAAAACTTAAATTTTAAAAATATAAGAAGTTATCACAACTTCTTATGCTGCCGTTTTCCTAGTGACTTTGGTCTGATTGTCATAAATATTCTCTAAGTCAAATTCCTCTCCAAAAGTAGCAACCGTTGTTCTTAAGTTTAATTGGGACTCAAGCAATATTTTAAGATGACTCGATGCCTGTTCTTCGCCGTGATTTAAGATAACTAATTTTGGAGAGATACGTGATTCATTTATCCATCCAATAAAGTCAAGATAATCACCATGTGCAGATAAGGAGTCGATATAGAAAATGCTGGCCCTTACAGGAAGCTTTTGCTTATGCATATGTAGCTCTTTTTCACCATTAATAAGAATACGGCCTTTAGTCCCTTCAGGCTGAAACCCAACTAAAATAATTCCGCTATTTTCATCAACAATATGCTTCATGACATGGTAGACAACACGCCCACCATCAATCATGCCTGATGCACTGACAACGATTCGCGGGCCGCTCATTTGAGTCAAGGCCTTTGAGTCCTCGACGTCTTCAATTTCAACAAAGGTATCAGGATAAATATCGATATCCTCAGTGACATGTTCTTTAACGTGGCCTTTATGAAAACAGTCGTTAAAGATGCGATTGGCCTTTTTGGAAAGAGGACTATCTAGATGAACAGGAACACTGGGGATCGCCTCATCATTCATAAGCTCTTTAATAAGATAAAGAATATCTTGTGTTCGTCCAACAGAGAAGGCCGGAATAACGGCCACTCCTCCACGCTTTAATATCGTATTAAGGTACATTCCGAGTACTTCTTTAGCAGGTATTCGTGCATGAAGCTTATTACCGTAAGTTGACTCTAATACGAGGTAGTCTGTTTCACAGATATCTTGCGGTTCATCTAAAAGGATATTTCGTTTATGGCCAATATCACCAGAAAAAACAATCGTCTTTTCTTCCCCTTCATTTGTTTTATAACGAATGCGAATAAAACTTGCTCCTAGAATATGGCCGGCCCAGAAAAAAGTAATCGCAATATTCTTAGAGATGGTTAGCTCTTCTTCGAAGTCCACAACTTCAAAGTGCTTAAGAACAGCTTGGGCCTCCTCGGTTGTATACAAAGGGAGTGCTGGTTTGTGTCTTGAAATCTTTTTTCGATTTGCATACTTTGCATCTTCTTCATGAATACGGGCCGAGTCCATAAGTAAGATTTGGCAAAGCCTAAATGTTTCTTTTGTGCAGTAAATCCTTCCACGAAATCCATCACGATAAAGACGAGGAAGAAGGCCTGAATGATCAATATGTGCGTGAGTTAGAAAGACCGCACTTAACTTACTTGCACCGTGATAGCTCATCCAATTTCGTTCACGATTTTCCTTTGCCCCTTGATAGAGTCCATAGTCAACTAAGTATTGTTCCTTATAGTCCTTTCCTACTTTAAGTAACGTCTTTGAACCGGTTACACCTCCGGCAGCACCAAGAAAAGTAATTTTCATCGATAGATCCTTTTTATAATTAATTTTCGTGTACTACCTATCGACGTTTTAATAGTTAAGAATGTTTAATATTGACTAAAGAATGGTAATCATAGTTGATCATTCAATTCGACTAACACAAACCTCACAATCACTTTGCAAAAAATAGACCCGAAACAAACCTTTAATTATTTTTAGAGTCGTATACTTATTTCATAGGAAAACAACTCAAGGAGAATATTATGAGAACTACAGAAAAAATTAATCTAACAACAAAAGGGTCAGTTTAATACTGACCTTTTTACATCATTACACCACGATAAATCATTGAACCACTAAACCCTACCATCACAACCTTCGCAACTTTTACAAAATAACGATTAGACATCTTTTTTAAAATCATTTTTCCTGTAACAGCACCGAGAAGCGGAGTAAAAATTGCCACAAAATAGAATGTATATGGCATTTCACCTAGATTAAATTCATAAAGTCTAATGAAAAAAATAGTTTTAGCAAGATGCCCCAGCATTTGTGTAAAGGCCTTTGTGGCAACAATTGAAAATCGCCCTAGTCGACTTGAAAGAAAGAACAAGTCTAAAGCAGATCCAGATACACCACTCAAGGCCTGTGAAGATGAAACGATTAATCCACAAAGGAGTGCACGACCTCTTTTTTCAATATCAAAATGAATAGCTAAAGGTTTTAGCAATCCAATAATTGGCAGAATACCCAATATGATAAAGATAACCTTTTTAGAAAGTTTCAACTCTATCCCTTGAAATACCCCATAAGCAATTGCTGTCCCTAGCAGATAAGGTAAAACTACCTTAAATTCAATATTCTTATAGTTAACGGCCGCCCTAAAGCCATTTGAGCTTGCTTGTGTTATTCCTTGGAGAATTAGGGCAACAGGTAGAGGGAGGTAGACTAGGAAGATGGCCATCAGAATAATTCCACCGGCCATACCTAGGGCCCCTGATATAATACTTGTAAATAGAATATAAAAGAATAAGCTCTCTAAATCCATATCCCCTCCCATTGACTGTATTATCGACAAAAACATATAATGAAAAAAGCGAATATATAGAATACAATATATTCAAATATCGAATACATGGAGAAAGCGATGTTAATCGAACTTGAGACTCTTAATGCCCTTGCAAAGTATAAAACAATGGGAAAGGCCGCAACAAGCCTAAGAGTCACTCAATCAACAGTGAGTAAGAGAATTCAAAGTCTAGAACAACAAACTAAGAAGATCTTAGTTGTAAAAAAAGGTCGTAATGTCGAGATCACTACGGCCGGGCAGAAGCTTCTTTTTGACAGCCTCCCTCTTATGCAGAAGTTGAAAGAAATTCTCGACCAAGACTATGAAGAGATGTCCAGACTTGCCATTGGTTTCTCTGAATCGATCCTTTCTTCATGGGGCGCAAAATTTATTACAGATTTTGCCAAAAAGAATAAAGAGGTCATTATCGAGCCACACGCCCATCGTACACCAGTGTTGGCCGACAAAGTCGCAAGTGGAGACTATGCCATAGCTGTTGTCGGTGGCCGTCCTAGAAATATTCCAGGAATTCATGTTGAAGAAGTCGCCAAAGAAGAAATGGTCATCATTGGCAAGAAAGGCCGTTTATTTTGTGTGGAAGAAACAAGTGGAACATGGGCATCCATAGCTAAGGATGTAAATAGGAAGAAGATTATTATCGATGAAAGAAGTGAGTTTCTCTCACCGATAGCTCAAATGGCAAAGAGTGGCTTTTGTCGTGGTCTTGTTCCAGAAAGTATCGCCAAAAGTGTTGGCGTAAGAAGTGATCAGATGAAAAAGACTGGGATTTATCGCCCCATCTATATTGTTGCAAGAAAACGTAGCTTTGAGCGTGAAAATGTTAAGTTATTTATAAAAGCGCTAAAAGAATTATAACTTCATTCTTTGAGCGACTTCTCTTTGATAAGGATCCCCTGAGCTACTAAGAGCTGAGATCACTCCTTGTCTATTCTCAATTGGTTGGTTTTGACTAAGCTTCCACTGGCCTTCAAGAGAAGTCACTTCAATTTTAATTCCCACAATTGCGGCCAGAAGCTTTTGAGTATAATCACGAGGAGCATCTTCAATTTTCCAAGGACTGTGACTCCCCTCTTCCTGCTCATTTGTGAGTATCTCGATTGAATTAAGAATCCACTCCTTGTCTTCAATAAAAGAAATTTTTCCACGAGCGTGAACAACAATGTAATTCCAAGTTGGTACAGCTTTACCAGTCTCTTTCTTTGTTGGGTAATGATTTGGCGAAATATAACAATGAGGTCCATTAAACGTAGCAACGACTTCACTAGCATCAAGTGTTTTCTTCCATAGAGAATTAGCTTTTGCAATATGGCCAAATAAAAAGAGCTTCCCCTCTTCTTCGACAACACAAAGAGGAAGGTGATTAACCTCAATCCCTTCAGTTCCATTTGATATCAAATTCGCAAATGTCGTCTCCTTCATCTGCTTTATTAACTCGGCCTTATCTTCCTGCTTGAATAGCTTTGGTATATGCATTCTACTACCTCTAATTCATTTATTAATGCTACAATGATAACTCAATAAACACTGGAGTTAAAATGCCTTATATCCTAAGCCCAATTATTACAGAATCAATGCCTGGAATGTGGTTTGAAGGCCAAGGCTATAAGCGAGAGAATATTTACTCGATGAATGACCCAAAAGGTCCTCCAGTAAATTATGACGCCCACCTTCTGAAGCCCCATAGCTTAACTCATATGGAAGCTCAGTCTCACACCATGAAAGATGGGATGAGCGTTGATGACTACTTTAAGAAGCAAGTAAATTCATTTTTTGGGCCAGTAACTGTCGTGAAATTAAAAGGACAAGATTGGAGACCTGTAAAAGGACTAGATGGCGTTTATCATTGGGAAGTCTCACTTAGTGAGCTAAAGGCCGAGCTTGGAGATGAGATTCCAAGTAAGTTAATTTTGTCAGTTGAAGAAATGCCAATAAACGAATCACAACTTCACGATCCAAATTATGTCTTAACACTTTCACAAGAAAGCGCTGACTACTTATTACAAAACCCTAACTTTAATATGTATGGAACTTCTTGGAAGTCTTCGGACTTTAATCCAGGGAGTAGAAATAGACCAATTCACAATACTCTCTTTAAGCAGGCCGCAATCTTTGAAAACTTAAAACTTCACGATGTGCCAGCTGGAAAGTATTTCTTTTCAGGATTTCCACTCCCCCTTCACTTAGCTTCTGAATCACCAGTTTGCCCGGTGCTATTTACCAAAGATGAGATTAACTTCTAATATCACTTCTCTTATAAGCATCGTCGACAAAGACTTCGACAAGAGCATTAAGTGCATCTGTTACTGTAAAGATACCGTAGACACGATTTCTATTATTGAGAACAATTGCAGACCCAACCTTGTGACTTGCTAATTGATAGGCAACTTCACCTAAACTATCGTCCTTATTAACAGCAAGAACAGATTCATTCATAAAGTCCTTAACAAGAACACCATCACACCAGCTCTTTCCATAAATCGACATGACATCTCTTTCAGAAATGATTCCCACAATTTGATTCCCGTCACTTACAGGAAGGTGCCTAATTCCATTGTCTTTCATAATCTTAAAAGCAATATCAATACTGGCATCCTGATCCACAACGTGAACAGCAGGAGTTGTAAATTCTTCGACTGATATATGTTTCATATATGCCTCCTAAATTAAATTTAGATTAGCACAATGGATTAATTGGTAACTGACAAGTGTCAGTTTTTACGAAAAAAATTCTTAATTTTTGCCTTAAACATATGGCATAGGATTTAGAGGCCCAAAGCTCACAATCTTTAGCTTAGGGAGCTAACTATATAGAATCAAGAGACACTTAAGATATCTCCCTGGCTCCCATTTATGCGTTTGCATAAGGCCAAAAGATTACATACAATTTTTATATATGTTAGCTAAAAAGAGGGTCCTGGTTGCCGAGGACGAACCAACATTAAATGATATCTACGTCGAAACCTTTGAGTCATTTGGTTATGAAACCATTGGTGTAAAAGATGGTGAGATGGCCCTAGACTACGCTAAACGTAACCCAGTTGACTTCGTTATTACTGACTTAAAAATGCCAAAGATGGATGGGCTTAAGCTCCTAGAAGAGATTCGTAAACTTAATACTCAAACCCCTCCTGTTCTAATAATCACAGGCTTCATTGATGAACTAAATGCACAAAGGGCCAAAGAACTTGGTGCCGTTGATCTTATGACGAAGCCCTTTGACTTTGATAAGGTCATTCTCTATATCGAAGAGAAGTTAAGCCAACAAACAGAATCCTAGATTCCCCACTCTTTTGAGAGCTCACCGATTCTCTTTTTAAATAGAAGAGATAGAATCATTGAAACAATTGTCAATCCAATAGCAAGTCCCGCCCATAAACCAGCGGCTTCCATTCCATGCTTATAACTAAGATAGACTCCAACAGGAATTGCAATTAGCCAGTAGCCACAGAATGAATAAAGCATCGGTTGCTTACTCATTCCAAGACCTCTTAAAACTCCCCACATGGCAACTTGTAGGCCATCAGGAATTTGAAAGAGAGCAACGTATAGGAAAAGCCCTGAGCCGTATAAAATAACGGCCTGATCAGTTGTAAAAAGTCCCATTAAAAATTTATGGAATAAGAAATAGCAGATTGCAGTAAAGACCATGTAAGAGACGGCCATAAAGATACACCCATACGAGTAGTTCTTTATCATCTCCATATCCTTACGCCCTAGAGCATAGCCAACCTTAACACCGGCAGCTCCATTAATTGCGAGAGGAACCATAAAAGTTAAACCTGCAATTGTTAAAACGATATTATGAGACGCAGAGGCAACAAGGCTCATACGGCCAATTAAAACCGTAACTGTTGAGAACATGAGAACTTCAATAAATGTTCCAAGTCCAACAGGGATTCCAAGCTTAATAAGTTCTTTAAACGACTTCTTACTAAAGTGTGTTTCAATTGGAAGCACACGGTAAGCATAGACGTAAATGATAATAGCGAGAACAAAACGAGTTATAACAGTTGCAACAGCAGCTCCCTTAATTCCCATTTCAGGAATAGGGCCGATACCAAACATTAAGCAGTAATTCATGATGAGGTTAACAACATTCATTATGATAATAAGTGAGTTTGCAAAAATCGTTTTATCAAAGGCCTGTAGATATTCCTTAATCATCTGAAAAATTAGAGCAGGAATAATTGAGATATTAACCCAATAAAGATAGGTCTTAACAAGTGGGACGATCTCTTTATTTAAACCGATGTGGTCGACAAAATATGTAAAGATATAAAGGGCAGTACAAATAACACTTCCTAAAAGAAGCGCTAAAGTCATTCCACTCCCCCATACACCATTCTCATGTGGGTTAGTCTCTTCACCACGCATTCTTGCGGTAACGGCACTAACAGAAAATAGCGTTGAGATTCCAATCATAATAAATGGAGATAACATTCCTGCCGCAACACCAATGGATGCAACTGCTGATGTTGAATAACGTCCGGCCACAAAAATATCACCAACGTTAAAAAGCATCTGACCAACTTGGCCGATAACAAGTGGAATCGTAAAATAAATGAGTTCTTTGAGTCTCTTACTCGTTGTTGCAACTACCATAATAGTTAGAGGTTATACCTCAATTTTTTAATAGATGGCATATAAAAATTGTAACCAAATATACTTTAAATCTCGGCCAAAAATTCGTAGAATATGAACACAAAGGAGTGCTTGTGAAAATCGTTTCAAATGCAGCAGAAGCTTTATCAATAGTCTATTCTAACTCAAACATTTTTATTCACGGTGGAGACTCAACACCGCAGGCCCTAATCGATGGCCTACTTGAAAATGCTCATAAACTAAAAGATGTAACGCTAACTCACCTCCACACTCATGGTGATGCAAAGTATGCAAATGAAGAATATTGTGAAAATTTTAAAATCATCAATCTCTTTGTTGGTGGTAATGTAAGAAAGCATATCGACTATCAAAGAGTTGATTACCTTCCTTGCTTTCTATCAGAGATTCCAAATCTATTTCGTAGTGGAAGGATCCCACTAGACTTCGCTCTTATTCATGTCAGTCCACCAGATCAACATGGCCACTGCACTCTAGGTACTTCGGTTGATGTTGCTAAGGCAGCAGTAAGTAGTGCCAAAATTGTAATCGCACAAATCAACCCAAATATGCCTCGTGTTCATGGTGATGGATTTATCCACGTCAATGATATCGACTATGCAATTGAAATTGATGAGAAAATTGTTGGCCATCAAGAAGTATGCTTAAGTGAAGAGGATTTAAAAATTGGTCAGCTAACATCGACTCTGATTGAAGATGGCTCAACTCTACAAATGGGAATTGGCTCAATTCCTGATGCCGTATTGGCCAGCCTAACAAATCACAAGAACCTGGGAATTCACACAGAAATGTGGTCAAACGGAGCTCTTGAGTTAATTAAAAGTGGTGCCGTTAATAACTCTCTAAAAAATGTTCACCGAGGAAAAACAGTTAGTGCCTTTATTGTTGGAGGCCAAGATGTACATGACTTTATTAATGATAATCCAAGTGTCATCCAACTAGAAGCAGACTATGTTAATAACCCAAGTATCATTAAGAGAAATCCAAAAGTATGTGCAATTAATAGCGCTGTTGAGATTGATCTAACAGGACAGGTTTGTGCAGATTCAATTGGTCACCGAATTATTTCTGGTGTTGGTGGACAAATGGACTTTATGAGAGGAGCTTCTCTTTCAGAAGGTGGTAAACCAATCATTGTTATTAATTCACGAAGTGCAAAAGGTTTCCCAAAAATTGTTCCAACGCTAAGATCAGGAGCGGGAGTTGTAACAACTCGTTCACATATGCACTATGTTGTTACAGAGTATGGAATTGCTGACTTATATGGCAAAAGCCTTAATCAGCGAGCACAAGAATTAATTAGAATTGCTCATCCAGATGACCGAGAAAACTTAGAAAAGATGTGGCACGAAACGCACTGTAGAAGATAATCTACAGTGCAGCTATTGGGGATTGGCATAATAATTCTACCATGCCACTTCCCTCATATTTTTCTTTTGCAACTTTTAAATCGACTCTCTTAAAGATCATATACGAAATAAATGATCTTAAATTTAATAAGAACGGATTCTCTTGTCCGTGTACTGAAACATATGAATCAGAAACATAACCTTCATAGATATCTCTAAAGCCAGGAGAATCAATGACAAGAAGCATGACACAAATTGCGATAGCTTCCTTGCCCTGCTCGACTCCTTGATTAATGGCCTGATTCAGCTCTTCAACAGAATCAAATGTTTGTTTTGAAATCTCTTTAATTTGTTCTGCAAGAAGATTGATACAATGTTCTCCACAAGTCGTTATGAACTCTTCTTTAGAACCAAAGTGATAAAGAACTGAAGACACATTAATCTCGGCCTTCTTTGCAATATCTCTTAGGCTCACACCGTAGACACCATTTTTGGCCATTAAAGGGATTGCGACATCAATTAAATTCTGTTTAGTCTTGTTCATCTACCTACTACCTTTTGTTAACTTACTGTCAAATCGAATAATCTTCTTGATTCAATTTGGTTAACATGTTAACCATATAGTTAACACATTAACAAATTTGGAGAAAGAATGTCAATAATAAAGAGTGAATATGTACAGGAAAGCATTATCGGACGCATGATCCGTACAACTCGAATCCTCGATAAAATGGTATCTGAAGAAGTTTCGCACTTTAAACTAACGAAGCCTCAATTTGATGTTCTTGTCATTCTACACCTAACAGATCAAGAATCCGTTACGACGACTGAATTAGCAGATGAACTACTTGTTTCAAAAGCAAATATCACTGGAATCGTTAAAAGACTTGAGGCGGCCAATCTTGTCAAGAAGGCCATTGACGAAAATGATACGAGATCAAAGAAGATTACCCTAACTGAAGACGGCCTTTGTTTAATTAATAAAGTACTTCCACGCTACTTTAGTATGGGGCAAGAGCTCGTATCAAGATTCAGCCAAGAAGAGAAATCTAAACTTCTTTGCCAACTTGGAATGATTGAAGAGTTCTATCAATCGAAGAGATAAATCACCTAAGAATCAAAAAAGAGACAAAATAGACAGGAGAACGACACTCATGAGAAGGATCAAGACCTATATCGTCTTGCTTGGACTGGCCAGTAGCGTAAGCGCTGCTCAGTACAAACTAAGCGAACAATCAGTAGTTGAACTTGCTACTAAAAGAAATGAAAATGTTGGAATTGCAAGACAAGAACTAGAGCAGGCAAGAGAGTCACTAAGCAGTGCAACCTCTAACCTATTCCCTGTTCTCTCAATATCGGCCGGCGTATCGAAGAATGATGGTAAAGGAAATATCATGCCACATGGATACGACTGGAATCACAATGCGAGGGTGCAACTAACTCAACCACTATATACTTTTGGAAAGATCTCAAGTGGTGTCGACATTGCGGAATCTGCAAGTCGCATTGGCGAGCTAAAGACTGTTGTCACAAAAGCAGAAGTTGAAAATGTTGCAAGACAGCTCTACTACAGAGTTCTCTTTAACCAAGAGCTAGTTAGAATCACAAATGACTCTTATAAGAATGCTGTCAAGAATAAGAAGGCACTTGAAGAGCGTGTTTCATACGGTCGTATTTCGAGAAATGATAATATTAAGATGCAAGCAGACCTTGCGAGTCGAAAGCCAAATTGGATTATTGCAAAGAAGAACCTAAAGAATGCAATCTTAGACTTAAAAAACTTTCTAGCATTACAACCTGAAGATGATGTTCAAGTTGTAACTGATAATTTCAATGCACAAGATAAGATCGCAACGATTCCATCAAACCTAAAAAAGCTAGATGAAACAGTTGATGTTAAGATTTTAAAAGAAAGTATCCAACTTTCAGACTTCACAGTAGAGCTTGCAAAGAGCCAACGACTTCCTGATCTAGGGCTATTTGTTGCCTACTCTCCTCTTACTTATCGTGTGGATAAACCATTTACTGGTGATATTTCACACAACCAAAATGATCTTTCATTTGGACTTCAATTTACATTTGATTGGGATCTGGGTGGAAGTAAAAACTCAGAAGTTGCCATTAAAAGAAGTGATGCAAATATCGCACGTTTAAAGTTCAACCAGCTGAGAAGAGAAATCAGAACACAATATCTAAAGTTTGAGCAAGACTATGAAGGACTACAGGAGAGGTTTGAAGCTGAGTCGGAGGCCGTTAAGCTTGCCGCTTCATCTTATAAAGTAGCACTTAGTTCATTTAAGTCAGGTGGAGTTTCACAACTTCAATTAAATGATAGTGAAATCCAACTTACTCAACATCGCCTAAACCTTGCCCAAACAAAACTTCAGCTTAAAGTAACTCGTGCAGAAATGGATAGGCTTCTTACGAGTACAACGAAGGGAGAGAAATAATTATGAAGCAAATAATCTTCGTATTAGTTGTAGGCCTTCTTTACGCCGGAAGCTTGTATGTGAAAGACCTTGATCTTCAAAGAAAAAAAGGAAAAGAGACGGCCACGATGTATACGATTCGTGCAAAGTCAGGAACTCCAGTCAATACAACAAAAGTTACAAGAAGAGCATTCTCTAATTTTGTTATTGTTACTGGTAGTAATATTGGCCCTAAGATTCACGCTTCTGTCGCTCCCAAGGTTGCTAATTTAATTAGGCCAGGCGCACTTGTTAGTATTCGCGTAAAAGATAAGAAAGTTTACGGCAATGTTGTTTCAGTTGATGCCAAGGCCGATTACCTTTCCGGTCTACATAAGATTGTTGTCTCTTTTGCCAATAAGAAGATTCCAACAAATCTCTATATTATGAATATTGAAACTCACAAACTTGAAAATGCTTTAACAGTAAGAAGAGAAGCTGTTTCAGAGCGTGGTGGTTCACATAATGTCTTCATCGTCGATCAAAACAATACGGTTATGAAGCGAAACATTGAAGTCAGTGATAGCAACGAGAACTTCTTTGTTGTGAAAAGTGGATTAAGTGAAGGCGACACTGTTGTGCTAAGTGACCAACGTTATCTAAGTGATGGCGAGAAAGTTAATATCATCGAAGCACAAGTGGATCAGGATTAAGGAGTTAGAAGATGATTGAAATATTTGTAAAACGACCTGCCACGACAATCATTTTCATTGCTATTTTTATGGTAATGGGACTTGTTTCGATTGGTAATTTAATTATTGAGCCTACACCTAAAGTAGAGCTCCCACTGATTACAGTACAAACAATCTACGCTGGTGCTTCACCGGAAGAGATTGAGTCTCAAATTCTTAAGAAAATTGAAGATGAAATTTCAGAGGTTTCTCAGATTAAGAAAATCAAATCTGATGCCCGTGATAGTTTTGGTATTGTTATTATTGAATTTGATATTGAAGCGGATGCCAATATCAAGTCAATTGAAGTAAAAGATAAAGTAGAAGCAATCTTAAATGAATTTCCAGATGGAGCCGATCGTCCAATTATTGCAAAATTTGACCCGCTCATTCAACCGATTGCCACACTAGCTCTTTCAAGTACAAAGCATGACCTGACTCAAGTATATGAGTATGCCGATAAGAAGCTTAAGTCTCGCCTCTCTTCGATTAATGGTGTTGCCTCTGTCGATATCTTTGGAGGGCGTGAAAGAGAAATTAATATTGAACTTGATAATAACCTTCTCATTCAAAACTATCTTTCAATTGAAGATGTACTGGCCGCAATTTCAAGAAAGAACTTAAATATTCCTGGTGGTTCAATCAATACAACAGACTCAAAGATCAGTGTCCGTTTTGTTGGTGAATTTGCCAATGTTGACGAGATTAGAAACCTAGAAGTCGTTTCACGCGAAGGACAAGTCTTCAGACTTCAAGAGATTGGTAATGTCTCAGATAGTTTTAAAGAAGTTGAAACAATGGCACGCTTTAATGATAAAGAAGTTGTTGGTTTATCTGTTTTAAAACTATCAGATGGTGATGCCATCAAAATTGTTGAGAACCTAAAGGGATCACTTGATAAAGTTCAAAGTGAGCTTCCTGAAGGAATGAAGCTAGAGCTAGTTGTTGATACAACGAGAATTACTCTTGATGATACAAAAGGAACAATTAACTCGATCTTTATGGGGATCGGTTTAACGATTGCTATTCTTCTAACTTTCTTAGGTGACTGGCGAGGGGCCCTAATTGCAAGTATCGTAATTCCAACTTCGATTATCTCAACTCTCTTCCTGATGGATATGTCATCGTTCTCTATTAACGTTATGACTCTCCTTGCGTTTGGTACGTGTCTAGGAACACTTATTGCCAACGCACTTATCATTATTGAAAATGTTTACAAACACCTTAAGATGGGAAAGGATTCTCAGTCTGCTGCCATTGACGGAACAAAAGAAGTTTTACTTGCCGTTATGGCATCTTCGGGAACAAACCTAGTTGTATTTACTCCACTAGCGTTTATGGGTGGTATCGTTGGTAAGTTCATGCTGCAATTTGGGATGACAGTTGTATTTGCAACGATCTTCTCGATTCTGGCATCTGTTACATTAACTCCAATGCTTTGTGCCCTACTTCTTAAAGACCCTGATACTTTAAAAGGGCCATTTCCTAAGCTTGCAGGCCTTGTTGATCGCCTTCTTGCATGGGTAACGAAACAGTACCGTTGGTTCTTTGACAAGTTTATGAATTGGCCAATTACTTCGATTATAGTTCTTATGGCCCTATTCTTTACGATTGTGTATCCAGCAAAACGTGTTGGAAACGAGTTCCTACCAAAATCTGACCGTGATGAGTTTAAGGCGTTCATCCTGATGCCAGATGGTTCACCAGTTGAAAAAACGGCACAAATCACAAAGCAAGTTGATGAGATTATCAGAAAGTATCCTGAAGTTGTCTCAACTCTTTCTGATATTGGTTATGACGGTGAGGAAAGATCACGTATTACAGTTAACTTAACATCAGCAACAAAACGTAAGAGAGACTATAAAGAAATTATGGATGACCTACTTCCTAAAGTTTCTAATATACCTGAAGCAGAGATTACTCTTACAGGTGGTAGTCGAAATGCAAGTAATGATGGTGATATCACGATTAACGTAACTGGTGATGATTTTGATAATATGGTTATTGCATCAGAAAAAATGCAAAAGATCATGAAAGATTCTGGCTACTTTAGTTCAATTGAAAGTTCATATCGAATTCCAAAAATGGAAATTCAATTTGTCTCTGAGCCACAAAAAGTTATTCGTCAAAACCTTTCAAGTTCACGTCTTGGTGGAACGATTCGCGCCCTTGTAAACGGGAACGACGATGCCGTTTATAAAGAAGGTGGAGAGGAATATGATATTAACGTTACTCTTGCCCCAGAGTTCAAAAGAAATATTTCAGACTTTGATAAATTTCTCATTCACGGAAAAGATGGACTAATTCCTATCTCAAGTCTTGGTAAGGTTCAAGTTGTTGAAGCGACTTCACCACTTAAAAGACGTGATAAGGAAAGAATCATTCAAATCAAGGCATTCGTTGTAAAAGGCGTTGTAGGTGCGATTATGGGAGACCTCGGACAAAAATTTAATCAAGCCGAACTTCCACAAGGGACAAAGTTTATGTTTGCTGGGCAAGCAGAAAGTCAAAAAGAGTCTCAGCAAGAGATGGGTAAGGCCTTCATGCTAGCGGTAATCTTAACGTATATGCTACTTGTTGCAATTCTTAACTCTTTTGTCTTCCCTGTATCGATTGGGTCTGCAATTCTAACGTCCTTTCTAGGATCATTTTTAATGATGTTCTACACAGAGCAGACGGTTAATATTGGTTCCATGATGGCCATTGTAATGGTTGTTGGTCTGGCAGTTAATAATGCTATTCTTATGATTGAATACACCCAGCAAAAACTCGATGAAGGTGTTGAAATTAAGGAAGCTCTCTGGTTGGGAGCGCAGGAGAAGCTTAAACCAATTCTTATGACTTCTATTGCAATTATCGCTGGGACTATGCCGCAGCTATTTATGATCGATAAGATGAAGTCGGCCATGGGAGCTGTTCTCATTGGAGGGATGTTGGGATCAATCTTCTTCACTTATACCCTCGTACCAACGATTCACTTGGTTATTTACCGAGTGAAGACATGGTTATCTAACCTACTAAATTCAAAAGCTTAAAGCACCATAAAGGCCCCGAAAGAGGGGCCTTTTTTTATGTCTAAAATTCAGGCATGGCCTGTAATTCTTCCCTCCTTGAACAAATTCACCTCAATAAATGTTATAAGTGTTCATTATTTATTTAGCCAAGACCAAATAAGAGAGAGTTAAAGATGAGATCAATTATTCTTACTTCAGTTCTATGTTCAGGAATTTGCCAAGCTATGCCAATGCCTTCAAAGGGTGTTGTTAAAGTATCCGATGGTGCCAAGGCAAATTGTAACTCAAAGAAAGACTTATATCGAAATAAGCTTCAAGCTTATCGAATTAAAAATTATAGCTCACAACAAAATGGCGAAAATATCGAGTTAACACTTAATATTCAAATGGTTCAATGTAGTGAAACTGATAAAGGTTTTGCTTTTAAAGATAAGAATATTTTCGATTTATTTACATATAAGACATATCGTAATCTTGAAATGGAAGTTAGAACTAAGAGTGCTAATATCCTCTTCTATCAAGATGGTGTTTACAAAAAACTTTCTCAGGTTGATATCACTGATAACCAAGACCTCTCAAAAATCACAGCAAGCTTCAATGTGAAGGACTTACTAACAAAAGAGAAATACGAGCAGTATCAAAATGGTGAAAATGTGATTACTAGCTTAGACTTCAGTCTTAAGCGCCTTATTGAAATCTCAGGCAATGATTTCAATGGTGTTTATGATCAAAATTACGGTGGATTTAGAATATTTTTTGAAATTAAATAATAAAAAAAGGGCCTCAAAAGAGGCCCTTAATATTTGTCTTATTTTTGGTTCATACCTTTGAACTTATCCTTAGACATAGTTGTTACATATGCTGCAACATCTTTAATGTCTTGGTCTGATAGGCCACGAACTTTTGTCCACATCATTGATGTGTTCTTAGTCTTTCTCTTTTTAGACTTGATTGCAGTTACTTGCTCAATAATGTAAGCAGCATCTAGACCAGCAATTCTTGGACCTTTAACGATCGCAAGCTTACCATCTTTTGCCTTTCCCATACCATCAGCATTGTGGCAAAGAGCACAGTTAACTTTTTTGTAAATTGCTTTACCTTTAGCAGCGTCACCAGCGTAAGCAGTTACACTTAGTAGAGCAGCAACAACAGTGATTTTAAATAAATTCACAATATATCTCCTTTATATTTATAGCGTAGCTATACTTTATGCAATTATCGTCAAATCGTCAGTAAATTTAAAAGAAAATATACCCCCCTGGCCATTTCTTGAGCTATACTCTCTTGCACCTAGTGACTGGCCCAAAAAGCTTAATAGTGAGTTAAAAGAGAGTTAAGAATGAACACAAGTGTCATAAGCCTAATTTTAGGAACAATTTGCATCGGACTGGCACCCATCTTTGTCAAAAACCTAACTGGCGACCTCTCACCAAGCATGATTGGAGCACTCCGTTGCGGAATTGCTGGATCAATTCTTCTTATTTACCAACTTCTTATTAAGAAAAATTATATCAAGGACAAACGCTTCTATACTATGACGGCCGTCATAGGTTTCTGCTTTGCGATGGACTTATTTGTCTGGCATCGCTCAGTCCACCTCATTGGCGCCGGGATGTCCACAATCCTAGGAAATACCCAAGTCTTCTACTTACTTGTTTTTGGCCTCATTCTTTATAAAGAGAAAATTACAATAAAAAAACTTTTGGTCTTTTTCTTTGCCTTCTTTGGAGTCTTTCTCATTCTCAAGGGGCAAGTTGAGTTTTACCAATCTGAAGAATTCTTCTGGGGAGTTCTCTTTGGACTAACCACAGGGCTTTGTTACTCTCTTTATACGACCTCAATTAAGAAAACATCTCTTATGAGCTTTAAAACGAAAATTACGGCCTTAGAGATCATCACTTACTCTTCTCTTGTGACAGGAGCACTACTCTTTCTAAGTGCTCAATTTGAACAGGGATATAAAGGCCTTAGCTTTTCACACCTACCTTCGGTTCTAGGACTGGCCATACTGTGCCAGATTATTGGCTGGTCTCTAATAAGTTATGGGCTTAAGTCGGCGCCTTTATCTGTCTCAGGCCTCATTATTCTGTTACAACCAGTTATTGCAAAGACCCTTAGTATCTTTCTATTTAACGAACCATTTTCGTCACTTGAAATTATCGGGGCTTCAATTCTTCTTACTTGTATTTATCTTGGGACTCACCTGTCGCGTCCTAAGAAACCAAAACCAAAACCAAATGACAATTGAGGTCTTTATTAATACCATATTCTAAATATTTTTAATTAGGCATGGTAATAATGAAAGCACTCTCTCTATTTACTCTTATAAGCATTCTTCTTTTTAGTTGTTCAAATAGTAATGACTTAGAAACTCTTACTCCAAAAGATCAAGTGATTCATCAAGAGGCCACTAAAAAAGCGCTTAAGAAGATCGCTAATGAAGAAGTTGTTTTTACTCAACAACAGGCCAATCATTGGAATGGTAAGAAGAAGGTCGATTTCAATAAGGATGTGAAGCCTATTTTTGATAATCGCTGTGTCGTTTGCCATAGTTGCTACGATTCTCCATGTCAGCTTAAACTGACTTCAAAAGAGGCCATTCAAAGAGGTGCCTCCAAGAATAAGGTCTACATGGGCGAGCGCCTTGTGGCCTCATCACCCAGCCGCCTCTACATTGATGCCACGTCAACTAAGCAGTGGAGAGACAAAGGCTTCTTCTCTGTCTCAAGTAAGCATATGAACGAAAGCGTCATGGCCAAAATGCTTAAACTCAAGGAGATCGCTCCCCTTCCTAAAACAAAACTACTGCCAAGCAGTTTAGACTTTAGTCTTGAAAATGATCGTTTCTGCCCTAAGAAAGACGAGTTTGAAGACTATGCACAGGCTTCTCCATTTGGAGGAATGCCATATGGCCTACCGGCACTAAGCGATAAAGAGAGCAAAACAATTACAACTTGGATTGCACAGGGGTCAAAATTTAATAAAGATCTTCCATTACCAAAATTTGATAAAAAGCAGATTAGACGTTGGGAAAAATTCTTAAACAAGGACAGTAAGAAAGGCCAACTCATGGCACGCTATCTCTATGAGCACCTCTATCTTGCAAATCTTCACTTTAGCAATAAAGCGAATTCAAACTTCTATAAATTAGTAAGATCAAAGACTCCTTCCGGAAAACCGGTTGAGATCATCGCAACTCGCAGGCCATTTGATGATCCAAAAGTAAAAAGAGTTTACTACCGTTTAGTTAAGCAGAAAGAAACGATCGTCGACAAAACTCATATGCCTTATCTCTTTAACCAAGAGAGAATGAATTGGTATTCAAATTTATTTCTTAAACCGAAGTATTCGGTTAAGGAACTACCAAGCTATAGGCCACATATTAGTGCTAATCCATTTCTATCATTCAAGGACCTCCCTGTTCAGTCTCGTTATGAGTTTCTTCTTAAAGAATCTCAATATACGATTTCTAACTTTATTAAAGGGCCGGTCTGTCGAGGTCAAATTGCACTTAATGTGATTCAAGATCACTTCTGGGTTTTCTTTATCAATCCAAAACTCTATCACGACAGAAAATCTTTTCCGCTGACAAATGAATTGGAACGAATGAGTCTTCCTGCCCAGTATGCTAACGCTGGAGGAATACAGTGGTTTAAGTATAAGAATGAAGAAGAAAAGTACTTAGAAAAGAAATCGAAGTTTATCGACGAAAACCATAATATTTTAAATTTAAATTCGCTTTGGAATGGTGGAAAGAATAATCAAAATGCCGCCCTTACGATATTTAGGCACTTTGATAGTGCGACAGTTTTAAAGGGCATGGTTGGGCAAAACCCAAAAACAGCATGGATTATCGACTACCCTCTACTTGAGAGAATTCACTATTTATTAGTTGCAGGTTTCGATGTTTACGGCAACGTCTCTCACCAGCTCAACACTAGACTCTATATGGACTTTCTAAGGCTTGAGGGTGAGTTTAATTTCCTTACACTCTTACCTTCTAAGCAGAGAATCAAAGAAAGAGATCATTGGTATGAGAGGGCATCTGATGAAGTCAAAAAACATATTGTTGGCCGTTATGCTTGGATTAATAAAGCCCCGCAAATTTCGTACAAAACAAAGGATGCAAAGAGTGAGCTATTTGAGCTAATTAAAAAAAGAATAGGCCCTTCCTTAAATAAAGAATACCAAGTGCACAATGAAGGTCTACAAAGTCTAATGAACAATCAAGAGATGAAGCATACCTCTGTTAATCTCTTTTCTCAGCTTTCTTTTATCTTAGTTGAGGATACGAATGAAACTTATACATTAATTCATAATAATGCTCATTATAATATCTCTCACCTCCTTAAAGAAGGTAGTCAGCGAATCACCCAAGAAGATAATTTTACTGTGACAAAAGGAACAATTGGGAGTTATCCAAATACAATCTTTCGCATGAAAGAATCTCAAATCCCTAATTTTGTGAATGCAATTAAAAATACTAAATCAGAAGCAAGTTATAGCAGGCTTCTTGATCGCTATGGAGTAAGAAGAAGTGATAAGAGGTTTTGGCCAACTCTCGACAAGATTCACGACATTGCTTTAAAAACAAAACCTATTGAATTTGGTCTCTATGATTTAAACCGTCTCGAAAATCGTTAAAGACACCAAATTTTAGTTAATATTTTAAAACGATCCTCCGACAGTTAAGTCATGGATAAAGTATTAATTTCGTGGGCGGGAAATGATGAGGTTGAATCCTTCTCTCCGTATTGTGCAACTATAAATAGAATTTTTTCATATTTAAATATCGATTTTAAACTCAAAACAGTTCACGTGAATTCTCAAATTCAAGGTGTGCCAGCTAAGATGAGTAGCCTACCTGCAATTATCGACGGCGAAAAGAAATACCTCGGCCTTAGAAATTGTATTAATTACTTTAAGGATCTACGTGGGCAATCAGACTTATTTCTTTTAACAAGTGAAGAAGCAAGACAAGAGCAAGTCATACAGGATTGGTGTCTTAATTCATTATGGGCAAGTATCATTTACTTCTCATACAAAGATAATAGTGGCCTTAATGCCATGAAGAAGAAATTTGCTAAGCAAGCAAACTATGTTCAAGACATCAATGAGACGCCGGAAGAAGTGATCTCATCAATAAGAGATGTTATTGTGAAAAAGATTTCTGAGTATGAAATCTTTCATAAAGATCAAGACAGCGCTCTTGATCTCCTTGAATCGCAAATTATCTATATCAACGAGATCTTAGGTACGAAGAATTTTATTTTTGGAAATGAAATTAAATACATCGATATTCTTCTGTTCTGTCACTTAAATCGAATACTTATCACAGGGCTGGCCCCTGCTGACTTAATTAAGCAGAAGTACCATCGTATTATCAAGTGGCTACAAAGAGTTGCAGCACAAACACGTTCAAAAGATAATATCTATCCAACTCACTTAGAAAGTTAGGGGCAATATTTCTAATTATGTTCTTTTTCTATTAAACTTAGATAATAGTTATTAAATGGAGACATTATGAAGAATATTGCCATCGTCATGGCCATGGACTCAGAAGCGGCGCCACTTCTTGAGAAACTAGGAATTGACTTCCAAGATAAGAAATTAGACCCAAACCTTCCAATGAAGTTATATCAGTGCGAATATCATGGGCACAAAATTTCAATCATCATTAGTGGTGAGTGTAAACATCACAAGGTACAAAATGTCGGTACTTCTCCTGCTGTTGTTTCTACCCTTCTTGCTATTAGAGAGCTTGGAGCAGAAATGATTATCAATGCAGGTACTGCCGGTGGTTTTAGAAAACGTGGTGCAGAAGTTGGCGATGTCTATACGGCCGACACAACAGTATTCCATGATCGTAGAATCCCAATCCCTGGTTATGAAAATTACGGGGTTTATAAGACAACTCACGCTATTGCACAAGAATATGGAAAACTCCTGAATCTAAAGACTGCAATTATTTCAACAGGAAACTCACTTGATATGAGTGCAGAAGATGAGAAATTAATTGAAGCGAATCAAGCTGTTCTAAAGGATATGGAAGCAGGAGCTATTGGCTGGGTAGTTGATCAATTTAATATTCCAACACTCTTTTTAAAGTCTGTGACAGACATTGTTGACGGAGAGCATCCAACAGAGGAAGAGTTCTTTGCCAATTTAAGATTAGCATCGGATAATTTAGGTAAGAAATTAATTGAGTTAATCGAAAAAATCTAAGGAGTGATTTATGAAACTACTAGCTGCGATGCTTTTTATCCTTCCAGTATTAGCTGCACCATGTGCTGGCCAAGAAGGTCAATATTGGATCAATAACGATGGGACACAAGGTGGATTCGTTGCTGATACTGCATATGTATCAGAGAATGTTTACATTGGGGAAAATGCACAAGTTTGTGATAAGGCCCAGGTAACAGGATTTGCAAAAATTACAGGAAACGCAATTATTTCAGACTACGCAAAAGTATGGGGAAATGCTCACGTGTATGAGAATGCACAAGTCTACGGCGAAGCGTCTGTATGGGATAATGCTGAAGCTTTTGGTGAATCTCGCATTTACGGATTTGCAGGCCTAAAAGGAAATGTAAAAGTATACGGAAAAGCACGTATGTTTGACGCTACTTACTCTTCAGGTCGTTATTACTAGGAATTAATATGAGAAAAATCTTTTTATTTTCACTGTCTCTTTTTCTAATTGTAGGCTGTAAGGAACAAACACAAGTAAAGCTTCGTGTTATTGAGACAACTGACCTTCATGGTTATTACAAAGACTACGACTATTATAAGAACAAAGAAAGTAAAAGATTTGGACTCGTTAAGACGGCGACACTCATTAAGAAGTATGCCGCTCAAGCAGATAATTATACTTTAATTGATAACGGTGATCTCCTTCAAGGGAATCCGATGGCCGACTTTGTGGCCACACATGGAAAAGAAGGAGTTCACCCTGCTTTTAAGCTAATGAATCATCTTAAATATGATGTTGGTAATATCGGAAACCATGAATTTAACTATGGTCTAGAATTTCTTGAGGCCTCTCTTAAAGACGCAAAATTTCCATATATTAATGCCAATGTCTACAAGGATGAAAATGGTAAACCTGGTCAAGCCTACTTCAAACAATATGTCATTTTAGAAAAGAAAGTGAAGGACACCAAAGGCCTTCCTCATAAGATTAAAATTGGCTACATAGGTTTTGTTCCGCCACAAATTATGATTTGGGATAAGAATAACCTTGAAGGAAAAGTTGTCGCTCGCGATATTGTTGAAGTCGCAAAAGAATTAACGGCAAAAATGAAAAACGAAGGAGCTGACGTTATTATTGCAATTCCTCACTCGGGAATTAGCACTGATGAATACAAACTCTACGCAGAAGATTCGGTTTATTACTTAAGTCGTGTTCCTTATATTGATGCCATTGCCTTTGGCCATACTCATGCCCTCTTTCCTTCTAAAGATTATGAAGGGATTCAAGGTATTGATGCTAAGAAAGGAACAATCAACGGTGTGGCCGCAGTTATGCCTGGCAAATGGGGATCACATGTTGGAATCATTGATTTAAAACTAAATTTTGATGGAAGTAAGTGGCATGTCATTGACGGTCAATCATCTGTTTACTCAATATATGATAAGGAATCAGACTCTAGTGTAAAACCAGATCTGGAGCTTGCAGAAATCATTGAAGATGATCACAAAAGAACAATTAAGCTGGCCGGCGAAAAAGTTGGTTTCTCTAAAGAGGAGTTTTACAGCTTCCTATCGCTAATTCAAGACGATGCTGCAACTCAAATTGTTTCAAATGCACAAATTGATTATGTAAAAAGAGCAATCCAAGGAGATGCGAACCTTAGCGGCCTTCCTGTTTTATCGGCCGTTGCACCTTTTAAAACTGGTGGGAGAAAGAATGATCCTAATGGTTATACAACTGTTGAGAAGGGAGTTCTTACTTTAAGAAATGCAGCTGACCTATACCTCTACCCTAATATGCTCTACGCTCTTAAACTTACAGGTAAAGAAGTAAAGATGTGGCTTGAATGTTCGGCCGGAATGTTCGCCCATATCGATCCGAAATATAGTAAAGATCAGCCACTTATTAATTGGGGAAATTTTCGTTCGTATAACTTCGACATGATTGATGGCCTAACATACGAAATCGACATCACAAAAAGAAGACACTACGATGAAAATTGTAAGGTTTTAAATAAGGATTCATTTAGAATCGAAAATCTAAAGTATCAAGGCAAGGCCGTAAGTGATAACCAAGAGTTTATTCTTGCTACAAATAGCTTTCGTGCAACAGGTGGAAAATTTCCAGGAGCTAAGAAGTCCAATGTCGTTTTCACGGCACCGGATAGTAATCGCCAAGTTCTTATTAACTACATTAGAAAAGAAACAAAAGAGAAAGGCTTTGTTGATGCACGTCCAAATGAAAATTGGAAAATCAAGCCAGTTCCAAACGCAGAAAAGCTAAAAGTTTACTTTGAAACTTCACCGTCAAAGAAAGCAACAAAGTACATAAGAAAGAATTCTAAATTTAAGCTTAATCGCATTAAGGGCCTAGATGATGAAGGCTTTGCAAAGTACTATATAATCCTCAAATAGACACATTGCTTCCACGAATATCCAAGGCGTAAGTCACTGAATTTACGCCTTGACGTATTAATAATATGACATTTACGCAAAGTTTAGATAAAATCTACGGTCCGAGGATTAAATTCTCAAACGATTTAAAAGGATTTTATATGTCAGTATACGTCAATAGAACATTGAATATGAAAAAGATCAAGGCCATTGGTTTTGATATGGACTACACATTAGTTCGCTATAAAACAGAAGCATTCGAAAAATTTGTTTTCGAATTAGTACTTAAAAAACTAGTGGATGTTAAAAATTATCCAAAAGAAGTAACAGAATTAAAATTTGATTTTAATCAAGTTATTCAAGGTTTAATTATCGATCGTCTTCGTGGAAATATTCTACAAACAAACCGCTACGGAAAAGTGAAGATTGCAAAGCACGGTACAAAACCAATGGACTTTCATGATCAAAATGAAATCTACGGAAATAGTATCATTGATCTAAACTCTGATCAGTATCAATCACTGGATACAAACTTCTCTATTTCAAATGGAACAATGTTTGCAAACCTTGTTGATCTAAAAGACCAAGGAATGAAGCTTCCTGATTACGAAACTCTCTCTCACGATATTAAAGAAGTTATCGATATCGCTCACTCTGACAATTCTCTTAAGGGTTATGTTGAAGAGCACCTTGAAGACTTTATTATCAAAGATCCAGAAGTAGCAAAACTTCTTGAGAGATTTAAGCGATTTGGAAAGAAGCTAATTCTTATTACAAATAGTGAATGGTCTTGGACAAAAAGACTAATGGAATACACAATCAATCCATTCTTAAAAGAACATGAGACTTGGACTGACCTATTTGATATTTCAATCTGTCTTGCATGTAAGCCAAGATTCTTTAACGTAAGTAATATGTTCCTAGAAATCCAAACGGATACAGGACTTATGACAAATGCCGAAGGACCTCTTGAGCAGAATAAGGTCTACCAAGGTGGATGGGCAGGAAAGCTTCAAAAAGATCTAGGCCTTGAAGGTGAAGAGATTCTTTATCTTGGTGACCATATTTACGGTGACGTTCTTACATTAAAGAAAACATTTAACTGGAGAACGGCCCTTATTCTAGACCCACTTGAAGCAGAGATTGAAGCTATCAGACAGTCAACTCCGACACAAGCTCTTATTGATGCAGAAATGGAACAAAAAGAAAAACTGGAACATGAGCTAAACAAGCTTGAGCTTCTAAAGCACGAAGACCCAGAAAAGTATAATAAAGAAGATATTGGTAAAATCTTTAGTGAGATAGATAAGATCAACTCGAAAATTTCACATCATCTCGATACTTATCGTCAGTTCTTTAATGCCCATTGGGGTGAGATGATGAGAGCAGGCCTTGAAGAGTCACGCTTTGCTGATCAAGTTGAGAAGTATGCATGTTTCTACATGGCAAAAATCACGGATCTTCTAGAGTACACACCACGTACTTACTTTAGGCCAAAGAAGAGAATCTTGGCCCACGAAGATTCGACTATGCTTTAAATTTAGATTGTACAAATTGTTGAAAGACTCGGTAAACTTCATCACCGTATCCCCCGGCCATAACCCATGCTTGGGGGATGCCTTTCGACTCTAATAATTCATACATATAATTATCCCTTTCAAAACATTGCTCTAAACTTAGCTGAATGCCCTTCGCACTTTCAAGAATGTCTTTTTCATAAACATCCGCACCTTGAACGACAATACAAAGATCGTAATCTTCTTTGATAAAGTCCCCTATCTGCTTGAGCTTCTCAAGATAGTTGTCTTCAGGTGTCACTGGAATATCAAGGGTACTTGGGATATAACTAGAGTTAGTTTTATCAGGGTTATCAAGAGGCCATCCATCTTTCATATGAATTGAGACACAGTCAATTGATTCATCATTAGCGACAATTTGTGCCGTACCATCACCCTTATGCGCATCCATATCCACAACGAGGCACTTCCCTAATCCTTTTTCCTTTTGAAGTTTTCTAATCGCAATAACAATATCATTAAACATACAAAAACCACTTGGCCCATCACTCTTTGCATGGTGCATGCCTCCACCTAAGTGATACGAAAAACCAGATTCAAGAGCATTACAAGCAGCAAGAAATGTTCCTTCACAATGAGAAAGCGCACGATTAATAAAGTCACTTAAGGGTTTCGTTGCGGCCATTGGATCATAACGATGGTAACTTCCATCATCATTAATAAGCTCGTAGGCTTCAAGGACAAGTCCGGTTGGGTCAAGCTTTGTTCGTGCACAAAAATCACGCTCATGAACAAGAGCAAGGTCACTTAAGAAAAAGTGAGTTGATCTTCTGCGCTCAAGAAAGGGAGAATTCTTAAATTCTTCTAAAATTTTTGTCACTCTTTCATCTTTTAAAGGAACACCAATACCGTAATCAGTATAGCTTCCAAGGGAGTCTTCCATATAATAGAGTCGACTTTTTTCTGGATGGTATTTCATAATCATTCCTTTATTAATGAAACTTAGCTTGCTTGATTATCCTAATATTATATAGTTATACCTTAAAATCGCCTGTAAATCTTACAAATTTAAGTATGAGACAAGGCCCTTTGCTATAGTAATCTATTAGCTTTGCTATAAGTATACGATTTTTTTGGGAGATTAAATTTCATGACAAATAGGACAATCTGGCTTCGCCATGAAACAAAACCATTTGAACAGCGTAGTGCTCTTACGCCACAAGCTGCCTTAGAACTTAAGGAGCTTGGTCATGAAGTAATTATCGAACGCTCACCAAGTCGTATCTTTAAGGACGAAGAATTTGAGGCCCTAGGGCTTAAGATGATGCCGACAAATTCATGGATAAACTTTGCACCGGCCAATGCTTTTATCCTTGGACTAAAAGAACTTGATATTCACGAGTTCCCTCTAAGTCATCGCCATATTCACTTTGCTCACGTTTATAAAAACCAAACAGGTTCAAAGGAAATGCTTGATCGCTTCATTCAAGGAGACGGAAAGCTATACGACCTTGAATACCTTACTGACAGCAATGGAAAAAGAATTGCGGCCTTTGGAAAATGGGCAGGTTTTGTTGGAGCGGCGCTAGGACTTAAGAATTGGATTTGTCAGCAACGAGGAGCAGACTTCAATGAATGTGCACCTCTAAGCTCGTATTCATCTCAACATGATCTCGTAAACGAGTTATGTAAAGAGCTTGATAAACTTGGCTCAAGGCCAAGAGTTTTAGTCATTGGGAATCGAGGGCGTTGTGGACGAGGAGCAAAAGAGCTTCTAGAGGCCGTTGGTGTTGAGATGACTGGTTGGGGAAGGGCCGACACGAAGGTTGCTAGGCCAATCAAACAGATTCTTGACTATGATATTCTCGTTAATTGTACTTTAAATAAAACACCGGCGGAGCCATTCTTAGACTTAGATATTCTAAAGAATGAAAGAAATCTCTCTGTGATTTCAGATGTTAGTTGTGACCCGACAGGACCGTGTAACCCACTTCCTATCTATCCAGATATCACAACGATTGATAAACCTACTTTCAAAGTTGAAGAACTAGATCAACTTCTCGAAGTTACGGCCATTGACCACTTACCTTCACTTCTTCCGAGAGAGAGTACTGAGGAATATGTAGAGCAACTACTTCCTTATCTAATTAATTTACTTAATGGTGATATTGAAGACTCTCCGTGGGAAAAAGCACTTGAGATCTTCTATCAAAAAACAATTGAGCTAGGATTAGAAAAGAAATTAGTGGAAGAGCCTCAGTTACTGATGTAATTTTCGATCGCTCTGACTTCATCGTAATTTTCAAAATTCTCGTACTTTTCGTACCCTTTAATCAGGTATTGGCACTTCTTTAAGCAAAGCTGTGTTAGCACATCTACTCTTTCTTGCGAAAGCTGGCGATTTGCTTTGGCCCAGGCCATGGCCTTGACTCTCCAGTAGTCCATCGCAAAGAATTTAAATGACAGTTGATCGTCATGCCCAGCATGCTTAATAACGAAGGCCTCTTCTAAGAAAGCGATTTCATACAGAGACGTAATCTTAAGCCATAGATCATAATCTTCGCACACAATAAAGCTTTCATTAAAACCATTCATCTCTTCAAATAATGTTCTTTCAAGTAAAACGCTTGAAGGTGAAATGACACAATTTTTTAAAGAGCGAATAAACATATCCCCTCCGACTTTTTGATGAGCTTTTTTTTGTTTTACAACTTCACCATCTCTAAGCCAAAGCTCCCCTGTATGGCAGAGTCGATGTTTTGAGCTATCTAGTAAGCTTAATTGTTTTTCAAGCTTGTCTTCTTTCCACTCATCATCAGAGTCAAGAAATGCGATATATTTCCCTGAAGATTTTTTTACACCTAGATTTCGAGCAGCTGAAACTCCTCTATTTTCTTGAAAAAAATATTTTATGCGAGAATCCGAGTAGGACTCAACAGTTTGCTTTGAATTATCAGTTGAACCATCATCAATAACAATTAATTCAAAATCTTGAAAACTTTGTCTTAAAACAGAGTCAATTGCACGGGCCAAGAACATGGCCCGATTGTAAGTGGGAATAATAACACTAACTAACACTATTAATGATATCTTCCAGCATCTCTTTGGTTACTTTCTTTTCAAGAGAGTTTAGAACTCCATCTAACTGATCATGATTTCTAGCACCACATAGCACTGTACTTAATTCATCATGAGAAAGATTAAAATGAATTGCAAAGTCTAATCCGTTAAGCCCATGCTTCTCAAGTGCCGGCTGCATTCTTGCAACAATATCATAGCGACTCTCTTTATCCATCGCCTTCCACCATGGTGCCCATGAACGGCAGTCACTTTTGTCAAACTTACGATCTTTTGTCACTCTTCCTGTAAGGATCCCCTTATCAAGAGTTCCCCAGCTCATGAAGCTTATGTCTTCACTTTTAATGATTGGGAAGATGTCATTTTTTACGTCTTGTTCAAAGAAGTTAAATTGAGATTGAATCACTTCGATCTTATCAATTTCAGAAGCTAACTTAAACTCTTCTGGCGTTGTATTACACAGGCCAATATGCTTAATTTTGCCTTCATGCTTGGCCTTCGCAATGACCTCAAGAGTTTTTCTTATATCCACTCTCTCGTCAGGCCAGTGAACCATATAGAGATCAATATAGTCTGTATTTAAATCCCTAAGAGACTGTTCAATCATTTTTTGAGTAACGACTGGATCATTAGTCATATCCACGCGTTTATTCTCATGCCAAGTCACTCCTGACTTAGAGACAATAAATACTTTTTCGCGATTATTTTTAAAGGCTTCACCAATTCTCTTCTCACTCTCACCAAAACCATAAATTGGTGCTGTATCGAAGATCTTAACTCCACGATCAAAGGCGTATTGTAAGAGACTAATAGAGTCTTCCTTACTAATATCACCAAATCCATAACCTGCGCCCTCTCCAGAGATGCTGGCGCCACCAAATGCGAATTGTCCAAATTGATCTAATATTTTCATAAGTCATGAATATCTATTTCGCCTAAATGCGTAAAGACTTGACGCACCGACAAGATAAGCGTTATCTCCTAGTTATGGATTTACTTGTATTTGCCCACCGCGGCGAGGCCCAAACATTTTTAAAAGAGATGGATTTTAAGTCCCATCAAGAATTTAACGACCTCTACCTAAGTGGTGATCAGAGTTACGGTTTAGTTCTCACAGGAGAGGGCCCACAGAATGTCATGATGGCACTTACCTATGCGATGGGTGTTCTAAAGACACAGGGAATTCAGCTAGGCCAACTTATCAACCTTGGAATCTGTGCTTCTTTTAATAAAGATCTTCAACAAGGTGAAATATTTGAGATTAGAACAATCTATGGGCAAAATGAATTCAAAAGCTTTCAGTGCCTAGGTGAATCTTCAAAGCTAGATCTTATTACCGCAAATGAACGAATTCTCGATACTGAGCTTGCAAAGGAGCTTTCTCACTTTGCCCCCCTTGCTGACCGCGAGGCCTGGGCCATTGGGTTAGTGGCCAAGAAATTCCAAACACCTTTAAGAGCTTTCAAGTTAATTTCAGATCACGTTACGGATGCACCAATTTGTGAATATATCAAAGAGCATGCACAGGATTACTCTCAAGAGCTCTACCGCTACTTTGTAAGTTCGGTATCAAAAAAAGAGAAGTCCTTAAATGGCGAGCTTCCTCTTCTCGATGATAAAGACTTCTATTTTACTCTTTCTCTAGAACGTGAAGTGAGAAACTTAACAGAGCAAATCCTTGTTAAGTATGAAATGAATCTGAAAGAACTTTTAAACTTAAGTGCCATAAAAGATATTAAGACCCTTGAAACAACGCCAAAGAAGAAGGCATTAGAACTTAGAGACTTCTTAAAAGAAAAGCTCTATCCGACTCGAACAAAAATTATTAAACAACTTGATAGCTTTGTTAAAGACACAGGCTTAGAAAAGAATGAACTAACTTATGATCCTTCACTTGAAAAAGTTATCCTTAATATACGATCAAAAATATCTTCTGAAAAAGAACTGGTGAATCTGCAAAAGAAACTCTCTAAAATTGACTGGCAAAGATTTAACTCCCTAATGAATGGAGAAGAGCTTTGAAGATAGAGAAGATCTTTATTGAAGATTCAATTAAGGATGCCATTGTCGCAGCTCAGTTACCACTCAAGTTTCCAAAAGCAAAAGTCGAAATTATTTCAAACTATGCTGATATTTGGGGAAGGGTAAAAAAGCCTTATCTGCAAAAGAGAGACTCACTAAACCTCTTTATTGCTCGAAAGCAAGGCCAACTTGTAAAAGAAGCTCCTAATGCCTATGGTATCTCAGGAGAGCCCCACTACTATTTTATTCATGCCTATAATTGTATTTATGAATGTGACTATTGTTACCTACAAGGTTATTTCAATACTCCAGATCTCGTACTCTTTGTAAATCATGAAGAGATCATTAATGAAATGCAGAAGCTGGCAGATAGATCCCCAGAAAATATGTGGTTTCATGCGGGAGAATTTAGTGACTCTCTTGCCCTGACTCACCTTACTGGGGAGCTAAATTATTACCATGAATTTACGAAGAAAAATCCTCACTGCTATATTGAGCTAAGAACAAAATCGGCAAATATTAAAGAGCTTCTCAAGCTTGCACCACTGCCAAATTTTATTACGTCCTTTTCTCTTTCACCAAAGAGTAAGGTTAAGTCTCATGACCTAAAGACTCCGAGTCTCTCGGCCCGTCTTAAGGCCATTAAGAGTCTTTATGAAGCAGGCCACCCTATTGGTATTCACTTTGATCCTGTCATTCACAGTGAGAGTTTTGAGAGTGAGTATGAAGAATTAATTAGTGAACTAAGTGAAGTCATTCCCCTAAGTAAGGTTGAGTATATATCAATTGGAGTTGTTCGCTTCACAAAGGATGTCTATTCTCAGGTGAAGAAGAACTACCCACAAACAACTTACTTTCATTCTGAATTAACAAAGGGTGAAGATGGAAAGATTCGTTATCCAAGGCCTATGAGAATGTGGATTCTAGGAAAGATAAAAGACCTTTGTCTAAGAGCAGGTGCCAGCGAAAAGAGTACCTATCTTTGTATGGAAGAATAATTACTCGTTTAAGAATTCTGGATAATTAAAATAGAGAATCTCAACCACAGAAGAAGAGAATCCTCGTTGTCTTTCACGATAGTTGCGATAAACCTCTCCAGGGTTTACAACCTTAGCGTTCTTAGCTGAAGCCTGATCAAAGCCTGCTTGAGACGTCGACATCTCATCATAAATTGCTTCAAGTTCAGAGAAGTACTCTTGGTTCTTACTTGATAAACTTCCTACGGCCTTTAAAAGAGTAAGAGACATAAGAATATTGTCTTGCAAGCTATCGGCCTCAAGACTTACGACAAGCTTATTTACAGCACTGTCTACGATCTCCGCTCTTTGTGCATCCGTTAGCTTACCTTCACTCGACATTTCAATAATAGTTTCAAAGAGAACTGTGATATTGGACTGACGGCAAACAAGAGGTGCTCGCATGATCGCTGCCATATCCTCTTCACTTATCTCATCAACACTATCAAGGGCCTCTTGCGCGTACTGAGGAAAGCGCTTTGCTATCGCTCTTCCTTCAAGATTCATCAGTAGATCTAAAGACCTATTTACCAAATTTACGATGCTTTCATCTTGGGCGTAGAAGCTAGAATCAGGATCAATAATTTGAGCTGGGGGCAAATACTCATTAAAAGTAACTTCACAGTCAGAATTACTTTTTTTTAACTCTTCAATAGTTGAACTCAACTCAGAGAAGACGCCACTATCAGGTCCAAGCCCATTAAGTGCTACAACCTGATCATCAGACCTCTTATAGTCTGCCTGCTCATGGAATTGCTTGCGTGGAACAAATTTCTTCTTAGGTAGTGCGCGATCTGTAAAAGCGATTGGGGCATTCTGAGAGTACTGCTCCCTCAAGGCCTCTGGGTGGTATTCATCATTATAATAAGTGTAGAAATAGTAACCGAGGGCCATTAAGACCAAGACCGACAAAAACAATAATATTCGTTTTTTCAAATCTCTTCCCTCAAAAAAAGTTCTAACTAGCTAGAATTACACTTAATAATAACTATATAATAACGACATTCCGCTGCTATGTCCAAATAACTTTGGTTTTTTGCAGTAAAAACCGTAGGATATTACGCAATTTGTACAAAAGTAGTTGCACTTTTACGACGTTATGTTTATATTCTACAACCTAATAACCCATATATTAATGTAGAGTTTATATAAATAAATAAGGATGAAGTGATGGCACGTACATGTGATTTAACTGGAAAAAGAAGACTTGTTGGTAACAAAGTTTCTCACGCTAAAAATAGAACTAAAATGACTCAAAAACCAAACCTTCAAACGAAGAGAGTTTTTGATCCTGTAACAGGTGAAACAATCAAGCTTAGACTTTCAACTAGAGCAATCAGAACTCTAGATAAAGTTGGTTCACTTTCTAAGTTCCTTAAGAAGTACAAGCACCTTTGGAACGCTTAATTAGATTATAATCGATTTAAGATAAAGAAAAGGCCAGCATTTTGCTGGCCTTTTTATTTGGGTAATTTTAATTTTTCTTAGTATTGAACATCTACTTGATCAATAGCAAATCCCCACTTCTGAACTGAACGATCAGACTTGAAAATAAGCTTAAGCGTATCACCTTCAGCGAAGAAAGAAGTATAGTTCTCACCTGAACCTGTAATCTTCTCAACTAGTACACCTCTGGCATCTCTAACTTCGATAAAGTCATAACGATTCTCAAGATCAAATTTACGAACTCTAACTCTCATAAATTTTGCACCTTCAACAGTGTAAGTCGTCTCAAGAGTTTGGTTCTCTAAGTATGGGTGCTCTGACTCAAAAGAAGAAACATTTACTGTTTCCCAATCTTCTGGGTTCGGCTCATTTCTTTCAGGAACTGTATCAGTTAAAAGGTTGTAAGCATTGATACGACCAGCGTTGATTGTCTTACCTCTTAGAGCTGCTACAGGATCAGAAGTAACCATTACCTTATTTCTAATTTGTAGTGGAGTAAGTCCTTTGTTTTCAGAAAGGAAAAGACCAATTACACCAGAAACATGTGGCGTTGCCATTGAAGTTCCAGAGTAAGAAGCATAACGTCCACCCTTAACAGTTGAAAGAATTTCGTGTCCTGGAGCACCAATATGTACCGTTGAACGTCCGTAACAAGAGAAGCTTGCTAGTTCATCTGCAGCAGTTGTTGCTGCAACAGAAATTACGTTATCAACATTGTAGTTTGATGGGTAGTGTGGCTTAGAATCATTGTCTGTTGAAGAGTTACCAGCAGCTGCAGTGAATACGATCCCTGCTTCATTAGCTCTTTCAATTGCTTCTTTAAGAGCTTCTGAGCGGCCACCGCCTCCCCAAGAGTTTGACATAATATCAACACCAATTTTCGTTGCATAATCAATCGACTTAATTGCAGCTTCAGTTGACCCTGAACCACTATCAGTTAGGAATTTAATCCCTACGAATTGAACATCTCTCATTACACCAGCAACACCAATTGCGTTATGTGAAGCACCGATTGTCCCTGCACAGTGAGTTCCGTGAGAGTGACCGTCCATTGGATCACCATCATTATTTGCGAAGTCATATCCGTGGATATCATCGATATATCCGTTTCCGTCATCATCAATTCCGTTACCTGGAATTTCACCTTCGTTTGTCCACATTTGATCTCTTAGATCTGGGTGGTTGTAATCAATACCTGTATCGATAACTGCAATCTTAATTGCACGATCACCTTGAGTAATTTCCCATGCTCTTAGTGCATCAACGTCTGCACCTTCAACACCAGAAACACCTCTTGGAGCATTTGAACCAGTATTTTGTAGTCCCCATAGTTGCCCAAATTTTTCATCAGCTGGCGTGTAGTAAACACCTTCATCTGAAGAAGTGTTATAACTTAAGATTTCTTCTAATACATTTGTGTGTACGATTGGCTTAACGATTTCATAGATAAAGTTTGGCTCTGCATACTCTACCTCTGCTCTTTCGTTCATTTGCTTTGCAATTGCATCAATTGATACAAGAGACTCATTAAACTTAACAACATATAAGTCACCAGACGTTAGTTCGATACGACGGTCAAGTGAACTTCCATGTAATGATTGTCCAAAGAAACTTTCAACAGATACATCTTTCTTTAACTTTACGATTAGTTCACCTGGAACGTAATCAGCAGCTAGTGGAGAAAGGGCCATTGCTGAAACAACAGCGGGTGCTAAAAATGCTTTTAATCTCATTAGATCCTCCTAATCTTTTTGTCTCCCTTCCATGGGAGACCCTATGCTAAGACTTTTGAATAATTGTCTATCAACTAGTTTAGCACTCTTTCAGAGGCAAAAATTTCAAAAGATACAAAATATTGAAAATGTGAGAAAATGTTAGTTAATGATACACGGTAAAAGTAGCGACCCAGTCCTAATAAAAAGAATCAAAGTTAACGTTTGGACACTTCGAGATGAAGTGGAAGCAGCGGTAAAACTAAGATACAAAAACGGCGAAAAGCCTAATATTGACGACCTCATCGAGATTTACAAGGATAAGGGCGAACTACCTATCAACGATAGCATTGAAGATGAAGAGGCAGCTCTTGATCCACAAGCTTTGGCCGATGCTGCCATGGCCGGAGACAATGTTACGCCTATCAAAGAAACAAAAATCATCAAGCAATTTATTCCTGATTTACCTCCTGCGAAGGTTTACGTAGGAAATATTCTCCTATCTGAACTCTACATGGATGGTATGTATTTCTTCTGTGAGAAGCAATTTACTCAAGGTCAATCAATTGTTGTTGATATTCAAATTCCAAATCGAATTATTCTAAATGGTGTCGTGATCTTCTCACGTACCTACAATATGAAAAGTCGTATTATCTCACAAACGAGCATGCCTTTCCGAACAGGTATCAAGTTTACATTCCTTAAAGAAGGTGAACGTACCCTACTTAGGAATTTTATCAAATCTATTGAGCCAGAAGTTAGAGAAGAACCGACTGCTCCAGCTGCGGCCAAAGAAAATAGCTCAAATGGTGATGATGACTTCGATCTCTTTGACGATCTCGAATAAGAATTCTAGAATTTCTTATGCAAAATATTAAACGTAATTACTTTTCAGCTAGCCTTGTCTCAATACTCTTTATTACTCTCCTATTTGGAGCAGTTATCAGTGAGTTTTTTCAAGCACCAGTTATTACATCTAAAGAACTTTCTAACCTCCAATTTCTTTTCACAAGTGATCAGGTTGATAAAGTTGATAATATTTCCCTTCAATCAAACCTTGGACGCTTTAGCCTCGCTAAAAATAAGAACCAATGGATTATTACAAAGCCTAGAAGAATTAATGCCAATGAGGCAATCATTAATAAACTCTTAGACTCACTAAAGAATGTGAAAATTAAAAAGATCTTTCCAAAGGATCCGATTAACCTTTCTAACTTCTCTCTTGATAACCCAACTTCGATTGTTACACTAAAGGGTGAAGATGGATCAGATGAAACAATCTCATTTGGTTTGATCAATCCTATTGATAACTCGACTTATGTTGTAAGTGATAAGGACAATGCTATCTATCACGTCAACGCAGTAAAGTTCTCTCTTGAAAAAATTGACCTTCCCTCTCTAATTGACTCACGAGTCTTTAGTTATGCACCAAGTGATATTAGAGGTGTTACAGTTATTAACTCAGGAAAGCTTCGTTTTGAATTTAGCCGTAATGATAAGGATATTTGGGTTTCAGGAAATAAGGCCCTTGATGATGAGGCGGTACAAGAGTTCTTAGTTAAGCTAACAAGCTTTAAGTCAAACTCTATTCTTGATAAGAGAACAGAGAAGATGGATAAGGCAATTGAGCGCTATCTGGCCAAGCCATACTTTAAAGTCATCGTTAAGATCAAAACAGGTGAAGAAATTGAGTATGACCTCTCTTGGGTTTTAACGAGCTTACCTGATCTTAATATTGAGAAAAAAGAGAATTTTATTATTCGAGCATCAAATAGAGAGCACCCTTTCTTAGTAAGCAAAGAGTACTTAAATGTTTTATACAAAAGGCTAAGATCTTTTAGACCAAGCCCTTTGAATAAAATTATTTATTAAGCGATTAAATTATTAAGGATATCAGAAGCCGCGCCTTCAACTTCATCAATGACGTGTTGAATGGCCTTACCGATACGGTGATGTTTGATTGGAAACTTCGCAAAAGGAATGAACATATAGTATGTCTCACCTTTGCAAGTCTCAAGAGCATTTAAGTCCTTAAAGATATTTTCATCAAAGTCAATTTTTACAGATTTTGCTTTTGTGCAATTTCCAATGACCTCATCAAACTCTTCGAATTTTTTCCCTGTAGCGCTGAGGAGTCCCCCAACCTCAGCACTAAGAGATATTTGGTCGGACTGCGATAGACTTAAGAAGTTCTTATGACCTTCAATTGATACAAGGATTCCCTTGCGACTCAATTGAACAATCTGTCCATCAACAGGTTTTAAAATAGAATTCCAAAATGAGAATTTAGCTTTTAAATTTGTATTCATTCTAAAGTCACGATGACTTAGAGAAAGATTATTAAGCAGGCGATCATAGACAAATAATTTGTAGATATCATAATCAACCCATCTCATTGAATGAAGATGCATGAATGGCCCGGCCTTATGCTTTAGAGAAATAAGCGTTTGCTTATTCACATCAAACCATAGGTGCTTAAGCCTAGGATCAATATAGAAGTTATACAGATCAAAGAGAGTTGTCTCCATCTCCCCTTTCTTATTAACAAGCCAAACTGGAATTTCCTTGAAGGTTTCAAGTTCTTCCTTTACTTCCTCAATACTCATTGAAGAATCACCATTTAAGTGTCGCTCTTTCATTGCACAAATTAGCTTTGACCAATTCGACCAATGTAGACTGTATGAACTGTCATCAAATAGTTGAATTGATTCAAATAACTTCGGGTCAGCAATATAATCTTCTAGATTCTTTAGCGCACTCATGGCCTTCTCACTTGTCAAAATTAGCTCAACATTTGTTCTATTCATTCAATATAGCAACATAGTTAATTAATTCGAGACTTATTCAAATTAGCCTTTAATTTCTATTAATTTCGAGTGCTTAACTTATAAACTAGGGCTTTCTCCAATAATTTATAAAATTGCGAAATATTGCCTATTATTCTTGGTATTTAATGATTTTAGCAACTTAAGCTATAATATGAACATATGAAAGCAGAGGATATCTTCCGTAAATCACATTTGGCCTTAAACTTGACCCCTTTTACTATTAGGGAGCTTTTTAACATTCCAACAACACCATGTGATGTTTATATCTTCGAAGATGGAATGTTTAAGCACAACCTCTACCGTGGCACTTATGTTTCAAATGACACACTTAAAGAGATGATTGAAAAAGGTCATACGATTGTCTTTGCAACAACAGAGCAAAGGCAAGAGCTTAAGGAATTACAACAAGATTGTCTTAGACAAGTGACTCGCTCATTTTCCATGGGTGATACTTACCAAAATTGTAAGAATCAATTGAATCTGATTACCATCAATCTTCGTTATCTTTTTGAAGATCCAACAGATGATAATGCACTTAATTTGCAGTATCAAAGTTTAAAAGTTCTGGCATCTTTCTTGATAAAGAACCCAAAAATGCATGAGGCCCTTTATCGCTACTTTGCGGCACAAGGACATCACTATATTTTTGCTCAGCCCCTACTTTCATCTATTTTTCTCGTAGGGATTTTAAAAACGTCTCAGCTTTATAATGATAAGGATATTGAGAACTTTTTTATCACAAGTTACTTTAAAGATATTGGGATGTCGGCCATACCAATTGATAAGTACGATAAAGAGAATCTTTCAGAAATGGATAAGGTGCTACTTGCAAAACACCCTATTATTTCAGCGCGAATTCTTCAAGGGCGCATTCAATTAAGCCCTGCTCATATGAAGGTTATTGAAAACCATCACACGTTCAGTATTTTAGATAAGTATGATTCAGATAACCAATACTTAAAAAATTTAACTGTCACAGGCTTTGAAACAATCATGGTAAATATTTGTGATATTGTTGCGGCCATGATCTCTCCACGCCCTTACCGAGAGGCCCTAACAATCTTTGATGCCTTAGAGAAAGTCCGTTCACATATTAGTAAGGACTACCCTCACGAGTTTAAAATTATCATTAATTATTTTCGTAATTTCTTTACAACTTCAGTCAAGTAAAAAAAACTTTTCATAACGTTTTAAATATTTCACAATTATAAGTAACCAAGGACTGAGGTTAATATATTTTTTATTACATATATTTAAATTCAACATTTGCCAGATTCTAGGGAGGGAACATGGCCAACGAAGTAAGCCCGGTAACGGGAATTATTGCAGAAGAAAACGTCTTTATCGATTTTGGTGAACACGAAGGTAAATCAATTTTAGAAATTCAGGACACTCTACCTGAGTATTACGACTTTCTCATTAATAAAAGAGAAGAAGGAATCTGTACGATCCGTCGTAACCAAGACAAGTCCTTCAGACTTTACGTATCAAATACATTACAATAATCACGCAGGGCGACATTGTCGCCCATTTTTTTAACAAAATCTTAATAAACACCATATTTACCATGTGCTAAATTCAATAAAACACTGAATTTAGGAGACACACATGATTAAGAGAATAATTGCACTTTGCCTTCTACTGGCAAGTTCAAGCACATTCGCTTTAAAGATTAATGCCGCTGGAGCATCTTTTCCATACGCAATTTATTCAAAATGGTTTTCAGAGTATTCAAAGCTTCACCCTGAAGTTCAATTCAACTATCAACCAATTGGATCAGGTGGAGGTATTCGCCAACTTCTAAAAGAAACTGTTGATTTTGGAGCTTCAGATGCTCCAATGAAAGCAAAAGATAAGAAGAAAGCTAAATGGCCAGTTCTTCACGTACCGATGGTGCTAGGAGCAGTTGCTATTGCTTATAATCATCCTCAAGTTCCAGATCAGCTAAAGCTTGATGGGCCAGCACTTGCAGATATCTACCTAGGTAAGATTACAAAGTGGAATGCAGCTCAAATTGCAGCTCTTAACCCAGGTGTAAAACTTCCTTCAGATGATATTCTCGTTGTTCGCCGTGCAGATGGTTCTGGAACAACAAAGAATTTTGCAGACTACCTTGTGGAAGTAAGCACTGAATGGAAGCAAAGAGTTGGAACAGGAAAGTCACTTCGTTGGCCAACTGGTGTTGGGGCCAAAGGAAACGATGGTGTAACTTCAATAGTAAGTAACACTAAGGGATCAATCACTTATATGGATCTTGCTCACGCAAGAAAGAATAATATTAAGACAGTTGCTCTTAAGAATAAGTCTGGTGTATTCATCAATCCAACTGTTGAGGCCGTATCAGCATCAGCTAAAGAGTTTAAAACTGATGGAAAAGAGTTAACAGGTTCACTTATCAATAGTAGTGCCAAAGACTCATACCCTATCAGTGCCCTTACTTATATTCTTCTACCAATGGTGGAAAAAGATCAGAAACAAGTTGAGATTTACAAATTTGTCGAATGGGCAATCAGTAAAGGTCAAAGTTATGCTAAAGAACTTTACTACGCTCCACTACCAACTGAACTTTCCAAAAAGGTATTAGAAAGGGTAAAATCTCTTTAATGAACCTACTTAAAAAAATAGGGCCAGCTTCTCCTTCAAAACAGGATAAGTTGGCCTATATAACACTTCGATTCTTTTCTCTTATTGTCATTGTCCTACTAATACTTATGATTGGTCAGCTATTCTACGCCAGTCGTGAGGCATTTAGTGAATTTGGTTTTAAATTCATCACTGATGATTTTTGGAACCCAATTGATGATGAATTTGGTGCGCTACCATTTATCTTCGGTACAGTTGTCACTTCTCTACTAGCTCTTCTCATTGCAGGTCCAGTTAGTATTTCAGTGGCACTCTTTATTACAGAATATCTTCCAAAAGGTATTTCGAGTATTTTAGGAACTTTCGTTGAACTTATCGCTGCCGTTCCTAGTATTATTTTTGGGCTCTGGGGCCTTTACTACCTCGCTCCATTTGTAAAAGAAATGCTTACTCCGGCGCTTAAAGCAACACTTGGTTTCCTCCCATTCTTTCAAGGGCCAAGCTTTGGAATCGGTATTCTTACGGCCTCAATTATTTTGGCCATCATGATTATCCCAACAATTACTTCTGTTGCTCGAGAAGTATTTCGATCAGTTAATATTCTCCACAAGGAAGCGGCCCTAGGTCTTGGTGCAACAAAATTTGAAATGATCAAGATTGCAGTCTTAAGGCCAAGCTTTTCGGGAATTGTTGGTGCCCTCGTTCTAGGACTTGGACGTGCTCTTGGAGAAACAATGGCCGTTGCTATGGTTATTGGGAATACACCACAAATTTCAAAATCAATCTTTGCCCCGGCCTCAACAATGGCCTCAGTTATGGCCAATGAATATGCAGAAGCAGAAAGTGATCTTCACCTTTCGGCCCTATGCTTAGTGGGTTTACTTCTTTTTGTTGTCACATTTGTCGTTAACTTAGTTGCACGTACAATTGTATGGAAGCAAACAAAGGGAGCATCAAAATGAAACTTCAAAAAAGTCGTATCATTAAGAACCTAGCCTTTAAAGGTCTACTTGTTCTCTCAGCATTACTCGTCATTCTTCCTTTAATTCTTGTCTTCATCTTCCTTCTACAAAAGGGATCGACTTCAATTAGCTTAGATTTCTTTTTAAATGACCCTAAACCAGTTGGTGAAGTTGGTGGCGGAATGAGACATGCCATTTTAGGAACTCTTATTATGGTTTCAATTGGCTCACTCATTGCTGTCCCGGTAGGAACACTATGCGGTGTCTACTTAAGCGAATATGGAAAGGGTAAAATTGCAACTTCACTAAGATTTACAATTGACCTACTAACAGGAGTACCTTCTATTGTTGTTGGTATTTTCTCTTACCTAATCTTTGTTGTAAGCTTCAAGTCATTCTCAGCACTGGCCGGAGCATTTGCTCTAAGTATAATCATTCTACCAATCGTAACGAGAACGACTGAAGAAATCTTAAAGCTAATTCCGAGACACGTAAGAGAAGCAGGTCTTGCCCTTGGACTTCCAAGATGGCGAGTGATCTACAATATCATTCTTAAGGGTTCAAGAAACTCTCTTATGACAGGAGTTATACTAGCAATCTCTCGTGCGGCAGGAGAAACAGCTCCCCTACTTTTTACAGCATTTGGAAGCATGTACATGAGCTACAATGTAACGGGCCCAATGGCCTCCCTTCCGGTACAAATTTATAACTATGCAATTAGTCCGTATAAAGAATGGCAACAACAAGCTTGGGCCGGATCTTTTACACTTATCATTATTGTTCTAGGACTAAATTTAAGTGCAAAGTTTTTATTCAATTCAAAGAAACTTAAGAAATTCTTTGTGAGGAAATCATAATGTCTAATAGCGATATCATTTTAGAAGTTAAAAATATTCAAGCATGGTTTGGTGACTTTCACGCCGTGAAAGGAATTGACCTTAAGTATCATAAGAATACCGTGAATGCGATTATTGGGCCTTCAGGATGTGGTAAATCAACATATATTCGAACTCTCAATCGTATCCATGAAGAAGTACAAGGGGCACGAGTTTCAGGAGAAGTTCTACTTGAAGGAAATGATATTTACGCGCCTTCAGCAGACCCTGTTGAAATTCGCAGAAAAATTGGAATGGTATTTCAAAAGCCAAATCCATTTGCGGCCATGAGTATCTATGACAATGTCGTCATTGGCCCAAGACTTTGGGGTAAGAAGAAAAAGAGTGAACTCGATGAGATCGCCTACAATTGTCTCTCAAAGGCTGCTCTTTGGAATGAAGTTAAGGATAAGCTACACCAAGAAGGAACTTCTCTATCAGGTGGTCAGCAACAAAGACTTTGTATTGCAAGAACACTAGCGACAAATCCTCCAATTGTTCTTATGGATGAGCCTACTTCAGCACTAGATCCAATTGCCACAGGAAAGATTGAAGACCTAATGAGTGAGCTTAAAAAAGACTACACGGTAATTGTGGTAACTCACAATATGCAACAAGCTGCTAGAATTGCAGACTATACAAGCTTCTTCATTCTAGGAGAGCTAATTGAGCATGGATTAAGTAGTGATGTCTTCACTAACCCAAAAGAAAAGAAAACAGAAGATTATATCACTGGCCGTTTTGGCTAAGGAGCATTCAATGGAATTAACTGTTGAAACACTAAGAAAAGATATTACAGAAATGGCAGCAGTTGTGGAAAAAATTCTCCACGTTGCAGTTGATGAAAAATCGAAAATGGAAAATCTTTATGAGCTTGAGAATGAAATCAATGAATTTCACAAGCTTGTGGATGACCATGTCTTTAAATTTATTGCTCTAAAGTCTCCTACTGCAATTGATCTTAGAACGGCCCTTGCCATCATGAAGATTAATTCTGAGTTAGAAAGACTTGGTGATGAGGCCGTTAACTTAAAGCGCTACCTAATGCGAATTTCAAACCAAGAAAAACACTGTAGCATCATTCAAGCTGAAGTCTTTGAAATGGTTAGAAAGAGTTTAATTGCCTTTGCTTCAAATAATATTCAAATGGCAACAGATGTTATCAAGGCCGACCACGAAGTTAACTCTCTCCACAGAGATCTTGTTAAGAAGTTCTACCAACTTCTAAAAGATGGAAAAGCAGAAGTTGATGAAGGCTTTGCAGTTATTCGCGTTTCAAAAATCTTTGAGAGATGCGGAGATCACGCAACAAATATTTGTGAAGATATTATCTTCCTAGAGTCAGGAAAAGATGTAAGGCACACAGAGGAACAGTAAGGCAAGTAATGAAAGCACTTATCGTAGAAGACGAACAATCTATTGCAAAATTAATTGGGGTTAACCTCAAGGCCATCGGAATTGATTACGATATGGCAAACACCGGAAACGATGCAATCTCGGCCATTGAGAATAATCAGTACGATCTCTTTGTTCTGGACCGAATGCTACCGGATCTAAGTGGTGTTCAAATTTGCCAATATATTCGAAATACTAAGAAGCTTAAGAGCGTTGGTATCCTATTTGTTACAGCATTAACTTCAAGCGAGTCAATTATTGAAGGACTCGATGCGGGAGCTGACGACTATATTACAAAGCCATTTGATATCGGTATTCTAAAGGCAAGAGTTAGTAGTCTTAAAAGACGAGTTGAAGGCCATCGCGATAGTTCACCTATCAATAATAAGAACACTTACAATCATATGGGTATCAAAGTTGACGTCGACGGAGTGAAGACAATTATTGATGATAAGGAAATTAAACTGACAGTTTCAGAGTTCAAAATTCTTTGTGTCTTAATATCTTCTCCAGGAAAGGTTTTTACGCGTAAGCAAATTGTTGATCTGATTAAAGGTGAAAATATCTACGTTACTGACCGAACAGTTGACACACATGTATTTGCCTTGAGAAAGAAACTTGGGAGCAAATCAAAAGTTGTCGAAACAGTTCGTGGAATTGGATATCGAGTAAAGAGTGAAGCATAACTTTTTCAATTTTCTAAAAATAAAGTTCTTGAATGATATCATTTTTTATCAAACGATAATCTTTTGTTTATCCCTACTCTTTTTAGGGACATTCTTTATCATTAATTTTAAAGATAATTTTATCCACTCAATTGTCGATCAAGAATTAAACTCGCTTCGCCAAGATGGTATTGCTCAGATATGTGACAAGCAAACAAAGCGCACACAATTCTATATTTTAAATGCAAATCGCACAATCAGGTGTGCTGCTCCAGGCTTTAAGATTGAAGACTTCAAAAATATTGTAATCGGTGGATATGACAGTGATGATAAGTATGTCTATCACCATCGTGTTCTTCACTCAAAAGGTAAAAGCTATACATTATTTTTAAGAGTTGAATCAGACGCGCTGAAATTAATTTCAACAGAAGTATTTTCAAAGCTCTTTATGGCAATGGGAATCCTTGGGATTATCTTTATTGCTGGCCAATTCTTCCTCTTTCGTCACTACTTCACACCTCTCTATGACCTCTTTCATATCTTTAGAATGAAAGGAGTTATCGATACGACGGATAGCCGTGATTATTGGGACTATATTGAGTCCAAGTCGATAAAGAGCTTTAATAAAAGAAGAAGGTTACAAAGAGACCTATTTAATACGAAACAGTACTATTCCGTTATTATCAATTCAATTGATGACCCTGTTGTGGTTACTGATTGTAAAGGCAAGATCATCTTCTGTAACAATGCCTTTAGAAAGTCATTTGCATCTTTTAATGGACGCTACCGTGGAGCTGAGCTCATTAGTATTATTAGAGACTATGACTTTATCAACCTAATTAAAAAGCATGGCTATCAAGCTAATCTAATTCACAACACACAGATGGCCCTGACAAAAGTAAGTGGTAAGACAAACTCTTTCCAACTTAAGATCAGTGATATTGAATCTAAAAATAAGAATAAAGAAATCCTATTCTACTTTAGTGATATTACAAAACTTCAAGATGTAAATAATATGCGAAGAGACTTCTTTGAGAATGTCTCTCATGAAATTAAAACACCTCTAACTTCAATTAAGGGCTACACTCAAACTCTAAAGTCCATCAATACTGATGATGACCAGCAAGAGATCATGGATATTGTCATTCAAAATGTTGATCGTCTTGATGAGCTTATCAATGGTATCCTCTCTCTTTCAAAAATTGAGAATGAAGGAAAAATTGAAGTGGAAGAAATTAATCTTCCATCATTTATTAACGCTCTTATTAATGATCAACAACTTAAGATCAATGCCAAGGATATGAGTGTCAACTACTCTCAAACTGGCCCAGAAACGATTGTGGCCAACGGAAAGCTACTCTATCACTGTATTTCAAACTTAGTTTCAAATGCCATCAAATACTCAAAGGATAGCACTCTCATTACAATTGAAAGTGGTCAAAGGGATAATCATCAATATATTGCTATTACCGATGAAGGTGTTGGAATCCCAAATGATAAGATCGCCAGAATCTTTGAAAGATTTTACAGAGTCGATCAATCACGAAGTATTAACACGGGTGGAACAGGTCTAGGTCTTGCAATTGCAAAGCACTCGGCACAAAAAATGAAAGCTTCTATTGAAGTTGAGAGTATGGTTGATAAGGGAACTACTTTTACGGTTCTCTTCCCAATTAAGTCTTAATCTATTTCAAACTTAATTGGTGCATCCATTAACTTCTTTAGCACTTCTTCGACATTGGCGTCATTGTAAAGAACATCGTAGAGTCCAGTAAAGATTCTTGCGCGGATATCATACTTTTGGGCCAATAAGAAAGCGGCCTTTGTCGTCTTATAACCTTCAACAACAGTACGTTGCGAGTTGATTATATCAAGAGGCTTTCTTCCCTTTGCAATTTCAAGTCCAAAAGTTTTATTACGTGAAAGGCCACCAGTTGTCGTTAGAATGAGATCCCCCATTCCACTTAGGCCATAGAAAGTTTCAGGACGAGCGTTAAAAACTTTACCGAAACGTAGCATTTCAACAATCCCACGAGTAATCATGGCCGCACGAGTATTGTGGTTATAGCCTAGGCCTTCAACAATCCCACCGGCAATGGCCAAAACGTTTTTAAGAGCACCACCTAAGAGCACGCCTTTAATATCATAATTAGGAAGCGCCTTAAAATAAGGTGTTTCAAGCTTGGCCGCAACATCCATTAAGACGCTTTTAGAGCGTCCTGCAATTGTGACAAGAGTGATCTGTTTTTCCATAATTTCTTTTGCGAAACTAGGGCCAGATAAGAATGTGATATTATCACGATATTGTGGGAAGAAATCATTTAACAGATCATCACTTAACTCAAGTGTATCTGGATCAATCCCCTTAGAAAGACTAATTAATGGAATTCCTTTTCCAAGGTAACTATTAAAGCGAACAAGGTTCTCACTAAAGAAAGTTCTAATTCCATGAGTCGGAAGACCTGAAACAATAAGTTCTAAACTCTCTTCTTCTTCAGCTTCCAGCTCACTCCAGTCTAGAATGGCCTTAATATTAGCATCTAGCTTAATTCCAGGAAGATAGACAGAGTTGATACGATCGTCATTTATATCCTTGTAGATATCCTCAGAACGTACCTTAAGAATTACGTTTTCAAACTTATGTGCCAGAATTGATGCAATAGAAGTACCAAATGCTCCGGCACCAACAACTAGTGCAGTCTTATATTCGAATTTTTCTTTTGTCATAGTGCAAGTATACCATGAAGACGTCCGACTCGTTCATAAATCGTTAACACTTCATCTGAACTATTGCATGTAACATTGAATGTGAAAGAAATATACTTACCTGTTTTAGATGGTTTTTCATGGTGTGGTTTTTCACCTACGGCCATAATTAACTCATCACGATTTGAATCATTTCCAATAAATTTAAAATTATAGACTGCTGGCCACTCGTATTGATCGTCTAATAGGGCCTTAAGTTTTGCTAAATCCATTTTTTATCAACTCCTACTTTGGCCATGAATGTTTGAAATCAATCGGCTTTCCATCAAAGTCTAAGACTTCTGGAACAATGCCGTGTACATAGCGGAAGATATCGATAACTTCTCTAACCGCACCATGGCCACCTTCTCTTTGAGTGACATAGTCACAATAAACTTGAATCTCATGAGACGCATGAGGAGTTGTCGCTGCAAAGCCTGCGGCCTTTAATAGCGGAACATCAAAGAACTCATCTCCCATAAAAAGAACTTCTTCTGGTTTAAAGCCAAGATCGAGAACTTTATTGAAGGCCACTCTCTTATCCTCATCACCAAGGAAGGCGAAATCAAGTTTTAGGTTATTCACAAAGCGCTCTTGAACACCTTTTGAAGCACCTCCAGAAATGACTCCTACTTTAAATCCTGCTCTCATAAGCAGTTTTAATGCGTAACCATCTGAAGTATGCGATGAGCGGTTAAATCCCATCTCATCATCTTGGTACCATACATGTCCAGGAGTTAGTACTCCATCGATATCAAAAGCAAGAACTTTGATATCTTTTAATTTCTCTTTGTACTTTTGTGCTTTTGTAAATAAATCCATTAATTATTCCGTAATTGCGTTTTTAATTCTTAATAGTCTTTGGATAATCGCTCCTGCCTGATCAAGCGGTAAGCTTGTTGCCGCATCAGACTTCGCTTCAGCTGGGTTAGGGTGAACTTCCATAAAGATCCCATCAGCACCTGCAGCGACTGCAGCTTGAGCAAGTGTTAAAATCTGCTCACGTTTCCCACCAGTTGATGTTCCAAGCCCACCAGGTCTTTGAACACAGTGAGTAGCGTCGTGAATTGCACGAACTCCAAATGACTTCATAATTTGAAAACTTGCCATATCAACAACAAGATTATTGTAACCAAATGAAGTCCCTCTTTCAGTTAGAAGGATTTTATCTTTTGTAATAAATTCTTCGGCCTTCTTTACAATATTTCCAGTCTCTTCAGGAGAAAGAAATTGTCCCTTTTTAATCTTAAGTTGAGCATCGTGTTTCTTACAGGCCTCGGCACCAGCTAGAATCATATCTGTTTGACGACATAGAAATGCTGGGATCTGGATTGTATCAACAACACTTGCTACTGTATCTGCTTGTTCAGCAGTGTGAAAGTCAGTGATAAGTTGAACTCCATATTGTTTCTTAACCTTTTCAAGAATCTGTAGACCTTTTTCAAGTCCAGGGCCTCTGAAAGAATCAATCGAAGAACGGTTGGCCTTATCGAAACTTCCTTTATAAGAAAAGTTGATTTGATCCTTAACAGGCTCAAGCATTTCTAAAAGACGTCCGCAAACGTCCATACACATTTGTTCAGACTCGATTACACAAGTCCCCATGAATAGATCAAATTTTTTATTTTCCATATTTATCTGCCTCTTTAATAAATTCGCTAAATACTGGGTGGGCCGCATATGGCCTCGATTTAAACTCTGGGTGGTACTGGCATGCAAAGAAGAAAGGATGATCCTTAATCTCAATCGTTTCAACAAGATCAAGCTCAGGGTTCTTCCCACTGATAACTAGCCCACATTCTTTTAATTGCTCAACGTAAAGGTTATTAACCTCTAAACGGTGACGGTGTCTTTCATGAATAAGTTTTTCACCGTACATTTCAATAGCACGGCTGCCATCAAGAAGTTCACACTCATAACTACCAAGGCGCATACTTCCACCCTTAGCTCCGTCACGAGTTTGTCCTTCCATGTAGTGAATTAAGAGATCACCACCATTATTAAATTCTTCCGACGTTGCGTCTTTTAATCCACAAATATTTCTCGCATATTCAACAATTGCCAATTGCATACCAAGACAGATTCCAAAGAATGGAAGCTTGTTTTCACGAGCGTATTGAATGGCAGAAATTTTTCCTTCTGTACCACGCTCTCCAAAACCACCTGGAACAAGAACACCTTGAACATCTTTTAATAGTTTTGCAGCGCCCTCTTTTTCAATATCTTCTGAGTCAACGTAGACAGGAACAAGCTTAAGCTGGTGAGCAAGAGCTCCGTGCTTAAGGGCCTCATCCAGTGACTTGTACGATTCGACAAGCTCTGTATATTTTCCAACAATCCCGATCTTTACTTCTCTTAAAGGGTGATCGAAGTTGTAGGCAACCTTTTCAAGGTCATCAATCTTTGGCGATGAAGACCAGATTCCTAAAATCTTTGTAATCTTCTCGTCTAAACCCTGTGAGTGAAAGTTTAGAGGAACCTTATAAATTGAATCCAAATCTAGTGATTGGAATACATTGTCTTTTGGTACGTTACAGAAAAGAGAGATCTTATCCATAATCGACTGATCAATCTCACGATCACTTCGACAAATAATAATATGTGGGAAGAGACCTTGTGAGCGAAGCTCTTTCACTGAGTGTTGAGCTGGCTTTGACTTTAACTCTCCAGCAGCTGAAAGATAAGGAATTAAAACAAGATGAACAAATAGAACATTCTCTTGCCCTACATCGTGAGCAAATTGTCTGATCGATTCAACATATGGAAGTGATTCAATATCACCAATTGTTCCACCAATTTCACCAATAAGAATATCTGCATCTTCTGCTGCAATATGAATACGACGTTTGATTTCATCAGTAATATGAGGAACAACTTGAACTGTTTTTCCTAAATACTTCCCTTCTCTTTCGCGTTCAATTACCTCGAGATAAACTTGACCAGTTGTGAAGTTTGATTGCTTAGAAAGTGTTAGTGAAGTGAATCTTTCGTAGTGGCCTAGATCAAGGTCTGTTTCTGCACCATCATCTGTCACAAAAACTTCCCCATGTTGAGTCGGACTCATTGTTCCTGGATCAACATTGATATAAGGATCCATCTTTAACATATTGATACGAATTCCTCGTCTCTCAAGTAAAGATGCAATCGATGCAGCAGCTAGTCCCTTACCAAGAGAACTTGCAACACCACCAGTAATAAAAATATACTTCTTTTGGCTATTTGCCATTTATCACTCCCTCCACGAATGGAATATCTTCTGGAGTATCAACTCCACATAATGTCATATCTGTAATTGCTGCACCAATAGTGTAGCCGTTATCTAATAGTCTTAGTTGCTCAAGGCATTCAATCTTTTCATTAGTCGACTCACCTAGTGAGCAAAAGCTTTTTAATACTTCAGGCCTAAATGAATAAATACCAATATGGAGATACCAATTAAGTCCTGGTGTATTTTGTCGATTGAATGGATGCGGGCTTCTTGTAAAGTAATGACAAATATTCTTTTCTTTTGAAAAGACGGCCTTTACCTTATTTGGGTTTAAGTAATCCTCATGATCATTATCAATCGACATCTCCTTAATCACCGTGGCCACATCAAAGCCTTGAGAGCTGTGAATTCTAAGAAGTTCACTCAGTAAGTCTGCTTGAATTAGAGGCTCATCACCTTGCACATTGATAACGAAATCAAATTCTTCTTCTTTGAAGAAACGATCATAGGCCAAGAAAATTCTTTCACTTCCCGAAGGCACATCATCATCGATACGAACCACATTGCGGCCCGAGTCTTTTAACATATTTTCAATTTCATCATTATCCGTTACGACACAAACTTTTGAACCAGGAAAATTTTCTACAATACCAGCACATCCATCATAAACATGAGAGACCATTGCCTTGCCGGCGATATTTGCTAGAGGTTTTCCGGGGAAACGAGTCGAGGCGAATCTTGATGGTATTAATACCAAAGCTTTTAAGTTCATTATTTACCTTTTTGACAGTAAATAATAACAAATACCTGTGCTACTTGCAAAGTGTGATATCATAAATCTATGAAATACTTCGCCTTAACACTCAGTGCCATTGTTTTTATTTATACGGCCTTAATTGAGCATAGACTTAATGCGCAAACGATTTCAGATTCCATCATTACCGACCCAAGTATTTCCCGCCGATGTGACTCTTTGATGAACCAACGACAAGAAAAAGTTGAACACCGTCAAAGACTTCTCTTCTTACTTGATCGAAATAAAAATCTCTTAAAATCGACTCCAGATAATAAGAAATCTATTGCCTCAAAACTGCGCGATAATCAATACCGCGTCATTCAAGAATTAAAGATTACAAATCTCAAAGTTATCAAACTCGAAGAACAGATTGTTCGTCGTGGTTGCCCAGGACTCACTCTCTAACGAGCAAGAGTTGCCATCTCATATCACGCAAGTCATAATTTTAGCAGACGCACAAAATTAGCAATTAGCTAAACGAGAGGGACTTCATTTATGACTAAAACAATAGGCTTTGTTTGCGCCTACCTATTTCTATCAACCTTTTCCTATGCATTAGAACAATCTCCAGAGATCTTCATTCAAGAGGCCAGCGAAGATAAAGTTGACGAGAGTGCTTATCGCCCCCTTGATATCGGAACTGTCATCGAGCAAGGAATGCGAAGCTATCAAGATAATATCATTCGTCGCAAGAATATTGAGATCCTTAAAAATCGACTTGAAGATACAAAAGAAGAATTCTGGACACCAAATCCTAAGATTAACTTTCAGTTAAATCCTCAACGAATTGGTACCCTTAAAAGTGGTAATAACGATCTAACTCGCACGGCCCGCACTGCAAGTGGAAGCGTCGGACTAGAGCTTGGGGAATACACTCTATTTAACTGGGGTAAGGATTACTTAAATTATAAGAATGAAAAGGAATCTCTTGAGCGCCAAATTGATCGCGATAAGGAAACACTTCGTGAATTTAAGCAAGAGCTTGTTCGCGAATATGTGAAGCTTATTCATGCAAAGGATTTAAAGATCATTGCTCGCCAATATCTACAAAGAGCGACACTTGTGTATCGTATGAATCGTGAAAAAGTTCTTCAAAAGAAAGTTACAAAGCACGAGTACTACCAGTCACGTGCCGAATACCTAAGAGCACAAGAAGCTTATACAAATGCAAAGACTAATGAAAATATTGCATCTGAAGACATGGCAAAGCGCTTAAATGATCCCCCGGGAACACTCTACTTCATTAAGGATGATTATCAGTATGAGAAATCAACTTATAGTAGAGACAATGCCATTGCGACAGCAAGAAAAGTCTCACCTTTTATTCTTGATAAGAAGGTCGAGAGAAATATCAAAAATCGTGAATACGAAATTGCGGTAAGAGACAATCTTCCTCTACCAAAGATCACTGTTAACTTTGGAACGTACTCTCAAATTTTTGATGGTAGCTCTGTAACAAATGACTACTACACAACGTCAGTGGGCAATTCTAATATTGACCTTGTGGCAAGCCTAAACGCCAGCTGGACTCTATTTGGCGATGGCGGGCTCTTTAATCGCAGAAAGCTTGCAAATGCAAGACTTGAAAAAGAGAAGGCCATGTATGACCTAAGCCTGACAAGAAGAAAAGTTGAAGAAGCTATTGTTAATATTTTCAACTTTTTAAACTCTTCAGTTGAGCAACTTAATATTATCAAGTCTCGTAATGATTCATTAAAAAAGAGAATGGAGACGGCCCTGTATCAATATACAAATCGCAAGACGCGCTACTTAGAATATCAGCTGGCCATGCAAGACTACTTTGACTCACTTACTAGAGAGTCTATGATAAAATTTCAATACCTAGCTAAAAGAGTTGAACTTGCTCAAATTGTCGGTATCGAAAATCTCCCGGACCAAGCTTTTGATAAGGCGATTATTAAAGGAGGAGGACGTTAATGAAAAAATTAAGTTTAATCTCTACTCTACTTTTAACTTTAAACTCTTCAGTATTTGCACAAGACTTAACAAGTTTCGAAGATATCAACGTCGTGGATGAAGACTATGGCTACGAGACTTCTCGCTACAATATTAAGGATGATAATTTCTCTCTAGAATTTAATTATGGTGGAATTACAAACCTAAGCGAATTTGCTTCGACAAATACAATTAGTGGAACACTTACTTTCTACAGCGATAGGTACTCTCTAAGTCTATACGGTGCCCTAAATACTCTTGATGTTGCAAGCGTAACTCAATTTGACAACCTCGATGCAAGTCTAAGTGTTTATACAGGAGGCCTAGGACTTAGTAGGCGCTCAATTTTAATTAATGACTTCATTAATATTAAGTCTATTTACGATGAAATTCATGCCCATATTACTTATAATATGACAGACTCTGAAGCCTTTGGAACTGAACTATCTGGACTTGGGTTTAATGCTGGCTATGGTTTAATTTATCGAGCTAGTAGTGGCCTTCATTTTTCAGCAAGGCTTATCTATAACCTGATGGCCTTAAAGAGTTCTGATGACACAATTACAGCAGAGGCATCGGCAAGTTGGGTAAGTGCTCAACTTGGAGTAGGTTTTATTTTTTAAAAGAATTGGATAAATTATGATTGAAAGATACGAAAAGAAAGAGATTAGTGAGATTTGGAGCGAGCAATTTAAGTTTGAGAAATTTCTCGAAGTCGAACACTCTTTAACAAAAGCTCTTGAGAGTGCAGGTATTATCAAAGAAGCATTCTCTAATAAGCTTAATCTTGTCACGGTTAACCCTGAACGAATCAAAGAGATCGAAAGAGAAACAAGACACGACGTCATTGCTTTTTGTACTTCTATTACAGAGCAACTAGAAACAAATGAAGGAAAGTACTTTCACTACGGGGTTACATCATCAGATATCATTGATACGGCCTTAACTCTGCAGATAAAAGAAACCCTCAAGCGTATTCTTCCGGCTTTTGAAAATCTTTTAAAAACCCTCGATGAAAAATCTCAAGAACATATCGACACAATTTGTATTGGACGCTCACATGGAATTTTTGCTGAGCCGATGAGCTTTGGACAAAAACTTAGAGGTCATCTTTGTGAATTTAAAAGACGCTATAACGACCTAAAAGACTTCTATGAAAATGAGTTAACTGGACAAATGTCTGGAGCAGTTGGAAATTACACAATCCTAACTCCAGAGATCGAAGAAGAAGTTTTAAGCTTTCTCGGCCTAAAAGTAGAACCAATTTCAACGCAAGTTATTCCACGTGATCGAATTGCAAAACTAACTAATATCATCGCTCTTTTTGGGTGTGCCTTAGAAAGACTATGTGTCGAAATCCGCCATCTTCAACACTCTGATGTTGCCGAAGTTTTCGAGGGCTTTAAAAAAGGCCAGAAAGGGTCTTCCACAATGCCACATAAGAAGAACCCAATTTCTAGTGAGAATCTTACGGGTATGGCAAGGATGCTAAGAACGTATAACCAGGTGGCAATGGATAATTGTCTTCTTTGGCACGAAAGAGACATTAGTCACTCAAGCGCTGAGAGATTCTTTCTTCCCGATATGTTTGGAATCCTACTCTACTCGATTGAGCGCATGAATAGCACAATCGAAGACCTTGTCATTGACAAGGAAGCGATGAAAGCTAAGGTAGTCCAAAACTTCAAGCACCTTTCAAGCTTTGTGTTACATAAGTTAATTGAGGTTTCAAATAATACAAGAGAAGACCTTTACCGTGTGGTTCAAAAGGCATCATTTGAAGCAAGTGATCGTCAGAGCTTCTTTGCAATTTTAGAAAATGAGCTTACAGCTAATGACGACAAGAAGCTTATCGGGCAACTAAAAGACCTCAATGATCTTGAAATCTATAGTGCCCATACAAAAAGAGTATTTACTCGTAGCTAAATCTAAACAGTAAATTCAGTAAATGGATGCGGAAGAAGTTCTTTAAAAAGAACTTTTTTCGTAATCCCTTTAAGATTCCCCAAGTAAACAGGAAAGTCTGCTTTTACGAATTCTGACATAACTTGAAGGCAGAATGCACATGGAACGGCCGGATCTTCTTGGTCTGTCACAACGACGATAAATTCAAAATCCTTTTTTCCAAATTGTGCGACACTTGAAAGGACACTTCCCCTTTCAGCACAAATTGTTCCACCGTAACTTGCATTTTCAACATTACAACCTGGGATAGGATCTTCAACACCACTAATCTTTAGGGCCGAACCTACTTGAAATTTTGAATACGGAGCATGAGCATGTGAACGTGCTTTAATAGCAATGTCATATGCTTGCTTAACTTTGTCTGATACTTCAATTTTATTTTCCATAAGATTTATTATAAAGGAAAACGCATCGAAGTCTATTTGAAAAAAACCGGCCCCCTTTTTACGTAAATTGAAGAGTAGAAGGCCGGCCAAAACCTGGAGGAGTTTTGATGAGATTTAAAAACTTAAGCTAATATTACCGATGATATCCTTTTGGTTAATAAGGCCATGGCCTTGCTCCAATGTCTCAACTGAAATCTTTCCCAGATCCATGCCAACAAGAGGAATAAGGGCACCGGCCTCAACCAAATGAGTAACTTCTCTTAAATAATTTCCATAGTCCTCCTGATCTATAATCCCGGAAGATGACACTAGGACAAATTCTTGCTCAATATTTGGCAAGGCCGAAATAAAGTCGTTAGGAAAGAATTCATCACGAACAGTAAAAAGAGATACCATACGAGTTTTCTCATTTACTATTGCTCTTAACCTACGGATATATTGATTAGGAGTGCTTGCACAAATAATATAATCAACCTTATCAACACCAAGTCTCTTTAATTGAGCTGCAATAGGAAGAGATCCATTAATTGTAATATCTGCCCCCATCTTATTTGAGAACTCCTTAGACTTTGCATCACATGCCGTTGTCACAATTGTTAAATTAGTCAGTTTGCTGGCCAACTGGGTTGCCATTGCACCAATACTATTAGTTCCATCGATAATTAAAATTGTTTTCCCACGACTCTGCTCAGGATCAATTTGTAATTTATCAAATAAGCTATCAAAGGCCATAATCGAAGCAAGAGGTAGCGTTGCAGCTTGTGAGAAATCTAAGTTCTCAGGCTTAAGGGAAACAAGTCTTTCATCCACAATTTGAAATTCTGAATTGGTTCCACTTCTTTTCATGTCGCTTATATAGTAAACCTCGTCACCCACCTTAAAGTCTTGAACACCTTCACCTACTTCCGCAACAATACCAGAAGCATCAAAGCCGAGAGTCTTGCCCATATGAGTTGGTCTCATCTCATTATCATAAGTTCCGACCGAGACCGCCTTTACCTGGATAAGAAGATCTCTTCCCTTTGCCTTAGGGCGATTTACTCTTATCTGGGAAAAGCTCATTGGATTAATTTCGTTTACAATAAATGTTTTCATAAAAAAAGTCTCCATGTAGTAGTTGTGTGATTACCACATGCTTATTATGGAATTTGACTGCGTTAAGTTTGTGGAGAATTGGTCAATTCGCCGTAAATAATAATTTTTATTGTAACTTTAACGAAAAGATAATTTGATTTAGTGAACAAAGCCTTTAAATGTTGCGTCAAATGCTATACTATTTAGCCTTACACTTAAATAGGAAGAGAGACATGTCAGCTGATAAAATCAAGCATAGTGAAGATGTGAGTGCTTCACTAAAGAACCGTTTCATTGATCTAACAATCAAGAAACCAGAAAACTTAAAAAATGATTTCCTTTCGGGATTAACTGTTGCTTTAGCACTTGTTCCTGAAGCAATTGCATTTGCCTTTGTTGCAGGTGTTCACCCAAAGGTTGGTCTTTATGCGGCCTTCATGATGGGACTTATCACGGCAATCTTTGGTGGACGTCCTGGGATGATTTCAGGGGCCACAGGAGCAGTAGCTGTTATCTTCGCTCCCCTCGTTTATAAAGTCATGGAAATGAGCAAAGACAGTGGAATGACTTTTGATGCGGCCATGGACAATGCTCTAAGCTATCTTTTTGCAGCTGTCATTATCATGGGTTTAATTCAAATTATTTTTGGATTACTTAAGCTTGGTAAATTTATTCGACTTGTTCCACATCCAGTAATGCTTGGATTTGTTAATGGTCTTGCCATCATTATCTTCCGCGCGCAATTTTCACAATTTACAGTTGGTGGAGAACTTCTTCCTTCGACTCAACTCTTAGTAATGTGTGGGCTAATTGCTCTTACAATGGGAATTAGTGTTTTCCTTCCAAAGTTAACAAAGGCCGTTCCAGCAACTCTTGTGGGAATCGTGGTTTCAACAGTTATTGGATACCTCTTAAATGAAGCGAACCCAGGACTAGTTAGAACTGTACTCGACTTTGTTCAAGACCAAGATAAGACAATCACTACGATTGCAGCAGGTCTTCCGTCTTTTAAAATTCCATTTGTTGAATTAACGATGGATAACCTAAAGCTTATTATGCCATATGCCTTTCTTGCGGCGGCCGTTGGTCTAATTGAATCTCTTATGACACTTCAGCTTGTTGACGAGTTAACTGATACTCGCGGAAAAGGAAATCGTGAATGTGTTGGTCAAGGTCTTGCTAACCTAGTAAACGGATTCTTCGGTGGTATGGGTGGTTGTGCCATGATCGGTCAATCAATGATTAATATTCGCGGCGGTGGACGTGGGCGCTTCTCAGGAATTACAGCAGCAATCCTACTTCTAGGTTTCGTTCTATTTGGAGCACCTCTAATTGAGATGATTCCACTTGGAGCACTTGTTGGTGTTATGTTTATGGTTGTTATTGGGACTTTTGAATGGTCAAGCTTACGACTATTCAAGAGAATTCCACTTTCAGACTTCTTAGTAATCGTCCTAGTGTCAGTTGTTACAATTCTTGCAGACCTTGCAGTTGCAGTTCTTGTTGGTATCATTGTTTCGGCCCTTGTATTTGCTTGGGAGCATGGAAAGACAATGCATGCTAAGAAGAAAGAAGAAGATGATAAGACAATCTATGAATTAGATGGGCCACTATTTTTTGGTTCAGTAACTTCATTTAAAGATCTCTTTGATTTTAAAGAAGATAAAGAGCATGTGTATATCGACTTTGATAATTCACGTGTTTGGGATCACTCAGGAATTGAGGCCCTACAAAATATTACTGAGCGCTACGCACAGCAAGGTAAGAAGTTACACCTTCTTAATTTAAGTAAAGACTGTCTAGTATTACTAGATAAAGCATCAAATATAGTTGAATTATCTGTGATTGAGGATTTAAATACTCATATTGCAGATGATCGACTCGATGGGTAATTGATTTTTCTGTACAAAGAAAGTCTTTTCCTAAACAATTATTAGAGACACTAATTAAAGGATTAAATTATGAGTGAAGAAAAAGGATTAAAAAAACCAGTTAAACTTAAAGCAGATCTTGCAGCAATGCTAGGTGAAACAGAACTACCAAGAACTGAAATCACTAAAAGACTGTGGGATTATATTAAAGAAAAAGGTCTTCAAACTAAGACTGAAAATGGAAAGCCAGAGAATGCAGGTAAGTTTATCGTAGCTGATGCAACTCTACTTTCAATCTTTAAGCACACAAACTCGACTTCTAAGTCTGGTAAAGTAACTGACCTTCGTAATATGAAGGAAGGTGAAACAATCAACATGATGCAAATGGCAGCTGTTGTTGGTGCAAATATCGAAAAATAATTTGCAAAAGATTGTATAAAAAAGAGGGCCTACTTAGTAGGCCCTTTTATATGGATATCAAGTCCAAGTTCTTTTTGAATTCTTTTAAAATAATTTTCTTCACTAGGTGAAATATAAGAGATGGCAATCCCTCTTCTTCCCCCGCGTCCTGTTCGCCCAATTCTGTGCGTGTAATTTTCAATCTGCTGTGGCAGATTAAAGTTTAAGACATAGCCCACACCATCGATATCAAGCCCACGAGCTGCAATATCAGTGGCCACAAGAACGTGCATATTACCTTTTTGGAATTCCTTTAAATTATAAATACGCTGGCGTTGATCACGATCAGAGTGAATTGCACAGGCCTTAATATGATTGGCCTTAAGGTGTCTTTCTAATTTATTGGCCTGAGACTTAGTCTTTACAAAGACAATAATACTTTTGATATGACGGTCTTTTAAAAATTTTAAAAGAAAGTCGGCCTTCTTTTCCTCTTCCACGAGGTAGGCCATCTGGCGAATCCCTTCATGCTTTGCTTTAACTGGTGCAATCTCAATTCGATGAGGGTTATTAAGAATTGTGTTGGCAATGACCTCAACGCCTTTAGGCATTGTTGCTGAAAAGAGCAGGCATTGCTTATTCTCAGGAAGTCTTTTCAAAACAAATTCTAAATCGTCTTTAAAGCCCATATCTAACATACGGTCTGCTTCATCGAGAACTAAGTGTGTGACTTCATCAAGAAAGATTTTATCGTCTCTAATTAGATCAACTAAACGTCCAGGAGTTGCAACTAAGACTTGAACACCCTTAGCAAGCTTTTGAACCTGAAGCTTCTTTGCGCTCCCACCGTAGACAGCAAGAGTTGAAAGGGCCAGCCCCTTACCATACTCTTTAAAACTTTCTTCAACCTGCATCGCAAGCTCACGAGTTGGAGCAATCACAAGAGATCTAATATGGTACGGCTTAAGTTTTGACTTACTCTTAGAGATTAAATCGAGAATAGGCGTCGAAAACGCAGCAGTTTTCCCACTTCCCGTTTGAGAAATTGCAAGAAGATCCTTGCCTTCTAAGACAGCAGGGATTCCCTCTGTTTGAATCTGAGTTGGTTGTGTATAACCCTTCTTTGAAAGAGCATCTTCAATAGTTTGGGATAGACCCAATTGCGTAAATTCTGCCATTCGTCATTTTTAGCAGAGTTTATAGGGGCCAGTCAACGAGTAATCCATTATACTAAGCATATGGAAGTTACATTTGATAAAGAACATCTTTTAAAATTCGTTCAAACGACAATGCCTTTTGGTAAGTACAAAGGCAGACTTCTTATTGATCTACCAGATGAGTACCTTGTTTGGTTTTCACAAAAAGGCTTCCCTCAAGGTGAGCTCGGCAGACTCCTTGAAGAGCTTGCCGAGATCAAATTAAATGGACTTGAATTTCTATTCAAAGACCTACGTTAGAAGCAATCTTCACCGACTCTATTTGGCATTTCATGCGTGAGAATATGCATAAACTTAAAGCCACGAATATCTGCGAGAATCTTCTCTTCAAGAGAAATATTGCACAGGCCTTCTGAATTCTTAGAAAATCTTTTTGTGAGAGTAATTTCAAAATCAATATCTTCGACGCCAGGGTTGTCACCAACAACATCTTCCAATTTTCTCGTGTCGTGTGTAAAAAGGCATGGGCCATCCTCACCTACGTTACGGTGATTCATAATTGTTTCACCTGCAAGCTCTGGCACAATAACCTTCACAAAGTGAATGCTTCCATACCCAAGATTTGTCCACTTAAGTTTTGCAGTACTTACATCAACCGGTAAAGTTACTGTACGCTTTGATAAAACTTTTTGATTAGCAAATGTCATTAATGAAAATAATAAGACAAATAGGACCTTCATTTCTCCTCCTCGATTCCTTTTGATGAAGAAAGAATGGCCTTTTTATTAAGATAAATAAAATAAGAGTTCTAACCTACTGTGATAAGAAATATTTATTATAAAGAATCGTGCTCCAAAACGCTAATCCTATAATATTTAAGACAATAATTTGGGTAACGCGAAAAATTTTAAACTGTTCTTTGTTCTTAATTCCTAATCCAAATTTATAAAGAGATAACAGATTGAGGATGACAGGAACGAAGATCATGCCAAAGATAGCAAGCCTTAGAGAGTCGTGCATATAATCCACTTCTTTATCTGACTTACTCTCTTCCGGGCCTAAAACCTCGATGCCATTCTTTTCTAAGATATACTTAGCGTCCACATAGTATAATTCCTCAACAGAGATCGTATACTCTTGCGCGGATGCTGAGTTTAAATAGATATGTTCATTTAGATGGCCACTTGAAGATTGAACCTTAATGCCGGCCTCTTCTAATATCGCCCTTACTTGCTTAGCATCTTCTAAAATTAATGTTGTGTAGATTCGCTTTGTTTTCATTTAGTTTGCAATTAATCCCCTTATTGCCTCTGCACAATTTGTCTTACGAATAAATTGCTTTCCACCATAGAAATTCGGATTAAGAGTATCACGATTAATTTGACCTTGCTCAGCGGACTCAATACGAAGTTCTTGAAACTCAAGTGCTTCTGGATAAATTGGCCCAGTATAAGCTCTTGCCTCTGATGAAATCGCGGATTGTTTCCCTCTAGGTCTCACTGCTTGCTCCCATCCATCAAAAACAGGATTATTCACCAATTGGTCTTTAAGAGGACGATAGAATTTCATCTTTGTATATTGATCAACGTTTGCAAGCCCTTCACCAATGATTGGACGATACTCTCGCATTTCAAGTCCTAAGTCATCTGTCATTTTCTTAAGATCTTCAATAAGCCTTGCTGGATTCTTAAGATATTCTTCATGACTAACGCTTTGTAATGTACCGGAAATTTCATCTGTCGAATTTAAGGCCTTATTTAAGATGGCCCTGAATAACTTCATCTGCAGAGCACTCTCATATGCATCACGTGGTGCATTCATCAAACGAACTTCGGCCTTTCTAATTTTTGGATTAACCCTAAAGGCCGGACGCCATGGTACTTTTGGATTAGAGATATCAAAATCATCACTAATAAATTTTTCAGGAATGACATCTTGAAAATATGCTGACACATCTAAGTGTGTATAACGGGCCTTACGTCCAACACGCTTATTAAAGTAACCCTCGTTATAAAGGGCCTTCTTAAGCTGCGTTTCTGTTCCATTCCAATTTGCAAGTTTTTGGGCAAATTCTTCAGAGATCGCAACAGGCTCAGCACTCTTCACACGATTTAAGTCTTGAAACATAAAAGCAATCACTGATCGATACTCATTAAAAACAGCAAGAAAACGAGCAAACTCGTGAGGCTTACCGTCAAAAACAGTGAGGTCAATATTTAAGTGACCTCCCCCTGCTTTAATATACGGAAGAGCATTATTCTTTTGAAATGTATCAAATACGGCCTGCATCTCATCCATATTCGGCTCAAACTTTGGAGTGACAACTTCGATTGAGCCGGCCCTTACAGAATCAATAATCACATCTCCCGCAGGTGTATAGTTTCGGCCAATACCATCCCACTCAACTCTCCAAGAGCGATCCTTAGAGTCACGAATCTTAAAAGCAATATCAAGTCCGTGACCATGGCCATCTTCATAAAGTCTTTCGATTTGTGCTTCACCACCTAATTGATCACGTAGATCAGTTGCAAGCTTTTCAAGGTATGCTTCTTTCTCATCTGGTGACATGTCCACACGAGTTTGTAGCCACGACATCTTACCATCCATTAACCTTTCTCGGTTATAACCACCATCTTCATTTTCAATCATTGCAAAATCACCTTGATACTTAAGAGGAAATTTTGCAGAGTATTCAATACCAAGATCCACCTTATTAACATCAATTGGCATATTAGTACCTGGCCTAAATTTATGAAAATTTTCGCGATCAGAAAAACTTCTCTGTGGCATCATATACTTTCTTATATCTTCAGTGATATTTGATGAGGCAACCCACTCTCTTTGAAGAGAGATGATGGCCTTTTTTAAGTTATCTCGATTGGTGTGCCTAAGGCCACCAACATCTATAAGAAAGTCTCTTGTTAAGTTTTTAAGAATCGTTTTCTTGGTTTTTCCAAGCATTGGACATTCGTTATACCAATTCCAAAGAACGACATTGTAGCCACCAAGTGCAGCTTCATTAAGTTTATCTGCGGCCCTCTTTGCTTGCTCCATTGTTAAACCAAATCGATGCTTTAAATCTGATGCCTCTGCATAGTGCATTGTTTGATCGTCAATTAGAGTCCAGGAGCGAATCTTTTCAATTCCACTAAAGTCATTGCGAGAAAAGCGAGAAGCAAGGGATGCTTGAATAAAGCGTGCAACTCTTGCGTTCTTTGTTCCCGATCGAAATTCAATTGATACCGAGTTATTGACAAAGCGACCTTCATAATCAACTCTTAAAGGACCTCGGTCTGTTTCTTCACCGTCGATAATACCATTTGAAATTTCCCAGTCGTCTAAGATCTCTTTATAGTCGGCCGTTTCAATACCTGAGCGACCGGCAATACCTTCAAGAACAATTAATGCTTGGGCCGCCTTCGTCAGCTCTGCCGCTTTTTGGCGATTAAAACTATCTCCAATAGGAACCACCATACGTTGATGACCAGGAGCTTGAAATAACTCTCCATTTCTTCCCATGGTCTTTTTAAACCATGCAATCATCTCTTGGAATTCACCATAAGACTTTTGAGGTTTAAAGAGAACTTCCCAGCCAACAGAAGTTGACTCGATCCCATCAATATATTTTTGAGCAGCGCCAATATTTGGAATCATGCTATGATAGGGTATCAAATCCCCATCAGTATGAGGAAAGTCTCCCTTAAAAAATTGTCTTCTCGTTAAAGGCGAAAGATAACTAAATGGACTGTTATTTGTTTTACTTCCCCATTCATTCCACATTTCTTCAAGTTCATCCAAAGACGCTTCTTTTGGATTAAAACCATTTAGAAAAGACATATTGATGGCCTTATTTCTGCCCTTCTCATCAAAGAGTTCTTTAGCTGGATCGTGGAGAACACCCTTATCATCAACCCAAACACGTATCGACTGTCCAGGAGTATTATTCATCCATCTTGAAAAGAATTCTATTAAAAATTTGATTCGATCTGCCTCATCAGCAGGAAGTATATCAAAGAATGCCCCAGCTTCAGGACCTAGAATTCTCGTTACATACGAAGACGAGCCTTCTTTCTCTGCCCCCCAAGTGATAGAGCGTCGGCCAGAGCCTAAAACACCAGTGGCCTTTGCACTATAGCCAACCGAGGCCTCCATCATCTCACCCCAAATTTCATAAGCACTCTTTTGAGTTGAAGCAGGTGTTCGCCAATCGATTTCGGCCAAATTATTTTTAACAAAGTAAACTTGTGGGAAGACACCAAGTAAGAGGGAGAAGATTAGGATAAAAGAAGGGTTCTTAAAAAACTTCATGAACGTCCTTAATAAAGATTAATTATTCATTCACTTTTCGGAAAACTAGTAACCTTACTTGACTAAAAGACTATTTTTAAAATAATTACGACCACTTACAAGTTTGCCTAAGTAAGATGAGATACATATAATCGCGCCCATGAAAAATAAAAAACCACTAAATTACTGGCGTATCAGTTTCAAATTAGTCCTCCTAGTTCTAAGTATTTACATTTGGTTTGTGCTCTATCAAGGGATGACTGGTAAATAATGAAGGCCCTACTCATTGGACTCTTTTCATTAAATATCTTAGGGGCATTACCAGCTCCGGGCCTTTGCCTTGCAGACTACGCAACAAAGAGATACATCCAAAATGACTTCACAGCGCCTTATCCAAAGGAAGTGATCTTTAGTTGTCAGTACACATGTCGCGATATGGAAAGTGAATTAACTGAGAAGATTACAGGGATCTCAAAAGTAGTTGTTACAAGTCTTTCTGATGATGCCTTAAAAGTTGTTTGCCAAGGCGTTGTGGTAAAGAAGTCAAAATGGGGATACGACTACGACCGCACCGAAGAGTTCTATGCCCATCAAACAAGGATTAAAGAAATAAAAGAATGGGCGAAGCTCTATATCCCAACAGAGAACGAATACACAGTTAAGCTTCTCATTAAGTTCAAAGAGCATTTAAAGAAGGTCTACCCTAGCTATAAAGTAGCGGGCCAGTCTAATACCGAAGTGGCAAAAGAATTTGCTAAAGCGGCACATACCTTAGAAGAGATGGCACAACAATTACCAGAGAGTAGAATTTTATTTGATGAATATCGACTTATGCTTCAAGAAAGAAATGGAGATTCGGGAAGTGAATTAACAGCACAAAAGTTAATCATGGACCAAATACTCTTCGGAGCAAGTTGGTCCATGAATATTTAAAATTAATCGCGACTATTTAATTTTGAAAGAAGTCTTAGAACTTCAATATAAAGCCATACAAGAGTTACCATTAAAGAGAATCCCGCATACCACTCAAGATATTTAGGAGCACCTTGATCGACACTCTTTTCAATAAAATCAAAATCAAGAATTAAACTAAATGCAGCAACCCCAACAACGATAAGGCTAAAACCAATTCCAACTGGCCCATTACCATGAATCATCGGAATCGATGCTCCAAAGAAAGACATAATAAAGCTTACCAGATAAATTCCCATAATCGAGAACATTGCCGTCATAATAATCTTTCTAAACATTCCTGTCGCTCTTACGAAGCCCCAACGATAAAGGAAGAATAAAGTGATGAAGGCCGCAAAAGTGATTGTTACGGCGTTAAAAACAATTCCTCTAAATTGGAATTCATAGATAGCTGAAATCGATCCCAGAAGAAGCCCTTCACATAGAGCATAGGCAGGAGCTGTAAACATCGCCAATCGAGGCTTAAAGATTGTCACCATAGCGAAGATAAACCCACCAATACCACCAATCATTGGATACATTCCCATTTGTGGCTGCATTGAGTTCTCTAGCGTTCCAAGCGTTACATTCCAAGTATAAATGAATGTCATAAGCATTAATGCAAAGAGAATCATCCCCTTATTAAATACTCCAGAAAAAGACATTCTTTCGTCAGATAAAGTTCCCGTATTGAATACGTCATTTCTTAGTGTCGGGTTAGTCGACCTCATAATTCCTCTTTTGTTATAATTTTAAAATATTATATCAAAAGCAAGGAGCTTTGGTCTAAGAAAACAGAGTCTTTTTAAATAACAAGGAGAATTGTGTACCGTGATTGTCAGGTGATACTTCTTTAGTCTTTGAATGCACTGAGATCGTACCGTGACTGAGTTCAACAAATGTCTTAACGATCGACATCCCAAAACCAGTTCCCTTCTCCCCACTTGTTCCAACTCTTGAAGGGATGGAATTATTTTCAAATAAGACTTCTAATAATTCCTCTTCAATACCAACACCTCTATCAATTAGATGAACTTGAACACCATCACTTCTTTCATCAACAGAAATTTCAATTTCCTGTCCTATTTCTGAAAATTTGATCGCATTAGATAAGAGGTTTCCAAAAATCTGGTATTTTAAGGCCGTTGAATTCCCCATAAAATAAATATGCTCATTAGCAGCATAGTCATATTTTAATTTAATATTCTTATCATGTAGTTTTGATTCAAACACTCGATACAAGTACTCAATAACTTGATTTAGGTAAACTTTTTCAAACTTAAGTTCAACCTTTCCTTGCTTAATTGATTGCAGGTCTCGAATTTGAGTCAAGATATTACTTATTCCAGATGTACATGAGTTAATACGAGTTAAGCACTTTTGGATATCAGGGTCTTCATTTGTGGATAGTAACTTACTCAGTCTTTTTGCGGAAAGGTTAACAACAGTAAGAGGATTACTAATATCGTGTCCTACTAATGTTAGAAGTGTATCAATCTGCTCTTTCTTTTCGACAATTGCATGATAGAAGCGATCGCGATCCACCATGTAGGCAAACATGAAAAGAGAGTTTAATAAAATAAAACCAATCATGATTAAAACGCGCCCTAAGACTTCCCCCGTTTCATTTAAATAACTTTGAAGAACGATGCCATTTAAGTGCAGAATGAATAAATATGTAGCGGCCACAATCGATAAAATAAACCAAAGAAGAAGGTCCCTCTTTGTTCCAATAAGGCCAGCAATCATAGGTAGGACGGCAAACCAAATTGGTGAAACACTAAAGAATCCACCTGTTAAAATTGACCAAGAAAACTCATGGATAAACCCGGCCAAAATAGTAATATTTAGCGCAAGGGATAAGGACCCAAAGAAGTAATAGAGAATTGGACTAAAGAAATGAATCAGACATGTCCCAATTCCGATTTGATAAAGTAGCGGGTTGTGGCAAAAGAAGTATGAGATAACCAAGTGTCCCCACATTAAAGGTGCAGTTAAGAAAACTGTATAGATATACAGACTGAGTTGCGATATATCGCGTACAGACATATCCGGCTCCCTCAGGGCCAGAAATCTGATAATCTTATTAATTGGGTTGACTGGATTCATAACCATTTATTAATACCACAAACATAACTTTTATTTAGATGATTTAATCACTTTTAGTAGATAAGCACTTAAAAATAAAGAAAAAAATAAGCGCTTCCATAATTTCGTAATTTTTATAGAAGCGCGATGCAACAATAAATATTGCCCAAATATTATGGCAAATTAGAATTGGATACTGGCCGAGATTTTTTTCAGCGGCATATACTCTATCCCCTCTAATTTTAAAGATTTATCCAAATTTCTTAGCTCTTGCTTGAAGTTTTCTGCAATTTTTCTTTGCTTTGGATCTTTAAACTTGTAGCGAGCATTAATTAGCTTTGTCACTGTTGTGGGAGAAAAGAATAAGTTATCGGCCATGGAATACTTCATCTGATCAATTGCATTTACAAGCTTTGACCTCTTTATCATTTTTGTCTCTTTATACGGTGGAGCTTGTCTTAATCGTAGAGGAACTTTTCTCTTATCAAGAATTCCATAATTATAATGATCTGTAGCATGCGCCACTGTAACAGTGAAAAGATAAGTCGTAACAGCACGAATTAATTTATCATCTTTGAAAATTTCTTCACTTGAAGGAAAATCATTTACGTGTTGATTACAATAGTCGGCCCATTTACTTATCCAAAAATCATCGACGCTAACATCGGCCAAGATACCTTTTACAAATTTATAAAATACTTCATAATAACGACTCAAATAAATCCCATACTTCCCTACTACACTTGGAGACTTAAGAGAGTAAGAGAAAGGAGGGTAAGAAAGATTTCCTTTGATACCTTTATAGCCTTCCACAAGTAGGTCTCTTAGGCCCTCAGGTCCCCCAGGATATGGAGCATAGGTCATCCACCACTTCTCCTGTAAAAGAGAGCTCTTATAATTTAGAACTGCGTTCTCTAGTGGCAGAGTAAATCTGAAGTGTGGAGATAGAAGTCTAAAGAGAATATGATCTTTTGGTAATGACGTTTTTGAAATGGCATTAATTGAGTCAAAAGGAAAATGCAACAGAGGGTGAACAACAAGAGTTGCACATAAGGCCCCGCCTTGAAGAACAAAGTACTTTGCTAACTCTAGGCCATCACAAGGATTAGAAATATCAAAAACAGTCTCAGTCTTTTGAACATAAATCGCTTGAACCTTAAAGCGCTCTCCTTCTTTATAAAGAAGTGTTTTTGTCGCACTTACATGAATTCCTTTTAAAGGCTTAACAACACGAACAGCGTCGAGGTCTACAATAAACCAATCCTTTTCGTCTTTATTATAATCACTAAAGCACTGCCAATCTTCTTCATCTAGCTTATCTGTTAAGAATTTACTCATCATGGAGTAATTCAAGAGGTCTTCAAATTCATTATTTTCTACTTTTTTTAGGCCAGGAAAAATAAGACCTTTGATAAAGTAATATGGAGACAGAGCAAGTGTTGCGACATAGCGCGAACCAATGAATAGCCACCAATCGAGAGTTTCCCTAAGAGGAACATGGATAACTGCAGGAGACTCTCCCCATGGGTGAACAGGAGAAGGTTGTGGCCATGGGCCTTTCCTCTCATACATGAAATCTTTTTGAGAATAGAGGTGCTTCGGTGAGGTTGCACTATTGATTTGAGAACGGATTTTATCCTTAACTCTTACAGAGAACTTTCCTTGATTCTTCATTTTGCCTTCCTAGCTTAAAAAATATTATTCGATTTCAATACCAAAGGGACTCAATAGATTGAGAACTTCAGGCATTGAAAACTTACAGTTTTTTAAATTTGTATTTGCAATATCAATATAGAAATTACGTGCATTAAGAAACTTAGAGCCCTTTAAATTTGCTCTCGTAAAATTTGTTCCTTGCAGATCGCTATCAGAAAAATCACCATTCTCAAAAGTGCCTTGAGTAAAATCAGTCTCTCTAAGAGTTGAAGAGATAAACTGCGCACCATAGATCGTACAATCTTGAAATGAAGCATAGTTTAGAATACTACGATTGAACTTAAGTTCAAAAAGAGTATTACAGTCACTGAAATTTAGGCCAATACATTTGGAGTCAACGAATGTCACATCACGAAAGCTTGTCCCAAGTAATTTTAAGTTACTCAAGTTACAATTTTTAAAAGTACATTCGATGAATTTCGCACTCGAGGCATCGAGTTCACTAATATCAACGCCACTGAATTCACAGCAGATAAACTCACTACCTCTAAACTCACTAACCTCGTTAATATTTTCAGTATCAAAAACTTCATCTTCAAAATATGGCATACGAGTATCTTAAACTAAATTTATTAACGAGGCTATTTTAAAATTTATGAGAAAATTGGTACAGGTTTTCGATCATCGTTGATGGCCACTAATGTGAAGCTTCCCTTCACTGCCTCAACCTGTCCTTCTTCATACATTCCTTCTAGCATAAGCCTTACTTCAACCACGAGGCTACTATTACCAACCTTTGTAATTTCACCGACTAGTTCAGCAAAGTGTCCGCCAGGAATTGGCATATTGAAATCCACTCGGTCACTAGAAACTGTCACAAACTTTTTTCGGCCAAAGCGTGTTGCCGTAATAAAGGCCACTTCATCCATCCATTTTAAAGTGTTTCCACCAAATAAAGTATCGTAGTGATTTGTACTATTAGGGAAGACGGCCCTAACTACCGTAGTCTTTGCGCGTGCAATCGCTTCGCTTAATTGCGCTTCATTCATTGATTCCTCCTCGGGACTTAAAGATTTCACTAGCTTGGGATCGGACTTTACCGTTGCGGGACAGTGCTGGAATCTCACCAGCTTCACCACCTAGCGCTAACCATCCTAAATCTCGAAAAACTTAAAGGCAATAAGAATTACAATTAAGCTGGCTAATTACCTTGGACGTGGTATTGAGAGTCAACAATAATTAATTAAGGACACATATTATGAAGAAAATACTATCTATTGCGGCCTTACTTCTTAGCTTTAACGCTGCGGCCGTTCAAACAACAGCAAGGCCATTTAGCTTTGATTTTTATGCTCCAACTAATGAGTTAAACTTTAAAGTAACTCTTGAGCAAAGATGTCGCTATGAAATTCCAGTTTGGGGAGATAGCGCAAAATTTGAAGAGAAGAATAAATCGACACCTTTAGTAGAAAAGAAGTCTAATCAATCAAGTGGACTTACTCGCTACACTTTCTCTTTAAAGCAAACACAAAGCTTAGAAATGGGTGGATTTTTTAAATACGGAAAAGAGTGTACAACGGGTATTAAGATTGTTGTTCAAAGTGCAAAGTATGCGATTGGTTGGGCAAATCAATTCAGCCGCCCAATTGAGTTTAGCTTTTTAAATGAAATGTATGCTTATAAAGAATATGACACAGTATTTGAACCAAGGGATAATGAGAATATTAAGCGATTTGAAAATAATGAAATCTCACTTGCTTTTAAGACTTTCCCTAAAGGGAATCAAGTAAATGTAACGATTTTATCAAATGGCAAGAAAATACCAAGTACCTTTAGTACAGGTGTTGCAAAGAATCCCGAAACAAACTTACCTTACAAATTAAAGTAATAAAAAAGGCCTCTTAGAATACTCCAAGAGGCCTTATATTTTTAGTATCCTAATTTATCGTAAACAACTTCTTCTTGCTCAGTCACACAATCAGTAACTGCAAAGTAAAAATCATTATTTAATCTTGGCCAACCATTGCGAGAAACTTCAATCATTTGATCATACTTAGTATATCCTTTGATTTCGCAAGTTGCTTCATACTCAGTTGCTGAATAAGAATCATCATCTCCCCAAACTTCATCTAGAATAACAAAGTCTAGAACACAAGAATTTGTTTCAGCATTACATTTGAAAGTATCAAATCTAAAATTGAAATCACCTTCACACCAAGTGTCCCCACAGATATTATCAATCTCTGTTACAACTCTACTTTCTTCTTGTGCCGTTAAAGTATTTGCAAAAATTGATGATGCAAAGAATGCTAGAATAATGATTTTTTTCATGACTGATCTCCCAAATAATGATTTTCCGGGAATATAGGACGTGGAAGAATGTATGTAAATCCTATTAATAGTATTTACACGATCTAAATATTAGATAGCTTAGAATAACTGCTCAATCATCTCAACTCCACGTGCAAGCTTACTAGAAGCTTCAGAGTCTCTTTCATTTCGATCCGCAATATCTCTTAGGTCACTAGATTTAATCTTTTTAGAGAGCTTAAATTTGGCCGTCGTGGCCTTCTTATCCACAAAGCCTGTAATCACGGCCGAAACATAGGCTTCATTCACTTGCGCGATGAAATTATTAACTGGACGGTATCTCTTGGCCTCTTTAATAAGCTTCTTTATTCGAGCTCCATCTTCAGAAACCTTAAGGCCTCGCTCCTTCATTTGTCGCATAAATTCCTGCATAACCCCTGCCCCACGAGTGGCCAGTCCAAGAAAAACCGAATCAATATTTTTTTGATTAACAGGAATACGACTTATATTTTTATAAATAAAAATTTCGGCACTAACTAAACCAGTCTCACTTGAAAGTGTTGCCATATCTCTTAAGTAGTTCGGGTCAATTTCATTTTTAGGATCATAGGCCCCTAGACAAATATTACAGGCCGAAACCTTTGCAGACTTATTCTCAGAGAAGCAGCACACTTCACAACCATAACTCACATCGATCCCATGTCCATGGCGATAACCTAAATTATGTAGTAGCTCATGAAATACAATTCCTTCGAGTTCGTCTCTAGGAGGGCCATTTTTAATTGAGTTTAGAAAGCCCGATTTCATTTTTGGATTTAGTGAAACATAAGGCCCATTGATTCCCAAACTCTTTAATTTGTTACTACCGACAGATGCGTTGGCAATGGTTCCGTCCCAAGAATAATCTTTCTGATGACAGATAACTGATGTCGGCTTTACCTTTCCGCTTAACTGAATATTTAGAAGATTTATTATATTTGCAATCTCACCTTTTGCACCAGTCTCTTTATTATTAGTTCCCAGTTCTGAAAGACAACTCATTCCCTTATCGAGAGAGTTTCTCATAAGAGTTTCAAAATTTTCATCACCAAAGTTATCAAGACAACTTTTATGAATATTCACTCCTGGTGTGAATTCATAGAAGCCATTATTAAGCTTTTCAAGAATTGGATCAAAGTCAGAAATTAGGCCATCAAGTGAGTTGATCGAATTTAAAAAGCTTTCATACGAACACATATTTACAGCTTCACTGTGCTGAGTATTTTGAATTCTTTTTTCAATGGCCAAAACACGCTTACCATTTTCAATACGGTAGAGTTTGTAAATAGACTCTTTCTCAAGTTTCTCAATTAGCTCTACTCGATCAAACTTTGAATCGAAATTATTATCAGATTCAATCGTCGTAAGCTCTCCCACGACCTTCATTTGATAATCAAATTTTCCATCGTAATTACGATCATTCAAGTGTTCAACTAGACGCTGGTTTTGATAGCGAAAGATATTATCAATTTTTCCATCTTTATTATCATCAAATTCAAAGGCCTGCCTATCTTCTGACCTGGCCAGAAGGCCAAAGAAGGACAAAATAAGAAAGATAAGAATTTTTGAGTTTGAATTCATCATGATATTTATTTATCGGAATAATCATGAAAAAAATGACAAAAAAGGCCCACAATTGTAGGCCTTAAGTATATGAAAATATGTTGTCTAGATTACCAAGTGTTGTAACAACGTTGACGGCTTAACTTCTTTTGAGTTTGGTTATAGTAGATTGTACAGCTATGGTACTCGTAGTGAAGCATCAGCTTAACATGATGGTCCTCTTCCTCACCTACTGGCCAAAAATTTGGTGCATGTGAAACCTGAAGGTCCCATAGACGATCTGCTGTACAGAAAGCTTCGACAGAGTCGTAATTTAAAAGATCAGCAGTGAATTGGATTGCCTCAACCTTAACTGCATCATTTTCAAATCTTAGGCATTCATTTGATCCGTTGATTGCAAATACTTGTGTACTAACAAATAGCGCCACTAGCATCATAAGTGTGTTTTTCATTTTTCTCCCTTATAAAAGTGAGGAAGTTTTACCTATCAAACAATAATATGACAAAACATATTGCGTTAATTAGGCAGCATTAGTGAGAAAAGTGCTATCAAAAGTTTGGAAGTCACTAATAATAGATACCAGCTCGATATTTTTGAATTCTGGTAGCTCTATTGGATAACCTCCACCGATAACAACTTCTATCTTTCGCTCAAGCTTTTCATCAATTTTTTGTAGATAAGGAACGATACTTTTGAAATAGTCCCAACTATCAGAAGAGACAGCGCCTAGAATAAGTCCTTTGCAATTAAGCGCATTAATGGCCTCCGCTAGGCACTCAGCAGGGTTTGCGGCACCAAGATAGAACGTCCCCACTCTTCTTGTTCGACACAGAATATCTGCAATCATAATTGAAAGCTCGTGAAGATTTCCCTCCGGTGTGGCAAGGACGTAGCGACCGTTGAGATCATTATTAGGCAAACGAATTTGGCTCATTTGATCACGTATGATCGTGGAAATAATATGCTCTTGAGTAACGCTGTAACTTCCTTCAAAGACAAGTCTTCCAATCTTTTGCATAACTGGAAGAACTACTGAGAAGATAAAGTCTTGGGCACTAAGACTTAGCCTTAGAAACTCTATTTCATTTCTCACATTTTCAATTTCATATTTAGCTAATGCCGAAAAGAGCTTATCAATCGATTGATCAACCTTGTCTTCTTCCGACAGGCTTGACTCACTAATGGCAAGACTCAACTCTTTGAGCTCATCTAGTGATAGCTTGGCCACCTTAGAGATCGTTTGTCCTGACTTTATAAGAGAAGCAATCATCTTGGCACGGGCCAAGTCTTCTGGGCCATACAAACGTTGACCGGCCTCATCGCGAATTGGGCTAAAAGCATTATATCTCTTCTCCCACATGCGAATTGTGTGAGGCTGAACACTACAAATACCTGATATTATTCGAATTGCGACATTTTGCTTCATTTTTAACCTCAATATCTTACAATTAAGTGTTTAACTGTTGTATATTATATTATATATACAAGACCTATACAAGGAGTAATTAATGGGAATTCTAATTACTGGTGCAACAGGGCTTATCGGCCGTGAATTAATTCATGAATTGGCCATTCATGGCCATGAAGATATTCGAGTGCTGAGTCGAAATCCAGAGAAGGCACAGGCCTCTTTTAATATTCCAATAAAGTGTTTCTACTGGGACCCTGAAAAAGCTCAGGTTGATAAGGCCGCATTTGATTCAGTTCATACTATCATTCATCTTGCTGGTGAAAATATTGGAGCAAGAAGATGGTCGAAACAGCAAAAAGAAAAGATCATTAACTCACGTGTGCTATCAACTCGCCTACTTGTGAATACCATTAATGAAAATAATACTTTGAAGATTAAGAAGTTTATTAGCGCAAGCGCCATCGGAATCTATGGCAATCGAAGTGGAGACCAAGTCTTAGACGAGCAAGCAGATTATGGAAGTGACTTTCTCGCTAAGACTTGCATTGCTTGGGAGAAAGAAACAGCTAATATCCAAAATAAAGAAATTATCGTCAATCATGTAAGAACAGGTATAGTCCTTTCCCGAAATGGTGGAGCACTAGAGAAGATGCTTATTCCATTTAAGCTAGGAGTGGCAGGAAAACTAGGAAGTGGTGAGCAGATGATGAGTTGGATTCATCTTGCGGACATGGTTTCGATTTATCGCTTCTTAGTGGAAAATGACTTTGGTGAAAATGTATTCAATGCAGTAGCACCTAAGGCCCACTCAAATTCAAATTTTACGAGAATTATGGGGAAGGTTTTGAAACGTCCAACATTACTTCCAGCTCCAGGTTTTGCATTAAAGATCGCTCTGGGGGAAATGGCCACACTTGTGCTTGATGGACAAAATGTATACCCAAAGAACCTTCTAGAAAAAGGCTACAAATTCAAATTTGATCATCTGGAAGACGCACTTACAAACCTCGTTGGCCCAGAACAAGAATTTAAGCAAGTACAATGGGTGGAGCATCCATTAGATGAAGTTTTTGACTTCTTTAGTGACGAAAGAAATCTTGAAACAATCACACCCGACTCACTTAGCTTTAAAGTTCTTGGAAAAAGTACTGAACAAATTGAGGCCGGTACAATCATTGACTATAAATTAAGCCTCTATGGTTTACCATTCAAATGGAAGACTGAGATTTCGAATTTCAATCGCAATAAAGAGTTCACTGATACACAGCTTAAAGGGCCATATAAGAAGTGGGTTCATACTCACGGCTTTAAGAAATACGCCAATGGAACATTGATGACTGATAATGTTTCTTACAAAGTTCCTATGGGTGAGATCGGAAGTATCGTTGCGGGCGCCTTTGTTAGAAAGGATATTAATAAAATTTTTAATTATCGTAGCCAAAAATTATACAAAATTTTTGGTGAGACTAATAAACATGTTGAATAAAATTATAAAGGAGAAAAAATGAAGAAGCTCATGTTACTTATTGCCGTTTTATCAAGTTCACTTACTTTCTCTGGATCTTCACTCCCCCTGGATACAGTTGATTATGTCGAGCTACAAAAGTACCTTGGTAAATGGTATGAAATTGCACGCTTTGAGCAAAGCTTTCAAAAAGGTTGTGCCGCAGTTACTGCTAATTACAGTCTGAGATCTGATGGAGATATCGAAGTTCTAAACACATGTCGCCAAGACTCTCCATCTGGAGAATTGAAAACGGCCAAGGCAAGAGCTTGGGTTGTTGATAAAGAAACAAATGCAAAGCTTAAGGTTCAATTCTTCCTACGTGGAATTAAACTACCTATCTTTGCTGGAAATTATTGGATCTTAGACCTAGGTGATAATTACGAATATGCCATGGTTGGAGATAAATCTAGAAAGTATCTATGGATTCTATCAAGAACTAAAGAACTTAATGAAAAGATCTACCTTGAGCTAGTTGCCAAGGCCAAGGATCTTCACTTTGATACTTCTAAACTAATAAAAACAAAACACTAGTCACTAATAAGGAGAACCCAATGTCTTTGCGACCAAAAATTGCCATTAGCTCTTGTCTTTTAGGTGAGAATATTCGCTACAATGGCGGTCACTGCCGTGAAGACTGGGTTTTCTCTGAACTTTCGAAGTTTGTAGACTTTGTTCCAGTGTGCCCCGAATTTGAAATGGGCCTAGGAGTTCCACGAGAAGAAGTACATTTATTCAAAGTTGATAAAGACTCTAACGAAGTTCGCTTAAGATCGAAATTTTCTAAAAAAGACCTCACAGAAGAGGCCAATAAAGTATATCAAAAGATTCAAGAACGAATTTCACATGAAAAAATAAACGGCCATATATTTACAAGAAAGTCCCCTACTTGTGGAACTGATAATGTAAAAACAATCACCCTTAGTGATGAAAATTATGTCACAAAGTCCACAGGTCTTTATGCTCAATATATCATGGAGGCCATGCCAACCCTTCCCTATATCGATAGTGGAAGAATAAAGAACCTAGAATTAAGAGAGAATTTTGTAAAAAAAATCTTTTCGCATTTAAGATTTCAAGAACTTGATGGGTCAATTCGAGAGCTTCAACTCTTTCATCAGATGTATAAGTATTCCATCATGGAGCATAATCAGAATAATTTAAGATTACTCGGAGCAATTGCGGCAAATCACGACAAGCTAGAAGCGAAAGAAGTCTATGTGAAATACTTCAACCTCTTTATGGAAACACTAGATATACTTCCAACGAGAAAGAATCGCCTCAATGCCTGTTTTCATGTATTCGGTTACTTTAAAAAAGATCTAACTTCTCATGAAAAAGATATCCTGATAAAAATGATGGAAGACTATAAGAATGGTATCTCTAACTATCTAACAGTGAATTCCTTTTTAAACATTCTCACAAATACACACAAGAAAACTTACCTTCAAGATCAATATATTTTTGGGCCTTACCCAAAGGACTTGAAGCTACTTAAGAATATTGCGTAAGATGAAAAAGAAAGAAGAAGTTAATATATTTTGGTTTAGAAGAGACCTAAGATTAAAAGATAATCGCGGACTTCTCTACGCACTCCAGTCTAAAAAAACAGTCATACCTATTTTTATTTTTGATAAGAATATTCTTTCTAAATTAAAAGATGAAGATGACCTGAGAGTAAGCTTTATCCATGATGCAATCAAAGAGATTAAAGATGAGCTCAATAAGATGGGGAGCGATCTCTTAGTCTTTCACTCAACTCCTGAAGATGCATATCAAGAATTATGCAAAAGTTATCATATAGAAGAAGTCTTTACTAATGAAGACTATGAGCCCTATGCAATTAAAAGAGATAATAAGGTAGAGCAAATTCTTAAAAAGAACGAGATAAAGTTTTCTCGCTACAAAGACCACTGCATCTTTGCCAAAGATGACATTCTTAAGGAAGATGGCAAGCCTTATGTCGTTTACACTCCTTTTAAGAATAAATGGCTATCAACTCTATCTCCCAAAGATATTGCGACAATTGAGACACATAAATACTTCGATAACTTTCACAAATTTAAAGCGAAGTATTTCCCAAGCATAGAAAAGTTAGGCTTTCTCTATAATGAGAAGGCAAAAGATCAGGTTAAAACGATAAAGGGCAAAGTTATTGATAGCTACGATCAAAACCGTGATATCCCTGCTCTTGATGCAACTTCTAAGCTAGGCATTCACCTACGTTTTGGAACAGTTTCTCCAAGAAAGTGTGCACAGGTTGGTTTTAAAAGAAATCAAGTTTGGCTAAGTGAGCTTATCTGGCGAGAATTCTTTATTCAGATCATGTATCACTTTCCTCATGTCGTTGATGGGCCATTTAGAGAAAAGTATAATCAAATTAAATGGGACAATAATAAGAAGCTATTTAAGAAGTGGTGTGAAGGAAAAACCGGCTACCCTATCGTTGATGCAGGAATGCGAGAGCTAAACGAAACTGGACATATGCATAATCGCGTTCGCATGATTGCGGCTTCATTTCTTGTCAAAGACTTACTTATCGACTGGAGATGGGGAGAGGAATATTTCGCCCGTAAGCTTAATGACTTTGAACTGGCCTCTAATAATGGCAATTGGCAATGGGTTGCTGGAACAGGCTGTGATGCTGCTCCTTACTTTAGAATTTTTAACCCTTATACTCAGCAGAAGAAATTTGATCCTGACTTTAAATATATAAAGAAATGGGTACCTGAATATGGAACATCAGAATACCCAGATGAAATTATTGATCATAAAATTGCTTACCATGAAACGCTTAAGGCCTACAAGGCCTGTAGTTAAATGCTAACACATGGACCGATATTACGAGTCACACTGAAGTCTGATCCATAGTCATCACTTAGCTTATATTCCACAACGATTTCGTCGTTTGAATACTCATCTGTAGCAAGATTTTCAACACAACTTAGTATTTCGATACGATCGTGTGAGCCTTGGTAATAGCGTCCATTCATGTCATTAGCTGCTTGGTAGATCTGATGACAAACTTGAGTTGCTTCGCCTACAAAACAAAATAGACGTGCCCTGATTTTATCATTCTCATTGTAGTTAAAACTCGAGTCACTAAAACCAATAATGGCCCCAAGCTTTAAATCCGATGTAACGATAAAAGTAGAATTTGGTGAATTTGCAAATGCTGAAACAGCACTCACAAATATGAGTGTTTTTAAAATGTTTTTCATATTGAGCTCCCTAATACTAAATATGCTTGGCAATTTCTAGCATGGTAAACTCAATAAATAAAATATTAATACAATCTTAACGAAATCTAAAAATTGATAACGAAAGTAGTATTCTCACTTTCATTGTCGATAAATAGCTTATATCCGGAACGTTCAATAATCTGCTTTGTAATGGCAAGTCCTACACCATGGCCCTTACCGCTTTTCTTTCTTGTATCACCTAATTCAAAAATCCCTTCTTGAACTTGCATAGGAATACCTGTTCCACTATCAATGATCTTAATAAAGCGCTCTGTGGAAGATGTAACAACCTTAATCCAAGGTGAATCTGTTGTCTTTATCTCATCTAAAGAGTTTTTAATTAAGTTAACTAGGCAAAGACTTAACTCAGTCTCATTTCCTTCAATAGCAAAGTCATCTATTTCAATATCAACCCTCACACTATGTCGTGCAATCTTGTCGTCAACAAGCTCAAGTGCTTCCTGTGTGATATGAGAAATTGAAATTTTTTGTTTTGAAGATGAGTAGTTCTTTTTAAAGATATTCATATAGAGGTCAGTTACCTCAAGAATCTTACCGATGTGGCGACGTAGCTTTTGCGTATAAGGAGAAAGATCTTTATCGATCATTTTATCAAGTCGATCATTTGTCGTATTTAGAACAAAGAGATGATTTCTAATATCGTGAGCAATACTTGCAGAGGCAAAACCAAATTGGGCGACCTTTGAAAGCTTAACCATATCTTTTTCAAGGTTATACATCTTAGTAAAGGCCAAGTCCTGGTAGTACATATTAAAACGCATCGATTCAAATACATAACCAAGATAATAGATCGGCACAAGGTAACCAATTGTTTCTGTTCCAATCATCGTATCCCAGCAAGACACAAATAATGTGAGAAGAATACCTGCCTTGAAAAGATACTCCTTGCCTTCTCTCTTATTAAGCTCGTTCCAAATGACAACCGTTGTATAAAGAATTGTAATAATTCCGAAGAATCCAACAACAACAACTAAATTGCTTGGGTATATTGTTAAATTTAAGGCCTGAGTAAAAAGAGTTGCTGGTGGAGTTGCGCGAGGAATAAACATAAGGTCAATATCAGTGAGAAGGTAGAGGAAGCCTCCAACGACCTGGAAGATAGAATGACCAATACAGAAAACCTTAGCTGGTTTTAAGAGCTTTATATCATGGCCAAAGAAACCTTCGATTGCCTTGATATAACAATAGTAAGTAAAGTATGCGAAAAACCAATAGGTAAGAAGTAGGAAGTTTGAAAGCTTGATATCTGTAATATGAGTATTAAAAGCAATTAAGATGGCGTATGAGCCCGCACTTAAGCACATAGCGATATGCCAGAAGACCTTGCGACTAAGCAACTTCCTAGAGGTATAAACCCCTATCGAAGCTTGGTACAAGAAAAACGCAAATGCGAAGGTCGTAACATATCTAGTAAGTACCTTGTATTCTTCGATGCTCATAAATTAAATATACTATATTTAAAATAATTAAAACACCTAAAAATACCCGAATTTATTAAAATTATCTCAAGACAGTTGGTAAAGGTCTTATCACACCAAATTTTGACTCAATTGAGTTCTTCTTAATACTCTGTTTCTTCATTAAATCGACAATTTCTAAAGCGCTCATATTCGGATTTTGTTCCTTCAGATGAGCTGCCATATTAAGTGCCATTGGTGATGCCATCGAGGTTCCAGAATGACGAATCTTCATATCTCCAAGAAGAGCGGCCTCAACTTTTGTACCAGGGGCAAAGAAGTCAACATAGTTAGAGCTATAATTTGAAAAGTCGGCCATCTCATAATTTTCATCACGACGCCACTCACTATCAGTTGTTGCTCCAATCGCCACAACATTTGGATAAGAGTAACAAGCTGGGTACATACAATCACGACTACCATTTAAGAAACGCCCATCATTTCCTGCGGCAACAAAGAAGACCACATTAGGGTTATTTAAAAACATATTTTGAAGGCTGCGATAAGTCTTACGATCCACAAGTCCTAGGGATTGATGAGGAAAAGAAAAACTCATATTCACAAAATCAACTTCTGAATTTTGTAGTTTTTTAGAAATCATATCCAAATACTTCGACTCTCCGAAGTCTCCAGCAAATGCAAGAAGTGAAGCTGATTTAAGTCCTTTTAGAGCAATTGAAGAGACATGTGTTCCGTGAGAAGTAATTGGGCCAGTTGTCCCCTTTGCTTTAATCGTCTCAAAAGGAATACCATAAATACCGGCCTTCTGACTTGATGCACCTCCTGTACGAGGAAGGAAACCAGAAAAAGGATTCATAAATTTGATATCGCTGTCTCCATCAAAGTGGACACCTAGAATATTGTCGACAAAGCCGTCACCATCATTATCTTCTTTATTAAAAGATTCAATGGAGTTGATGAGGATATGGTCTTGAATATCTTGGTGATTATGATCAAAGCCAGAGTCAATAACAGCTATCTTAACAGTTGCATCACGAGGCCCGCCAGCGACCTCTCCTATTTCATTCTGAATATAATCACCAATCTTGACGTCATTATTATTGAAGACATCAAAACCGATAATGCGTTTATCATCATAGATAAACTTATATTTAAAGTCCTCTCCATCAGGGTTAATCACTTTTCTTTCAACAATTAAGTCATCAGAAATTGTATCGATATTTTCTAAAATATGAGTTCTCTTATCAAATCCATACTCTTTAAGGACAATTTCTTGTTCACCGATTTTTTGAATTAAAACCTTAGATTGGACGTGATTATTTTGAGTGTTAAATACCGTCTTATAAAAAGTGGAGTCACTTTTGTACTCATAAGTAACTCTTGAGATCTGTTCTCCTTCTATCGTGTAGAAGTTTTGCTTTATCAGTCTATTATTTAAAAAGAATTCTTCGGATGAAATTTTATTATTCTTTTCAAAGTATTTAGAAATACTTTTCTTAGTACCGTCAATACATGTTTTGACATTACCATCAAGAGTGCATGACTCTGTTGCTAAAATATTTGTAACTGAAACAAGGGAAATAAAAAAAGGGATTATTTTCATAATCCCTTTATATCTTAATTTTGAATTTTATATTTGAACTTTGAAAATTCTATGTCTAAGTTTAAAATTTAGACACTTCTTAGTTTAGCTCACAAGTGTAGTTAATTTCATTCTTCTTAAATAGAAAACAACGGTAGCTAATATCAATTGAAACAGAATTTGCATCGATAATAATTTTCTCTTTGTAATTAGAAGCTCCACCGAAATCACCACAAGCATCACCACCTGGACGATTAGAGTTTGTTGAAACTAAAAGTGTATCATTATCTAAAAGTTCTGCGCGATCAAGAAGAGCAACAGAAACTGGATTTGCATATAACTCAGGAGTATCAAACTCTACTCTTACAGCGTCACTATCACTCTCAACAAGAACAGTACAATTACCTCTTTCTTCACCATTCATCATAACCTTTCCAGATTTACCATTTAGGTCATTTAAATCTGAAACGAAGTTATCTAGATTAGAGTTTGCTGATACGTTTGCAGAAAGTGCAATTAAGACTGCTAAAGATAGTAATTTCATATGATTCTCCTTCGATTTTAATGTTTTATAGAGAGTCTTATACCGAAGAAATAAAATTTAATCAGCTTAATATGTAATATTAACCTACCTGTCAAAAGTTTATGATAAAGGTTGTATTGGGCATATTTCGGTCCAAATCCAGCTCAAATCCGGCCCGTCCTAGTAATTCCTTAGTGATAGCAAGTCCAATCCCATGGCCACCATCGTTATTCTTAGTTGTATAACCTAATTTAAATAGCTCTCGTTTACTGACATTCTGTATCCCACTTCCACAATCAATAATCGATAGCTTCCTCTCTTTAGAGACTGATTTAAGCTTAACCCAGGGAGATGTGTATTTTCCTTCATTTGAAACTTCCTCCAATGCATTTTTTAGGATATTAACCAAGCAAATTGTCACTTCCGTCTGATTACAACTCAATTCAAAGTCTTCAACTTCTACGATTAATTCCACCTGTGCTTTTTCAAACTTTTCCTTCAACAACTCTAGAGCTTCTTCAATAACGACATTAATCGATGTCAGAGCTTTCTCATTATTCGTATTTTTCTTAAAAACATTCATGTAGAGATCTGTAATTTCAGTGACTTTGTTGGTGTGCTTATCAATTGATAAGTAGGTTTTTTCAATATCCATTGGTCTCTTTTTAATCAGCCTTTCAACAGATGTTTTTATGATGAAAATATGATTTTTGATATCATGAGCAATACTGGCCGCAGCAAAGCCAAATTGCGCAATTTTAGAAAGTCGAATAACCTCGCTTTCAAGGTTGTACACTTTTCGATAACTAAGATGGCGATAATAGACATTGAACCTTACTGCCTCAAAAGCATTTCCAAAGTAGTATAGTGGCAAGATCGCACCTGTTACCTCAAGCCCAAGAAGAGAATCATTTAAGACCACAAGAAAGCTTACAACAATACCTATTCGTAGGAAGAGTTCTCGCTTTCTTAAGCGATTTAATTCAAGCCAAATCATCGTACACGAGTAGAAAACGACAATAGCACCAAGTCCTCCCAGGAGTTTTCCTAAAAGATTAGGAGAGACATTAAAATGCATTGTTTTGGCAAAGAGATTATCTTTTATGTAATGATGATTATCAAAGAGAAAGTTATAGTCAAAGAGAGTCGTAGAAAAGGAGCATACTAGAAGGATAGAAACAAAGCTTAAACAGTACAACTTAGCAAATGAAAGTCCTCTAACCTTGTGACCAAAATAAACTTCAACCGTTCGCAAATAACAGTAGAAGGAACTATATGCACAAATCCAAAATATAATTAAAATAAAGTCAGAGAGCTTTTGATTTATAAAATGAGTGTTAAAGGCAAAGACAAAACAATAGCAGGCCGTTGATAAACACATTGCTGCCGGCCAGAGTATATTTCGATCTCTTATCTGATAATAATTCGTTAGACTCGCAAAGAATTGATAAACGAAGAATGAAAAAACAAAAGTCGTTAAATATCTTGTAAATGATATATATAAGTCAAGTTCCACAAACGTTCCTCAAAAATTAATGACTTACTTCTTAGTATAGTTGCTATCAAAATACAATTTATCAGAATAACAAAAAGAACTTGAAAACCACCAAGGATATTAACCACTTACAATAGATTTATTCACTCAGATCAATCGTAAAGGTTGTATTGGGTGATTTATCATTTAGCCACAAATTAAAGCCGGAGCGACTTAAAAGCTCCTTAGTGATGGCAAGCCCAATTCCATGACCGCTGCTCTCCTTATTATAGGTGAAGCCAAATTCAAAAATATGCTCAGCAGTACGAGGCTCGATTCCGCCTCCACTATCAACGACATGAATAGATTTATCATGCCCTTTAAAGATTAGCTTCACCCACTTATTTGTACCTTCATGACCTAGAACAGCTTCAAGAGCATTTCTGATTAGGTTAACCACTGAGATAACTATTTCTGTTTTATTACAGTGAATGGTAAATTCATCGGCCACAATTTCAAACTTCACATTAGTGGCCTCAAACTTAGGAGACACTAATTCTTCAATATCTTGAATAATTTCTAAACTAGAATAGTCCTCTTTCTTTGAGCCAATATTATTTTTAAAAATATTCATATAGAGATCAGTTATCTCAAGAAGTTTATCATTGTGTTTTAAGATATCCTCATAGGCCCTCTGCTTATCTTCGATTTTATTTCGAAGAAGCGAGCTAATCTTTACCTTGATAACAAAGATATGATTCTTTATATCATGAGCAATGCTTGCAGCAGCGAAACCAAATTGGGCGACCTTGGAGAGCCTAATGACTTCATTTTCAAGATTAAATAATTTTTCAAAGGCAAGCTTTCGATAAAAGAAGTTAAATCTAACGGCTTCAAAAGCATTTGCTAAATAATAGATTGGAATGAGGGCCCCTGAAACCTCTAAACTTAAGCATGTGTCATTAATTACCGATAAAATAGTTAAGACAATCCCTATTTTTAATAAGTATTCTTTCGAGTTCGACTTCTTTAACTCTTTCCAAATAACAGCACTTGCAAAGAAAACAGAAAGTGCACCTAGGCTGCCGACAATTTGTCCGAAGATATTAGGAGACATTGCAATCTGGGCCGACTGATAAAAGAATGACTCATTTACAGTACTCTGGCCTGTAAAGATAAAGCTATTGTCAAAGATGATATAAGATCCCAAAGAAAGGAATTGAACAATAGTAAGGACGAAAATAACAACTTTAGGAATCTTTAAAAATCGTAAAGCCTTACCCAAGAATGCTTCAATTGCATGCATATAACAATAGAAAGCGATAAATGCAAAAATCCACAAGAGATTTAAAATGGCGTTAGACATCTTAATATCTGTAACATGAGTATTTATAGTGAAGAATAGACAGTACATAGCAGAGAAGAGACACATCTGCGTATACCAAAGACTAGAACGTTCCTTAATAGTGTAAGAGCTAACCAGTCCTGAAAAGAATTGATAAGTGAAGAAGGCCAAGAAAAATATCGTAAGATAACGTGTAATATGAATATAGATATCAAGGCTCACGCCATCTCCCTCTTAGCAGAATACACAAATATTATGTACCTTACGTATCAAACATTCAAGAATTACTGTAGATTCTCACCCCCATCATCCATGTGTTCAGGACGCTTCCAATAACTATACTGCGGAGTCCAGTCACTTGAAGAGACTCCGGCCAATGTTAAAATATTCCACATTGAACAAAATTCATCCCCAGGACCGAAAACCGCAGAATTCTTTCGATAGACCTTAGTGCCAACTTTTTGATAACAGACAATTCCAGGCATATTCACCTCACCCGCAACGACGCTTTGTTCTTTTATATAATCTCCTCCCCCATGAGATAATATATTAAAGCGCCACCCTCTCTCATTTGCAAAGCGACGTTGAATTTCTGGATCATCCTTAGAAACCAAAACCAACGAACACACACTCTCAATATGAGAAACAAGGCCGTTAATTCCATCTCCCCACAACGTGCAATAACGGCATGCTTGTCCCATATTATGAATCATAATAAGTTGATCTTTATCCCCAAAAAGATCATATAAATTCACGGCACCAGTTGTGCTTCGAAAAGTGTAATCTTTTACTTCTTGAGCTGGTTGATCTTTACGCAAAGCTGCAACCTTTTGAGTTAACTCAAATAGCTCTTTTTCTGCTTCTTTTAGTGCTGAAACATTTCCCATATAAACTCCAATCGAATGAAGATATATTCGTTTGTGGATACGGGGCCGTCAATTTACGAAAAGGTAAAGAATTGGAAATCTATTTTAAACAATTGATTAGTTCTGTAATAAGCTTTTTTGTATCTCTATTTTCAAGATAGTTTTGCCTGACACAAATATAGATACCATGACTACTTTCTTTCTTCTTATAGATCTTTAGCTTTTTAGATTCATTAAAGCTTGATGAGGGAACAACACAAAAAAGACCACCAACTTCACAAAGAGTCAGCATTGCTTTGTGAGAGTTTACACAGCCGACTGCTTCAAATTTTGATCGCCAACTCTTTCCTAAAGAACGAGACAAAAAGTTTTCGGTATAGAGATCTTCTTTACGATAAGTAACAAGCTTTCTTTTTTGCTTGCAATCTTCATTTAGAGGGCCAACTAAGAATGTCCCATCACGACAGACCTCAAAGGCGGCCAAGCTTTTTTGCGTCGGAATAACATGGGTCATAATAATATCTAATTCACCTGCTTGTAGCTTTTCAATCAGGTTAACGGCAGAGTCAAAATGTAAATCAAAGTGACCAATATTCTCCCTATCGTGTAATTCACTTAAGGCCGGCAGTAGAAACTTCTCTCCAGCTTCAAAAATACTTCCGACCTTTAAATCAATTCTTTGGGCTTTATTTTGAATAGCACCACTTATTGTATTAAAGCTTGGAAGAACTTGATCGAGGAAAGCCTGGCCTTTAACAGTTAAAGAAGTTGTTTTATTTGATCGAACAAATAGCTCATAGCCTAGCTCATCTTCTAAGAGCTTGATCTTACGAGAAATCGCAGGCTGAGAAGTATTAAGCTCTCTTGCCGTTTGCGAAAAATTTAAGTTCTGCCCGAGATGGCAAAAGACTTCAATATAGTTGAGATTTATATTCATGCCATTTCATACCATATCATTATGATATTTCAAAACAGCATCCATACTCTTTCATTATTACATGTAAAAAAAGGGAGCATGAAGCTCCCTTTAAATTTTTAGTAGCAATAAGCGTTTTGAGTAAGTAGAACTTTTTTTGAGTCCACTAGGTAAACCATTTCCTGCTCGCAATCTGTTTTTACAGGAACATAAATTTGCTCACCTTCATCATAGTAAACATCAGTCGTCTCTTCTGACCATAGGACATTGAAGAAGACTTCTTTATCTTCTGCACTACTATTTGAGTAGTATACGTAAGTTTTTGGACCAAAATATGCTTTTGCAGTTTTTTCAACAGCTTTCTTTGCTTGTGCAATTACTGAGTTTGAAACAGGTGCTGCAACTGAAGTAAGTGATAGCATCGCTACCATTAATAATTTTTTCATCTTATTCTCCTCATAGGTTTTTTGTCTAAATAACAATTTTTCTATTTAAACGTCTACGAGTATTCGTAGGTATGTAATTTATTCTTCTAAATATTTTAGATACTTATAGTGTCTACTTTTTTGACTCCCTCATGATTATTTACACTTATCACCACTTATTTCACCACTAAGCTATATTGCACGCATGAAAAATATAAGAAAGATCGTAACTAAAGGTATAATTTTATCAACTCTCGTATCGAGTGCTTTTGCACAAGAGAATAACTACTTCTGGCAACAGGAGTCTTTTAATCCTCTCCAACATAATTGTGAGTGGCGCTATGAAGGCTGTGTATCCGTAGATGAAAGTCAAATTGATATGCGCTCTCAAGCAAAGAGGATGCTAGATGAAATCTATAGCTGTAAGAATACTATTCAAGGCTGTAGTGATGAAGAACAAAAACGCATTGATGATATGGAAGGTATCAAAGGGCGTATTGGTAATGAAACCATTCGTGGTGGAATGAACCCAAAAGAATTCTCTGAATTCCTAAGAAAGTATGATCCTAGTGATAATAAGAAGGGTTACTTTATTCCTCTAGGTCTAAGCGATAAAGAAGCACTTATGCTTGCCGCTTCCACTTCTCTTGGACTTGTTATGTTTGCTTCTGATGAAGAAACAATGGACTTCATTCAAGATCATAAGAATGGCTTTACTGAAAAACTAGTATACCCAACTAATAATCACGAGCGTCTCATTATGGGAGGTGCTGCTGCAGGTTCTTACTTCATGGGAGTAGTCCTTGAAGATGGAAAGCTTAAAAAAGCAGGTCTCTATGTTGTCACATCTCAAATTGCGACACAAATTGTAACGGAAGGCTTTAAGAAAACTTTTGGCCGTCAAAGACCAAATAAAGATCTTGGAGCATATGCATTTGGAACGGAAGGAAAATCATTCTTCTCAGGCCACTCTTCAGGAGCATGGTCATTTGCAACTGTATTTGCTGAAATCTACAAAGACAATAAAGTCGTCCCATACCTTGCCTATGGTGTTGCGGCCCTAACTTCATATGGACGTCTACACGACAGAAAGCACTGGTTATCTGACGTATTTGCAGGTGCTATCGCAGGTCACCTCATCACAAAGCTTGTTATCAGAATGCACGAAAGTGATGATAGCGAAGGTGGACTAATGGTTTTTCCAAGCTGGAATGCTGAATCAGGAACATTCATGGTTAATTTTGAATGGACTCCTAAGAGAAAGAACTCGCAGGGAGAATTTCAGTGTAAAAAGATGCCTGAAGGAAAAGAGAAAATCCGTGCTTGTATCTATGAAGCTTACTTAAGATCACAAAACTAAAACCCGGGCCAGCAAAGCTGGCCTTTATACGTATAAATTTTATCGACTAACTATGATAAATTTCGATATCCCCCTATAATCAGGCAACTTGGAGATATTATGAAGAAGTTGAAATCCCTAGCTCTATTAGCTCTTATTGGTATTAGCGCTCAAGCTCAAGCGGCCCGTATCTGGTCATCAATCCCCTTTGTAAGAGGAGCGGATCTTTGCGCCTATAAGCAAGCCTACTCGCAAACTCGCTCAGAGTATATGAGTGAGATGACAGGTTTAGCATCAGAGCTTATGCAATCAGGAGCAAAAGGAAGCGAGGCCTTACAAATGCTTGTTACTTTCGATGCCTTATACGACAAGAACGTAAGACTTGCCACTCAACATAAGTATCTTGATGTGACGCTCGAAAATACATTAAAAGCATATTTTGATGGTTACTATCGTGACTTTCCAGTGGTTGATAGAAAACTAGAATTCGTCCAAATGAATAATATTCGTTATATCTTTAATTCAATCAATAATGGTCAAAGACCTGGATGGATTCCTGATAATGCAGGAGAGCTTGTTGATTATATGGCCTATGGTTCATATTCATTTGCCCCTAATTGTCGAGGAAATATCCAAGTAACTCTTACTCTTGTAGGATCAGATGGATCGACAAAGAATTATCAGGGAATAGGACAACCTTCAGTTGTGATGTCTCAAATTGCTTCACGTATGTTTGAGGACTTTCAAAGAACTCAATTTCCATCAACACTTAGAGTGAATGGAAGAAAGCTTACAATTATTGGAACTCATAATGGATCAGTCGGAAGAGTAACATCATTAAGACAAGCAGAACGAGCTTGTGACAATATGTATGCAAGACTTCCTAATGGATCTGAACTTGAGGCAATTGATGCTTACGGTGATTGGAACGGTGGAGTTTCAATTCATCAAAATATCTGGGCACTTCGTGGTGGAAAGGTATATCACCCAGGACTTATGAATCCCTCACCAGTACGTGATCCATGGTCAGTGAATGCAAAAGTCTTGAATTACTACTGTGTTCGCTAGAGCTTAAAAAGCTTTTTAATTTCAGTGTCGGGTTTAACCTGCCCGGCACGATAATCCATAACTTTCTTTCTCTTCTCATTAAAGTAGTGATGAAGATGAATAAGAACTCCAAATTTATCGTCAATTTCCATTTTAGAAATAAGAAAGCCGGCCTTAAGCTTTGGGATAATAACCGCATTATTGGTAGCGCAGTGGCGAGAATAAACCATTTGAAAGCCCTCTGCCTCTAAAATAGCGAGAGTCTTATCAAGCATGGCCCCATAAATACCATGGCGACGATACTCAGGAAGAACGGCCGAGTTACACATATAATAAGTTGTACTATTTTCTTGGAAACCCCAACTCCAGCCAATGAAATTCTCATCCTTATCGAAGGCCGCAAGACAGAGTTGATATGGACTGCCCATATTCTCTTTTAGTCTTTTAATATTAGCTAATTCTTCTTCTGAGAGAATGTCCCAAAGAACATAACTATGGTCTTCTTCAAAGACTTCTTCTTTGTGTGCTTGATAATACTTATCAAATTCTTTGCCTTCTAGGATTCTAATTTCAAATTCCATCATAGAGAAATGATACAGGAAATACGGATGGGTGCAAATGAATTAAGCAAGATTTAAAGAGGAGGCTACGCCACATAACCTCCCCCATTTTAGAGTCTTAGAATCTAAAACCAATACCGACACCAACAAGGAGAGGATCGATATCAACTTCAGCATTCACAACTCCAGATCCAGTATCAACTGTTGCATCTGTTTGTAAGTAAAGTTTTTTTACGTCAAAGTTTAGATACATATTTTGTGCAACCTTGATATCTGTACCAAGCTGTAATGCATATCCAAATGAATCATCGTACTTAGTTGAGGCCATGTCTCCAGGAACTTCTCCATAAAAGATTGTGTAGTTGATCCCTGCCCCTACATATGGTTTAAAAATACCAAAGTCCATATGGTACTGAGCAAGTAATGTTGGAGGTAGAAGAGAAACACTTCCAAGGCTTCCTGTTCCATTTAGATTTACGTCATGAGTTGCTGTTGCAAGAATTAATTCAACAGCAAAGTTTGGATGGAAGAAGTAAGAGAAGTCGACTTCAGGTACTGATTCGTTATTAATTGCAATATTACCACCAATATTATCACTAACATCAGGGCTTACACCAAGTGCTCTTACACGCACCATCGCGTTTTCTTGCGCGAATGAAAAAGAATTAAACATTAAGAAAAATAGAATTGAAATGATTGATGTTTTTTTCACAAAAACTCCTTATGTGTTTTTTATATAAAAAAAATAACAAAAGAGTTTTTAAATTTTTATGAGACAGATCAGAGATAAAAATAAAAATAAAAAAAAGCCTACTTTTGTAGGCTTTCATTTTTAATTCTTAGTAATGGAATCCCCACTGTTGCATGAATGCATGATCTGAATCATCAAACATTGGCCACCAGCCTTGAGAACCTAGCTGCTCACCTGTTTCATAATCGATCGTATGGTTGATCCAACCTGTTGGCTCTGGCCCAACAAAACGACGAAGAACAATTCTTCCATCAACAATATAATCTGAGCGGTGATACGTTACAGTGAAGACAGAACCGTCGGCCTTTCTTCTAAAGAAACGAATAACTTCACGATCAGTTAGATTATCACCAAGGTTCCACATAAGAGTTGTGTCACCAAAGTCTTTTGCCTTATACCAATCACCTACTAGGTAATCGTGCTTCATTGTTGAAACCATCGAACGAAATTCTTGGTATTCAGTCATAAGTGTTTTTGCGTCTGGGTGGTTATAACCAAAAACAAGGCAAGGCAGCATTGCCAGCATTAGAATGATAGATTTCATTAACTTCTCCTTTAAATTGAACGAGTATTTTCGCAATAAAGATCATGGAATGGCAATAAATGACAACTTAAGAAAGTTAAATTTATTGATTTTCAAATACTTACAACACCATAAATAGCAGTAATTCTTATAGGATTGAAGAAGGATAGGGCCATAACATACCTATTTATGGTAGTTATAGCGCTATGCAAGTAAACGTAAAATACCTCGACAATTTAAAAATCGAAGCCAGCTTCGACGACTTCAAAATCATTTCAGACCAGCCTGTTCGCTACAAAGGTGACGGTACAGCTCCTGGCCCATACGACTATTTCCTAGCATCATCTGCCATGTGTGCAGCCTACTTTGCCAAGGTCTATTGTAATAGTCGTGATATCCCGACAGAAGATATTCGTATCAGTCAGCAAAATATTGTGGATCCCGATAATCGTTACAAACAATCATTTGTGATTCATGCAGAACTTCCAGCTTCAATATCTGAAAAAGATAAGAAGGGAATTCTTGCATCAATGAACCGCTGTACTGTAAAGCGTGTGATCCAAAATGAAATCGACTTTAAAATCGAGGCCAAAGAAATCTTAGGAAATGATGTCAAACTTGAATATGAAGTAAATGACGCTAAGACCATGATTGCAGGAAAGGACTGTTCTCTTGAGGAAACAATTGAGAATATGACTTCGCTTCTTGCAGATCTAGGAATAAAGATTGAAATCGCCTCTTGGCGTAATCAAGTCCCTCATGTTTGGTCTGTTCATATCAGAGATGCAGACTCTCCAATGTGTTTTACCAATGGTAAAGGAGCAACAAAGGACGCTGCCCTTGCCTCGGCCCTTGGTGAATATCTTGAACGTATCAGCACGAATTACTTTTATAGTGATTACTATCTTGGTGAAGAGATCGCTAATGCAGACTTTGTTCACTACCCTAACGAGAAGTGGTTTGAAATACCAGAAGATGACACACTTCCAGAAGGTCTAATGGATAATACCCTAATTGCTGCTTATGATAATGATGGTGAGCTTTCAGCTTCTCACCTAGTTGATACAAACTCAGGAAATTATGAGCGCGGTATTTGTGCACTTCCTTATGAGCGTCAATCAGATGGTCAAACGGTTTATATCCCGGCAAACCTTATTGCCAACCTATTTGTAAGTAATGGGATGAGTGCCGGGAATACAAAGTATGAAGCGCGCGTACAATGTCTTTCTGAAATTTTTGAAAGAGCAGTAAAGAAACAAATTATTGTCGATGAAATAACTCTTCCAGATGTACCAAAAGCAGTTCTAGAAAAGTACCCAACAATTATGGAAGGGATTGCTAAACTTGAAGAAGCTGGCTTTCCAATTGTCATTAAAGATGCTTCTCTTGGTGGCCGATTTCCTGTCATGTGTGTGACGCTAATGAACCCAAGAAACGGTGGAGTCTTTGCTTCTTTTGGGGCACACCCTCGTTTTGAAGTAGCACTTGAGAGATCATTAACAGAACTTCTGCAAGGAAGAAGTTTTGAAGGAATGAATGATACTTTCCCACCAACATTTAACGAGTTTGCAATTCGTGAACACAATAATATTGTTGATCACTTTATTGACTCAACAGGTGTTATCTCGTGGAAGTTCTTTGGGGCAAAACCACAATATGAATTTAACGAGTGGAACTTCTCAGGAACAACGCAAGAAGAATATAACTACTTGATGGATATTCTTAAACAACTTGAGAAAGAAGTTTATATTGCCGATTACAATGAACTGGGTGCGGCTGCATGCCGAATTCTCGTTCCAAATTATTCTGAAATCTATCAGCCAGAAGATTTAATTTGGGATAATCATAATCAAGCTCTCGACTACCGAGAAGCGATACTTAATCTCCATGCTCTTGATGAAGAAGACCTGTCTGAACTCGTTGGCCAGCTAGAAGAAAGCTCATTGGATAATTACATGCCAGTATCAGAGCTTATCGGTGTGGCCTTTGACGAAAGTACCGTATGGGGACAACTTGTAATTGGAGAACTTAAGGCCCTGACTTATCTTGCACTAAAGCAATTTGAAGATGCCAAAGAACTAGTTGAAATGCTTGGAACATTCAATGACAATACGATTGAGAGAAGACGCTTCTATCAGGTACTTAATATCGCTCTCGATATTGAACTTGGTGAAGATCTAGAAATCACCGATTACAGCGAAAACTTAACTCGTATGTATGGTAGCGAATTAATGGAGCGAGTAACTAAGACAATTACTGGAGAGAATCGTTTTGATGGACTTACACCAACAGGAATGAATCTTGAAGGAATTGATAAGCATTTAAAGTTAATTGAAAGTTATAAAAAGCTTCAATTAGCACGCCACAACTTTCTAAAATAAATCTTTATGGTAACCTCTTAAAAAACTTTAGGAGGTTACCTATATGAATCTAAATACAATTCACTTTAAAGATGGCAAAGGACTAGATAAGACACTTAAGGACTTTGATGCCAAGGCTTATCTTATTGTTAATGTTGCTTCTAAGTGTGGACTGACTCCACAATATGAGGCGCTACAGAAACTTTACTCTGAGTATAAGGATCAAGGCCTAGAAATTTTGGCCTTCCCAGCAAATGAGTTCCTTGGGCAAGAGCCTGGAACTAACGAAGAGATTCAACAATTCTGTAATCTAGAGTACAACGTAACTTTTCCAGTAAATGAGAAAATAATAGTTAAGGGTGAAGGACAGCATCCTTTATACAAGGCCTTAACAGAAACAAAGAAGGAAGCTGTTAGAAATGACAAACCGGACTTTGAACAACTTCTGATTAGTAAGGGACTTATCTCTGGCCAACCTCATGACATTCATTGGAATTTTGAAAAATTCCTTCTCGATAAGAATGGAGAGATTGTTGAAAGATTCTTCCCAGATATCGCACCAACAGATGAGAAAATCACATCTAAGTTAAAAGAGCTTTTATAAGTGAGACCTGCACTAAGCAGGTCTCTTTCTTATGTCACTAACATTTTTATTCATCAAGAAGCGAATAAAATACTTATAAAAGAATTTTCTTATTCCTTTCGGATTTGTTCCAAATTTCTCATAGAATTCATCCGGTGTTTCATATAGCCCTAAATCTCTGACAATACCTTCTTTTTGAATATAAGTTGAGTTTCCACCTTTCCAGTCAACTTCGGGGTTTTGTAAATCCTTACAAGCAACCCCATAGCCACAAAAAGAGCGTACATTTTTTCCGGCCATCTTTTGAATTGCTTCAAGATAGTCAGTATCGAGAATGAAGCCTTCAAGGTTATACCACTGCCCCTGATATTTCACTTCTACCCAGCTATGAAGGATTTCACGTGGGGCAATTTTATAAAAGATTCCGGTAATGGCCCCATATTGTAACTTCTTATCAATTGTAAAACCGTGTAGTCTATTTTCAATCCCACATGCCGTTAACAGACTCATTAGCAGCGTGGCCTTTGTATTACATTGGCCATAACCATCACGTAAGACCTCAGATGCAGTCAAATCATCACTCGAATTATAGCCAAAATTAATCTCATCTCTAACATAGCGGTAGCAAGCTCCAATGATTTGAGACTCATCTCGAGAAAACTCGAGAATTTCATTTTTTAATGCAACGATATCGGGATGGTCAAGATCGAGTAATTTTGATTTCATATATTCTCCTTAAGAAGATCATACGAACTTTTGTTATTCTATTCTTGTATAAACTGGCTATTTTTAAAGATTTCCTTCGGTGATAGGCCAAAGCTTTGTTTAAAAAATTTTGAAAAATGAGCAGAGTCACTAAAGCCAGCAGCGATAGCGACATCCGTAATACTTCTTCCTTGCGCTTGAGCTTCCACTGCCCTTTTTAATTTTTGCCAAAGGATATACTTTCTAAATGTAACCCCTACTTCATCCTTAAATAAGTGTAGTAGCCGACTTTCTGAAAGGGCAACTTTAGTGGCCACATCCTTGAGCTTTATTTCATCGAGGTTTTCATAGGATTTAATGATATCAAATAATTTAACAATTCTTTGATCCATCTCTTTATCTGAAAGAAGCCCCAGCTCCTTTAGGAATTTTTCAACACTATTGTGATTGATATCTTCAAGCTCTAAGTCCCTAAGCTCAATAACCTTAGGATCTAATTTAAAACTAGCTTCATCATCTATGAGAATATTTAGATTGTGGCATGCTTCACTTAGAAAGCGATGTTTTTTTAGAGAAGGAAGATAGACGGCCATCTCTTCGAATACACCATCTTCTGTTTCGTATTTTAAGGGGCATGAATCGAGAGAGATCGAAATCTGTTGAGCAATATGAGAGTGAAACTCAACATTTAAGGATTTAGATTCAATAACAGTGAAATAGTCGAAGAGGTAAATTTTACGATTCATGGCCCTATTATAAGGGCCATTTGAATCAATTGCTAGTTTGTTATGCTGCGATTTTTTCTAATTTTTCAACAGCTGTTTTAATTTGTTCACTCTTTTTAACAAGGTCTTCAACTTCACGAGCAGAAGTCTCTTGCGAACTCTTTAGTTGCCACTGAGATTCATTAAGAGTGTTAATCGATGTATTTACATCTGCAATACCATTTTCTTGCTCTGAAAGTGCACCAAGAATTTCATTACACATGCTAGAAGATTCCATTGATTGGCCAACCAGCTCCTCAAGGGCATCACGACAATCAGACATTAATTTCTGACCTTCAAGTAAATCCTTTTCTGTTACCTGAACAAGGTTTTCAACAGTCTTAGTCGTCATATCTGTTAGCTCTTTCACTCGACGAGTTGACTCTTCAATGATTGTTGCAATTTCAATGGCAGACTCACCGCTGACTTTAGCAAGGCCTCCAATTTCCTCGGCCACAACACTGAACCCCTTACCGTGCTCACCTGCTCTCGCCGCTTCAACAGATGCATTGAAAGAGAGAAGTTTTGTTTGGAAAACGATATCACTAATGACTTCAGTCTTTTCTTGAATATCATTAATTGTATTTGAAATATCATTTAACTGAACACTATTGTCACGAATAACTTGAATAACTTCTTCATTATCTTTTTTAATAATATCAAACGATTGAACTAGTCTTAAGATTTTCTCTTTAGATTCGTTTGAGATATTTGCAGTATGTTTGGCAAGGCCACTTGATCGATCGGCGTTATCTCTTGTTGAATCAACCATTGACTTGATTTCAGTGATGGCCGCTGCAACATTGTCCACAGAGTCAGTTTGCTTACTGGATACATCGAGGATTTGCCTTGAGCTCGAATTAATATTATTCGCAATGCGCTCTAGTTCAACATATTCTGTCTTAAGATTTCTAATCACGTTTTTAATTGGCGAAATAAAGTTTGCATACATTGAGTGGGCATTCCATAGAGATAGCCCCAGAGCAATGGCAACACAAATCATAAGTCCAATAAGAGTACTCTTTTTAGCTTCAAAGACGGCAACCTTTACGTCATCAATATAAACACCAGTTCCGATAACCCATCCCCAAGGAGCGAAGTATTTGATATAAGAAGTCTTTTCAATGACATCACCTTCTTTCTTACGAGCGCGGTAATAAGTGAGAGGCCCTTCCCCCTTTTCAAGTCCAATTTTTAGAAATTCTTTATAGAGATAAGTTCCCTTCCCATCTTGGTACTTGGCCATATTATTTCCGACTTTATAAGGGTCAGCACCATGAGCAACGACATTTAAATTCTTATCACTAACAAAGAAGTAGTTTTTGCCATCGTAACGAAGGGCCTGTAGTAAATTCTTAGCATGTAGTTTTGCTTCTTTTTCTGTAATCTTTCCGGCCTGTGACTCATCATAAAGATACTTCACCATACTATAGGCGTTGTGAATTGCGACCTTTACGCTCTCATTCTTACCATTTCGGGCAGTCGAGTTAATCGATGGCAGGGTCACAGCAAATAGTAGGACAACAAAGACTGCCGATGACAAAATTGAATAAACTGACGCAGAAAAGAAGTATTTGATTCTCTCTCTTAAACTAACCATTAGTTTTCCTCCTAAATACCTCTTACTCCTCGTCAGTTTACAGAACAAATTAATGAACCAAACTCAATTATTTTTATGATTTTAATCAGGGTTAGAAAAATGTAAACTTTAATGAAGTTGATGCTTATCCCTAATGGAATTATCTTAATAAGGATGTTTTTAATGAAAAAGCTAGTTTTCTTTGTCCCAAAGGCCAATGCAGAGGTCGTCAAAAATGCGGTTTTCGATGCAGGAGCAGGGACAATTGGTAATTATGACCGCTGCTCATTTGAAGTAGAGGGTGTGGGGCAATTTAGGCCAAATCAAGAGGCCAATCCACATATTGGAAGAAATGGTGAAATAGAGAAAGTTGTCGAATTAAAAGTTGAGACAATTTGTCCAGATAATAAAGTCAAAGAAGTCTTGGAAGCGCTCAAGAAGGCCCATCCCTATGAAGAGCCTGCTATTGACCTCTACGATCTCGTTAACTTTGATTAGTTTGGAGGAGAATAGATGACAGCACTAAGTGAGAAAACTTGTATCCCATGTCAAGGAGGAGTTCCTCCCCTGCCAATGGATGAGAAACTTCAATTAAAGGATCAACTTGATCCTCGTTGGAGCTTTTCTAATGACAAAAGAAGACTCAGTCTTGAGCTCTCATGTGACAAATTTGATCAACCTATGGCCATAGCAAATGAGATTGCAAAAGTTGCAGACGAACAGTGGCATCATCCAGACCTCTTCATTAGTTTTGGAAAATTAAAGGTTGATCTATGGACACATAAAATTGATGACCTCGTTGAGAGCGACTTTATTTTTGCCAGCAAGATTGATCAGATTTTAAAGTCACATAAGCTTTAGTGCTAAGTTATAAACAAATGGTATAACCTCGATCGCAATTAGGATGATAATAATGATCTCCATTAAGTGGCTTTTGCGGTTATTTACTTCTGCCATATACATCTGAGAAACATCTAGAAGGTTCTTAAGTTTCTGGTCAACAAGAGATTGCCATTGTTCTACTTGTAAACGCTTTAAGCAGATTCGAAATAAGCGAGCATAGTAGATATCACCAATAACTTTTACAGAGTTCTCAATTCGATCAACTAACTCACTTGTCTCAAAGTACAACTGACTGGCATCCTTAGCAAGCACTGATACCTTACTAAAGATGGATGGGTTCTTTTCAACAACTTTTCGATATAGCCCAGATAATTTCTTATCGAGAAGATCATCGAAATAACGTAGTTCAAGAAGCTGAATATTTGCAAACTCAATAACATCACAAATATCATGGCCATCAACTTCAGAGTAGACAAAGGCATTATCCCAATCAATTGCCACAAGATCGTCAGGTCCATAACTAACAGTACAATCAACAACAGGTGCTAACATTGCCGGACTCAACTTTACATTCTTTTCCATCGCCAATAATTGATAGACGAAAGAATCTTCTAGCCAGTAATCTTTATTATGATACTTAGGAGAAGTGACAAAAATACTATATTCTTCACTTTGCTCCCATATTTTAGGCTTTACGAGTGACTCTCCTAGAGACTCAATAAAGAAGCTTATTCTTTCACGACAAAAATTCTCAACTGAATCCCCTTGAGACCAATTCTCAACCCATTCAATTAATTCTTTCTTGTCCACAAAGAATGGACATTCGATATCCACAGAAAAAGAAAGAGCACCATAGCTCCATAATTTTGCCGTGACGGCCACTTTCAAATTCTCAATCGAATGCTCTCCTAAGAAGACCACTAATGGTGGATCCTGAAAAAGCATATTCTTGGAAGGCCTATTTAGACTAAATTTTTTAAGAATAGTAAGGCTTTTAAGCTTTTCATAGGCCTTGTCTAATAATACCTCATGAGCAATATCAAAAATTCGATAAACCTTAAGGACACCCATCTTCTTATTCATAAATCACCGATACCAAGATTAAGAAAAAAGTGAAATAACACATTTAAGCTGTCCACTTCCATACTTGGCCATTTTTTCAAATTCATTAATCCCCACGGGGATATTAATATTATCAACCTTGTCCTGATTATCTTTCAAATCAGAGTCGTTAAAATAAATAAATTCATCATCGATATTCGTAATAACAATCCAATGAGGTACCTTCGTTTCAGTTAAGCGATAAGCACTTATTAGAACGAGGGCCAATCCTCCGCCTTCTATTATCTCACGAATTTTAGCGATGCCATAATTTTTAAAATGGGTTTTTACACTTACTTCTTTGAGCTTTTTTTCAAAATTTCGTTGAACGAGCTCAATAACCTCTTTCTTCTTTTTATCCCTGACAGAGTCTGTAAAAAGCGAAGACTTGCGATTAATATAAATCTCCGTTTTAAGCCCCCTCTTTGCTGCGGCCAGGGCAATCCCATGGGGGCCACATCCGCCATGCCCTGAGGCCATATAAATAGTTGTGGCCTCACGCCAGAGGTCTAGCTCAAGTTCTTGATTTAACTTTATCTTAGGTTTTAAAAATTTTAAGGCCATCATTAAGGCACTTGGCCCGCAGGTAAAGTCCGTCGTTTGCTGGTAGTAGGCAATATTTCTTTTGGCCTTGGCCGGAGCCTTACGGATACGCTTCTCATAGCAAAGAGCATCTTGGTGATCTTCATAATAATCTTGTTTTATTTTGAATTCTTTATAACCAAGTTTTTCATACAATGAGATAGCACCTTTATTCGTTCTCTTAACTTCAAGACGCAGGTATGAACAAGAGTGCTCTTGCCCCACCTTTTCTGCCAATAACATAAGCTTCTTGGCAAGGCCCTGTCCCTGAAAGCCACGACTAATAGCAATCGAGTAAATTCTCCCTAAGGATGTCCCACGATGGAAGAAAATGAGAACATAGCCAGCAATAACCTTGTTAACAAGGATCAGTTTTAGGGCCCCATGGGACTTAGTAATGGCGTATTTAAAATTCGTGGCGCTCAGGCGATCGCCATCAAAAGACTCCTCTTCAATTTTAAGGAGTGCGTTCAGATCTTCTAAGGTTGCATCTCTAAAAATATGCATAAAAAACTCTCGCTTTTTTTTTATAATTTATATTATTCTTAGATAAAAAAATATCTTTATTTTTATGTGGAGATAAAAAAAGATGGAAAAACTTGTTGTCATCGTTGATCGTCTAAAAGACTGGCAACCCTACTTCCCTACCGACCAGGTCATTACGGCCAAGGACTACCTATCAAAAGAAGAGTATCATCAACTTAAGAACCTTAGGGTTTTGAATTTATGTAATTCTTCCAAGTACTTATCCCTTGGTTACTATACTTCTCTTATTGCTGAGGCAAGAGGCCATAAAGTCATGCCCACAGTAAAAACCATTAATGATCTTTGCAAGAAGAAGCACTATACATATGATCTTGACGAGCTTCAAAGCTTGGCCCAAGAAGTGGCCACAAAGTATATCGACAATAAAGAGGAAGTCCGCTCAATTGCTTTTCGAGTATTCTTTGGAGAAACAAAAGAGAAGCTCTTTAGAAATATTGGCAAAGTAATATTTAATAACTACCCTGTCCCTATTTTTGAGGTACGTTTAGTATTTAACAAAATATGGAAAATCAACTCCATTGTACCTATTCACATAACTGACCTTAATGAACATCAGGAGACTTTCTTTGCCCAACATCTTGAACGTTTTAATAATCGTATCTGGCGTCTTCCAAATACCAGAAAACAATACAAGTATGACCTTGCAATCCTAGTGGATGATAAGGAAAAGCTTCCGCCGAGTAACCCTGAGGCGATAAGAAAATTCATCGATATTGGAAATAAGAACGGACTCTATGTTGAAACTATTTCCAAATATGACCTTGCACGAATCAATGAATTTGATGCCCTTTTTATTCGAACAACAACGTCTCTAGTAAACCCGACCTATGCCTTTGCAAAGACAGCTGTTGATGAAGGGCTCGTTGTTATTGATGACCCCAATGCAATCTTGAAATGTACGAATAAGATCTATCTTCACAATCTATTCAAGAAGAATGGAATTAACACAATAAAGAGTGAAATAGTCAGCGACTATAGTGATGCAACACTAGATCTTTTAGAAGAGAAGCTTAAGTTACCAATGGTTCTAAAAATCCCAGATGGAAGCTTCTCGATAGGAGTTTCAAAGGTTGAAACAAGACAAGAACTTAAAGAAAGTCTTAAGGAATTCCTACAAAAATCGGCCCTAATCCTAGTTCAGCAATTCCTATATACCGATTTTGACTGGCGTATTGGTGTTATTAACAAGAAACCATTCTATGCTTGCAAGTACTTTATGAGTAAGGAACATTGGCAAATCTATAATCATGCCAGTGGTGAAGAAGACAGCTCAGGGGATTCACAATGTTTAGCAATTGAAGATGTCCCACAGTATGTAATTGATACTGCGACTAAGGCCTGTACAAAAATTGGTGACGGACTCTTTGGCGTTGATATTAAAGATGACGGAAAGAAGGCCTATGTTGTGGAGGTTAATGATAATCCAAACTTAGACTTTGGTGTGGAAGACGAGTTAATTGGCGACGAGCTTTATGAAATTGTCATCAAGCATTTCATTCACAAAATTGAACAAACTAAGAATCTTTATTAGAACCATAAGTGTGGCCTAGCCACACTTTCTTTAATGCTTCATATAGAGCTTCATTAATATGCATTAACCTAGCATCTGAACTTTGCCCTAAGAGATATATTTGCTTAGCAAAATCCCCGATAACAGGTGCTTCATTTGGATCAAGTGTCTTTACTCGCTTAGGATACGCTTCTTTTAAGCGCTTACATATACTCATTGTTTTGCTCCCGTTCTTGTCACGGTAAGCAGCAACACCAAATGAGCGACAAACGGCAGGCCTTGTTAAATAATTCATACAATAACCTTTAGTCCCATCTTCAGAGTTACGATGATAAAAGACACAAGTTTTAGAAGGAGTCCCTTCAAGTTCTTCTAACAACTCTTCGACTCTTTCAATTCCTTCGTCATTAAGAAGACGAAATGCACTAGGTAACATTTCTGAAGTTGAAGCAGATATCTCCTGACTCAAGCAACATGCTCCACATCCACTAAGGCAAGGAAGTTCCTTGGTCAATTGATAGCTAGAGAAAGTCCTTGCAGACTCTTCAAAGATTGATTCAATATGCTTAGAGATCTCTTTATTTAAACTCACAAAACCTTCAACATGTAAAAACCGAAGGCCATTCTATTCATAAAAACTTAATTGGCAATAAAATTCGACATGCAAAACCACTTAAACAATTTCAACAACTTAACATTTAGTAATTTATACAACATAACTACTCTAGATAAATTTACTAGAGTATAAAGCATCCATGAAAATCTTAATCGCTACCCTACTTCTAAGTTTCACAACTTATGCAAAAGTCTTTAATGTTATGGCCCCATTACTTGTTGGTGACCCTAATAATTTAAATTCTAATTTTTCAAAATACCAAATTGAAGACTTTAAAAGACAGCTTCATGAAATAAAGGCCCTGGGGGCAACAGGCGTCAGTACAGATATTTGGTGGGGATTAGTTGAAAAAAATGATAACCAATTTGATTGGCAATACTATCAGCTCTTAAGTGATTTAATTATTCAAGCAGGTCTAAAGTGGGTTCCAATTCTTTCATTCCATCAATGTGGTGGAAATGTTGGAGATACATGTAACGTCCCTATTCCAAATTGGCTTTGGAAAAAATACGGACACGATGCCATGTCAAAATCAGAGCAAGGTAATTACTCAAAAGAATTCTTATCTGTATGGACAACTCAATATGCCATCGGAGAATTTTACGATGTCATGCACTCATTTAATTATCACTTTGGCCACAAGATGAATGATATATATGAAATCAATGTAAGTCTTGGGCCGGCTGGTGAACTCCGTTACCCATCATACAACTCTCATGACAATGGCACAGGTTATCCGACAAGAGGTGCAATACAAGCTTACTCAAGGCCCGCAATTGAAAGTTTTCAAAATGCAATGAAGTCAAAGTACAAGAGTGTGCAAAACTTAAATCAAGCTTGGGGCTTTGGGCTTCAAAACTTCGCTCAAGTTTTTCCACCAAATCCAAATTTCTTCTTTCAAAATAATGAACAGTATACTCAATACGGCAAGGACTTCTATCGCTGGTACTCTAATAGCCTTAGAGAGCACGGGAAGCGAATTCTATCTGCGGCCATTGATGTCTTTAGAATCCATGTACATATTCAACTTGGCTTTAAAGTTCCCGGTATACACTGGCGAGTTGCCCCAGGAGGAGACCGTCTAGCAGAACTGAATGCAGGGCTCATTTCAACAGATAATGATATTTATAGCGACCAAACTGGCCATGGCTATAACCGTATTATTGGCCTTGTTAACGAATTAAAGGCCGAAAAGAATTTTTATAATATCAACTTTCATTTTACTTGCTTAGAAATGGATAATTACGATGGGCCAGATCATGCTCAAAGCTATGCTAAGGCACTCGTTTTTTGGGTTGCCCAAGAAGCAAATCGCCAAGGCGTTAGAATTCTTGGAGAGAATGCACTTGCTGGAACACTCTACTCACAAAGAGCATGGGATAATATCGCCGATGCCCTATATTTCGGAAATTATGATGGTGTGACCTTTCTTAGAATGGGAACGATCCTAAGTAGTGGCCTTGCCAGAGATAATTTCTATCGACTTACTCATCCACACTAACTTTCTTTAGAAGAAAGTCCGTTCTTGCGCTAAGAGTATCGTAATTTTCTCTTGAGAGCTTCCCTCCCAAAAGAGAGAGCTCTCTTACGCTATCACCTAGAACAAAATCACTATACTTATTATTCAAGTAAATGACACTTGAGTTGACCCCTAAGACCATTTGATCGCGTCTTGTTATTCTCATGGACTGATCGATTGAAACCTTTTCTAAGTTTTTAAAATATCTTAAGAAATAATAATTCCCAACAATTGACCATTTCCCTTGAATAAACTCGGCCTTACTACTTGGTTTTTCAGAATAATTAGTCTCAGAAGAGAACCAATCATTCATTGAATCGCATTTAAAACTTCCAATAACACGAGAAGCATAGGTATAGAGTCCTTGCCAACGAGCGATGCTCAAAGACTTTAAATTATCACATTCCAAAGAAGATGAATTTTCACTTTCCGTTTGCGCAAATTCAAATGGATGATAATCAAAATTAGATGGACTATATTCAGTTTTATTAATGACACTTACGATCCAAGTTTTATAATCCGGTAAGAATGTATACATCCCTTTTCCAGAAGAGCAATCGAGGTCCTCAACACCATCAAATGCAGCCTTAGCATACCCTTGAGTTGCACCAATTAAGAACGTCTGATTATCAATTGTAATTGTAGCAGGACCACCTGAATCCCCACGGCATGCTCCACTCTCATCTTCGTATAGAAGAATTGAGCGCTCTAAAAGATTACGCCTAATGGCCGTAGCTGTAACATCAACTTTTTTAGGCTTACCAACAACGCCGTTTGCATCTTGACCGAAGCCAATTAGCTTAACTTTCTTATTTAGAACTTCATGACTTTCTGATGCCTCAAGAATTTCAATAACCTCAGCACTCTCCGGAGCAGCTTCTTCTAATTCTAAAATCGCAATATCAAAATTGTGACCAAAGTCTCCTCTTACACTTTCCAGACCATGCATCTCTAACAACGCATCCTGTGCGAGGTATGCTTCTTTGATATTAATAAACTTAGGCACCTCAGAAACAAAGGCCACCTGCATATTTTTATAAGAGCTACCAATTAAGCAATGGGCCGCCGTAATAATATGATGTTTTGAAATTAAACTTCCTGTACAAAATGATTTATCAAGATCATTTTCTTTAGTAATGGCAACTGTATATTTGAGTTCATTGGCCTGAGCAGAGAGTTTCTCTCCACCAATAATGGCACCTGATTGTGTGTTAACTTTCAAGCCCCTTTCAGAACAAGAAATAAGTGATAGAAATAGGACAATAAATAATGGGGCTTTTCTCATGCTAAGAATGTAGCAAAACAAGAGAGTGACATGTGAAACTTGGCCTAATTCAGATAGTAATTATATGTAAAAACCTTAGTCAGAACTAGTCATTTCAAACAGTTAAGAGAACAACGAGATAAGTAAATCTTATCCACTCCCTATTCATAACTACTTTATTTTACTACAAAGCAATATGAGAAAAATAAAACTTCTATTCCTAGCACTTATTCAATTATCAATCTTTGCCATCTCGTTTGAGGGTCGAGTTCTGTATATTCACGATGGTGATACCATGACAATTTATAGTGACTTTCTAGGAAAGAAGAAAAATATTCGCATGCTAGGAATTGATACACCCGAGGTCGACTTCAACGGAAGTACTCAAGGGCAGATCTCCCTTGATGCCAGAGACTACCTCAGAAAGCTTGTTCCAATTGGAAGTACTGTTGTCATTGACTTGGGAAGAGATGGAGACCTAAACACGCGTCGTCTACTTGGTACAGTTCTATACCAAGGCCAAGATATAAATTTAGAAATGCTAAAATCAGGATTAGCTGTACCTTACTTTATTGAACCTTTTGATAAAGACATTATGTACGAATATATGGCCGCTTCTGAAAAAGTCTTCCTTGAAGAAATTGGAATTTACGCTCTTAACGTCCAGCTGCCATATGAATTTCGCATGAGTGTTCAAAATCGTATTGGAACAAATTACGTCGGTGACTTAGAGACAAAAATTCTTTATTCACCTGAAGATGGCCACATGGTCCCACCTTACCGCAGGCTCTTCATCCGATCTTTTGAGAGAGCAAAGCAGCTAGGTTATAAGTTTTTTTCAAAATAAGTTATTCACATACGTGTCTAACAATTTCACTTACACCATCACCTGATTCAACTTCTGTTGTATAGATGAATTCATTGTCTTTTGGCCCGTATGCAATGGCCTCTTGCTGATAGAGCTTCTTAGTCGTTACGATTCTAAATTCACTCTTGGCATCTAACTTTCTTGCATTGAACTCTTTTAAAGAATTGAACTCAATATTAAATTCAAAAATAGCTCCATAAGTTAGAACAAGAAGTGTCTTACCGTCTTTAGAGATATCCATTGCCGTCGCAATTCTTCCCCAAAGGTTGTAGTTATAAAGATGATAAGGAAGATCAACTGTAGCGACCTCCTCTAATTCGGCCTTCTCATTTTTCTCGATAGCTTTAGCAACTTTCTTTTTGCCTAACTTAAAAAGCTTTGCAGGCATAGCACGGCGATTTTCTTCGTCCACAATCTTAGTTAAAATATAAATATCACCACTTGGATGAACAACCATACTCTCAGCATCGTACTTTTCTTTATTAGGATAAACGAAACGTAAGACAAACTCTGGCCCAACCTCAGTAGTATCCGCTTTCAATTTCATCTCATCGATGGCGACAATTGAAAGAAATTTTCTCTTCTTACGATTATCTCCAATATCTGCAATATAAACACACTTAAGATCACCACATGGACCTAAAGACATATCTTCCATATCATAAGGCTTGAAATTGTTGACCTTAACTTTCTTTGTATTCTTTCCAGAAATCGTTGTCCAAAAAATCTCTGGGCCAGAGCCAGAATCATTTAAGTTATACATACGATCATCATGAACTTGAGAGATTGCAATCCCAGACGTCTCATTTAAAACTGAAGTATCAAGGCTTCCAATAACCTGTGGACCAGACCATTTCTGACAAATAGCAAAAGTTGAAATTGACACTAAAGTAAGTGTGAGTAGACGTAACATAGCTCCCCCAAATTGTTGCTGGACTATTAAATCACTCGTCGTTTACTATGACAATACACATGCATGGAGAGATTAAATGCTAGACTTTAAGGCAAAACCAATAATTGCAGTTATTTATCTACGCCCACTACTTGGCTACACGAGTCATCCAGGAATAAATCAGGTCATTGATTACGCCCTTGAAGACCTTGAAGTTCTAAGAAAGTGCGGAGTCGATGCGGCCCTCTTAGAAAATGAGCACGACAGGCCTTATACAGTTGAGGCCTCTAAAGAAGTTATTGCAAGCATGAGTGTTGTGGCCAACATGGTCCAAAGACAAGCGGGCAACTACCCAATTGGCTCAGAGTTTTTAATCAATGATCCAGAAGCTTCCCTTGCAATTGCGAAGGCCGGTGGCAATTCTTTTATCCGTACTGATTACTTTGTTGATCGCATGGCACGCGAGGAATACGGCGGAGAGATGAAAATTGATCCTCAAGGTCTACTCAATTATCGCAAAAAAATCGCAGCAGACGATATTCAACTCTTAACAGATATTCAGGTTAAGTATGCAACCATGTTAGAAGAGAAAACCCTCGCCCAATCTGCTCGCGAAGCATACGAGTTTAAAAGTGCTGCGGCCGTTGTCTCTGGCCGCGAAACAGGAATCGCTCCAAGTATAAAAGAAATCATGGAAGCAAAAGAAGGCGCACCAGAGCTTCCAATTATCATTGGCTCAGGTCTTTCTCATAATAATCTAGATGAACTCTATCCTGCTCTTGACGGCGCTATCGTTGGAAGTGCACTTATGACAGACACTCGTATGGATTATGAAAAAATTGCACCATTTATGGATATCGTAAGAAGGCTTAGACAATAATGTATACCTTCATTGGCGATGCAGGTTTTGATGATTATACATCCGTACATGAAAGGCATCTTGGTGGTTGTTCTTTAAATGTGGCCACGCATTTTATGCGCAATTCAAATTCAAAGGCAACACTAATCTATCCCGCAGCAAGTGATGGCCAAGTAATTATCAACCATTGTCAAAAAGAAGGTATTCAGGCCGTTCCACTTTTTCGAGAGGGAAAGACTCCGGTTCAATTTATCGAGACCTTAGAAAGTGGCGAAAAGAACTTCACTGAATACAAAAGTGGTGTGCTTGAAAACTTTCAATTCACCAAAGAAGAACTTCAATTAATTAAAGAGCTTGAAGGTCATATCGTCTGCCCTCTCTACTCACAGATCCTTCCATTCGTAGACCAACTTATTGAAGCGAAACCTAGGGCAAAGTTTATTTTTGATTTTCATGATGCTAGTGAAATTGAAATTGAAAAATATCTAAAGCATGCGAGTCTCGCTCAGTTCGGATTAGTGACTGGCCATCCTCTTGAAGACTTCCTCTATGATTATGTAAAAAATCACGATATCAAAATTTTAGTAACAAGGGGAAAGGATAAAATTAGTAAGCTCTCAGAAAAACAAATCGAAAACTTTTCCCCAATCCCTTTAGTACCAGTGGTCGACTCAACTGGAGCTGGCGACGCATTCCTCGGTGCCTTCCTCGCTCTCAACAATATCGAAAAAGCATCTCATTACGCAAAATCAATTTTATCAGTTAGGGGCGCGGGTACGAATCGAGATTTCGAAGACTTATAAATCAAAATCTGTGTAATTAGCCCTCTTTTGCCCATACCCTATGAGATTTTAGCAACTAACTACTGGAATTCTCGATTCGTACCCGCGCCCCATTTTGAAAAATCTTAATATCAAAATGAAATTTAAATGCGTAAATGCCCCTAGGCACCTATTACCTCTACAAACAAGTGAGGTAAATATGAATCAACTACTAATTAATTTTAAAGAATCAAAAACAATAAATGAATTATCGGAAGTATTAGATACTGGATGGCAAACGTATAAAGACAATGCCTTAATATATAGTGGCTTTACACTGGCCTTCACTCTAATGGTCTGGATACTCTCCGCTATTCCATTTTCTTCGTGCCTTATCACACCATTTTACTTAGCAGCAACTTACACAGCGATCACAAGATCAGAAACACAAAAACAACTTACGATTTACGATTTTATTTCGATACCAAAAGAAAAATTCAATTTGATTTTTATAACGGGCTCTTTATCGACGCTGATTACTTTCTTTGGCGTTATTCTTTTTATTATACCAGGAATTTATTTCTTTGCTTCTTATCTCTTCGTTATGCCTTTAAGTCTTGAACAAGATGAACAAAATACAAAAGCATGGGATCTACTTGAGAAAAGTAGAAAAATCTTTTCAGAAAACTATCAAATTATATTAGCAGCAACACTCACCTACCTTGTTCTTGCTCTACTTGCAGTGCTTTCACTTGGACTAGGTCTTTTTATCGTAACACCTCTAATCGCATGTATTAATTATCAGCTCTATAAAAAACTTAAATTGCAAAATGTGGCGCTCTAAGCGCCATTTTTTTTTAGCGAGGAAGTAAGTAATGCCAAAGAAGAAGCTAATCCGACAAGGAGATTTTCCTTACCATGTGACGACACGAAATAATAACCGAGACTGGTTTAGTATTCCCATGAATGAAGTATGGGATATTTGTAAAGAGTCTTTAATTTATGCACAAGAGAAAGAAAAGGTACAAATAAACTGTTTTGTTCTCATGTCAAACCACTACCATCTCCTACTTACTACTCCCGATGAAAATATCGATCGCTTTATGATGCATTTTAACTGGAGAATTAGTTATTTAATTTCATTGAGGACAAGTAGAATCAATCATAAATTTAGTAATCGATATAAGTGGTCTATCGTGGCAGATCAAAATTATCTGTATAATGTTTATCGCTACCTTTACCAAAATCCGATACGGGCAGGAATCTCAGAAGCTTGTATTGACTATCCTTACACATCACTACACTTTTCAAGACTTGAGGCAGAGCTATTTCAGTATCGGCCACATATCGATTATGCAGGGGCAAAACAACTAATTGAAAGAAGGTATGATACTGAATTTGATGATTGTATTAGAAAGTCTTTAAAGAAGAGCTACTTCACTCCAAAGCAAAGTATATCTGCACTATATCTAAAAAGACTCAAGGACTTCAAAATTACAATATAAGTAATGGAATTCTCGATTGGTACCCGCGCCCCTTTTAAGGGACATAAAGCGGTTTAAGTTTTATTTCACCTTTTTCAAATACGATTTCATGAATTGAAGAAATAAATCGATGTTCACTATCTGCTTTCTTTTCTTGAAAGATAATATATTTGAAAACTTCAGAAACCACGAGGGCCGCCTCTTCTAAGTTGTAACCGTATGAGGAAACGACTGACTGGCGAATTAAGCGATCAATTGTATTAACAGGGCCACTACCTCCAGCACATGCAACACCAACGGCATTATTTCTAACGAGATCAATATATGGGTAACTCAATCTTTCATCTAAATAACTAAGAGTAATATAATCACTCCTACTCTCTTCCGCAGCACTCATGACCTCAAGAATAGAGTCAGCATCTTTTCCACGCGGCATAAGCCTTGTCACTAAGTTTCGATAAAAAACGATCGATGGAGTGGTTTCAATTGAAACCAGTGTCTTCTCTTTTGGCAGAAGGTTTAGAATTGTATTATAAAGAGTCGTCTTACCTGAACCAAAGTCACCTGCACAAAGAATACCTCTGTTTGATTCAACAATTCCTGTAATAATCTCTTTTCCTTTTTCTGTAAGTGCATTTAATGAAATATAATCTTCTAGAGATAAAATTTTCTTAGGTAGTTTTGTTAACTTAAGTGCTGGTCCTTTGATTGATATAGGCGAAAGAACAACTGAAACAGTTAGCACTTCTGTTATGTACCTAGAAAAAGAAACCTGTTTATCAGTTATACCGAAATTTTCCTTAAGAGAATTGATCACTCTTTCGTACTCATCTTTATTATTGAAGCATTGAACAGAGTGCCACCCATCAACTCTTTTTACCGATACATCATGATAGGCACCGACACTGATCTCATCAACAGATTCATCACAAACAAATTTGTATAAACTTCCAAGTACTTCTTCTAATTGATCTTTCATCATTTCTCCTACAGTTATTATCTACTGTAAGCTTATTTGTTATTTCAAAATAATTCACCTAGGGACCTCCCTAGGACGCCTCTAACCATTTGAATTTTAGAGCATTTGTGACAGCTTCAGTTCGCTTACTAGCTTGCGTTTTTTTGAATATAGAGCTCATATGATACTCAATAGTCTTTTCTGAAATCGAGAGAGCATTGGCCATCTCTTTATTTGTGTAACCAAGTGAGACCAACGCCAGCACTTCTGCCTCTCTTGCTGTTAAGGGGTTCTCTGGTGAGATCGCTGATTGATCAACTGATTTTGTTAAAGATTCCAAGGTTTTAGCTACACGATTTAGACATAGTGATTGATTTTTACCACGTGAGTAAAGACGACATTCTTTAGCTAAATTGAGTAACTCTGCCTCTAAGGTTTTTATAAAAATCTCCCCATTAAACCAAAAACTTCTAAATAAAATATCTCCTACTATTCCTATCGGTTACTAGTCCCTAAATAATTAACTTATCTGAGCAACAATCACCACTAACCCACTGAAATCTCGATAGGTACCCGCGCCCCTTTTAAGTAAGTATTACAAGAAGCAGTGTCAAATAAACTAAATAGAGTTAATTAAGTAGGTGTATCTAAAAATGAGAGGGACAAATGAAGATTTTATCGTTAATTGCCATTCTATTTACTCTAAATGCATCAGCAGGTTGCCTAGAGGATCAAACAAGTTGCGACTATGAATTTCAAGGCTGTGTGAACTTTGCGATTCAAATGCCATATGAAAAAGATATCACTCCAATGCTCTATCGCTGTCAGGAGAAATACTTAACAGTAATCACTTATGAACAATGTATGTCAGTGGCAGAAGAAATGATCTTTATGAGAGACAAAAACAAGGCCCGCGCAATTTGTGGCACACAGTTTGGTGGAGCTTTTAACTTTGATCAATGCCTAGCTCATGCTGAGGCACAGGCCTACACAGAAGATATCACTCGCCTTGGGCTTGAATGTTTTGAAAAACAGAAAGAAACAATCACCCTAGCACAGTGCTCACAAGTAGCAGCACTTATGCACTTTATAAAAGATAAGAATTATATAAATCGTTATTGCTTTGAAAAGTATTTTTAAGAAATGCCTCCGAACGGAGGTTTTTTTATTTTCGTATTAATTCGATATAAGCGAACATTGCTCTTCGTTTAAGCTTTTTCGAAAAGCCAAGAACCTCATTCGTCGATGAAACACCAGCATAAACTGATATTTTCTTTTTCTTATAATATTTTAAGGCCTCATTATATAAGAGTTTTGAAACGCCTCGCCCTTGAGCATCTGGGTGAACAGAGATTGACATAATATGGCCAACATTAGTCCTTGAAATACTTGGAACAATAAAGCCAATCGCCTTACCATCCTCAACAGCAACTAATGCATCGACATTATACTTGATAAGGTTCTCGACAAAACCAAGAAACATCTTACGAGGAAAGTTCTCACAGCGTGATGTTGTGCTGAACTTGTGAGCAAGATATTCAATATCGGCTACCTCGTCACTTAAGTCTTTGTTGAGTTTCACGACTTTAACATCTTTATCATACTCATATTTTGAAAGATACTTTAGGCCATCATCAACACTTGCCAAAAGTTCCTCACCACGACTTCTCCCACCTAAATCGAGCAAATGATTATATAATCGAGAATTTACTGGAACATAGAAATGGGCCCTTTTAATGCGTTTAACATTATTAAACACATCCTCAACCATGGCCTTCGTCTCACCTAGAGACCATTTTGGAGCAACTTGAACATCAACTTTTATAATTCTTAGACCTATATCGTATGAAGGAAAGAATTGATAAAAGTATTTATTTTTCTTCTCATCATGACGAGTATATATAGACTCATCACTTAAGCTCTTTTTAATATCATTTTTACGAATTGATGAATATTTCCTTGGTACTGAAATGCCCTTACTTTTGCAAAACTTAACGAGTGCTGAACTGTCATATAACAAATCAAGAAGTATCTTTTTCATTAAATTTCCAATAAGCTCTTAATAATTGGATTATTCATTTTCTCTAACTCTGCCTTGATATATTTCATCGAAGTTGCAAAGCTTCCATCATTCCAAATGCTTGAAGCATTCTCTTCTTTTTCTTCAATTAATTGCTTTGATGTCAGTCCAATCTTTTCAGTTTGAATTCTAGTAATCACTCCAATTAGCTCTCCAGTATTGCGGTCAACGATTGGAGACCCTGAATCTCCACCAGAAGCATCACAGCCTGTTGCAATTGAGAAGACCTTATCAAGCTTTTTAACTTTATCATCACCAAAGATGATTTGGCAGTCGTTAGAGTTTTCATAGCGAGCAAGTCCTAGTTTTTCATTATCAAAGAAACCAAACCCTACTGTAGTTAGAGGTGTTCCCTCTTCAGCTACTTTATCGAAGTTAAGCTTAACTGCAGAAACAGTCTTCATAAGGATTGCTTCCTTATCTTCCATATTGATTGATACAATTGCAAAATCAATATCATCGCTATAGAAGATTAGCTCTTTTGCCTTCAAAGAAAATTTTGGCCCTGCAATAAAATGAAAGAGCATATCATTGAAATTCTCACGATCAATAACATGGGCGGCCGTTGCAACAAGGTGCTCACCTTCATACTTACCAAGATAGAAAGCTGTTCCAACATTTTTAAGTGTCAACTTATTCGCTGTATTCACAACACCAAGACCAGTAATAAGGATTGAGCTCTTTAGCTCTTCAACATCTGGAGTGTCATTTTCACCAATATGAATACGATTCCATTCATCACCAACTACATATTCTTTAATATTGAGGTCCTTTCTTTGATTTGAAAGAACATATTTTAAGTAAACACTAGGATAGTTGATATTTTCGTAAAGCTTAATAATGGCCCTATAGATCGAAACTGAAGAACAAGTTCTTTCGATACGATTAACCTGTGTTACATAACCCCTAATACGATCTTTTCTTAGATCCATAAGATTCGTAATATAAACGCCATCGACACTCATCACTTGCATTATTCTTGCAATTTCTCGAAGCGAAGATAGTTCTTGCTCTTCACTACATAATTCTGCATGAGAATTGAAAGTAATTAAAATAGTAATAAGAAGTGATAATAATTTAAAGCGCATTTTCAATTAAACCTTTATTAGAGTTAAGCTTTTTCTTTGTTAGACGGATTAAACGATTAAGAGAGATAAACTTTTCTTTTCCCTTACGTTTACATAGGCCATCATCTTGAGTCGCTATCTCAATTACGGCCTTACGTACATCTTCGTATGAATAATTTGTATTCTTATATTTGCGGTTGACGCGATTAACGAATGTAAAAAAGAGGTTATTTTCGCGGCTATACTTATTCTCTTGTAGCTCAAGAACTTCTTCTTCTATTTTTGAGTCAACATCCTGATTAGCAATTTCTTCTTCTGACAATTCCGACATCTTTAAAATGATATAAGTTCCAATGATCCCTTTCTCGTTCTTCAAAATATCAAAGAATGAAGCAACCGCTGTAATTCCGAGAACAACAGGTATAGAAAATGGAACAAAGGCCACAATGAAAACTGCAACAGGATGACTAACAACCTTTGCTAGCCAATAATAGCCCTTTAACTTATATACCCAATCATTCTTGTCCTCATTGGCCGACTGATCCTTAGGGTACAAAGACTCAATCTTATCCTTATAAGCATCCATACACTGATAATCAAAAGTGTTGGCCTGAACAGTACTCCATAAAATTGAAATACATATAAATAGAGTTTTAAGTAGTTTCATCATAGTTGTAAGATTGAGATTAAATGATTTTTTGATAAATTACTTAAGATTTGAAATATCTACGCCTGTGTACATAGAGTGAACGGCCTTTAATTTCTTGTAATACCAATAACTTGAGTTAATTATTTAATTAAACATTCTTTAATCCATTCTATATATGTCGTTACCGAAGAAGAAGTTGTGAAAAACAAGCTTAATCTCGACATTCTCTTAGAAAATATTGATGGCATTGCCTATCGATGTCTAAATGATAAGCATTGGACAATGCTCTTTATGACCTCAGGGGTTGAGAGGATCCTAGGTTATAAGGCCGAGGAATTTATCAATAACAAGGAATTATCTTTTCCAGATATTTATCACCCTGAAGATATAACAAGGGTCTGGAATGAAGTACAGATGGCCATCGATAATAAGACGTTCTTTACTATCGAGTATCGGATAAAGCATAAGAAAGGACACTATATTTATGTTTGGGAGCAAGGAATTGGCATATATGAAAATGACGAGCTGGTGGCCCTAGAAGGATATATTTGTGATATCACCATAAGAAAGCTTACTGAAATGGAGCTTATGGAGATCGTTGAGAAGCAGGCAAAGGAGCTATTAAAGAAGAAGGAAGGTGAAATAGAAAGGGCCAACTTTCAGCGTATTCTTGAACTAACAAAAAGCATGGCCCACGAACTTAAAAACCCGTTAACTCTTACATTAAACTCGTATCAAATTTTAAGAGCGGAAATTTTTCGAAAAGAACAAAGATTAGAAAAAATTGAAACCCTACTCTCTGTGATGAGGGATGCTAACAAACGTATTAATGATATCGTTGAGACAATTGATCTTACATTTCGCTCCGTCTCTAATGTAAAAGAAATCTTTAATGTAAAGAAGCTAGTCGATAAGAGTATGACCATTGATTTTAAGCAGGAGCTAAAAGAACAAGAAATCAAGCTAACTCTTCCTGAGGACATCAAGGATTATAATTTATTTATTACTGGGCCAAATTTTATCCAGGCCCTAAAAAATATTCTTAAAAACTCAATTAACGCAATAAAAGAGGCAAAAGAAAGTATAAAAAAAGAAATAAAAGTTAGCATTGAAGTTAACAAAACAAACCAAGCACTCTTAATCAAGATACATGACACTGGTATTGGTATATCTGAAGACTATGTTAAAAATATCACTCTTCCATTTTTCTCCTCAACGTCCCAAAAGACAGGAGGAGGCCTAGGCCTTGCAATCGCAAAATTCCTTCTTCAAAATGATAAAATTGATATCTCATTTAAGAGTGATATTGGACACTGGACAGAGGTGACCCTAAATATCCCTAAAGAGCGATGGAGGCATAGCGATGGCGACTAGTATACTATTTGTAGATGATGAAGAGGCGCTACTCGATCTTATTGAAATGATTTTCGAAGAGGATGTCTTAGATGGAAAGTTTAAGACTCACTTTGCTCTTTCTGGGGAAGATGCACTTAAAAAGCTTCATAGTGAAGAAGGAAATGATATCACTGTTCTTGTGACAGATATCAACATGCCTAATATGAATGGAATTGAACTTGTTAAAGAAGTAAAAAAACAATTCCCTAGTATCTTAATCTACATGATGTCTGCATATGGAGATCAAAAAACTTTAGAAGAAGTCAGCAAGCTTGAGATAAAACACTACTTCAATAAGCCTGTCGACTTTAGTGAATTAAAGAGAACCATCGAAGAGGATGTTGCCTAAACATGGAGAAGATATAAGTTGCATTCCGTTTTTTTCATTATATCCAACGTTACGCTTCCTAGTGATAAGTGCTCAAAAATATAGTGTTGGGGTTTCAAAACCACAAGGTCTGATTTTTCACTTCTAATGAGTTCTTCTAGTCGCTGTCCGGGTTCAGCATTCAAAATCATCTTTAACGTATAACTTGCATCAATCCCTTGTTTTTTTAGGATTGCCACTGCCTTTTGTAACTCATCTTCGGCCCCTTTATGAAGTTCAGACATTTCGTTAGTTAGGACTTCTCTAGGATAAGGCCCATCAGGAAAGACTTCTAAATTATAACTAACGAAATTTAATGGAACGATACAGTCCATATGTACCTTTGCATTATTACACTTTGCTAAATTAGCGACTGTTGCAAGGTTTTCCTCATCAAGAGACTCATAAGGTATTAGATAAGTAATTTTCTTAAAATTTTCGACAGAGGTCTTAGTGATGAGTACATCTCTATTTAAATTGAACAATGACTTCTCCGCAAATGTGTTTAGAAAGAAGCGATGAAGTTCACCGTGATGACTAGCACCGACCGATATGATTTCCATTTCCGGGTCTTCACTTAAGTGCTCAATCCCTTCATTTATTGAGCCTTCAAAATTTTCAAATTCAATATCTTCTTTAGAAATATTGAGTCGTCCCAAAGTTGCATTCACCATCTCAAGTGAGGTTTCTTCAATATTCTTTCTCCACACAGGATCCTTAATTCGACGGGAACGAGTGGATGTCGAGTGAAATTGTTTTTCTAGCTGAGGAGAGATTGTATCAATATGATAGAGCGAAGGTTTTAACCCGAGTGCTTTGGCAAAGTTATAACCTGAACGAATATTTTTTTCAGAACCTTCATGAAGGTCTGAACAGATAACCAATTTTTTCATGATGCCTCCACTCTCTATTTTATTTGGCATAGGCATTTAATAAAACTTAAATTAGCTCTATATATTCCTAGAAATTCAAAGAATCAGTTGGCATTAGACTTGCGATATATAACTTCATGAATTTGAAAAATACCCAAAATCACATCGTTAGCATGATGTACGCCCTATTTCTTTGTCTAATTCTTGGACAGCAGTCTAGTTACTGTGCGGTCACAAATACCTCTACAGAGGATGATGTCTATGCATCTCAACTAGATAAGGAACGATATGAATTTAAGGTACTTGTTGACGAAACAGGGAGCAACTTCGGAATTGACTTGAGTGATCAAGACCTTGATGAGCTAGCGGAAAGTGTAGGTAATTTTAAAATCTCAACTCTAAGCTTCTCTAAGAATCGCTTTAATCGAGATGGTGCCGTCGAGTGGTACCATAATATAAGAAACGTTAGTAAAGTATTTTACAACGTTATCACTGATCATAAACGTTATAACGAGCATACTGCTGTTAGGGCCTCGATCAACATGGCCCATCAAGTAGTCTCTTGGTGGATTTCTCGTACAAATTATACCTTAGTTCACGAGGTGGCCCATGCACAAGCTGTAAAAGAATTCGGTGGAAGTGAGATTCAATTATGGGTTGGCGATGAAGCATATCATAGCGTTGGTGCTTTCTATCTGGCATTTATGTCAACCTATAATCGCGGTGCTGTAAGCTACTCTATTGATGGGGCAACACCTAATCAGGAAGCAGTAATATCAGCGGCAGGAATTAATTCCCAGATAAGCTTGGCCGAAGATATTGCAGAAGAAAGTATCATCAATCGAAGATTTGATCAAAGTGATGCTCTTCACTATATTTTAAACAAAGTTATCTCTACTATTTACTATCAGTATGACCCAAACTCAAATATGAGCGACTTGGCCCACTATGCCCATGCCCTTCATCAACAAGGCCTAATTGAAGAAGATGAAATCAACTCAACAAAGGAATTCATTTCCAATATCTCATTCTTGGCCACTCTCCTTTCCGGTAGAACTTGGGAAGCTGTAAATGCCTTTAGTGATGAGATTATGCTGAATAAGCATTACACTGATACTTATACCTTTGAAACACCTCTTGGGGAGATCACTTGGCCAGAATTTGCTGCATTCTTAAATGAGAAAGGAGTTAGCGGAAAAATCTCAGCTAGTTTACTAACACAATCTCGAATGACTTATCACTTCTCTTTTGAGACATCTCTTTTAGGAGAATCGGCCAACGAAGTGGGTCTGGGCTTTACATATAAAGCTAACGACTGGCAAACATCTGTCAAAACATATTTTAATGATCAAGATGGCCGAGGTATCTCAATTAAGTCAAAGTATGATGTTGGTAGAGCGAACGGTTTCTCTTTCTTTGCTGAAGCAAAAGCAGACAATGGAACACTCAATCAACGTAGACACCAGTATAGCCTTACGGGACAAGAGAGTAATGAATTTGAGACGAGCTTTAGTATAGGTGTTGAGTATCGATTCTAAGTACTATAGAAATTTACAACACGCCCTTCCTGTTTACGACTAGTATGGGACTCTATCTTTTTTAGGCCAGAGAGATTATCGAGTGCATTTAGCATGATCTCATCCCAACCAGAAATAAAGAGTAAGTAGAATTTTGATCCAGAATCAATTAGCTCTTTAAAATGAGAAACTAACCTTGGAACATTCTCAGTGCCGACGGAATCATAAAGGTAGTAAACATCATGGCCTGCAAAGGCTTCAGGGTTTTCTAAGAAGTCGCATGTTTGAAATTTAACGTGATCTAATTGGAAATGTTCAGAGACAGAGTTTGTAAATTGAACTCTCTCATCGACTAATTCAAGTCCTAGATAATTCAATTTCTTATTCATCATAAGGGCCATATACAAGAGAGCACGGCCGGTGCCTGATCCAAGATCACATACGCTGTTAATATCATCTCTTGAATTGATGAAATTAATAAGAAGATCAAGGTCGTCATAACAAGCTGTGTAGACATGGTAATTTTCACCAAAGATCACATTATCATCATCACCATTACACTCATTCCCATCTTCATATTCTTCTGGATATAGGTGTTCAATATCAATAATACGTAGGAGTCGGTCATAGATTAAGTCACGAAAACTAGGATCAAACTCTCCACGAGAAATGATCGTCTTCACAGACTTAAAAATTTCGGCCATTAGCGGGTAATCAATACCATCGAAGTATCGCTCTGTAAGAACAAGCGAGTCTCGTTTATTGATCTTGCAAATTTTATTTAAAAACTTACTTTGTTTATCGATTGGTTCAGCTAGAACCTTTTTCCATTTTTTATCAGATTTTTGAAAGAACATGATTTCAACGTAGCACTTATTTCTAAATGAGGTAACTAAAAATATTGGATAATGTAATGCTTTCTAATTTAATTCGGGATAGCGTTCCGTCATTAATTTCATAAGCTTTTCAAAGTCGACGGGTTTCTCAAAGTAGTCAAGAGCACCTAATTCTGATGCCTTTTTCTGGTAGGCAGTGCTTGAGTAACCAGAAATCATAATTGTATCGATATTGGGAAATCTTTCATTGACTTGCTTTAAGAGTTCAAATCCATCGAGACCTGGCATGTTAATATCCGACAGGATCAGGATAACATCATGGCCATTTTCGCTTTCAAGAATTTTTAGTGCTTCAGCACCAGAAGTTGAAAATGAAAGGAGCATCTTATTTGCTCTAACCCAATCTTCAAAGATATGCTCAAAAATGAATAGGATATCCTCTTCGTCATCAACGAGTAAGACATGAACCCTTATCATGAACTCTCCCTAGGAAAACGAATCTTGAAAATTGTAAACTCTCCTTCTTTTGATTCGACAAAGATTTCACCATTATTTTTTTCTACAATTGATTTGATAATCGACATCCCAAGGCCAGAGCCTTCTCGGCCTGATTTAGTCGTAAAGAATGGTTCGAAAATATTATTTAATATACTTTCGGCAATCCCTACCCCATTATCCTTAACTTCAATTAGAATATCTTGATCTTTTTCATATGTATGAACTGAGAGAATTGCCTGCCCTTGTGAACGACTAAATTTCTTATGAAGAGCGTAAATAGAATTCTCATAGAGGTTAATAAAGACAGATTGGATATCGTTAGTAAAAACATGAAGGTCCTCACTCGTATTTAGAGAGTGCTCAAACTTAATTTCAACCCCATCATTGTGTAAACTTAGAGCATGTTGGGCATACTTATACGACTCTTCAACTAGCATCTTTAATGAATATCTCTTTTTACCGTTTACTCGGGTATCTAACATAATTTCGAGGATATTCTTTATCCTCAAGCTATGAGTTGTGATAATATCGAGGGCCTTTTTGAGATCTTTTAGCCTCTTATTATCACCTTCTATCAGACGTGTATTAATGGAGCTAGCAACCTTACCAGCATTTAAAATAAGATTAAGTGGATTTCTTATTTCATGGGCAATCCCTGTTGTCAGACGGCCAAGGGCCGCAAGTTTTTCTTGTTCAAGAAGTGTCTCATGGGTCTTCTTAATCATCTCCTCTTTTTCTTTCACCTCCTTAGCAATTATCTCATTGAGATCATCAATTCGTTGATTAGCACTAATCATGGCCAATTCAACTCCTATTCGACTTGCAAAAAGGTCAACGGTAGCTTCCACAAAACTAGGATCTTTAATAGGGTTAGTACTTAAAAATACAATTAACCCAAGAAAGTCTCCAGAGGGAAGAAGTATTGGAGCTCCAATATAAGCATCAACATCCATATCCTGTAGCATTAGGTCTTCTGGAAATTCTAAGCATACATTATTAGCGTGCATACAAACGCGCTTACCGGTGATAACATCATGACAGGGAGTACCTTCTAGATCATATTCAAGATTATCAATAAATCGGCCATTAGATATCGCAAAATCTGTAACGATCACACTAGATTTACCTTCCTTTGGTCTTCCTACTAGAATGAAGTCGATATCTAAATATGTAGCGATATTCTTTAACAGTTCTTTAATATAATCTTCACCACTAACGTGTTGATTTATATTAAAAATCTCTTTTATGATTTTGAATTTATCTTGATACTCACCTTGGCCTTGCATATTGCCTCACTTAATTAATGATATTTCATTATAAGAGAAATATGTAAGACATGTGTTTAAGAAATCTAAAGAAAAGTTTGTCCTAAAAACTAGCGTCGGCGACGTCCACGATAACGCTTCTTAGACTTAGGTTTTGTAACGGGGTAGTCGTGATGAAAGGGATGATCTAGTACCTGAGTAATTTTCGTTCCAATTAGCTTTTGTATATTTCTAAGAAATGGTAGGTCTTTTTCGCTACATAGGGATATAGCGGCTCCCTCTCTATTGGCCCTTGCTGTTCGTCCAATTCGGTGAACGTAATAAGTGGCATCTTCTGGCATATTATAATTTATGACCATGTCCACATTATCAATATCAATTCCACGAGAGGCAATATCTGTTGCAACGAGGACGCGTATCTCACCATTTGTGAAGTCTTCAATGGCCTTATTCCTTTGCCCCTGTGTTAGGTTACTATGAATTTCTCCGACACTAATGTCGCTACGATTAAGTAATTCGACAAGTTCAGCTACAGCGTACTTGGCCTTACAAAAAATAAGAATACGAGACTGTGATTTATCTTCGAGTAAACTTAAGAGCAAATAGTTCTTATTTTCGGCCAATGTAAAATAAACAGATTGCTTAATCTTATCAACAGTTGATGACTCTGGAGTAATCTCGACTTTTATTGGATCTATTAGTATTGCATGCGCGAGGGCCTCGATTTGTTTTGGCATGGTTGCCGACAGTAGAATTGTTTGACGAGAGATCGGAATCTTTTTTGCAATGTCATTAACTCCTTCATAAAACCCCATATCAAGCATCATATCGGCTTCATCTAAAACAAAGAACTCCGTCTGCGAAACATTAATGGCACCATCATTCATAAGATCAATGAAGCGGCCAGGGGTGGCAATAACAATGTCCACACCTGTACGCATGGAAACTATTTGTGGATCTTTACTGACTCCTCCAATAATTAAGGCAGCTCTTAAGCACGTCCCCTTTGCAAATGAGATGATGCTATCATTTATTTGGGTAGCAAGCTCTCTAGTGGGAGCAAGTATAATGGCACGACAATGGTTAGGAGCAACCTCTATCTTATTCTTAATAAACTTTTCAATAATAGGTAGAGAAAAGGCAGCAGTTTTCCCGGTACCAGTTTGCGCGATACCAAGAAGATCAGCCCCCTCCAGTAATGGTGGTATCGACTTTTCTTGAATTGGTGTAGCTTCAATGTAGCCAAGACCAGTTAGGGCCTCAAGTGTTGAGCGAGATAAATTTAGAGTCTTGAAACAAGTCATTTACTTTGAAATTGCACGACTATTTGAAGACGGCGAAACCTCAACTTCATCAACAACATGCCCGTTCTCATAGAAGTACCTAAGAACACCTGTTTCTTTTGTTGAAGGCCTAAAGACACGGCCATCACTTGTCGTACATGCAGACTCAGTAGCATTAGGTTCACAAAAGACCTCATGCTTGATTGATGTTGTCATATTACCAAATTCTTTTTGAATTTCCTTACATTGAGAATTCTTAGTTGGGACAAGCTTTCCGGCCTTATAATTAAAATCACATTTATTTGAAAAATTCACGCCTTTAAGAGATTGCGTAACTGATTGAACGTTTCCTTCTTTATTATATTTAAATTTCGTTGTAACTTTTCCAGCATTCTCTTCTAGTAGATAATCTCCACTCTTCCAATTTGCAATTCTAAATGAATACTCAGGGTGAACCTTCCCTGAGTCGGCCACACAACTAAATGTAGTAGTCTTATTCTTCCCATTCACTTCCGTTAGTTTATAAAGGTAACCATCCGGACACTTTTGAGAGTACTTGTAGTGGTCAACTTCGTTTCGAGCAAATATGGAAGTAGCTAAGAATAAAAGAACGCTTATTTTTTTCATAAGTCATGTATCGGTTCAGTTTTTAAAATACTTTAGCAAAGCACTCAGGCAAGTATATAAAGGACTAATATTATTAAGAAATTATATTTTATGTAACAATTTAGACCTCCTCTACGAAGACCTAACAAACTTAACAAGAGGAAGTAAAATGAAACAAATATTATTCTTATCAATATTTATTATCACGTCCTGTACGAGTACTAGTCCAGTATCAGATCTCTTTGGTACTAGCCTAAATTCTATCAAGTACTTTGGGAAACAAAAGCCTAAGGAAGAAGTCATTACACTGGGACAAAAGTTATTCTACGACACGAGATTAAGTAGAGATGGAACCGTAAGTTGTTCCAGATGTCACCTACCACAACTTCACTTCTCAGATGGCCTGAAAAAGTCGAAGGGTACTAAAGATCGTTCAGCACCTCGTAATGCTCAAACCCTCATCAATACAGCAGGACAGATTTCACAGCATTGGGATGGAAATCGAAAAAATGTCGAAGAGCAGGCAATTAAGTCATTCTTTATCAAAGTACCTTTTAACCTTGATAATGAAGAGCACCTAAAAGAGAAACTCGTTAGCAATAATTATGCACAGGACTTCTCTAAGGCATTTGCTATAAATATCAAAAAGGAAGATGCTAAGAAGCTTGCCCAACTAAGTGCCCAAGCAATTGGTGCCTTTGAGCGCACACTTGTAGGTCCCTCTCGTTTTGATGATTATCTTGATGGCGATGTACAGCGCCTAACAACAAAAGAAGCAAGAGGCCTGAAGAAGTTTGTGGAATACGGCTGTATTGGTTGTCATAGTGGCCAATTAATTGGTGGTGAAATGTATCAAAAATTTGGTGTTGTCGAAGACCCTTACCAATACACAAAATCTATTAAAAGAGATCTTGGACGCTATAATTTCACAAAGAATGAAGATGATAAAGAATACTTCAAGGTTCCACCTCTTCGTAATGTGACAAAAACGGCCCCTTACTTTCATGATGGAAGTGTGGCCAGCTTAGATCAAGCGATCTATATCATGGGAAAGGTTCAGCTTGGGATAGAAATTGAAAAACAAGATCGTGAGGACATCATGGCCTTTCTTTCAACGCTAGAAACAAAAGAAGAAGTTATGAGAGAGCTAACAAAAATACCTAGCTTACCTTAGATTAAGCTCTCCAATTTGGATTTAACTTACTTGTTAGGATATGGTCTTGCCACTTACCTGCTATCATTAAGTAGTTTTTGGCAATTCCATGTTCTTCAAAGCCAAGGGCCTTTAATACATTTCCACTACGTAAATTCTGTGGAATATAATTGGCCTCCACACGGTGAAAATTAAGTTCATTAAATAGATAATCAAGACCAGCAGAGAGGGCCTCTCTCATATAACCGTATCCTTGAAACTTTTCACCTAATTTGTAGCCAACACGACAATTCTGAAAAGGTCCCCTTTCAAGAGTTGTAAAATTAACCATACCGATGAGGTGGTTGCTATCCTTTAAGAATAGATTAAAACGAACAGAAGTCTCATTTTCAAACTCCTCTTTTGCGGCCTTGCCCTTATTCGCCCAATAATCTAATGTGTAGAAGTCATCAGGCTTCTTAGGATCCCAAGGGGCCAAGTGCTCTTCATTTTCTCTATAGAATTCGAGTGTCGCAACTTCATCCCCAGCTTTAGGGATGGCCAAAATAAGACGTTGAGTTTCAATTTTCATGAACAAAATATATTAAAAAGTAAAAGTTATGACAATGATGAGCTAAACTTTCTTAAGCCTTGTTTTTACTAATCTTACTTTGAGAAAATTCTTATTAATCATTAACCTAAGTAAATGACGGAATTATATAAAGAATTTCAAGATCGTTTTATCGCTCAAAACACAGGTTTTTCGAAGGAAGTTATCGATGCCTACTATAGCGTTCCACGCCATATGTTCGTCCCTTACCTCAGAGACTATCCAGATAAGTGGATCACCATAACAGATGAAAATCTTGAAGAGTATCTTTCCATACTTTATGCTGATCATCCCCTTGCTATCTTTGGAGATGAACAGGTCATATCTACGATTTCACAGCCTTCGTTTGTCTTAACGATACTCGACTTTCTAGAGCTCAAGCCAGGGCACAAAGTTTTTGAACTTGGCTCAGGTAGTGGATGGAATGCGGCCTTAATGGGCCATATTATCGGAAAGGATGGCCGAGTTATCAGTATTGAAATTATTCCCGAACTCGTAGACAGGGCCAACGCCTGCTTAGACAGACTTCATATAAAGAATGTGAAGATTATGCAAGGTGATGCCACAGAGGGATATATCGAGGACGCACCTTATGACAGGGCAATCTTTACAGCAGGTGCTTATGATCTTCCTGCCGTTTTTCATAAGCAACTTGGTGATAGGGCCGTTCTAATCTTTGTCCTCAAGGGCGATCTTAATTCTGATATTTTATATGTGTTGAAAAAGAATGATGAAGAAGGCTGCTTTATCTCAACAAAAGCCGTGGCCTGTAGCTTTGTCCCTGTGACGACGACAACAAAGCATAAGGTCTCTGAATTTAATCATCCAATGGCACTAACTAGTACATTAAGAATTTATCCGAATAAAAAGGAAATTGATATTTCCTGTCGCCATATGATGAAACAGAATGAATCAATATTTGTATGGTTGTGAGATAATGACCTTCGTTCCATTTCCAAGTTCAGAAACAAAGCGAACATGTAGCCCGAGCTCACGACAAACTTTACGAATGATGAATAGGCCAAGTCCTCTTCCCTTCTCACCATGTGTTCCAACCGTACTCTTAAAGATCTTATCTTCATTTCGATTGATTTCATTCACTAAACTTGCCTCAATCCCAACACCGTGATCTTTACAAGAAAGGTAGAATTCACTACCAGTTACTTCTAGCTTAAATTTAACTTCTGAGTTTTCAGGAGAAAATTTAATCGCATTTTGAAGGATATTTCCTAAGACACTATCTTTTAGTGCTTCTTTATTTGTCCTTATCGAAAATTGCGCATCAACATTTGAATCGAGAACTAATTTAATATTCTTCTCTGATGCCTGATCCTGATATTCAAAAATCAGCTCTTCCAGCATTTCCTTAATCGAAACATCAGACATATTAAATGAGTTTGAATTGTCATCGACAACATTTCTCGTATTTTCAATGATCGCCTTTACTGACTTATAATAGAGATCCAATTTCTGATTGGCCTTTTCTACTTCTCCGCGAGAGATAAGCCTTTTCACATGCTCAACAATAAGCATCTTATTTGCGATATCATGGCTAATAATGCGATTGGCAAGTAAGACTTCTTTATGGGCCTCACGAATCTTTTTTTCGGCCATCTCTAGCTCAAGATTTGCTCTTTCCAATTCGTTATTATGCTGAAGGTTTTCAATAATAAGATTCTTATAATATTTATCGAGTTTAAATAGTCTTAAAATAAATATCTGAATAGTAGCAAAAATAGACGGTGCGCTTGAATACTCATCAACGTGGTATATCAAGACATTCTCATTTTGAGTAATCTCCACATCCCAAGACATGGACTCAGAAACCATTCTTGGTAGGGCCAAGAAGACAATACGATACATATCAACAAAGACTGGAAAAATATCTTCAGGTCGATCAAAGGTAAGCTTAATATCAAAAGAAGTTTTCCCTGTTTCAACCAGCTCTATCTTCACAGCATCTGTATAGAATGTTTTAAACGAATACTTTAAAATGAAGTCACCTACAAAACGAAAGCTAATCATTCTTGAAAGAATATCAAGGACTCGTTTAACGTACTTATTTGTTAGGCCGTGTTTAGTCATTCCTTCATAGAACTTATCGTATTTGTCATTAAGAGATTCCGTAATGAGGCGGTAATCATTCCATGTCATATACTTTTTTTCATCACTAATAAGAGAATAGTCATAACCTAGGCTTTCAAAGAAAGACCTTGGGTCATCATTATTTTCAACGATGTAATTAATGTATGCATGGACTGCTTTATTACTAATATTCAAATTTTCCTCAATATAGAGAACGATATTACCCCATAAGACTTATTTAATCTAGAGGACATAGAGAAACTTATCTCAAGGAATCCTTAATACTCAACACTTACATAGCAATGTAAGATTTAGAAGAATTTAACCAAAATTAAATCTATGAATTTGTTTTGCTGATAATATGTATTTAGTGTTAGTTCTTGTTTGAGAATGACCACTCTGCGTACAGCACATCGTTGCGTGTGCGGCATAACAAAAAAGCCCTTTTCACTGATTAGGGCTTTTTTATTTCTTATCTCTTAGTTTACAGCTTAAACCAATTATCCTTGCAGCTTACTAGTTGATCATTTCTTAGTAAGCAACTTGTGAATCTCTCTTCACCATATGCGCCGACATAGAAATCAACTTCTGTGTACTCGCCATTTTCTTTTACTTGATCAAGAACAACGTAACCTTCAAAGCGTAGAGCATTTTCTAGAATATCAATTAGCTGCTTGTCTGAAGCAGCAAACGAGAATGATGACGATAAAAATAGTACAGATAATAAAAGTGATTTCATAAATGCTCCCCTAATTTGTTATGAGTCCTATTGCTACGTCGAAAACAATACTTTGGCCATGGCCTTGTACAACTTATCCATTAGCTTATTCCAATAGATTCAATCGATAGATAAAAAATACCCTTAGTGAACATTGATCACCCCTAGTGCTACAATAATAAATTCAACAACATACAATCAAAAAAGGATATTGATGTTAAAAAAAGTATCAGCATTCACATTTCTACTCTTAATACTCACTTCACTGCTTACCTCGTGTGAGCCTGGTGGGGATGATGGACCCAAGGCCAATGGTGGTAATTATGGCTGGGGTGCAAGTAGCCTTAGTATTGAGAAAGTTAAAAGTAAAATGAATATGGTTCCAGCTATTTCAGCAAAGCCGAGCTCGACTGATGGTGGAATATATATTTCTAGAACACAACACTATGAAGAACCTGCATGTCATGGAAGGCCAGCTTTCTGGTCAGATCATTTTGAGATCGCAGCAGATAGCGATAGTGTTCCACGAAGTATTCTACAAAAGATTGTAGCAATGGCGGAAGTTAACCTTGAGATGTTTGCTGGCCATCTCAACTTAAATAACACAGATCTAATTACTGTTGCCTATGGTGGAAGGATTGGTATTTGTGTCTTAAATAGAACTTCTTCCCATGGATCAGGTCATGGGTCGGCACTTGTCGTTAGTGCCTATAATAGTAACGCTGATAATGGATTTAGTTATGAGTACACTCTCCATAAGCATGAACTAATGCATATTTTAGACTCTCAATTTAATCATAATGAACATGGCTTTAATGTTACACCAGGTTGGTGGGTTGAAGGTTTAGCAGAGTTGTCATCAGGTGCTCCAATTCTGAGTGCTAAACAGTGGGCAAGCTATCACAGCAAGTATGCACCATCTCGCAATATTGTGGCCGACGGCCAGGCCGAGTCAGGAAGTTACAATGCCTACCCTTTATATACGACAATCGTGGCCTACCTCCAGTCACAAGGTTTAGGGACAAGTGGCTTTAAACTATTTATGCAAACAGATCGTTGGCATGGCCTTGATACAATCGATACAGCACCATGTCCTTCTGATCGAGTCTTTACTGGTGCCTGTGTTGCTCCTGCCAATGTGATGAATAATTTTGAATATCAATTCAATGATATCTTAAATAGCTCAACCTCCCCCCTCTCGAGCTATGGTGAATTTGAAACAAGTTATTACAACCTTGTTTTAAATTGGCTACAGAATAGATAACATTCACTAGGCCCTTATTTAAGGGCCTTTTTATTTCATGACATGCTGTTTAGCTTACCTTAAAATCTGATCATGAACTTGGCCCTATTTGATTTTGATGGAACAATAACCTTCAAAGATACATTCACTGAATTTATCTATTACTCAGTAAGTAAAAAGAAGTTACGACTTGGAAAGTTTCTACTTTCTCCATTTGTTATTGCCTACAAATTAAAACTTCTATCAGGGCCTACAATGCGCGCCCTCATCGTCAAGTATGCCTATACAAGACAGCATGCTTCTAAACTTGAAGAGCAGGGCCTTAGCTTTTCTAAGTCATTTCTTCCAAAAGTCATTAGAACGAACGCACAAGAAGAAATTGAGCGACATCGAAAGCTTGGCAGTAAGATTGTCATCGTTTCGGCATCTTTAGATCTCTACCTTGCTCCATGGTGTGAGGAAAATGGGTTTGAACTTATCTGCTCATCTCTAGAAACGAGAGCAGGCATCTGCACAGGAAGCTACCACAAGGGTGATTGTACTGGTCATATGAAGGCCAAGAGAGTCAAAGAGAAGTATAACCTCTCAAGCTTTGATAAGATCTATGCCTATGGTGACACAATTGAAGATCAGCAGCTTCTGGAGCTGGCCGATGAGGCCTATATGTGTTGGGAAAAAGTTTAAAATTCTAGGTCAATAATTAATATATAGCTTTATTTATAGACTGTACTTTCCTTGGTTTTATCAACTATATTAAACAAAATAAATTACACCTAGGAATCATTATGATCAGAAAAGAATTTATCATCTTTGTACTAATCTCTTTAACTTTTGCGGCCAATGCCTCAGAAAATGAGCTATGTAAGAAAATTGGTAAGAAGTATCCTCAAGATGCTTCACTTTGTAAGAAGGTCATAAAAAATGGTGGCCCACTAGATGCCAACGTTATTCCTGTTTGTTCTGAAATTGCAAATTTCTCAATTTTCTATGCAATGACTTGTGTACGAAAAGCTGTAGGAAAAAGCTTTCCAAAGAATGCTGCTCAAAACTGCATTGATATTGCTAAAAAAGTAAAAGAGAATTCAGTGAATGCGGTTGCCTGCGTTGAGGTTTCTGTAAATAACGAATTTGATGATAATATCTTAGCAACTTGTGATGAGGTGGCCAAGTACTCGACGTTCAATGGTTATCAATGCCTAAGTTATGCCGCAAACTCTCTCTTTAGTAAGCCTGCTGCTAAGTTTTGTACAGCAATAGCAAAAGCAACTAAAGATTTTGCGACTTATACTTTTAACTGTCTCGAATTAACGGCAGATAAGAATATCAGTGAAGATGAATTGGCCCCGTGTTACGAAGAATTATTAAAAGACGAAGAATTTGGCCCATATAAAGCAAAGGAATGTCTTTTACAGTTTTAGTAAATTGATTGCTCAGAATATGTTGTGAAAAGCTCTAGTGCTTCAATTCCCGCTAAAGAGTTTCCTGTATCATCTAAGCAAGGTGACCAAGTTGAAATAGACATTTCATTTGGGATCACACCAACGATACCACCACCAACTCCTGACTTTGCCGGGATCCCAACTCGGTAAGCAAAGTCCCCTACAGAGTTATAGAGTCCGCATGTCATCATAATGGCATTCATCCTCTTGTTCTGGCTCTTCGTTAATATCTTCTTTCCATTCCAAGGGTTTTGTCCATTTGAACTAAAGAGTCTAAAAGACCTCGCCAAGTCAACGCATGACATTTCGATGGAACAAATTGTTGTATAAACATCAATAACTTTTGAAACTTCATTATTGATATTGCCAAAACTTTTCATAAAGTATGTCAGGGCGTAGTTTCGATTGGCACACTCTAATTCAGAGGCCCTTACAGAATCATTAATAAAAATATTTTCGTTACCACTTAGCTCGCGAACAAATTTTAAAACCTCAGTAACTGGATCATCATAGAGATCAATCAGTGTATCCACGACAACAATGGCACCGGCATTAATAAATGGATTGCGAGGAATTCCCCCTTCATTTTCAAGGAGTACAAGTGAATCGAAGCGGTTTCCAGAAGGTTCAAGGCCCACACGAGACCAAAGCTTTGAGTCGAGCTTCTGATAGGCCAGAACTAATGAAAAGACTTTAGAGATTGATTGAATTGAGAATGCTTTTTGCGCATTACCGATAATATACTCATGCCCATCATTGGTACAAATGGACATACCAAATTGATTAGGCTCAACCTTACTCAGTTCAGGGATATAGTCAGCAACATTTCCTTTGCCAATAATTGGTAGGATTTCAGCGTAAATCCTTTCTAAAATCTGTGTATAATTCTCTTCCATGGGAATAATATAGCTTTAAACTTCTACTTTTTTAATTCTATTTTTGATTTTAATGAAACTCTTACCTACTACTTTTTGACGGCAGAGAAGTCTGGTGTTTTATGATTCCACTTCTTATAGATTTTTTCGAGATCTTTAGACTTAAGAAGTGTGGCCATATTCTTATCAAAGATCTTAATAAGCTCTTGCGACTTCTTGGTGCGAGAGAATCTCACATAGAGAAATTTTGTAATTACTGGCTTTATCTCATAATCTTTAAGGTCTATTTTAAATTCCTTTAATTTAGGCCTAAGAGTATTATTAGAATCGATAAAGAATTTGATGCGACCCTTTTCTAGAAGTTTTAAGCCTTGATTAGTATCTTGAAGCTCTCTCCAATCTAATTTCGTTTTTATATATTCATGGTAATTATAGCCACGAACCCAATAGACCTCTTTTCCCTTGAGACTCTCCACTCCCTGCCAGTCTTTTAAAGTATTCTTTTTATAGATCACAAGAGTATATTCAACATCGATTGGAAAATTTGGATAGATTGATTCTTCATCACTATTATAAGCACCAAGCATCGCATCTTTGTGATTTTCATTCACATACTTAACGGCCCTTGGCCATGGAACAAAGGTATAATTAACTTTGATATTTGAAAGAGAGTAAGCTTTTTTTACCAGTTCAAAATAAAGCCCTGATCCGTCTTTATTCGTAAAACCATCCCATTTAGGAGTCGAGATTTCGATAGTCTTGATTTCACTTGCGAAGCTTGTATTCAGCAAAGCAACGTGAAAAAGAATAAGCGTGAAAAGGTGTTTTATTTTTAGCATAACAGCTAAAAGGCTATATTAACCAAATAGTATTGACAAGAAGGTACACGCCACCTTTTCGTGATATCAGTGTGTTAGACTAGCTTATAGGCCGGCCTGTTTTAAAAACTTTTCGATCTTCTTTAACTTTGCCTTATCTTCACTAATTCTATCTTTGATAATGGCCTTCTTCTTCTCAAGATTATTTTTGAAGTTTTCACAAGGCCTTCCCCTTTTAATAAAAGAGTCCATTCCTCGTTTAATCTCACTTAGAGTAAAACCCAATTCCTTTGCACTAGAGATAAAACGAATCTCTTGCAAATTCGCCTTGGTATAGATCTTATATCCATTAACATCTCTTTGCGGCGAAGATATTAATGAGATCTTTTCATAATATCGAATCGTATCTCTTGTTAAACCGCTAATATTCTCAAGTTCAGAAATATTCATATTTTCCCTTTACTGTGGAGTTACTCCATACCCTATTATAAATTCAAAGGAGCTAATATGTTAATAACTCAAGTACGAAATGCAACAATTTTAATTAGTTACAAAGAAAATCTAATTTTAGTCGACCCAATGCTTGCCAATAAAGGCATGCTACCGCGCCTACGCTTTATAGGCTCAAACGTACGAAACCCTACTGTTGAGCTTCCAGAAACATTTCATCAGCAAAAGGGACAGATCACACATGCCTTAATTACTCATTGTCAGAAGGGTCATTTTGATCACCTTGATAGTGCCGGTAGGAAATTTCTAAGAAGAAAGAATATCGCTACTTTTGCGACTCAAAAAGATGCAAAATACTTAGAGTCAAAAGGAATCAAGTCATGGCCTCTTGAGAAGGAAGATAAATTCTTTGATGGTTCAATTCGCCAAATTCCGGCCCAACACGTAAGAGGCTTTCTCTATCCTTTCCTTGAACACGGAGTTGGATATTTTATCAAATTACCAAATCAACCTTCACTCTACCTTATGGGAGATACTGTTCTTACACCGCGAATTATCGAGTTTATCAAAAAAGAACAACCAGACTATATCGTGGCACCAACAGGAATTGCCCAATTTGATATTGGCTCTCCACTACTTCTTCCTAAAAAAGACATAAAGAAATTAATCGAGATAAGCACAGGAACAATTATTGCCAACCACATGGATGCCCTTGATCATTGCCGATTATCACGAAGAGAATTAAAGGAATTACTAGGTAATGAAGCAAGTAAGAGATTTATCATTCCTGAAGATGGAGAGAGTATCAAACTAAATTAGGGGGCGCGATGCCCCCTACTTATTTATCAGTTCAATTACTTTTAAAGTTGCCTCTTTGGCCGAGGCAGGATTTTGTCCTGTAACCAATCTTTCATCGACGATAACATTTTCACTCCATGCCTTACCATAAATGTGTTTTCCACCTCTTTGAGCAAGCTTTTCTTCTAATAAGAAAGGAATGATATCAAGCTGCTCAATCAATGCCTCTTCTTCTCTTGTGAAAGCAGCGAACTTCTTCCCATCAATAAGATACTTTCCATTTGATAATTTGATATCTGAAAGCGCGGCCGTTCCATGACAAATTGCTGAGACAACTCCCCCCATTTCATAGAGCTCCTTTGAGATGCGATTTACTTCTTTATTATTGGCGAAGTCCCACATTGCTCCTGACCCACCACTATAAATGACGGCGGCATAATCTTTTGGATTAATCTTTGCTAGTGGAATCGTGCGAATAACCTTGGCCATAAGAGTCGCATCTTTTAAGAAGCGATCATTATAACTATCCTTTTCGGCAAAACTATTCATATCAATCGGTGCACTTCCACCTTGTGGACTGGCGATATCAACTTTAATACCGGCCTTAATTAATTCGTAATAAGGGTGTGTTAATTCCGGTAGCCAAAAACCAGTCTTCTTGCCAGTGTTTCCTAATTTATCATGGCTTGTGACAACAATTAGGACCTTTTGATTTGTTTTGGCCTGAGTATTAGTCCCTAGACCTAGAGTAAGTAGTAAAGCTGAAATTTTAAATAACATACGCATATTTTCTCCTTCATCGTTTGTTGATTATGGAGTTAATATAGCGTGGGTATTTTTTGATTTCCTTTACATAGGTTGAAAAGTTGATTTTTTTTAAGAACGAATATCCTTAACTTCCCATAATTCACCTTTCTGGCGCATTTCTTCGTTACGTGCAGGATGCTCAGGGTAGTAGATCTTGTCATTCTTAGGCGCACACTCCCCTGCACAGAGATAGTAGATGAAGTCGTTAGATTTATTGATAAGAGTGTGGGCAACACCTGAGCCGGCCTTAAAATCAATGCCAGTAAATGGTTTAACAACAGATTCCTGGCCATCTAAGTAGACATGAGGCTCACCTTCAAGAACAAAGACAAATTCCTCTTCCACAGAGTGGGCATGAGGCCATGACGTCCTCTTCCCCACAGGAATTCTTTCAAGCCAAATTGCGATATTCTTCATCCCAAATTTTCGGCTTAAGCAAACACCATTTGAGAACGTTTCAGTATCTCCTGGATAAGAAAAGCTATCATTCGTTAGGTTATCAAATCCATTATAGACCTCAATAGAGTCATCTCTTAAGCTCTCATCAAATAGGCCAGGTAATCCATCATGTCCCCCTAGAATTTGCTTGGGCATGTCGTCCCACCACTTATCCCCGCACTCTACTTTCAGGCTTGGATCTAAGTGAAAGTGGTATTGGTTATCGGACCTAGTTCGATCCCCCGAAACAAATAGCTCACAAGGAGAATCATAATTATTGATAAAGCAGTGACCAACACCTGTCCCTGCAGGAAAGCCGATGCAGTCACCTTTGCTCATTTTTTTTATCTTTCCATTTAACCAAAGATCAATTTCGCCAGAGATCACATAGACAAATTCTTCTTCTAAGCTTTCAGCATGAGGCTCAGATGTTCGATACCCCGGTGGAATTTTAAAGTAATGTGCCGCGACTCTTTTTAATCCAAAGTGCTTTGACATATTTGCATTTGTTCCACCAACCTTTAAATCTTCATTAAAGTGATCATCATTGATCTCTCTAATATCAACAAAGTGGCCTATATCTTTAAAATTTATTTCCAAATTTAATTCCTAGTTAAACTAATCTCTCTTAGTATAACCGAAACTTAAATTTTTAGAAATTAATGCAAGAAAACTTTTGTTCAGCAGTCGCCATTATACTTGGTGATTGGAAGTCAATACGATGATGAAACTTAACGTCGTCATGTAGCCTAAAGTTCTCGCCCCCACAAATATCAACGATAGAATTTAGCGCCATTTCAAATGCTTCAAGCTCAGCATTCTTACTTGCTAGTATATTAGCGACTCGTGAATGAGTGTGAAAGTACAGGGACTTTCCCTTAGCAGTGAAAATATCTTGTGCAAAAGTATTTAATGATAAGACCGCACAGGCCATTATAATGATAGATTTCATTCTTCCCTCCATTTTGTTGATCTAATAATGATCAAAACTTATAGATAAGAAAAATAAGCATTAAGTGATTATGTAATAAGATTATTTTATGCCTAACTATCTCTCAAAATAGATGCAGTATCTTAGATTCCCAGTAAAGTTTCGATACTTAGACACGAGATACTCATCAGCTCCTCTATAAACAGTTTTCTTTCCATCGTTGTGAGAGATACTAAGCTCTGAATCAAGATTAAGCTCATTAAATGAATCCTCATACTTGTCTAGAAGCTCAAACCTTGTCATGGAATCGAGGTAGTTTTCATAATTAGAAACTACTGTTAAGAGCTCATATGATTTACTTTTTTTTATATAGAGAATGCTACCTAATTTCTCATTAACTGAATCTGGCTGATAACAGCGGCCATTCCAAACTCTGCCTTGAATCTCATTAAGTATTTGTGGACTGCTCAGGGAACTTCCCTAGCCTATGAATGAAATTATGAGTCCCCAAAGAATAGGTTCTCTGTCTTTAATGTATTCTAGATAATATAAAACGATAAGCAGCGGAATTGTCGGAGCAACTAGAGCGGCATGTATTTTTCCAATAAAAGTTTGCGTATACTTATATTCCATAGACTCCTCTAGATGAGAAAGCGGATAAAGACAATAATTAGAACTATAACAAGTAGCCACAGCTCCCAAATATTGAAAATTAATTCAAACAGTCTAAGTTTCTGAAATCAAAGCATAATCCAAATTCGATCCTAAGCACTCTTGCCCAATCTCTCATTGAGCACTAACATATTACCTAGGTGATTTTTCACGCCTCCCCCCTTCAAAGGGAAAGCACTAGAGTGCAGAATGAATCGATTTTCTACATCTAACCTTTAATAAGGCTAGGACATAAGAAGGGATTGTTTTTACGGCCAAGTTGGAGGTTTCAGATGAAATTATCATCACCTATTTTCGTTTTAAAAAGTCATGCCAAAAAGTTGAAGAAAGAGCAAGGCATTACCATGTCCGAAGCGCTAGACCAAATTGCACACAAAGAAGGCTTCTCTTCTTGGTCACTACTGATGTCCAAGTCCCAAGAACTCTTTCCACAAAAGTATAGCGACGTCTTAGACTACTTAAACAATGGCGACCTTATTCTCATTGGAGCAAGACCGGGCATGGGAAAAACAAGTTTTGCCCTTGGCCTCTTCGTTCAGGCCATCAATGCCAATCGCACTAAAAGCTTCTGCTTTACACTGGCCCACACTCACAAAGAATATGCTGCCCGTATTGGAACTTATGACCAAAGCATTGGCGAAAATAATGATCGCTTTGAACTCAACTACTCCGATGATATCAGCGCCGACTACATCATCAAGAAAACAAAAGAAAAGATCGCTCCTGGCTCACTTATCATAGTGGACTATCTACAACTCCTCGATGAAAAGCGAACCAATCCACCTCTACAAACTCAGGCGGAGAAGCTTAAAACTTATGCAAAAGAAACTGGTGCAATCATAATCTTCATATCGCAAATCGTTCGTGATGTTGAAAACCGAATCGACAAACGCCCAACTGTGGACGATATACGTCTTCCTAACCCACTCGATCTAAGCTTAATAAATAAGATTATTCTTCTTTATCGACTCAAGCGTGATTCAAAAATTGTTGACGTAACTTTCTCTGGAAAGAAGGATCATAGTTTACAAGTTGGATGGGATGGATCTGAAGTTCGTTTTTTTGATTTGTAATTGAGAAGAAGCTGTGTGCTTTAAATTTGCGTTATGCAAAGATAAAGCACATGGAATATATTTACTGGAATTCACAAATATCATACTTGAGTTGAGTGCATGTCTTACCTCTTGCACGCCTAACCCTTTTAATCTTTGTTCTAATTAAGTCTTTATATATTTCGTTTGTCTCTTCTTTATACAAAATATTCAAATAATCTAGCATCGTCATTTTTCTGCCACGTGTGTCTTCAATGATCCAATTAACGTCATAACCTGCATCGAGTAGTGCTTTAATATCGTCATCATGGCCCTTATATAGAACAAAATAAATAAAGGACCTACCATAACAATTGATACTAGTTCCGTATTCACGAAGAAAATAGTAAGAGCTTTTACTTGGAATTTTACTTGAGTACTTCTTTATAAAACCTAAAGTTGTAGCACCACTATTCATATTCATAACAACTTCACATAAAACTTTAGTTTCATCATAGTCTAAAATAGACTCATTATTTGAACTTACATATTCAAAATCAGAGGCAAACACTCTCGTTGAGCAAAGCGTGAGTAGCGATACTAAAATAAAGAAGTAATTTCTCATATGAACTCCTAACAACTTTAATCTAGTCGGCCTCAAAAGCTACAGGCTTAATTACAACTTTTTCAAACCTTGGAACTACTACAGTGTCTAGTAATAGATCTCTAAGTTCATCATTAGTAAAAGCTTCTGCATCACTTCTTACTTCATGAAAACCAGCTACAGAATTCTCTTCTCTGTTTTTAAAGCAGTTAAGATATGTCTTACCTGATTTGCTTAGATCGATTTTCACACTATATTCTAGGATGTTAAATGAGATTACCATTGTTGAAGTCATTGTATCTTTAAAAACTTCATTAAGTTGTTGCGATACCTTATGAATATTTAGCTTACTTCCTGTGCTTATGACTCTATCTGTTTTGTCATTTTTAGTGTAATGCAATCTACAAAATGTTGAGTTATCTCCTGCGATGACCTTTGAGCTTGTTCCCGCTTTTAACGTAATATTACGCTCAAATGTAAATGCCTTTCCAGTTGGTACGACGTTTTTAAGGGGCTTATATGACGTTCTAGCTACATCATTTGTCCCTGCAAATGCTGAAGTAGACATAAGTAACATAGTAGCTAATAACATTTTTTTCATAAGATACTCCCTTTAGATAGTTTGTTTTTCAGTTCATAAATTCATTTTTCTAAATAAAAAGTATCATAATATCTAAATGTGTTTAGGAATAAGCTGAAATACATGAACTATTTATCTGTAAAACATTTAGACAAAAGCTATTAATTTCAGACACTTAGATTAAAAGAGAGATTTAAAAGTGTTATGAAAAGATAAAGCGCATGAAAGCTTATTTAAGGGAGCTTTTTATCGTGGCGTTGATCCAATCCAGATGCCTTGCAAGCGGAACGGCATAGAATGTCTTTAAAACATCATCACACTGAGGTGCGAGAACAAAGTATCCTCTTAGATTACGATAATTTCTCTCGATGAAGTACTTTAAGTTTTCTGTTCCCCCACTAACGAGAGCATGCAATTGATATTCACCAGAAGCAGTAACTGAAAAGATCGGTGCTCCACTATCCCCAGGACAAACTATATTATCCTCAGCTGGAAGATATGAATTCGCCGGGCGATTTTTGAAATTCTTCTTTAATTTTACTTCAGACAAATGCCATGGGGCCACGCCGCCCTGGCCATTTGAAAGTTGAGAAAGAAGCATCAGGGGTGCATTTGATTCATTCGAAATTAAAAATTTCTTATTCAGCTCTAAGGGAGCTTTTTTGAAATAATCAATAGATTCAGAAGGTACACGTTTTAAGAAAACAAGGGCAAGATCATATGTCTTCTTCTTTTTACTATTGTACTTTGGATGAATGACTATATTCTTAACTGGAATCCAGTCAGCAGATAGATTTCTCCCATCATAGAGCTTCATATGAAATAAGAATTCATTTGCTCCACCGACTACACAATGGGCCGCCGTAATTGCAACATCGTCTTCTAATAAAACGGCCTTACAGCCATTTACTGTACCAACTCGCATGAATTGATAATCATAAACCTCTTCTCCACCAAGAGAGGCATATGTGTTTAGGGATAAAAGAACTAGTCCTAACAATAGCTTTTTCATAATATTTTCCAATTATTTGCGATGAGATAGATTTAACACACTAATAATATTCACACGTCAAACAAATATAATCGTGAAAGATTTATATGTTACACGGCCCCTTGTTTCTCCTATGCCAAAGGAACCATTTTGGTGTATTAAGTGAGCTATGAGTTTTACTGATCACCTGGTCCTCGCCCCCATTCGCGGCGTGACCAACTATGTTTATCGCAATGCCTTGGAGCAGACCTTTTCTGGCGCTGACAGTGCCATCGCTCCCTATATTGTGACGAAAGAATCAAACGAACTCAATCAACGTCAGCTTCATGATGTTCTGCCCGAAAAAAACCTTCTACCTACCACTGCTCAAATCCTCACAAAGGAAATTGATCAATTCCTCTATGTGGCCAATATCTATAAAGAATTTGGCGTTAAGAAGGTTAATTTAAATATGGGCTGCCCTTACCCAATGGTGGCCAATAGAAAGAAAGGCTCAGGTCTACTCCTTCATCCCCAAAAAGTAGAAAAGCTTTTAACGGGAATAAAAGAAAAATGTCCCATCGAATTTACGGTTAAGATTCGCCTTGGGCGTGAGGATGTCTCAGAAATTAAAGAGATCATTCCCATGATTAATAAATTAGAAATTAATGATTTCACAATCCATGCTCGCTACGGAAAACAGATTTATGTAGGCGGCGTGGATCTTGATGCTTTTGAAGAGTGCCTACCTCTTTTAAATACACCTCCCTGCTATAATGGTGACATTAATACAGTTGAAGACTTCAAGGCCTACAAGGCAAGATTCCCCCAGATTAATCGCTGGATGGTGGGACGCGCGGGCCTTTCAAATCCAGCGCTCATGGCCCAAATCAAAGGTTCTAAATTTAACGAACAAACCTATCTGGCAAAATTCATTGAAATGCATAAGCTAATGACTGAAGAATACCTTTCGATGGATAATGCTAAATCAGACTACCTACAAAAGATGCGTGGCCATTGGCTTTACTTCAAAGATATCTTTGAAAACGAGCACAAGGTTTACAAGAAAGTGAAGAAAGCAAAATCCATCGAGCACTACAATGATGTCGTTGAATGGATCTTTGAGCAGGATCTTAATCCTGATTTCCTAGATTAGAATAAGCAGCCAATAGAAATTGTACCTGTAACACCGCCTCTCTCAGAATCTTTAATATTAAAAGCATAACCTGCACTATACTCGAAGGTCATCTGATTAAAGAAGACAAATTGATAGCCTAGAATTGCATTAATAGACTCCTTCTTTTCAATCTCAGTCACATCATAGAATGTTGATGAAAAAAAATCGAAGTCTTTTGAATAATTAACATCCCTTCCCCAACGATACCCAACTTCTGAAAACCATGAATCGTGTGAAGCTTTGTCGGCAAAATAATAACGATAACCGACTAAGTAATCTGACTCACTTGAGTCCGAAGCTTGATTGGTTCGAAATACAATACTGTGCTTATCTTTAAATATCCTCATTGCATCGATTGAATAAAGATACCCCTCTCCGGTTGAGAAACCAAAATTACCTAACGTTAAGCGGTTTAGAAAATCATCATCTGAAGCGACGGACGAAAAAGTAAACAAGATAGAAATAAGTAAAATTATACGATCCACAGATGCCCTTTTCACTTTACGTAAGTGCGAAATTAACTCTAAGTATCTGAAATATCGGTAATTTTTAACCTGTTCTTGAAAACAAATTTATATTTGAGATTGGCCATAGAATTGGACTATTAGTATTGAAAATTACAAGCCTATATATGCCTCTTAAAGTAACGTTTTTAAGGTACGCGAATTAAACAGAGTCTCTCCAATCAATAATTTCGAGACCTGAAGTATCGATCGAACCTTTAACAAAGATGTGCGGTATCTTACCCCATGCAGGTGCACTTCTTTCGCCTCTACTTTTCCAATCTTCAAAGAAGCTCAATACTTCAGGAGGTACAATTTTAATTTCTTCATAAGTATCATGGTTAATAATTTCAAAACATGAATCGGGGTCTGTCTCTAGTCCAAATTCATACTCTGGTCTATTCATATCAAAGATTACCAAGTCTAACTCTTTTAAGCTTGAAACTGGAATCTTAAAGAATTTTACCGACTTATTAATATCAGGAAATACTGACTTTAATGCTTGAAATACTAAAGAAGGGTGTATGGATGAACAATGAAGCACCTCTCCTCTGCGACAGTTCAACTTAGGTATATTCTTAAGTGGAAGGTTTTTACGTTTAGGATGATCATCATATTTTTTTATTTCCGATTCATAAACATGCGGCATTTTCTCTTTTAATTCAAAGAGTGGATGCAGCCACTGACCTTCAAAATCCACTGGTACCCCGTGATATATAAATGATGCCATATAACCCCTCTCTTCTAAACTAAACTCTTAACAAGTAATAAACACGGATTATGCTCATCCCATAGAGTTGGAAAAACTTCGAGTTTCTTAAAACCGAGGGCCTCATAGAAGAGCCTCGTCTTCCTATAGTACTCATCTTCACTTAAACTATCGACAGTCTTCACTTGTAGAAACTCAAATTTCTTTTGTGCCATAACTTTTTCAGCTTCGGCGACAAGCAATTGCCCAATCCCCTTGCGATGATAGTTTGAAAGAATTCCCATGACATAAATTTCACAACTAAATTCACCATGTTCTTTGATACTTAAGAAGCCTATTACCTCATCACTTTCATAAGCAACAAGCATGGCCATTTCTTTAGACTTATTTACATAATCAACAATCGCCTCTTCAATTCCAAACCACTTTGGAAGTGAGCGCAGGATTGTGTTGCAGATTTCAGGGTTTCCGCTTTCTAAGAATTTGATTTCCATAAATAGATTATAACTCAAATCCTATAATTGTCACAATTCAGTCTAGCCCCAGGTTACTAGAAACCTGTTTTAAAGTTTATCAGCTATTAACTTAGCTGTTTCATTTAACTTGTCTCTTGATGACTCATCAGGATCAGTGCCTGAAAAGCCCATTCGATGACCGTCGCCAGTGAACCTTGGTGCTATGTGAAGATGAGAGTGTGGAACTTCTTGGCCAGCAATTTCTCCATCAGAAAGAAAAAGGTTCGCCCCCTCGCAAGGTATGTCAGACTTCTCTATGGCCTTGAGTATATTTTGAGCTACTTTAAACATCTCTCCGACCATATCACTATTTACATAAGAAAATCTCTCATGGTGCTCGTTAGGGATAACCAGTACATGACCTTTATTAATCGGATTAAGGTCCATGAATGCCGTGACCTTGTCACTCTTGTAAACAAAGCTGGCATCAGCCTCACCTTTTAGGATTTTACAAAATATACAATTATTCATTACAACTCCGAAAGATTAATTAACAGCAAAGGCTTTTTTTATATATTCAGATAGAATAATTCTTTCCACCATCAAAACTAGCATCCAGACCGCAAGTATTAAGCCAATAACAAATGCCAAGCGACTACGTCTTCTAAAAAACCTCGAAATTAAATATGCTAATCTGAAAAACAAAAAACCGAAAGAGAAAGTATGCTGATAGTGAAAACGTTGATTGAGAAGCTTTATTACACTTGCTGTTTCTTTATTATAATCCTTTTCATTCTCAGCTTTTAAGTATTCGATTATTGCATTTTTCTGCGTTTCAATTAAGTCACCCGACATTTCACGATGCGCCTGACTTAGAAGATCAAAAGCTACCTTTTCCTCAGGTGTGAACTTCTTATCCATGTGTAGAAGCGATCGCGCTAACTCTAATGTAGCGCCTCGATGATAAAAATTATCAATTGTCTTAAATACTGAAAGATAGCTACGCTTAGGATTTGTTATCTCACCTATTAATTCACGTGCTACTTCTTCACTAAAATGAGACTTGATAAACTTTGTTAGAAAGTGAATTTCGTACGGATGAATGTCGTCATCAACGCTTGCTAGACTTAAAAGGACTTTAATTTGTTTTGCTCTTTCTATCTCATTCATAAGAATATTATCGTGCAAATAAAAAATATTTCAACATTTTTAAATGATGCTAAAATAAGTCATGAATAAAAAAATCGCCTTTCTTCTAATTCTATTCGCTTTAGGGTTATATAGTTTTTACTATTGCCCAAATGACTTAGAAATTATCCATTACAATCGAAAATATAATGATGGTAAGACAACTCTTAAAATAGCACACATTTCTGACCTCCATACTAAGAGCCTAGGGACAATTGAAAATAAAGTAATTTCAGTTCTAACAAAAGAAGCACCTGATATAATTGTTCTTACTGGTGACTTAGCGACGCCTGATGGAACATATGAAGGTTACCTAGAAGTACTAAGAGAAATGAAAGCTCCTAAAGGAGTCTATTTTGTCCAAGGTAATTGGGATATATGGGAAGAACTCCCAAAAAAAGAAGAACTATTCCAAAAAGCAGGTATTATCGGCCTCACCAATTCAATGAAACAAATAGACAAAGATTTAAACTTGATTGGATTTGATGACCTAATTGGAAAACCTGCAACTAAATTATTAAAGAGTGTAGATAGTTCTCTACTAAATATCGCTCTCTTTCATACTCCTGATTTCTTCGACACAATTCCCAACTCAATCCCCCTCTCTCTCGCAGGACATTCACATGGAGGACAAGTAAGAGTTCCATTCTACGGCCCTTTATGGACTCCATATGGTACAGATAACTATGTTTCGGGATGGTATAAAAACGAAAACAAAGAACTCTTTGTCAGTCGAGGTATTGGCAATTCAATTTTACCGATAAGGTTTAACTGTCGTCCAGAGTTAGCATTCATTGAAATTCATTATTAAAATATCTCAATAAAAACTGATCTCAGGTGCTAATTCGTTGTCCTTGCGTAAAGAAAAAGCACCTAAAACTATCCTCATTAAGAAAAAATACATGGAACTATATTTATAGAAATTTAATTTTCCATCAACTTTTTTGAGACCTATCAGATGTGGATGAATTTTCAATTAAATCAGCGATTCTTTCAGCAGGTGTCTTACCTACGCTCTCTGCGCGAAAAAGAGACTCCTTATGATAACTACATAAAGAATCCAAAGTTCCAAACAATGAGTAATCAGTTATTCCCATGGCCTCAAGCTCTGCCATAACAAAGTTACGCTCCTTTACAGAAATACAATATTTCTCTAAGTAATTATAACCCTTCGTTTTCTCCAAGCTTTGAATATGTCCCTCAATATCTTCTATATTTGTCCACGTATAAAAAAAGCCTTGTTGTTTAATTTGTCTAGAATTTCCCAATGATTTCGGTTTTACAATTGACACATGTGGATCAACGTGATTTTGATCATATACCTGAGACCAATCATTTAACCAAAGAGAATGATTAAAGATATAGATTGCAACTTCATCTGACTGAGGATTTGAATCATCTACACCTTTAAATGCAAAAAAAGCTGCAACATAAGGAGACAACGTCCAATCTAATAGTGGCGTCGGAAAACCATGATGTTGTAAATATGCCATAAATGCTCCATTTACATTTGGATTTCCCTCGGTATCTATAACCCTATTTTCGAAAGTCCCAACAACATCTGACAAGTGATGTATATAAGAAAAGTAAGATGGGATATCTAAGCCTGATTTTTTTCTATGAAATGATGTAGTAAGCTTCCAGTTTGAATCAGACTGTCCTCGACATAACCGTGTTCCCATTTTTTTTTCAATATGGTTACTAATTCTTTCTTTAAAGCCTCTCCAGTCTATTTTTTCAATATGCATTACGTATACTCCAATTTAATTAACACTAATTAATTTTTCATGGTATTTTCTCTTAATTCAAAAAAGCTATCTTTGAAGAATTGAAATCTTTTCGAGCAAAATTATTCTGTAAATTTACTTAAGAGTTACTAACATGTATTTGAGTCCTGTTTTTTTTGTTGACCGTTCATTAAGAAAAAGCACCCAGACTTGAGCCTTATTTCAAAAACTTTATTAGACAACTAACTAATTAAGTTTTGGTAGAGCTTGAGCCTTTCTATTGATTGTACGTAAAATAGAAGCACCTAGAACCCTATCTTCTCATTAAAAAAACCTTATCTAGTGCTGATTATTCTTTGTATTTTTCGAGTGCATCTTTATACAAATTTTCACTTTCATCTTTAAAGCGAGTTCTTTGTTCATTCAACTCTGTAAATTTTCCATATAATTTATCATAAATAATCTCATGTGCTTTATTGAGAATAACTTTTTCTTCAGGATTATCCATTTCAAACCCCTCTTCAATTCCAACTGAAATAATATTCAAAATATTATTTTTATCGATATCGTGAATTTCCACCCAATTAACTCCATCTACACTAAAGTGGCCTTTTCCATTTTCAATCTTTAAGAACTGCATATCTTTTCCCTCTTTCATTATATGGTTCACTACCTGCCTCTAAGCAGTCCAGCAATACTCTATGATTTTCTGTCTCTTCTCCATTTGAAGTACGTAAAACTTTATCTCCTGGATGACCTGAAAAGATTTTATAAACAGGTTTCGCATCTATCATTACTTTACTTGTATAAACTATATAATCTGGCTGAATCGATGCCCCGACTGTACTATTATGTGTCACCAGAACTACAGGCATAAATGAAGAAATTTCTTTAATTAACTTATTCACTTTATTATACAGAAATATGTTATCGAAAGATGACTCTGGTTCGTCAATTAACAATATATCATAATCATTTGCATCATTTATTTCTTGCAGAAGTCTATACTCCGACCTTTCTCCACCTGAGACAGGAGACCCCGAGGAGTTTAAGATTTCATAACTTATTTTTGCGAATAATTTATAATAGTTAGTTTCTTCAAGGGCCTCTATCTTGCGTAATTCTTTTAAATATGAATAACCATCAGTATTATACTTGCTAAAAGCATCTGAGAACGAAATCTGTCGACCTAAAACTGCACCTATTTCTCTTGCGTATTGGAAGGGATATCTCTTTGCAACCTTTGAAAAACCTTGAATTTCTTGTCTTTTAAACTCTCGTTCAAGCTTTATTGACTCAAACAACTCGTTAAACTTTTCTATCTTTTTTATCTCAAACATTAAATCATATAAGTCAATCTCTGCTATCGGTGTAGCAGCGGTATTCAACTTAAGATCGTTTTTAACATCTTCTACAATGTCATTAACATACGACTTTTTTAGTTCAATTTCTTTTAAACTGTTATATTTTTGTATCAATTCTACAACTAAAGCTTTTAAACTCTCTTTAGTCACATGCTTACTTATAATTTCCTCAAATTCAGAATTATCTATAAGAAGAACAGTGGCACTAATTAACTTCTTCAATGACTCTAAATTGTTTAAGCCAAATACCGATTCGGAAAAAAGTCTAGAATTAGCAAATGAGTCATGCTTATGAGACTCAGCAGCATTCCTAAGCAATGATTCAACGAAATGCTCAAGCTTTCTTTCAGACCTTTCCTTGTCCACATTTTTCATATGCTCAACAACAATAGAAAATTCTTTTAAGTAGGTTTCAGTAATACTAGCTTGGCTAGTTTTCAACCTCTGAGAAAATTCCCTCTCGTCATCTACATCTTTCTGAAGAAGAGAAAATTGTTTAATGTACTTAACTTTCGTATCCTCATTATTATGCTCATCTGCGATAGCATCCAAGGTAAATGATTTTCCCGTAGATCTTTCTCCCAGCATTATATTCAGCCCTGTAGACAAAGTTAAACGATTATTCAAAACGTTAAAAAACTTATGTCCGTCGTCTGAAGTTAAAAAAACTTTTTGCTTATCTTTCAATGCAAGCTTCAAAGAGCTTATATTCATTTCACCAACATCGACATAAGTCTGTCTAGAAGGAGATATTTTGAGACCCTCTTCAGCTCTCATATCACTAAAGTATAGAGGGACAAGAGAGGATTCTTCCTTTAATGTATGAATAAATTTTTTAGGTCCACTAACTTCTCCAGCTGTAATAAGGTCATTAAATTTGGAAATAGTAGAGTCCGAAATTTGTGGATTTTTTTTATAGTGAGGAATCAATAAATATTTTGTCAAATCCGAAAAAATTTCTTCAAGTTTCTCAACTGTGATGTCACTTGTATCATCTGGAATATTCTCGTGTACAACATCACACTTTAATTTGAAGTCCACTAATTCATCATCATCTGAAATCAATAATAAATGCGTTCCTTCTACGTCTATTTCAATTCCAGGGAAAACCTTAATCTCTAGCTCATTGCGAATTTTAAGAAACTGTTCTTTGTCAAAGAGGTTATGATTCGTTATTGCAATTGCATCTAACTCAGCATCCTTTACATATGATTTTAAAGTATCGATAGAAAAAGTAAATTCTCTATCACATACTGTAGAAACTGTATGAATATGAAAGTCTATTTTTTTCAAGGCTACCTCACTAAACTTACAAACTTGTTCTAAGCTCTTTTTTATTAATCTTGTATTAAACAAAAAGCACACTGAACATTGTCTAAAGAAATTATCATTGCCCCCATCGCCATTCCTCACCCAAAACTTAACCCACGCATACCACCAAAAACTCAACAATTCCAACCACATACACACCATCCCAAACCACCCCAATAACAAAATGAACACCTTACAACTCCAACCTAAACCGCACCTAAAGATAAAAAAATCGAAAAAAATTCAAAATAAATTTCGAAAATGTTAAGCTACTCCTCACACAAAAAAGGATTTTCAAAGTGCCAGAATTACCAGAAGTCGAAACCATCAAATCACAAATCTCACACGTTCTCCCAATGGAGATCGAAGACGTCGTCTACTCTGACGTGAGTGATTCGATTGTCAAAGATAAGGACTTCAACCCGCAAGGCATGACTCTTGAACGAGTGGAGCGCCAAGGAAAAGTTCTGCGCTTCTTCTTCACTGACACCCATGGAAATGAGTGGCGTGCAATTTCAGGTTTAGGAATGTCGGGATCGTGGCGAATTGCCACGCAAGAAATTACAGAAAAGCACACTCATATAAAACTCATTGGAACAAATGCCAAAGGCCCGTTGCACTTGGGCTACATCGACCCGAGACGCTTTGGTGTTTTTCATCTCTACTCTCCACCAAATGAAGCGACTTGGTTAACTCGACTAGGACCAGATGTTTCTAAAGCAGAGTTTACACTTGAGTATCTTTTGATGCTAAAAAAAGAACGTCCTAATAAAGTGTTAAAACCGTTTCTTTTAGAGCAGAACTTTTTTTCTGGTGTTGGAAATTACATGGCCAGTGAAATATGCGCGCGTGCGGGAGTGCGCCCGACTCGTCGTATGAAGACACTTACAAAGCTTGAGCTTGAAAAAGTTTATCTGGCCGTAAAGATTGTTCTTGATGATTCCATTAGCACAGGTGGCACGACTTTTTCAGGGGGCTATCAAGATGCGTTTGGAGAAAAAGGTGAAGGCGTAAAAAACCTCGTTGTCTTCTATCAAAAGATTTGTGGACTCTGCAAAGAAACAGAAGTTAAGAAGATCACACTTGCTCAGCGTGGGACTTACTACTGCCCTCACTGCCAGAAATAACTCCTCCTCTATTCAACCACAAGATAGTCTGCAATCTTATAGTGATTCAATTGATTCACAAGATAGAGTCTTCCCTTCTTTGTGATCACACGAAAGAAGTCATTTCCAATTTCAGGGTCACGAAGTTTTTTTCGAAGACGACTAAGGCTCACATCCATGGTGTTCTCACTTGTTGAACCAAAGAGAATGTCTGAAAGCTTTCCCTTTTCTCCGTTTCCCGCGCGATTGATGAGACGAAAGAGTTCCATATCTGTGCGGCTTACGACGTGAAAGAGCTTATAGATCTCCATTAAGTGAAAGCGGCCAAAGAGGGCCTCTATATATTCATCTTCTCCCATACTTTTAAGTACACAGAGATTGCCCCCCAATGGAAGGAAGCGGTTAAGATTGCGCTGAGTGAAGTCATCGACAACATAGACATACTTAAGAGTTGTGTATTTTATTTCTTCGATGAGTTCATCTGGGATAGTATCGAGTTCAACAATAAGAAGTTCGCCTACTCCAGTTTGAGAAGGTATTTCATCGAGATACTCAATAGGAAGTCCGAATGCTTCTTCAATAGCATCTGCATAAAAGAGTTTTCTCTTATCTGTGGTGTAGGCCAAAATTTTCATTTCTACCTCCAAGTAATTTTACTTGAAACGACTAGGTAGGAATCTTAATTTTTTCTAATAAATATTTTGGTATTTCGTAATTTGTTAAACGACTGACTACATAGAGTCTTCCGCTCTTTGTGATAATACGAAAGAAGTCATCGCCGATATTTGGATCGCGCAGCTTCTTTCTTAAACGACTTAGATTTACATCCATCGTACTTTCACTAGTTGAGCCAAAAATAAGTTCACTTAATTTAGACTTCTCTCCATTACCGGCCCTTAGAATAAAGCGAAATAATTCAACATCGGTATGACTAACTAAGTGAAGTATCTTAAACATCTCCATTTGATGAATACGACTTGTGAGAATTTCCATGAAGTCTTCAAATGGTGTGCCCTTAACAGCAAATAAATTTCCACCAATTGGAAGCAAACGATTTAAGTTGTGTTGCTTGAGAGTATCAACCAGCGTCACGAACTTAACTCTTGTATATTGGGCCATATCAATGAACTCATCAGTGATCTCATCGAGGTCTAAAAGCAGAATTTCTCCAGGGCGAAGATCAAATGGTAATTCATCTAAATACTCAAACTTGGCACCATAGAGGGCCTCTATTTCCGACTCCCTAAAGATTTTCTTATGATTAGACGTGTAAGCTTTTAATTTTATTGACATAGTAAACCTTACGTATTTGTAAGTAAATAATATTGCCTAAACATATTATCATCATGTTGTACCAATAACAATAGTTGGTAAATAATAAAACTGGAGGTTATGGATGAAAGAAAGAAGAGTGTTTGAGAACATCGCTGAATTAATTAGAGTCAAAAGACGTTCTTTATCACCTAAGGTGTCACAACAAGGATTGTCGTACCGCCTAGGTTATAAGAACGGACAATTTATAAGTAATATTGAACGCGGACTATGCTCTGTGCCACTACGTTCACTGAATACAGTTTGTAGTGTTTTAAAAGTATCGAAAGAAGAGCTTAAAGAAGTACTTCTAAAAGATTACGAGCAAACGATTGATAATTATTTCGCGGAAGCGGCCCAACAAGAACAGGCCAGCGCGAGTGTTGAAGCGAGGGACGCTTCAGCATCTAGTGACAAGGAACTGAAGGGAAATTTTGAATTTGCCAGCAGTTTAGTCATCTAATATAGGGTGACTCGATTCCCCTCAGGTGTACTCAACAAGCACTTCGATTCAATATAATCTGAGTGCACCTGAGGAACTTTTTCAAATCAAGAAATTTAGGCCATAATGCTCTCACATAAAAGCACACGCATTCGAGGTCTAAATGGAAAGCCAATCCCCATTACAAAAACTAATTAATCATTTTAAAAATAAGCGCGGCCAAATCTATACCGCCTCATTTTTTTCAGTCTTAAATAAAGTATTCGACATTGCTCCTCCCCTATTAATCGGTCTTGCCGTTGATACCGTTGTTAAACAAGAAGACTCATTTCTTGCGGGTATGGGAGTCTCAGATAAAGTCCAGCAAATCTATATCCTAGGTTTTCTAACTTTTATTATTTGGGCGCTTGAGTCCCTCTTTGAATACCTACTTAAACTATGGTGGCGTGGACTGGCCCAAGAAGTTCAACACGATCTTCGCATGGAGGCCTATGACCATCTTCAAAACCTGCATATTTCTTTTTACCAAGATAATAACTCTGGGAATTTAGCGACCATTCTAAACGACGACATCAACCAGCTAGAGCGCTTCTTAGATGTTGGGGCCAATGATATTATCCAAACCCTGACGACAGTTGTTTCAATCGGTGGAATCTTCTTTTACCTTTCGCCGCAAATTGCCCTACTATCACTAACACCAGTGCCATTTATTCTTTGGGGAAGTTTCTACTTTCAAAAGAAGGTACAACCTCGTTATCAAAACGTAAGAAGTGAAGCAGGACTACTTGCAAGTATGCTTGTGAATAATATTGCAGGGATGATGACGATTAAGTCATACGTTGCTCAAAAGTTTGAGTACGATCGCCTAGAGAAGCAATCAAACCAATATGCTAAGGCCAATAAAGATGCCATTCGTGTCTCTTCTTCTTTTAGCCCAATCATTAGAATGGCCGTTCTGTGTGGATTCCTCTTTACTCTCATCATCGGAGGTATCGACGTTCTTGATGGAAAGCTAGAAGTTGGTTCATACTCTGTTCTAATCTTCTTAGTACAAAGACTACTTTGGCCACTAACAAGACTTGGTGAAACTTTTGATCTCTACCAAAGATCGATGGCCTCAACGAGCCGAGTGATGGAGTTAATTGAAACAGAAGTAAAAGTAACTGATGGCGGAAAAGAACTTGAAGAGTTTAAAGGCGCTGTCGAATTTAGTGGCATTAATTTTAAGTACGATGAAGAAGACAATACAGGCCTTAAAGATATCAATCTAAAAATTGAAGAAGGACAAACCATTGCCCTTGTAGGCCCTACAGGTTCTGGAAAGTCCACAATGCTAAAACTTCTTCAGCGCTTCTATGATCCACAAATCGGGAGCGTTAACTTTGATGGCCACAATATTAGAGATCTAAAACAGAACTCACTTCGCTCACATATTGGATTTGTCTCTCAAGAGACTTACCTCTTTCATGGGACGGTCTTAGAAAATATCATTTATGGCTCGCAAGGTGCATCTGAAGTTGATGCCATGAGAGCGGCCAAGCTTGCGGAGGCACATGACTTTATCGAGCTTCTGCCTAATGGTTATCAGACTATTGTTGGTGAGCGAGGACAAAAACTATCAGGTGGTCAAAGGCAACGTATTGCCATTGCTCGTGCCATCTTAAAAGACCCGAAGCTTTTCATTTTTGATGAGGCCACAAGTGCCATCGATAATGAAACAGAAGCGGCCATTCAGCGCTCTCTTAAGACAATCACGAAAGGGCGAACAACAGTCATGGTTGCCCACAGGCTTTCAACGATTATTCATGCCGATCAAATCTGTGTTTTAAATGATGGAAAGATTGAGCAACGTGGAACGCACGAGGAACTAATCGCTCAAGAAGGCTTATATAAAGCCCTTTGGAGTGTTCAGACAGGAACTGCCTAGAAAGCAAACTTTAATGAAGAATAAATGGTGTCGTTAGCTCGATAAGCTGACCAATAAGAATTCTTATTTGGCGATTTAATCAGCTCGGCACCTAAATTTAAACTAGCAGCACCACGCCAGAAAGCATAAGTCGCTTCGGCCTTTAAGATAATATCATCGCGATCAAAGTCATACTTTAAATCCCCCATCACATTGATGAAGTCATTAAAATAGTAACGCCCACGCACACCAAGAGCATTACTCCACTTGGCCGTATCAGAGAAGAAATCATCTGATCCACGCTCATTATTAGTAAGAAGGTTGATATAGTTTAAAGAAAACATATAGTAACCTTGATTGACGTTAAATGAGAGTGAAGCGTAACTTTCTCTTTCGTAGTTAGGTTCGATATTAAAATACTCTGATTCGAATTTCTTATTTTCTTCACGGCTAAAGTCAACAACCTTAAAGTCATTTCCAAAAGTCGCCGTTGGATCACTCATATCAACACCGGCAACCATTTGTACGTCACCTAATTGCTGCTTATATTGAATCCCATAATAAAGATGGTGGTTAACCACTGGAGAAGCATCAACTGCAATAACGTCGCGATCTTGATCAAAGCGAGCATCAGCATTCATCTGCAGACTATTTTGTGGCTTATAGATAAAGAAGGCCGAAAGCTCAGAGCTCTTCTCTTCATTCGTTCCTGAAAGTCTAAATCCAAGAGACTTATTCTTTACAACATCATTATAGATATTAGGCATATCAATTGTGTAATAAAGAGGAAGAACATTACCTTCAAGTACCGTGTACTTTGGAGGAAGCCTTACCCACTCACTCTTACTCGAAACACTTCCATTTTCAATCTCTAGCCCTGGGTTCATCCCTGGAACAAAGAAATATGAGAAGAATACCGAGAAGTTAAGATTCTTATTAAATTTGTGATCGTATTGGATACCGACTAGACCTTCCTTCTTTTCAGAAAGTAGGTAGAAGCCTTGATTAGGATTAAGCGTACTAAGAAGCCAGTAGTCCTCGTTCTCATTCCACCTAAGAAGTTGGCGTCCAACAGAGATGCGATTATCTTCATCTTTGAACTCGATATAAGCTTCTGGCATTGAGAAGTTAAAGGCCGGCTCTTTTGTTACATAGGCCCTAGCAGCGAATTCACCGTAAACCTTACCATTCCACGCTCTCGTTTCGTAATTCCCTTCAATTTGGGCCCAGTCGTCGTACTCTGACTTCTTAGCTGGGTCATTTAATCGTTGGAATTTTTCGTAAGATACACTTCCGTCAAGCTGTGCGTAGACAGCAAGGCCAGATAGCGACACGCATAATAATGTAATTTTCTTGATGAATTTATTCATTAAAGTTAATTAAATCAGAAAAGATTCGTAAATAGAAGCTTTTAACTCGGATTTGGTAGCTATTACCGTGGGTGTTAACACTTTTGACAGTATACCGTTATGAATTGTGTACACTTTTAACGCAGCTCGTAAAAACATTTCAAAATATTCGGTTATTCCTTTTCATTTAACTAGAAATTTTCTAGAATTTGGGTGAGGGAATTATGATTAAACACACTAAGTTATTGAAATTACGAGATTTCATTGCCTACCTCCTGGTAGCACTACTAGTTTCGTCTTGTGGTTTCGTCAATGATGACCCTGTCGAAGGTGCAGACATCGCTGAGTACGACGGAATTTCAGCTAGTTGCAAAATTGACACGGATCGTATCAAAAAATTATTTGAAGTTAATATCGAAAAGGACCTTAATTGCGTCCAAGATACTCTGAATAAATTCAAATATGTTGAGTCCAGAGATAATCGTTTCTTCTTCCGTGAAGATATCGTGAAATTTGCTCGCAAGTATATGGATAGCCCAGCTGGTTCGGCCGACGATATCATTGAAGGCCTTGATCTTCTTTTCAAGCTGAACACTCTCCTTCAAAGAGATATCCCAGGACAGATGTCTCGTACAAAGATTGATTCTTTCTTTCAAATCCTAAAAGAATTTAACCGCTCAGCTGTTAAGATGGTAGCGACTGTAAAAGAGCTACAGGATGTAAAATCAAAAGAAGATTACTATAAGACCTCTGCTATTTTAAGAGCACAGGCCGATGCCTTTTCTTCAAACCTTAATGAAATCCTTCAACAAATTCCAGGCCCAGCACAGGCCATCGATATTCAAAGTCTAATCCTCGACATTACAAGAGACCTTAAAGACTTCAAACTTGGTAAGGAACTTCTAAACTCACTACTATTTGCTAAGAAGCTATTTCTTGGTGGTTCACGTATCTACGTTGACTCTGATGAGTTTGCCCAACTTTTTACTTTCTTCCCAGTTTTCCTACAAAACACAATTGATATCTTCTTCCTTAAAAAGGAATACTTTGAAGATGGTTCTGAATACTTCAATAAGCTTGCAAATAACCTAGAAGAGCTAAAGCTCTTTGTTTACGAGCACCAGAAAGAAGAAAATATCATTACGATTGCCGATATCAACAATATCATCGATGAATTCTTTAACGAAGATGATGACTTTATCTCAACAATTCTTGGAACAAATAAAGATACTAACGTTAAGCTTAAGTCACTTATTCGTTATGCAAAGAGAGACCTGATTCGTGGAAATCCAGAAGTCTTCTCTTATGCAGATGTTGAGCTTTCACTTGGTGTTGTTAACGTTGCTTTAAGATCTTTTGAGTCAGTAAATATCCTAAATGATCTTGTTAAAGAGATCGAAGATAAGGACTTTAATAGAAAGGTCGAAATCAAGAAGCAATTCCGTGCAGAAGTTGGACGCCTAAGTGAGAATGCGAAGAAGCTTTTAGACGAAGATATCTCAATTCCTCGTAACCACGAGATGAATGTTCTGAAATTCGCTAATGACACAATTAAGCTTTACGATATTGATCTTATCGAAGACGTTGTTAAGTCTTTTATGGCCCTAAAAGTTGTAACGACTGGTGGTAGCCGTGAAACACTTCTTTTCCCAGAGCTAATGACACTTCTATCAAAGACAGATCCTCTTGCGGCCCTATTCTTTGACCTGAAGTACCTTGCTAAGGAATACCTAGAAAAGACTCCACTAGAGAAGAATAATTTCTTCCTAGCTCAAGTTAGATCTGTTCAAGACCTTATTCTAAGTGAGCTTGAAAATGACCAAGTTATTACTGTTACAGATATTAATAAGCTGATTGAACAATTCTTTAATAAGCCAGAAGACCTTGATAAAGGGATTGCTATTAAGAATCTTGTTCTTAACTATAAAGATAATATTCTAAGACTTCCGCCAGAAGTTGATTATCTTTCATTTAAGCAATTTAAGTCGACTGTAAATGTTGTTGCCATCGTTTATCGCTACCTAGCATTCCTTGATATGCATATTGAGAATGTGAAGCTTTTTAAAGATGACGGCTCAAAGACAGCGAGAAAAGTTATCTCAAAAAAGGAATATGTTAACCAATTCCTATCGATTAAGACTGAGTTAGCAAATTACCTTATTGATAAGGACTTCGTTAACCAAGATGGACTTATTAAATCACTTATCGCTCGTCTAAAAGAGTCAGGCGGTATGTTTAAGGAACCATTTAATTGGAAGCTTTACTCAGAGGCCATGGCCCTTAAGGGACTTGTTCTTGGTGGAAATAACCTTATTCTTAATCGTGATGATCTTTACTACTTAACTGAAAAGTCACAAACGCTTGCAGAAGTTCTCTACGATGCATTCTTCACAGACTTCTCAGATGAGACTCAGTCAGTACAGAATACGGCGAAGGTTCTTGAGCTTCTACGTAAGACTCGCTCAATCTTCCACCCTATTACAGAAAAGAAGAATTACTTTACAGCAAAAGAGATTCTTTCATTTGGTGATGAGCTAATTAAAGAACTTAATCGCAGGTCAGATAATCCTAAGGATGAGAGTGAACTACTTAAGCTTTCAAACTTTAAGCGTACATTAATTGACTTCACTCAGCGTATTTTTGATCCAATTCCACGCTCGGAGCTAATGTATCCAATTCCATGTAAACCAAATCCAGCTTACGATGCTGATAAGCAAGGTAGTTCTAAGTGGATTTGTTCGGAGCTAGATCCTCCGGGAAGTGAAAACTTTGATCTTATGATTACAAGTGATGCAGTTAATCGCATCCTTGATATTGCAGATAGTGCGTTTGAGACTCTTCTCTTCTCAGACTCGACTTTCCAATTCTTCAACGAGAGAATGAATACGCCTAAGCCGCTATATATTGATCGTCGTGAGTACCCAACGGAAAGAGAAGTTCCTGAGTACAAACTAATCACGAAGAAATCATATGTGGTTCTTATTGAAGAGTTTACGAAAGTTGCTCGCGACTACCGTTACTTTAGAAATAAAGACGGTTTCCCAACTTACCAAGCGGATATCGTAAGAAACAAGACTGGTTTCAACTCTATCATGCTCTTTAGAAATGTGCTTCCACATATGCTTGAGGGTTATAAGACTGAAGGCGATACAACTCCTCCAAGACAATCGAAAGGTTTATCAGATAACCAACTTAATAATGCTCTAGTTGGACTGAAGGCCGCTCTTGAAGAGATGGGACTGTGGACAGAGGACTTTAAGACTTTTGGTGAAAATATTCTTCTTCTATCAGATCTTTTCCAAGCGACTTCTGGTGGAGACCTTTTCATCAACCTAGATGAAGTGAGTGAGTTCATTGAACTAATCTTTACTGCTGCAAAGATTACAACTCTGATCGAAGAGAACCTCTATGAGGAAAAAGAGTGCGATACTAGAATTGATGAAGCAGGCTTCTCAGTTATGGACTCAAAGTGTATTCGTACAAAATTCTTTGATAAGTTATTTGGTGAGGAAGAGCTAAATCTTTCTAAGTACTTCCCTCGTCTAAAAGAATACGTAAATAATAACAGCAGAGGTCACGTTGTTGAATTCATCAAAGGTGTCGAGATCTTCTCAAGAAGTGTTGAAGATGTTGATAAGATTTGGTGGAGAAAGAAAGACTTCACACTTGTTATTGGAGCAATGTTAAATATCGAATCGACTTATATTCGTTTTGATAGAAACGCAGATAATAAATTGGACCGTGGTGAATTAGATCGCGGTTACAAGGATGCATATAAGAACGCAATCATTAGTATTGCTAAACTAAAAGGTAAATTAAAGACCTTTGGACGTACAGCATTTTTCTACCTATTAAAGTACCACAAGGACCCAGGTGTGGTTAATATCGCTTGGACTCACGTGTGGTTTAAGAAATACTTCAATGATTTTGAGGCCAAGCGTCTTGATATCAGTGAGCTACTAAGATTCTTAGTAGACAAGCGTAAGCCAGAGGATCCTTCAATTATGTTTAAGGAAGAATTGGCAGCTTGTGCTCTAGGTAGATCTGATGTTGATGAAGATGAGCTAAACGAGATTTTCAAGGGAATGAGCATTGAAATGATCGAAGCACAAATCAAGCAATGTCACGCTGACTACGTTCAATCAAACGGAAGTGAAGCATTTTATGGAAATTTTCATTAATCAAACTGTTGCCATCCTAATCGATGGCAACAATATCGAAAGAAGTATTCACAGCGTAACAAATAACTCAAATACGATGGTTAATTTTGATACGCTCATCCCAAAACTCCTAGATAATCGAGGGCTAAACCGCCTGATCTATTTTAGAGAAGGAAAGAATATCTCTTCTAAACTTACTGAGCGATTACACAATCACTACTACGGTTCGGTTATCCCGTGCCACAAGAGTGCCGATATCCCTCTGACAATTAAAGCGACACAACTTGCCTCGAAGGTTGATACAATTATCATCCTTTCTGGGGACTCTGATTATATCGAGCTTGTTCGCCACTTAAGAGCAGAAGGTGTTCGTGTTGAAATCGCCTCGATCCCTGAAACGACTTCTAGCCTACTTGTGGAAGAAGCGGATTACTATCATGAAATTGATGAAAGTGATTGGTTTGAACTACAAGGTCAATCGAGACAGACTAGGCCTAAGAGGTATAGTAAGAACAAGCGCAACTAATTTAAGACTGTAGAAGGTATCGACTTAAACAAAGCTCAGATAAAGAGTGATCGATTTCCTTTAGCTTCTCTTGGAGATCAGCGACAGGAACAAGTTCTAATTCGATATCTTCGTCTTCATCAAAGTTTTGCTTTCCGTCTGGACGACAATTCTTAGCAAGGTAGAAGTGAGCAGTGTTGCTCATAAAAGCAGGGTTTACACTTACTGGACTTAGACTCTCCCACTCATCGCTGATATAGCCAGTCTCTTCTTCTAGCTCTCTCTTCGCCGCAGCAAGTGGATCTTCACCGCGCTCAACTGCGCCGGCCGGAGTTTCAATTGTGATGACGTCTTTACCAAAGCGGTACTGCTTAACAAGAACGACTTTATTATCTTCGGTAATGGCAACGATATTCACCCAGTCCGCAAGACGGATAATATCATAGGGGCCTGCGCCAATTGGTTTCGTTGGATGAGTTGCAACAATGGTTTCATATAAAAAGATATTGCCGCGATAAACGTTCTTTCTCTCTTTAATAATCCACTTTTCCATCTTGCCTCCTAGAATTCCATCAGCATGGCGGCATCATTTGGTTTTGTTGCCTCTAGAATCTTCTCATTTGTGCGATCTCTTAATTCAAGATACTTGATAAAAGCATCCTTTCCGATCTTTTCTAAAAGAAGATCATCATATTTCTTTTGAATTTCGCGATCAAAGGCCATCTCTTCTTCAGTTGGATTATAAGTATAGTTTTCACCGTACTTCTCTTCTAACTGCTCATGCATTTCTTCAAAGGCCGAGACCTTATCATTAAAGAGACCTTCTCTCATATTCAAATAGTCTTTGTATTCTTTCTCAGTAAGCCCTAGTTCAGAAATGAAGAGCTCTTTTACATTTGTCAGCCACTCTTCTTCAAGACGATCAAATTCTTCTTCTTTGGCCTCTAGTCTTCTTTCAAGATCCTCATCGTCCACAACGTCGAGTTCTAATTTAGTCCCATCACCACTTGCTTCAACGGCCTCAGCACTATCATCATTTCCAGCGGCAATCTTATTAGCTGGCGTATCCTCAAACTCCACGACTTGAACTTGAGAAGTCATAACATCCTTGGCCTCATTGCCATTAGCTGTTTTTGATTGTTGAGATGTAAAAAAGTAGAAACCACCGGCAGCGATGGCAAGTATGATTATAGCAATTACGATTTTTTTCATAAATTAACTCAAGGTTTAATATTTTCAAATATAATATTAGCACCTAAACGCTTAGCTGTCCTCATTTGTTCTTTAGTTCTTACTGTCCAAAAGACAATATTATTAAAAGTAAAATGCTTGATGATACTAAGCTGTACCTTTGAGTATGTGTCGATATCTAGGCCAATATAATCTGGCCTGATCACAGGAATGAAAGTCATATTCTCTAAGAGCTTTTGCTTGAGAGGATTAAGAGTCGTGTCACTAAAGTCTCTTGTCACAAGAAGGCCAAGAATCACGGCCGGGTAGTGCTTGCGAAACCACTTAAGGGTAAATGGATTAAAGGATTGAATTGTATAATCCCCTTCATAGCCTTGAAGGATCTTCATCACTTCAGACTCAAGCTCACCAGTGTGCTCATAAACCTTAAGTTCGATAATGAGTGGAACTTGTCCGTCTACCAACTCCAGAACTTCCTTAAGGGTTGGAATCTTCTCTTTTGTTTCTTTGATATAGAGTTGTTTTAGGCTATCAAGAGTGTATTGGGAAACCTTTCCGTTGCTGCCAGTAAGACGCTCAAGAGTCTCATCGTGAAAGACCACCACATGGCCATCACTTGATAAGTGGACATCTAACTCAATAGCGTAATTATGTTTAATGGCCGCCTTGAAAGCGGCCATTGTATTTTCAGGTTTTTTGTCGTCGTGTAAACCACGATGGGCAATATAAGTATCGAGATAGAATGCCATTATAATGTTCTTAAGAACATACGAAGATCTGATTTGTCCTCTTCACTAAGTAGTTCGTTCCCCTCTTTATCCGTAAAGATTCGATTATAGTGACCTGCATTTGAAAGTCCAGGTAACTTTGTATTGTAATATGCTTCTCTAATTCGTCTCTCCTCAGGAATATCCATTCCCACAGGAAAACCATTACAATCAAAATCAAAGTCTAGCATCGGATCAACTGCCGGGATCTGATAGAATTCCTTCACTCGTTTTGATGGTGGAGTCATAAGCTCACAAAGGTTTGGAATTGAGTTATTATGCATATATGGCCAACGGGCCCAGATTCCATTAAGTGGAGGTGGAACATACCCTTTTTGTGGCTCAACCACTGTCTTCATCCACTTAGAGATCGCAAGTTCATTTAAAGCATCAGCAAAGTAGGCCGTCCCTTGATAGCGAAGTGGGTCAGTTCCAACATCCTTAACAGGAGTCTTCTCGTGATAGATAAGCTTTCTTGTTTTAATCTGATCACTCTTAGACATCAGCCCAGAAAATGGAAGGTCCCAATTCTTTTGATACTCTCCGTGACATTTTTGACAACGGTTTTCAAAATGCTTCTGTCCTCTTTTTGCAGCATCAATATCAATTCGTGAAACATCAAAGAAGTCATCAATGCGAGGCGCTTTTGTCGAGAAGGCCGCAGCAGTAAGTTCCTTAATAATTTCAGGATTATCTTGTAGCCATTTTTCTAGCTCATATAAATCAGTTCCACGCCCAAGCTCATTCCATAAGAAATTTGTAAAGATTGGGTTTCCTGCAACGATTGAACCATCTGATAGCCAACGAGTTTTATACTTAAGTGTCCACCAAGGCATTGGCTTTGAATCAGCAACAGTTGACTTTAGTGGGTTAAATCTTGGAAAGACTTCGTTTAGTCTCGACTTCGTTGCATACGCATCTTGCTTTCTGTGGGCAAGCGAAAGTGCAACCTGTGGAAGAGATGTATCAAGTCCTAAAACCATTGGTGAACTAGCACCAACAGAATGAATATTCTTCTTTGTTCTCTTAAGCATTGCTACTTCATCATCTGTAGCATTCGTAACTTTTTGAAAAGTCTTAGTTGGAATAAATGGAAGTAGCTTCTTCGCTTTTACAAAAAGCTCATTGGCCTTAACTGTTTTATTTGTAAGCCCCATTACAGATGTGCCAAAGAGACTTGCAGAGTGGCAAGTGGCACAACTAAAAGTCAGCCCTTTCCCCCACTTCGTATCAACAATACTGGCACCCATATAGTAATCTGGTTTATAACCATCAGGGTAAGGAATACGATAGATCCCGGCCGCATCTTCGTCGTTATACGGGTTAAGGCCAAGCCACTGATAGAAAGACTCAACACTATTAACACCAAATTTCTTTTCACCAAGAGTTGTTAAAACAAAGTTAACAAATTTTTCATCACGAAGTTCAAAGAAATTATTAAAAGCTTCATATGGAATAAGAAGTCCTGTGACACTTACTGGCCAAACCAGTGCATGCTTAAGTCCATCTTGCGTGACTTGCTCATACTCTTCTTGAGAAAGTTGGTAGAGGTTTTCTCGATTCTCACCCTTTTCGATTTTAGCATCACGTCCCCAATTAGGTGCGTATGAAAAGGCCTGTAAACTAATTAACAGTAAAAGTAGTGATCTCATCCTCTCTCCCTCTAAAATTTAAAATAAGATTAGCTTCTTGCGAGTATAATCTTCCATCGCATACGCGATCCCCTCACGGCCAAGTCCAGAATCTTTAATCCCTCCATAAGGCATGGCATCCATGCGAAATCCAGGGACGTTATTGAAGATAATTCCTCCAACATCAATTCGTTGACTTGCTTCCTTCATATTTACTAAGCTGTTCGTAAAAACACCAGCTTGGAGTCCATATTTTGAATCATTTACAAGCTCAATGGCCTCCGAAAATGAGTCATAAGGCTCTAGAATCACGACAGGACCAAAGATCTCCTCTGAAACCACCTTCATATCCAAGTCAGTATTCGTTAGAACCGTTGGTGCATAGATATGATGGTCCTCATCGATAATATGGCCACCACATAGAAGTTCGGCCCCATTTGAGATGGCCTCTTGCACCCACTGATGAATTCTCTCAAGTGCCCCCTCATTAATCACAGGGCCATTAATGACACTCTCATCTTTTGGGTCACCTGAACTAATGGTTTCAACTTGCTCAAGAAATTGCTCCACGAATTCGTCAAAGATCTCACTGGCAATGAAAACTCTTTGAGTCGAGATACAAATTTGTCCTGAGTATAGAAATGAGCCCGTAGCAATTTGAGATGTCACGGCCTCCATGTCTTCAACGTCATTAACAATAACAGCTGCATTCCCACCAAGCTCTAGAAGACACTTCTTCTTTCCACTTAAGGCCTTAAGGGCCCAACCAACTTTTGCACTTCCCGTAAATGAGAAGACATTGATTCTCTCATCTTCTAAGAATCTTTGTGCTAGCTCGTCTTCACAAATCACAATATTCACAACACCTTTTGGAAAGCCAACTCGTGAAAGTAGTTTTGCAAAGGCCAGTAAAGTTATTGGCGTTTGTGGTGAAGGCTTAACGATAATGCTACAGCCGACTGCCAGAGCTGGTGCAATTTTATGAAGAGCGAGATTTAGAGGAAAGTTAAATGGTGAGATACCAAAAATGATTCCCTCTGGTTCGTGTCGAACCATGGCCATCTTATCTGCTCCCGCTCCGTAAGAAAGATCAGGAGTTTCACTACTGTGATGACGTGCCTTCTCTGCTGCAAGTCTAATAGTTTCCACACAACGAGCAATCTCGCCCTTTGCATAGCTAATTGGCTTTCCGGCCTCCAGACAAATTAGATGAGAAAAGAAAGAAACCTCTTCTTCTAAGAAGTCAGCAAGCTTAAAAAGTAATTTACTTCTTTGTGCGCTATCGAAATTTTGAAACTCCTCAAATGCATTAAGTGAAGACTGAATAACTTTTTCATATTGATAAGAAGCTAAGAGATCCACTTCATTTAAAATACTTTGATCGTATTTATTTAAGACTTCTATTGAGTTCTCACCATAAAGAAATTCATCGTCCACAAATGAGGAACGAAATTGTGAAAAATTTTGCATAAAAAAACCACCTTGCTTAAGGTGGTATTGTATCTATTGTGAAAATAATGGGTCAATTAATATTGCTTAAAAATCGAATTCACTACCTGCATGCTGGGTGGTCAATTCATAATTCAAGGATGGATTATCTTTTAAGAAAAGCTCTTCGCCTCCCATAAATAATTTGATGGAACATAAGTAACAAAGTTTAATTTTAACTTCTCTACCATTGAAGCTTGAGTACAATCTTGCTTTAATCATCTTGCTTCTGCGAGGTCCGTTGGCCAATGACCAGTTACGCCCTGCAGCTGAACACGCATCACACATCGCTACCACCCCTTGTTATTTCAAATAGATAAATTGTGTTTAACAACAGTTTCTATAGATTTTATCGTCATTCTAAAATAAAACTTAATAAATTTATAGTTACTGTATTTTCAGATATTTACGTTTTACGGATTCGGCCCAAAGTGCCAAACTATTTGGTCAGTAAATATTCTCTGGCCAGAAAAAATTCCCTCGTGATACCTTTTATAAGTTATTGAAAATCAACGAATTCGGAGAAGTTAATGACTGCAACTATCAGCCCATTAAAAGTAAAAAATCATCTTGCATCGGCACCGACGACGGCCCCAATTTATGCAACTAAAATTCATAACTTAGCGGGAGAAGAAATCACTCTTGCTGACCCAAAAGCGACAAGAGCTCTTGTTGCCCTAATGAATCAACACGCAGTTATTGGTGGAGCAGCTTGCCACTGGGGAGGCCCTGCGGCTTTCGCTGAGATGATGAGTGCCCTACACTCAATTATGTTCTCACAAGGACCAAATTGGTTTGAGAAATTTAACTTTGTAAACGATGCTGGTCACGCAGAAAACGGAATCTATGCTCTTCGTGCAAATCTAGGTTTTGATGGCCTAACATTCGAAAGCCTAAGAGGTTTCCGTTCAATAACTTCTAAACTGACAGGTCACGGTGAAGCTCACTTAAACCCAGAAGGTGTTTTCATTTCTAACGGTCCTCTAGGTTCAGGACTTCCTCAAGCTCAAGGTCTTGCTCTTGCAGATAGAGCAATTGGAAACGATCGTGTAACTGTTTGTACAATCTCAGATGGTGGTTGTATGGAAGGTGAAGCACGTGAGGCCATGGCAGCGATTCCAGGACTTGCACAGAAAGGAAAGATGAATCCATTTGTTATGATCATCAGTGATAATAATACAAAACTTGGTGGACGTATTACTGAAGACAGCTTTGACATGAAAGGAAGCTTTCTAGCTCTAAGAGAAATGGGTTGGGATGTTGTTAGAGTTGAAGAAGGACACGACCTAGAAAGAGTTTATCAAGCAATCGAAGAAAATATTGCAAAAGCAAAATCAAATGAGCTTAAGCCAGTTGCTCTTGTTATCAAGACAATCAAAGGTTACGGCGTGAAGGCAACTGAAGAAGCGAAGTCTGGTGGACACGGTTACCCACTTGGAGCTTACGACGAAAAACTTATTTCTTTCCTTGAAGAAATTTATAGCGGTGAAACTTGTCCAGAAGAATTCAAAAATTGGGCAAATGAGATCCTTGCTTCAAAGCCAGCTCCTAAAGAAGGAGCAAAGAGTTCAGCACCTTCTGACAAAGTTCAGCCAGGTCTTGCCAACGCAATGATTAAAGCAACAAAAGAAGGACTTCCAGTATTTTCTGTAACGTCTGACCTTGCAGGCTCAACTGGTGTAGCAGGATTCCACAAAGAGTTCCCAGGCCACTATGTTGATATTGGAATTGCAGAATCGAATATGGTTTCAACTGCAGTAGGAATGGCAAAACAAGGATTCATTCCAGTTGTTGATACATTTGCACAATTTGGTGTCACAAAAGGAAATCTTCCTTTAATTATGTCTCAACTTTCACAAGGTGCTGTGATTTGTTTATTCTCACACACAGGCTTCCAAGATGCTGCTGACGGTGCTTCACACCAAGCAACAACTTACTTCTCTGCTGTTGCAGGTATTCCAAATACAACAGTAATTGCTCTTTCAACTAAAGAAGAAGCTGAAAGCCTAATGTATCAAGCGATTAAGAGATACGAAGAAGCAGTTAACAAAGGTGAAACACCTGAAACAACAGTATTCTTCTTTGGCCGTGAAAAGCACCCAGTATCATATACTGAGGGTGGAAGCTACGGTTGGGCAAAAGCTCAAGTTCTAAGACAAGGAACAGATGGAATCATCGTAACTCACGGTCCACTTGTTCAACAGGCACTTAAAGCTGCAACTGAACTAGAAGCAAAAGGAAAAAATATTACTGTTATCAATAACCCATTCATTAACAAGATTGATGTTGAAACATTTAAAGATCAACTAGCAAAGAATGGAAATGAAATTGTTACTGTTGAAGATCACCAACTAACAGCTGGTGCTGGTGCGATGTTATGTCACGCACTTAAACAAGAAGGACTTGAATTTAATATGAAGTCCCTTGGAAATGATGGCCACTTCGGTCAGTCTTCATACACTGCACTTGAGCTATACAAGAAATTTGGCTTTGATGCAGATGCAATGATCAATCAATTCTAATAAAACGAAGGGCCTCAGTAATGAGGCCTTTTTTATTACCTTTCTTAGGCCCATAATAACCGACCAAAAGCCGATATCCCCTTTAAGAAATTTTAATAAATAATAAGGAGGAATCGTGTTTCATACCAAGAAAGTATTCTATCTCATTGTCCCCATTCTAATTCTAAGTTCTCTATTAAGTTGTACCCGTGGTTCAAGGTACTCATTTTCAAATGATTCTAAACCGGCTTCTAGATACACTCTTGATGCTCACAAGGCGGTTGCACAAGAGTTAAACTTTGATGATGATCGTGACTTTAAAGACTCTCAAAAAGGCTTTATAGCCAAACTTGAAGGGCCAATTAAATCGAAAAATGGAATGAAAGAAATTTTTGATCCGGCCAAATTCCCTTCACTAACTCAAGGGAAACCACCTGAAACAGTCAATCCGAGCCTCTGGCGTCAATCACAATTAACATCAATTAATGGGCTCTTTCGCGTCTCAGATCATATCTACCAAGTAAGAGGAATTGACCTTGCTAATGTTTCCTTTATTCGAGGAAAGAAAGGTTGGATAATTATTGATCCCCTCATGACAACAGAGACGGCCAAAACAGCACTAGATCTTGTGAGAAAGAATGTTGAAAATCTACCTGTCACCGCAATAATTTTCACCCACTCTCATATCGATCACTTTGGTGGCGTCTATGGAATGGCAAGTAAGCGAGAGTTAGAAAGTGGAAAGATTCAAGTGATTGCACCAAAAGACTTTGTCTATGAATCAGTAAGTGAAAATGTCATTGCTGGTACGGCCATGAGTCGCCGTGCTGAGTATATGTATGCACGAACTTTAGATTTTGGCCCACAAGGCTCAGTTGGAACAGGGCTTGGAAGCTACACTCCTAACGGTGAGTATGCTATTGCAAAGCCTACAACAACCATTGATAAAGACAGAAGCTTGCTAGTGGACGGTGTGACCATCGACTTTATGTTCACTCCAGGTGCCGAGGCCCCGACAGAGATGATGGCCTACTTTCCAAGAGACAATGCCCTTTGCGGTGCTGAGATCCTAGGCCATACGATGCATAATATTCAAACATTAAGAGGTGCTCAAGTTAGAGATAGCCTCATGTGGTCTAAGCATATCCAAAGAGCACTTGAAAAATATAGCAAGGCCGACATTCTCTTTGGCTCACACCATTGGCCAACTTTTGGAAATGATCGAGTCGTCTCTCACATGGCCTCGCAAAGAGATTTGTATAAATTCATTCACGACCAGTCTGTAAATCGTCTAAACAAGGGACTCTCAGGCACTGAGCTTGCAGATAGTATTGAGCTCAATAAGAACCTTGCAAGAAACTTTGCCAATCGTGGCTACTACGGAAGTCTTAGTCATAACACACGAGCGGTCTATGATAAGTATCTAGGCTTCTTTGATGGAAACCCGGCACACCTTAACCCACTTCCCGATGTTGAGTCAGCAAAGAAGACCATTGCCTATATGGGCGGAGCTGGAGATGTTCTGGAGATGGCCATTAAGGATTATAAGGCCGGAGAATATCGCTTTGTTGCTGAAGTTTTAAATAAGCTCGTCTTCGCTCAACCAAAGAATGTAAAGGCCAAGCAATTGCTTGCTGACACTTATGAGCAACTGGCCTATCAATCTGAAAATGCCACTTGGAGAAACTTCTACGTGCAAGGGGCCCAAGAGCTACGCTATGGAGTTGGGATGCCAGCACCACCAACAGCATCCCCTGCAATTCTCTCTCAAATGGATTCTGAATTATTACTCGATTATCTATCTGTAAGAGTTAACTCAGAAAAGGCCAACGGTGCAGACCTAACACTTGAATTAAATATTACAGACAGAAATGAAAAGTATTACTTAACTTTGAGAAATAGTGTTCTTAATTATTCGATGAAAAAACCGCAAGAACAAAATCGTCAACTGGCCTCTGATGACAATGCATCCATCTCATTAAAGCATGGCCAATTTGTTAAGCTTGCCATGGGAGCAGTTTCTTTTGCAGAACTTGACGAAAAAAATATTAACTATAGTGGAGACAAGAAAGTATTTGATGATCTCAATGAAACTCTTGATACCTTCCCTAATACCTTTAATATTGTGACACCTTAAAAAAAGCCTCTGTACTACAGAGGCTTTTTATATTCAACGACCATTTTTTCTTCTAGATCTTTATAACAGAAATTTTCCGGTGGAATCGAAGGAAGAATAACGACTCTAATCTTTCTACGTTTTAGAAAATTCCAGCGAATACCTTTAAAGACACCTTTTCCAGAAAACGAATAGAAACTTCCCCAAAGCCCTTTAATAACAATCGGAACAACTTGCGCGTTAGTTTGCTCAACGACTTTTTTAATTCCCGGCTGATATCTTCTTGGCTCACCATCACGAGTGATCCATCCCTCTGGAAAGAAGCCCACACAACGCTCTTCATTTAGTGTCATATTCAATTTTGAATATGCTTCATCAAGTACTCTAGGGTCTTCTTTTCTCGTTGCAATTGGAATTAAGTGTCCTTGCATAAAGAATTGTTTAAGCCCCGGAATATTATAATAGCGATGATCAATTACCCAGCGAATAGGTCTTGGAGAAAGGCTCATCACAACACCCCAATCAACAAAAGAAGTATGGTTGGCAGCGATCACAAGTCTTCCCTCTTTAGGAATATTCTCTTCACCTTCGATCTGAATATCGTAAAGGAAAGTTGTAAAAAGCTGCACAAGAAAACGCCACATTTCTTCATGAAAGAAGTAGTAGCTAATCCCTGCATAGATAAGATTTAGTCCACCAAGAATAAGTAGATTATCAAGAGCAGTTGAGCCCATCTTATTAAGGACAATAATTGAGACGGCCGCAACAACCATAAAAATAGCATTCCAAATATTATTGGCCGCAATAGTTCTTGCTAGCTTTTCAAGAGGAGCACTATGCTGCATAAAAGTTAATTGTGAAATATAGAAGTTCCCACCAAAGATTGTAATAAGTAGAAGATCAACAATAGCTCTTAGAGCAAGTGGTTGTGCAAAGAACTCGGCAGGAGGCATCAGTGCTCCCGTTACAGACATTGGCCACTGAGTTGAGATATAGTAAAGATCAAAGACAGCAAGAGACATCCCCACTGCTGCAACAGGAACCATCCCTACTTCAATTCTCTTCCCCGATAGCTTTGAACAAATCCAAGACCCTAGTCCCATCCCTACCGTGAATGTTGCCATAAAAATATTCGTTACCATCTCACTACCGTAGAAAACATTTTTAATAATTGCAGGCATAACTGAAAGAACAAATGATCCTAGAAACCAAAACCAAGAAACTCCCATCATGGCACGAAACGAATTCTTCTCTTTCATCGAGTCTCTAAGAAGTTTAAAAGTTGGCTTTACAAAAGTGTAATCGATTTTAACGTCTTCATTGATATCATTAATCTTATTTTGAAAACGCGCTGAAATGATTCCTAAGACAGCAAAGGCCAAGATAGCAAATGCCGCCGTACTAGTTGCATCAGGAGCAGCAGCTGCAAGTCCACCAATAATTGTCCCAATAAGAATCGCAACGAAAGTTCCCCCACCAATTAGTGCTGTTCCCGTCGTTAGCTCATCATCTTTTAAAATTGTTCGAAGCGATGAGAACTTTACTGGAGAAAAGAATGAGGACTGACCACCCATGAGAAATAGTGTCAGCATTAAGACGCCGTAACTTTCTAATAAGAGTCCAATTGCACCAATGATCATGAATGCAAGTTCTGTATATTTCGTAACTTTAATTACCTGCGCTTTGTCATAGTGGTCAGATATTTGACCAGATGTTGCAGAGAACAAAACATATGGAAGAATGAACGCTCCACCAGCAAAGGCAACTAATGATTCTGCACCTAGTCCAAATAATGAGACATTCTTATATGTAATTAAGATAATTAAAGCATTTTTAAATACGTTATCGTTTGCGGCACCTAGGAACATCGTCCAAAATAGAGGCCAAAATTTTCTTTCTTTATAGAGCATTGCTAATGACATTGTTTTTCCTTAAATAATTCTTAACAATATTGTACTATTATTTACTGATACGTAATGACGCATAAACCCGAAAGGAATCTATATGAAACTTTATCACTATATCCACTGTCCATTCTGTGTAAGAGTTCGCATGGCACTTGGTTTTTTTGGAATCGAATATGAATCAGTTGTTCTAGATTACAACGATGAGAAGACACCTGTCGAGCTTACTGGAACAAAGATGTTACCAATAATGGAAATTGATGGCGAGATCATGAACGAGTCTCTTGATATCATTAAGGCGCTTGCAAATCACAGCGATAAGGATCTAAATCTTTCAAAGCTTCATAGCGAGAGCTATAAAATTCTTAGTGACTATCTTGATCAACTTGGAAAAGACGTTCATAACTTATGTATGCCTTATTGGGCGTGGTCAAAAGAATTCACTCCTGAAGCGAGAGAATACTTTATCAATAAGAAGTCGGCCAAGCGTGGGCCATTTCACTTACTTGCACAAAATAAAGCAGAGTACTTACACGGCCTTGACCAAACGCTTTCTCAGCTTCCAGCAAAGCTATTACCATTTTATGAAAGTGATAAGTTTACGATCTTAGATATTCTATTAGCTTCTCATATATGGGGAATGTATATCTTTCCAGAGTATCAATTCCCACCACAAATTCACATCTACCTTCAGAAAGTGAAAGAGCTAACGAATTTTAATTATCACGAAGATTTCTGGCGCAACTAGTGCTAGGACTTCTTGCCAAGAAAAACCCAAATCGGTCCAATAAGAAGGAATTGAAGATCTTCAAAGAATGAAGGCTTCTTTCCTTCAATCTTATGTCCTATAAACTGCCCTATCCAGGCGACAACAAAGATAACAATCCAAGTAATAAGAAAGTACTCTGCGAGAAGTTGCACGAAGAAGAATTGAGTTAAGAGCATGAAGGGAATAACCAGCCCTAGAGCAATGCTGATGGCCTTTAAATTTTTTAGTGAAAGATAAAAGATACTTGCAACAATAACAAAGGCCCAGGCCCAATTAAAATAACCAAAGAAAGCAGGCCTTGGAATACACCAAAGCATTCCTAAGAGAGACCAAGTGATGAGAGGAACACATACTTCATGAATACGTTGATTGGTTTTATTCTGGTGAGATTCACCATACATCTCAAGCCACGTGTCTAATGATTTCATTTGATCGCTCCAAAATAACAAAGGGAGACCATATGGCCTCCCCTCATTATAACATAATCATTTTTTAAAAATTATGAAGCTGCTTCTTCTTTCTTCTCTGCCGCTTCAGCGTCAGCGTGAGTTTCAACAACCATTTCAGTTTCTTCAACTTCTGGCTCAACAACTACTTTTGGTAGGTGACAAGAAACAACTGATGCAGTTGGCTCATGTGCCCAAGTAAGACCTGTTGGTAGAGTGAAGTGCTCTAGAGACCAGTGTCCATCAAGCTCAAGACCAGTGATATCGAATTCTAGTGATTCTGGCATATCTTTTGGTAGACCTTCTACTTCAACTTCATGCATATTGAAGTTAACTAGACCACCAGCTTTTGTTCCAACTGCTTCACCAACAAAGTGGATTGGAAGAGAAATAACAACTTTCTCTTTTGCTGATACTTTGTGGAATGAGCAATGAACAAAGTCCGTTCCTAGGTGCCCTCTTTGTACATCTGCTAGAGTTACAAGGTGTTTCTTACCTTCGAACTCTACTTCAAATACTTTTCCTGAAGTGTGTAGAAACTTTGAAAGCCCTTGCTTTGGAACCATGAATTGAGCTCCTGCAAAACCTTTGCCGTAGATAGTTCCTGGAATATATCCGTCTTTTCTCATTTGAGTTGTTGATCTTCCCGGTTTTCTTGTTTCAACTTTTAAAATACTAGTTGTTGACACATTTTCCTCCTGTGTTCCGTGGATTCAATAGATAGTATTCTATCGACCGTTCATAAAAAAAATTTAGATAAAACTTGAATAAAAACACACAATCACATATTTTTTCCCTATGAAAACCGACTTAAAAACACAGCTACTCGACTCATTCTATCTACCCGCAAGTGATATCACTCCAACGAGTTCACAAAAGGTTATGATTATCCTTCACGGCCTAGGTGATAGCCTAGAATCGTATAAAGTATTTACTCAAGAAATTAATGTCACAGGCCTTAGCTACCTACTACTTAATGCTCCAAAGAAGTATTATTTTGGTTACAGTTGGTACGATATTCCACCTAATAATCCAGTTCCAGGAATAGAAAATAGTGTCAGAGTTTTAACAAAGATCATTGATGAGATCGTGGCCAATAATGAGCATATTGATTATAGCGATATATTTATCGGAGGCTTCTCACAAGGTGGTTGTGTTAGCCTTGAAACGGCCTACCAGCTTGATCACAAGCTTGGGGGAATTATTCTCATGTCACCAAGAATCTACCCAGAAAGACGCCCAAGAGAGCTGTCAACTTGCCTAAGAGATACAGATATTTTCTGTGCCCACGGAAGTCTTGATCCCGTTATTGATATTAATCAAACGAAAGCAGGAATTGAGCATCTGGTGGCCCTGGGAGCTAATGCGCAATTCCATGCCTATGAAATGGAGCATGAAATTGATATCGATGAAGTGATTCAGCTGCGTAACTGGTTGAATGAGCGTCTTTAATTTCCGACACTTACCCTAAGCTATTTCCAAAACTGCCATTATTAGGTAAGATAGAAGAAATTGAAACTCAGGAAATAAAGGAATCAATATGAGCGATAATCCATTCAACATTCTTGGTAAAGAATCAACTCCTATTAATCAAGGAGAAGCAGTTTCTGGTGCTGATAAGTCACAAGAACTAAATATTCAAATCGAAACACTAATTAAGTCAGCTGATCTTTTCTTATTCATGAAAGGAACTCCTGATATGCCAATGTGTGGTTTTTCTGCAAATACAATTGCAATGTTAAACTCTGTAGGTAAACCATATAAGACATTTAATATTTTAGAAGATATGGATATTAGAGAAGGTCTAAAAGCTTACTCTAACTGGCCAACTTACCCACAACTTTATTTCAAGGGTGAGCTTGTAGGTGGTAACGATATTATCACTGAAATGTTCCAATCAGGACAATTACAAGAAGTTCTAAATAGCTAATTAGTTTTTTAAGAATCGACGCTAGGCCTTACAACGTTTTGGCCTAGCGATATTGAGAACGTTGTAAATTCAAAGTCTTTTTCAAAATCAAGAATCATATTATTTTCAAGCGCTAATTTTTTCGAAATACTTAAACCGAGCCCAGTTCCCTCGCCCACATCTTTTGTTGTAAAGAAAGGCGTAAAAATATCCTTAACGTCTTTATCCTTGATTCCATCACCACCATCTTGAATATAAATGGTATAGTGATCAAGCATTGACTCTTCTACCCAAATTTTAATCCAACATTTTTCGAGACTATCGAATTTATGAACTGCCTGATACGAATTTGTGAGAAGACTTAGAACTACTTGATAGAATTCATTCTTCTTACACGCAACCTCAAGTTCACTAAATGGATTTTTAAAATCGATATATATCTCACGCCCAGTTTGCGCCTGGAAAAGTCCTAAAGAATCTTGAATTAGTTTATCAAGATTATGAACTTCTTTTGAGATGGAGTTTGACGAGCGAGAATAGATTTTTAAACTATTTGCTATATTCTCAATGCGATCGACTTGCTTAATAATACTTTCTAATTTCTTTAGGTAGCCAGGATCAGAATCTTTGATCTTACCTGCATAGCGATCTTTTAGCTGTTCGGCCTGAATGCGAATAATACATAATGGATTATTTATTTCATGAGCAATACCAGCAGACATTTGTCCAAGAGAGCGCCATCTTTCAAATTCTTCAAATTGCTTTTCTTGCATCTTTAGGGTGACACGATTGGTATGTTCTTGATGAACATCACGAATCTGAACCATATAACGGCCAACACCTTGAATAACAATATAGGTAACACTAATGCGACAAAAGCGCTTCTTTGAACGACGCTTTCGATAAATAGGATGAGTTACTTTAAGAGCAACACCATCAAGACGTTTTGCCTGTTCAAAAGTATTTAAAAAGAAGAGATATTCTTCATCATCAAAAATAACTTCAGAAAATTTGGCACCCACAAGGCCTTGCTTTGTCACCTTATTAATATCTAAGATAACAAGCTGATTATTTAAAATAAATAAGTCATCATCAGTTGCGGTATAGAAATTTTTAAATAAAGTAGAGATGAAATTCTCAGGGCCAGCATTTGTATTTCTACTATAAACCTCAATATAAGAGGGTTCGCTACCCGTTGCAGAGTAACCTGGCTGAAGCCAAATTTCCCACAGGTCTCTCTCCCCTAGTAAATTTATGCACTCAGAAAAGAAGTGGCATGCTTCTCCTTTCTTTGCTTTTTCAACTTGCTTAAGGAAGAACTCCATTTTGTCGTCAGGAGTATACTTAAAGAGGTTGGTTCCAATATTTAGGCCATAACCAAGATAGAGATCATTGACGTAAGTACACACCCCATCAAAATCGATGTGACAATAATGGATATTCGAATTTAATAGCTCCTTATTGAAGCTACTATTCGGTTTATTCACTTGGCGTCTCGTCTCAATCATATTGACTATAATTGGTTTAAATCAACTTCTTCTAAATATAAAATCGCCTCTATTAGTGGTAGAGGCGATTTATAATATTAAAAATTATAATGAATTTTCTGATACTGAGTTTTCACTATCTTTACTACTAGATGAAACATTTGATTCATCTGTACTTGCAGCTTTTTCATACGTATCAGGAATGAGTGACCACTTACCGCCACCTTCTGAACGAATAATATAACCATAGTCATGTAGTTTTCTTCTTAGGTTATATAAGTGAACATCGACAGTTTTTGGGTGAACAGTTGTGTCGCCCCAAACATTATCTAAGATATCATCGCGACTTACGATGCGATGTGGAGAATTAATAAATAATCCCAGAAGTTGTTTTTGCTTACTAGTTAAGTGCTCAACTTCTTTTCCATCAAGAAGCATCGACTTGTGAGCAATTGGTTGTACCATTCTTCTTGGGCTACCATTAAATACATTCTCGATCTTAACGATTAATTCATTTTTCTTAAATGGTTTCGTTAAGTAATCAAGTGCACCTTCCATAAAACAGAATCTCAGAGCATCGATATCATCAATACTAGAAACAATGATAAATGGAATTACCATTAAGCGACGATCTTTTGAGTGATTTAGGTACGTCATAAAGTTACCATCATCAAGCATAAGATCTGCAATTATTAGTGCAGGATTCTTTTCTGTATTAGAAAGAGCCTTTTGAAACTCTTCAATTGAAGTAAAAAATCTTAAGTTGTTGTAGCGGTGAACGAGAGTTTGTTCGTAAACAAAACGACATCCCTCATCATCCTCTAAAATCCAAATTTCCTTGTCCGTTGCCATTGTCATAATTCAAACCTCACCGATAAATTGTTGTCCCCATCAAGAATTTCGTAATCCTTTCCCTTCCCTAAGAAGTTATGAATTCCGATATATCTTCTTAATGATTTTTCGTTTTCGTCACCTAAGTTTAAGATGGAATCTAACTCTTGTCTTAAGTATTTGTTTAATTCTGACTTAATAAAAATTAATTTTCTTAACTCGTCTTTAATTTCTAAGGTGATATGAAATGTTTCGCGACCTTCTTTTTTTGCTAAAGTCGAAAATAAGTGGGCAAAAGAGAACAAGATCTCACATAAATCATTGGCCTCACAACCTTTTACGGTTGAGTCGTTTTCAATATTCCATGTTAAATCTGCATAATGTTTCTTTAAGTAGATACGTGCTTGACCGAAGGCCCTTGCAGCAATTTTACTTAAAGGAACTTCTTCATCTAAGAAATATGGCGTCGATTGCTTAAGAAGATTTAGATCATTCTCAAAGCGTTCAAGACCTTGGTTTAATTTTTTCACAAAAGGGTTTTCTTGATCCTGATCCTGCATTAACTCATCAATACAAAATCTAATCAAATGCATATGCCCCGAGTAATCATGGGATAAAACTCTTAGCGTTTCGTTAAAAGCTTCCCCTCTATCCAATTCGTTATTCATAGAACCTGCGCTGTTATTTCAATATATATTTTGTTTACATACCAATAAATATTGCTTATTCAAAGGAAAAAATCACGCATATCAGTAAACTATTGAAATTAAAGAGGAAAGAAGGAGTATTTTTTATACTAGATTGGACAATATCCAAAAGATATTCTAGTTTCGCCACATGGAAAATAAATTTTTAAACGCTGGTAAAGACCAAGTCTTTGCAAAGAAAATTGAAAAAATCTCAGATTTTGAATTCAATCAAGATGTGGCCTCAGTATTTGACGACATGGTGTCACGTAGTATTCCAAATTATCACGAGATTCATAAAATTATCATCGACCTGACAAGACGCTTTTACGAATCAGGTACTGTCTATGACTTTGGTTGTTCAACAGGAACAACAATGCTTTTAATGGCCGACTACTTTCGCCAAAATGATAAAGAGCTACCTCAATTTGTTGGAATTGATACTTCAAGGCCAATGCTTGAAAAAGCAGCACAAAAGCTTAAGTCTCACGGACTACAGGAAAATGTTAAGTTACTAGAAGAGTCGATTACTGATGTAAAGATTGAAAAGGCTGGTATGGCCATCATGAACTATACGCTTCAATTCCTACCTGTCGAAGAACGCCTAGATGTTCTTAAAAATATCTACAATGGCCTAAATGATAATGGCTGCTTTATCTTAGCAGAAAAGATCATCTGCCAAGACGAGCAAATTGATAACCTACTCATTGATCTTTATTACGATTTTAAACGTAGAAATGGTTATAGTGAGATGGAAATTGCTCAAAAGCGAGAGGCCCTCGAAAATGTTCTTAGACCTCTTACTCCACAACAACAACTTAAAATGCTTGATGAAGCAGGATTTAAGAAATCTGAAATGATTTTTAGATGGTATAATTTTGCTTGTTACCTATGTATCAAATAGGAAGAGAATGGATAATTTAGAATACTTAGAAAAATTTGGTAATCGAGTTGATATTGAGTCTTTAAAACAGCTTAAGGCCGAAAAGATTCAAATGTTTCGTACAAAGTACCAAAAAGAATACAAAGAGATTTTTGATATCATTCCTTCTCTTGAAGAGGATTCAAAAGAAACTCTAGAGACTGCAACGAAACTTATTCCTTGGCGAAAGGGACCTTTTCAAGTTGGCGAGCTCGATATCGATGCGGAATGGCGCTCTGATAAGAAGTGGCAAAGATTAAAAGAATCTCTACCAAACTTGAAAGATAAGGTTGTCTTAGATGTAGGCTGTAATAACGGCTACTATATGTTTGAGATGGCCAAGCAAGATCCAAAGCTAGTGCTTGGAATTGATCCTGTGCTACACAATCAGGCCCAGTTTGAATTTATCAATCACTTTAAAAAATACGATAATTTAAAATTTGAATTATTTGGAATTGAAGACCTTCCAAATTTTAGATCATTCTTTGATGTCGTCTTCTCAATGGGAGTTCTCTACCATCACCGTCATCCTCTTGAGCAGCTAATCTCAATTAGAGAGTCTCTTGTTCCTGGCGGAGAAATGATTATGGAGACAATTGGTATTCCTGGAGAAGAAACGATCTGTCTCTTCCCTGAAGACCGTTATTCAAAGATGAGAAATGTATGGTTTCTACCAACTCTTAGTTGTCTAAAGAATTGGATTAATCGTACTGGCTTTATTGATATGGAAGTTGTTTCTGTTTCAACGACTAATTTTGAAGAACAGAGACAAACAAAGTGGTGTCCACCTCCACATCAATCACTTGAAGACTTCTTAGACCCTGATGATAAAACGAAAACAGTTGAAGGCTATCCTGCTCCGGTAAGGTTTTGTATTAGAGCAAAGAAAAAGCCTAATTCACCAATAAAGACTTTTTAATGATCAATAAGAGCAGAAAGGCCATTTACCTAAGCTTTGGAATTGCATTTGTGATTCTTGCCTTTATTGGTATCTTTCTTCCTCTTATTCCAACAACTCCTTTTCTCCTGCTAAGTGCATACTTCTTTTCTCAAAGTAATGAGAAGTACTACCAGTGGCTCCTTGACCACAAGATTTTTGGGCCAATAATCACAGATTGGAATAAGTATGGTGTCGTCAGTGTGAAGTCAAAAATCATTGCCATCTCAATGATCGTGGCCCTCTTTTCGTACACACTGATTTACGTAGAAGTTGATCCAACGATAAAAGTTATCGTTTCATTAATAGGAATTGGGGTTATTGTTTTCTTACTGACAAGACCGAGTAAGAGAAAGCTATAATTTATACTTCTGACCTTTTTCAAAAATATAACACTCTCCGTGAACAACAATTTCTTCATCAGTAACTACAAGTCCACTACCATCGGGACATGCATAAATTGGATAGCGAGATAGAATCGAATGTCTCTTCAATTCGTCATCGTAACGCTTTGATTTGCGATAATGTGGAAAGAATTCAAAGTCGATAATATTCATGGCCTCAAAATCAGTTACATTATCTTCATTATCATCGCGATCCCAAGGCGGGAAAGATGCCGTTAAAATATTAGGAGTTGTGATAATAGCGCCAGCAGAGAGTCCTGTTAGAATTCCTCCTCGCCCTACATACTCAATCAATTCCTCAAACATCCCACTTTCTTTGAGATGCTTTAAAAAGTAAAAGGTATTCCCTCCCCCAAGATGAATCACATCACTTTGAAGGGCCTCTTCTTTTAGTGTTCGATCAAACTCATGATCAACAGGAAGATGAATAAACCTTTTAAAGCCTATTTTCTTATAGGCCATGATTAGGTCAATGAATTCTAATTCAGATTCATAAGAACCTGCAGGTATATAAGTTATGCTTGGTGAATCGCTCTTACAAAGCTCAAGGATATGCTCGTCAATTTCGACATTGTCACAAAAGTCGCCACCACCATATAGTCCAATTTTCATTTGCTAGATGCCTTCTCTGTAATCTCTTACAATTTTTAGAAGCTCTTTTACGATAGGCTTTAGATGCTTCTTCTCATTCGCAACTCGCTCACTCTTCGGACTGATATTATCGGGGTCGAATGTTTGATGTTCCCTAAAGTCATGAACCACATTGAAAATCGTTTGTGGATCAAACTTCTTATACTTCTTCATCATTGATTCAACGATGCGTGCGATACTATCCCCTGTTACTCTTTCATACTTATTAATGATTGAAGAGCGCATAACAACTTCTAATAACACTTCATCAAATTTCTTCTTTGATTTCTTTGAAACCAAGTGAAGTAACTTAATATAAGAATCTTGAAAAGAATCAATTTTATTCGCACGATATGAATTGATCTCTAAGTCGGCCTTACTTGCATAACTAGATTTAGCGATATTAATAAACTCCTCACGAGTAATCCACTCTCCTCGACTCAATATCATTTGGGGGTACTCTCGGAGAATATCGCGCATACTAAAGATTGCATCCCAACAAATTCCATCACTAACTTCATAGAGGCCAAAGCTTGATTTCGCTTTTTCGAAATAATAGAAGGATCTTTGTAGCTCTTCAATTTCTTGAGATTTTTTTTGAATTAACCAATCATGATATTTCGGAGAAATCCCTATTTTTGAAATGAGATTATATTTCTTTTGAGTCTCAAAAATTTCATCAAATTGTTCGAGATACTCACTTGCCGCAAATTCAGCGATAGGTTTCTTTTCTTTCGTTTCTAAAAAATCCACAATCTGTACAAAGGATTGAACAATATACTTGGCCTTATCCTTTTGTTCTTTAATTGTTGTGGAATAGCGTTGAACATCGTCAAAGCGATACTCATGGTGGTAGAGCCCGAACTGCCTAATTGAGCCATAGTCGATAATTCCCCCATTCATAAGGATATTATCTCCATCCCAATCCAGCCAACAAAAGATATAGTCATCTTCAAAATTTGCCGCAAGCTTTGCAAAGACCTCAACTTGCTTCTTTAAGAAGTAGCGGTATCTCGCCTTAGTTGTCTTAGGTACCTTCTGCCAATCATGATTCATTTTTTGGCGATCAATATAATAATTAACGATATCTTTTAAGGCATTATAATTGGCCTGCTTTAGATGATTGAACATATGTGAAGGCCTAATTAAGTTACTATTGGCCCTAACATTGATTGAGATATTGTCTTTAAACTTAATAATGGCAAGACACCTCTCCGTCTCATAGTTATTCTTTTGCATAACTTCTGAAAACATAAGAGTTGCAAGTCCTTCATCAAACTCAGAGTAGCCACAACCGTATGAAATCGAAGGGTCTCCAGTTTTAAAGTACTTATTTTGTATATGAGTTGCAGGTGAAAGTTTCGTTGCCCCAGTTCCCTGACTTGAGATATCCCAAGTAAGGCCATTGTGATTGACTGTTCCGTTCCAAATAGAACGCCCATCACCAGAGGTCTTCCCCTGCTTATTCGGGTGTTGTAGCTGAAGATAGCGTGTTGCCATATAGCGATTTGGTAAGATTTCATCTTTTGGGTATTCAACACCATTTTCAATATCATATTCATTAATGATCACGATAGAGAATGTATCGAGGATTTTTTGAGCAAGATCTTTAGTAAGGGTATTTTCATGCTCTTCAGGGATTAGTCCCATCTCCTTTGCTAGCTCAAAGTTAAAGTAAGCAACACTTCCCCCATGCCTCTTTCGTACCTGGTATGTAATAAAAGAATCTTGGCAGCTATCCTGGAGCGGATGTTTGCCATTAATTTGACTAAATTTAGAATAACTTAAATTCGATTTACTAGATAATTTATTATTTGTTTTGCTACTTATCTTTAATGAGCCCATACTCAGATTATATCTTAACTAAAATAGCAAATTCTTCCGTACGAAGAATTTGCTATTTGTGAGCTATATACTTGAGTGTTTCTGTAAAGTTTCAGAATTAAGGAAGGACGTAAACCTTCTTAATTTCGATATTTGATACCGGAAGATTTTGAAATGGGCCATTTCTTCCAGTTTTTGATTTTTTGATTCGATTAACAACGGCCATGCCACTAATAACTTTTCCGAATACAGCATAACCATATTGAGATGGCGTTGGCCCTGAATGATCGAGAAAAGTATTATCTTTTACGTTCACAAAGAATTGTGACGTTGCTGAATTAATAACAGAAGTTCTTGCCATCGCAATTGTTCCAAGAACATTACTTAGGCCATTTGTCGCCTCGTTCTTAATTGGCTTTTCTGTTTTCTTCTTCTTAAGGCTTGTATCGTATCCCCCACCTTGAATCATGAATCCATCAATTACACGGTGAAAAATAGTTCCATTATAGAAACCAGAGTTAACATAGCTTAAAAAGTTTTTTACTGTCTCAGGTGCCTTTTTATCATAAAGTTTAATTGTGATGTCACCATAATTAGTTTTCATCATTACCTTAGTGTTTGCATGTACGCTAAGACCAATTAATAGAATAAAAAGTAGTTTTAATTTCAATTTCATTTTTCTTCCTCGAAGAATTTTTTAAAGTTAATAAATTCTTCGTGTTCATTATAATCTAAAAATTTATTTTTTGCGAGAAAGTCAATATTGTGATTGCCCCAATAAAAATCATCGTCAACTTCAAATGTTGGAACTCCGAAGACTCCTTTATCAAAGGCACGATTAATATCAAGCTTTAACTCTTTCTTTAAATTACGATCACTATCTAAACGTTCGTACTCCTCTGGTGTCAAACATTTTTTCGTAATAAACTCTTTAAACTGATTATAGTCATTAAAATCGTGACCATACTTCCAACCATAATGAAATGTTTCAAGAATAAATGCTGCTTGCTTCAATTTATCATTCTTAAGACCGAGGGCCATTCTTAAGTAAGGTAAAGAATTAAAAGGAAGCATCTTTGGTGAAGTTAGTTTTACTCCCAAGTGCTCAGCACTTCTCAAGGCTTCTTTAAATAAGTACAAGGCCTTGTTCTTTACTTGCGCAGGTGCGCTCATTTCATTCAAGGCAAAAAGCCTTCCCACCATCACTGGGCAATAATTAATCTCATACTTCTCGGCCAGAAGCCCTGCGTCTATTTGCATCATACTTAGGTATGAATAAGGAGACGTGAAGTCAAAATAGAAATTCAAGTTTTTTTTCATCTATCTACACAATTGTTATTTAAAGTTTGTTTAATTAAAATTATACTTTCTTAGTGATTAATTTTATTTTTCGATTCTTATTATTACTTCTTCTTTTCATTCCAGCAAAAGAAATTCTCGCAACGCAGACAATTGTACAGATTAATAATAAGACTTTCAAAGATCAAAATCATAATATTTCAAGGTATGTCGAATACAAGCTTACTGATGAGAAGCACTACACACCAGACGGCTTTAAAAGCAACGGCAAGACTGTTGTAAATCTTGATTATACAAATAAAAATATTTACCTACGTTTTAACTTTAGAAATACATTAGACCACTCTGTTCACAAAGAGCTTTATTTTAATACCCATACTTTTAAATTACATGAAGTCTATCTTGTGGATTTAGCATCACAAAAGGTCTCTGAATTTCCTGTCGAAAAAATAAATGCAAATACAATTCTGCACAAGTCATTGAGGATAGACCTAGGGCCGGGAGAGCAACAAACGATTGTTCTAAAAACTCATAGTCTACACAAATTTGATACTAAGGCCTTACTGGCAGACACTAAGTATATTCAAAAAGAGGAACAGACTAGAATCATAAGCCTTTCTATTTATCTAGGCTTTATGTGTACTCTTCTCATCTATAACCTAATTCTTGGCCTCATTAATAGAGCGTCGATCTATATCGTCTACTCAGTCTTTATTTTCTTTATGGTTAACTCTGTTCTGGCCTTATCTGGTTACACACAGGGTATCCTTTCCTTAAGTAATCATGTGAAATATCTAGGTGTCTTTGCGATGATCTCGTGTAACTACCTATATAAGTTTACCAAGGACCTCTTGAGTATCGACTTCTTTGAGAGTCCAGTTATAAAGAGACTAGAAAAGATTTATGCAGTCGTATCAATTGCTCTAATCATCTCAATTGTCGTCCCATTCTTTGATTCGTTTAATTTTATCATAGGGCCACTCGTCGATATTTATATCTTAAGTCTAGTTATCTTTATCATTTATATTTCAATCTATACGAACGTAAAACAGCCGACGATTGAATCAAAAGTCTATCTACTTTCATGGCTTATCATGAACATTGGTATATTCGCCTATTTTGCGACAATCTACGGCCACTTTACAGACAATGACTTTACACAAAACTCGATTCTCTTAGGAAATATGGTAGAGTCATTCACCCTATCAATTGCCCTAAGTCTAAAGATCAATAGACTTCAAAAAGAAAATGAAATTAACTTCATTAAAAACCTGGATCAGCAAAAGTATATTCGCCTCCTAAGAGTACTCTCTCATGATATTGCAAACTCTCTCTTTGTTATTGTCGGTTACTCAAGTCGCTATCTTCGTCGAGGGTATGTTGAAGAAACGAAGGCATGGCCTAAGGTTTACTCGGCCTGTATGCATATCAAAGACATCTTAGATAATGTTAAGGCAGAACAAGAGTTAATCAATAATGAGCCGCACCTCGAATATGTGAAGGTTAAAAGCTTACTTGATAATATTGTAACGATCTTCTCTCCTCAGTGTGAAAGAAAGAAAATAGAAATTGAAATCCCTCAGACTTCTGAGGACTTACAGGTCTACTCTAACCTTGCAATCCTCACTCACCAGATTCTGGGTAATATCATCTCAAACTCAATAAAATTTACTCCAAACCAAGGACTAATCAAGATCTCTTGCACACAGGTGGATCAAGCGCTTAAGCTCGAAGTTTATGATAATGGTATTGGGATTACGAAAAAGAAGTTAGAACAAATCTATAATAAGATCGATACAGGAATCAGCTTTGGTACCTTAGGAGAAAAAGGTTCCGGTTTTGGCTATTTTATTATTCGCTCTTATTGCGAATTACTTAAGATAAAGTTCACAATTGAGCGAAAACCCGTTGGAACTCTTGTGGCACTTTATATTCCTCTCAATAAACATAAATAGTGTTAAGTCTCTATAGTTGTGTAAATTCTAAATTCACCATAAAATTAAATTAATAGACTTTATTATTAGTTTTAATGAATTAGGATTTATGGATTACTACCCTCTAAGAATCACAACAATTGAAGCAGAAAGCGTCATAACGTTTGATTTATATATTTACTTTAAAGAGACCTATCTTAAGTATCAAGAGGCAGGCAGTGCAATCTCACATGAGAAACTTGAAAAGCTAAATAAGCAACAAGTTGCTAAGTTCTATATTCTTGAAGCAGATGTTGAAAAATATCAGCAATATATTAAAGACCTTCTTGATTCAAAACTTCAGGATATTGACATACCAATTGAAGAAAAGATTGAAGTCGTTGATGGTGCGTGTAAGACGGCAATCGAACAAACACTGAAGGCTCCAGATAAAGAAGAAAATTATCAAATGACAGAGCTTGCTGCCGCTCAGTTAAAAAAAGTTCTCTCTTCAGGGCCAGATGCCTTAAAACAATTCTTTGATAAAAAAACTGTCGATACAAATTTAATTATTGAACACTCAATGAATGTTGCAACCCTTGCTACTAGGCTTGCTATCAGAGCAGGTTGTAATGATACCGAGATTTCAAATATTGCGACTGCAAGTCTACTCCACGATGTTGGAATCACGCGCTTAAATAGCCAAGATCAAGAGCTCTTTAAAAAGAATAAAGAAGAGTTGAGTGAAGATGAGAAAAGAGTTTATGGCCTTCACGTTAAAGATGCCGTCAGTGCTCTTAAAGATAAACCATGGGTAACAAAGGAAGTTCTTGAACTCATCGTCAACCATGAAGAAGTCAAAGGTGGCGCTGGCCCAAATCGTTTAAAGGAATTAAGCCTCCCCATAATGATTATCTCTCTTGTAAATACTTACGATAAAATGGTTACTGTCCACAAGATGAATGCAAGGGATGCGCTAACTGAATTAACAATGAATCAACTTGATCACTACGAGCATGATGTCATTAACAAGTTTAAGGATATATTAATCGATGAAAATATTGTCTAGCTTAGCAGTTTTAATTTTTCTACTCTCTTCATGCAATACAAAGATAGTGGATGAAAATACATGTGATATAGAATCAATGAAGTGCTATCGAGGCTATCCTCATTCTTGTGATTTTATTAAGCAATGTAGTGGGATCAAGCATAAATTTACAAAGCAAGTGTGTTCAAATGCCTTTAATGAGCTTTTTAGAGGAGCTAACTCGAAAGATGTAATCGAGAAGTACTCCCCTAAAATTCTTCACTGTTTTAATGAAAAAGAATTTCATAATTTTAATATCGACAAGAATTTAAGACCTAAAGATTGAATCTCTTAGTCTCTTAAACAAAGAGCGCTGTGTTCTTATGCGATTCTTTGACTTAAGCATATTCTTAGACGAATCTAAGTCGATAAACTCTTTCTCACGATTTTCAATATATTGATTAATTTCTAATTCTTTCTGTGCACTAGTAAAATTCTTTCTTAGCTCTTTTGCATGAAGCTCATTCTTAGCAGAAATCTCTCTTGCTCTTTTTACGGCCTGATTTGCCACAGAACTCTTTTGGGCCTGAAACTTTCCTTCCCATGGCCTTTGTTGCTTCTCCATAACTTCTTCAGGAGTCGCAACAACAACCTCTTCAACAGCAACGACAGCTGGGGCAACCTCAACCTTCTTGGCCTGTTTCTTAGCTGTTAAATCATTTAAACCAATGGCCATAATTAAAACCTATTACTCAAATTTCCAAAATTAGCTTGCCCTAGGCCTCCAAAAACTCGTGCCTGATGTCCGGGAAGTTGATTTTGTTCTGATTTTCTTATGTGATAATTAGAGATCGCCTGATGGATTTGTTTAAATAACTCAACAGTGTCTTTTGCAATGGGCTTTCCAGCTGCATGTTCTGCAATTGAAAGATTAAGCGCCATCGCCTCTTCAGCACTTACTGATTCTTTAATACCAACAGTCGTACAACCAGTAACATTCTGATAGTACCAATTTAAGATATCGTTACTTAACTTCTTATTTGTTGAATACTTTGTTGGTACAAAGATTGATTCAAAATCTAGTCTCATCTCATCTTTAAATTCTTTTAGGAAGTGAGAGAAAACTCTGAAGTTTCTAAAGTTATTAATCTTACACTCGAGAGGTGAAATTAGTGCATCACTTGCCACAAGAGCATTAGTCGTTAGCTTATTCCAATTTGGAGAGCAGTCCATGATCACAAGATCAAAGTGCTCTTTAAGTGGATCAATCACTCTTTCTTTTAACCAAAACTCACGTCGGTTAATATTATTTAATGAGTCATTAAGAGCAACAAGCTCAGGTGTCTCTGGAATAATAAATAAATTAGGTATTCCTAGTTGAACGATCACTTCATCAAGAGTTGCCTCCCCAGAGAAGTAATCACATAGGCCCTTTGTCTGATCTAGTTTTTGAATAAGCTCATCAAGGCTTCCGCTGTCATCAGACTCAGTATCATAACCAAGTGACGTTGTTACATCTCCTTGGATATCAAGTCCAACAACACATACTCGCTGTCCATGAAGTGCAGCTGTGCGCGCAAGGTTTAGAGCAAGAGTCGATTTAAGAACTCCACCCTTTGTCGTGAAAACACAAACCGAAGTAGGCTTTTCAAATTTCTTGAAATAACCAACTTGTTCGCCTATTTTTGGAAGTAAATTTACTGGCCAACCTTTTCTAAAGATTGCACCACTTCTGTACTTACGAGAGGCCGGAATTTGCCCGGCAGATTCTAGATCTTGTATCTCAAATTTTAAATTTGGGTCACCATATATATCGGCCACTTTTTTAAGTGGGTAGAAATTATCCATTATTAAGTCTCCTCCATAAGTACTTTACTTATAATTTTACGCATTTAGTGGAGGCTGTGTCAAAAAAATCATACTCTCAAATGAAGCTGTGATACTATTTCGATGTGGAAGCTTTAGCTCTAGACCATATTTACGATTTTGCAGGCCATAAAGCACAGATTCGTGAAATCGGCCCTCTTGATAAGAAGATGCTTCTTGAAGGTATCCATGAAATGGAACCTAAGTCCATCTATCACCGCTTCTTTGGTGCAAAGAAAGGTTTAACTGCTAAAGAGCTAATCAATCTCACCGAATACGATAAGAGATTTCACTATGCTATCGGTGTCGCAACAATCACAAGTCCCTCTCATCCAATGGGAGTTGCAAGATTTGATATTCAACGAGACAATCCAGCTATTGCAGAGTTTGCCATTACTATCATTGATAAATACCAAGGCATTGGTATTGGTAAGGAATTGCTAAGTTTATTAATTCTTGAGGCGAGGTCTCGAGGAGTAAAAATCCTAAAGGGAGAGATGCTTAGTACAAATACGCAAATGATAGGCTTGGCCCAATCCATGACAAAGACGCATGGATGTGAGCTCAAGTTATCACGAAGTGAGCAGGGAGTTCAGACCATAAGCCTGATCCTTCCCTCTTAATCACCTACTGGCGATTACGTCCTTTAAGAACTTCTTTTCCACCCATATATGCTCTTAATTTCTCAGGAACATAAATTGAACCATCTTCTTGTTGATGATTTTCAATGAAAGGAACAAGAATTCTTGGCGTTGCAACCATCGTGTTATTTAAAGTGAAAACGTGCTTAACATTTCCATCTGCATCTCTGTAGCGAGTATTTGTTCTTCTTGCTTGCCAGTCGTGAAGTGCAGAACATGAGTGTGTCTCACGGTACTTTTCTTCACTTGGTACCCAGCACTCAATATCGTACATTCTAAATTTTCCAGCACCCATATCACCTGTACATACTTCTAGGATTTGATATGGAAGCTCAAGTGCCTTACAGAATTCTTCTGCAGCTTCAAGAAGTGACTTATGCCATTTTTCAGATTCCGCTTCATCACCTTTACAGATAACGAATTGTTCTGTTTTTTGGAATTGGTGGACACGGATAAGACCTTTTACATCCTTACCGTAACTTCCCGCTTCCCCTCTAAAACATGGAGAGAAACCAGCGTATAGAATTGGCAGATCTGATTCATTGATAATCTCACCACCGTGAAGACTATTTAATTGAACTTCTGCTGTTCCTGAAAGATAGATATCATGCTCTGGAATATAGTAAGCGTCTTCTCTTCCAGTTGGAAAGTGACCTGTACCATAAAGAGCGTCTTCTCTTGCCATCGATGGTGATGAAACAAGTGTGAAGCCTTTTTCCGTTAGCATATCAAGAGCGAGGCGGTGCATGGCCATTTCTAGAAGAACCATATCATTTCTAAGAGAGTAAGAACGTGAACCACAAACTTTTGCGATATTCTTAAACTCTGCCCATTCGTTCATTTCTAAAATTTCAACGTGATGTCTTGGAGCAAATGAGAAGTTTGGCTTCTCACCTTCAACACGGCTTACAACGTTTTCACTATCGTCTTTTCCAACTGGTGCATCTTTAGATGGAACCATTGGAACAACGTACATAAGCGCCTTAAACTTTTCTTCAAGTTCACTAATTTCTGGATTCATTTCCTTAAGCTCGTTGGCAATTTCTTTACCTTCAGCAATAAGTTTTGGTCTTTCTTCGTTAGATGCTTTTGGGATTAATTTCGAGTGAGCATTTCTCTTCTCTTGTAAATCCTGTTGTTTCGTCTTTAATTCAGAGAGTTTAGAGTCAATTGAAAGAAGTTCATCTAGATCAAGCCCAATTCGCTTGTTCGCAATTACATCCTTCATTAAATCAACATTTTCTCTGATAAATTTGATATCTAACACTATGCACTCCAGTTTATTTTTATAGTTGTTAGAATAACCCAAAACCACTAAAATTGACACTCTAAATTGCTTTAAAATCAGGGAGTTACTCATGGCATCATGTCGTTATTGTGGAAAAGAAATTACTTGGATGAAAGATGGGCGTAAAAACGTTCCAGTAGAAGGTGACGGTGCCGTCCATAAGTGTGAAAATATGATTAATGCTCGCAAGAGTTTCCGTAAAATTACACCAACAGAAGTTGATCCAGAATTACTTAAGCAGTACGAGAATGCGATAAACGAGAAGGCCAAAAAATAATTGCCACTCCAATGAGTATCATCGCAAAACAGTAGAATTGCCCCACTGAAAAGAGGTTAAAGAAGAGCCCAATTTGTGGATCAGGAGTTCGAAAGAACTCAACAATAAAACGACCAATTCCATAGATGATAAGAAAAAGGCCAGAGTTTAAAGCTGGTCTTTTTAAATTCTTTTTCAAAATAAATAAAATAAGAAATAAGACTAACCCTTCCAAAAAGGCTTCGTAGAGCTGTGAAGGATGACGAGGATTAGAATCATATAATTTTGGAAAAATGACGGCCCAAGGAACGTCTGAAACTCTTCCCGCAAGCTCTCCATTAATAAAGTTAGCGATACGGCCAAACATAATACCTGGCCCAACAGTTGTTAGAACGATATCTGTTAGGGCAAAGAATTTTAGCCCATGCTTTCTAGCGTAGTAGTAAGTCCAAAGGCCCCCCCCAATCAGGGCACCGTGAAAGCTCATTCCTCCCTGCCAGAAGTAAAGAACGCGCTTTAAGTCCGCAGCATAATAACTAAAATTATAGAAGAAGATATAAAAGAGTTTCCCACCGGCCAGCATGACAAAGAAGCCAGAGAAGAGATAATTTAAATAATGATGAAAAGAGACACTTAGCTCTTCTCTTTTAATGAGATACTTTCCTAAATAGAGTGTCCAGAAATAACCGAAGAAGTAGGCCAGCCAATACCACGCAATCTTAACACCCAAAAAGTCGATAGCAATTGGATTAAGATTGTGGACATAGTATTGCATTAATTAACCATAAGATTTGTTATTAGCTTATTACATTCAATAGTTAAATTATCCATGTGTTTGTCTTCAATGGCAAATCGCTCCTTATCTTGTGAGAAGCGCTCTTGTTTTGATAGGTCCTTGCGGGCCTGATGAGTTGGAAAGTGCTTAATTTCCTCATACATCGAAAAGATAATTGGGTATTCTTCATTCTCAACAAAGTCCACGCGGTCAATAAGCATTCTTAAGCGAATACAGGCCTCACTTGCTTCACACTGTTTTTGGACAAAGGCACGTGCAATTGTAATTAGGCTGTCACGAACAAAGGCCTGTCTCTCTTTCTCTTTTGCTTCCATCTTGTCATGTTCGGCGATACGCTTTTTCGTCTCTTGCTTAAGCTTGATATAGAAGAAGCCTACTCCCATTGAAAGGATGAATACTAAAACTGATAAAATGATAAATGCGATATTATACTGTTGTTGAGTCATGGCCAATTTATACTGCGAAATCCTACATATGTGAAGGTTTTGGTGGATATGTTCCTTCTGGCGCTTCCTCATACCACTGCTTAACCTGTTGAATTATCGTGGCCTGATCTTGAGGAAGACTCCCTCCAATTGGATACATATTTGAGACGTGATTGATCCTAAGTAAAATTTCTCGAGAGGCCTCAATGCCAGATAAGATATCGTGCATCTCCCCTAGAATTTCCTTAGTTGTCAGCATTTCAAGGCCACGCTGTACCATTCGGTAATATGGGGTTCCTTCAACTGCCATTGTCGTAAGAAATGACAGATAATCTGGAGAGATTTTAGATAGAACACGTGATGTCTCTTTTACATGGGTCTCAGTATGCTTCTTGCCACCAAGTCCAAGCATGGCAATAACAGACAATTTCATCCCCGCATCCATAACTTTTTTGGAACCATCAATCATATCTTGGGCGCTATTTCCCTTAACTGTCATATGGAGGACTTTGTCACAACCAGATTCCATTCCAAGGTAAGCAATACCAAGGCCTGCTTCCTTTAAGTAGCAAAGTTCTTCTTGCGTCTTATCCAGCATATTTTGGGCCGTCGCATAGACTCCCACGCGAATATCTCCAAATTCCTCACGAATTGCCAAAAGGCTCTTATAAAGATCCTCAGTAGGGGCCCCAAGAGCATCCCCATCACATAAAAATACTTTAGAGGGGCGCATTTTAAAGCGTCGGTAATAGGCCGCCGCCTTCTTGATATCCTCAATTACCTCATCGGTGTTTCTCTCTTTATAAGTCTTAGAACGGTACATATTGCAATATGTACATTTATTATTGGAGCAACCAATGGTTTGTTGTATAAGGAGAGAACGCCCTTCAGAAGGAGGACGGAAAACAGGTTCGTGATATTTTATCGGAAAGTCATAAAACATGGCGCTACCTTAATTGATTTGGATTATATATGAAAGAATATATCATTGAATCATATGCAGAGAAATACCTAGTGACTCTAAATAATGAGACACAATTCAATATTCTTTGTGATTCTCACTCGATAGCTCACCATCTGGCCCTATCTCTAAACTTAGGAACAATGGAGACACCAATTGAAAGCCCTGAACTTTTCACATTAGTCGGAAATGTTCGCGGCGTAAAAACTTATACCCTATCTCTTGTTTCACCAAACCTAAGAGTTGATGAAGAAGCCGATATTAATGACTGTTGCCAGAGTGGATGCAGCGGTTGTCCTTATTTTAATGGATAATAATTTATGAAGAAATTTAGTGTAACGGCAAAGGCCTATTCAGATACAACGGCAGCAGACCTACTTGCAGAAAAATGTGCAAAAGCAGGAATTGAGCTATCAAAGATAAAAATTAAAAACCTTATGAAGCAAGGTGCTTGTTGGACAAAGTCTGCTAAGCCTGAGCGAATTCGTAAGGCCAAGTATGAAATCAAACGCGGTCAAACGATCAAGCTTTACGTTGATCCAAATATTGCAGAATTTGATATGAGCACTGTTGAGTGCATGCATGAGACTCACCACTATGGAGTTTACTTCAAGCCAGCAGGGCTTCTGTGCCAAGGGACAAAGTATGGTGATGAGTACACGATCATAAGAGAGATTCACAAACGCACTGGACGTGAACCATTTCTTATCCACCGCCTTGATAAAGAGACGGCCGGTCTAATGATGATTGCTTATACTAAGAAAGCTGCCCGTGCTTTTTCAGAACAGATTAAGAATCATAAAATTCAAAAAACATATCAGGCCGAGATTAAAGGAAAGCCGGAAAAGGCCAAGCGTCTTGAAAGTGTTATCGATGGTAAAAAGGCCATTTTAGAGTACGAAGTTAAGAAGTATCTTGAAAAGACGGCCCTTGTTGAAGTTAATCTCATCACAGGACGTAAGCACCAAATTAGAATTCAATTCACAGAACTAGGTTTTCCAGTAATGGGTGATCCTCGTTACGGGAAAGGAAATGTGAACGATACAGGCCTTGCCCTTATCGCATCTAAACTTGTTTTTGATGATCCATGGAGAAGTGGGAATCTTGTTACTATCGAATTACCTCAAGACAAGAGGCTATTCTAGTTAGGTTTCTTATAATCTTTTAGGTCGATATTTTTAACCTTAAGATTTAATTCTTTTGCAATTGATTTCTTAATCAGTTCATTCTTGTAGTCAACAATAGGATTCTTGCTACGACGATTAATTGGGAATAGGTATCTGTCTTTTTCAAAGAATGCGATTTCGATTTTTCCGGCTTTCATACGCCAAAACTTAACATAGAATAAACTTACGTGCATCTATTACTTAGTCTTGCGCTACGTGTTCAAATTCACTATGTAATTTCAGCTTATTGAACGTTGAATTCTAAATCAACTTTGTCGTGAATAACCTTATCTGCCACAGTGCCCAATAAAGTTGATCGATACTTAATGCCAAATTTTGTACGGTCGAAGCTAACTTTTCCCGTGGCATTCTTGCCGTCATAATTCATATTAAAAGTTAGAGGACGTGTTACCTTTTTGATCTTAAAGTCTGCCACAACCTTATATTTATTCTTTGCAATTTTTGTAATTGATTTCGTTACCATAGTCGCGATTGGGTATTTTTCAATTTCAAAGAAGTCACTTTGGCGAAGGTGATTTTGTAACTTATCCTTCCACTCACCTTCAAGATCACGAACATCAATTGTATTCATCTGAACAGTGAATGATCCTTTCACTGGCTCGCCCTTATCGTCGTGTTCGATTGTTCCTTTTAAGAATTTAACATGTCCCCAGTGCTGGCCACCAACTTTGCTTGCATGCCATTTTAGAAAACTCTTATCGGTATCAATATCCTTAGCGAATGCAAGAATTGAAAGTAAAATACAAAAACCGATAATTAATAATTTCATCTTCTTTCCTCCAACGATACCACAACGACAATAGTTGTAAGTATTCTAAGAGAAAACACGATGTGCCAATAATTAAGATTTGGTAAAGATTAGTTAAACCGGCAATAGAAAGGCATTCTCAAGATCAATAGCGAGCTTTACTTGTGAGCCAACACTCACCTTAGATGAGTCGGCCATTTGAAATCTTAGAACCTTGGCATTCATGGTTGCAACTTCAATGAAGTCATATTCGCCATGTCTAATAATTGCCTTCACTCGCCCTTTTAAGTGTCCACCTTCCTCAACTAATTTTAAAAATTTCGGACGAAAGGCCAAGTAGACAAATTGGTTATTTGTTTTGAGATTATCCATAACTTCAAATTGTCCAAAGTCATTTTTTACGACAACCTTGTCACCATTTCTCTCAACAATAGGTCCTGCAACGAGATTGATCATCCCACCAAAGCGAGCAGCATCAATTGACAGAGGCCTATCATAGAAGTCTTGTGGTTTTTGATAAGTCTGAAGTTTAGCGCCACTAAGATAAATAATACGATCACTTAATGAATACGCTTCTTTTAAATTATGAGTGACAAAAACTAATGAGATTTCATTCTCTTTAAAAATTTCAAAAATTTCATGGCATAGAGTTGCTTTAAGAAATTCATCGATATTTGAAAATGGCTCATCTAGTAAGAGTACATCTGGTGCAATGACCATTGAGCGAGCAAAGAGAAGTCTTTGTAATTGTCCGGCCGAGAGTTGATCGAGCTTTTTGTGATCCTTGTATTCTAGGCCAAAAATTTCAATCATATCACGAACGCGATTCGTATCAGTACTTGGATCGTGATCAAGTAAATGACTTTCAATATTTTCAAAAACCGTTAAGTCCCAGTTTAGGTTATCAACACCAGAGACCATTTCAATTTTAAGTCCCTCTGATTTTTCAACCTCACCACTTAATGGTGTTAACTTTCCAGTAAGGATATTGAATAAAGTCGTCTTCCCTGTTCCAGAAGGCCCAAGAAGAGTTAAGACCTCACCCTTTCTAAGATCGAAAGAGATCTTATCAAACTGACAAATTGATTTTTGATCAAAATTATAAGTTAAATTATTTACTGCTAAAACTTTCATTAACCCTAGACTCTCCTAAGTAGGACAATCTGTAAATACAGGGTTTGGAGAGAATTTAAGAAATCTTAATTCAAAAGAAATTATGTTGCCAACGATGAGTAAGCTGTAGCGCCCAGGAGACTTTATGAGCTTTGATAAGGAACTAATTACTGAATCATTTAGGAGAATTGAGCCTAATCTTAAAAACTTTACAAATGCCTTCTTTGACAATGTCATTATTCTCGAGCCAGGCATGCAAAAAGTTTTCGCTCACATGGACCGCGAACAATTGAAAGCGTCTTTTATCAGGGCCCTTAGTATCACGATCAATAACTTAAAAAATCCAGAGTATTTAAAATACTACCTCCAAGGACTGGGAGGAAATCAAATTAAGTACGAAGTATCTGAGACTTATTTTCCCATTTTTGAAGAAGCATTTATTCAAACCCTTATGCTCTTTCATATGAACACCTGGAATCCCAAATTAGAAAAAGCTTGGCGTGAGTGCTTCTACTATGTGGCCGAATATATTTCAGACGGAATGGTTGATGCAACCCTACGCAGGGAGTTTGAAGATTTTTTAGAGAACAAGGAACGAGTGGACTCCTTTAAAAAGGCCGCCTAATTACTTTCTCAATAGTTTCGACGTAATAATTAAGTAATCACTACCCTCTTTCCAAGACTCAGTGACCTCAACTTCATCTTCAGCGACAAAGTAAAAGCGTAGAGAAAAGCCATCTTCTTTAGAATAGATCGTTAACTCGTCATTATTGATCAGTCCAGAAACCTCTCCTTTATAGTAAAGAAGTGGGCCATTAACATCAAAGACAGAGTATGGATATTCAGCACTAAGGCCATTACAGTTGTAACCACCCTCTTGAATTTTAAATTTCTTCCCATCGTAGAATAAACGAAAATAAACTTCAGAGCATTCTTGAGTTGCCTTAGGAGTTTTTACAGCTCCAGTGCCTAGCCACTTACCGCCAATACTAGCGAAAGATAATTGAGTAAATAATAAGAGTGAGATTAATTTCATGGATTAATTATCTCTGGCGCTTGCCCTATAGTCAAAAACCAACAAGTTAAATATAATGGTTTCTATGAATAAACTTCTCATTGCTTCTTTTGCTATATTATTAAGTTCTTGTGGGGGCCCAAAGAAATTTCTAGGGCAGGAACAAGGAAGCCTCTATACTTCAGAGAACTTAAAGAGAAATCCAAGTGATGGCAAAGAAGTTACCCTTAAGGCCCGAATTCATAAGAAGCTAAAAAATAATTTCTACCTTGTTAAGGATGAGCACGGACTCATTCTCGTAAAGATTCGCTCAAGCCTACTTGGACTTGATACTGACTATAACTATCAAACCCTTTTTCTTATGAAGGGTGAAACTGATAATGAGTCAAAGCACTTCTATGTTGAGATAGAAGAGCTTGAGGTCTTTAGGCCTTAGTCGACATTTAGTCCTCTGAGCGACAAATATCGTCTCCGTAGCGACGACACACTCCACTAGAAGAACGAGTTTCGCAATAAGGAATGCAGACGGCGTTGATACCGCAGAAGTCCTCCCTATACCTACGACACTCACCATCCGATGACCTTGAGTCACAATGAGCAACACATTGCCACTGGCGATCTTGCGGAGGTCTGCCATCTTCACTACAGAAATAACGAGTCCCATCGATGACAACTGTTACCTCTGCATTAACACTGAGTCCTAGAAAGAATAGAAATGTAAAAAGAATGAGATTTTTCATATCACTATTAACTCACACCATCTTCATTTTGTTTAGACTGGCCGCACACAAAGTTATGAATGACACTTTAGCTCAGGCATTTTATATTGAGCGAAACAAAAGGAGATCACATGGTTTCAGATATTTTTGACCCAAGTGCTTGGAAAGAAGTCGAAGGCTTCGATTTCAAGGACATTACATACCACCGCGCCGTAGACCAAGGGACAGTTAGAATTGCATTTAACCGCCCTGAGTGTCGCAACGCATTTAGACCTCAAACTGTTGATGAGCTTTACCGCGCCCTAGACCACGCAAGAATGTGGAGTGATGTTGGTGTTGTTCTTATCACAGGTAACGGGCCATCACCAAAAGATGGTGGATGGGCATTCTGTTCAGGTGGAGACCAAAGAATTCGTGGAAAAGATGGATATAAGTATGTTGATGGTGATGGAACTCCTGATCCAGCAAAGCTTGGAAGACTACACATCCTTGAAGTGCAACGCTTAATTCGCTTTATGCCTAAAGTTGTTGTTGCTGTCGTTCCTGGTTGGGCAGTTGGTGGAGGACACTCTCTTCACGTTGTTTGTGATATGACAATTGCTTCAAAAGAGCATGCTATCTTTAAACAGACAGACCCAGATGTTGCTTCTTTTGACTCAGGTTACGGTTCAGCATATCTTGCACGCCAATGTGGCCAAAAACGTGCTCGTGAAATTTTCTTCTGTGGCTTCAACTACAGTGCCGAAGAAGCCTTCCAAATGGGCATGGTAAATAAAGTTGTTCCTCATGCAGACCTTGAAAAGGTGGCACTTGAGTGGGCAAAAGAGATGAACTCTAAATCTCCAACTGCAATGCGTATGCTTAAGTTTGGATTCAACCTTCTTGATGATGGCCTAGTTGGTCAGCAACTTTTTGCAGGTGAAGCAACGAGACTTGCTTATGGAACTCCTGAAGCACAAGAAGGCCGTGATGCTTTTGTTGAAAAGCGTGAAAAAGACTTCTCTCAATTTCCTTGGCATTACTAAAGATATAACGGGGGCCTCCATGCCCCCTCGTTCTCTCTACTTCCATGAGAAAATAATTGAGAAATATTCTTTCGTTGCATTTTGTCCGCGATCAAAAACTGTCACCCCTACTTGAAAATTTCCTTCAAGGTCGTACTTTCTATTAAACAAGCTCTCTTTAAGAACATTAGAAATAGTGAACTCATCAATGGTTACTCGGTCAATGATTTCTTCTTCATTTTCTTTGGAAAAGACAACCTGATAGAGAGTGTATTTATAAAATAACTTATCATCACTTACACAATTATCATCGGCATCTTTAAACTTGAATTTGGGTAATTGTTTTCTAAATAATGGTGAATAGTCGATCTGCTCGACCTCGACTTCATCAGGAGGGGTGAAGTCAAAGCGAATGGGACTTGTTTCGATAATAATTGATTTCCTATTTTTCTTATCAACAGACTGAAAATAGACCTGTACTTCTTCACATTCCTTATAACCCAACCTAAGCAACTCATGGCCATCAAGAAGTAATTGGTTGGTATTTTGTGGCAGCTTCTTCCACTCCACCTGAATATAGCTATTCTTTGAGTAGTAGCCATAATAAATATCATTAACTTCAGACTTATAAGGATACTTCCAATAGAAACGAAGTGGAGATACTTTAGAGCCCCATCCTGGAACAGGTGACTCTTGTAGAAAGTGATAAGGAAAAGCAACGGCATAACTATAGTTAACATCAATTAACTGCTTGGCCCCTTGATAACTTTCAAATAAATTAACTTCAAAGATTTCATATTGATTTTTTCCCGCCATCTGTGAAGATGTTATCTCGATTGAGTACTTCCCATTTATACACTTGGCCTGTTCAATATTTTCATTACTAAGATCAAGTAAACGCACAGAGTTTCCTTGAGAGCATCCTCCTTCAATTATATGATTCATACTATGCACATCAACACCCTTTGGTGCTAGTCGTATTTCATTAGAAGGTATATAGTCGAAAGAGGTTGAGAAATTATTCGTTTTATAGTCGATATAAAAATCATTACATTCTGCAAAGATTGTCGTCTCTCCCCCGAGATCATACTCATCAGGGAAAATAATAAAGACACCATCATCTTGTCTTAGTGGAATATTGTGAGCATCACGAAGTATATTTTCTGACTTTTTTGTATAGAGTCTCACATTGCCATTGGTATAAGTTCTTCCACAAGTTCCACTAATAACATGTCTTCCTCTAGCACTTTCATCATACTTGCCCCGAGGAGAGAAGAAGTGCGGAGAGGTCTCAACCGACTTATAATAATAAAAGAGCATTCGAAGATTTGAACGAAAATTCCCATTCAGGCCCTCGACAGGAACTTGATAGAGGAGACGTCCCGTTTTTTTTCGAGGTAATAAATCAAGTTTGTAACTAAAGTTACCACTACGACAATTAACAATATTTCCATCGATACTAACTCGTTCAAAGCCTTTACAACTTCCTGTTACCTCAAGGGAATCACCAGAGGCTCCAACAATTGACTCAGTTAAGAAGATCGAATGATCGTCATTTCTAAATTTGATCTTCTTAATAGTCATTTCAGAGCTATTTCCATACGCATCCACCTGATTGATAAATAGATGGGTCTCCATTGCTTCAGCGTTAATTTTTGAAAAGTAGATAGGAGTAAGAAATAGTCCATTTGAGCATGCCGCGGTTTTGACAAAGTCTTCAATATAACTTCCTCGTATAAAAACTGTTCCCTTAAGCTGACAACGGCCAGAAACATAAATGGTGCGACCATAGAAGTAGCCTTCCATTGGTGTATCAACAATAACTTTGCCAGGGCGGCGGGTGACGACACTTGGAATTGTCACGACAGCAGAGTATCCATCTTGAGTGACGAAGATATCCTGATGGCCCACAACATCGGCTTGAAAGAATAAAACTTTTCGATACTTCTCATTTTGACATTGTGTGGATAAATGTTGGTCGTTAATAAGATGATTTGAAAAGAAGCTAACGGGAATATCGTCTGTACACTCCCCTTCAATCACAACCCTTTGTCCATTTAGTCTTCTTGAGACAAGGTGTGCTGTTAAGTCCCCTTTGGCAACTTGAAGATTTGTTCCTACAGAGCTGATAGTACGACTGTGCTTTTGACAACCTTCGAGGACAAAGATGAAGATAAGAATGGTGTAAATATATTTATATTCCACACCATTCTTATCGAGATTAAGATATTTTTTCGCAGTTAAAATTGATTAAAAATTGCTGTTAAAACTAAAACGATAATTAAGTTAGCAAAAAAGATAATATCTCTAAGTCCAACAGATAGATTTAACGCTTTTACAATCTCACTCTTTGAAGGAGACTTGCCACTCCTCATTTGAAGTTGCTTAAAGAGTTTTGACTCCACCTTTCTTTTAAAATAGTCGTCTTTAAAGAATGCAACCCTTAGCCCAATAATAAGACAAACAAAGTATAGCCAAAGATTTGAAATCCCTAAATCCTTAGCAAAGAGATATGTGATGATCATTGGAATTTGAACAACAACTAAATAGACAAAGAGAGTTGAAATATTATTTTGTAAACCAATCGCTAGCATTACATAAGCCTCTTAATAACTTCTAAGAATAGAAGCCACGTCTTTTCAACTGATGAAATTGAAACTTGTTCATCTGGGGAGTGTGCTCCTGTAATCGTCGGTCCAAAGCTTATGATATCAACATCAGGCATGGCCTTTGAAAGAATTCCACATTCAAGACCAGCGTGAATTGAAGAAATTTTTGGGGCCTGACCTCTTAAGTCTTTAAAAGCTTCACCAGTAACTGAAAGAATTTTAGATTCTGGATTTGGCTTCCAACCAGGATACGCACCTTCAAGAATGGCATTAGAGTTAAGTGCATTTTGAGCAGAGATCATTTCTTGAGCAAAGCTATCTCTCGCATCTTCACTAGCACTACGAATAAGATTTGCCATGCTAAACTTACCAGCTTCAAGAGTGATCACACCTAAGTTAGTCGATGTTTCAACAACACCTTCAAAGTGCTCATCCCATGCTTTTACGCCGTGGTGACAATTAATAATTGCCGACAGCACAAGTTTTGAGTCTTCCAGCGAAAGGGCCCTTGCCTCTTCACTAATTGATGATAACTCAAACTTTAGCCCTGCTTCGGCTTCTTGGTTCTTTTCCCATAGAGATTCAAAATTTCCGCGAATCTTAAGAAGACTTTCTTCACTTGTATAAAAATCAACAAAGGCTTCACGAGCAATTGCATTTCTTAGAGATCCACCTTTAATCGAAACAAGTTGAATATCATCAACTCCAGCAAAGACTTCTGGAATCAGTTTATTTGCATTTAAGCGTCCACGATGAATATCAATTCCCGAGTGTCCACCCTTTAAACCTTTAATGGCAACTCTTTGATGGACACCATTTGCTTGCCCTTCACTGAATTCTTTTTCAAAGATCAGATCAACTCCACCGGCACATCCAATGATCAGTTCATCTTCCTCTTCAGTGTCGAGGTTTAGCATAATCTTTCCATCAAAGTGGTCACCCTTAAGACCAATTGCTCCGTGCATTCCAGCTTCTTCACAGGCCGTAAAAACACATTCTAATGGAGGGTGCGGTATATCCTTGCTTTCGAGAAGCCCCATTGCAAACGCACAACCGATACCGTTGTCGGCACCAAGAGTTGTTCCATTAGCACGGACCCAATCTCCATCGATAAATGTTGTGATAGGATCTTTTTTAAAGTCATGAGGGTTGCCTTCGTTCTTTTGTGCAACCATATCAAGGTGACCCTGAAGGATAACTGGCGCTGAATTTTCACCACCTAGTTGCCCTGGCTTCTTTATAATGACATTATTTACTTCATCACGATAAGTTTCTAAGCCTAAGCTCTTTCCAAATAAGAGAAGTAGAGTTTGTACAGCTTCTTCGTGATAACTAGGCCTTGGAGTATCTAGTAGTTTTTGAAAGTTAGACCAAACATATTTTGGACTTAATTGTTCGACACGTGATTGATTCATAAAATAACCTACTTGTTATGTTTTTAAACAATCTACTATGAAGATCAATTTTAGAAAAGCCCAAATGCTATGCGGCTTCTTCACCACCATCGTCCTCAGAATCAGGGAAATGAGGAAACTTAGGATGATTCTGCGCTTCTTCAATTAGATACTTATCGACAATATGAGGCCGCCAACTTAGGTAAACGCCATCAAATTTATCGAGGGTAAGGTTTTCGTCATAATGGGGGCTGCGCTTAATATCCATATGATAGATATCGATGCTGCCCTCTTTCTCAAAGTAATTTCTAAGATTTGCACCGCGAGAAAGATAGAGCTTTCGAACTGTTGACTCTTCTGCAGAGGATTCAATATTTAAAATGATATTATAGTGGCGGTAATCAACGGCAAGGTTAATCGAGTTACACTTTAGATCTGGTTTATAATCATATCTCTTACAATCACTTGTTCCTAAATTATGAATGAGCAGAACATTCTCAAAGATCGCCCCTCCATGCTTTTGAGCGGCACGAGCTCGTGACTTAGAAATCGTAATGGAAGCGGCCCCTTTATATCGCAAAAAGTCAAAATCAATCCCGGCCACAAAGCCAGGGCGAAGGACGTCATTTAACAATAGTGTAAAATCGCTTTCATCTGACATGGCCACCATATGTGAGAGCTTAGAAGTACTCACAGACAAGTAACGCTTTTGGCCGTAGATATTCTTAAGCTCAACAATGGCCTTTGTGCCAGCATAGACCTCAATCCAATTAACCTGCTTTCTCGTTTGCAGCGGGATATCACCAAAAATGCCAGAATCAGGCCCTCCCATTAGGACGTTACAACCTAATTCCTTCATGAGGCTTTTTGAAAAGTGCTGAACATAAGATTTATGGACATTGATATACTTCAAGAGTTCTTCTTTAAAGAAGATTTGTTCACACAACTTTTCTAATTCCAATTCGAATTCTTGCTTTTTCATAGTCAGCCTATCGACTGTCGAACGATATGCAGTGAGTTAAAAAAAGTTAATTTAGTCAGGCCTTCTAAAAGCTCATAACGACTAGTAAAACGGCCGAAAAGGTGGTAAAAATGCATGTATAAATCAAATACAAAAAACTGAATTTAACTCAAAAAGTCGAGGATCTATGTCTAATTTTCTAGAAGATTATCACGCACATGTTGAGGAAAGGGCCAAAGAAGGTATTCCTCCATTAGCACTAACAAAAGAACAAGCTACTGAAGTTGTTAAACTTCTTGAAGCTGCGCCAACTCAAGAGCTACTTGATCTACTAAAAGATCGTATCAACCCAGGTGTTGATCCAGCTGCTCAAGTAAAAGCAAGCTTCCTAGTTGGGATCACGAAAGGTGCACAAACTTGTTCACTTATTTCAAAAGAATATGCAGTTGAATTACTAGGAACAATGGTTGGTGGTTTCAACCTTCAAGGTCTAGTTGATATTGTTGCAGGAAATGATGAAGCTCTTGCAAAACTAGCTGCTAAAGAACTTAAGAATCTTCCTCTTGCAGTTAACGTTTTCGACGACGTTAAGAAACTTGCAGATGGTGGAAACGCAATTGCAAAAGAAATTATCGAGTCTTGGGCAAATGCTGAGTGGTTTACAAATAAGCCACAAATTGATGAATCAATCAAAACTGTCGTTTACAAAGTAGACGGTGAAATCAATACAGATGACTTCTCACCTGCTCCATTTGCATTCACAAGAGCGGATATCCCTCTTCACGCAAATGTTATGGGTGGAGCACTTTTCCCAGAAGGTCCAAAACAAATTTCAGACCTTAAAGAAAAGTTCAGTCTTCCTGTTACTTTCGTAGGTGACGTTGTAGGAACTGGTTCTTCAAGAAAGTCAGCTTGTAACTCTCTTCTATGGCACATTGGTGAAGATATTCCATTCGTACCTAACAAGAGACGTGGTGGTGTTATCATCGGTTCAACAATCGCTCCGATCTTCTTTAACACTGCAGAGGATTCAGGTGCTCTACCAATTCAAGGAATTGATGTAACAGCACTGACAACAGGAACTGTAATTGAAGTTCGTCCACTTGAAGGAAGAATCCTTGATGAAAAAGGTAGCGAGCTTGCAAAATACGACATCGCTCCAGAAACGATCCTAGATGAGTTTAGAGCTGGTGGTCGTGTTCCTCTAATCATCGGAAAAATGCTTACAGATAAAGCAAGAGCTGAACTTGGACAAGGAACTGCGAATGACTCAGGAATCTTTGCTAAGCCTCACACAACTCTTGCACACGAAGGTCAAGGTTACACTCTTGCACAAAAAATGGTTGGGAAAGCTTGTGGCGTAACTGGTATTCTTCCAGGAACTTCATGTCTTCCAAAAATGACGACTGTTGGTTCTCAAGATACGACAGGGCCAATGACAAGAGATGAGATGACTGAACTTGCATGTCTTAAGTTCAACGCTGATCTTGTTATGCAATCATTCTGTCACACAGCTGCTTATCCAAAGCCAAGTGATGTTATCACTCACGCGACTCTTCCAGACTATATCAGAAACAGAGAAGGTGTTGCTCTTAGACCAGGTGATGGTATTATCCACTCTTGGCTAAACCGTCTTCTAATCCCAGATACTGTTGGTACTGGTGGTGACTCTCACACTCGTTTCCCACTTGGAATCTCATTCCCAGCTGGTTCAGGGCTTGTTGCATTTGCTGCTGCTCTTGGTGTTATGCCACTTGATATGCCAGAGTCTGTTCTTGTTAAGTTTAAAGGAAAGTTACAACCAGGAATCACTCTACGTGACGTTGTTAACATGATCCCTTACCAAGCAATTCAAGATGGTCTACTAACTGTAGAAAAGAAAAATAAGAAGAATATCTTCGCAGGTCGTATCCTTGAAATGGAAGGTTTACCAGACCTTAAGCTTGAGCAAGCATTCGAACTTACAGATGCTACAGCTGAAAGAAGTGCTGCTGGTTCAACAATTAAACTAAGCCGCGAAACAGTTGTTGAGTACTTAAGCTCAAACGTTGCTCTTATGAAGTCAATGATCGCAAACGGTTTTGGTCACGTTGGAACACTTGAAAGACGTATTGCTGAAGTTCAAGACTGGATTGAAAATGGTGAGCTAATGGAAGCGGATACAAACGCTGAGTACGCTGCTGTTATCGAAATCGATCTAGATGAAATGAAAGAGCCAATCGTTGCTTGTCCAAACGATCCAGATGACGTTAAGAAAATGAGTGACGTTCAAGGTGATAAGATTGATGAAGTATTCATCGGTTCATGTATGACAAATATTGGTCACTTCAGAGCTGCTGCAACAGTTCTAGATGGTCAAGGTCAAGCTGATGCAAGACTATGGGTATGTCCTCCAACAAAGATGGATAAAGACCAACTGACAAAAGAAGGTTACTACTCGAAATTTGCTGCTGCTGGTGCAAGACTTGAAATGCCAGGTTGTTCACTATGTATGGGTAACCAAGCACGTGTTAAAGACGGTGTAACAGTATTCTCAACTTCGACTCGTAACTTCAATAATAGACTTGGTAAAGGTGCTCAGGTTTATCTAGGTTCAGCAGAACTTGCTGCAATCTGTGCGAAACTTGGATACATTCCAAAAGTTGATGAGTACCTATCAATGATGAAGCCACTAGAAGGTAAAGATGATTCAATCTATCGTTACCTAAACTTCGATCAGATGGAAAATTTCAGTATTGATGACAACGCGTGATCAAAATAGTCCAGTGGACTATTTTGGCGCGTAGTTGTATGTGATAAAAGGGAATCAAGCGTAGCGCGGATTTCCGATAAGTACAGGTAAAACAAAATACTGTGCTAAAACTACAAAAAAGAAAGGGAGCTTAATAGCTCCCTTTTTTTATTCGCAAAATTCTTTAATTACTTTCTTAACTCTCTTGATCTCAACTTTTCTTCCCGTGTACGGAGCAAACTCTCCATACCAACGATTATAGTGAAAGAACTTATCTCCATAATTGTAGCGAACCTTTTGCAGTTCTCCAGGGAAATTACTATCGACTGCATAAAGAGTATAACCTGTTCTTGTCTTCTTCATATCGACAACAAGCCAAGCGTGAGCATCGATTCCCTTAATCTGAAGTTTTTGATAAGTCACATCACCTTGATTAACAACGCGATCATAAAGCCCATCCATCATCTTTCTCATACCCTTTGCGCTTCGCTTAGGTGTTCCAAGTAAACCAATCACCCACTGCTGATTGATAAACCCATCAGTTTTTTGCCAGGCCTCAAGCTCATTTTGAATTAAGTGATCATTATCAATTGAGAACTCTCTTAAATTTCGATAACCAGGAATCTCAACGACACTACGACCTCGACGAATTGCTTTAATGATATTCTTCGCTTCATCTTCTGATGGTTTCGAATACTCTGGCCTAAAGATTCCAAGATAAAGAGCATTACGATGAAAGCGCGAGTGCCACCAACAAACACCACCATTAAGGAGGCCTCCGTAATTTTTAAAGCCCATGTGAGCACTTATCTTTGTCATCATCTGATTTCTAACAAAGTGCTTATTCTCTCTTTCTTTACAAAATTTCTGCTTAGTCGTTTGGGCCATGGCAGAATGTGCGCTAAATGTTGTTAATGCTATCAAAAGTGATAGATAAATAGATCTCATAGAATCGTCCCGTGTTTTTGTTCTAGATGAACTTGTATAACGCATTGCCACCAAGCTCAAGGGAGCCTATAAAATCTTCTGTAAAACCATGGGAGTTTTTCGTAATTACAACTACTTAGATTGATTGATCTGACAAATCTTCGCTTTCGGATTCATTTCGCAAAGAGCTTCCTTAAGCATCTGATTCTCTTCTTCAAGTTGTTTTGTGCGGGCCTCAAGGGAAGCAATACTTCTTCCTTGATCCTTTGAAATCGTAAATAGGCCCTTAACTGCTTCAATAAGTGGCGCTACTAATTTGGCATAAGCAACACTTAGATAGCCGCTTTCGTCTTTTGAGATGGCCTCAGGGAAAACCTTTTCGACATTTTGAGCAATGACACCAATATCTCTACCCTCTTTAAAATTCTTTTGTGGAAACTCATCCTTTCTCCACTCAAAATAAACACCATCAAGAAGAGAGATTTTATCGAGGATTGACATCTCACTTGAGATTGTTACGACCTTCTTTTTTAAACGCTCATCTGATGTTGAATCAAACGCAGCAGTACCACGAACAGAACCATTTACATCTAATGCAAAAGTTCCATCTGGAGTTGTTGTGAGAATCCCTACATTTCCTTCAGTTCCGTTAACATTAAGAACATCAGTAAGTGAAGCATCTCCAACAGAGAAATTAATATCACCAGCAAAGGCATGCATACGCATTCCATTAGCAGTCTCAGGTGCAGAGTGAAATAACATCACATCTGACCAAGAAGCATCTGGAAAGTCTGCGGCCCAGTCATAATTTGAATTTAAAAGAGCAAAGCCAGCTTCAGAACCATCTGCAAGGAATGTGAAGTTTACCTCTGATGAAATACCTGTATTGCTATCTTGAATTTTGGCCTCTGCATGAGAGTCGACAATATGAAGATCGGCCGCAGGTAAATTAGTTCCAATACCAACATTACCGCCAAGGTTTACATAGAGACCTTCATCAAGTCCTGAGTATGAAATATAGTTGGCACCAATTTGAAAGTTTTGAGTAGCAGTATGGTTTCCAAGATCATCACCTGGAGCAACTAAGTCCCCTGGCTCCCACTCTGAATAAGAGCTATTCCAAGTTAAAACCTGGCCGTTTGTAGGAGCAAGTGTCGAAACAGCACGAGATTGTAGTGTTGTATCACTTGCTGGTAGGTTATAAAGATTTGTCGCATCCAGAGATGGCAAGCTTCCATCAGACTCAAGACGAAGAAGTCCATCAGCAACATTTGTATTTGCAAGAGAAATATCTAAGTATGTCCCAACATCCATCACCGAAAAATCAGAACTAAAAGTTAGCCCCTTAAATTGAAGATCGTCTCCAACCTTTTGAGAGTATAGGCCAAAGTTTCCACCAGCATTACTTGCCGTATTAGATTCACCACCTGCAGAGATCCCAGTAAGCTGAGAACCATCAATGGCCGGTAGACGGCCAGAGCCATCAAGGCGAAGAAGTTCGTTAGCACCATTAGAAGTATTCACTCCAACTTGTACATCATTTACATTTTCAGTTATCGCAAGGTCACTTGTCACAGTTAGACCTTTTAACTCAAGGTCGCTTCCTGTTTTCTGTTTGAATAAAGTTGCGCCACCAGCGCTTGAAATTGTGTTAACTTCCCCACTACCACCAGCACTAATTGTTTGTGGTTCCCACTGTGAAGCTGTGTTATTCCACACAAGGGCCTGGCCATCAGTTGGTGCAGTCGAAGCAACTGCTCGTGATTGAATTGTGTTATCAGAAGTAATAATTCCTGTTAGCTGAGATCCATCAACTGCAGGAAGACGCCCAAAAGCATCAAGTCTTAAAAGTTGATTAGCTGTATTGGTCGTTGTTACATCAATTTGAACATCATTAGTATTACCAGTCAGTGTGATATCCGCGCCACCTGTTAGGCCTTTAAAAACAAGGTTAGTTCCAACCTTTGCTTGAAATAAACCTTCTCCACCGGCACTAGAAGCTGTATTGGCCTCTCCACCTGCTCCACCTGTCACAATTGTTGTCGGCTCCCACTGAGAACTTGTACTATTCCATAAAAGAGCTTGTCCATTTGCAGGAGCAACTGCAGATACTGTACGTGATTGAATGGCCGTTGCATCAGAGCTTCCACCAGCAATTCCTGTTAGAAGAGAACCATCGATAGCAGGAAGACGTCCTGAGGCATCAAGTCTTAGAAGTTGGTTTGCACCATTTGATGTATTAATTTGAAGATCAACAGTATTAGTACTACCTGAGATCGCAAAATCAGTTGAGCCTTGAAGACCTTTTAAGATTAAATCAACGCCTGACTTCTGTTTAAAAAGAGAAACTCCACCAGCACTTGAAATAGTATTATTTTCACCTGAGCCACCACCTGAAACGATTGTTTGAGGCTCCCATTGAGTAGTTGCATTATTCCAAACGAGTGCCTGTCCATCTGCTGGAGCAGTCGTTGAAATAGTTCTCGTTTGAAGAGTTGTTGCATCAGAACTAGCAGCTGCAAGAGTTTGCGGCTCCCACTCTGACACAGAGTTATTCCAAGTTAAGACCTGTCCATCTGTTGGCGCTGTTGATGAGATATCTCTCGTTTGTAAGCTTACAGCATCTCCTGAAGCAGAGGCCGCAATCCCTGTTAAAAGAGATCCATCCAATGCCGGAAGTCTTCCAAAAGAATCAAGACGTAGAATTTGTCCTGCTCCATTTGAAGTGTTAATTCCAATTTGAATATCATTAGCATTTCCAGTTAAGGAAATATCTGATGTATTTGTTAGTCCCTTAAAGACTAAATTTGATCCAACTTTATTTTGATAAATTGCTTCGCCACCAGCGCTTGAGGCCGTGTTGATTTCTCCACCGGCTCCACCAGCAGTGATTGTCGCTGGTTCCCACTGTTGACTAACATCATTCCAAAGAAGGGCCTGACCATTAGTTGGTGCAGCGGCCGATACGTCACGTGATTGTAAAGTTGAGTCTCCCCCACCGGCCGCAATTCCAGTAAGCAGAGAACCATCAATAGCAGGCAGGCGCCCACTTGCATCTAGCCTTAAAAGTTGATTTGCACCATTGGCCGTGTTGATTTGTAGATCAACTGTATTCGTACTTTCATTAACAACGAAGTCCGATGAACCTAAAATACCTCGCATCACAAAGTCCACACCAGACTTCTGTTTAAAAATCGAAGCACCAGCGGCCGTTGACATTGTGTTGGTCTCACCACTTCCACCACCTCCGCCAGAGATGCCTGTTAGTTGTGAACCATCGATAGCAGGAAGTCTTCCAAGAGAATCAAGTCTTAGAAGTTGGTTTGCACCATTACCTGTATTTATTTGAAGTCCAAGTGAATTTGAACCTTCAGTAATATTAATATCAGAAGATGGAGAAAGGCCTTTAAACTGAAGTTGGCTACCAACCTTTTGTTTAAAAATAGACGTTCCACCTGTTGAGTAAACTGTATTCGCTTCACCAGAGCCGCCTCCACCGCCGCTTGCGATAGTAGAAGGAACCCAAGAGGAGTTACTACTACTCCAAACAAGGGCCTGCCCATCTGTTGGTGAAATATTTGAAACTAAGCGGTTGTGAATAGAAGTTGCATTTGTTGATGAACCACCTTCGTCTGTTCCAATAACCCAATTTGTTCCATTGAATTTTAAGATTGAACCTGAGATGGCACCACTTGTGTCTGTATCGTATAGATCTTCAACCGTAAGGTTAACCGCACCTAGTTTACCATTTACAGAAGTTACACTTGAAGTTGGTTGATTGGCCGGGGCCCACTTTCTTGTGATGGCATTGTATTGAAGAATCTGTCCGTGAGATGCTCCAAGATCCGGAAGATCAACATTAATTGAAAATGTACTTGCACCACTTGCGCTCTCTAAAGTCATGGTAAGAATTTGATTAAGAGGTAGAAGTGTGTTGGAAAGAGCATCTGCAATGATCTCCCCTTCATTTTGTGAACCAATTGAAAAGTTAGAAGTCGCTCCACTCTTATCTGTGATGCGAATATTTTCAACCTTATGAAGACTCGAACCTACGATTCTAAGCTTATCACCTTGCACACTAATATTCTCAACCTGAACTTCACCGCGGCTATTATCGCGACGTTGAATTTCAGGCACACAACTAGAAATTAATAGCTGTAGGCATAAAATATGAATATAAGACTTTTTAAATATCTTCATCATTTCGCTTCTTTATCGACGATCTCAATTAAATTCGTATGAGAATTTTAATACAATTTAAAAATCGGCAAATAACGTACTGAAATGATAAGAGGTGGAGTAAAAAGATGGGGCATTGCTGCCCCAAAAAGACGGCATTCTAATAACTTATAATTTTATGATTTAGTACAAAGTCGTTCTTCAACGATAAGGTGAGAAATATCGTACTTCGCTAGTATCTTTTCACGGTAGTACTCACTCCCCTTTAGTTTGCAATTATAAATCATCACTTCACATGCATGAGCATTGGGAGCAATTCTCCATAAGTGAAGATCTGCGATCTCAATATCTTCATCATGTGAAAACAGCTTTCTGATTTCGTCTTCATCAAATAATTTTGAATTTCCATCAAGAAGTTCCCAAACTGTATCCTTAGCAAGCCCCCATGCCCACTTTAAAATGACGATGGCACCGAGAATACCAATAATTGGATCGGCCCAATTCCAACCAAAGTACTTTCCTGCAAAGAGAGCAGCAATGGCCATCACTGAAGTTAGAGCATCTGCGATGACGTGCAAAAGTGCCGAGCGGTGGTTGTGGTCATGAACATGGTTATGGCCATGACTGTGATCGTGACTGTGACCGTGATCATGTCCATGATGATGATCGTGAGAGTCCCACAAAAGAACCGCACTAAGTACGTTTACGATAAGACCAATAATGGCCACAAGAATGGCCGTTTCAAATTTAATCGCCATTGGGTTTAGAAAACGTCCAATCGACTCAACACCCATCACAATGGCAACAATTCCCAACATAAGAGCACTAGTGTAGCCTCCTAAAGGAATCATCTTTCCGGCACCAAAGCTTAGCTTTTCATTTATTTTTTCAGATCGTGCCAGACGATAAACGATAACAGTAATTCCAAGAGCTCCTACGTGAGAGCCCATATGCCAACCATCAGCGAGTAAGGCCATTGATCCGGTAAAGTATCCATAACCAATTTCGACAACCATGGTTACAAAAGTAAGAAGAATGACGAGCATCGTCTTCTTCTCATTTGATCCTAGTCGATCATCTTCTAGGACATAATTATGTGGTTCGATATGTTCTTTATGTTTCATCTCTATTTCCAATAAGTCTTAATTAAGTTTACTAATTCAATTGCAGCTTCATCTTGTGGTGTTTTTGGATCGAGTGGAGAAACCATAACGTGATTTTTCACATGCTCTTCTATTAGCTCACCTGTAAGTCCATTAAGTCCACCACGACAAGCGGCCAGTGTTTGTAGAATGCTATAGCAATCCTTATCTTCTTCAAGCGCGCGCTCAACCGCCTCAAGCTGTCCCTTGATACGTCTAATTCGCGTGATAATTTTCTTCTTATTTTGATGTATATGGGCCATCTTTAACCTCCGCTACCATACTATACCCCAGTATAGTTACTAAAGATAGTGTAAAGAAATCCACAGTAAAATCAAGTACTTAAAAAAGCATGTTAATCAAAGCTCTGTCTGAAATATGAACGAGGGAATTTTAGAAGCTCAAGCTTTGGGATATTAAAATCCCCTATTTTCGTATCATTAAGAGTTACGGCATAGAACTCATTCTTACCTTCTTTTCCAATAACGAAGACATTAATTTCTTGGCCATCCATGAAGAGCTTATGTTCACCAAATTTTCGATACTCTCCAAAAGAAGTTTTCTGGTCTTCTAAGGGAAGTGTTTCTGGCCCAAGAGGTAGACGAAAGCGGTAACAACTAACGAGGTTTCCTGCAACAATCATGGCATTGCCACGATTTAGTTTTGTTGTGGCCTTGTTAATGAAGTAATCCATAATATAAGCAATGAGATCAACATCTTTTAAATTAAGATCATAAATCTTTTGTTCATTACCTTCTAAACGAGACTGACGATTTAATACAACTTGCGAAATAAAGACGTTCCCGGATGGATGTAGAATACGAACAGTATTGCCATGGTCTTTTGAGATATCCCAGGCCCATTCAGTTGTTGGAAAAAGTGGTGTTAGCGTTACAGTTTTTGAATTCATATTTGGATCCTAATCACATTGTTCCAAGTAGTAAAGATCTTGGTAAGTTTCTCGCTTTCTTATTAAACGAGCGTTAGTGCCATCAACGAGCAACTCACATGCTCTAGGCCTTGAATTATAATTACTCGACATGGTAAAGCCGTACGCCCCGCAAGAGCGAATTGCGAGAAGCTCCCCTTCACAAAGCTCAAGTTCCCTTTCCTTTGCAAGGTAATCCCCTGTTTCACATACGGGACCAACAATATCAAAATTTTCTTTTGTTCCTTTGAGCGACTGATCTACCTTAATGACTTCTTGCCACGCCTGATAGAGCGCAGGCCTCATTAAGTCATTCATGGCCGCATCAACAATGGCAAAGTACTTACCTTCATTCTCTTTAATATACTCAAGCTTTGTTACAAGAATACCTGCATTTGCGGCAATGGCCCTACCTGGCTCAAAAATAAGTTCTAACTCAGGATAGTCTTCAAGACTCTTAATCACTTGGGCCAGATATTCACTTGGGTGTGGTGGAACTTCATCTCGATACTTGACCCCGAGTCCCCCACCTAAATCGATATGCTTAAGGGGTGTGCCATTCTTTCTTAAGGTATCAACTAATTGTTTTAGCCTTTCTAGTGCTTCTAAGAAAGGGCCGACATTCGTAAGCTGAGAACCGATATGACAATCAATTCCTTCAACATTGATATGTTCCAACGAGTGAGCAATCTCATAAACCTCTTGTGCCTTTTGAAATGAGATACCAAACTTATTTTCTTTTAGGCCAGTTGCAATATAAGGATGTGTCTTGGCATCCACATCAGGGTTAACTCTAATGGAAACAGGAGCCTTCTTATTTAACCTCTTTGCAACTTCATTAATTCTTCTAAGCTCAGCTACTGATTCAACATTTAAGCACTTAATACCTTTTTCAAGTGCAAACTCTATTTCATCATGAGATTTTCCAACCCCTGAAAATACGGTCTTTGATGCAAGTCCTCCAGCGGCCAAAACTCTTTCAAGCTCTCCCCGAGAAACGATATCAAAACCACTCCCCATGGCCGTGAGTTCTTTTAAAATATTAATATTGGAATTTGCTTTAACGGCGTAACAAATTAAATGACGATGCTCTTTTAATGGTTCTTGAAAGGCGAGAAAGTGTCTTTTAAATGTTTTTAAAGAATAAATATAAAGTGGTGTTCCATACTTTTTAACGAGATCAGAAACTTTATTTTCTTCTGCAAATAACTCATTGTCTCTATAGTTGAAAAAGTCCATTTTAATCCTTATTAACTTCCCTATTGATTAAGCTGCATTCATATAGCATTCCTAGCCCGCCATTGAATTTTATTTTTAAAAAGCCCGGCCCTTCTTCTCTTAACTTAAAACCATATTTTTCATGCATTTTAATCGAAGTCTTATTATTTGCATTAACAACATAGAAGGCCTTCGTTGAGATCTGGCCAATATGTCTTAGTCGCTCTCGAGTTAAAAGATCACCAATTCCAGAGCCCCGATATTCAGGCAGGACAGTAACCCCCATGAGATACCACCCAATAGGTGCTTTGTACTTGTAACGATTCACCATTTCCTGCGTGTATAAGATAGACCTACCATAGCCAACGATTTCTTCATCAACAATGGCGACGATTAAGTGAAAGCCTTTTAAATTTCCACCGCGGGCCAACTCCTTCTTTGTTCTTTCAAGGAAGAAAGAATAGTCGAGATTTGGATCAATATTATTTTCACTAATAATACGAGCGATTGCCTGGGCATCGTCGTACCTAGCATAACGTGTCTTTATCCCCTCAGGTACGGGCCTTGACTTGTGATCTGTAACAAAAGGACAGTAGGAATTATACTCTTTACTAGTCTTAGACAGAGTCTGCAATGTTTGAGGAATTAGCTTTTTAAACATAATTTAATCTATTATAGCGCATTCATAAAAGCGGTGAATAAATTAATTCAATTAATAAAGTTTTTATTTTAGATACTCTGCTTATGTGCTTTAATTGTGACAAATACATAATATTGACCAATGACCGATCGTTTTACTCATGAAAAAAATATTTCTAGGCATAGTGCTCATATTCATTACTACCCTAATCGTTCTTATCTTGAATTATAAGTGGGTCATTAAGAAGTCTCTGGCCATGGCCGGAGTGAGAATTGAACGTGTTGAAAAAATCAGTATCGGCCAATGGACTCTCCATAATCTAAAGTATCAGTTGGATGAGAAAAATGAACTGAAAGTTAACTCCGTTAATATAAGCTTCTTAGAAATTGATGTTAATGCTAAAAAACTTGATCGCTACATCCAGGCCCTTAATTCTAAAATAAAAGTAAAAGCAGTTGGTATTGAACTTCAGAAATTCAAACTTAAGAGTATGAGTTGTTTTGTTCATAAGAAAGAAGGAACAACAGTAGAGATAAGTCAGATACATATTCCAGATTTTGGTAGCAAGAATCGTGGTGTCCTAACACTAAATCTCGCCACACTTAAAGATGTCCACTTAAATTATAACAACCTTGATATTAACCACATCATTAAATACTTTGATGCTGGCCTAGGATTATCAGGCCTTATTGATCTTGAAGCAAAAGTGAATGGTGATATTACAACAAATGTATCAGGCAAGAACTTAGTCCTAACAGGCTTTAGGGTCGATGATGTTATAACGAACTTTCTCGATACTCGAAGTATTGGCCTTATCGATGCCGCGGCCGTTGTGGCCCTTGGCCCTATTGGACTTCTCTATACGAGTGCTGCAAGCCTAGGGCAAACAGTTGGTGGCTTTCGTGGTGGGGACACAAACCTGAAACAGATTAATGCAGCAGTGACACTTGCTGGAGACCTGGTTGTCTTTGATGATGTTGCTGTTGCAACACAAGAGCATTTAATTATTGCCCAAGGTGGGGCCAATATTGAAAAGCAAACCTTTAAGAACTTTATTGTTTCTGTTGTTGATGAGAAATATTGTCCTGAATTACAGCAAGTGATTAAGGGAACATTTACGAAACCAGAGATTTCAAAAACCAAGGCCTTCCTTGATACCGCTACGGCGCCTGTCTCAAGTGTGAAGAGTTCAACTTTTCAATTTGTTGGCGTTGAGAAATGTAAACCAATCTACAAAGGCGTGGTCAAGCATCCAGAGCTTGACTGAACCATTTCAGAAAAGACCTATTTTCAAAATGACACATTACACATAATGAGAAAAATCATGGAGGAAAGCAGACGCTTGATGTATATTTGATCCTAATTGTTAAAACTTAAACGAGGATAAGACTATTAGCGTTATATCTGTACTCATTTTTCTCTTTCTTTTTGGTATTGCCTCAATGGGCTATGTCTACGCTTACCGTGGAACTGAAAGATATGAGAGCTTAAACTTCTATCTACGTAAGGGTTGGCCAATTTTTGCACCTTTAAATTGTCTCCTCTATATGTTCACAAAGAAGAGAGCGGCAAAGCCAATTATGAATCTAGCGGACTTTCCAGAATTAAAACTTGTTCAAGAGAACTGGGAAACAATCCGCGATGAGGCCGTAAGCCTTAGAGAGAACGGCTACTTTGATAAGGTAAAGGACCCAACTTCAAGCGCATACTACGATATTGGTTTTAGAACTTTCTATAAGTATGGTTGGTCGAAATTCTACCTAACTTGGTATGGAACAACTCTTAAGTCAGCGAAAGAGTTATGCCCGAAAACAGTTGAACTTGTTTCAAAGGTTCCTGGGGTTAACGGTGCCATGTACTCAATTCTGCCAGTGGGATCAAAACTTACGAAGCACTTAGATCCTGTTGCCACTTCACTTCGTTACCACCTAGGTCTTAAAACGCCTAACGACGATCGTTGTTATATCAATATTGATGGTACCGATTATTCTTGGCGTGATGGAGAGGCCCTACTTTTTGATGAAACATACCTTCACTTTGCATTTAATAATTCTGAAAATGAAAGAATTATTCTTATGTTAGAAGTGGATCGCCCAACGAATATCGTAGGAAAAATTATCAATTTCATCTTTAAACAAATTATGAGAATCACTCTGGTTCCTAACGTTCCAGGTGATCAAAGAGGACTAGTAAATGCAATCTTTGGTGCAGTTACTCCAACTCTTCTTAAAGTAAGAACGCTTAAGCAAACGAATATTGTTCTTTATAAGATCATTAAGCACACTGTAAACTTAACACTACTTGCTCTCGCATTTGGTTTAATTTACTTAGTACTTACTTTTATTCAATCTCTATTTTGAAAAACTAGAAGCAACATATGCGGCGACGTACTCTTCAAAGTCTACGTCGTCGAATTTCTCAAAGTCCACCTGCCGCTGAATTGATGCATTCTTCTCTAGTGCCAACTCTTCTTGAAAAATATGATTTACATCTTTAGAAGCTAACTCCTTACGATGCTCAAGAGCAAGCTCTTTCATTGCTTGTATATGTCCCTTTTGTGAGACAAGATCAAATACCTTCTGAGATAAAGTATTTGCAGGATCAATTAACTTACGTTGCTCTTCAATGGCAGAGAGTAATTCTACCTTACGCTCACCATCTGAAATAGCATGAATGACTTCAGTCATTTGATTAAAGAATTTTGTTAGATATTCTTGGTAATTAATTTTTGAACCGTTAAGGCCAATTTCTAATCCAGCACTTCTTCCCTGTTTAACAATAAGCTGGTTATTATCTTCTATCTCATTATAGATTTCTCGATTGCACTTGTCGGCCTGCATGAATAGGCATGTCAAAAGAAATGCATCAAGGAAGTCTGCCTGAGTTTTAGTAATCCCATTTTTTGCAAATGGATTTAAATCGAGAAGCCTTACTTCAATATACTCAATTCCTTTGCTTCTTAAGCTAGCAAGAGCACTTTTCCCAGGAGGGGCAATTCTTTTTGGCCTAATAATTGAGTAGAACTCATTTTCGATTTGAAGAATATGAGTGCTGATTTGCTGTAGCTCACCTTTCTCATTTCTTAAACCAATCTTATCAAAGTCTGCAAAGTTCATCTGCAGCGCTTCTTCTAAACTATCACAATAGCTATCAAGACTATTATAACAAATGCGAATTCCACTTTGAGAAGCACCTGTATAACCTAGTCCTCCCATTCTTAAGCAAGTTCCCTCTTTTGAACCATAAGTCTTGCCATGAACTTCATCCTCATGAAGAACTTCGAGGTTATGCTTCTTACCATTAAGAAAAGACTCATGAACAGAAACAGAATTTCCAAATAAATAAAGCAGAACATTTGAGTAACTTCTAAAGTTACGACAAAGGTTGAGATATTCTTCATTGATAAATAGTTGCAAGGAAAGATCGCTACCACTTAATTCATGCCAATTCTGCCAAAACTCATCAGTCATGGAGAAGTTATAATGGAGGCCAGCAATGGCCTGCATCGATCTACCGTAGCGAAGCCCAAGCCCTGAACGATAAAGAGTCTTAAGTCGGCCAGAGTTACTCTCACCGTAGTATGCAAGTTTGATATCTTTATCTTCTGGTAAGATACAAGGCATTGATGATGGCCAAATGACTTCATTTGAATCTTGCTCTAATACATAGTGCTGAAGATTAGCAAGTGTGTTTAATGTTTCACGGTTAGACTTTGAAACAGGAGTGATAAACTCAAGAAGGCTCTCAGCAAAGTCAGTTGTAATCCATTTATGAAGAAGCTTTGAACCAAATTTTGGATCATGATCGGAGCTTGCAAGTTTGCCACTATCAACTTGTACACGAAGCCCTTCTTTTTCAATTCCCTTATTAACATTTAGAATTGAATCACTTCCGTATTTTGTTTGATAATTTTCAATTGCTTGCTTATTAATCTTAATCATAAATCGTCCTATATTTCGCATCTATAGTACGCTTTCAGTAATATGCAAGCAAGCTAATCTTAACCTAGTTAACATTCCCAATACTTATAGGAAGCTCATAATTTATCCCAAAGGCAAAGTCTTCATTCTTCGTTTGGCCAAGCATAAGCGCAAAATTAGAAGCGCTATCAGCATAGAAGTGAAATAGTGCAGGATAAAGGTTGAGACGGACTCTAAAGTCCTCTGAACTGTTCATGAGTAGTGACGCAGCCTGTCTGCCCATGGTTTCTAAAAAGTAGCCATAAACAAAGCGGCCCTTCTGCTCGAGAGGGTTTGTAAATGCCATTCCGGCCGTAATTGAATGAGAGAGGTCACCGTTATCATAAGTTAATCCCACCATATTCATCATCCCCATATAAAGAAGGGGCCTAAACTTATCAAAGTGAAGAAATTTCGGACGCATTATATAATTTAATCCAACGTTGAAAAAGTCTTCGTGTTCAACATCATAGACAGGCATGAAATGCCAAGTCGTCATCCCCATCTCATCGACCATAAAATTCATAAAGGGATCATTTAAACCTAAGAAGAATGCGGCCACATCAAAGAAGTAAAGATCTGCAATATGGTCAAGAGCCGATACTTCAGGCTGAGTTGTTTCATTGGCCTCATTTCCAAAGTGCATGGCAAAGGTTACAAAGAATGAGAAGGTCTTGGCCCATTTAATATCGTAGTAGTCAGAGTACTCCATGAGCTTCTTCGTCTCATAGGCGCCACCAAATGTATGAAGGAAAATATTTGGCAATACGCGATTACTTAAGAATTCTTCTTTTAGTAGTTTATCAAATCCACCATTCTTCTTAATCGAATGAATGGGATCTTTTACTTTATCCCAAACAATCTTATGCTTTTCAAAATAGTCCTTCTGATTAAACCAATAAGGGTTTTGAATAACGTCAAATGAACCATTGATATACAGCTGAATTGGAAACCATGGCCCGTCTTCTCTCTCATCAAAAACAAGATAATTAGAACTCTGAGCAAAGATTTGTGATGAGGTAAATAAAATTAATAAAAAAGAGATTAATTTTTTCATATTTTTTGTGAACTGGCTTAATTATCGCAATGTATTATTGGCCAGAACGTGGCCAAATTTATATAAGATCACATCGTGAAAAGTTTTATAATTACCCTATCTTTTACAATACTTACTCTGTGCATGCAAAGCACTTCTTTTGCACAAAAAAGGTATTTCTACCAAGACCGTGATCACACAAAAGAAGAGATCTATAAAGACGTTGGATTTGTTTTTGGAATCTCTCTCATTGCCTATCCCCTAACCCAGTGGGATACCGTAAGAAATGAAGGATCATGGGATACCTACCGTAAAAACTTCGGGAAAATCGTTTTTGATCGCGATGAACCATTTTGGAACTATATGGTCCACCCTTATACAGGTTCACAAATGTTTCTCTACTATCGTGCTCGAAATTATCGATATGCAGATGCCCTCGCACTAACTTTTGTCTCCAGTACTATTTTTGAATTTCTCATCGAAGTCTATACTGAACCTGCTTCAGTACAAGACCTCTATCAAACACCTGTGCTTGGAGCTGTTATGGGCTACGGCTTTGAGAAGCTATCAATGTCTCTACTAAATGGAGATAGCAAGGTTGGGCACTTCTTTGGCCACCTAATTAACCCAATGACTCTCTTTCCTTCAATTTTTGAAGGAACAGCATATGCAGTCATTGCACCAGACATAGACAAGAAATCAATTGGATATTACTTTCATGCAGAATTTTAAACTGATTCTCATATTTATGATCTCCCTTGCTTCTTTAAATGCAAGAAGTGCTTCTGGGCCATATGAATTCTACCTAAGAGCTGGCTTCACTCTACAGAACACTATTTTCAACGAATTAGATGACGACCAATTTGAGAACAAATACGATATCGAAGACCGAGAAGAATCAAAAGCTTTTGGTATTTATACGCAATTTTCATTTCGCCTAGAGAGAGTTGAAATTGGCCTTGAGTCCCATACAACTTTTGGACGTGCACGAGATCTTCGCTTTGCCTATGACAGTACTGTTTTAGAGGGGCGAGGTAATTTCAGATCTTTCAATATTACCCCGACAATTCGTATTAATAGCGATATCTATGAAGTTGATTTTTTACATCATATTGGTTTTAGAAGATTTAAGCTCTACGTGAAGTTTGGCCCTAGCTGGCTTCTAAACTCTCTTGATCTTGATGACTTTAATATCGATACAAATGGCAAAGAGCTTAAGCTAAACTATGACTCTTTTGGTGGCTCGCTTTCTATTGGTATCGAACAGGTTAAAGAAATATATCGCTTCCCATTCTTTGCAGAAGTTTCAGTAGCAGCCTATCGCTCTTACAAGACCACTTTAGTCGACCGAACGGATCGAACGAAAGTAGAAATCCTTAAAGAGCAGAGCGCGCGAGAAGATATTAATTCGTTTTCAATTTTTTACACAATAGGAGCATCTCTATTTTGAGCACGCAAGTAACAGATAAAGATATTGAACAAATCGAAGCCTTTTTAAAAAGAGAGGCCAGAGGTATTGTTGAGGTTTCAGCAAGAACAACTGATGGTAGACCTGCTTCGATCAAAGTGACTCCCGTTGTTGATAAAGTTCCTTTTCCAACGATCTATTGGTTAGTTGACCCTGTTGTTTATAAGGCCATTAGCCAAATCGAGGGACAAGGCTTTACCAAAGAGCTTCAGGCCATGATTGATGCTGATGAAGAACTAAAAGAAAAAGTGAAAGCAATTCATGAATCATATCGCGATGAAAGAGTGAACCTATTTAAAGAAATGAATCTTGAGTTACCAGATAATATGATGCCGATGATTACAGATACTGGAATCGGAGGCCTTAGAGACTTCTATCACTTAAGATGTCTTCATATGTTCTATGCTTTTCACCTAGTGCGCCCTCATGTCATTGGTGAGCTAGTTGATAAGAAATTACAACAAGCTTAGCGATTGGCCGTCACATGATGGTAAGTGAAGCCTAGACTCCACACAAGAGACACTCCAAGGTGGATATAGGCAGACCACTGTCTTAAAAGATCATTATCACTAACCTGAATTAAGTATCCAGATAAGCTCATCACTACAAAGAGTCCAATTAGGAAAATTCCCGAGGTGCGTGACTTCTTGTAGCCACTTAGAACTCTCTTATAAATATGATTTGAGAAGATTGTCCCAACAAAGAAAAGAAGAAAAGGTACAGATAAGATGTGAAGCTTTTGCATCCAAATTGAAAGAGGATGTGTTTCGATTCCCCAGTCACCTTCAATGGCCATAAAATACTTGGCCACAAAGTAAATTGTTCCTGTCACAACAATGAAGTAATTCGAGATAAATAGATTATTCTTTTCTGAAGGTGTCATAGCTTAGACTAGAGTATATCTTTTTGTAGATATAGCGACAACCACACTAAAAATTTTGTACTATTTGAAGAAAGAGTCGCTCCGGAAACAATATCAATTGAATCTGGCCTCTGTGATTTAAAGCGAGAAAGCCAGCTTGCCTTAACCTTGTACTCAGAAGGCTCTTCAAACTTAACAATGGCCAAGCTCTCAATATTATTCTTTACCACGTGAACGTGGAGAACCTGATTCTTTGTACGAACAGTATCAGTAAAGACAAAGTCATATGATGTCTTATTCTTACACTCTCTCTTATAGAAAGAATAAAAGCGACGAATATTTCGAGTTGGGTACTTTGACTTAATTGTTTCAAATTCTTTGTCAGTTAAGAACTTAGACTTCTCAACAAACGAGCAATCAGGATACTTCTTAGACAGAGTCTCCTTAATTCCTGCATGAACTTGAGTTTGTGCCAAAAACAAGAAAACAGTAAAGAGGAAAATCCCCTTTACTGCTTTAATATTGAATAGATTTGAAAATCTTAGTATTCCCATCCGATCCCGAAGTTTACTTCTTCTGATTCACCAGCATTAGATGCATTATTTAATTTTGTGAAATCAGCTTTGAAAGAAACCTTATCAAGTGGCTTATACATAATACCAGCAGTGATATGCTCTTTATCATTTGCTTTGTCAGCTACACCAACAGATGAATCAACATCATCTTGAGTGTTATAACTTTCGTATCTTACATATGGCATAATTGAATAAGTTTTACCATGAGTAAGATTGTAAGCTAGATCAACATAGTAACCTTGCATTACGTCAGCTACAACCGTAGAAGTCGCTGCTGAGAATTCTTTACCATCAAGTGTTGAGTAAACATATAATGCCTTCACCGATAGGCCTTTGTAATTATATGCTAAGTGAACATCGTAGATATTGTGCTCACCTTGAGCTACACCGTTAGTTGTCCCAACGTAGATTGATGTTCCTAGGTCTAGACCAAAGTCAAATCCGTAATCAACTCTAGCAACGTGTGACCAGTGACCAGCGTCAGCTTTAGCACCTTTTTGACGTCCACCACGTACACCACCTTCAGTGAAACCATCTGATTTAAGTGAGTTCATGATGTAGTACTTATACTCAAGGTTATTCCAAGTACCATAAACTCCTACACCGTTTTCACGCATAGTCGTTGGAATAATTGCATTTTCAAGTCTTGGACGCTTAACACCAATAAAACGAGTTGGCTCGTGCTCAGTGTTCACAATTCCAATTGGAGTAAGTAAAAGACCAGCTTTAAAGTTTAGTAGGTCTGAGTGTGCATAACGAATTTCAGCAAATTCAGTATAGATCTCATCAGCGTGCTCAATTTCGATTTCAGTCATGAATGACCACTTGTCACTAAACTGATAACCAACGTAAAGAACGTTTCTTAATGTATCCCACTGAGATTTACCTTCACTATTGTCAGTATAGATAATCTCACCGTAACCACCAAGGCTTACCTTAGACGATAGACCTTTTGATTGCATGCTTTGTACTTCTTTAGAAAGGATATCAATTCTTCTTTCTAGCTCTTGTGTTGTAGCAGCACTAACTGTCGTTGCTGCAATTAAAGCGATAAACAACTTTTTCATTTATTCTCCTATTGAACATTTTGTTTGAATTGCCAAACGGATGTTAATGAGAATTAAATAAAAGGTCAAGTCACTAAACTAGACAATATTTTTAGTTGTTTCTGTTAGCACTACGCTCTAAAAAGAAGACAAAGAAGAAGCCGATGACAACAAGCACAACAGCTAGAATATCTTCCTGTGACAGAGACGTTGGAAAGTAGAGACTCTCTGAAAGAACTTTTGTTTTTCCACGGATAACCACTGACTTTGTCACTTCTCTCCAAGGCCACACCTTAGATAAGGTACCAAGAAGAATCCCTACAAGAAAGGCCATCGTGCGCTCACGAAAGTTCTTCATAAAGAAGTTTAAAACTTTTGAGAAGCTTACAAGCCCCGTTAAACAACCAAGAGCAAAGACACCAATGATAACCAGTGCACCCTCTTGAAATGGATTCTTTAAAGCTCCCGTTACATATTCGTACTTCCCTAAAATAAGGAGAATGAAAGAGCCTGAGATTCCAGGAAGAATCATGGCCGTAATTCCAATAAGCCCACAGATATAGATAAACCATAGATCAGTTGGAGTTGTTACTGGCACAAGCTGAGTAATAGCAAAACCGATTGCAGCACCTAAGGCCACCATAACAAGTGCCAAAGGATTCTTACGATCCTTTAAGTCCCTAGCAATGACAATGATAGAAGCTGAAATCAACCCTAGAAATAGGCCCCATGTCGGTACCGGGTGATAATTAATCAGATAATGCATAAGCCTTGCAAGAGAAAGCATGGCCCCGAGAATTCCAATCCCTAGCGGAATGATGAATTTTAAATCAATCTTCTCTGAAACACTCTTTATATTAAAAGTTAGTGCATCCTTAATAAGAGCTTTATCAATGGCAGCAACTGTGGCCAGAAGCTTGTCATAGATTCCAGTGATAAATGCAATAGTTCCCCCAGAAACACCAGGGATTAAGTCGGCAATGCCCATAAGAAAGCCCTTGCAAAAAACAAGGGCCATATTTTTATTGATCATAATTGATTACTCTTTATTCTCTTGTGCTTCTTCTTTAGCAAATGGAGTATCTTCCCAGTCTACAGAGTGCTTACACTCAGGACATTGAAGCTGTTTCCCCCATCTCTTTGTTTCCTTAACGCCCATCACGCCAAATCCACATGCAGGACAATCCATAACTTTTGGCTCATTCCAAAGGGCCGTTTCACACTCTGGGTAATTCGTACAACCATAGAAGATTTTCCCGTAACGAGACTTCTTCTCTGCAAACTTTCCAACCTTACACTTTGGACAAGTTACATCAATTGTATATGGAAGAGTTGTTTCACACTTTGGATATTCTTCACAACGAACAAAGCGTCCATACTTACCTTTCTTAACCTCAAGACGCTTTCCACACTCAGGGCATGGGTCTCTAAACCAGTCTTTTGGAAGTATTTCAATTGTTCCATCAAGGTGCTTTTTAAAGTCATGAGTCGATGTACAATCTGGGTAGTTACGACAAGCAAGGAACTGACCATTACGTCCCCATTTAATAAGGTACTCACCGTCTTCACACTTATGGCAGTGAATTCCTGTTGGGATCTCCTGCTTCTTAAGGTTCTTCATTTCCTCTTTTGCTTTTTCAAGAGTCTTTTCAAAACCTTGCCAGAATTCCTTAAGGACTTTCTTCCATTTAATTTCACCGTCTTCAATTTTATCCAGAAGTTTTTCAACATTGGCCGTAAAGGCAACGTCCATCACATCTGGGAAAGATTCAATAAGCATCTTACAAACAACGGTACCAAGTTCAGTAGACATGAAACGGTTCTCGACCTTTTCGACATAACCACGATCTTGGATATTTGAAATAATTGAAGCATATGTCGATGGACGACCAATTCCCTTCTCTTCAAGAGTCTTTACAAGTGAAGCTTCATTGTAGCGTGGTGGTGGCGAAGTCCAGTGTTCCTGCTCAGCAGGTCCATTCTTTGCAGGCATTTGCTCACCAACTTCAATTACTGGTAACTCACCTGTTGCCTTTGGTGTGTCATTTTCATCCTCATCATCGTTTCCGCCACGACGTGAAGCTTTCTCTGCAGCAGCTTCCATGTAGACAGTTCTAAAACCAGGGAATTTAATGATCGATCCATTTGCCTTAAAGAAGTGACCTTCGCACTCGAAAGTTACCGCAGTTTGATCGATAATCGCCTGACTCATTTGAGAAGAAATAAACTTATTCCAAATAAGCTCGTATAGCTTCTGCTCATCTGGTTCTAAATCTCCTCTTAGTTGACTTGGAGTATATTCAAGAGATGTAGGTCTGATGGCCTCGTGGGCATCTTGAACCTTACTACTTCCCTTCTTCTTATATTCAATTGGTTCTGGTGATAAGAACTTCTCACCATATTGGCCCTTAACATATTCACGAAGAGCATTTAATGATTCTGGCTCAGTTCTAACAGAGTCCGTTCTCATATATGTGATTAGACCGACAGTTCCAAAGTCAGTTGTTGCAATCCCTTCATAAAGTTTTTGCGCAACCATCATTGTTCTCTTGGCCGTAAAACCTAGCTTATTAGCTGCTTCCTGTTGAAGCTTTGAAGTTGTAAAAGGAGGCGTTGGGTTTTGTTTTCTTTCACGTTTTTTAACGTCAATAACTTCAAACTCTTTCCCATTAACATCTTTTACAATTTGTTTTGTGAATTCTTCGTCTGTTAACTCAGTTTTCTTCTTGGCCTCTTCACCGTAGTACTTGAACTCAAAAAGAGTTCCATCTTTTTCCATTTCACCATGGATTGAAAACCACTGTTCAGGAACGAAGGCCTTAATTTCATCTTCTCTTTCAACAATGATTCTGAGGGCAACTGATTGTACACGTCCGGCAGAGATACCACGCTGAACCTTATCCCAAAGAATTGGTGAAATCTTATAACCCACAAGGCGGTCAAGTACACGACGTGTCTTTTGGGCATCATACATATTAACGTTTAGATCAACTGGATTTTCAACGGCATTCGTTACAGCATTCTTTGTAACGGCATTGAAGATAACTCGTCTGATCTTCTTGCGCTTGCCAATTTCTTCAGCAAGGTGAAATGCAATGGCCTCTCCTTCACGGTCCAAGTCGGGTGCGAGGAAGATTTCATTTGCATCTTTTGCTAATTCTTGAATTCTTTCGATCTTTGCTGCTTTACCAGCTATTGGAACGAGGTCAATTTCAAAGTTCTCTTTGATATCAACACCTAGTTTTGATTTTGGTAGGTCTTTAATGTGTCCATTTGAGGCAACAACTTGAAAACCACGGCCAAGATACTTTTTGATGGTTTTGGCCTTGGAAGGTGACTCCACAATTACTAGCTTGTAGTCTTTGTCTTTTACCGAAGAGGCTTTCTTCTTCGTCGTTTTTTTGGTCGTCTTTTTGGCCGCCTTCTTAGCTACTTTTTTCTTTGCAGTTTTTTTGGCAGCTTTTTTGGCAGTTTTCTTCTTTGTTGTTTTTTTTGCTGCTTTTTTCGAGGCCTTTTTAGAGGCAGCATTTGTTGCAGCTTCACTCACAACTTCTGATTGTGTCATGATGTTCACTATCTCCTATTATAAAAAACAAGGTGCGTTACAAGAACGCACCAAGGTTATCTTAACATATTTTTCGCTAGCATAGATTAATTTGAGTCACTATTCAATAGTTCTTCAATTTCTTCGATGTCATATGGAGTCAATCCGTAAGGGTTCTCCTTACTGTTCAGATCTTCATCCATATACTTAAGACCTTCTTGTGATTCGATTTCATTCATTGAAGGTAGTGCGTTAGGATCTTTGGCCTTCACACCTTTCTCAATTAAATTCAGGTCTTGACGCTCTAAGTAAGTATCTTCGTCAATCTTCTGCTCATTTAATTTTGTTTCAGCATCAATCAATTCTTTCTCAAGCTTCTCAAGTTCTTTAAGATCACGAGCTTGTTCTTTAATGATCGATTTCTCTCTTTCTTGGCGTTCAAGTTCTTCAAGTTCATCTTCTTCAAGGCGAATTTCATCAACCTGCTTTAAAAGATCCTCACCAAGATTATCTAAGTTCAGCTCAACATCAAGTTCCTCAAGAGCAAGGTTCTCTTGCTTTCCAAGATTCTTAGCGCGAGTGTTATTACGTAACTGCTCGGCCATCTTTGCTGTTGCCTCAGATTTAGTCAGGGCAATATCACCAAGCTCCATTCCTGAATTACTATAAGAAATAACGGCCGTAGCGAAATTATCTGTAACAGTAATGACTGTTGCCTCACCTTTTACATAAGTCGGTTGAGAACTAATTTGCTTTCCTGTTCCTCTATCCATAAATGAGTAAACTTCAAAAACATTTCCTAGCTCGACACCATCAACTCGACCACGATCGAGGTAAACAACACTTCCAAGTGCTAGTCCACGCTTTTGTTGTTTATATGAACCAATAATGGCCGCTTCAATACGACGAGGATTATAAGTTTTAAAGATCTTGGCAATCTTAGGTGTATAAACTGTAACTCTAGCACCGCGCTCAATCGTTTCCACAATTTCGTCAACCGATACTTCCCACTTATTATCTTCTAACTCTCTTATCGCCTTTACTTGTCCTAAGATTGTATAGCGTAGACCTTCTCGATCAGAAATACGATGAGAAACCTTTCCATCTGGTTGATAGATTGAGAATTTATCACCAGGCCTTACTTGCACACTCTTATCAAACTTAACGTAGACATTCTGATCGCGAAGAATAAGAACAGACTCGTCTTGCTTATCAGAGATATACCCTAAGTCTTGAAGATGATTAGTCGATAGAAATGTATTTAAATAGAAACCATGAGAAACCGTGATCTCTTGTCTTTCAATAGAAGAGATTCCATTCTTATCATATTGATTATCTGGCTCCTCAATAATGATACGAGAAATAGGCGGAGCATACTTCTTATAATCAGTATTAAGTTCGATCTCTGTCATTGATAGAACATCATCATATGAAGACTCAGTTAACGATTGAAAGAATGCACCCTTATTTACAAGAGTTCTTCTCTCTTTTAACCAGTCTGACTTAATATCATCACCGTATGCTGAAAAAGCACCAGAAGATGCTACTTTTACATTTTCAGAACGACGAACTTGACTCCCATCATCCTCAAAACTACCAAAGGCAACTTTTGGAAAAGAAGTTTCACTTCCTGTTGAGAAAACAAGAACTTGTCCCGGCTCAATTTCGTGAGGGTTTGTAATTTGTGGGTTCATTGACCAAATCTTAGAATAGTAGAATCCTGATCCAAAAAGATTTTGTGAAATCTTCCATAACCAATCACCTTCTTGAACAACATACTTATCGACTTTTGCCGATGTTGCGAGCTCATTCCACTCTTCTTCAGGTATTTTCTTTTCAACAAATTTTGCAAGATCAAGAAGCTCTTTCTCTTCTCTTCCCACATTGAAAAGGTTTTTATTGATCGTTACTTTTTGATCACTAGCACTCGACTGCTTGGCCTTCTCTGGCTCAACAATCTCTACATTAGTTGCTTGTGATTTTGTATCAACATCTTTTGCAAGAATATCAATCTCTTCAAGATTGTCGGCATTCTCTAAATTATTAGCATTAATCTTTTGGAGATTTTCATCAGTAAGGACCTCTTCACCAGGAAGGGTCTTCTTTTGATCGCTCTTGATAGAATTTAATTCATCAGCAAGAACTTCGTCTGATACATCCGTTTGTTGTGGCTGATCAGTCTCTTCCTCTAAAAGCATAAGAAGGTCTTTATCATCTAAGAGCTCTAGATCCTTAAGATCATCTTGCGCACGCACCTGTCCCATGCTCATGAGAAGAGATACGATACAAAATAATAAGCTTAGATTTTTCTTCTTCAAACTACGCCCTATGCTTCACCGAAGAAATCGTGAAGGATTGAATAATACTTCTCTTTCTTCTTTGCTAATTTTAATTTATCAGTACAAACAATAAGTCTTCCTAAACTTTTAATAACAAGACCTGAAAAAGCATGTTGTCTAAGAATCTCTTCATACAACTGCATTGCTAGATCAAATTCTTGTTGAGAAAAAAGCATTTCTGCTAAATAGAATTTTGCTCTTACTTTAATTTGATTATGTCTTGAACCTTCAAGATCTTTTAGAATTGTTAGAGATTGGTCTAAGCGGTTTTGTGCCATTAGGCCTTCGGCCTGCTTTAAAAGATTTAATTCTTTTTGTAGAAGAACATCGTCTGATTGCTCTTGCTTCTTTTGTGCAACCACTTCATTAGCAAAAACATCGACTGTTTCAGCAACACTACTACTCTTTGCACCTTGAAGATCATCAATCATACTAAGCTGTACTTGCTCAGCTGATGCCTTCCCGTCCTTGGCCTTGTATTGATCGGCCAGACTTGGGGCCTTAGTATCTTTTAAAAGCTTGTCGTACTTCTCAAGAAGTTGATCGTACTGGGCCTTAGGAACCATTTGTTGTTTAGCTTCGGCCTGCTGCGCTTCTTCGATTGGGTATCCTTCTTCATCAAAAAGAGTTTTTCTTTTCGACCACGAACAAGAAGTCGTTGCCAATGCTAAAATTAATACTGAAGTGAGTGGAAATCTCTTCCTGAAATCTTTCACTTGTAGTCCTCCATGACTTGATAAAAGAGTGGCCTTTAATAATATTTTAGGTTACAAAGCGTTTAAGTCAATGAAATTTCGTGGATAGGCAAAGACTGCCAAGCCAAATAACTAAATAAAAAACAAACTTGTCGAGTATTTTATGAGTGAGATATTTAAAACAATTGTAAGAGTACCAAAGAAAGAATCAGCATATTTCTACTTTCAACTTGAAGCAAATGAAGGCCTATGTTTCTACTCAACAATCGAAGGAGACAAGCACGAAGGTCATCGCGACATTATCGTTCAGGCACACCCTAGCCTAGAGCCAGAGGTTAAGTACTTACTTAATAAATTAGCTCAAGAAATCGAGCTACAATTTATTGACTAAATTTTGTACACCTAAGAGAAGATTTCAAATCCGACTAACTCAATCAAATTAAATGATATAACTCGCAAAATACCGTAAACCTAAAACGGAGAGAGATTATGTCACCAGCAATTAAAAAAGTTGCTAATACAACCTTGTGTGTATTGGCCTGCCTTCAAATGGCCTCTTGTAAAGTTGTTACAAACAAAGGTATCAACAATCACTTTAATGACTTCAAGCTAAGTCTTGAAAGCTCTGAAAAGTCGAATTTATCAGACTCAAAACTGATGATGGCCAACGAGCTACAAATTAAATCAGAACAAATTGCCAAGCTAATCAATAGTGCTCCAAAATTTGAAACTTGGACAGACTCAAAACAAACATACGGATCAAACGATCGTAGAAGAAGAGTGCGTACTGTTGAAAAATATAATGAAAGCAAAGAGAAAATTCGCAACTGGATGAAGCAAGTAAAAGATTTAACTCTTGATATTCACGCCATTACATTTGATGCTGGAAAAGATTCTTATCGTAAAGATGAAACAAAACGTCTCATCAACACACCAGAACAAATGGCACAAAACGAAGTCCTTGCACTCTACTCTCTTACTTATATGAGAAACTTAAGTGAAGGATACACAAAGCGTTCGATTGGATATATTGAAGAGATCTCTTCAGATAAGATGCAGCGTTTTACTGAAACTGATGAGGCATTTAAGCTTGAAGTTCTACAACAGCATATGGCCTATATCGGAATGATGAAGATCATCGATCAAGATGCTAAGAAAACTCTGACAAAGCTTAAGGCCATGAGAGATGCAAATATTCTGTCACCAGAGTTAAGTGAGAATATCAACAACCTTCTTAATACTGGAAAGAAAGAGAATGCTGAAAAGATAGAGAAATTCAAAGAATATAAGCAAGAAGCTCTCACTCAAGAACAAAGAGCTGAATTTGATAAGGCCCTAACAACTTACGAAAGTGTATTTGGTAAGAAGTCTCTTCTTTTTGATCCAGCTAACCCTGACCACCCTCTAATGCACTTATTTGTTATTGCTTCTAACCTATCGTGGGGATTAATCAATACAATGGTAGGAGCAGCTTTTATTGGGACAAAGGTAATCCTTGCACCAGTTAGTCGTGGAGTAAACCTTTTCATCAACTTTCTTGAGGCCGTAACTCCATACCGTTATATGAGAATGATTGAATTTGATCTACCACGCATCAGAATTGCAGCTTCAAAGATGCAAATCTATGCAGATGTATGTGGACTTGGAATTGTTCCAGGAAAGATGTCTGCAGGTCTTTTTGAACTAGACTTCTGCTCAGGTTACCGTTTTGCTTCAGGACACGAAGCAGGCCATGCTAAGCAATCAGCACTTCTTGGGCCTCTATACTTCCCAGCGGCGATTCTTTCATACGCTCTTGTTGGTGGACACGGTGGATTCATTGAAGCATGGGCAGATATTTGGTCAGCTCACTACCACTAAGAATTGGATAAACTAACTTAATGATTTTCAACATGAAAAACATATTTAAAAACTCTCTACTGGGCCACTCTAGGTCCATAGGGAGTTTTGCCCTTTCACTCGTGATTGCCCAAAGTATTTTGGCAATTCCATACCATCTGCCACGCTTAGATGAAAAGCTTCGCTATACAATAAATGAAACCTTTATTGAAAAAGATGTTATTCGAAATGATAACTACTTCATCTTCCTCGACCAAGACTTCGATGGAATTCCAGATGCTATGGATAATGATATTGATGGTGATGGTTTCGATAATATCACAGATGAATTCCCTGAAGATAAAACAAGATTTGGCTCTGATCTAAATAATAATGGCATTGTCGACTTCGTTGATTTTGAGTTCAGTGAGAATATTACTGAGAAAGAAAGAGCTAAGGCAAGTTCCCTACAGACGCAAATTTATGAAGATTATAATATCCTTATTATTCCTGCTGCAGAAATAAACCTAAAGCAAATCCGTCTTGTAAAAGAGCTACTCGACATAGGTTTTACAGAGACAACGAATCACTTAAAATTTGTTATTTTTGAAACAACACATCCAACGAGTTGGCTAACAAAAGGAAAGTATGATGAGGAATGGAAACAAATCGTCATCTACAAAAATCAATTAAAAAATGATGAAGAAATCAATTTGACTCTGACTCACGAGTTCTTTCACTTTGTTCAAAAAGAGAACCCAGAGCTATACCAAGACTTCATTAACTCTGTTGGTTGGTCTATAAATGACAGGTATTTCACATACCAGCATAATAATGATCACCATCATCCAGAAATTAACTTATCTGAAGCAAAACTTAGATTAACAAGTACAAATGAGTTAATGGCCTATGACAATTTCCCTTCGGAATACTCAACAGTATCTCCAGAAGAGATGTTTGCGGAAGTAGCGACAGCATACCTTTACCAAAGCAAATCGAGGGAAAGAGACTTCGCCAATAGGTTTACAAATTTTGAAGCATTTGCGAAAAGCCAGGCCTTTAAGATATTCAATGACCTATTCTCTATTTTTTAAAATCACTATTTAAAACAAAGCGCTCCCACTTATTCTTAATGAACCACTCAGTAACACTCTTAAACGGAGGAAGGTTTTCTCTCTTTCTAGCAGCATTAAGCTTTCTTAAATCTGGTCGATAATAAGTACCAATAACCTTTCCAGAACGTTCAATTACTTGAAACTCATTTGAAACCGGATTATAGCGATAAATATCATTCTTACTTCTAAAGGAAATAATATTATCATCACTTGAGCGTGCAAATTTCTCAGCATTTCTTAAATACTGTTTATCACTAACAAAGTTAAATTCATCACCGTGTTTTTTCGCGTGCCCAACAAGTAGGCCCTTATCTTTAAAACCGGTTGTTTTGAATCCCTTACGATGAATCATATGCTGAAAGAACATTGGATCAATCTCGACACCACGATCAAGAAGACTTGTCATCTCTTGTCTAATTTCACCTTTGATTCCTCTTTGGCTCATAATCTTTTGCGACTCGATTGCTCTTGTCACCTTAGCATCAAGGTCTTTACACTTCTTTCCAGCTGCAAAAACCTTCCAAGAAAAGCTAGAAGTTATAAGGAGTGAAAATATTAAAGCGCGCATGCTGCATACTCCACTGTAAGGTTCACGTAATTAGCAGATGAAAGAGAATTAACCTTCTCAAGGCCATCTTTATTCTTTGTTGTAAGAATTTTATTGATTAACTCACCCACTTTTTCTTTTCCTAGCTTCCCCGCACTCTTTAATTGGTCGAGAAGTTGTAAGAATTTTGCTGATGAAGTCACCCTCTTTGAAAGATCCGCTAGAGAAGTCATGGCATTACCTAGGCCGAGAGGGCCTCTCATAATGACATTGACGAGGACATTTGACCCGAGACTTCCCACAAGAGAGCAAACCAATTGAATTTGAGATTCAAGAGATAAGGCCCCTAAGGCCTCCCCAAGACTTGCTAATTTTTGATCGATTTGAGTAATGAATTCTTTTGTTGTCTCATATGTATCAACTGCACTATTCCAAAATTTCTTGGCCGACTTAACAGGAGACTTTATAAAATTCCAAATTCCACTTCCCACATCTTGAACAAGGCCACCAGTTTTTGCCCAAGCAGCACTTAAGGCCTTTTGCACACAACCGCTTGCTTGTGCCATAAGGTAATCCTTATTGAAGCGATCAACAGGTGCTTGTAGATCATCGATATTAACGATTTCTTCTAATTGATTATTACATTCAACAGCATGGGCCTTTGGGATAAAGAGGTCGATAAGGGTGTACTTTTTAAAACTTCCCTTTCTCATTTGATTTGCCACAAAGCCTTTCACGCTTTTAACAATCTTATACTTTTCAACCTTTGCGATATTTTCAAAATAGATAGACACAGGAGTCTTTCCAACTTTGAAATTTACGACCTCACCGGCCGCCAGTGGAATGAATTTGTTAAGCTTGCCTGCATCGGTCTCAAGGCCAAGCTTCACAAAGAATCTCTCAGAGCCTTTTACAAAAACTTGATTTGCTAAGAAGTGCTCAGAATAATTTTGATAGAAGCCATCAAAGTCTTGGTATTGGTATTCAGCAATTAGAGCTTTTGCTAACCCTTGAAAATCATTCGAACGATCTTGGTATTTGAAGTCAGTTGATGAATATGCACACAGGCCGTAAATAGTTAAAATTAGAAATAAAATTCCCCTCATTCAATTATTCTAACTTAAATTCATCTTTAAAAATTGAGGAAATATATTACCGCTACCTAACTGTCTAAAATTTATGACCCCCGTGTAAATACAACAAATTCACCCTAGTAAATTGCCTATCAAGATATAATGGCACAAACATAATTTTATTTAGGGAGATATTATGAGAGGAAGTAGATTTCTAAGAATATTAGCATGCCTAGTATTCGTCATTAATGCACAGGCGGAATGTCTAGTCGAAGACTTCTTAAGAGATGGGTTCTGCCCTGGTATGGGTGAAGACAGTGTCTTCCAGCCTCGTTACGAAGAAGATGGTATTATTAACCGTTATGGAGAATATACATTTGCTCCTTCTTATCAAACACTTCCTGTAGGCCTTACCAATAATGAGCTTGCATTAATTGGAGCAACTGCAGGTACGGCAATTCTTCTCTTTAATAACGATGAAGAACTTATGCAATTTGCCCAAGACAATCGCACAGAAGTTTCTGAAGAGATTGCTTTTTGGGGAGAGAAAGCCGGAAGTTACCCTATTCAACTTTCTGCTGCCGGTTACGCTCTAGGTGTTGTTATTCAAAATGACGAAATTAAAAGAATCTCTAAAGTCGCTCTTAAGGCAACAGTTCTTTCAGGACTAATTACAAGAGCAGCTAAGATGACTTTTAGTCGTGTAAGACCAAATAAAACAGAAGACAAGAATGATTTTACAGGCTTCAATTGGGATAACGAAAATGTTTCCTTTCCATCTGGGCACACAACGACGGCCTTTACATTTGCAACAGTTATTGCAGAACACTACAAAGATAAATCTAAATTTATTCCAGTACTTGCTTACACTGCCGCAGCTGTTGGTGGTTGGTCTCGTGTTCACGATCGTGCACACTGGGCAAGTGACGTAGTCGTCGGCGCTCTCGTTGGTCACTTAACTGGAAAGCTTATTTATGCAAGTGAATACAACCCAAATAGAAATGAGAAATGGGATATGTCGATTCACCCAGTAGTTGCACCAGACTACGTTGGTTTTCACTTTGAATTCCGTGGAAAGAAGAAAAAGGACACTTACGCGAAAGACTTTATGGCAAAGTGTAAGAAGTTCTATCAAGAAAATCCAGCAGGTGTTGATCCCGTTAGAGAGTGTACTCGTTTATATTTTAATAGCGTATTTGATAAGTAATAAAAAAGGCCCTTTAAAAGGGCCTTTATTTTTTTAGTAATTTAATTCAAAAACAAGTGGAAAGTGATCTGAGTATCCGGCCTTAGCTTTCTTAGTTGCTAAGTGATCATAACGATTCGGAGCTGTTTGCACTTTCTTCGTTTCAACCTTAAAGCCACGATCTCTCATCTCTTCGATATCTTCATCAAAAACACTTTGTGGTTGTGGTTGACGAATAAAGTCTGGAGCATAGATCTGATATGATTTTAGATCAAATCTAATAGGATGCTTCTCACCTAGCATTACTCTTGGAACGAAAACACGGTCTAAGTGATTCCATTGAGAGTTTCGTGCATAGTAGTAAGTCCCTGGAGGCATCGCTTTCACTTTCTTTGAATTAGACTTCTCAGAACGAAATACTTTTTCAACATCTACAATTGATCCATCTTTTAAGAGAACATCTCTCATCGGGTGCTTATTACCAGCTTTCTTTAGCTCAGGAATTGTATTGAAGTCACCTACAGCAAGTACAGATGCCTTCGCATTCTTTTTCATAATTTCGTCAATTCTGGACTTTAGAGTCGTCGCTGCCGTCACTCTTGCCTCGTCAGGGTTTCCTAGACTTGGCCAGTGATTAGCAAAAACATAAAGGTCATTCTTCCCTAGTTTAAATTGCACTTCAAAGATATTACGAGAAGGTCTCTTTTTTAGATAATCACTTTTAAGAACATGCTCTTTCTTTGAAACATATTTAAAATCTTTTGTTTCATTAAAAAGAACTGCTAGGTCAACTCCACGGTAGTCTGGTGAATTTGAAGTATAGAATTTCTTATAACCCAGAACTTTTGCAAGTTGTCCGATAACATTCTCATTTTCAATTTCAGAAACAACTAATAAATCAGGAAGCTTCTTTCTTTCTTTTAAAACGACATCTTTAATTTGTGCTAGTTTTAAATTTAACTTCTCTTGAGTCCAGTCGGCCGAGTAACACTCGTCACGACGATACTTTGAAGATACTTTCTTACAAGCTTCTTTCTTTCCCTTAGTGTTCTTTGGAAGGTAAGCCCAGTCGTTCTTTCCTTCATCTTTTTGTGTGTCGAATAGGTTTTCAACGTTATAAGACATCACTTCAAGTGTTGCTGCATAAGTCGTTGAAAATAATAAAAATAAAATTAGGGCCTTCATAAACTTCCTCAGCTAATTAATTAAAGAAAGGACTATAGATTTTCTTTAATCCAGTTCAGTACGTCATCATGGTGTGACTTAGTTTTCACCTTATCCATTACATATTTCAGACGACCGTCTTTGCCAATAATAAAAGTCGTTCTGATAACACCCATGTATTCTTTACCCATGAATTTCTTAAGTCCCCAAACTCCGTACTTATCCATAATCTTATGCTCAGGATCTGAGAGAAGGTCAAAATTTAGCTTTTGTTTATCGATGAATTTAACAAGACGTGCTGGTTCATCAGGAGATACCCCTAAAACCACTGTATCGGCCTTAGCAAACTCCTTCTTATAGTCACGAATACCACAGGCTTGAGTCGTACACCCAGGTGTCATGGCCTTAGGATAGAAGTAAAGAACAACGTTCTTCTCACCTTTGAAATCCTTTAGGCTAACTTTTTGTTCGTCTTGGTTAAGCATTGTAAATGCTGGCGCCATATTTCCTACTTTTGGAAAACTCATATCAACTCCTTTAAGCTTTTTTTATTTACCAGTTATCTCGTTTATGTCTTAAGTCTTTAATTCTTTCTTTATCATTCGTCATCAAGAAGAGGTTAACTCTCCTTTCTATTTCAAAATTGGTTTGAAATCCGATGCTTCCTTCTGATTGCACACGCTCGAGCAATTCTTTGGCCGCTTCATTATCTGGATCATTGGCCAAGGTAAAATTTAAATTATTAATTATATAATCATGGCCCGGCCAGAGAATAACCTGATCCTCGACTCTTTCATTAAGTGCCAGAATCGTATCAACAAATACTTCAAGGTTTCCGCCGTTCTTACAATTACCAATCCCTGCATTAAAGATCGTATCCATCGTGATAATTTCAACCTGCTTGCCCGATTCAAAAAGCAAAAAGCATAAGTGATCCATCGTATGCCCAGGAGTCTCAATCACTTCCAACTCTCCTAAAGAAGTTGGAATCTTTTCTCCATCAACAAGGATACGATCAACATTTTTGAAACTGTCTTTATGTCCCCAGACTTGAGCAGCGTGTTCTTTAACCAAGGCCTCAACTCCGGCCACGTGATCATAGTGGCCATGTGATAGCAGGACCACCGCCAATTGGCGTTCATTAGTGGCCAACCACTCATTGATTAATTCAGGATAGATAGGATCAACCACAGCAACTTCAGCATTGCCCATTTCGACAAAATAGTTATAGTTGCGTAAAGGTGAATCGGTATAAATTTGATGAACATTCATAGGCAAATACCTTTTTTTTTGACATGATATAAAGGTCATAACAAATATAGAAGTTAAAAAAAAGGAAGCACATGGTCAATCTTACGATGGCATCAAAAGTATTTATTTCTGTCCTTTGTATCAAGGGACTTGTTGAAGCATATCTAGATAAGAGAAATATTAAGCATATTGGAAAGAACTTTAATAAAGTTCCAGAAGAGTTCGCAGATAAAATCACTCTTGAGGACCACCAAAAAGCTGCTCGCTACACGATGGAGAAGCTTAATAAGGGCCAACTTTTCAACTTTATTGGCTATATCATTCTTGTGGTTTGGACACTTGGTGGAGGGCTAGATGCCTTAAATAAGTCAATCCTAGCTCTGGAGCTATCGCCACTGTTTACAGGAACAATATTTATTCTGGCCTTTAGTTTTATTAACTCAATCCTAAGCCTGCCAGAATCTCTTTATACAACTTTTGTTATTGAAGAAAAATACGGCTTTAACAAAACAACTTTCAAAACTTTCGTAACGGATATGATCAAGGGCTCACTTCTAGGGCTTATTATTGGAACTCCACTTATTTACGGAATCCTTTGGATCATGGAATCTCTGGGACAATATTGGTGGGCCTATGCTTGGGCATTCCTAAGCGCATTCCAACTACTTCTAATGTGGATCTACCCTACTTTTATTGCTCCAATCTTCAACAAGTTTACTGAGCTTGAGGAAGGCGAAGTTAAGGATCGTATTCTCGATCTTCTAAAGCGTGTGGACTTTGAAAGTAAGGGGCTATTCGTGATGGATGCTTCACGTAGAAGTGGTCACGGAAATGCTTACTTCACAGGCTTTGGAAAGAATAAGCGCATTGTCTTCTTTGACACTCTAATTAACACACTAAGCGCATCAGAAGTCGAGGCCGTTCTTGCTCACGAGCTTGGACACTTTAAGCGCAAGCATATTCTTAAGATGATGATCAAGGCCTTTGTTTTTAGCTTCATTGGACTATTTATCTTAGGACAGCTAATGCAAACATCTTGGTTCTTTGAGATGCATGGAGTCCATACAACGCAAACTTATATGGCACTAACACTTTTCCTATTAGTTAGTGGAATTTACACTTTCTTTATTACACCTATCTCATCATGGGCATCGAGAAAGTACGAATTTGAGGCAGATGAGTTTGCTTCGATTCACTCGGACCCACAAGAACTAATCAATGCTCTTGTGAAGATGTACAAGGATAATGCGAGTACCCTGACTCCAGATCCAATTTATAGCTCTTTCTATCACTCTCACCCACCAGCACTAACGAGAGTGAAGTTCTTAGAAACATTTATTAAGAAATAACAAATATTCAGGGTAAGTTTGGCACCGCCCAATCTTACCCTGCTTCTCCAGAAGCTAATCTCCTGTAAGAATCTCGTCTCAATCTTACATGTTTAAAAAAATTACAATCCCCGACCGATTCTCTTTGTCTAAGGCCCAAATCCTTTCTATTCTAAGCATAATTATATACGTGAGGGAATTTATGAAACTTGTACTAGCAATGGCCGTTATCGCATGTCTTGGATTTAGCATGAATGTATCTGCAACAGAGATCCTTAAAAGTATCCCAGTTGAAGACCAAGGTCCTGAAAAAGACGAAAAAGAGTCAAAAAAAGATAAAGACTCTAAGAAAACTAAAGAAGATAAGCTACTTCAAATAGCTAGTCGCTAATTCTCGACTTATTTTACAGATCTGGCCTTCTCAAGAATCTTTTCAATATTAGAGAAGTCTTTTACCACTTTCCTCATTTGAAGAAGATACTTCTTTGATTGTGGGCTTTGTTTGTGAATAGCGTGAATATATTTATTCAGCTCGCCCTCAAGTAATCTGGCCTCAGATACAAAAAGGGCGATAAGCTTCACCTGTGCTTCAAGCACATCCACTTCAGTCGAACTCTTTGCAAGATTTAAAATTTGAGTATGTGTAATATCACCAACTGGCTTTGCAGCAAGATCAAGATTATTCAAACTACCAGTACTTTCCTCAGAACTCTCTCCTAACTTTGATAAATCAACATCCTTAATCTGTTTAGTAATTGAGAACTCTAAAATATTAGATGGATTTTCATCATTAGAACTAGAAACCTTTGGCGCTTCAACAGAAGCTTTTGGCTTTTCAATATTGTCTTGATCTAATTTCTTGGCAGTTGACAAGATATCCCCCCGAATTAATCTTAATTTATTTATCGGTAAATTCTTGCCTTAACTTTAACCTGTTTTTAGTTAGATTTTATATAAAATTAGTCTTTTAACCTAGATCAACAAAGAGTTTTTCTTTTAGATTCTTTATAAAATTGAAAGGTATTGAATTCACATTTGGTGCTGACGAACTCTTAGCGACTTAGAAGTTTTCAAGAATTTTCTCTAATTTTGGTCCTTTAAACTTGGAAAATACTGATTCTTAAAATACTTAATTAAAAAGTGCCAACTTTGCGTGGAAGTTTGACACTGTCAAAACTCACTAAATACTATTTCTTTTTACGACAAAGTTCTTTTAGCTTTTTAACAATTTTGTTAGATTAGGCTCTCTCAAATTGACACTATTTCGGCCACATTTTAAGGAACCTCATGAATAAGCCTATTGCAATTATCGACTGCGCAATTTCAAAACCATCATATAACTGCATGAATCAAATGATTCAAAACTTTAATATCCCTACGACATATCACTGGGTATCTCAGTTTGGATGTAGTTCGCTTGATAAGATTGAAGAGGCCAGCGGCTATATTATCTTCGGCTCTGACTCAAATGTTTATCAAAGACTTGAGTGGCAGGTTGATCTCGCAAAACGCATGAAAGAAAAATTAGAAAAGAATATTCCTGTCATGGGGATCTGCTTTGGCCATCAGCTTATTGCCGATATTTTTGGCTCAAAGGTTGATATGGTAAAGCCTGATAATCAACTTTTTGAAGGAACGAGAAAGACGAAAGTTCTTGCTGACAAATTTGGTTTCAAAAAAGACGAAGAGTTTAGTCTCTTCATCACTCACCACTATGAGGTCAAGGAACTTCCAAAAGGCTTTATTCATCTTGCAACATCAAACGATTGTTTTCTTGATGGAATTGCTCACGAGACACTTCCCTTCTTTAGCTTCCAAGGTCACCCCGAAGCATCTCAGGACTTTGTCGATGGCCATATTGAAATGACTCTATCGGAGCAAGAACTAAAGGCCGGTTATGAAGGTGGCCGTAAAGTTATAAAGAACTTTATCGACTATGTTAACGGTCACTAAAAAATTAACTTCTTAACGAGATCTCTAAGATAATTAAAATAAGGAGTACGATACTTTTCAATCTCTTGATATTGCTCGTGTCGTGCACCTTCAATTTTAGTCACTGTAAAACTTGTATCCACTTCTGCCAAATACTTCTCAAGCTCAGGAACACTAATTAGCTTGTCCGCTGTTCCGTAAGAAATATACTTTTCAACCTTATCGTTGATAGGCTTTGAAAATACTTTCTTACTACAAGCAACCATTTCTAATAGAAGTTTTGTGTGAAGCTTTTGAAGATTAAAAGGATCATTTTTAAATTCCTCAATCACTTTATTTCGATGTGAAAGAGTATTTAAATCAACGAGTCCACCAAGTGGTATCGACATCTTAACAGAAGCTAATTTGTTAAAGATACTTCCCTTAATCTTATTAACGGCAACAGCAAATGGACCACCAACACCGACTGGTGGAGCATTGACGATTATTGCTCTTGGATAAGAGTCTTCTTTTAAATTATTTTGTGTAAAGCCACATGTTATAAGGGCCCCCATTGAGTGCCCATAGAGAATATAATCTTCCATTTTATAATTCTCTTTTAAATGCTTAAGGCAATCTTCAAGGTCTAGCATATATTGCTCAAATGGGTCGATATAAGCTTTCTCACCACCACTTCGCCCATGGCCACGTAGATCATATTGAAAGACATTAACATCAAAGCCAAAAATTTCTTGGAGGTATTTATGTCGACCTAAATGCTCCCCTATTCCATGAGTCGCTATTAGCCAGTACTTTGCCCCGTGCTCAACCACTTCAGTGTATAGCTTTACACCATCGCGCATAGGAATCGCTCTCTTAATTGGCTCCATATTTTACCCTTTGATTAATTTTTATTTAGCTTTTATAATTATACTTAAATTTAAGGAAAAGTAATGTTTTGTCCAAAATGTTTAAGTAATAGTCTACATCTAAAAGAAAAAGGCGTCATTCATATATTAGTAAATGGACGCCAAAAAGATACAGGTCGCTTCCTATTCAATTTAGAAAGACGTCCTGAGATCACTCAAAATATTTCCAATAAGATTCTTGAACATTTTAAGTGGATCGCAAGTTTCCAAAATACGAAACCAGTTGAGCACGTGAATATCATCACTGCTGATGCAAAATGCGATAATGGTTGTGCACTTCCTTTAGCTCAAAAATTCTCACTACTCGACCATCTTGTTTCAACGAGAGAAGTGAAGAATATGGTTCAAATACATGCAAAAGAATGTGGACTAGACGTCGAACTCGACATTTAAAAAGTAACCACCATGCTTTCTCATATTCACGCATCCCGTATCTAAAATTAAATACTGACCTTTAATCCCCATTAAAGACCCCTCAATAACAGGGCTCTTATCAAAACCAATTGACTTAACTTTTGTTGGGTATTCGATCACCGGATATTCAATATGAGTAACTTCCTCTTCAATATCATCGAGGCCAAAGCTATCGATAATGTCCGCAAAGTCATCATAAATTTGATCACGAAGCATTTCGAGATCTTCATCTGCGACTTCATTCATGAGCATTTTGCGCCAATTAGTTTTGTCAGAAAATGCCTTAGCAATCTCAACTTCAATCTCACCAGAAGTCTTACGATCGGGAACTTCTAAAATTGGTAGCGCATATGATGCGCCCTGATCGATCCAACGAGTAGGAATTTGAGTGTGTCTTGTAATTCCCACTTTCACATGACTAGAAACCGCAAGGTACACATAGTGAGGAATCATACAATTCTCTTCTCCCCACTTCGGTTCGCGACAAGTTCCTTTGTGATAGTGGCAAAGCTCTGGCTTAACAATACAAGTATCACATTGAGCAAGAGTGATCATTTCCTTATAAGAGTAGCCTTGAGAATAAGACTTCTTAATTAACTCTCCAGAATAAACTGAGTTAATCTGACCATCAAAGCTTAGCTTGATTTTCTTTCCTAAAAGATCATTCATATAAAGTAGCTCATCACCTAAAGGTAAGTGATAATGAGCTAAACCATCTTCAAGAGATGTTTTCATTTTGCGTATATTTCCGCTTAACATAATTCTATTTCTCCAAGAATGTTTTTAATTTTTGAATCACAGGCATTGGAATCTCATGCCCACCTTGAAATGGATGAAACTCATATTCATCAACTTTTTCAAGATAAGTCTTAAGCTTCTCACTCAAGAAAAACGGAAGAATTGGATCTGCACTTCCATGGGATTGAAAAATAGGAATATGCCTAAGATGCTTCGTGTTCTCCGCGATATGCCCTTCATCAAATAGAGTTGATGATAATAGGAATAAGCGCTTAATCAATTCTGGTTCTTTATAAGCAATCGCAAGACTCATCATAGACCCTTGAGAAAATCCTCCAAGATACACTTCATCACTATTCTTTTTAATTTCCTTAATGAGGTGAATAAGTCGATCACGCATATCTTCAATGCCATCAGGAACACTTTGTGAGAAGAAATCTTCAATTCGACCTTCCATCGATGCCTGCTGGAGCCCTACCATATCAATCGGAAACCATGCACTCCCCTTCATTCCCATACCAATATCAACTTTCATTGGGCCATCAACAAAGTACCAATTAAATTCATCCTTAGGATCTAAATACTGATATAGAGGAGCTAAATCTTGAAAGCTCGCTCCATAGCCATGAAGAACAATAATCGATTTCTTAGTGCTCCCCTCTTGAAATAAAATATCGAAGTCATTAATTCGTGTTACTCTCATTTCTTTGTCTCAACTTTTGATTTACGGTTTGGATAAACATGGCGACAAATTGGACACTCAAGCCCAAAACATGATCTCGCCTTACAATACTCGCGCCCATAGAAGATGATTTGCAAATGAAGTTTATTCCAAAGATCTCTTGGAAATAACTTCTTACAATCAGCTTCAGTCTGGTCAACATTCTTACCTTTAGTTAGGCCCCAACGCTGGGCAAGTCTGTGAATATGAGTATCGACTGGAAAGGCTGGAACATCAAAGGCCTGGGCCATAACAACTGAAGCTGTTTTGTGACCAACCCCAGGAAGCTTCTCAAGCTCCTCAAAGCTTGCGGGAACTTCCCCCTCATGTTCATTAACTAGAATGCGAGAAAGGTCATAAATGGCCTTCGACTTTCTAGGAGAAAGCCCACAAGGCTTAATAATCTCCTTGATCTCTTCTTGTGTTAATTTCATCATGTCACGTGCATTGTCGGCCTTTGTAAAAAGGGCCGGAGTTACTTGGTTAACTCGTTCATCAGTACACTGTGCTGACAAAAGAACTGCAATTAGTAATGTGAACTCATTCGTATGATCTAGCGGCGTAGGAGTTTCTGGATAAAGCTCCTCAAGCGCCTCAACAATATAGTCTGCTCTTTCTTGTTTTAACATCTTCTTTCCTTTATGGGTTCCAGCAGACTTTTACGTAAGCGTTGCGTTGTAAAATAATGCTATGTTTACGTAAAAGTCTGCTGGAACCTAAAAAATAGCAAATTATCCATGAAAATGCTAAAATAACGCGTAATGAGATACGTTTTCATCAAATTAATCCGCTTTTACCAACTGGCAATCTCTCCCTTTCTTGGGTCTAATTGTCGCTATACGCCAACATGCTCGCAATATGGTATCGAGGCCTTTAGCAAATTGCCTTTTCATATCGCCTTTTGGAAAACGACAAAGCGCGTTCTAAGCTGTCACCCATGGGCCAAGGGCGGATATGATCCCGTAACTCCAGACTGTTGTCATAAGGATGGACATAAATGAAGTACTTGGTTTTATTTTTATTTTCACTAGCAACTCTTGCTACAACTTCAATTGATAAATTAAAGAAAGAATTTTTAGATAAAGGTGACGAATTAAGCTATTTTTTAGAATGGGATAGCGGCAAATCAAGATCACTTGATACAAAGAATACATTCATTCCCGCTTCTATTTTCAAGATTTTTTCGGCCTACTATATCCTCGATAAACTAGGAACGGACTACCGATTTAAAACGACCATTGCCTCACGTGGACATATTTCAAATGGCATTCTCAAAGGAGATCTAATCCTAAGTACTTCAGGTGATCCATACTTTCTTACGGCCCAAGCATTTGATCTTGTGGATGCCGTAAAAGCCGCCGGAATAAAAAAGATTGAAGGGAAACTCGTTATTATCAACAACTTTGTCAACTTAAGCCGCATTGGTAACGTGGGCCTTGATGACCAGCCTTATAATCAAAGTATCTCGGGCCTTAATATTAACTTTAACCGCTTCAAGTCTATTGGCCGCGAGAATAAAGAAATTTTTCCTATTCACGATGGTTTCAAAGTAAACAAAGCAACTAAGAAACTAGGGCCAGGAGAAGGCTTTCGTCATCAGAGTAATAGTAAAAAAGAAGAATGGATCTATTCAAAAACAGATAACTACTTCCTAGAGGTTCCTTTAAGAAACTCACTACTTTTTAATGCCCACTACTTTAACAACCACCTAAAAACGGCAGGAATTGAAACTAGCGGTATTGCTTTTGAAAAGAAATTTACCAAGTCAAAAATTTTAAATTCAATTTACTCTGTTTCATCACTAGACATGGTGAAGTTATCTCTTGAGTACTCAAATAACCTCTTTATCGAAACCTTAGTTTTAAAGGCAACAAAGAAAGATAACCTGAAAGATGCTGCCCAGAAAATGGTTAAGGATTTAAAACTACCTGTGAAAGGTAACGTCACAAATAGCTCTGGCCTAAGCGTTGACATCGAAATGCTAGCACAGGACATCGTAAATTTTATCAACAAAAATGCTTATAAGAAATTTGGCAATCACTACTTTGTAAACCTACTTTCAATCACTGGTCACAGTGGCTCTCTTCACCGTAAGTACTTAACGAAAGCAGGGTTTGAGAAGTATCGTTACAAAACGGGGAGTCTTGATTACGTCTACAATATTTGCGGAAGAAGCTTTGAAGCAGACCCTGTAACATTTTGTATTATGATCAATAACCCTAAAAAACGTCAATTGCTGATGAGAGAGAATTCCCTAAAGAATGAGAAACTTCGTCAAGATGCTAAAGCATGGAGACGCTCTAAGGAGCGCTTTAGTGAGTTATTAATGTATGAGTTAAATTAAAACTTGAATACTTTACGACAACAAGGCATATCTTTTATTTTTATTAAAAGACTCATCATCATATCTTTTGAAATATGTGAGGTCTTCGTCATAATTACCCGGTGATCGTATTCTTGGTCATAATGTTCTGAAATAATAAGCTTATCTTTAAATTGGCTATTATTATCAAAGAAGAGATTTAAATAGGACTCAGTAACAATGGCAATATCACCCCTACCTTTAAGAATGCTGAGAATATTTCCCTCGTGCGAATTGGTATAAGTCAACTTTGCATTAAAGTCCTTTTTTATTTCATAATCGAGAAAGCCATAGTGATAGCCATCAAATAATAGTATCGTTTTCTTCTCTAGTTGCTTTAGGTAGCTTTGATTTCTATCTCTCTTTAATGCGATAAACTTTTCACCACCTAGTGAAAAAGGAGGTGTCATCACATAATTAATCTTACGCTCACTCCAACCCCACTTAGGACTTTCAAAGAAAATCATATCAAAACGATTTGATGTAAAGTCACGGTAGCGACGTCTTGCTGATGTTTCAACAATTTTAAAACGATACTTGTCTTGAACTTTATTAAGCTCTTGAATCATTTCCAGTAGAATACCACTTTTTGCACCATTCTTCTTCATGTAAAAGGGAGGAAAGTGATAGGCACCCACAAGGATATCCGTTGTCGCAAAGATTGAAATTGAAAATGTGAAGGCAATAAGAGTCTTAATGAAGATGTTCACTCATAGCTCCACTATATTTTGGTAGTGAAATAATGAATTTTGTATTCTCTGACTTAGGGTCATACTTTAAATAACCGTCGTTATTTAACATCATTTCATACGATAAGCTTAATCCCAGACCAGTTCCCTTATTAACATCTTTTGTCGTATAAAAAGGTTCCATAATTCGACTTTCAATACGAGGATCGATTCCGTTTCCACTATCGATAACTTCAATAAAAAGATTTTCAAAATCTTGCTTGATAACAACATTTATATGACGTTCTTCAAGGTCTTCAATTGCGTCAATTGAATTATTAATTAAGTTAACAAGAACCTGACTGATCTGCGTCTTATTTGCATAAATAAGGTTTCCTTGAGGACTCTTATCATAATGAAAACTTAGGCCAATTTCTTTTTCGGCCAAGCGACCTTTACAAATCGCTAAGACAATTGACTCAAGCTCCTCACATCGAATTACTGTTTTCAAGTCTTTTTGCCCATCACGAGACATGGTCGACATACTTTTTACAATTTCAGTGATTCGATCTGCCGCGACTTCAACTTTCTCAAGAATATACTCGCATTTTTCGCCGCTTACACATTTCTTTAGACGATTAAGATTACCTAAGATTACAAATAGAGGATTATTAATTTCATGAGCAATTCCAGCTGCCATTTGCCCCAAGGCCGCAAGTCTTTCAGACTCATGACTTCTTTCTCTTTGCTCATATAACTCTTGTGTGCGTTTACTAACAGTAGCTTCAAGTTCCACATTGTATTGCTTTAACTTCTCATCTCTTAGAATAATTTCTTTTAGAGTTTTATTTAAAGTTTTTGCAAAGAAAGATAGTTCATTTAATGCAAATTTTTCACGGATTGGTCGGAAGTCTCCACTAGCAATAAGACTTGTTCGATTAACAAAGTGCTTAAGAGGACTAAAAAATAAGTAATAATAGGCAAACGAAGTAACAATTAAAGATAAGATGAGACCAGAAGCAAACCACATTCCAATCATTTTCATGATATTGTGGACATAAACAGCATTTAAACGATTGGAAAATATAATCTCAACATTTCCAATATTCTTGCCCTCATATGAAACATCAAAGTTTTCGATAATAATTTCAGGATGAACATATTTAGGAGCTGGAGCTTCAACAAGAGAGATATGACTTAATAGATTACCATTCTCATCTTTTACAGTAATGGATGTTACAGTTTGATCACTAGAGTTTACAAATACATTTGAAATTTTTTGAATATACTCTCTGTTTAAGTTCCAAATAGGAAGCTTAAGAGAGTCTACGATTTGTCTAGAAATGATTTCTCGATCATTTTCAAAACGCACCTTTTCTTGATTACTATGAATGTGATAAGCAGCAATCCCTAAGACAAAAAAGCTTAAAGTAAGTACTACCCCCATAACAATCGGAATAATAAATGAAAAGCGAGCTGGTGTTTTGTCCATGCCCTATATCTACTTGCGTTATTTAGATTTAGCAAGCAGTTTGTAAATAGAAATAGTTTTTAAAGAATGAGTCTATACTAATACCTAAAGTAATATCAATAACTTAGAAAGAAGTCGAGATCATCCACAGTCCTACTGCAACGAGTAAAAAACTAAAGAAGTACTGGGCCTTCTTTCCACCAAGGACATGGGCCAAGCGATTACCCATAAAGAACCACAGTAAATGAGCGCTGGCTCCGCCAAAAAATATGACCGCACTAAAAAGTGTAAGAAAGAGTTTACCTTCATTTAAAAATGGTGAGTAAACACTGATTGTGAAAACTAAGAACTTCGGATTGAGGGCCTGAAAAATTGCTCCCTCCAAAAACGAAGGACCTTTCGAATTTTCTTCTTCGTTATTAACCTTTACTTCCTTCACATTCGTAAGACTTTTGTAGGCCATATAGAAAAGGTATAAAGCGCCAAAGATTGGTAAGTATGTCATGATCTTCTCATGCTTCATGATGAAATCAGTCGCACCATAGAGACAGATCAGAAGACCTGAGATTGTCGAAAGCCAAAGCCCAAGAATAAAAGGTAGTGTTTTCTTAAAACTATAAGTTCCACCAAGTCCGGCCAAGGTAACATTTGCAGGCCCAGGAGAATAACAAAGAGGTGCAACGATAAAGAAGAAACTAGTTAATATTTTTGTAATCATAAATTAAGTATCCATTGGGTCGACATCGATCTTTACGGAGAAAGAATAGTCGATCTTATTTTGGGCGCGAAAAATCTGCAAGACCTGATTGAGCTCTCCCCCATTCTTACACATCAAAGACATACTCCACGTGAACATATTCGCACGTCTTTCAATCATGGCAGGAGTTGGGCCCCAGACCTGGCCATCGATGCCAAGTTGATCCATAAGGCCACGTAGCTTGTGGATTTCGCTAGAGAGATTCGCAATGATCTTGTCACGATCTCTACCTGAAACATGAATATTGGCCATCTTCGTATAAGGAGGAAAAAGTCCAAACTCACGTGTTGTTAACTCAAAATCATAAAAGCCAGAAAAGCTATGTGATTTGATAAAGTCAAACATTGTATTATCAGGAAGCATCGTTTGAATCGCAACCTTAGCGTGATTTGAATAGCGTCCCGCTCGTCCTAGAATCTGGACAATCATCTGATAAGCTTTTTCCATGGCCCTAAAGTCAGGAAAATTTAACATTGAATCTGTTCCCAAGATCAGAACTAGGTTTACCTTCTTAAAGTTATGGCCCTTTGAAAGCATTTGAGTCCCTACAAAGACATCAATCTCACCTTTGTGAAAGCGGCCAAGCTTATCTTCTAGCTTCTCAAGATTTGTAATCTCATCGCGATCAAATCTTTCAATTTTCTTAGTCGGAAAAAAGTCTTGTAAGACTTCTTGTAATCTTTCTGTTCCAAAACCTTTTTGCAGAAGATTCATATTGCCACACTCAGGACAAATCTCAGGTCGTGGGATTTGATAATCAGAATGTGAACTTGAAAGAATATTTTTATTCTTAAAATATCTTAGAGGAACACCTGTATTTGGATCTTCAAATTTATAACCACAACCACGGCATTGGAGATAGTTAGAAAAACCAAGACGGTTTACAAAAACCAGTACTTGCTCTTTTCGATCTAAGGCTTCACTAATCATATCAATTGACTTCTTTTCAAAAGGCCAAATTGATAATGCATCCATATCTTTCTTAGCACCGTGTGAGCGTGAGTCTAATAACTCAATATCTGGAAAACCACCGGCAACCCTTTTTTCAAGCGAGAAGTAATTCTCTGGCTTAAGCTTTGAAAAAGTATAGTAGTTTTCAAGCGAAGGTGTTGCACTTCCAAGAACAACTGGAGCATTAAAAAGCTGTGCTTTCTTAATGGCAACATCACGCCCATTATAAGGACAGCGATCTGTTTGCTTAAATGAGCTATCGTGCTCTTCATCAACTATAACAAGACCTAGATTTTCAACAGGTAGGAAAACACTTGAACGCACTCCCATTAAAAGAACTGGTCGATCTGATTTTTTTAAGAACTTCCAAATAGCATTCTTGTGAGAAGGTGTTACTCCAGAGTGGTAAGGAAGAATTGGGCAGTCTAAATATTTTTTAAACGTCTCCATAAACTGAGGCGTTAAGTTAATTTCAGGAAGTAGGAAGAGAACACTCTTTCCTTTCTTTAAGACATTCTTAATCAAGTGAAGATAGATTAAAGTTTTACCGGAGCCAGTAACACCATGAACGAGAAAGCGATCAAAACCAAGATCTAGTTTTGCATTGATACTTTCATAAACCGGTTTTTGTAATGGCGATAGCTCGTGTTCAAAGTCTTGGTTATCACCAAACTGAGTTTCAACTTCTCGTGGGCGTTTTAAAATTTTCGGTAAACAATCCCAAGCAAGACGTCCTAAATTATAGTGGTAGTAGCGAGACATCCAATCGTAGAGCTTCATTTCACTCTCTGATAAAGCAAACTCAGGAGCTAGGACTTCATTGATTGGTTTTAACTTGTACTTAGTTATTGTCTCTTCTAATTCCTTTTGCGAGATCGTAAACGGCACAACAACACCCTTGGCCTTTCTTCGACCGAGAGGGACTTCCACGAGGGTACCAACAGGAATTTCCTCTCCTAAGGTCTTATATGTAAGAACACTTGGAAGTTTTGGATAATCAACCGCGACTTGGCAATAATGTTGAGCGTTTAGTGTATTAACGTCTTGCATAAGAATTTAAAATAAAAAGTAAGTGTAAAACCTACACTATCATCATACAATAAGTATATGATTACATGGAATGTTGATCCAGAAATTTTTAGAATCGGACCGATCGCTGTTCGTTATTATTCACTAATGTTTATCGTTGGTTTCTTTATTGGTGAGCGCTATTGTCGCCGCTATCTTATTAAAGAAAAAAACTTTACGACAGACGAAGTTAGCTCACTTTTAAATTATATGATCGTAGGCTGTGTTGTAGGCGCACGTTTAGGTCACTGTCTCTTTTATGAGCCAGGCTATTACTTAAGTAATCCACTTGAGATTCTCTATGTATGGAAAGGTGGACTAGCAAGCCACGGAGGCTTTCTTGGTGTAATTGTTTCTATTTATGCCTTCAAGAAAAGAGTTAAAGATGTTCCTCTGATGTGGCTTCTTGATCTCGTTGCGGCCCCGGCCCTTATGACTGGTGGATTTATTAGACTTGGAAATCTCATGAACTCTGAGATCTTTGGACACCCAACAAATCTTCCATGGGCGTTTAAATTTGTTCGCGCAGATAATATTGCTCGCCACCCTACTCAGCTCTATGAAGCACTCGGCTTCTTTGCCATTTCTGGACTTGTGTACTACCTCTATTCGAAGTTTCACAATAAATGGCAATCTGGACGCTTCCTAGGAATTATCTTTATTGGAGGATTCTCTTGGCGCTTCTTTGTGGAATTCTTTAAAGAAAACCAAGTGGCATTTGAACAAGGTATGGCCCTTAATATGGGACAAATCCTAAGTATCCCACTTATTATTGTTGGGATTATCTTAGTTCTTTATAAGCCTGTGACTAAAGGTTAAGTCCAAGCTCTAGACCTGTTCCAAATTCTTTATTCTCATTTGCGTGAATATAGTGCACGAATGGCTTAATTCGTACTTTTTCATATATTGTAAAAAGTGGATAGAATTGGCCATAGACTCCAGAGCAGGCCTTAAAATTTGCACGTGTTGTCTCACAATTAGTTGAGCCATACTTATCGGCACTTGAAAACATATAACCACCACGTAGCCCTAATGAAACCTGTAAAACTTCATCAGACCAGCTAAGCATCGTTTTCTCGATTCCAATATTGGGAATAAAGACATTGTCATCATCCTTAGATTCTTGGAAGTCCATAACAGAATTTAACATAAACCCTACACTCCAACGCCAACTCTTTATTCCACGAGAATAGTCATCAATTGCATGAGAATATGAGATTTCAGCAAGTGTCCCCAAGTCAATAGAGAAGTATGAATCATAAGGAATATAATAGATCGAATCGAGGTATGCTTTTGATCCAAGTTTCGCGACAAATTTCTCCGTAGCATTTAACTTGTCAGTATAGGACTCGATTGAAGTATGAAGTTTGTTTATCACTAAATAAGGCGCATCACTTCGATTAATCCTCTTCTCTGTCTTATGTAGTTCGTTAAAAAGAAAACTTTCATCCTTAAGCTTTCTTAAAGTATATTGAGTAACATTCTCATTTTCTTTGAATTTAAAATCTTCATAGCGACTTTCAAATAAGCGACTCTTTTTTAACGACTCTTTTCTATGACATAGTTTTAGCTCTAGTCCTTGCTCACAATTTTCAATAACCTTTGCAACAGAGACCCTAAGAATTGTCTTTAAATTCTTATTCAATTTATCAAGACAAATATGATCAAAATCCTTTGATTCAACAACATCCACAATACAGGCTTCATCTTGATCAAATTGTATTCGAGTTGGCATCTTAAAATTTTGTCCAGAGTGATTCTTTGCTATATAGTCACTTGTAAACTTTTTGGAATCAGCATAACCGACTAAGAAATCATAACGTCTAAAATCTTCTTCAAAGAAACCAAAGAAAGCGTACATAGGAGAAGAGGCCAATGGCAGAGAGACCGTTGAACTCATGGAATTAGAGAAGCTTGGTGATTCATAAAATGCGATCGTTTCACGAGAACGGGCCGTACCAATAAAGCTGTCAAAAATATCGAGGACGTATTTTGCAACTTCTTTACCATTACCTTGAAATTCTCGTGTTTCATAAAGTAAGTGTTCATCACTTGGATCAATAATAAGAAGTAAATTATCCTTAGCGACTCTGTGCCTAGATACTTTATTAACGATTGTTAATGGAATATTATTAAACATTCCACCATCAATAAAAGTCCTCTTCGTTATCGATTTCTTTGGACAAGACTTTTTTCTTTTAAAGTCTTCATACTTACAATACTCAATATCAACAGGTTTAAAGGCCAATGGGAAGGCCCCAGATGCTTCAATAACTTGTAGTAGTTTCGTTAAATTATCATTTTGATTCTTAGTAAACGGTAAGTAAATTTGTCTCGTGGAATTAGTGGCAATCGGATAATTTTCAATAATAGGAGGCTTCCCTTCACCACGTCCACGAATGCGAAAGATGGCCTCATTTAGCATTTGAGGAAACTTTCTACCACCCTTATAAACCTCAATAATCTCAGGTTTCTTTTGAGTTAGAGTGATCCCAAAAACAATGTCGATATCATCTCGTAATCCTTCATTCCAAATTTGACGTGCATCTTGGTACATTGCCTGAATTGGTTTTTTTGATAAGAAATTCGTCATCGACATTTGCTTATCATCAGCTAAGCGATCGATTCCCAAAGGGACCCACAGTCGCCAAAAGAGAGAATCTTTGACAATATGCTCTCCCCCGTGAACTCTCCCGGCCTCAAGAAAAGTAATCAGAGCATTCATACTACCGGCCGATGCTCCTGCATAAATTTGCGGAGTACGCTGAGCTTGGTAGTTTAATTTTTCAAATTCAGTTAGGTAACTTAAAAATCCGCCCTCATAAGAGCCAAGGGAGACACCACCACTTACGACAAGGGCAGTACTGACTTGTTTTGCGAAAGGTTGAAAACAAAAGAGGAAGCTCAATAGTAGGATAAAACGATTCATTCTAGTATTGTATTTGCTTCCTCTATTTGTGCCAAGTAAAGCTTAAGCTTACTTGCAATATGATAGGTCTAAATCATTCAAATTTTTGTAAATGCTTGGACTAAATGCTTTGTCCCAAAGATCTTGGCCGGCCATTTTATCAAGGGCCATATCAGTTAGCTTTAAATTCTTATTATAAGCAAATGAATTCGCAAGAGCACCAATTAGAGAACCACCCTGCCCTTCGACAGCGTCTCCATAACAGCTCATATCATCTTTGATATAGTCGTAAATATCGATCATACGCTCTTTACCCATACTATCTGCTGAGTAGTACTTAAGTTCTCCACCTTCAATTACTGTGAATTTTTCGATTAGGCGATCAACCATCTCTTGTGAAAGCTCTTTGCAAAGCCTCTTCTTCTTACTCTTAGATCCATTTACGTGAAGGTCAGCAATCACTTCATTTGTGGCCTTAACAAAGCAGTCCACAAATTGCTTAGAATTAATTTGGGCCATCGAGCTTGATGACAAAAGTACTAAAGCTGTTGAAATTACTAGATTTTTCATGAAAATCTCTCCTCGTGTTAATTGCGTATATAAATAAAATTACCACAAGGAGAGAATATAAAGGTCTTTTAAGAAACAATTACAATTGGTGTTCGGCCATTAGACACGAACTGACCACGTCACTTCGTCACCGCTTTCTTGGAAGTCAATTCCTAGAGCGTTTAATTCGTCACGTGCCGCATCCGCTGCATCCCAATCTTTAGAAGCACGTGCATCGGCACGCTTTGCTAGAAGTTCATTAACTTTTTCAAGAGCAATGCCCTTTCTTCTGACTTGAACTTCTTTGATCTCAGATAAGAATTGTTCTGGGTCCATGGCAAAAAGAGCACTCATCTTTCCATACTTAGCAATCCATTCAGTGAATGCAATTGCCGTTGGAGCTGAGTTTACATCTTTTGCTTTCTTCTCAAGATTTAATGTATTGAATGTTTTTACTGCTTCATAAATGGCAGACATCATCTCACTTGTATTGAAATCATCATTACATGCTTTCTCAATTTTAGCGTCAAGGCGCTTAAAATCTTCAGCAAGCTTCTTGTTAACTTTCGCACTCTCATTTGTTTCAAAAGTAGCTGCATGTTTTGCAACTTGAAGGGCGCGGTAAACACGAATCGCTCCACCAAAGGCCTGATCAATTTTTTCATCAGTCACATCAAGCATTGAACGGTAGTGAGTTGAAAGCATGATATATTTTAAAATCTCTGGGTGATACTCATCCATGAAGGCACGAGCAGTGATGATATTCCCAAGGGACTTACTCATCTTCTCTCCACTCATATTGATGAAGTTATTATGCATCCAGTAGTTTACGTATTTACAAGAATTACATCCTACACCTTGAGCAATTTCGTTTTCATGGTGTGGGAAAATTAAATCAATTCCACCACCGTGAATATCAATTGATTTTCCAAGAATCGACTTAATCATAGCAGAACACTCAATGTGCCAACCTGGACGACCTTTGCCCCATGGAGAATCCCAAGACGGCTCACCTGCTTTGGCAGGCTTCCAAAGAACAAAGTCCTTTGGGTCTTTTTTGCGCTCGTCAACTTCGACTCGCTCTCCCGAATTAAGTTCGTCTAGATTTACTCCCGACAACTCTCCGTAAGAATCAAGCTTCGTTGTTTCATAGAAAACTTCACCATCAACAACATAGGCCATACCATTATCAATAATACCTTGAACGTATTCAATAATCTCTGGAATAAAGTCTGTTACTTTTGGATTATGCGTATGTGGACGAAGCCCTAAGCGGCCAAAATCTTCTTGGAAATATTTAATATAGCGCTCAGAAATTTCAAGTGAATCAACACCCTCTTCATTGGCCTTATTAATGATCTTGTCATCAACATCAGTGTAATTATATACGAAGTTTACATCGTAACCGATATGCTCCATCCAATTTCTTGCGAAGTTAAAAAAGATAGGTCCACGGAAATTTCCAATATGAAGCGGTCCATAAACTGTTGGGCCACAAAGATAAAGCTTAACTTTGCCTTCTTCTAATGGCGTAAAAGTTTCTTTCTTCTTTGTTAAAGTATTGTAAACTACTAGTGACACTATCAACTCCTCTATTTTTTTATGCAGATAGAATAACCGAAAAAGGGAAAACTGTCATGACTTTCGACCTAATCATCAAAAACGGCACTCTACACTCTTCACAAAAAAGCTGGCAAGAAGATATCGGAATAAAGGACGCTAAGATAGTAAAATTAGCTAAATTTAATGATGATGAGTTAAATAATGCAGGGAAAGTCATTGACGCACAGGGACTCGATATTCTGCCAGGACTTATCGACTCACAGGTCCACTTTCGCGAACCTGGGTTAACTCACAAAGAAGACATTGCCCACGGCTCTAAAGCAGCAGTGCTTGGCGGAATCTGCACCTTCTTTGAAATGCCAAATACAAAGCCAGCAACAACAAGTGTTGAGGCAACCCAAGTTAAAGTTGATATTGCCCGTGAGACTTCGTATGCAAATTTTGGCTTCTTTATTGGAGCAAGTGGAAAGAATTTAGATGAGCTTGTGAAGTCACAAGATATGGTTGGATGCTCTGGAGTTAAGATCTTTCTTGGAAGTTCTACTGGCGATCTACTCTTATACGATACTGACAAATTAGTTGAGATCTTCAAGACCTTAGACTGCCATATTTCAGTGCATAGCGAGAGTGAGGAAAGGCTTCATGCCAATGTTGCCATTAGAGATAATGCCAATGGAGATGTACACGCACATTATAAATGGCGTGATGCTCAGACGGCCCTTGAGTCGACAAAGATGATTATCGAGGTGGCAAAAAAAGCAGGGCGCAAGGTTCACATCCTTCACCTGACAACAAAAGATGAAATCGAATTTTTAAAGGATCAAAAAGAGCATTGTACAATCGAGGTCACTCCTCAGCACCTGACTCTCTTTGCTCCAGATATCTATGACAAGATCGGAACACTTGCGCAAATGAATCCACCAATCCGCACAAAGGATCACACAAATGGACTTTGGGAAGGTTTAAAAGCTGGTGTGATTGATGTCTTTGGAAGTGATCACGCCCCTCACACTCTTGAAGAAAAGGATCAACCATATCCAGCATCTCCTTCGGGAATGCCAGGAGTGCAAACGATGCTGCCAGTAATGCTAACTCACGTTGAAGCAGGTCGATTGACACTAGAAGATATTGTTAAATATCTAGCAGAAAACCCGGCCAAGCTTTTCAAGCTTAATAAAGGATTTATTCAAGAAGGAATTGATGCCGACTTAACAATCCTTGATATGAACAAGCGCTTTACTATTAAAAACGCAGACCAAGCATCCAAAGTTGGCTGGACTCCATTTGATGGAATGGAAGTTCAAGGAACACCGACTTATACAATTGTCAGCGGACAAGTTGCCATGGATCACGGTAAGGCCATTAAGGTTCAGGCCAAACCGATTGTGCGAGGAAAGTAGAATGCGCTATCGAAGTAAGCTCGATACTCTAACGTCACTTATTTTACTCTTACCAGTGATGAGTTCAATCTTTCGTCTTACTTCAGTATTCCTTGCTTCCTACACTATTAATTGGAGCGAGATTTACTTTCTCTTGTTTTATATGTGCATACTTATCTTTCTCTATATCAGTATTTACTATGAAATAACGAAAGACACATTAATCGTTTCAAACCTCTTTCTAAAAACTCATCTACCAATTAGCACCATAAAGAAAGTTTCGAAAACGAGAACCTTTCTTTCTGCACCAGCACTATCTCTTGATCGAATAAAAATCGAATGCCATAAGAAATCGATAGTCATCTCTCCGGAGCGACGCGAACAATTTCTTTCAAAACTCAGTGAGATTAATCCTCAAATAAAAATCACTTTAAATAAGTGAAATATTCACTTTCTCGTACGCTTTAAGAATTTTAATTAGTATTTAAATCGACTAAAAAGATGAAGTCCTACTATATCTCTTTGTCTCCAAAGAAGGAGACCCTTACCTAAGGAGAGGTCATGGAGGACTTCATAAGGGTGATAACTTTGATCATACTTATATTAGAATTTGTTGTTCTAATTTTAAGTTGGTCAAAGTAATCTTTGGGGGCGAAGTGACAGCTTCGTCCCACCTTATGAATTTTAGCATAAATCCTATTAATAATTCACTTAATTTCTAATCGGTACGTCGATACTTTTGGCACTTTCAGTTACTTAGAAAATTAAATCTGTCTTTTTTTATATTTTTATTTGAATTCTTTTCCAATTCGATATTATTTTTAAGTTTCCAAGATGAATATAGACATTTCTTTGGAATTTGGGTGAATATTATTATTTTTATTGTCTAAGTTCTTGATAGTGCCAAAAGTATCGTCGTACCAGACTTTCAACCAAATCTTAACAATTTATCACTACCTCCTTGACTCCGTACCATGGTACAGAGTGTATATTATGAGCATGAATGAAAAACTAACGATTGGAAAATTGGCCGATACCTCTGGGGTTAATCTTGAAACGATTCGATTTTATGAACGAAAAGGGATTCTCGTCCAACCTAAAAAGCAAGGAGCCTTTAGGCACTACCCTAATGAGTACATCACTAGAATCAAGTTTATTAAAAGATCACAAGAGTTAGGATTCACACTTAGTGAAACAAAAGAACTTTTAGACCTTAAGATAAAAAATCACGCTAAATGCAGTGACGTCCTATCAAGAACAGAAGCCAAAATTAATGAAATTAACGAAAAAATAAAAGACCTAAAAAAAATGAAGAAGTCTCTTGAGGGTCTCGCCACTTGCTGTGTTGATGAAAGTCAGCCTCTAAGTGACTGCCCTATTCTAGATAGCTTCTTCACTAAGAAGGAAAGAAAATGAAAAAGAATATCCTCTTTCTATGCACTGGTAATTCTTGTCGTTCCCAAATGGCCGAAGGCTGGGGCAAGGCCTTAAAAGGCGACAAGTATAACTTCTATTCGGCCGGGACAAAGAAGCATGGCCTCAATCCTTATGCCATCAAAGTGATGAAAGAAGCCGGTGTCGATATTTCAAATCATGAATCAAATACGACGGACGAAATTGATGCCCAAATAGATATTGTCATCACAGTTTGTTCTGATGCCAATGAGAATTGTCCCTACTTTCCAGATGGCAAGATCATTCACATCGGATTTGATGACCCTCCTCGCATCACAAAAGACCTTAATGACGAAGAAGAAATTCTTCAAGTCTATCGCCGTGTGAGAGATGAAATAAAAGAGATGATTATTAATTTAGAAGAGAGATTATAAGATGGGATTTTTTGAGCGCTATTTAAGTATTTGGGTCACAATCTGTATTGTAGCTGGAATCGTTTTAGGCAAGGTTCTTGGAACATCAATCACTGTTATAAGTGAGATGAATATAGCAACGGTCAATATCCCTGTTGCAATTCTTGTGTGGCTTATGATTTTTCCGATGATGGTACAAATCGACTTTAATTCCATCGCAGATGTTGGAAAGAACCCAAAAGGCCTAAGCCTTACTGTTATCATCAATTGGCTTATTAAGCCTTTTACCATGGCCTTCTTTGCTTGGTTATTCTTCTCAAAGATTTACGCTGCCTACTTAAGTCCAGAGCTCGCACAAGAATATATCGCAGGCGCCATTCTTTTGGGAGCCGCACCTTGTACGGCGATGGTCTTTGTTTGGTCATATCTTACAAAGGGTGATCCGGAGTACACACTTGTTCAAGTCGCCATCAATGACTTAATTCTCCTTGTGGCCTTCATCCCTATTGTTCAGTTCTTACTAGGCGTAACAAGTATTTCGATCCCATACGACACTCTTATAAGCTCCGTTGTCATCTTTGTGGTGATCCCACTTATTGCAGGCTATATCGCAAATAAAGTCTTAATTAAAAAATTTGGAATGAAATGGTTTAGTGAAGTCTTTATGGCAAGACTAAAGCCAATTTCAATCGTGGCCCTTCTTACAACTCTTGTTCTTCTCTTTGCCTTCCAAGGGGAGAAGATTTTAGCTAATCCACTACATATCCTACTAATAGCAATTCCTCTAACAATACAAACTTACTTCATCTTCTTTGTTAGCTGGGGAATTGGTCGCAAGATGTGCTTACCACATAATATTTTATCACCTGGTTCAATGATTGGCGCCAGTAACTTCTTTGAGCTTGCCGTGGCCGTTGCCATTGCTCTTTTTGGTCTTAACTCAGGTGCGGCCCTAACAACGGTGGTGGGTGTCCTTATCGAAGTGCCTGTCATGCTAAGTTTAGTTAAGATTGCAAATAAATGGAGATACTAATGAAATATTTAGAAAGCGAAAAATTCAACTTAAAAACGCAAAAGATAAAGTCATTAGAGCATAAACCAAGAATCCTTATGCTCTATGGATCATTAAGAGAGCGCTCATACTCAAGACTTCTTGCTGAAGAAGCTGGCCGTATTCTTGAGCATATGGGAGCAGAAGTTAAGTTCTTCAATCCCGATGGCCTACCGACATATGACTACGATCGTTCTGTAGAGCATCCAAAAGTAAAGGAGCTAAGAGAGCTAAGCCTATGGTCAGAAGGGCAAGTTTGGACATCCCCTGAGCTTCACGGAAATATGTCTGGGCTACTTAAAACTCAAATTGATTGGATTCCTCTTTCAATCGGTGCTGTTCGCCCAACTCAAGGAAGAACACTTGCAGTTATGCAAGTCAGCGGAGGCTCTCAAAGTTTTAATGCAGCTAATAGCATGCGAGTCCTTGGACGCTGGATGCGCATGATAACAATTCCAAATCAATCTTCAGTGGCCAAGGCCTATCAAGAATTTGAAGAAGACGGTTCAATGAAGGAATCAAGTTTTCGCGACCGTGTCGTCGATGTGATGGAAGAGCTTATGCGCTTTACCTACCTAACACGTGATCATGCAGACTTCTTGGTTGATCGCTATAGTGAACGTAAGTAATAGTCTTACGTTCATTTCATTCAAGAAATAAAACATCAATTTTTTCGTCATTTAATTACATAGAAAAATTACTTTAATTATAAAGATGAAGTCCACCTATTTCTCTGCTTCCAACGAAGGAAGCTCTCTTGTAGAAAAGGAGAAGTTATGGAGGACTTCATAAGGGTGATTACTTTAATCATACTCGTTTTAGAATTTGTGATTCTAATTTTGAGCTGGTCAAAGTGATCTTTGGGGGCGAAGCTGCAACTTCGTCCCACCTTATGAATATTATCATAAATCCTGTTCGTAATTCACTTATTTTCTGATGGCCACATCAACACTTCGCAATTTCAACAACTTAAAAAAGTACCCCTTTGATAATCACCTTCACTTCTTGTAGATCAAGGTTATCAAAATTTGTCGTATTCACGATAACGCTCTTACAATTTAGATCTAACTTTTCAATTTTGCCTTTTGAGAGTGAGACCTTAAACTCATCAAAATTCAAATGGTCCTGATGCCCTGGGTGTCTTTTCCCAGACAAGGCCCTTGTCCTAAAACGTTCAAATAAGACGTTGCCATCACACTCACAATAGATAGTAAGCACTTTTGCATTATATTTGGAAATAAAGTCTCTTAATATTGGAGAATCAAATTTATTCGAGAAGTTACTCTCCACGAGCAAGCTTTTAGAGGCCTTAAGTTGTGCTTCAATAAAAGAATATAGAATTGGATAACTTGCTTTTCCAAGCTCTCTTGACCATGCTCTATCCTTAACACCTAAGCTATCAAATAGGCTTTCTTTGATTGTATCTTTTCCTATCAATGGCAATGAGAACTCCTTTGCGAGTTCAATTGAAATAGTCGTCTTACCTGATGCAGGAAGGCCAGATATGATAATTAGAAGAGGACTACTCATTTTAATTCTCAAAAAGCTTAGCACTTCCTACAAGCTTTCCATCGTCATAGTAATTAGCATTCTTCATTCCATACTTTGTCACAAAGTGAAGAAAAGAATTATCGACAATTTTCACAACGAATGACCCATCTTCACCTTGCAGGAAGTTTCGATTTCCACCAGTTCCACGTGAGTGAGAGTAATTCTTTCCGTTCTCGTCATATAAGAGAATTTCCGACTGCCCATCAGTCCCCTTCCCATCATCAGAGGCAAAGTAATCGACATTTAATACCAAGCGATGCTTTTGACCTTTATACTTACCGTCAAAGAAGTGGATGACACCTGAATATGATCCATTAAGTTTATTAAACTCTTTTGCATCATTAATGACTTTTGATTTTGCCAAGAAAACAGTAGGCTCCTTTATAGGAGGGAAACTTAAGAATCGCTTATTCTCATTAATCTTTCGCTTTTCTTCTCTATTCTGAGTTTGTCTCTCTTGTCGCTTCTTCCAACGAGATTCGGCATCCTCATCACTTTGTACTTTTTTCGCAAGCTTCTCTTTTATCGAATTACGAGCAATGAAGTCAGACGGATCTTTCATAATCTCATTTACTTCGTCTTTATCTACTTTTATTTTTTCAAGTCCTAGTGCCGCAAGAAATAAAGTAAAGGCCTGCGCTAAGGCTTCATCCCCTGCTTTATCAATAACAGGAATTTCTTTGACCACTTCAACTTTTTTTTCTTTAATTACTTCGACTTCTTTAATTTGAATTTCAGGATTTGGTGTTTGAGATTTTCCAATAAAAAAACCAACCGTAAGGCTGGCGATGACAGCAATAATTAATGTGTACTTCACTTAATCTTCCTTAATTGAATTAGTTCAGTATGTGGAGTGTTTCCTCTGTTCCATAGGTGCAGTTCTCACAAGTCACCTCTTCATGGATATAGAGGTTGTCGTGATCGGCCAAATGAGTCACAGTGAACTTGGCCCCACATTTAGGGCAACACTCAATCTGTTTTTTGACGTCCTCAATCTCACCAAAGTATCTGATGAAATTTTCGACTCTTAGGGATCTTTCCTTCATATCAAGCTCCTCGTCACATTCCATTTTACCTTATTTAAAAAAAATAAGCTTATTAAATGAGGTTATTTCCCAGAAATCAATAACTTACGTTCATAAAGAACCTATACAAGTAGTGTATAGCCTTATAATTACTACGGAGTTCGTTTGCCAAAAGTGCTTGAACACGTTAAAACGTGCTATTATTAATGAAACCAAGGGTTGGACCACACCTACCTCTGTATAAGGAACAAAAGGACTCACATGAAAAATATTGAAGCACTTAGAAATAGCCGCGAAGATATCCTTAATTGCCAAATCAAAGATGAAACAGGTTTAAATGACTTTCAAAAGACAGCTAATGAAGTTCATATCGCCATTCCAAAAGTTGGTATTGAGAGATTTCGCATCCCTTTAAATTTTGAACACAGAGACGGAACTGTTAGATCAACAGATGCACAAGCTTCTATGTTCGTATTTTTAGAAGCACACAAGACAGGTGCAAATATGTCTCGCTTCTGTAATATCCTTCAGGCCGAAGGACTAGAAAAGAATGTTAACAATCAATTCTTTGCAACAGTATTAAGAAGATACCGTACGGATCTTCGTGATTACGATACTGAGCCACTAATTCCACAGGCCCACCTAACTCTAGACTTTAACTACCCTGTTAAACAACAGTCACTAAAGTCAGGAAACTGGGGATGGCAATACTATAAAGTATCAATGGAAGGTGTTGAAGGACGCGATGGTATTCCTCTAATCAACCTAACAATGGAATACGAATACTCATCAACTTGTCCATGTTCTCTTTCAATGTCGAAGCAGTACGAAGAGCAGTATAGAAATGGAGAGACAACTGAAGGAAGTGGTATTGCTTCTGCTCACTCTCAAAGATCTGTTGCAACAATCACTGCAACTTATAAGGCAGAGTCTAATTTCCATCTTGAAGATCTAGTTGATCTTATGAGAATTGCTCTTCCAACAGAAACTCAATCTCTAGTTAAGAGACTTGATGAGCAGGCATTCGCTATTCTTAATGGTGATAACCCAATGTTCGTTGAGCACTCAACAAGACGTATCTCAGAGGTTTTAAACTCTGCTGAAGAGATTCTAGACTGGCAAGCTAAGGTTGAACACTTAGAAAGTCTTCACAGCCACAATGCTGTTGGATACATCAGAAAAGAAAATCCAAAAATTTAATCAAGTATAAAGGCCTCTTATTTAGAGGCCTTGTTGTTTAAAAAAAATTAAACTTTTTTTAAAAATAGTATTGACAAGTGAGAGTGAAATCCTTATTCTAACTCCACTTCAAATCGGAGGGCGATTAGCTCAGCTGGGAGAGCGCTACCCTTACAAGGTAGATGTCGGCAGTTCGATCCTGTCATCGCCCACCACTTTTTTTGTGGTACACATTCAAAAGAAAAAAAATCGGAACTCTAAAGAGTTCTTTTTTTTTGTCTAAAATCTACCTTCTTTAAAATCAACTTCGTTAAAATTAATTCTTCAATATTACTCTGTATTAATAATACTTTTATTAATTAAGACTCTCAATACAATCCATTTGTCTCGTTTCAAACCAATTTGTCCTGAAGAACTTGTCACAATTGGACAATGTCGAACGAATTAGCACTCAAACAGAGAAAAAATTTACGGCCTATTTCAACTAGATTAATTTTTCCTCATCAAAACAACTAAAAAATATAGAAATTGATAAATCAATTTTTGATAACAAAACAAACCGGAGGAATTTATGAAAAAAATTATCGCACTTGCTGCTGCACTACTAAGCGTTTCATCTTTTGCACTATCTGCAAATGATTCATGGGATACAATCAGAGCTGAAGTTAAAGCTAATCACAAGCTTCAAATCACTTCTGGTTACTCTGTATTCGTTGGACGTATCGTTTCAGCATTTGATGTATGTGTTGAAGGTGAAAACTTTGTAACTCTTAGCCAATACCCAATTTACGAAAGAAAGTGGATCGGTGGAAGCCGTGATGGTGACAGATACGAAGATATCGTTGTTGGTTACGAAACACTAACTTTCCCAATCTCAAGAGAAGTAACAAGAAAAGTTTGTCACGGTAAAGAAGACAGAAACTGTAAAACAGTAACAGAAATGGAAACTCAACCAGTTGTTAGAGATATCACAGTTTCAGAAGTTACTCGTCGTGGTGGACGTGATCACGATGACAAAGTTGAAGTACTTTTCGCTAAGTCATTCGAAATCCCAGCTTGTAACTAATATCAAGTACATATAAAAGTTGAGGCCGAGTTTATGCTCGGCCTTTTCTTTTTCTACTGTCATCTTTACCTCGATGACAGCTAAAATCCTCCACTTTACTGCCGTTGTCACAGAAAAAATAAATATCCTTTGTGTTTTTTAGACATCTTCTTTCGTCAAAAATATAACCTCTACATCAAAACAACTTAATTAAATAAAGGCTTCAAACTAAAACTGAATGTCTAATAAACCGGAGGAATTTATGAAAAAAATTATCGCACTTGCTGCTGCACTACTAAGCGTTTCATCTTTTGCACTATCTGCAAACGACTCATGGGACACAATCAAAGCTGAAGTTGCTGCTGATTACGATCTATCACTTTCTGGAACAACTGTATTTGTTGGTCGTCCAGTAAGCTCATTTGACGTATGTCTAGATGGTGACCAATTTGTTACTACTAGAGAATTCCCAATCTACGAAATCGTTAAAGTTGGAAAGACTCACCCAGAAGCTGACGAAGATGGATATGCATCAGTAATCGTTGGTTACGAAATCCTTTCTTTCCCAACTACTTATACTTCATACAAGCAAGTATGTAACAGCCAAGACAAAAACTGTAAAAGAGTTGCTTATACAGTTAACCAAGACCTTACTAAGAACGTATCTGTAAAAGAAGTTGTTAGAAGAAACGTTGGTAAGAACGATCGTACAATTGAAAAGACTCTTTTCAAGAAAGAATACGTAATCCCAGCTTGTAACTAATAAATTCAATAGCTTAAGTATTTCCCTAAGGTACTTAAGCTATACTTTTTATAGTATGAGTAGATAACGGCATCTACTCATGCTATTCAAGCCATCTATGGATAAAATGAACACTCCCCAACTATCTCAAACACCCCTCGGGCCGATTGAGCAAGTAAGCTTAGACCTAGCAAAAAAGCTAGATGAGTATAAGAGCGTAAAAATTGGGGTAAGACTTTTATCTGAGAAAACAGGAGTTAGTGAAAGAACACTTTATCGAATCCTGGCCAAAGAGAATAAGCCTACATATCAAACACTTTATAAAATCTATCGAGTCATTTTTAATACAAGTAACGAGTCTCTACTCCTAGAACTTGTCCCAGAAGTCATTCGAAATGAAATAAAGAAGTGCAATCCAAATAAGATCTCAGAAAAGATACAATATCATCAAGATATCGAAACTCAGATGAGCTACGATCGTACCTTTGCAGAGATTTACATCCTAGCGGCCTGTGCACCTATAACTAACGAATTAATCCAATATCGTTACGGAATGAGTGGCATGCTAACGGTGGAAAAGATGATTGAAATGAAGGCCCTTAGAGTCACGAAAAGTGGTCACTATACCCTTGGAGAGAACCAAGCTAATTTTAGTGCTAAGACCTTAAAACGTCTGGGCCTATCACTTGTTGAAAAATATAGTAAGGTACAAAATGCTGAGTCATATGGTGAAAATATCATCGCCTTTTTTGCTGAAGGTCTAAGTGAAGAAGCCTATGACCGCTGGCTACAAGTAGATGCAAAAGCATTTGAAGAAAAAATTGCAATAGCAAATGAAGACAAATCAAAAGGAACAAAGAGGGCCTTTACCTTTATGGTAACGGACACTTTGAATGAGAAATAAAATGAAGAATAAGATAAAGAAATTAATCGCTATAGTTTCGACTCTTTCAATTTATGCGGGAGTTGGAGGCGTTTCAGGTGGCCCTAAGCCAACTAAAGACGACTTCTCGAAGCTTGGGCCTCAAACCTCTTGGCAAAAAATTCTCGATGTAGCTAAGAGAAATAACGACGTTAAACTTGAGGGTCGTACAGTTTTTGTTTCAAGACCAGTAAGCGTTTTTGATACTTGTATTGATGGCGACACATTAAGAACAACAAGAAAGTTTCCTAAGTATAAACGAATGTACGTTGGAAAAACACATTTCGGAACTGATGAAGACGGATATAAAGATGTTTTAATCGGAAATGAATACTTAAGCTATCCGATTAACTACACAACTCGCGACAAGGTATGTAATAACCATGGGAAGCGCTGCCGTGAAGTTAAGAAAGATGTATCAACAGAGACAATTAAAAACGTAAAAGTTAAGAAAGTCGTTGTTTATAAGCCAAATAGCGATCGACCAAGAGAGGTCGAACAAGACTATTTCAGAAAGGAATATATCATTCCATACTGCCAATAAAATTCAGATTAAATAAATAAGAGGGCCGCATTAGCGGCCCTTCTTGTTTTATGAGAGATTGATAAACCTCAATGTATTTGTCCATTTGTCATGACAAATCCCATTAAAATGGACAATGTCGAACAAAAAAACCTATCTACTTGCAAAAATTTGTCACCTCATATCAATCAAATTAATTTCATTTCATCAAAACAACTTAAAAAATATTGAAATTGATAAATCAATTTTTTGATAACAAACAATTTGGAGGAAATTATGAAAAAAATTATCGCACTTGCTGCTGCACTACTAAGCGTTTCATCTTTTGCACTATCTGCAAACGATTCATGGGATACAATCAGAGCTGAAGTTAAAGCTAACCCAAGCCTAGAAATCTCTTCAGGATACTCAGTATTTGTTGGTCGTATCGTTACTGCATTTGACGTATGTGTTGATGGTGACAACTTCAATACTCTAGGTCAATACCCAATCTACGAAAGAAAGTGGATCGGTGGAAGCAAAGAAGGTGACAGATACGAAGATATCGTAGTTGGTTATGAGTACCTAACATTCCCTATCTCAAGAGAAGTAACAAGAAAAATCTGTTTTGGTAAAGAAGACAGAAACTGTAGAACAGTAACAAAAATGGAAACTCAACCAGTTGTTAGAGATATCACTGTTTCAAAGATCACTCGTGTTGCTGGTCGTGACAAAGATGACAAAAAAGTTGAACTTTTCGCAAAAACTTTCGAAATCCCAGCTTGTAACTAATTATAAGCTAGGGCCTAGGTAAGCGCCTTTCCCTAAGGGGCGCTTGCTTTAATAAACGAATGGCCGAGGCACTGCTTCGGCCTTTGTAATTTTTACTGCTTAAATGAATAAAATTATGAAAAGTGGTAAGATCGCCAAAACTACTGAGGCACAATGAGAGAAGAAAACTCCAATATAATCAATGAGTTGCAAGAGAAGGCCATTCCTTCACTAGGACTCAAGGAGCAAGTTGCTCTAGATTTAAGATCACATCTAAAGCAATTTAGAAGTGAATCTATTGGTCTTCGTAAGCTTTCAGAAAAGTCCGGTATTCACCAAAGAACGCTAAAGCGTCTATTAGCTCAAGAAAATAGGCCAGGTTATCAAACTCTTGTAAGACTATATACTTGCTTAATTGATAGCCCAAATGGTGGCCTCCTTTTAAAGAACCTTCCTGAAAAAGTAGCAAGTGAAATTCAAAAGAAATCTCCTGTTTCAACAGCTGGAAATCTTGAATATTGCGAAGAAGCTAATAAGGAAATGTTCTACGATAAGGTTTTTGCAGAGATTTACTGTCTTGCTTCAATGTCCCCTATTACGAATGAATATATTCAATATCGTTATGGAATGAGTGGAGCAGAAACTGCTGATCGCATGCTAGATCTTGGCGTACTTAAGCTAACTAAGACAAATATGTACACAACTGGTGACAAACAAATTGAGTTTTCTCCAAAACTTGTCAAAAGACTTGGACTTAACTTAGTTGAAAAATATGTAAAAACTCAAGATGTTGATCTGGCCGAAAAAAACCTAATTGCATTCTATGCAGAAGGACTAAGTCCAGAAGGCTATCGAGCATGGCTTAAAATTGACCAAGAAGCATTTTACAAAAAGATTGAAGTAACTAAAAAAGAAGGCATGTTAGGTGATATTAAAACATTCACATTCATGGCCACTGACACAATGAGAAAGGAATAAGGTTTTATAATGAAATCAATAATTGCAATTTTATTTCTTGGATTTGCATTAAACACGATCGCAGGAACAGGTGGGATTAGTGCATTAACGAGAAATAATGGTGGCGTTGATGCCGGTACTGGTGGAATTGTCGGTGGTGTCGATGATCTCACAGAATTAAAGCAGTACGACTGGAAGACGATTAGAAAGTATGTGAAGAAGAACTACGATCTTAATCTATATGGCGATATTGCCTTTGTTGGAAGAAATATTTCTGTATTTGATGTCTGTATTAATAATGACAAGATCCAATCAATTTCTGAATATCCAGTATATAAAAGAGTTTGGCTTGGGGGAAGTAAAGAGAGTGAACGCTACAAGGATATTATCGTTGGTTCAGAAATTCTTTCTTATCCTCTTGAAGTAGAAAAAGAAGAAAAGGTTTGCTACGGAAGAAAGGATAGAAATTGTCGAATGGTGAAAACAGTATATCGACAAAATCCAACTCCGGAGATCGCACTTAAAAAAGAAGTTAGCCGCAACGGAAGACGTGGTGGCAGAGAATACAAAGAGATATTCACAAAAAAATATGATATCCCTTATTGTCGATAGTGTGTGTTAAGCCTAGGCCCTTGCGCCTAGGCTTTTTTCTTTCGTTAAAATTTCGACCTTAATCTGGCCATTAGAAATTTTAAATCGAAGCCCTTTTTTAAACTTCCCTTTTACATTGTCTCTTAATAGTTCTTTCGTTAACTCAGTATCACAACGTAATTCACCACGAGCAGCAATAGCGATGGCCTCTTCAGATGTTAAATTGATATTAACCTCGTCTATCTTTGAAAAAACAAATGGTAGAGATTCGAGATAGTTCGAAACATTAAATAGGATATTCTCATCGCGAATAAGAATGAGAGCATCATCTTCAGCATGAAGATTTGCATCAAACTCAACACGAGATAGAGCAACTTCTAATTTATTTAAAAGAGTCCCCGCTTCGACCTGTCTTTCCACATAGGCCAATTCATCAACAGCAGGTTGAACATTATGCTTTAATGTATCTAATTGCTTTTGCTCATTAATTTGCTTCGTTTTTAGATCTCTTGCTTGATTTCTTAGTATATCAATAGAGCTAACGATTGACTTAGACTTCTCTAACTCTTCATTATAACTAATTTCAAGCTGGCTACACTCATTTTTTAAGCTAGAGATTTCAAGAGATAGGCCAGAAAGGATATGGCGACTTTCTCTATTTGCATCTTTCATACTAGAGATCTCTTGCGCTAATTCATCCTTTCTAAGAAGTAGCTCACCTTTTAATTTCGTCGAATTATTAATTCCTGTCTTAAGAAGTTCTTTTTCTGAAAGAACTCCGTTTAATTCAGTTTCAACAGAGCTTAATAGATTCTTTGCTTCAGAAAGTTTATTCTGGCGAGTTAGATGCTCTTTAGAAACGAGCTCCTTTTCAGCAAGTTCAACTTGTAAGAGTTCTAGCTTCTCTTTATGAGTTTCTTCAACTGCCTTTAACTCACTAACACTTTGCTCGATTTCATTATTTAACTTAACAATATCGGCCTTAGCAATTCTAGTATCGTTTTCTAATTTCTTTGCTTCTTCATTGAGTTGAACTTTACGAAGAATATTGGCCTCTAAATTTGCTTCAATTTCATTGATTTCTTTTTCAAGGTCAGCAAGTGAGACTCTAAGAGAATAACAATCATTCTCAACCTTAGTAAGCTCTTCGTTACTAACGATTTGTTGATTATTTAGATCCTTATGTTGTTCTAGTAGGCTTAAACGAGAGCTTTCTAATCTCTCAAGGACCTCTCCCTGATTAATAATTGAATCTTCTAACTGTAGAATTGTCTTTTCATCACTTTCTATCATCGCTTCAATAGAAGAAATTTCAGATTGAAGCTTATTAGACTTTTCTTGTCTTTGTGATACCTCAAGATTTAAAGAAGTTAGCTCGTCGTCAAGTTCCCTCTTTCTAGAAAGAGTTGTTGTATAAAGTTTTGATTCAGATTCAATCCCCTCATTCAATTCACTCAGCTCAACCTTCATGCTTTCAACAGAAGAAATCTTTTTATTAGCAAGTCTTTCAAATCTCTTACGAAGAGAAGTTATGCTCTTAAGCTCATCCGACTTACGTAGAACTTTATCCTTGAGATTAAGGGTTTTTGAGTCCATTTCCTTAATTTTAACGAGGGCCTCATCATAAGAAACCTGGTTGGTATTGATTTCAAAATCGAGTGCCTTAATTTGACTTTCAAATGTTGAAATCTTTGCATCTAAAGATTCGATCATACGAACAGTCTTATTCAATTTATCACATAGACTCTCTGAAATATTGTTAAGACGTTGATTCTCTTTAGCAAGTTCTTCAATCTCAAGACCTTTGACTTCAATACGATTGTCACCAATTTGGATGCGTCCCTTTAGACTTCCAATCTTCACAAGTAACTCATTATTAGTATCACTTAAAGCATTTTCATCGTCTGCTAATTGCTTGATTAAGTTATTTTGAGACTCACAATCAGAATTTAATAATTCATATGCAGCTTGCGACTTTTCAATTTTATTATTTAGTAATTCAATACTCTTTCTTAGGTTTTCAGCTTGATCTTGAAGGGCCTGCTTTTGGTACTCAACATTCTTTTGCTCTAATCCTAGATCAATTAGAGTTTGCCTTGCTTCGACATCACGGCCTTTTAAATCTTGTATTTCAAGTCGAATTTCACTAATGCGACTACTTCCCTCTTCAATTTGATTTTGTAGAGAAGATATTTTTGTCTCACGATTTTCGTTATTTAAAATCGCCTTATGCTTCTTTGTTAGAAGTTCTTCAACACTTGAATCGAGTCTATCAACTTCACTTTGATAGTCTTGTACACTTTTTTCGAGTGTAAGAGATTGAGCTAAGACAATATCATGCTCTCTCTTAGTTTTCTTATATTCTCTATCGAGACGATCAATCTCAATAAGTGAAATACTCTCTGTTTCTTTAAGTTCACTGATTTGTTTTTCTAATTGCTCAGACTTAATAGTGTTTTCTTCAATCTTATCTTTAAAATTTTGAGACTCTACTTTCAGAAGTTGAATATCTTGTAATAGCTCCTGCTTTTTCTTCTCTCTTGAAGAGATTTCAGATTCAAGTCCAGATACAATTTCAAGCTCACTCATCTCTTGTGAACGTAGTGATTCTGACTCTCTTTCTAGCTTCTTAATTGATGTTTCAACTGCAATAATATCTTGATTTAGCTTGGCCTGTTTTGAAGCAACAACCTTTAAATCTAAAAGTTGTAACTCGAGGTCCTTTTCTAAATTCAGCTTTTCACTTCTTACATCTTGAACTTTTAACGTTAGCTTTTCTAACTTTTTATTTTCACTATGCTTTTTTTCGACAACTTCTTGTGTTTTTTCAATAAGCTTAGAAATTTCAGCATCTAACTTAAGTCTTTCATTTTCAAGTTCGACGATATTTGCATCACATTTTCTAATCGTATTATTATCTTCTTCAATTACTAATCTTAACTTAGAGATTCTCTTTTTAGTTTCTTCTATTTCTACTTTTAAGTGAGAGCGTGTATCTAAATCAAATGCCTTATCCCCATTTAAAACAGAAGCCTTATTCTTAAGTGAGAGTTCTTCACCTTTTAAATTACCTAGCTCAACTCTGATGCGACCTAATTCATCTAAGTTTGAACGATGTGAATTGTTAATCTCTTCAACTTGTTTTTTCAGCTGGACAATAGAGCTTATAACTAATTGCTTTTCTTCTAACAATTCCTTTAGGTGTCCCTCTTGTTCACTATTTAGCTGCTGAATCTTTTCGATTCTTTTTTCAAGAATTTCCTTATCTGCATGCTCATCAGTTAGAGTGCTTTGTAGTCTCTTCAACTCAACTTCTGTTTTTTGAAGCTTAATCTTTTGTAGCTCAACTTCTTTTCTTAGAGATTTATTTATCTCTTCGTACTCTCCAATTAGTTTTCTTTCATCACTAATTTTCAGATCTAGGTTGGCCTGAGTCGCTTCAATGTCGACGATAGAGTTTGTTTCAGATAGGTTCTTTTTTGTTTTACTTTTAAATAGATTCATAAGGTCCTCACTAACCTCTATTTTCTCATTAAAAGCCTTTAAAATAAGCATGTGGCAACTTTTGCGTTGACGCAGACCTAAGTAAAAATATCCCTCGAATAATCAATAATTTTGGAGCGATTTCTGACAATAATGAACAAGTATACTTCTTGTCTTAGCTCATTTATGGGTGCATATTGGTAGCATGATTTTCTTACTATACTTACTTGTTGGTGCATTCGTTGGGACACTCTCTGGCCTTTTTGGTATCGGAGGAGGAGTTGTCATTGTTCCAACTCTATTATTCTTATTTCAAAAACAAGGATTCTCACCAGATATTAGAATGTATATGGCCCTAGGGACTTCCCTTGCAACAATTGTTATTACCGCAAGCGCTTCAACTCTAAGGCATTACAACATGGGAAATCTTCTCTTTGACATAACAAAGAGATTCTTAATCCCAATGATTATTGGAATAAGTGCTGGTGCCTACCTCGTTAATATTGTTGAGGCACAAACTCTCGAGTTTATCTTTATTTGTTATCTCTATCTCGTTTCTTTAAAGATGATTTTTTACAAATCTAAGGTCGAAGAGCCAAAAGATACTTCTAGCCTATTATTTAATTTCACAGGTTTTATCATTGGCCTAAAGTCATCAATTCTTGGGATTGGTGGGGGAACTATTAGTGTTCCGTTTCTTACATGGCGTGGTTATCAGATGAAGAATGCTGTGGCCATTTCTGCTTCTCTCGGAATACCTATCGCACTTTTTAGTAGTTCATTCTATGTTTATAATGGCCTAGGTAAGGTCACGCCAGAGTATTCGCTTGGATATATCTACCTACCGGCCTTCTTTGGAATTTCTATCGCAAGCTTCTTTTTTACAAAACTTGGTGCAAGAATTTCAAGCGTTGCCAATCAAGCTATACTTAAGAAGCTTTTTGCTCTGCTATTAATTGGGATAGCAGTAAAGAAGACCCTTACATACTTAGGGCATTAAACGTTTAAACTCTTATTTATGACTTGTTTTAGGCTGATAAAAGATTCCGTCGACTGAATCTCTTTAATCATTTGAATTTTTCCAATTAGAAACTCGTGAAAATGATTAATATCCTTAACGATGATTTTCACAATAAGAGCGTAGTCACCAGTTGTATAATAAGCTTCAACGATCTCATCCATCTTCTCGAGTTTATCGATAACTTTGTGAATATCACGAGCATTTACAAGGTGAAGTCCCAAGAGAACCACAACATTATGGCCAAGCTTTGTGTAGTCTACCTTAATAGTACTTCCAACAATAACTCCGGCCTCTCTTAGTTTTTCAACTCGCTGATGGATTGTTCCACCGGAAACCCCTATTTTTCTGGCCATCTCAAGAAATGGCATACGGGCATCCCTTTCCATAAGCTTGATGATCTTCTTATCAATACTATCAATTTCGTAGTTATCGGCCACAACACACCCCTTAAATTATTAATCTGTCACCATTTTATGCTATTTATTAAATAACTCATAGTTTTACGTGTTCAATATTGAGAAATTATCAAAAAAAGCCGAATATTACTAAAAATATGGAGGTTTTATGTGTGGATTTAGTGTTTTTACCGGAAAAGTTGAAGAAAAAGAGTTTGAAGAGAAGTTTGATCTTATCTCTCATCGCGGGCCAGATCAAAGGGCCATCCATCAATTAGTGCAAGGAACGATGGGCTTTCACCGCCTGGCCATCATGGATCTAAGTGAAGCCGGCTCTCAACCTTTTATCTCAAAGTCTCAAACTCACCTAGTCTGCAACGGCGAAATCTACAACCACCGTATTTTAAAAACTGATTATATTGATCGCTATGAGTTTAAATCAGATTCAGATTGTGAAGTTATGATTCCAATCTTTGAAGATTATGGTATCGAAAAACTTCTCATGTCTCTTGATGGGGAATTTGCTTTTGTTATTGAACACCAAGGCAAATACTACGCCGGACGAGATCCAATTGGTATTCGTCCCCTCTTCTATGGATATGGACTTGAAGATGGAAAGATTGCCTTTGCCAGTGAAGTAAAGGCCCTACAAGGTCTGTGTAAAGATATCGAACCATTTCCACCAGGGCACTACTATGCCGATGGCGAATTTACTCCATACTTCGATGTTCGAAAAATTAAGTCTCGTGTAAAAGAAGATTTAGATGCCGTTTACCAAGGTATCCACGATCACCTAGTTGAAGGTGTAAGAAAGCGTCTTGATGCTGATGCACCAGTAGGCTTTCTTCTTTCAGGTGGACTTGATTCATCACTTGTCTGTGCCATCGCGGCCAAGCTCAGTGATCGTCCTATCAAAACATTTGCCGTTGGAATTGACACAAATCCAATTGACTTAAAATATGCACGAATTGTTGCTGACTACCTCGGTAGTGAACACCATGAAGTCATCTTTACGAAAGAAGAAGCATTTGAACACCTTGGAGAACTTGTTCACAAGCTTGAAACATGGGATATCACAACGATTAGGGCATCAATGGGAATGTCTCTTGTGTGTAAGTATATTCGTGAGAAAACGGATGTAAAAGTAGTACTAACTGGTGAAGTTAGTGATGAGCTCTTTGGCTATAAGTACACTGACTTTGCCCCTAGTCCTCTTGAGTTTCAAAAGGAAGCACAAAAACGTGTTCACGAATTATATCTCTATGATGTTCTAAGAGCGGATCGCTCAATTAGCTCCCACTCACTTGAAGCGCGTGTGCCTTTTAGTGATAAGGCCTTTATCGAGTATGTCATGGGAATTGCTCCAGAGCTTAAAATGAATTGGTCAGGAGAAGGAAAATACCTTCTTAGAAAAGCTTTTGATCATAGTGGTTATCTTCCCGATGAAATTCTATGGCGTGAAAAAGCGGCCTTCTCAGACGCTGTTGGGCACGATATGGTTGATTGGCTTAAGGCACTTGCAGAAGAGAAATATAGCGAAGAAGAGCTATCTAAAGCGAGTGAAAAATATCCGTATGCGACTCCATTTACGAAAGAGTCTCTTATGTATCGTGATCTTTTTGAAGGACACTTTCCAGGGCTCAGCGGCCTTATTTCTGATTTTTGGATGCCTAATAAGGAATGGGAGAACTGTCAGGTGGATGATCCATCGGCGCGAGTACTACCTAACTACGGCGCATCTGGAAAATAAAAAAACACCTCGAAAGAGGTGTTTTTATTTATTAAGTTTGTCTAAATTAACGCAAATGAGCCTCTTACCTTTTTTTGCCTCACGGCACTCACCACTTACAGACTCACCCTTTACTTGATAGGCGCAAGTAGAGTTTACGGCCTTGTCGATGCAGGCCTTTAGCCTTGAACGATACCCAAAATTCTTAGGTAAGCTGAATGCATTACTTGTCATTAGTATTAAAGGAATAATTAGAAACTTCTTGGACATATCAACTCCTATTTCCATCTATTATACGCCATAATTTGATAATTTTATAACCTCTTGAAATAAAAAAGGCCCCGCATATGCAGGGCCAGATTTAACAAGTATTAATTTTTTAATAGGAGGCAAGCAGCTTAGTTAGCTACTTCCATCCCTTTCCCAGAGTCAATAACCTTCAGCCCTACATGCTGCATGAACTTTTCTGGCTCTGTTAAATTTAGAGCTAGTTTCAGTACATCTTCAACATGTGAAACAGGGTGAATTGATAGTCCTTGCTTGATTTCCGGTGGGATCTCAAGAAGGTCTTTTCTATTCTTTTCAGGAATAACTACAGTTTTTACTCCCGCTTGCTTAGCAGCTAGCATTTTCTCTTTTAGGCCACCGATTGGAAGAACACGTCCTCTAATTGTCACCTCACCTGTCATCGCAACATCTTGCCTTACAGGGATTCCAGAGATTGCTGAAGTAATCGCTGTAACCATTGTGATCCCTGCTGATGGGCCATCTTTTGGAGTTGCCCCTTCAGGTGCATGAATATGGATATCATGCTTCTCAAACCACTCTTGATCAATTCCAAGACGGCCAGCGATTGAGCGAACATAGCTCATTGCTGCTTTAGCAGATTCAGTCATTACCTCACCTAGCTTACCAGTGATTTGGATACCACCCTTACCAGGAACTGCGATAACTTCGATATGTAGAAGACAACCACCAACTGAAGTATATGCTAGACCATTTACTAATCCTACTTCTGGTTGTTCCTCAATTACATTATCATCAAACTTCACTGGACCAAGATACTTCTGAACTTGTTTTGAAGAGATTGAGAACTTCTTACCTTTCTCAACATTCTTAGTCACAACATCAGTAGCAATCTTTCTAGCGATCGTATTAAACTGTCTTTCAAGTCCACGAACACCAGCTTCTTTCGTATAACCACGAACAACTTCCATGATTGTATTATCAGAGATTGAGTATTCGTAATCGTTTAGTCCATTGTCTTTCCACGCACGTGGTGCAAGGTACTTCTTAGCAATCTGAGTTTTTTCGATTGGAGTGTAACCTGCAAGGTTAATGATCTCCATTCTATCTCTAAGTGGCCCAGGAATTTGTCCTAGGTCGTTTGCAGTCATAACAAACATTACTTTTGATAGATCGTACTCAACTTCAATATAGTGATCACCGAAGTTTTTATTTTGAGCTGGGTCTAGTACCTCTAGCATTGCTGCTGCAGGATCCCCTCTCATATCAGATGTCATCTTATCGATTTCATCTAAAAGGATAACTGGATTTGATGTCCCTGCTTTCTTAAGTGCAGTGATGATCTTCCCTGGCATTGCACCTACGTATGTACGACGGTGACCACGGATTTCAGATTCATCTCTTACACCACCAAGAGAAACTCTTTCAAACTTTCTTCCTAGTGATTCAGCAAGCGACTGACAAATTGATGTTTTACCAACACCTGGAGGACCTGCTAGACAAAGGATCGTTCCCTTTCCTTCTGAACCAACAAGACTTCTTACTGCAAGATACTCAAGAATTCTTTCTTTAACATCTTTCATTCCAAAGTGATGATCATCAAGAACTGTTCTTGCATGAGTTACATCATTGTTGTCTTCTGTATACTCTCCCCATGGTAGAGAAAGCATCCAATCAATATAGTTTCTCACAACCGCAGACTCAGCTGACATTGGAGACATTGACTTAAGTTTCTTAATCTCTTTTTGTACTTTAGTAACAGCTTCTTCAGGCATTACTTTCTTAGCTAGACGCTCTTCCATTTCTTGTACTTCAGACTTCTCGTCTTTTTGTCCAAGCTCTTTTTGAATAGCGTTCATTTGCTCATTTAAGTAGTACTCTTTTTGAGATTTTTCCATTTGAGACTTAACGCGAGTTCTGATTCTTCTCTCAACGTTAATGATCTCGATCTCTCCTTGCATTTTTTCAAGAAGAAGTTGAAGACGTGCTTCAATATCTACCGCTTCAAGAATTTCCTGCTTCTCAGGAATCTTCATTGAAAGGTGTGCAACGATAATATCAGCTAATCTTGATGGATCAGTGATTGATGAAATGCTCATAAGTAATTCAGGTGGAATTCTCTTATTAAGCTTAACGTATTGTTCGAATACATTTTTAATCGATCTTACCGTAGCTTCAATTTTTACTTGTTCAGGAACAGCTGGAACACACTTAGTTACTTCTGCCCAGTAACCTTCTGTTCTTGCTTCAAATTCCTCGATTGTAGCTCTGTACTTCCCTTCGATAAGTACTTTTACTGTATTATCTGGAAGACGTAGCATTTGAATAATATTTACAACAGTTCCTACATTGTAAACATCTTCACGATCTGGGTTTAGGATACTCGCATCCTTTTGTGTAACTAGAAAAAGCTCGTTACCATTTTTTGATGCTTCCTCAAGGGCGTTGATTGACTTCTCTCTTCCTACAAATAGTGGAACAACCATGTGTGGAAAAATAATCATGTCTCTTAGCGGAAGTAACGGTAGGCTCTTCGACTCAGTTGACTTCTTGTCTGACATAGCACCTCCTGCACTATTAATACTTGTCAAAAAAATTCTGGGAAAAGGTAAAGATGGGAAGACTTCATGTCTAATCTCTAACCCTTTTATAAATTGTATCAAGAACCTATAAATATTTTGAAACTTTTTTTGGTCGGAATCTTATGCCCCTCAATAAATTCACAGTGCATAGGCCTATATTTACAAGCACTTAAGTTATCCGACTGGAGAAGACTGTTTAGCTAAAAAAATCTGACATTTGAGAAGTAGTGTAATTTCTACACCGCCTAAACGAACAAGGGCCAAGCAAAATGCCTGGCCCTGTTAACCTATTTATTAATTTTTAAATAATTAACTCTTAAGCTGATTCGATATCTTTCTTAGCTTCTAAAGTTGAGCTTGCTGAAGACTTAGTTTCTTTTCTTGGACCTTCTTCAACACGAGGTGATTCCTTACCTGCAATTGAAGCAGCAGTGATCACAACTTTGTTTGCCTTATCATTTGCTGGAACATCATACATTACTTCAAGCATTGTTTGCTCGATAATGGCACGAAGTCCACGTGCACCAGTCTTTCTAGTAAGAGCTGTTTGAGCAATTGCTTTAAGAGCTTCTTCTTCGAATTCTAGTTCGATACCATCAAATTCAAATAGTTTTTGATATTGTTTCGTAATCGCATTCTTTGGTTCCGTTAGAATTGAAACAAGTGCGTCCTCATCTAACTCTTCAAGTAGTGCGTTTACTGGAAGACGTCCGATAAATTCAGGAATTAATCCAAATTTTGTTAAGTCTTCTGCTTCAATACCACCAAGCTTTTGAATAACAGACTCTTCAGCATCAACAGTTTGTTTTGCAACAAGTCCCATTGGTCTCTTCGTCATACGTTTTTCAATAATTTTATCAAGCCCTACGAATGCACCAGCAACAACGAAAAGAATATTCTTTGTGTTAACTTGGATGAACTCTTGTTGAGGGTGCTTACGTCCACCTTTTGGAGGAACAGAAGCAACAGTACCTTCAACTAGTTTTAGAAGTGCTTGCTGTACACCTTCACCAGAAACGTCTCTCGTAATCGATGGGTTTTCTGACTTACGTGCAATCTTATCGATCTCATCAATATAAACGATACCTCGCTCAGCTCTTTCAACGTCGTAGTCACATGCTTGAAGAAGATTAAGAATAATATTCTCAACGTCTTCCCCTACGTAACCAGCTTCAGTAAGTGAAGTCGCATCAGCAATTGCAAATGGTACGTTTAGAAACTTCGCTAGTGATTGAGCGATAAGAGTCTTACCAGAACCAGTTGGCCCAGCTAGTAGAATATTTGACTTAGCAAGTTCTACTGAATCATCTTTTCTCTTCGTATCACCGTGAGCAATTCTCTTATAGTGATTATGAACGGCTACAGAGATAATCTTCTTCGCACGATCTTGTCCAATTACATATTGGTCAAGGTGTAGCTTAATCTCATGTGGCTTTGGAACATTATCAAGAGCGGCCTTAGAAACAGACTTAACCGTATCTTCATAAATGATTTCATTACACAATTCAATACACTCATCACAGATATAAACACCAGGTCCTGCAATTAGCTTTTTAACTTCTTTTTGAGACTTCCCACAGAAGTTACAAGAAAGTGAACTATTGTATGATCCATCTTTTTTAGTCATTCATTGTCCTTTAGTTTTAATTCTAAAATAGAATTATATCTTACTTCTTATTAGATTCAATAACACCATCAATAATACCTAGCTCAATTGCATCTTGTGGAGATAGGTAATTGTCGCGGTCAGTTGCTGCAACAATTTTTTCCATCGTCATATCAACTGACGAGTGCTTAATATAGATACCATTTAGTTGGTCTTTTAATGTTTGAATTTCATTTGCCTGAATCTGAATATCAGAACACTGACCTTGAGCTCCACCAAGCGGTTGGTGAATCATGATTCTTGAGTGCGGAAGTGAGTAACGGTGCCCCTTCTCTCCAGCAGTCAGAAGTAGTGATCCCATTGATGCCGCAAGACCTACACAGTATGTATAAACTGGGCAAGATACGTGTTGCATAATATCGTAGATACCAAGTCCTGCATAAACGCTTCCACCTGGTGAATTGATATAGAAATGGATTGGATCTTCTGGATTACTCTGCTCTAGAAACATCATCTGAGCAATAAGTAGGTTGGCAACTGTATCATTAACTTGTGTACCTAAGAATACAATTCGATCAAGAAGTAGTCTTGAATAAATGTCGTATTGTCTCTCACCTCTTGCCGTTTGCTCAATAACAATTGGGTTAGGTATATGTGCCTTTGGATCCATCATTTTTTCTCCCTAGATATATATTTGGACTCTTTTCCAATTAATTTGTCTATTACATTCAGCATTTCGGTGGGTTGGGACTATATCTTTAGATAAATATTTGCGATTTTCTGATTAAATTCCAGCTTAAGCAACTGAAATTATTTACTCTACTTTTTCCCTATTTTACAAAAAGATGAACGAATTTTAACATTGCAGGTCTTGAATTTCCCCTACCCCTGCGGTTTAATTTAGCGCAAGAATTTATAAACTATTCAATAGTTATACGCGCAGAAAACAGGAGAATATTATGACTGAAACAGTTTACCCAACATCATTAGTTTCAAAAGCGGCACCAGAATTCAAAGGTAACGCAGTAGTAAATGGTGAAATCAAAGAAATTTCACTTTCAGACTTCAAAGGAAAGTGGAAAGTTCTTTTCTTTTACCCACTAGACTTTACATTTGTATGTCCAACAGAAATCACAGCATTTTCTGATAAAGTTCAACTTTTCAAAGACCTTAACTGTGAAGTTATCGCTTGTTCTGTTGATTCAGCTTTCTCTCACCTAGCGTGGACTAAGCAGTCAAGAAATGAAGGTGGACTTGGTGATATCAACTTCCCAATCCTAGAAGACCTTACAAAAGAAGTTTCTAAGTCATACGGTGCTCTTATGCCATCAGGTGACGTTGCATTTAGAGCAACTTATATCATCGATGACAACAACATCGTTCAACACGTTTCAATCAACAACCTATCAGTTGGTAGAAATGTTGAAGAAGTTGCAAGACTTGTAGATGGTTACCAATTTACAGCTAAGCACGGAGAAGTTTGTCCTGCTGGTTGGACAAAAGGTGCTGATACAATGAAGCCAGATCCAAAAGGATCACAAGAATATTTCAACAAGCTATAATTAGCGAGAAATATGAAGGCCCTCTAATGAGGGCCTTTTTTTAATAATAAAATCCTACTCCGATTCCCAAGCGAGTGATACTTAGTTGTCGATAATCATTTTTTAATTCATGTCGCTTAGTAAAAATGTGATACCACATATTCTCGCTATATTTTTGACTATAGTTGATTTGATAGCGTTGGCCACTTAGCCCTCTTTGCGAATTTACAGACTGAGAAAAACTCAAATTAAAGACAAACGGTGTAATCAACTTTTGCGCAAAAGTTAAACCTACAGTTCCATAGTAAATACGCTTTGTTTCGACATCGAGAGTCCCTCCATTTAAAAGCTCTCCTGATTTATAGACATTGAATAACTCATAATCCACTCCACCGAAGAATCCTGTTGAATTGCGATGAGTATATGACTTATGTGCGTAAAGGCTTGCCCCAAGCTCTGGCTTTAGCTTTAAGTTATTTGAAAACGTGCTCCCACTATCACTTTCAACTTCTGAACCAACAAGGTAGGAAATGCTACCAAGGGCAACAATTGAAAGTTTTTCTATTGTCGTTGGAAAATAAGAAAGTCCAGCGGTTAATGTCATTGGCGAATTTTTTTGAGTTTTTAAAACTTGGCTAGACGTCTTCTCTTTAAACATTCCAAGGGAGGCAGAAGTTTGAATAAAGTAATTATGGTTATCCCCTTTAGACTTTAAAAAGAAGTCTAAGTCTTTTCCATATACTTGATTCGTATTTAAACCAATATAAAAAATAATGAGTGATCTCAAGATTCTCTTTTTCACGGGACTCATAATACCAGAGAATTAGTTGTATTTTGAGGGAGGAAAAATGCGCTGATAACTAATGCATATTGAATCAAATTAGGATATTCTTAATCTGATTTTTTTACAGTTACGCTAGGAGATAAAATGGAATTCATTGATCAGATCATGCTCTATATCAACACTCACGTCCACATGGCACCATTCATAATTTTTGGTTTGCTACTCTTAGCAGGTTTTAATATTCCTATTTCGGAAGACCTTATGTTATTTACTTCGGCCATTCTTGCGGCCAAGAATCCGGAATACCTCTACCCACTTTTTATCGGTGTATTTCTTGGGGCCTACCTTTCAGATTTAATCTGTTACGGATTTATTGGACGCTACTTAGGGCCAAAGATTTTTGGTATAAAATTCTTCGCTTCAATGGTTACACCAGAGCGTCTTGATACGGTGAACGCTTTCTTTAAGAAGTATGGTGTTTTCACTCTAATCTTCGGTCGCTTTGTTCCATTTGGCTTTAGAAATGCCCTCTTCTTATCAGCGGGCCTAGGACGTATGAATGCTTGGAAATTTGCTCTTTCAGACCTCTTGGCTGCTTCAATTTCATGTGTGGTCTACTTCACGGTTTATTATAAGTTTGGTGAGACGGCCATTGAGTATATCAAGAAGAGTAATTACGTCATTGGTGCAGTAGCACTTGCAGTAATTCTTGGTATCGTCGTCTCAAAATGGAAGAAAAAAGACGTAAACGCCTAAAATCATTATAGTCAGAAAAAATTACAAGGCCCGTCAATTTGAGTTTACAGCACGGGCCACTTCCTCCATAATCCCGCTTGTTCACAAAAGTTGTGAAAAAAAATGAACAGTAATTGATTATTGGAGTACCGCTAAATGTTAAATTCAATCACGCAGAATAAAGTTATCAGTTTCAACGCATTTAAAAGCGAAAAAGCTAACCGTTGTGAAAGTACTGTTCAAAGAGATTATTTCTCTAAGCTAGACTTCTCTGCCCTAATCAATGAGACAAATTCTCTTGTTGCAGAAATCAACAATGATGACGTTATTAATAATGACCTACTTATTAAAGTTGACCAGTTAACAGCTGAGTTTAAAAGCCGCATCCTTGATAATGAATCGCCTATCGATAAGTATCTTCTAGCGACGATCAAGGATCTTAAGTATTCGATAAAAGCAAAACTATAGTTTTGTTCTTTATATTCTTCTCTTTTTATTTTTGTTTTTTTGTTTTAAGGCCCGTCAAGTGATGGGCCTTTTTATTAGGTTCCAGCAGACTTTTACGTAAGCATCGCATTAGCCTATTTTCAACTCTCGACCTGTATTTCGACACTTTCTCCATGAAAATTGTGATCGACTAAGTCCGTAGCGGATATTCTCGTTTTCTTTTTGATCAAAGAAGTCTTTAATCCATTTTACTTCTTCAACTAAAGATAGGCCTAAAGGGTTTTGGGCGAACTTTAAATGTTTAAGCTTCTTGTTTCTCACCTTATATTTTAAGGTACTAAATGGGTAATCAATAGGACACTTAACAATACTTGCGCGAACAGGATTTAGATAAACATATTTATAGGCATTAAAAAAATAACTTCTGTCTAATAAGATACAGCCTTTATAACGTCCACCGTATACTTTATTTATCCTTCCAGAACTTTTTTGAATTTTTAACGTAGTATGCTTTATAAATTCGTACATAATTTTGTCGATATCAACTTTGGGTGTTTTCAAGATTAAGTGAAAATGATTATTCATTAATACAAAATTTGCGATTTCGACCTTATAAGCGAGTTGTAGCTGATTTAGTTCATCACACATAATGTCCCAAACCTCTGCTATTGATAGATACCAAAAGTCTTTATTATTAGATCGACCAGTCAAATGATAAAAGTGCTCTGAAGAACGAATTATTGGTTTACGTGGCATAAAACTCTCCTAAAAAGAAAGTTTTTAATAAATATCAATAAAAGTTAAAACTAAACTTTTCAAAGACTAAGAACTATTTCAATATTGATTCAAATTTACAACACACTGCTTACGTAAAAGTCTGCTGGAACCTTTAGAGGGATTCTAGCGATTGGTAATCGTGAAGAACTTTCGCCCTAAGAAGTGGTAGCTTCATATCAGAGTCGTAGCCCAGTAATGATGCCGTTTTTCTGAGATGTACGATATTTCCATTCTTCTTTGATGAATTCTCAAACTGAGTTAGAAGATAAATCATATTCTTTGAAAAGGTTGTTACATATGAGCGAATCAAGGCCATATTTCCTGAAGTGACGTGAGAAAATTTAGCACCAATTGATGGTAATAAGATTTTTTCAACTTCAGATAATCCGTCAAATGAACGAACGACATCGACTTCGCAGCGAATAACTTCAATATCAAATGCACTATGATCAATACTGATTAATTTTTGAGAGCTTAACTTTGAAAACTCTGGATATTGGATAAGGGATACCATGGTATGAAAGCGCGTACTTGATGGTACGCGCCCCATATCGGTAATTAACATTCCACCTTCGGAAATATTAGAACAGCGGCCTTTTAAAACATAGTCATCACAAAGATAGAGCATCTCTTGATTTACAGGTGCTCTTAAATGTTGACGATTAGCTCTCGACACTCGCTATTCCTCTATTAAAGTAATTTTGAAGCTGTCTCAGAAAGCGCTGAACGCTCACCAACAGTTAACTTCGTATGAGAGATGATCTCTTCTGTTTTTAATCTTTCAACAACATAACTTAGTCCGTTGTTGATTTCATCAAGGTAAGGACTATCGATCTGCTGAGGGTCACCTGTTAGGATGATTTTAGTTCCCTCACCGGCACGAGTTACAATTGTCTTAACTTCGTGTGGAGAAAGGTTTTGTGCCTCATCAACGATTAGGTACTGACCAGGAATTGAACGGCCACGAATATACGTTAGTGGTTCAATGTGAAGTAGTCCGTGATCCATTAGATCAACATATGAAGAACTTGTTCCCGCTCTTCTTTGATCAAATAGAAAGTCCATATTATCAAAGATTGGTTGCATCCAAGGACCTAGCTTATCGTTAACATCACCTGGAAGATAACCAAGATCTTTCCCCATTGGTTGAATCGGACGAGAAACAAGAAGTCTTGAATACTTTTCTTGATTAATTGTCATTTCAAGACCTGCAGCAATCGCAAGAAGAGTCTTACCTGTACCGGCCTTACCAACAAGAGACACTAACTTGATATCATCATTTAGAAGAGCATCTAGTGCAAATTGTTGTTCCATATTCTTTGGGTAAATCCCCCAAACCCCTTCTCTCATTGGGATTAGAGGAACGATTCCTAATTTACTTTTTGAAAAGCGTCCAAGAAGTCTTCTTCTGTCATTTCCTTCCTCGTGAACAACTAAGTATTCATTTGGAAAAATTTCAAGCTCTTCCCAATTTTCAAGTTGTAGGAAACGATTCTTTTCATATTCTTCAAGCTTATCTTTTGGCAGTGGAAGAAAACGATAACCTGAGTAGATTTCCTCAAGCTTAATATCTTTCATTCCGTAGTCTTCAGCATTAATGCCTAAGATATCAGATTTAATTCTTAAGTTAATGTCCTTAGTAATCAGAACAACATCTTCACCCTGCTCTTTTAAAAAGATTGCTGAAGCAAGAATTAAATTATCATTAATTGTTAAATCAATTGTATCGTGCTGATTTTCAATCGTCTTATCAACAGAGATAATTAAGGTTCCACCATTGTCTAGCTCAACACCATCCATTAGTGATCCCTTCTTGCGAAGATCGTCGATAATTCTTGAGAAGTAACGAGCGTTACGACCATTCTCATTCTGATCTTTCTTAAAACGGTCTACCTCTTCCACAACAACTAGTGGAATAAAGACGTCGTTAGGACCAAATTTGTTAATAGCATTAGGATCAAATAGTAATACGTTAGTATCGAGAACAAAGGTTTTACGTGTCAAAATGCCCTCCATGACATTAAGATTATGGGAGGAATCCTCTCTTAATTAAATTTTAAGTTATGGTAAAAAGGGATGTCAAAGAAAAAGGGCCGTTCACCTTTATGCGTCATGAAACTCAATCAAAAGCCTAAAAAATATCCATGGATGTATCAAATAAAGAAATAAAGATGAAAAGGCGATCACCTTTTGTCTCTTGATAGCTAGAACCAATTTCAACATTATTAAATCCAGCAGTGATTGTAACAGGCCATAGGCGAATCTCGGCACCATAATTGAGATAACCTTCTCCAAGGCCTGCAAAGAAGCCAAAGAATGGAATATTTAATTGGGCCCCAAAGTGAATCATACGGCCAAATTCAAGGCCTTGATTAATCGGTTTTATATCTAGTGCGAGAGAGTAGTCAAAAACCTTCCAGTCTTGCTTTACTGCTAGACCTGTATTAACGGCCATTGCGATACGAGGGACTTCTCCATCACCCTCAGTCTTTTTAAAATAAGTATCACCAATATCTAAGATGGCCATCGATGCAACAAACTCAGTATTTCCCCAACCATTGGCGTACTCAATTCCAATATCGTGTCCAGAGCCAGAGCCTTTAGAGAAACCAAATGTATCTTTGATTTCATCAATCGAGCCTAGGCCATTTTCAATCTTTGTGATGATATTCGTTGAGAAAATATCAAACTTATCACGTGTCCCTTCTCTCGTTAGGTACTTGAATGAGTACCCAACAGACAGACGCTGACCTGTCATAATCTTCTTTTTCTGCTTATTTCGAGCTCCACCAATTAGGTTAAAAGCGAAACCAGTAATGAAGCCTCGATCATACGAGTAGTCGACATTGAAGGCAGGATTAACGCGATTTTTTAAAACAATATTGGCGCGATTCTTTGTGAAATAAGAAAATGAAAAGTGATGGGCCTTAATTGTTGAAAAATTTGATGCCTCTAAGTAAAGAGGATAACCCATAAGTTGATTTGCAATTCCAGCTGCATCACTTGGCAGATCCGTGAAGCGATCCATGTCATCAATAGCATTAGGCCCTGCAAATGTGAAATTGACTGGCGATATGTCGATATCGTAATTGGCCCCAAGACTTGCTGGATTATAGAAAATGGTAAATGAATCCTGATTGGCAAGTCCCATCCATGCATTTCCCATAAGCATTGCACGAGGACTTTGTCCTAAAAAGAATTTCTCAAAGGCCATTGTATGAATGGTCAAAAGAGTAATGAATAGAAGCTTAAGCGAGATCTTCATTACCTACCTTGAGTGAAGTGTTTCAAATAAAGCTGCCATATAATAAGCAATTTGAAGTTCACTTCCTGTAAAATCAGTTACACATTGAGTTTGATTCTTTACTGTCACAAGACTATTAGAAAAACCTTTTGGTGTGATCACATTGTCGACAAAGTCTTGTCTTACAGCACTGATATCAGCTAAGAATGTCGAAAGATCAACATCAGTAATATCCCCTAAAGAGATATTTTCTAGCACATCTAATAGATTATTAAAGTCTGTTACCATTGCGCAGGCTCGCTCTAAATGAAGGCTAGAGTCTCCATTAGTTAAATCAACGCTTCCAGTATCAGCTCCATCATCACATGCACCAGTAACGCCACCAGCTTGAATATAAGCATCGAGATCAACGTCACCATAGAAAGAGTAAGCAAAGAGACATTCGTTAGTTCCAATCGTTCCCGCTCCCTTTGAACCTAGAGCATCTGAATTACCAAAGAAGGCCATACTCATACCATTTCGAACAAAGAGCATATACATGAGAAACGAATTTATATCAGCTGCCCCATAACTTCCAAACGTCGCTTCACGAAGAGCGGCCGATGGATCCTTAGTTGCAGGCCCCATTCCTCCAGAGTACGTTAGAACTTCAATGGCCTCACCAAGGTAGTAGTAAGAAAGATCATCAATATCAGTCATGGCCTGGGCCATTGTAAAAGTTGACATTGAACTTAGAAGGTCAGCACCTGTTGTGATTTTTGTAATTTCATTTAGGAAGAATTCTGTAACAGAAAAGCCTGCTTTACATGCGTAAGATGAAGCAAGAAGCTTATAATAAGTGGGATCTCCACTTTGCTCTTTCATCGAAAGCATCTTCGATAAGGCCTTATCACAATCCCCTGATGACAAATGATCTTCGACAGAAAGATAACTTCTTTCTAACTCGATTTCTTCGTCAGCACCACATGAAGTGAAGATCGTGAGAGATGTTAAGAGATAAATACTGAAAACAATTAGCTTATTCACAGCTTAATTATCTCTTAACTTAGTCTTTAATTAATAGTGGGAATGAGATACCAATCTTTGTGTTCTATTCCTGAGTTAAAAACTCAGCTACACTCACAATAGCGTCTCTAAAGTCCTCTTTTGGAAGAACAAGAGAGATTCTTGCACAATTTGGAAGGCCAAAGTCACCACTAGGAACCATTGCCACACCTTTTTGTTCAAGAACTTGTTCACAAATCTCAACTGAATAATCAGCTTGGTCAGTGTCAGACTTTTTGAACTTATTAATGATTGGTGCACTTGAGAAGTCGAAGAGAAAGTAGAACGCCGATGTTACCTGATACCAGCATTTTTCTAATTTATATTCTCTAAGAACCTCTCTTAAAATCAGAGCGTTTTCACGTAAGTGTTTTTTTACAGGAATCAAATACTCATCGACATGACTCATATTATAACGAAGAAGTGCGCGTTGAATTAATGAACATGACCCGGAAGCTGTATGCCCTTGAATCTTTTTAACCGCATCAATAACATCTTCATGAGCAATACAGTAACCAAGTCTTAAACCTGTTGCTGCTAAGCTTTTCGAAATTCCATCAACAATGATCGTACGTGATAAAAGCTCGCGATCATATTGATAGAAGTATGTTGGCTTTGGATCGTAATAATTTAATTCGTAGTAAATTTCATCTGAGATAATAAAAGTATTTTCAAAAGGCTTCACAATCTCAGCAAATTGTTTCATCCACTTTTCATTATAGAAAATTCCAGAAGGATTATTAGGGCTATTTAAAACAATGGCCTTAGTCTTATCACTAATTAATTCTTTTAACTCTTCAAGGTCAGGTTCAAAGGCATTAAAGACAGATGCCTTAACTTCCTTTAGAACTCCCCCATTAAGAGAAATCATTTGTGGATAAGAAATCCAATATGGTGCAAAGACAATTACTTCATCACCTGGATCAACGATACTTGCAAAGATATTAGCAAGTACGTGCTTTCCACCATTACCAACGACTGCTTTAAAGCTATGATCAAACTCATCAAAACTAATTCCACGAGAAGTTTCTACGTAATCAATGATCTTTTCTAGTAGCTCGCTATCACCTGCGACTGGGCTATACTGAAAGCTTTTAAGGAAGTCTAACTCTCCCCTAATTGACTCCACTAGCTCTCTTGGCGGACGATAAGGAAGCTGACCTGCTGTTAGGTTGTAAACTTTCTTCCCCTCTTGTGCCATCGCAACGGCCTTGGCATTAAGTTTCAAAGTAATACTTTCATTAATTTCTTGAGAACGTTTAGAAACATTCATTAGATCTTCCCTTTTTTAGCAATCCAGTTATAAATTGTGTCTGGAACGAATTCCTTGATAACTTTTCCGTGTTTGTGAATCTCTTTTACTAGTGAGCTTGAAACATAGTAATTGTCTCTTTCTGTAATAAAGAAAACAGTTTCGATTTCTGGGTATAGTCTCTTATTCATCGAGGCCATTTGAAACTCGGCCTCAAAGTCACCAGTTGGTCTCAAGCCTCTAATGATCGAGCCAATATCATTTGCCTTGGCATAATCGACAATTAGACCTTCCCACTTATCTGCTTTAATACGAGGCTCGTCTTTAAATGTTTCATTCAACATTTCAACACGTTCCTCAGCAGTGAAAAGAGGTTTCTTATTGCGATTGTGGGCAACAAGAATAATGACTTCATCAAAGACAGTTAATGACCTCATTAAGATATCTTTGTGACCATTTGTGAAAGGATCAAACGTTCCTGGATAAATTGCTCTTTTCATTGAGTACCTAATTCCTCTTATAAATTTAAATCAATTTTATACGACACCGGATTACAATGCAATTCTTGCAATATAACTCGTGCCTTGCTTGTAGACTTTTGAGAATGTAAGAGAATGTTTTTTTAAATCAGCTTCAAGAATTCCCTTTTGGCGATCAGACTCGATCCAAACCTCTCCAGAAAATGAAGATTCTTTAAGTAATTTGAGACATTCTAAGTAGACATCTTTTAATTCGTATGGCGGATCGATAAAAATATAACTTTCATCGAATTCATCTGAAGCTGACTCTAAATAAGACAAACTTGTTTTTAAGTATGCTTGTGCCTTTTGCTTAATTATCGACAACTCAACGGTATCTACTTTCTTTGAAATTTGTGCCTTATTCTTTTTTAAGACATTGAGAACTTTTGGATGGTCATCAACTAAGACGACTTTCTTTGCACCTCTTGATAAGGCCTCAAACCCCATTGCTCCACTACCCGCAAAAAGATCCACAAAGAGACAATTTGTTAAGTCTTGATGAGCATCAAAGAATTTGCGACGAAGCATTACACTCGTTGGACGAGTAATCGATTCAGGGGGAACAAAAAGGGCATGCCCTCTAGCATGCCCACCAAGTATATTTATGGCCATTTAAAACCTTTTAATTTTTATAACAATGTTAAGCGACTTTCTTCGCTTCATCGGCCGACGGAAGTGGAATATTAAAATTCGCTCCACCTTCGATACAAGCCTTAAAGCCTTCTTCAGTGATTGAAACGTCTACACCATTCATTGTTAGTGTAAAGCGGCCATCAACCACACTTAATGTTGCTTGTGATCCAGCGATCGTCAAGTTTACATTAAAATTCATATTACCAGCTGCACTAAAAGCAACTTCCCCACTGTCAGCACTTGTTGGTGCAACATGAGTAAAAGTTGGCGCAGGAGTTTCTTTAGGCGCTTGATTTATCACAAGTACGTTTTCATTGTCTTCATCTTTTATCATTGTTGTTTCTGGAGTTTCCTCCATCTCAAGAGTCGTCTCAGGCGATGCTGCGTCAATTTCTTCAAGATCCTTCATAATGGCATCCATTTCCTCTTCATCAAAGCCTTCCGAGAAAGCTTCTTCAAGAGTTGGAGTTGAATCCCCAGCAACAACTTCTTCGATATCTTCTTGAGCAACGATTTGCGCTGGCCCTTCATCTTCAACAACAGGCCCTTCTTCGATCTCAGCAACAGGCTCAGCCTCTGCAACCATCTCATCTAAAGGATTAACCTCTGCAACCATCTCGTCTAACGGATTTGCCTCGGCCACCATCTCATCTAAGGGATTTGTTTCAGCTACCATAGCATCAAGAGGGTTTACTTCTGCAGCAATTTCTTCAACTGGTGCCGCTTCTTCGACAGCTTCCATCACAGGTGTTTCCGCTACCGGTGCTTCTTCTTCAGTTTCAGCAACTGGCGCTTGGCCAAGCTCTCCCGATAATTCCTTATCGAGGCTTGCGAATTCTGCCATGATGTCATCTAATTCATTTTCAGAAAATCCAGTTTCTACACTTTTTGCTGCCGCATCTTGTGGTTTATTTCCAACCATATAAACTCCGTCTATTGATCCAATATCACTTGTGCTTTTCGACACAGATGACAGAAACTTTAAGAAATAAACAACTTATAAAAATCAAGCACTTAGACAGCCTAAGTCGAGAATTTCTATTTTTAAGCATGACAATATGAATGCCCATCGTTATATTTTACTACCAATTTAAAGACGCAACACACGACTTTCCTTACATAGTTTAGATTGTTAACCATCTTAAAGTTTTGAGGATTGTCTGATTATTATATGGAACAACAGGCGAAGTGAAAGATTCATCGTTTTCAGCTAAGAACTGGCTGATTAACAATATTCCTGAACCTAGTGCCGAGGCAGAAAGCCTTGAGGTACAAGCGCGTGCAGCATCTGCAGGCGGACCTACTCCTGTTCCATCAATCCAAAGCGGAGAATTCCTTGTTAGTGATCACATCATTCCTAAATGGCGTGGTGAAAGTTTATTAACTAAGGGGAGTATGAAGTTCAAAAAGATCGTATTTGAACTTTTTACTGAAGCAAAGACACAGGTTAAGTCTTTCAAGAACCGCAACCGCAGTCTTAAGCAATCACTTTTTCAAGAATTTATTGAATATACGACTCACAACGGGATTCACCCTGAGGGAGTTAGCGACTTTAATCAATTTTGGGCACAACTTGATGACAAGAACGGCCCAAGTTACGAGTGCATCCAGGACTTTTTAAAAGTTTACTGCCTTCGTTCTATCAGCGTCTATATCTTAAAGGTTCGCTTTCTAACTCAGTTGAGCTCTTTCTATTCAAAGACTCTTACTAAGAATGAGATTTTAAATCCAAACTCAACACTAAGTAAGATCTTTAAAGTATCAAGCTCTCGTGAATTATCGAGCCGTGCTCTTGGAACTAATGAATACAGCTGGTTTAGGCCAAATGAGAATTTTGGTGACAGTATTCTAGAGCTTAGCTCTATCCTTAAAGACCTTAACCCAATTGAGTTCTTTAAAGTTTTAAATCATGAAATTCCAAACGAGCTATCAGTTGTTCTATTTCACAATGAAACTGATAAGTACTCTCATGCTTTCAGTAATCGTAACTCTGGTTTAATGATTAATAATCTCTTAATTAATTTTCCAAAGTGGATTGAAAATCATGGTGGATACTTCAACTTTAATGCACAACCACAGTGTTTAAGTACTCTGTTTACAGGAAACTTCCTTAATTCTCTGACAATCTCTCACTGGATTGCTCAGGAGAATAACTCGACGGAAGCCTGGCAAGAAATTATCTGTCCAGAGTTTAGAGGCGATAACTATGTTAACGGGCAATACTTAAAGATATTCCAAGAAATTCAGTTCATGACTTTCTTAGTTTACCTTGCTCCAAGACAGAATAAAGATCCAATTTCTTTAATCGTTTCGCTTTTTAAACAGAAGTCGAATAAGTCGAGAATCACAGCAAGTGGACAATTTGCGCTACTAGATGCAACAGAGGTTCAACAAAGTATCTACGATAGAATACTTGTTAACTTAGTTAATATCCCTAAGAAGAACCCACACCACTACCTCATTACAAATATTATGCAAAATGGGGAGCATCTTTCTAATAGTGGTTATATGTACGTCTTCTCTAACCAGAAGCTCTTCGTTCCTTCTCATGCAGCAAAGAACGAAGCACTATTTAAGCAGTACAAGCTACTAATGCGTTTTAACCTAGAAGGTCTTAAAGGTAAGGGTGAAATCCCTCGCTACTTCTATATCTTCTCAAAGCGCGTTGTTGAAAATAAATTAGATATCTTTGGTAATCCGGATGTAAACTCGACTCTTCTTAAAGAGTCATGCCTATCTGTGAATATGAATGGTGACCTAACTCACTTCTCTAAATTTGATTTCTTCGTTGAAGAAATTGATAAATTATTTGCAAATAAGAAGGCCATTGACGCTCCACTTTTCTCAAATGAGACAAAGTGTGGACTATCATTTGAATTCCACCAGGATGCTATCCTAAACGGAAAGCTTCTAAGTAATAATAGCGAAAGTGATAAGATCACTCACCCACAATACTTTAAGAACCTAACAAAGAGCTGTATTCCTTTTGATCAGTTTTTCAGTGTAGAGTCCCTTTCAAATTATCGTGAAGATGAGAATTATGATCTCTTAGGTTTCAACTTAAACCCACAAGAGCGCTACCCATATCTTCTAATCGTAGATTTTACGAATGAGAATGATATTAAACTTGAGCTAACGACAATTGATTCACTGAAGGCGAAGATTGAGGAGTATGGTAATGCTTACTTCCAGTACTTTGGACTTCTTCCTAAGATCTCGAACCTAAATATCAATCTATTTAGAGAGTTCTTTAAGACAACAATTGGTAAACAAATTACTCAACTTACTTTTAATGGTGGACTGAAGAAAACTAAGGCAAAACTAAATGCCATGTTGATTCCAAAATTCCTAGAGAAGACGGAATTCTTACCAAATCACCATATTGAGTCACTTCAAGATATCACTCTTTCAAAAGAAGATATTCTAAAGACAGACTTCTCAGTATATACTCAGAGGCTTGCATCTAAGGTCGATACAATCAACCTACTTGCTAAGCGCTGGCCATGGCACACAAGCTGTATCCTTTCTCACCTGAAAATCCTTATTGGTAATTACCGTGACCAGGTAAATAGTGGAAAGGTTCAGATGAAGTACGATTACTCTTCGAGTGCCCTTATTGGAAAGATTGTCGCTCTACCTAAGACACCTATCTATCCAAATAATCAGGATATTTATCTTGAGACTCTAATTAGTGAAAGAAGTGATATTCACCTTCCACTAACAAGTGCAATTTTTGAAAAGTCTGAACACACAACAAAGCTTAGACTAATCTCTAATGATACTGAAGTTCTGAACCTACACGGTGAACTTCAACTTCTGCAATTTATCCAGTTTATTCTTTCAAGTGCTGTTGGAACTCCAATCTCAACAATTATTCAATCACTTGAAGTACCTGCTGCGATAGAATTAAACTCGCTTCTTGCTGAGCAAGATCAAGTTGCTCAAAACGTAAATGAGACTTTTGCTCTTATTAATAACACCCTAAACAATATCATTATTGGTCAAATAAATAATTAGTGATATCATAGACTTATGCAATTGAAAGTCGATGAGACTCACAGGAGTATCTACCGCTATTTTAAAAATAAGGCCAACTCTCTTGAAGGAGAGCCCACCCCTCTACTAAAGAAATACCGACAAGATCAACAGCGCTATGCTCGCCGCGAGTTTCAAAAATCAAGCGTGAGTCAATTATATGATTCAATTGATACCTCAGATATCATCTATCTTGGAGACTTTCACACTTTTGATCAAAGCACGAGAAACCTCGAGCGCATCATTCGCATCCTAGCAAAGAGTGATTATCAATTTGCCATTGGTGTGGAGTTCATTCATATCAATCATCAATTCTATATTGATTCTTACCTAAAAGGGGCCATCACCGAGCTTGAGTTCCTAGAGTCTATTAACTACAAAAACTCTTGGCGCTTTCCTTGGACCTTCTACAAGATTTTCTTTGACCTTGCTAAGGAACACAATATTTCAATTCTTGCTCTTAACACTAAAGGCAATCTTGAAACCAGAGATAAGAAAGCCGCAAAGAAAATTGCAACTTATCACAAGGAAAACCCTGAACATAAGCTGCTCATTCTCTTTGGAGAGCTTCACATCGTTCCCAATAAGCTGCCGCAAAAGGTTTTTGACCTGGCCAATAAAAATGTCGTTCAAACGATAATTCATCAAAACACAGATGAAGTTTATTGGAAGCTTGTTGAAACTAATAAGCTTAGATCAGACCAAATTGTTAAGTATAATATGCGAGAATTCGTTCTTGTAAACTCGCCTCCGTGGCTTAAGTATGAATCCCAAATTTATTGGTATGAGCACTTGGCCGATGATCCAGAATTTGATATTCACGAGTATATTATTGAAACTGGAACACTTAAGTTCTCAGATAATATCTTTGATAACTTTGCTTACTTTTGCCACGAGATCAATAACACCCTTAATCTTGATATTCCAATTGGCGAGATTGAAGACTTTAGAATCTTTGATCAACAAAGCATAAAGCGAGTTAAGAACACAATTGGTAAGCTTAAGTCAAAGAAGGCCATTGGTTTTTATAATAAGCTACTTGAACATGGTAAGACGTTTAAGCTTCCATGTAAGAAGGCCTACTACTGCTCAAGTTATTCCATAAATCGAATCTCTTACTTAGCAGGAATTCATATTCACCAATCAAAGCTAAAAATTCCAGAAAAGGAAATTGTGGGCTTCTTTAACAAAAGAGATCGAACAAATTTATTCGTCTACCTTGTCCATAATTATATTAGTGCGTATTTTTGCTCAAAACTCTTTAACCCGTATCGAAAGTGCAATATGTATAAAGACTTTCAATACATGGCCCGCCACAATAAACAAGTAAAGAAGACTGACAAGATGGTCTTTAAGGCATGTTTAAAACTTTGTAATAAAAGGGTCAATGTGAATGAAGAGCTTAAGGGACTTAACCTCTACCAGCTTCACAAGGCCTCCCGAAAAGTATCCCACATGCTGGCCGACATTATCTTCGACTATTATTTTGCGGCCAATAGAATTGAGTATAAAGATGTATACAGGCTTGTAGCATCAGATGATTACTCAAATGAAAACTATCAAAGCCTGTTAAATGAAATTGGAAATTTAGTAGAAATTAAAAAACTAAAAAAACGCGAATTCTAATTACATTAGTCTTTGCATAATCTCGCGTTTAGTACCCTTTTCAATACGAGTAACTTTCTTAGAAGTATCTTCCTTGGCTTCTTCGGTCACCTTTTCAACACTTTCTACTTCAACTGCAGGAGCGGCAACAACAACATCTTTTGTCTTAAAGATTAACTTGTACTTACGCCCAACTGGTTGTAGATCGTCATTATAAAGATTTGCAAGCTCTAGACGTCCTGAAATATCTTTAAGAAGTTCTCTTACAATTTGTACCGAAGTTTCAAGCTCAGTTGAGTTTTTACTCTCTCCATATGATGAGATACTTAGATAGTAAATTGCTCCAAGAGTCTTACCTTGAACTTCAATTGTTCTCTTATCTTCATCAGCATTGATTGAGTTCTTAGCTGCATCTAAAAGAATATTATATTGAATCTGCTCAATTGTTTCTCTCTCACCAATGATTTCTTTTTCATTAGTATCAATTTTAAATTCGATTCCCTGCTCTTTGTACTGATCTTGTACTTTACAAGCGATGAAACGATTTACCGATGAGATTTCACAACTTTGCACCATTGGTACATTTGTTTCATTCTCACCACTTTCATTTGATTCACTCATTGACCAAATTTGATCTGCAACTTGCTTTGCATCTTGATCATCGTCAGAAAGAACCATCCCAAAAGTTTTATTTTCGTTAGAAGAGATCGTTGCCTTTCTCTTCTCTCTTTTGAAATTTTGTTTTTGTGCAGAATAAAGCTTCGAGCAATGCTTCATCTCATTAAGTTCTAGTGCATTAATAATAACACTTTCAATCTCGTCAAAATTATCTTCTTGATTAAGCATAAGTAAACTTAAAGCTTCATCTTCAAGTTCCTTTCTTCTTTGCATAACAATTTTCTTAAAGATTAATTCCCATGCAAAAGTAAATAGGAAAACTCCTGCTACAAGAGCAAGTGAGATTTTAATATTTGAAAGTGAATTAGAAATTGTTTCAAAGTGATTCTCAATAAGAATTGAGCCCGCATCAGCCGCATCTTCAAATTGAGAGAATTTTTCATCAACATTACTAGAGAAATTCTTATCAGTAACAGAGAACCCCTTCCCTGTACTTCTTAAGCTCTCATGAAACCAGTGTACGTTTGAGCTAACTGTATTAAATTTTTTAACGATAGCTGATGAGAATTTTCCATACTCAGTCATTAGGTCTGAAACTTGTGCGAAACACTCTCCAGTTTGCGCCGTAAAGTTGCTATCAAGATATGTTGAATTCATATCCCCTGCTACTGCGGCCGTGTAGGTCTGCTGAACTCTCGTGCTACAAATTTGAATTCCATTTTGAATTGTTGAAACCAGTTTATAACTATTTGATACACCACTTAGCATATAAGCAATGACTAAAATTGAGACAGAAGATAGACCTAATATTCCTAATCTCACCTTTGAAAATTTGTATTGAACTGGTTTACTCATCCATAAGTCCTTAAAATTACGTAATTCATTTACTATTGCGCCACCTAGCACACTTTAATTCTACCTATTCATTGCGCTAGAATAAAGAGTAGACAAATTTTACCAGTTTAAAGGAGATTCCTTTGTCCCTAACCAAGTAAAATGGTACAATTTTTATAGGATAATCCGGCCGGAGAAAAATGATCAACTATATAACAATCCTATTTTCCCTCGTTTTGCATGCTTTAGTACTAAGTCTAGTATTCGATGCTGGCGAGTCTAAAAAGCTGGCCCAAGAAGAAGCAATAAAACTAAAATTTAAACAAGTTGAAGTTAGAAAGATTGGGCTTGATAAGGCCCAGGATAATCAAAACCTATTTGGTCAACTGGCCTATGGTAAACCAACATATAGTGAAAAAGAAATTAAGCGCGTTGATCAAGAAGTTAAAAGTCGCTCTTCTGCCCTATCAAAGAAAGAAGAACAAAGAATTATCAAAGTGGCCAAGAAGGAATCGGTACAAAAGAATCAGATTCTTCAAAAGAGAATTTCCAAGGAAAGCTTTAAGGACGCAAATTGGACTAACGAGTTATCTCATGTTCAAGAGGCCACTGTTAGCTTCCTTCCTCCTAAGGGGATTAGCCCCGATAAGCTAAATGAATTTGAAAAAGTATTCTATGCTTTCTATAAGCGTGTGGCCGTTCAATATATCAACTCCGTTCAAATCTCAGTGAGAAACCGAGTAACTGAAAGGCCATATGTACAAGAAAGTCTGCGTTCTGCTTCAGCTCAAGAGTTAAAGGCCGTTGTTCGCTACGACGAAGAAGGAAATGCGGAAATTGTTAAGATTCTAAAATCGTCTGAAGATGATGATATTCATAAGATCTTTGAAACAGCTCTCGGCAAGATGAATAAGATCCCTAATATTGTCAAAGACCTAAAAGACGAAGATGGTAAGTACTATGCGATCTTCACTCTCTCAGTAAATACACGCCGCTAAGAATAGCGCGGCCACAATGATCAATTGTAATTTTCGTGGAATTCCAAAAGCAATAAAGACAAAGAAATCCTTTAAGGCCAGGTTGTACTGACGCTTTCTTATAATAGGACTCCCCTTTATCTGATCTTCTTCTTGCTCTGGGATTAACTCATCAAGCTCACGTAAAAGAATCTCTTCGACTTCGGTGTTGGCCTGATACGAATTAAAGTCATTTATGAGCTGCTGCTTTTTAAGCTCATATTCCAGTAGTTTTTGGCGACAATCTAGGCATTGAGAAATATGTTGTTCATTTTTAACAAAGTCACGACTTTCTAAATAGGTCATCTGCTTTGAAAAAAAACATTTATTCAGATTACTATTAATTAATTGTTCTTCCATCGAAGCTCTCATTTAGATTAATGCTCTTATGCGGTAGTTGATCAATATATGATAGGACTTGCTGCTGTGAAATCTTTAAACTCTCTGAGATATGATCAACTGACTCCCCCTTAAATTCAAAAAGGTAAATACACGCCCTTTGCTCAACAGTATTTATGCTACCACTTCTATTACTTAGGATTTGTTCACTTCTTTGCTTGGCCAGCGATACTAATTTTAATAAGAATTGGCGCTCAAAGTATTCATTATCAATCTTATAGAGAGTCTGACTATCTTGGGCAACGAAGCCTGTTGCCACATCAATAATAAGTTGCATTGCCTGCAACTGATCTTGAATCAAGTAATTGGCAACTTGATAAAATTCATCCACTAATTTTCGAATAAGTTCTTTTTTAACTATCACAAGATAATTCTAGCAAGCTTTGGAAAAAATGCTACTGAGATTTTAAACACTTAAGTGAAGATTAAAGTATATTCAATAGATTACCGATAAAATAGTGAGGAAATGTAAGAACGAGGATTACATGAGAAAATTTTTATTATTGGGAACTTTAGTACTCATGACATTAACGAGTTGTACTCAGCCGACTAATTCTAGAGCGAATTATAATAGCTCTAATGGGAATGGTTGGGACAACAACGGTAACACAGGAACAGGCAATGGTGGCTGGGACTGGGGTGACGGAAGTGGTGACAGCGGTGATGATAGCGATAATGAGCAAACTGATCCAGGTGATGGCTACGGTGATGGTAACGAAGAGGGTGATGCCGATGGTGGCCAAACTCAAAACTTCTATACTGTCGGAAGTATTATCCTACACGGAAATTCACGTGCTTCTTCAGGCTCCAATGTAAGATGGTCCTCAACATCTCTAGGAACAGGTCAGGCAATGCTCTATACTGACTCTCGTTTTAATATTCGCGTTCGTCCAAGAACAGCTCCTTCTCAAGGAACTTATGACGACAACGGCGTTAAATGTCATTACAATCCACAACAGTATAAGAAACTACAAATTAAGCTTTGTATTCGAGCGGAAGGACAAGCTTGTAACTTAACAAGAACTGTAACTTTTGGTGATATTGCAAACGGAGAAGTTTCAAAAGTTAAGGAATTTTCTGGCTCAACACTACCGTCAACATATGGGCCAATGATCGTTGATATTCTTGATGTTCAATGGGATTGGTCATGCCAATACTACCTTAATCAAGGCTATAGCCAAAGTGATGCCGTGACAAATGGCTACTGTCCTATGGCCACAGTTTGGCCTAACGACTGTGTTGCCTTTGACATTCAGTTTTCAACTGACTCGACAAAGGACTTCCCTGCTTCGGCCCCAAGAATGTAATTACTTAAATAATTCGAGTGCGAGGTTTCTTTTCATAGCAGAAGAAACCTCCACCATGAGTCCTGGACACGTCACATTTACTTCAGAAATTCTTCCACCCAAAATATCAAAAGCAATTAAATCAACCCCATCCGCCATTAGCTTTTCGCAGATATGCTGACATTCTGCTTTTACCTGAGCATCTAATTCTACTGCCGAATACTTTGCACCTTGAGCAATATTGGCAAGGAACTCTCCTTCTTTAGGAACCTTAAGAATTGTTCCCAACTCCTTGGCGCGGTAGAAGATCGTACGAATTTCACCTTCAACAACTGAGTTATCAAATTCCTGTACAACAACAGGTCCTTTAAACTCATCGCATTTGGCCTTAAAATGCCCCTCAAATTCGTTCAAGCTCACTTTTTGAACACCAATGCCCTGATAAAGATCTAAAGGCTTTAAAATCAATTCTTGAACGCCACGGGCCTCAAGGATAGAAATAAATTTCTTTGCACCGGATAAAGAAGTTCCAACATAACTGTCGAGACTTAACTCTCTTGTGTAGGCCGCAAGCTTTTCATTGTGCTTCATAATCCCCAGTGGATTATTTAAAACTTGAACACCATACATATCAGTAAGGAAGTTAAGCATCCAAAGATAGCGCTGGTAGCGCGAGTCATATGGCGGGTCGATTCGCATGTGAATCGCCGTATTTGAATCAATCGAAACAACTTCTGGAGAATCCTCTACTTTGAAGTCCTCAACATAGAAGCTTTCATTAATCTTTCCACTAATTCGGTAACAGTCAAACTGAATACCCTTAGCATTTTGAACAAAGAAGTCCTTTTCAAAAAGAACGTAAACATCCTCACCTCTTTCTTGCATTGTTAAGGCAATTAAGATTGTCGAATCTTTCTTTGTGACAAGTTTTTCAATTGGATCGATAAAGAATAAGTGTTTCTTGTTTTTCATAACAAGAAAGATATCACTAATTTAGCGATTTGGAATTAAAAAGATAGTCCTCAAAACTCCCTTCGATATCTTCGTTGAGGTACTTTTCATAACGCTGTTCTATATTGGCAAAAAGAGCTTTAAGATCACCACGAAATTGCTTTGCGTACTCAGAGATATGCGATTGGCTTTTCTCGTAAGTCATAAACGCAGCTAAAGATGCCGTGTTCCACTCCATTTTTGAAGGCCAACAATTTGTCACCTCAAGTTTAGAACAAAGATTGGCAAGCTCTTCGGGCATCGTCTTAGAGAGATACTCTTTCTTGGCACTCACCCAATCATCTTGCTTAAGAATATCCTTAAGCTTTTGAGCATGATTTGTGACGGCCTTTTTAAGCTTAGAATTTAGCTCTAGATTTTTGAAGTAGCCATCCAACTCTTTATCATCCTTGTAATATTCGATGAGCATTTGTTCGCCAAAGTAGTTGGCAAGATTTTCATTGAGGTCAACCTCACTCTTAGCAAAGAAGATAGTGTGAAATAGTTCATGAAAGACAGTTTCAGTTAAACTGTATTTTCCGTATTCAAAGAAAGAAGAAAGAATGGGGTCATCAAAATTTCCCAGCGTCGAGTAAGCGAGAACATCTCTTGTATAGGTCTCATACCCTTCTCTTTCAAGCTCCTTAGCAAATTCTGTTGCAGACTCTTCTTTAAAAAAACCAAGGTAAGGAAAACAGCCATAGAATGTGAAACACTCTTTACGGGCCTTAATTTCATTTGGTCTTGAAGCAATAACGAGATAAGTAACGGCACGAGACTTCAAGAGAGTCGTCTTTGAATAAATATCTGTCGATGGCCTTTGCCAATAATTATAGAAGTAAGTCTTATAAGTTTCGATTTGTTTAATTTTCGTCTTATACTCTTCACTGACTTTTGGGTCCTCTAAAACTTCATGATTCTTTCTAGCACTCCAAAGAATATCCACTTGGCCAATACCTTGTTCTGTTAGATAGCTAATCTTGGCACATGATAGACAACTTAATAAAAGAGAGAATTGAAAGATTCTTTTTAGAATAACCATGAGATCCCAGCGCTGTAACTTAGCTGATCCCTCGCCTCTTCAAATTTGAATGCGCGAAAGACCGTTCTTACTGAGCCCTTAATTGAGAAAGTTCTCGTTAGCATCATTTTCAGTGCAAAGGCACCAAACATGGCATCGTAACTCGACTTCTCTTTTCCGGACTTAATGAGATATTCGGTTGAAGTATCCAAGTCCTTAACTAAAGTTGTTGAATAAAGAGTATATTGTTGTCTACTCCATCCCAATGAGATGAGCGGTTGAAGAAATGATTTACGGCCAGAAAGCGCCTGTCTAATACCAATCCCAAAGCTTTGGGTTTTAATATTAGTATATTCATTTTCAATTACTAGGCCTGTCGAAAGATCAGAGTTGTCATACTTTCCAATAATTTCATTTTCAGATTGAGAAATATTAAACTCGATACCTGTTTTGGAAAGAAAGTAGAATGTAACTGATCCAGCATATGTTCTCTTTGTTTCATACGACTGGCGATCAAGCCCAAAGATATTCTTATTGTAATTAAAATCCAGATCCAGTTCTGTAAGGGCCATTGAATTCAACGATAAAAAGCCTAAGAACATAATTTTACAAAGTAAGGGTAAGCGTAATTTCATAATATCCTCAAAATATACTCAAGGATATTTTACAACTTACGAACTCATCAATGCCTATTTAGGCAAAGAACTCCATTTTACTTTGTCATTACAACTACTTATTTAAGCGGCGTCCATGATCTTGAAGTAGTTCACCCTGACAAGAAAGAGCAGTTGTCGAAATACACTTAACGTCAACCCAATGCCATTTAAGATTAAGGTCTTCGTTTTCTGCTGGTCCCTTAAAGTGAATAAGGCGATTACAATTTGTTCTCCCCTTCCACTTCGTTTCACCTTTCATTGTGTTCGAACCTTCGACTAGCACGCGGTATTCATTGCCAACCATCTTAGCGCGAATCTTTTCTTGGATTGCAAGTTGAAAGGCCTGTACTTCATGAAGACGTGACTTTCTAATTTCCTGAGTTAGGAAATCTTCCATTTTTGCGGCACGAGTTTTACTTCTTTGTGAGTAAACATATGAATAAATGAAATCAAATTGAGCTTTTTCAAGTAGATCAAGTGTTTCTTTGTGTTCTTCGTCAGTCTCATTAACGAAACCACAGATAATATCAGTTGAAAGAACGATATCAGGTCTGGCAGCACGAAGTTTTTCTAGGAGTCCTAGATAGTGTTCTTTCGTGTACTCACGATTCATTCTTTGAAGAACTGTATTTGAACCAGATTGAACTGGTAGGTGTAAGTGTTTTGATAATTTTTTCGCTGCTCCGTGAGCTGCAATTAGGTCGTCCGACACATCATACGGATGTGAAGTTGTATATCTTAGAATTTCTAGGCCGTTAATTTGGTCAAGATCCATGATTAGATCACTTAATCTTTCTCCATTTTCTTTCCCAAATGAGTTTACGTTTTGGCCAAGTAGCATAACTTCTTGAACACCTTGGTATTCAACTAGTCTTCTTACATCCTCAACAATCTCGGCCTGTTTTCTTGAACGTTCACGGCCACGAGTGTAAGGAACGATACAGTAAGTACAATATTTATCACAACCTTTGATAATATTAACGAATGCCTGAGGTGTTCCGTGATTGATTTTTGTTTCAATCGAAAAATTACTTGAGCGGTCCCAAGTATTAACAGAGAATTTATCATCCCCTGCATATGTGCGGTAAACCATATCGTTTATTGTATCAATTGTATCTGGTCCGAAGGCAAAGTTTAGATGCTTGAATTTTTTAACAAGATCCTTTCCTTCTGTTTGGGCCACACATCCGCCGACACCGATGACAAGATCATCACCTTTTTCTTGCTTTAAGTGCTTTAACTCACCTAATTGTGAATAAAATTTATTATTGGCAAGTTCCCTAACAGCACATGTATTGAAAAGAACAAGACTGGCCTCTTCCAAATCTTCAGTATGAGAGAAATTCAAATTCTTTAGGTGTGAAAGAATTCGTTCAGTATCATGATAATTCATCTGACAACCGTAAGTTTTCATCCAAACTTTTCTTGGTGGAAATGTCACATCACCTAGTTGAACGATGCGATCACCAGACTTTTCATCAATAAATGATGAAGCTACGTGATTTTGCTTACTTACACCTAGACCTGTTGGAGAAATATCTGTTGTCATGAACTTTTCCTTCTAACGCCTTTCTTTTCATTTCCCCTGACCAACCTACGGGCAGAATTAAGAGATGAAAATCTTATAAGTAACTGAAATAACGAGAAAACCAAGGAGATAACTACAGTTTAAAGCACTGTAACGTGTTGAAATCATTGAATTATTCTTATCGTATCAGCTATAAAATCTGGCGATAATATGGTCTTTTTTTAGATGTTTTTGGGTGGAATGTAAATAGATTTGAAAATAAGAAGGCCCGCTAATAGCGGGCCGACTCATTATTGAATTAAGAATTGTGCTTCTTATTTCTTTTTAGCAACTTTTTTCGTAGCTTTTTTAGCTGTTTTCTTAGCTGCTACTTTTTTTGTAGCTTTTTTTGCTACTTTCTTAGTTGCTTTCTTTGCAGTTGCTTTCTTAGCTACTTTTTTAGTAGCTTTCTTTGCAACTTTTTTCTTAGTAGCTTTCTTAGCTACTTTTTTTGTAGCTTTTTTAGCAACTTTTTTCTTTGTTGCTTTCTTTGCTACTTTCTTAGTTGCTTTTTTTGCTACTTTTTTCTTTGTAGCTTTCTTTGCAACTTTTTTCTTTGTTGCTTTCTTTGCTACTTTTTTCTTAGTTGCCTTCTTTGCAACTTTCTTAGTTGCTTTCTTTGCTACTTTTTTCTTTGTAGCTTTCTTTGCAACTTTCTTAGTAGCTTTTTTAGCTACTTTTTTCTTTGTAGCTTTTTTTGCAGTTTTCTTTGCTGCTTTCTTAGCTACTTTTTTTGTAGCTTTTTTAGCTACTTTTTTCTTAGTTGTCTTTTTAGTAGTTTTCTTAACTGCCATTGACATCCTCCTGGTTTTTTCAATACTTATGTTTATGGTAAACATAATTTTATTTGTGTGCAAATAAAAAATTACTTTTTGATAAGCATAAGCATCTTTTTTATTTCCCTATGTTCCTTTTTAACTTCGGATTAATTTTGAAATTACTTTACATTATTTTTAAAGAAAACCTCGAAACGAGCCGACAGCAAGGCTTCTCCATAAAACATAAAACTTTCTAATCTTCCTGATAGACGTTAGTTTCGGACTTACTCTTATAAAAAAATTAAGCGAAATTTTTTTTCATTTTTTTTCAAAAGAATAAGCAAAAACTGCCCTTTCAGGGCAGTTTCAGCATTTAAAAAATGTAAGTTTGATTGTAATTTGTCTTAGAAAAATTTTAAAAATTCAATTTTAGATCATCGTTTTCAACGACAACTTCTATTTTTCCACCGTGAGTTAAACTTCCAAATAGAACTTCAGTAGAAATTGGCTTCTTAAGCTTCTGATCGATGATTCGAGCGATTGGTCTTGCTCCCATTTTTTCATCAAATCCATTTTCGGCAAGCCAAATTTTAGCTTCTTCACTTAAAACGATCTCAATATTTTTAGCAGCTAACTTAATTTCAAGTTGTGAAACGAATTTTTCAACAATTTTAACAATGTACTCAGTAGAAAGTTTCTCAAAGTGTACAATTCCATCTAAACGGTTACGGAATTCAGGGCTAAAAAAGTTCTTAATGGTCTGATCTCTCTTACCAGTATTCTTTGAAGATGACTTTGCAAGGCCAATAGATCCACTATCCATTTCCTTAGCTCCAGCGTTCGTCGTCATGATTATCACTGTGTTTGTGAAGTCTGTTGTTCTTCCTTGAGAGTCTGTTAGAGACCCATGATCCATCACCTGGAGAAGAATATTATAGATATCCACATGTGCTTTCTCGATTTCATCAAGAAGTAGAACAGAATGTGGGTTTTTCTTAACAGCATCTGTTAATAAACCACCTTGGTCATGGCCAACATAACCAGGAGGCGAACCAATTAGCTTACTGACTGAATGTTTTTCCATGTATTCAGACATATCAAAGCGCTCAAGGTGACAACCTAGTTGGATGGAAAGTTGTTTAGCTAATTCTGTCTTCCCTACTCCGGTTGGGCCTGCAAATAGGAAGCTTGCAATAGGTTTTCCTTCATCGCCAAGGCCAGATTTTGACATATAAATGGCCTGAGACACTTCATCTACAGCGTGGTCTTGTCCAAAAATGAGCATTTTAAGATTTTTATTTAGATCCTTAAGCTTATCTTTTTCAGTCGTCTCAACTGTAATCTTTGGAATATTGGCCATTTTGGCCACAACATCTTCAATATCTTTCTTTGTAATCGAAGATTTCTTCTTACTTTCAGGTCGAATTTGATTTAAAGCACCTGCTTCATCAATGGCATCAATTGATTTGTCTGGATTTTTACGATCCATTAGGTAGCGAGATGTTAGAGCAACGGCTTCCTTGATGACATTGTCAGAGATCTTAACACCATGGTAAGACTCAAACTTAGGTCGAAGTCCTTTTAAGATGGCAATTGTATCTTCATTTGAAGGTTCATCCACATCAATTTTTTGGAATCGACGGTTAAATGCCGGATCTTTTTCAATAAACTTTCTATGTTCAGCATATGTTGTTGAACCAATGATACGAACAACTCCACGGCTTAGCGCAGGCTTTAATAAGTTAGAGGCATCCATACTTCCACCAGAAGTTGCCCCCGCCCCCATTACGGTATGCATTTCATCGATAAATAGAATGGCCTTCTTACCATCTTTATCGAGCTTTTCCAGATCTTTAATGACTCCCTTAACTCTTTGCTCGAAGTCACCTCTAAACTTTGCTCCTGCAACAAGAGCGGCCATATCAAGATTGAAAATCGTCGTACCTTTTAAGATGTCAGGTACTTTTTCTTCAACAATACGCTGTGCTAGTCCTTCGACGATCGCAGTCTTTCCAACTCCGGCTTCTCCAACAAGGAGAGGGTTATTCTTACGACGACGACAAAGAATTTGAACAATACGTAGCGCCTCTTCTTCTCGGCCAACAAGAGGATCAATACGATTCTCTCTTGCTAGTTCATTTAAGTTCACAGTGAACTTAGCTAAGAATGAATCTCCCTTCTTTGAACGAGACTGAGGTTCTTCACCTTCCACATATTCAATGCGAGGAACTTCCTCTTCATCTTCGGGGCCAAGTCCATGAGAGATGGCCTTAACAATATCGAATCTTTCGATCCCTTGCTTTTGCAGAGAATAAAGAGCAAAGCTTTCTTTCTCTTGAAATAGAGAAACGAGTAGGTTGATCCCTAGAATCTGACTTTTTCCACTTGATTGCACATGAATTGCGGCCCTTTGAATGACTCTTTGTAGAGACATCGAAATTTCAGGCTGGTAAACAATTCCATTTTCTCGTGCCAACTCCCTTAACTCATCGTTAACGAATTGTTGTTTAGAAAGAGATTCGATTTGGTCATCTGATAGAATGCTAAAGTTAGATTCATCGTGGATAAACTCGTTAAGCTCACTTTCAATTTCTTCAAGATCACCACCACAATATTCAATTATCTCTCTTACATTTTCATCTGCAAGTAGAGACAAAAGGACATTTTCAAGAGTCAGATATTCATGCTTCAAAGTATTTGCTCTTTGAATTGACTCATTAATGATGGTTTCTAATTTTTTTGACATCATTTTATAATTCTCCTGTGCCTATTCAGGCTCAACAGTACAAAGTAGTGGGTGCCCTTCTTTCTTTGCTTCAGACATAACCTTATTCATCTTTGTTTCTGCAACTTCATATGAATAAGTTCCACATACCCCTCGTCCATTATTGTGGACATCGAGCATAATCTTCATGGCCTCTTCTTGACCTCTATTAAAGATATGCATCAACACCCAAATGACAAACTCCATTGTCGTATAGTCATCATTGTGTAGGATGACATGATATTTAGAAGGCTTCTTAACCCTTACTTTATCTTCTAGTGCTACATCACCATCCTCTTCTGTACTAAAGATGGTATTCATTTTTCTAATGTCAATATCGCCAACTTCAAACTTATCCAATTTACTTCCTCGACTTTGCTAAATTTTTTTTCTTTTTTTCCATTATCGCCCATCTGTGTTACTCTTTTCAAGGTATATACGACTGAAAATCTCTAAAAAAGGTCCATAATGAACTTCTTCGAATTTTTCAAATCACTGAAGGCCGATCATCAATCAAATTCTATAAATCAGATACACGCATACTTAAATAAGAAATTTCCAAATATGAACGATGAAAGAAAGGTAATCATCTCATGTATCTGTGGACTCCTTGCCCGTATCGCCTACTCGGACTTTCACGTCAGTCAAAATGAAAAATCAAAGATGCAAAAGATTATCACAGGTATGACACAATTAAATGCCGAGGAAGCCGAGTTAATAACTGAATACTCTATCGAGAAAATGAAAGAGCTTTCTGGACTTGATACCAGAAGTTACTGCAAGCCACTTGTTGAGATCATGTCACAACACGAGCGCTATCAAGTTTTAAAGGCACTCTTTGCAATTGCCGCTGCCGACGGCGAGGTCGACAATGTTGAATCCAATGAGATTAGCTACATTGCCAATGCTCTTGTACTTGAGAAGAAGTACTTCCTGAGTGCACAAGCAGATGTGAAAGAGTATTTAAAAACTTTTCAAGTCTAAAACTATTTTTTACACTCTTTAAGTAATTAAAATTTATGACAAGGAAGTTTAATGAAAGAGAGTGTTGATTCTAACAAAAATCTAGAGAACTCATTAAAGAAAGCCGCGCAATTTATGAATGACGATTTTCAAGGTAATTTTAACTTTTCAAACCTACTTGAAAAGAATGAGAAAAAGATCTCAAAAAGCCCTATATCAAATCTCCTTCAATCAACAACTCAAACAGTAGTCCCTTCAGAAGATGTTGAGACACATGTGGCCAATATAGAACGAGAAGAGAAGAAAGATAATCTCTATAAGAAGATCGAAGATCTTGAAAGAAGATTTGAAACTAAAGAAGTAAATGAGAAATTTGAAAGACTCGAATCACTTCTACAATCAATAATCATTAATCAAAAGAATGTTCGTGAGCAGATCGAACTTAAGTCTGCCCCGGAATCTTCTCCATCACCTATAGAGTCAAAAGACCCAAAGGCACTTTATATTGCAGCCTCTATTATTGCACTTTCACTTATAGCAAGTGCGATGATTTTCAAGTCTGAACCAAAGACTCAAGTTGTAGAGAGAGAAATCGTTAAGCCTGCTGTCGTTTCAGTCCAAAAATCATTTCACACTCCAGTTAAGTACCTTAACTTAAGAGCGATCCCAAGTACAAAGGGTGAAAAACTTGAAGTTGTCGCACCAAATACTCGTGTTGAAATCTTAAAAACAGATGGTGACTGGGTTCAAATTAAGTATAAGAATTATCTAAAAGGATCAACTCACGAAGGTTGGGTTTACGATTCTAAGAACTTAAAATCTATTTAATATCAATAACATACAATGGGAATTTCGACTCTTCGAAATTCCCGACCTTGACATCACTAAATCTCATCCCATCTTATAGGTACACAAAAATAAATGAGGTACCATGTTTCCAATATTAGTTATGTTATTCACAGTTATTCCTGCAATTGAGATCTACCTACTCTTTTCAATTGGTGGCCAAATCGGTGGAGGAAATACTTTTCTACTCGTTCTAATTACTGGTGTAATCGGAGCGGCCCTAGCAAAATCGCAAGGAGCAGCACTACTGGCCAAGATTCAAGGAGAACTTGCCCAAGGACGTGTTCCTGCCAATAGCTTTATCCATGGTCTTCTTGTCTTTGGTGGAGGTCTTCTCCTCTTAACTCCAGGCTTTCTGACAGATGTCCTGGGTCTATCAATGGTTCTTCCACTAACTCGTCACATCTGGCTTATTTACATGAAGAAGTTCTTTATGAGCTCAATTGAAAGTGGCAATATGCAATTTTATTCATTTAAAAATGGTGGTGGATTTTCTTCTTATTCAGGAAATGCCTATAATTCTCAGGCCCGTCACGAAGGCACTCAAAATGGCCCGATCCAAGTGGATGAGAACACATTTGAAGTTGATTACGAAAAGAAGTAAGATCTCATTATGACAACAACGAACGTAACGCTAAGTGATATTCAAGATGCAAGGCTTGCTATTGAAAATCGTATTATTAAAACACCATTAACTTACTCGACAACATTGAGTGAGAAGTTTGACTGCCAAGTTTACTTAAAACTTGAAAATTTACAGTTAACGGGAGCCTATAAAATAAGAGGGGCCCTTAATCGTCTTTCTAAACTAACAAAAGAAGAAAAAGATAAGGGTGTTATTGCATCCTCAGCAGGAAATCATGCTCAAGGTGTTGCTCTTGCAGCAAAACAACTTGGAATTCAGGCAACAATTGTTATGCCTGAATCAACTCCCCTAGCAAAAATTCAAGGAACAAAGAAATTTGGTGCAGAAGTTATCCTTCACGGAAACTTCTATGATGATGCCTACCAAAAGGCCCTTGAGATTCAAAGAGAGTCGGGACAAGTTTTTATTCATCCTTTTAACGATAAAGATATTATTGCTGGCCAAGGAACAATTGGTTTAGAAATTATTGATGAGCTACCTGATGTTGATCTCGTTGCTATTCCTATTGGTGGAGGTGGCCTCATCTCAGGTATTTCAACGGCCATCAAAGAAAGTGGAAGTAGAGCGAAGATCGTTGGAGTCGAAGCAGTCGAAATGCCTGCAATGAAGACATCCATCGAGCAAGATAGAATTGTTACCGTGGATAAGAAAAAGACAATTGCTGACGGTATTGCTGTCACAACTGTTCTTGATAATACATTTAATACTGTAAAAAAATATGTGGATGAGATTGTAACAGTTAAAGAAACTGAAATCTCACACGCTATAGTGACTCTTCTTGAGTATGAGAAGGTCCTTTGTGAAGGTGCTGGAGCAACTTCTGTTGCGGCCCTCTTATATGACCAGTTCAAGGATATAAAAGGAAAGACTGTTGTCCTAGTTGTCAGCGGTGGAAATATTGACTTAAATATCCTCGACCGCATTATCGAAAGAGGTCTCATTACTTCTGGGCGCTCTTGCTCAATTATTGTTAATGTACCTGATACACCTGGAACAATTGCAAGAATTTCAAATATCATCGGTTCTAAGCAGGCCAATATTTTAGAGATTCACCACAACAGGGCCTTCACAACAAGTGTCCTAGGTGAAACAGAAGTTGAATTCTCTCTTGAAACAAGAGGCCATCTTCATATTAAAGAAATTGTTGATGAGCTCAATTCAATGGGCCTTAGTGCCAAAAGAGTCTAGGATATTCTAATGAGTGAATTAAACTTCCTAAAGACAACAAGAAATAACGAAGATACCCTAGCGCCAAGCACTTTTGACGGTGAGAATTGTCACTTTCAAATTCATGATACAGGTATTATTGAAGTCACGCCAAAATCCGTGACAACAGATGATATCTACATAATCTCTTGTGGTATACACGGCAATGAAACTGCACCTATAGAATTTACAAATGAGACACTCGAGAAGATTTATCGTGATGAACTTAGCATCAACTCTCCGACTCTCTTTATCTTTGGTAATCCAAAGGCCATGAATATTGGTAAACGCTTTAGTGAATACAATTTAAATCGTTGCTTTAATGGAGCCTATAAAGATTTAGCTGAGAACTATGAAGTTAAAAGAGCAAGTGTACTTGAAAAACAATGCTATGACTTTGTTGCTAAGTACGATGGTAAACAACTCTTCCACTTTGACCTTCATTGTGCCTTAAAGAAAAGTGAAATGGAGCGATTTGCACTTGTACCAAAGTCAGCTGATCGACAACGAGATCATCACTTTAACTTGGCACTCGCAAATATGGGCGTTCAAGCTTCTTTATTTTCTCATAAAGAATCAACAGTATTTAGTTCGTTTAGCTTTGAAAAGCTAAATGCCTATAGTGCCACCGTTGAACTTGGCAAGGTCTATCCCTTTGGGCAAAACCCTGAAGGTAAATTTAGAGCAGCACAAGAGACAATAGAATCCCTTTTAAGCTCTAAACAATTAAAGAAAGAGGACCTTCCAAAAGCATTTACAATCTATGCTTCAATCAATAAAGAATATGATGACTTTAGTTTTACTTTTGAAGAGGAAGAAAGCGCAAACTTTACTCTCTTTAAAAAAGGTGATCATATTTTTACGCAAAATAACGAAAAGTACCTCGCTGCGGAAGATAACTTACGTATGATTTTTCCAAACTCTAAAGTTATTTTAGGGCAAAGAGCATTACTACTTATTAAAGAATTAGAATAACAAATCAGGAGAGAAAATGAGTGATTTTTTAATCGTTACTTCAAGTGACGGAATGAATCTAAAGATGGCAGACAAGATTCTTGAACTAGCACAAGAAACAGGAAAGTCTTTTGAAATCGTAAAACTTAGTGATTATAAGCTTCCACTATATACAGCTGAAGAAGAAAAGAATGGAATTCCAGAAGATGGAGTTAAACTAACTGAGAAGTTTATCGCGGCCAAAGGTTTTGTTTTCTTAACACCAGAATACAATGGCTCTGTTACACCATCATTTATCAATGCTATTGCATGGGTATCTCGTTCAGGTGGAGAATCTTGGCGTGAAGCATTTGTTGATAAGCCAGCTGTTCTAGGAACACACTCTGGTGGTGGCGGACAATACGTAATCCAAGCAATGCAAAATCAACTTTCTTTCATTGGACTTCATATTGTTGGCCGTAAACTTCTAACGAATTACAGTAAGCAATTAAATGAAGATGGTGCAAGAGGTGCGCTAGCTAGTTTAGTAAAACTTGCATAAGTTTCAGATAAAGAAAAAGCTCCGAAAGGAGCTTTTTTATTTCTTACATGATTTTAATAAGACTAATTTCTTTGGCGGCTCAATAACAGAAGCACAGCCATCCCCTTGCTGGGCCCTTTTTGAGACATTGATATAGAAGCGAAGGCTATCTTTTACAACACTCTTCTTTCCTTTTAAGTCTTCTACATTTACTGTGTACTTTGCTTCGTATGTATGAACATCTTTATCAATAAGCTTCACTTCTGAAATCTTAATTGATTTCTCTGAAACTGCAAGATATTGCAACGACTTTGGAGCATCATAATCAGGATCTTTATTGAAACGATAATACTTTTGATATTTTTCTTTTAAGCATTCATCCTTTGCACCGCTAATGAGTCTAATGCCACTCATTTCAATTTCGGCCAATTGAGCAGCTACTTTTTTAACATCTTTATTGAAAGGACAAATCTCTTTAGCATAGATAAATTGAGAAAATATAATAGTAGCAATTAATAGTTTATACATTCCTTGCTCCTCTTACTTCTTCTTGAAGACATTGATTGATACAACTCTCGCCCTTAAGCTTTGCTGGCTCTTCATACCAACACTTAGAGTTTGAAGAATCATGTCTTAAAATACTGAATCGTCCCGACATCATTTCACTTGAATGCTCTTGCTTAGCAATGATTGCTTTACATGAAGCAACTGCTTTTGCTCTTAAAGTAGAAAACATCGTTGAACGATTCTTTGCGTGAGTTTTTGCATCAACTCTGGCAGGGCCATAATTCTTAAGAGCACCACTATGGATATAAGTAAAATTAAAGTCACTAATTGTAATATCATCACAACGGCCTAGTTCAGAAAATCTTCTAATAGCCAGAGGATCTTCTCCAATAGTATCTACCATCACAACATGGCTTCCCTTCACATTAATAATATCACCTGAATGAAGTGAATAAGGTAAATTAAACTTAACCGGCTTAATACATGAGTTCTTACTTTTAACAGTATCGTGAAGTGATGTTGTCGTTAGTGAACGATAGTCTCGATCATTAGTTGTAAATTTTAATCCCTCTGCTGCATAAGCTGCAGAAATAAACTCAGAACAATCAATACCTGATGCTTTTGCACCTTCTTTTGAAACACCTTGCCCACGAGTAAATAGATTAATCTCCTTACTACGAAGTCCTTTACGTGAGCCATAACCATAAACAGGTGGAACCTTAGTTGCATCCATACATCCTTCACCAGGATAATCAGGATCTTGATCAAGCTTTCGTAAAACCTCATGAGATCTCACCATTGCAACACGATCATGGACAACTCTTTGTTTAAAGTCTGTTCCATTACTGAATGTCGCTTCTTGAGTTGAAACTCCACTTAAACTTGGAGTATCTGAATTAATGATTGTATTAATTGGCCGACACGACTGATAAATCGTGGCCAAAACCTTACGAGCACCAAAAGAGCCAGTACCTACATTTTTAACAAATGACCATTCACGCTCTTGATCAGTCATCGCACACTGTGTCCCCATCGCCGCGACCTTACCATTTATATAATCTGAAATATCGTATGATGTTGGGAAGTTTGAAAAGTTGTCTGTTAGGTCACGCAGGTCTTCATTAACACCTTGGCCCTCTTCTTCACGCACAACATCATCAACCACATCGAGAATATCACTTTCACGTGAAACCCTCTTTGCTTGACTCTGGGCCTTTCCACTTAAAAAGTCACCACTGGTTAGCTGACAAGACGTATTTAACGCGGCCAAGAATATAAAAGTTAAAATTGTATTTTTCTTCATAAGTCTCTCATCTTAAGGACTTATCGGATTTGGCCACAGATAACTTTAGATGTGATAATCAACACTTATAACTCAACGTAAATAATTTACATAGAATGTAAGGATTTGTAATTTTTTATTGAAGGCCCTTTTCTGTACTTTTCAACGCCTCATTGTTTAAATGCGCCACTCACAAAATAAGGATAAATAAATGAACTTTTCTCTTGCCCTGCTAGCTGTTGTTTTTACTGTTAACCTTTCATCGATGGCCATTGATAAAGTTGTTTATGGTGAAGATAATCGTCTGGACCAATTCGAAGTAACTGATCAAAATAAACTAGATCTTCAAAGATCAACGGTTGCTATGATTCCTAAGTCGAAACTTAAGCAGATTGGAAATTCTTCAAATTTTCTTGCACAAGATTCTAAAATCGAATTATGTGAAGGAGAGAGATTTAATAAGCAAGTTGATGTTGCTGACTGTTCAGGATTTCTAGTTGAAAAATATGGTAAGCAATTTATCGTAACAGCTGGTCACTGTATCCAGTCGAAGTCAGTCTGTAACGATAATTACTGGGTATTTGATTATGCAAAAACATCTCCTAACGATGATGCAAGAACAATCAAAGAAGAAAATATTTATAGTTGTCGTAGAGTTGTTGCTCAAAGACTTGGACGCATGTCAGGCGAAGACTTTGCAGTGATTGAATTAGATAGAAAAGTTGAAGGTCGTAAACCACTCGACTACAGACAAAGTGATGACATTAGAAAAGGTGAAGAAGTATTTGTAATTGGCCATCCATCAGGACTACCTTCGAAAGTTTCAGGTGATGCTTTTGTTAGAGATGCTGAGAACTTTTATCAGTTTGAAACAAACCTTGATACATTTTCTGGAAACTCAGGATCTGCTGTATTTAACGAGAAAACGGGACTTGTCGAAGGAATCCTTGTCAATGGAGACGAAGACTACCGCTACAATGCTAAGAAGCATTGTTACGAAGTTAACCGTTGTAACATGGGTAGTTGCGGTGGAGAAGGCGTATTTAGAATTACGCGAATCTTAATGCTAAGACCAAGTAACGACTAAAAACTAAACTTACCATCCAAGCAAGAGTTCACACGTTCTTTTGCTTGGTTGATATCTTCATTAAAGACTGCACCAACTTCCACAGATAAATTTTCTAATAGCATTTCTAAGTACTTTGACTCGGCCGAACCTTTGTCCGTAATTTGAAGTAACTGCTGAATATTATCAACGAACGTATCGATATCTTGTTTTTGAATATTTGATTTAAAGAAATTAATACGATCTTTTTTAGAATCGAATTGCCTAATCTCACTATTTTGAGAAAGTTTATCAAGAGTTTCTTCTAATTCTGTAGGACTACTTAAAGGTCTAAACGCGTCTTCCTTCACTGTTGGAATCATCGTTGTTGAGCGTCCTTGGGAAGATTCAATAATGTAGAACTCCGCTCCACTCATATCTTTTATTTCAGTAATTACGCCAACTCCAAAGTTAATCGATACTACCTCTTGTCCTATTTCTAATTTTGGCATAAATCCCCTTTCGTTAGATAAGTATTATAACACAAGTGAATTAGAATTTCTCGAAGGCAATCTATTCGTTAATAGGTAGCGTCAATTGACGCTCAATCCTTTTTACTTCATCCCAAAAGTGATATATGTCTTCTAATATACTTTATTTTAAGGGGATTTAAGAATGAGTACGGATAGTTTTAAAGAAGCTATATTAGAGGGTATTCCTAAGACTTTACCAAATTATAAGAAATATGAAGAGGATATTAACCACGCTCCAAAACGTAAACAAATTCTATCTCAAGAAGAAGAAAAGCTAGCACTAAGAAATGCACTTCGCTACTTCCCAAGTGAACAGCATGCTGAATTACTTGCAGAATTTAAAGAGGAGTTAGAAAAGTACGGACGCATCTATATGTACCGCTACCGCCCTGATTATAAAATTCATGCTCGCTCAATTGAAGAGTATCCACATAAGTCCAAGCAAGCTGCTGCAATCATGCTAATGCTTTCAAATAACCTAGACTACGCTGTTGCACAGCACCCTCATGAGTTAATTACTTATGGTGGAAATGGTGCCGTTTTTCAAAACTGGGCACAATATCTTTTAACAATGCAATACCTTGCGACGATGACTGATGAGCAAACACTAGTTCTCTACTCTGGTCACCCTGCGGGATTATTTCCATCTCATAAAGATGCCCCAAGAGTTGTTGTCACAAATGGAATGATGATTCCAAATTATTCAAAGCCAGATGACTGGGAAAAATTCAATGCTCTTGGAGTGACTCAATACGGACAAATGACTGCTGGTTCATTTATGTATATTGGGCCACAAGGAATTGTTCACGGAACAACAATTACAGTTCTAAATGCTCTAAGAAAAATTTCAACAGAAGCGGTTACGGAAACTGCTGGAAAAGTTTTTGTGACAGCTGGACTTGGTGGAATGTCTGGAGCACAACCAAAGGCCGCAGTTATTGCAGGTTGTATTGGTATTGTTGCGGAAGTAAATCCAAAAGCTGTTAAGACAAGACATGAGCAAGGATGGGTTGATGAAGTTTTCACTGACCTTGATGAGCTGATGGCAAGAATTAAGAAAGCACAAGATAATAAAGAAGCTGTTTCACTTGCCTACCAAGGAAATATAATTAACCTTTGGGAAAAGATCGCTGAAAGCGATATTTATATTGATATTGGTTCTGACCAAACATCTCTTCACAACCCATGGGCCGGAGGCTACTACCCTGCGGGCCTAACATTTGAAGAATCAAATGAGATGATGGCAAATAACCCAGAACAATTTAAAGTTGAAGTTCAAAAGAGTTTAGTAAGACACGTGAACGCGGTTAATAAACTTGCCGACAAAGGGATGTACTTCTTTGATTATGGAAATGCATTCTTATTAGAAGCATCTCGCGCTGGTGCCGATATCATGAAAGAAGGATCGACTGAAGATTTCAAGTATCCTTCATATGTTCAAGACATTATGGGCCCAATGTGCTTTGATTATGGATTTGGACCTTTTAGATGGGTTTGTACTTCAAGCACACAAGAGGATCTTGATCTAACTGACAAACTAGCAACTGAAGTTTTAGAGAAGCTAATGCAAGAGTCACCAAGTGAGATCACGCAGCAAATGCAAGATAATATCACTTGGATTAAGGGTGCAAAAGAAAATGATCTCGTCGTCGGATCAAAGGCCCGCATCCTTTATGCAGATAGTGATGGAAGAATTGAAATCGCTCTCGCATTTAACAAGGCCCTTCGCGAAGGAAAGCTTAAAGCGCCAGTTGTTCTAGGACGTGACCACCACGATGTATCAGGAACAGACTCTCCATTTAGAGAGACTTCAAATATTTATGACGGCTCACGCTTTACTGCAGATATGGCCGTCCAAAACTTTGTTGGCGACTCATTTAGAGGAGCAACTTGGATTTCACTTCACAACGGCGGTGGTGTCGGATGGGGTGAAGTTATGAACGGTGGTTTCGGAATGGTTCTCGATGGAAGTGAAGACTGTGATCGTCGTATCAAGTCGATGCTTTTTTGGGATGTAAATAATGGAATTAATCGTCGAAGTTGGGCCCGTAATGAAGGAGCAACTTTTGCAATTAAGAGAGCGATGGAAAAAGAGCCTCTTTTAAAAGTAACGCTTCCAAATTTAGTTGATGACTCTTTACTATAAGAAAAAAAAAGCTCCCACTATGGGAGCTTTATTTTATGCCGCAGCTTTGTAATTTAAACTAAAGGGGTAGTAAATTTCCTGGGCATCTTTATTAATAATATCCTCGACCAAGGATATAAATTCAAATTCGTCTAGGCCATTTAATGAAGCCGCTGTCCAAATTGGCGTTAGTTTTTCAGAAAAAAGGTCTGAATTAAAATCTCCGTCAGTTGTTGTTTCTAAGTAAATTCCCTGAACCTCATTTCTTGTTTCATTTAAAAAAGTTTGTTTAAAATTATCTTTTTGCATTCGAACGTCCCCCGTAAAATAAGTACATGTACTTTATTTCTACTCATTCATTTTGCAGCAATTTTGAAATTTTAAGAATTAATTCATGCAATTCAATAAATTCAATGACTTATTTTTATTCATCTGAATAAAAATACATGAGCATATGGTTATTTTTTGTCAGCTTTCCTTGGCAATAAATAAAAACTAATGAACTTGTCCATTTGTCTAAACTCTTCGTTGTTTTCTTTTTAAAAGCGAATTATATTGTCGCCATGAAAGGTATCATCTTATTAAGTATTGCTTGTGCAATCTGGGGGCTCGGCTTTGCCGGAACTCGATTTACACTTACAGACTATTCTCCAGTGTGGTCAAACTCGCTACGCTATATCTTCGCTGGTTCATTCGCTTTTCTAATTCTTTTTTTTAGAAATGACTTTAAGAAACTTGCCGGAAAAAAGAATGAAGTTCTAGGTGGGCTAATTTGCTCAGCACTTCTAATGATGGCCCTGCAACTTCAAACTGTTGGTATCGCCATGACAACAATGGCCAAGGCCGGCTTCTTCACTGTCTTCTACGCTATTATTACTCCTATAATCTCTGTGATATTTCTAGGACAAAGAGTTCGCAAAACATTCTGGTTTCTGCTTTCAACATCAATGCTTGGAATCATGATGATGAATGGGATGGATTTTAGTAATTTTAATATGGGAGATATCTTTGTTATTGCTTCAGCAGTCTTCTTCTCTCTCCATATCATTGCAACTGATCGTTATGCCAATGATGTCGAAGCCGTTCGCTTTAACTTTCTCCAATGTATTTTTATGGGAATCATGGGACTAGTTTTTGCACTACTTTATGAAGGGCCAACGAGCTTAGCTGTTCTCTATACGAACTCACCCCTAAACTTCCCTTCTCCACTGTGGGGATTTTTAATACTATCAATTTTCTCATCACTAATTGCCTTCTCTCTTCAGATTACGGCACAAAGAAGTATTCCGGCCCATATTGTAGGACTAGTCTTCTTAAGTGAATCAATCTTTGCTGCATTATTCGGCTATATCTTATTTGGAGAGACGCTAGATCCGACAGCAATTGCTGGTTCGATCGTCATTGTTATATCAGTAGCTCTTGTTCCAAGATTTACAAATATCAAAAAAGATGAAAGCGAAGATGGTGAGTTAATAGAAAATACCGGGGTATCGTCTGTTGTCAACGATACCCGAGCATAATTTATAAACAGCGCTAGGCTGCTAGTGGTATATCGTTTGTGAATGGAAAGATAACATTATCGATTTGAGTTGGGATAACTTCTTCAACAATAGTTGCGAACTCATCTTCGGTAAGGCCATTGATTTGTGCTTCTGACCAAATGATTGTTAATTTCTCATTAAAGACACTGCAATCAAACTCACCTTTAATTTTCGATTGAGAAACGATTGATTTAATCTCATCTCTTGCATGGGCAATAAAAGTCTCTCTAAAGTTCTCAATATTCATTTGTGTTCTCCTCGTCATTTAACCAACTGGCAACCCTCTGGAACCGCTTTGGCTATTTAGCTATTATGCAAAGGTTTTGGTTAATTCTGATGAGAAAATTAATTTAATCTAATTACAGATACTTAAATTATGAGCAATGAGATAAGTCGTAGCTATTTTATTGATTAGAGTAATTTCAAAGTGCCATCTTCCTATGTCACACTCAATAAAAACATAGACTTATAAATTCACCTAAATTTATAGCGAGCAACTCGTAAGTCCCTTCTTTTTCAAGTACTTCTGATGATACTCTTCGGCCTTGATGTAATTATTCAACAATTCAAGTTTAGTCACGATAGGATTTTTAAAGCAACCACTTTCTTCAAGCTCTTTTATGGCCTTTGCTCCAGCTTCCTTTTGCACTTCGTTACTATAGAAGATCACACTTCTGTATTGAGAACCGACATCAACTCCCTGACGATTAAGGGTAGTTGGATTGTGGTTATTAAAGAAGATATCCAATAGGTTTTCAAATTTAATTATTGATGGGTCGTAAGTAATTTTAACTACTTCAGCGTGACCAGTCGTATCAGTACAGACCTCTTCGTAAGTCGTATGATCACTATTTCCACCAGCGTAGCCAACTTCGGTTTCAACAATTCCCGCAAGCTTTCTAAAGGTTTCTTCAACACCCCAAAAACACCCTGCTCCAAATACTGCGACTTCAATATTGTTCATTGCAAACCTCCGATTTATTTCGTAATTTAACCGACATATGAGCAAGAAAACAAGAAAATTCTTAGAAAAGAAATTTGAAAAAGAGCTAGAAATAGCTAAAGAAAAAGCCGTTCATGGGCAACATGAAATCATCATTATTTTAGATCATCTTAAGGGTGGCTTTAATATTGGGAAGATCTTGAGGTCATGTGAAATCTACAGTGTTCACGAAGTCCATATTGTTGGGACGAAGTTCTTTGATGTCACAATTGCAAAAGGAGCTCTTAAAAGAGTTAAGACTTTCTTCTACGAAAATATCGAAGAGTCGATTGAGCGCATAAGTGAACTTGGCTACACTCCCCTAACTCTGGACTCTAATGCACAAACGTATCTGAATAAGAGTGAACTTCCTAAGAAGTCGGCCTTTATTTTTGGCCATGAAGAATTTGGTCCTCTAAAAGAAATGCCAGGGATCGAAAGGCTTAAGATTAAGCAATACGGAATGACAGAATCGTTAAACGTTTCTATTGCTGCAAGCATTGTCATGTACGAGTACACTAACCAACACGCTAGCGAGTAAGATTAAAATGATTGAAACAATTAACCTCACAAAGAAATTTACAAGTTATAAGAAAGAAGAAGGATTTAAAGGAAGTATCAAGTCTTTCTTTAATCGAAATCCCATTACGAAGTATGCCGTAAACGACTTTAGCTTCAAGGTCGAAAAAGGTGAAATCAAAGGTTTACTAGGTCCAAACGGAGCAGGAAAAACGACACTCATGAAGATGCTGACAGGAATTATTGTTCCTTCAAGTGGAGAGGTCACAATTGCAGGATACAAGCCTTGGCAACGTGACAAGGAGTTTAGAAAGAAGATCGCTCTTGTTATGGGACAAAAGTCACAGCTGTGGTGGGACATCCCAGCAATGGACTCATTTCAACTACTCCAAAAATATTATGAAATTCCAGATGACCAATTCAAGAAGAAACTTGGTTATATGGGAGAGCTTCTCGATGTCACAGAGCTATTTCATATCCATGTAAGAAAACTTTCTCTTGGTGAAAGAATGAAGCTAGAACTTATGGCCTCACTCTTACACGAACCAGAAGTTCTCTTCTTAGATGAGCCTACAATTGGACTTGATCTAGTGGCACAAGAGAATATGAGAAACTTCCTAAAAGAATATCATGCCAGGAATGACCTCTCGATTATCCTTACATCTCACTATATGGCCGACGTACAGGCTCTTTGTAAGGACCTTGTTCTAATTTCAAAAGGACAAAAAGCATATGATGGGCCACTTCAAAATCTCGAAAAAATCCTTGGAGATAAGAAGTCAGTCTACTTCAGTTTTGATAAAGCAATTGATTCCAAAGAAGATTTTTGGTCAAAACTTGATTGTGATTTTCTAGATAATGGATCAAGTGTTGAGCTAAGAGTTGATAAAGAAGAACTCTCTGAAATCTCTGCGGCCATCTTATCAAAGTATCCAGTTATTGATTTTCATACAGAAAAGCTTCCAATAGAGAAAGTAATGAAGAAGATTATGGAGAACCCGGAGATTCTAAGTAATGTCTAATCTTATCAAATGGTGGCAAACCATTAAGATCTCCATTGTAAAGTACACGGCCTATCGTTTAAACTTCTTCCTTCAAATTATTGGACCAGCGCTAGTCTTTCTTTTTATTAAGTACAACTTGTGGACGGCCATTTTTGAGAGTACAGGAAGTGGTACAATTAAAGGCTATACACTGAAGGCGATGCTTACATACCATGTTTGGGCCTTTGTCGTGTCACAACTTGCCCAAGGTCACACAGCTCTTAACTTGGCCCTTGATATTAGGATGGGAAGAATTTCAACTTATCTCATCTATCCGTTTAACTTTTGGGAATTTCACACGGCCTCATTTATTGGCTTTCAAGTTATTCAACTCTTTGTTACAGGGTTTGCAATATTCTTTTTTTCAGTAATTGGTATTTTACCAAGTGTCGACTTCCCTACACTACTAAACGGTGTTGGCGTTTGTCTCTTTGTTAGCCTCTTTTGGTTCTCGCTACAATACTTAACGGGTGTTATGGCCTTTTGGTTAGAAGAGACTTGGATCTTACGAGTAATGCTTCAGATGATTACAGTATTTCTTTCGGGTGCAATTATTCCACTTGAACTATATCCGGACTTCTTTAGGGAAATCCTAATGTATACACCATTTCCTTATTTAACTTACTATCCAATTAAAGTCTTTATGGGAGAGGCCGTAAGTTATGCAACATTCTTTAGTGTCTTATCTCCATGGCTAATTCTTGTTAGTCTCATTAGCGCACTAACGTGGAAACGTGGAATTAAACTTTATACAGCGGCGGGGATGTAATGAGACTTGGTTCTTTTAGTTCAGAAGTTAAACACTATCTATCAGTATATAAGAAATTTATTTCAACAAGTACGGCCGTGGCCATGAGCTTTCGCACAAGCTTTGTCCTCATGGTTATGATGGATCTAATGTTCTTTGGTTCAGCTTACTTTACTGTTGATTTTATCTTTGATCACGTGGATATGGTTATGGGCTGGAATCGAAACCAATTCATGCTATTTCTATCTTATGTCTTACTTGTTGATGGTTTTCACATGATCATCTTAAGTCAAAATTTTTGGCGCTTCAGTGATGATCTCAAGTCAGGGCAATTAGACTACACAATTCTTAGGCCTCTTAGCTCAATCTTTAGCGTCTTCTTTCGCAATATTAGACCTTCATCAATTCCAACACTAATTCCAGCAATAGCGGTATTTAGTTACTATGCAAATCTTAATGGATTTAACATATTACAATGGGCCCTCATTCCTCTGCTTCTAACACTTTCACTAGCATTACTTGCTGTCGTGGAGTTTGTTATTAGCTGTGCTATGTTTTGGTTAGTTGAAGGTGTCGGGATTAACTTCTTTAGAATGCAGATGCAGCAACTTTCGCGCTGGCCTGATCTTATTTATGGGGCAGCGACAAAGAGAGTGTTTTCGACGCTCGTTCCGATACTACTAGTAGGTTCGGCACCGATTCATTTCTTATTAGATATGAACAAGTGGCACTACCTTCTTATCATGGTAGTTGCCACTGGTGTATTCTGGTTTATTTTATTAAAACTTTGGGAGAGAGGACTACAAGTCTATGACTCGGCGTCTTCGTAGCCTCTTCGTACCCTCAACTTAAGCTGCTTGTTTTCTTTCTTCTTCACCTAAGAAAACAAGCTCGATCTCACCAATTGAGCGATTGACGAAGCTAACTTCATTCAATAATTGATCTGCAATATTTGATGCTCCCTTGGCAATTCCTGTATTGGATTTTGAGGATACATCAATGCTTGAAATTGAGCCTTGAAGTTCGGTAATCCCCTTTGATTGCTCAAAAGTTGCAGATGAAATTTCGGTAATTGAGTTAGTCACATTCTCCACACTAACAACGATCTCTTCAAGTATTTGCCCACATTCATTTGCCACTTCAGATCCAGATGTCACACTATCTCTAACCTTTTGAACGAGGTCTGATAGCTTCATATTTGACTCTTCTACAATTGAGTTAACCTCATTAACACTTGTACTAACCATATCTGAAATTTCGACAGAAGCATTACCACTCATCTGCGCTAGTTTTCCAACTTCTTCGGCCACAACAGCAAAGCCCTTACCTGCTTCACCGGCCCTTGCTGCCTCAACTGATGCATTAAATGAAAGCAGCTTTGTTTGGAAAACAATATCGTTAATAACTTGAGTCCTCTCCTCAATACGATTGATTAGCTCTACGATGTGAAGCATCTTCTTGTTATTATCAGAGAACTCCTCCACCATAACATCAATATCGCTGTCGATTCCATTCATTGAATGAATCATTTTCTTTACAATCTTCTTCCCAACGGCGGCCTTACCTAAACTCTCTTGCGCAAGGTTATTAGATTTTTGTGCATTATCAGCTGTCATTCTTACCATTGAACTAATTTCTTCAAGTGAACTTGATGACTCTTGCAGTGATGAATCTTGTCTCTCACTTGAAAGAGAGAGTTCGTTAGAAGTCGAAGCAATACTTTTTGCACTCTTCGTTAGTGAACGAGATGTATCAGTAAGAGCAGAAATTGTAGCTTTAATTTTTTGTGAAATATTTGATGCGTACGCTACTCCAATAGAGAAGCCAAGGATAATTCCTATAAATGAAACAACCACGAGAGTAATTTGTAAACTACGTGCTGTTGCACTAACGACTGATGCCGAAGAAATAACTTCTTTTGATAAGCGAGTATTGTATTTATCTAGAACTCTTTGGTAATTTTCAGCGGCCTCTGGACAATGAACTAAGAAAATTTCTAGGAGTTCAGCTCTAGCTGTAGGATTATTAATTTTTGCAAGTTCAAGTGCTCTAGCACCAACTTTCTTAAAGTCACTCCACTGTACTTGAAGCTCATTAAATATTTTTTGTTCTTCAGCATCAGTGATAATATTACGTAACTTATTTGCAGCTAACTCATAATTATCAATCATCTTTATCGTATTAGAAATCGCATTATTCCGATTCTTACTATCTAAGTCCTCAAGCCCTAGGGTTCTCACTTGAATTCGCGTTTTCTGATAGCTAACATCCATCTCGCTAAGTAGAGAACTACGTGGAATAATATTTTCGCTAAAGAAATTTGATTGCTCGCTTAAGTCACTTACACCAAAGTAAGAAACAGTACTGATAACAATACTGACGACCGACAAAAAGAAACATAATAAAATCAATTTAACTTTAAAATTCTTATTTTTCATTAATCCTCCAGAACACACTGAAGTATCGTACAAAGACATTTTCAATTAAAGTTCAGTCTTTAAACTAAACCTATACAAAGTGAAAATAAATAGAATTGGACCTGTTGAAAATTCACGGCTTACATTGAAAAAAAAGTTGAAAAAAAATTAAAAAACTAAAAAGTAAAATTAGTGTGTTTCAATCTTCTCGCATGCACCCTGGTGCTTTATTTGCACTTTTTCACAGTTTGCATTACAAGCGCTACCATAGGTCTTCCCATCTACTCCACACACAGGCATCCAAATCATGGGACAAATACACGGAGCTTTTACCTGCGGACGATGAGGCTTCATCGGAGAAGTTCCCTGTGGCCTTAAGTGTTTTTTATTTGCAGACGTATTCTTATCATTAGAACAAGGGCCATCCTTAATGTCAGTGGCATCTACCACTTGGGCCATGCAACGATTTGAATAGGTTTTTCCGTTAGCACAAACTGGACGATATTCTTTTGTACATTTAAATGCATAACTATTTATAGTTAGAATTAAAGCCAAAAGAAATTTCATACCGACCTACTTTTTTCGAAGTTTACACATATAGAGAGGACCAATTGATCCCTCTTTATCAGGTAGAAATATTGTACCATATTCAGTTTTTTCCCCAAAACCGAAAGTATCGAGGTCATGAACAAGCTCAACTTGATCGCCTTTCTTTTTCAGGACCTTAGCGATCACTTCATCATTTTCAAGACTAGAAATAGAACATGTTGAGTAGAGAACTTCGCCACCACTTTTCAGTGTTAGAAGTGCCGAACAAAGTAGAGAGTATTGAAGGCCAGCAAGATTTCGCGTTCTCTTCTTTGACCACATATTAAGATATTTTTGATCGTTTAGCGTATGGCGCTCTCCAGAACAAGGAGCATCGAGAAGAACGAAGTCAAACTCATCTTTTAAGTTAAGCCCGTATTTATTCCCATCAAAACCGCGGATATCAATGATATCCCTCATCTCTTGTGGGACATACTCTGATACCACTCGACGTAGACGCTCTTTACGATTACGTGAAAGCTCATTCAGGACAAGGTGCCCCTTGCCCTCCATTTCCTCAAACAGCACTAAACTCTTACCGCCGGGTGCCGCACACATGTCGAGAACTTTGGCTCCAGGGGTTGGTTTGAGATTGCGAGCAACGATAACACTGGCAGCATCCATCACATAATGAGACTTTAGATCTTTAGATTCCGTTACCTCTCCCTTGGCATACACCCCAGGAATTAGCTCACCTGAATCAATAAATTCTCCTGAAAACCACTTATTTCGACGATAGGCCTTCTCTTCTTTTTTAGTAAAAGAATCTTTTAAGGAACTCCATCGAGAACCCCACATTTTTGAGTAAAAATATTCAAAGCCCTCAGGGCCTTTCGTTGCTGCAGCTTGGTTTTTCATGCGCATCATGTTACTAAATATGACCTAATCGAGCAAAGAAAAGGATGTTGAAATGGAAAAATTTATTGATCAAATTATCAAGAATTTAAGTGCCAATGGCTTCCCAGAAAAGAAAGTATCTCTTCCTACTGAAAAGATGTATGAAGTTGCAGATAATAAAGGTCTAAGCCTTAATAAAGTTCTCGAAGAACTAAGAGAAAAGAAAATGATCGACAGTGAAATTGGTCCAGAAAAGATCGTTTTTACAATGCAAAAATTTGAAAACCAGCAAGATATGTATGCTAAGGCACAAGAGATGATGTCTCAAATGTCTCCAGAGGAGCTACAGAAGATGCAAGAGATGGTACAGAATATGTCTCCAGAGCAGCGTGACCAAATGATGGAGCAAGCAAAGAAAATGGGGATGATCTAATAGAATCATTCTTTTCTACCCCACTTTCAAGTCTTGAAGACTTTATCACTGGGCATGGATATACAAGAGTCCATGCTCAGACAATCTATACCCAAGTTTATAAGCATGGGGCAGTATCCTTTAAGGAAATTACTGGCCTACCTCAAAAGCTCTACTCTCTCTTAGAAGAAAAGTACTGTTTTGATTTTCTTGAAATTGCCAAGATCCAAGAATCAGTTGATGACAAGACTGTTAAGCTTTTATTCAAACTAAGCGATGGACGAACAGTGGAAACAGTATGTGTTCCCTTTCAAAAGAAATATACCCTATGCCTATCCTCTCAAGTTGGATGTGCCATGAAGTGTTCATTCTGTTTTACAGGAACACAGGGGTTAACACGTTCGCTAGAGAAGAAAGAAATTATTCTGCAATATATGCAAGCCTATGCCTATATCAAAGAAAAGTTTGAAGGCCATCAGGCGGCTCCTAATATTGTCTTTATGGGACAAGGTGAGCCTCTACATAATATCGATAATGTAGCGGATGCCATTGAAATCCTAAAGACAAAAGAAGGCATGGGATTAGGCCCAAGACAGATCACACTATCAACGGCCGGATATTTACCAGGTATCAAGAGATTCAGTGAACTAGGGAATGTAAACTTTGCCCTCAGCTTTCACTCTCCATTTAATGAAGAAAGAAATGAGCTCATTCCACTCAACAAAGCCTACCCTATTGCAGAGTTAATTGATGAGCTTAAGACGATCAAATTAATGAAGCGCCAGTTTCTAACTTTTGAATACTTAATTATTCGCGACTTAAATCATACAAGAAAACATGTGGAAGAGATTGGTCGACTATTAAAAGGAATGCCCGTTATTTTTAATCTCATTCCTTTTAATGAATTTCCAGGCGCTCCTTATAAGAGACCAGAGATGGCGGCCGTCGAAGAGTTTAAGAAGGGCCTCATCGAACTTGGCTTTCACGCCATGATTCGCACAACTAAGGGCGATGACATACTAGCGGCCTGTGGCCAGTTAACATCACAAGATTCATAGAAAGCGACTTGCTAAATCCTTATCAGGAATCGGACAAGTCTCTAACTTCTTACCAAGTCGGTAACGATTTTCTGCAACGACTTCATAGAGCCAATTTCTTAGTGGCCTAGGTATTATTTTAAAGACTTTAAAATAGCAATGACCTAACTCCACCATTACCGCAATGGCCGCATCTGACTTCGTTGAAATCTCACCATTTTGATAGAAAACCACTGTTGAGAGATTCTTAACAAAATCTTGTTGAAGATAATCCAGCGCTTTTGGGTCCTGTAGATGACAGAATTTAACCTTCTTCTTGCGATCGATTCGATAAATAATCTTGACGAGGCCATTACATATTAAGCACTTACCGTCGATAAAGATAATATTCATACTCTCCATTCTACACCATCTGGGAAATTGTAAAAATTATATTTGCTGAGTTAGAACTACATTGTTCATATTTATTATGCTAGATTTTGCCAACTTTTACCCTATTATCGAGAGAGCAATCTATGAAGAAAATTCTACTTCTTGGTGTTAGTGCCATTACCCTTTTAAACCTAACTTCATGTGGGAACCGTTCAAGTATTTATGAGGACAAGGGACCAACTATTAATAGCCAAGGGCTAAAGGGTGACGCTGTTGCATCAGAAGTTGCAGGAGCTAATTTCGTATGTGACCGCTTCTCAAAAAATGGTTGTATCGACCAAGTGTTAATGATGGGTAAACTGAATCGTGGAAAGCTTCAAACATGTGCGGCCTTCTTTGTTGGCGATAACCTAATTGCAACAGCTAAGAAATGTCTTCCAAGTAGACAAAAAGATCAATCATACTCAGACTGGCTAGATTCAGCTTGTTCAGAAGTTGCTTTCAAAGACCTTAAAGGCTTTACATATACTTGTTCTTCAATTGAAAACCAAAAATATTCAGAAATAGTTCTTGTTTCAACAAAGCAGAAATCAAAAGTTGGATTTCTTGAAACAACTAACCAAGGTATCAACTTCGGTGGAGAAAATAAGATTTTTGAACTTACAAGTTTCAAAAGAGGATTTGAAGTTAACTACGCTGTTTCTGAAGGGAAATACACAAGAGCAAAGAAGAAGTGTAACGGTCTAACAGATTCACTACTAACAACAATTAACGGATCAAAAGATTCAAAGAACTTTGTTCTTTCAAACTGTGCTATCGACTGGAACTCAACAGGTTCTCCTGTCCTAGTTGATGGAAAAGTAGCAGGTATGCTTCACGGTAAAATTGAAGGTGATGCAGACTTTGGAACAAAAGTAAGTGACAGAGATGGAGTTGCACTTGCAGAAAATTTTGCATGTCAGACTAAGTTCTATGCAGAAACTCCAGCGGCATGTGATCTACATAAACTTGGGGATAAAATTAGCAGCTTAAAAAATACTCTAAAAAGTACCCTTGTTAATAATGGGACTGCTTTTGATACTGTTACTCAAGATATTACAATCTTTAGAAAAGATTCAAATCTAATGGTTCTAGCAACTGAAAAAGCAACGACTTGTGCTACAGAAGGAGAAAAAGGAAGTTTCCAAGCTTGTAAGGTAAACTTACCACTTAAGAACAAATTTCTTTCAACTCTTGATCTTGCAAATGTCGCTCTTGATTGTGACAACGCTGTGACAACAAATTGGAAAACAATCAAAGTTGATGAGAAGCTTACAAGACAGTTTAGCTTTGAAGATTATACGCTAGATGGATACCATGCAGATAGATTTTGGGTAGAAGTTCCAGCTTGTGAATAAGTAGTAAAAAGAAAAAAATATAAAGGCCGCTCAATGAGTGGCCTTTTTTATTTAAAGTGTATTCTGTAGAAACTCTCTCATTAAATCCCAAGACTCTTTATCTGCCTTTTCATTATAGGCCAAAGGAAGATTAAATTTCTTTCCATTCTCAGTCGCCTTTGGATTTGTGAAGGCATGAGTTGCACCAGGTAGATTCACAAACCTCATTGGTAGTTGTGATCTTCTAATAACCTTCTTAAAATTGGTAATATCATCTTTTGTTACAAGTGGATCGTCGGCACCATTAATGACTAAAAGCTTTGCTTTTGAGTTCTTCGTCACTTGTTTTATACCTGATAAAGACCCGTGGAATGAAACCACTCCTTTTAGGTCAGCTCCTTGAGTCGCATTAAAAAGAACAACGGCCCCTCCAAAGCAGTATCCAATAGCACCAATGCGTTCAGCATCGACACTTGGCTGTTCTTTTAAAAGATCCACGGCCTTATTGAATTTTGCTTTAAGAAGTGTTGGGTTCTTAAAGGCCTCAGATGAAAACTTCATAGCATCTTTTGGGTGGTTTGCCGTCTTTCCATCTCCATACATATCAAGGGCAATAGCATTGTAGCCAAGAGCTGCAAGCTGGTCTGCACGCTTTCTCGCATAATCATTATGTCCCCACCATTCGTGAACAACGACAACGCCTGGCTTCTTATTATCCTCGTCGCCAGTAAGGGCCATATAGCCTCGATAACTCTTATCCCCTACTTTGTAGTCAACATCCTTCGTTGTCACAGATGAACAGCTTGCAAAGCCCATCACCATCAAAATTGGCAGTAAAATTCTCATTTTTCCTCCTAAAATATTGACTGCCACAACGCAATCAGATAATTATGCATTATGACAAAAACAAGCCTATATAATTTAACTTTAGAAAGTTTCCCATATGATGAAGCAAAAATCATGGGAAAGTGGGTCTATAAAAAGTTAAATTTTAATCCTGACACTTGGGAGAATGCCCCACGTGTTGTCAGAGAAAAGGCAAAGGAATATGACTTATCGCTACTTAAGATTCTTTGGCAGGGCCTTTCCAAAGATGGTACGCGAAAATTTCTCCTTGGTTTAGATGATAAGAACTCAATAGAGGCCGTACTTATTGAAAGCGAGAATGATAAGCGCCTAAGATCGACTCTGTGTATTTCCTCACAAGTCGGCTGTGCCATTGGTTGTACTTTTTGTCATACGGCCACACAGGGACTAACAAGACACCTAGAAACATCAGAAATCGTCGGACAGTACCTAACTGTCTCTAAGTGGATGCAAGAGAATGTCGATCCGAAGTATCAGATTTCAAATATCGTCTTTATGGGTCAAGGTGAACCCCTTCATAACTTTGAAAATGTTAAGAAGGCCTGCTACCTTTTAACAGACCCACTTGGAATCGCTCTTAGTAAGCACAAGGTTACGATTTCCACTTCAGGACTTGTCCCAAAGATCAAGCAATGGGAAGAGTTACCTGACGTCAATGTGGCCATCTCTCTTCATGCTATTAGAAATAATCTACGCTCGGAGCTGATGCCAATTAATAAGCGCTACCAAGTTGATGACCTTCTTGAGGCCCTAAGATCAATTCCAGTTAAGAATTCTCGACGAATTATGTATGAGTATCTCTTAATAAAAGACCTTAATGATACTCAAGAAGATATTGATGGGCTTATTGAAAACCTTCCTAAGAAGGAATCAAAGATTAATATTATTCCTTTTAATGAATACCCAGAAAGTAAGTTTAAGCGCCCAAGCGATGAACATATTGAATGGTTTCAAAGATCTCTACAAGCAGCAGGACTTACTTGTACCGTTAGAGAGACAAAAGGTGATGATATCTTAGCAGCTTGTGGCCAATTAAAAACACAATACGAAAAACTTAATTTGCCTTCTCAGAAGTAGTTTCTTCTTTAAGCTCCCAGCCTCCTCCGAGTGCCTTATAGAGATTTACATAAGCGATGAGATTATCTTGCTTTATACTTATATAATTAAGTTCACTTTCAAAAAGCGCTCTTTCACTGTCAAGTACCTCAAGGAAACTAGTCACACCATTATTATAACGATTTAAAGAAATCTTCTTAGCTTCCCTAAGGGCCAATACCTGCTCTCTGAAGTTAATGGATTCACGATTAATCGTATTAACTGCAACAAGAGAATCTTCGACATCTCGAAATGCCCCTAGAACTATTTGTTTATAAGAGTAGAGTAATTGTTTGTACTGTGCTTTTTCCACATCAATCAAATCAAGATTTCGTCCCCACTGAAACAGAGGCCCAACTAAATTCGCTCCTAGGTTCCATATAAATTCGCCGCTAAAAGGATTAAAGCTACTATCTGAATTTCCAGCAACACCTGTTAAGCTAATGGTTGGAAAGAGATTGGCCTCGGCCACTCCTATTTCTGCATTTTGGGCCCTAAGACTTGCTTCGGCCTGGGCAACGTCTGGCCTTCTTCTAAGTACATCAGAGGGGATTCCGATAGGAATATCAGGCACCATCATGGCCTGTGTTATGTCTTGGGTTACTTTTATCTTAAGCTTACCTGGATTATGGCCAAGTAGAATACGAATAAGATTTTCACTGGCAATAATCGCCCTTTCAAATCGAGGGACTGATGCTTTTGCAAAAGATAATTGTGCCTGGGCCTGATTTAAGTCAAACTTAGAAACAGTTCCATTGTAGAATCGTGCCTTAACAATTCGATAGGACTCTTCCCTTGTATCGACTGTTGCCTTAGCTATTTTTAAAGAAACCTTATTCTTTAATAATTGAAAATATGCTGTAGCAATAGCAGCACTTACTTGTAGTCGAACTGAATCATAAGCATACGTAGTGGAAAGTAGCTGGCCACGGGCCGCTTCGTTAGCATTTCTAAGCTTTCCCCAAAAATCGATTTCCCACTGAACGGAAGCAGCAAGAAATGATGACTCAACAGAGTCTGGGAATACTGCTCCTTGAGAATAATTGCCCTTTTGGAAATTACCTTGATAATTGAATAAAGGATATAAATCCTTCTTTTTAAATCCATAAAAAGCTGCCGCTTCTTCTATTCTGGCCAATGCAATCTTAATATCAAAATTTTGCTTTAATCCAATAGCGACTAATTTTGACAATTGTTTATCATTAAAGACCTCCCACCACTGTTCATTCATTTGAATATCTTTCTTATTATTATCGTAGCGATACTTAGAGGGAGCTGGCATATCAGGACGTTTATACTCAGGGCCAACAGCGCAACCAAATAAAACCAGTAAGAATAAAGAAAGAGATACTCTATTCACTATCCTTCTCCTTCTTCTCATAACCAAATAACTTGCCAATAAAGACGAAGAGCATAGGATAGAGGAAGATTCCAATAACAGTAGCAATGGTCATACCTCCTAACAGAGACATTCCCATTACTTTTCGAGATTCCGAACCTGTCCCGGTAGCAAAGACCAGAGGTAGAACCCCTAAGATGAAAGAGACGGCCGTCATAAGAATTGGCCTTAAGCGCTGCTTGGCCGAATCCATTGCTGAATCAAATAAGTTCATCCCTTCTTCTCTAAAATTTATATTAGCAAATTCAACAATGAGAATTGCATTCTTTGCGGCCATTGCTATAAGCATAACGAGGGATACTTGCATAAAGACATTATTTTCATAGGTATTGCTAAAAAGACGGGCCAGATAAACAAAGAGCATTGCTCCAAAGATCGCAAAAGGTGTGCCTAGTAGAATACTTAGAGGTAGAGACCAGCTTTCATATTGAGCAGACAAAATGAGGTAGACAAAAATCAGAGCAAAAACAAATACAATTGCACCTGAGCCTTCTGATCTCTTTTCTTGAAAGGACATATTTGACCACTCATAGCCCATCCCTTCATCTAATGTTTGGCGTGCAACTTCCTCCATAACCTTAAGGGCTTGGGCCGAAGAGTAACCAGCAGCAGGACTGCCAGTGATTTCGATCGAGCGGTATAGATTGTAGCGAGTGATATAATCTGGCCCACTGCTTTCTTTAACTGTCACGATTGAAGAGAGAGGGATTTTGTCTCCACTCCTATTGACGACATAGAAAGTTGAAAGTTTTGATCCATCGAGACGATATTGTGGCTCGGCCTGGATATAGGCCTTATACAATTTACCAAATCGATTGAAGTCATTAACATAAGAGCCACCTAGAAAGGCCGAAAGAGTCACATAGATATCATTTAAGCGAATCCCCATTTTCAGTGCCTTTTCACGATTAATTTCAATTAATTTCTGTGGAACAGATGCCTTAAATGTCGTAAAGACCTGTGATAATTCTGGTCTCTTATTAGCAGCGGCAATAAGCTTTTGGGCATTTGAATATAACTTTTCAACAGATGTCCCTAAGCGGTCTTGAAGCATGAAGGTGAAACCCGAACCGTTACCAAGGCCAGGAATAGCAGGAGGACTAAGGGCAAAGATTTGAGCTTGTGGAAACTTTGTAAAGAAGACTCCATTTGCTTTTCTAACGGCCATATTCAGATCCACGCTTCGCTCACTCCAGTCTTTTAGTTGGGCAATAACAAAAGCTGAATTAGTTGACTTTGCACCGGATAAAATAGAGAAGCCCACAACAGAGGTCACAAATTGGATTTCTTCAAATTTCATCAAAGTGTCTTCAACTTTTGAAACCACTGCATCGGTTCTTTGCAGTGAGGACGCCTCTGGAAGTTGAACATTGATAAAGTAATAGCCCATATCTTCAACTGGAATAAAGCCCGCCGGTAGGTACTTCCCAATAACTGCGATACAGCCAGTAAGAATCAAGATAAATAAGAATCCCCTCTTTGTTCTTCGTGCAAAGACTTCAGTTAAGTTCATATAACTTTTTGATGAGCGATCAAATGCCTTATTAAAAAGATGAAAAAAACCGCCCAGAATACCTGAGTACTCCTTTTTCTCTTTTAACAAAAGAACACAAAGAGCAGGTGACAAAGTCAAGGCATTAACAGAGGAAATACAAACAGAGACAGCGATTGTGATTGCAAATTGCTGATATAATAATCCAGTAATACCGGCCATTCCAGCAACAGGAACAAAGACGGCCACAAGAACAAGGGTTGTGGCAATAACCGCACCAGTTACTTTTCTTATGGCCTCAGTCGTTGCTGTCTTCACGTCCATTCCATTTTCAATATTTACTTGTACAGCTTCAACCACAACAATGGCGTCATCGACAACAATTCCAATGGCCAAAACCAGGCCCAATAGTGACAAAGTATTTATTGAAAACCCTAAAAAAGGAAAGAAGATAAAAGCCCCAATAAGAGATATCGGTATCGCAATCGTCGGGATCAAGGATGCACGCCAGTCTTGAATAAAAATAAAGACGACAAAGATAACAAGAAGAAGAGCGACAACTAAAGTAATGACAATTTCTTTAATACCCGCCGTAATCGGTAGAGTTGAATCATATGAAACTTGATAGGACATCCCAGGAGGAAACTTCTTGCTTAATTCATGAATCGTCTTTTTCACGTCGTTAGCTAATTCAACACCATTGGCGCCAGGGGCCTGATAAATCGCCACAAGAGCAGATGGGTCAGCATTGACACGAGCGAATGCTTCATAATTTTCGACCCCCAATTCAATACGGGCCACATCACTTAAAAAAACCTGTGATCCATTCTCATTTGTGCGAACAACAATTTCTCCAAACTCTTCTGGGGTCTGCAATCGATCTTGCATCTTTACACTATAGGTAAAGTCGGTTCCTTTCGGAGCTGGCTCAGCACCAAATTTTCCTCCGGGGACAATCACATTTTGCTCTCTAACAGCATTTAAAATCTCTGGAACAGTGAGGCCGTACTTTGCAAGTAACTCAGGTCTTATCCAAAATCGCATTGAATAATCACTAGAGCCGAGCATATCAACCCTACCGATTCCCTTAAGCCTTGCTAAGACATCTTTGATGTTGAGAATTCCATAATTTGAAAGAAACTCTCGAGAATAACGATTATTCTCACTTGTAAGCGTGATAAACATGAGCATTGTTGGAAGAGACTTTCTAGTATTCACCCCTAGCCTCTTTACTTCTTCGGGAAGTTTGGCGGTAGCAGAAGCAACGCGATTTTGGGTAAAAACTGTATTCATATCTGGATCAGATCCAACTTCAAATGATGTTGAAATATTAATCGTTCCATCATTTGCATTAGTGGATTTCATATATAGCATATTATCAACACCGTTAATTTCCTGTTCTAATGGCGAAGCAACAGAACTTTCCATATTCATTGCATTTGCACCAGTGTAGGCCGTCGTAACAGAGACCACTGGAGGTGTGATATTGGGATATTGTTCAGTGGCCAAGTCAAGAATAGAGATTCCACCAAGAATGAGGGTAAAGAGAGAGATGACAAATGCAAAAATTGGTCGCCTAACAAAGAAGATATGCTTTTTATCATCATTATGATTCATAAGGTCTGTCCTAATTTTGCTTAAATTTAACGGAGGCCTGCATAGGAGCAACAAGCATTCCGTCTCTTACCTTTTGGAGTCCTTCATAAACAATGGTATCCCCCTCATCGAGCCCATTTACGATGATCCAAAAACCATTTATTTTTCGTCCAACAGTTACATTTTTAATTTGAACTTTATTTTTCTTATCCACGACAGCAACTTGATAGATTCCCTGCAACTCCGTTACACACCTTTGTGGAACAAGAATTGCTTCATCTGACGTTGCTACTTTTGCACGTACGGTAGCAAATAGACCGGGCCTTAAGATTCCCTCAGGGTTTGGAAATGTTGATTGAATAAGAATTGTTCCAGTTGAAGGGTCCACATTACGATCAAGAAAATCGATTTTACCTTTATGAGGATACTCGACACCATTTGCTAGGATAAGCGTTAATTCAATATTTCTTGTACTCTGTGCACTGGCCTTATCTCGTCTAAGATGAATTACATCTAGATAAGTATTTTCAGAAATAAAAAATTCAACCCGTACATTTTCAAGTGATGAAACAGTATTTAGATCACTATTATTTGGGTTACTTCCAACCAGATCTCCGACCTTAAAACGGGTTTTACCAATAACACCCTTAATTGGAGAATAAACTTTTGTGTAACCAAGACGAACCTTAACTGATTCAAGATTTGCTTCTTCGGCCTTTAGTGCTGATTTCGCAGCATTATAACTTGCGATGGCAGCATCGAGATCGGATCTTGCAACGGCATTCTGCTGGGCAAGTGGACGAATTCTCCTAAGGTCATTTCTTGTTTTAACAACCTGGCTCTGTGCCTTTGCAACTCGTCCCATCTGCTCCTGAACAGCGGCCTGATAGCTATCGGACTCAATTTCATAAAGAAGCTGATCCTTTTCCACAAACATACCTTCACGAAACCTTAAGGATCTTATATAGCCCTCAATACGTGCACGAATAATAATATCCTTCTCACCATAAACTTGTCCGACAAAACTATTATAGAGAGATACAGTTTCAGGCTTAACAAGATAAACTTCAATCGTTGGAGGAGAAAAGCTCACCCTATCATTCTGACATGAAGTCAGAATACTCAAATTGAAAAGAATTAATAATAATTTAAATGAGTTGCTCACTTGATACCTCTTTTGGTTTCAAGTGAGCCTATCGATTATCTATGACTATTTTTAAAGAGAGATTCGTATAAGAAATTCTTAATTAGATTAAAGAGTCTTTTACAATCTCTAAGATATCCTTAACCAATAAAGAATTCTTTTTCTCGACACGGTAAACCAATGAGATTTGATCTTTAACAATTGGAGAATCATTTATAGGAACAAGGTTCTTATAATTAGAGGCCACTCGGCTTGGAAGAAGACCTATGCCTACTCCTTCGTGTGTAAGTTTTGCGATAACTTCCAAGTTATCACTTTCAATATGTCCATCAATAAAGATTGAGTCATCTTTTAACTTTCTAAGTAAGTCCTGACTTTGCGCCAATTGAGGATTGTATATCAATTTATTATTCTTTCTCTTTGGACGAGCTGATTCAAATAACTTAACTTCATCAACTCCCATTTCATTAATAATTAAATCAGGATGTTTAATTGGATTAACGACAATACCAAAATCAACTTCAAAATTGATTACTTTACCAGCAATGACACGAGAAGAGTCATGAATGAGATTGAAATTTAAGCGTGGAAATTTCTCATAAATTAAAGGTAGTACATTTGGGAGAGAGTAAATTGCAACAGAAGGGTGAATTCCTACTTTAAATTCACCAACAATATCTCCCCCCTCTTGATTAAAGATATTCTTAGCATCTTGCCAGTCTTGTAAAAGCTTATTGGCACGATGATGAAACTCTTCTCCAAACTTTGTATGTTCAATACCACTTTTTAGACGAATAAAAACAGGGGCCCCTAATTCTTCCTCTAGTCGCTTTATTGAATAACTTAGGGCCGGCTGAGTTAAGCCTAGCTGCTCAGAAGCTCGCGTTACATTCTTTAACTCTGAAACCACAATAAAATTTCTCAAATCATCTAATTTTAATGACATCTCACACCTACTTTATAATTTCATTAATGAGTTTCTGATAATCCATTCCAGCTAGCTTTGCGGCCATAGCAAACTCGTCTTTACTGGCCACATTAGGATTCGGATTGGCCTCAATAATATAAGGCTCTCCCTCCGGACAAACTCTTAAGTCAAGACGAGCATATCCCGTCAGTTCCAAAACTTTATAAGTTCTCTTACATATTTTTATAATTTTATCTTCTAACTCTTTCGTAATTTTCGCCAGGCCAGTTTCGATCCCTTTTTCTTGACGATATTTCATGCTCCACTTTGCTTTTTCTGAGTAGAGCTGGGCCAGTGGATTTTCTATATTATTAAAAGAGAGTTCCAAAACCGGCAGGACTTTCAACCTCTTTGTTCCCATAACTCCAACAAAGAATTCACGTCCTTCAATAAATTCCTCAACGATCACATCTTCATCGTACTTGTCCATGAGATAAATAATTCTTTCAATTGCCTTCTCCGGTGTTTTAACGATTGAAGCAGAACTAATTCCCAGTGAAGCATCTTGATAAAGACATTTTACAATAAGTGGAAATTTTAATTTCTTTGATATCTTCGTCACCTTGGCCTTAGATCGACTTGTAAAAACCTGAAAGCCTGGAGTTTTAATTCGGTGATAAGAGAGAAGTTTCTTTGCAAGGGCCTTATCTCTAGCAATCATCAATCCTCGTGGATTTGCCCCTGTGTATTTAACTTTTAGTAATTCTAAATATGAAACAACATTTTGATCTAATAGGACCTTGCCATCAAATTCTTCTAAAAGATTGAAAACAATATGTGGCCTGAATTCATCAATGGCCACTCTTAATGGCAGAAGGTCTGAATAGACACCGACAACTTTAACCTCATGACCAAGCTCATTAAGTGTTGATATAACATTGTATTCCGTTATCCACGGCTTAAATTCAAACTCTTCTTTTTGCTTATCTTCTTTAGAAATATTCTCAGGCGGGATGAGGTCCGAATGAACAAGAACTAAGACCTTTTTCTTTCTTTTATTGCTTCTTACTTTTTGGCTCACATGACTATCCTGTCACGCCCCTCTTTAAAATATTTATCAGCATGTGATAGAACAATTTCCTGTACAGTTTGAGGGCCGTACTTTTCTGGAATCATAAGCTTCTTCTTATTTGAAATATCTTCCAGATCATTTACAACAGATTCTATTTTATATTGATATTCTTTTGTCAGCAAGGAGATATCCCTAACCAGATCCCTTCTTAAGCTACCTATGAGCTTGTCGAGTTCAACACCGCTAGTCTCATTCTGGCTAAGATATTGTTGAATATGCTGGACACTTCGTCGTGCCTGCGAACTCTTACGAAGTTTTCTTCTTTTTTGGAGTAGATACTCTCTTACAGTTAATTCGCTTTCATCGATACTCTCGATTTCTTTATAGCAAATAACATTAGGTTTCTTATTGCTTAATGATTTCATCAACTGATCAACATATTTTAATTTTCTAAGTGCTGGCCAATTTTCATAAACACGCTTCCAATTTGAACGCGGTGTAAGCCATACTGAGAATGTCTCAGCAAAGTCTTCTTCAGGGTGCGCTTGCGCGTAATTGTCCTCTAGATGATAGACATACTTTTTAGAGAACTTCTTTGGCCCATATGAAGAAGGATAAGATTTATCGTGATCACCAAATATGGTTTTACGATTATTTTCGTCTTTTAGAAAATAGGCATTATCCATAACGTGGCCACACTCATGTCTCATGAGTTTCATAAACCAGTCATGACCTTCACCTTCGCAAACTCCAGTGAATTCTTTTTCTAACTCGATTAGTTTTGGATGCATTAATGAGAAAGGAATAGCAATTCCAGAAATTGCTTCAGGACAGAACCACTCATCACTTAGCCAAACCTTTGGTCTTACAAGTAGCTTCTTAGCGTCTAATTCACGTACTAGCTGATCAAGGCAAGGAGCAAACTTGCTTTTTTCAAAGCAAATATCCAGCTCCCACAATTGAGCATTGAGAATGTCTTCACGACACGCATGTTCCAAATCTAATTTAATCATATCAATCTCTTCAAGGTAGAGGCGATTATAGCTCTAACTGAAAGAAATTAAAGAGATAATGAGGACCTATGAATTATTTATCGACTCATAAGTCGTTAATGCAAACCTGGCCATTGCGATTGATCTTGATCTTGAAATCAACACCTTTAATTTTTGCACGGATATGGGATAAGTGAGTATTGATTGTCTTATTTGTAACGACAACTGGGCCCCACGTCCCTAGTACTAACTCCTCAAGAGTGTAGATACGTCTTTGGCTAGAAATTAAAAAGTTTAGAACTTTAAATTCCGTCTTTGTTAATGAGATTTCCTCTTCATTGACAAAAACCGCCTGCGTGTTGGTGTTGATTCGCAAATTACGAAATCCAATCCACTCATTTTGAAAAATAAATGACATTTTTTTCTCTCCTCCCCCCTTAATTAACTAGATTAAGTGGAAGTAAGATATTTCTCAAGTCGTAAAATCAATAAGTTACGAATCTTATCGCCGCTAACAAAAATAAGTTTATTTAGGCTAACAATTACGGTTATTTGACGCTTTTTTCTTTAGAGGTCGTGCAAACATATCTGATTATTGCGATTAATACGTATTCTAAAGTCAACGCCTTTTGTTTTATGTCTTAAGTGAGTCAGGTGAGTATTGACAGTTTTATTTGCCACTTCTACATCACCCCAAATATATTCAACTAGTTGCTCGCGTGGGTAGATCCTTTTTCCACCATTTAGCAGAAAGTAGAGAATTTTATACTCTGTCTTAGTTAATTCGACCTTGCGCTCATCAACAAATGCGACTCGCTTTTCTGGATCGAGAGATAAGTTTCGAAAGCTTAGCTGCTTTTCTACTTGGGCCTTGTCATTATCAAAAGCGTGCATAATTATTCTCCTCTAAAGCTATACTTGAGAGAAGTTTATTCCATTGAACAAGTCCATGTTTTTGAGGTAAAAAAAGACACGTAAAGAATATTCAGTTATTAATTATTATTAATCAAAAGATAAGAGTTATTCATGAAAAATAAGAAGGCACTCTTTTGGAGTGGAGGCTTAAGCTCTCTAAATTGCTTAAAACATTTAATAAAAGATGGTTGTCCAAAGAGTGAAATCGTTCTCATTACTCTACTTTCAAAAGAGGGGAACGAAGTTGGTTATACCGGAATCCCTGAGGAGATCATTTCCCTTCAGGCCAGATATATGGGAATGAAGCTCGTTAGATTGTATAACGATGAAATGAGTAACAAGGTCATAAAGAAACTAAGTGAACAAGGTTATGAGTTCTATAGTGGCCAAAGAAATGAAGAATTCACAAAACAATCAGTTTTAGCAGATATCAATATTAATACTCCTTTTATGGGCCTTGCTTATACAAAATTCCTCGAAGACCAAAACAATCGTACCATACTTACAAGTGTCGATTGTGAAGACCATCAACGCTTCCTAGGAAAAGAGCTTAAGGATATTGATATAGACTTTAATGAGATGGATATTGATACATTTGTTATCTTTGATCCCCTTATGCGAATTCGAATTCCATTTTCAAAAAATATCATTGTGGAAAGGGATAATCATTTTATCTGTAAAATAAGAAATGTCTGATGCCATAGCATCAACGTGAACTTTGAGGTTTCTTTAACATTAACTCCATACTTGCTTGCCCCTTCGACAATATAATCATTAGTGATCATATTTGGAGGTTGTATGAAGAATAAAAAGAAATTCTTATTTGTAGGTGCGCGAATTCTCATGGGTGCGACCTTACTCTTGGCCGGTGTCACCCCAGGACTTGGCCTACTCACGGAATCTCAATTTACACCAGAAGCTTTGGCCTTTATCAATTCCCTTCAGGATACAGGTTATCTTTACTACATGATTAAAGCTCTTGAAATTGTCCTCGGAACGATGTTCTTACTTAATCTCTTCGTTCCACTGACGGCCGTAATAACCGCTCCCCTAGTTATTAATATTTTGTTCTTTGAGCTCTTTCTTTGTAACTCGTATCTGATTGCACCAATTATCCTTATTGTGTGTGAGTTTATGGTTTACCGCGAGCACCGTAAGTTATTTAATTGGCTCTTTAAGTATCAAGTCCACACTCATACAAATGATCTCGATGCACCTGATATGATCATTCTCTCAGACCTAAAGGAGAAAGACCCTAAAATGTACAAGAGTGTCGTCGATTCGCAGTACTACCACAATATTTAAGACTTAATTCCATTGGGCCTATTATCTGTTTATTGACAGATAATGGGCTTCTTGTAACTATCTTTGCTAGTAAATACAGCACAAAAGGTGAACTCTGTGAAATTCAGAGACTGTCCCGCAACGGTTAGAGTCCGAGCCCTTCAATATTTCTATGTCTCGGAGGAAGATCATAAAAACACTATTTTATTACGCCACTGCATTTTTACCATTAACATCAATTGCACAAATTACCATTAAGGCCACAAAGCTTGAAACGAGTTCAGAACGAGTAACGAGTGCCGTCACTGTTATCACTCGTGAAGAAATTGAAAATACTGATGCCACAACATTACAACAGCTACTACAAAGTAAAGCGAGCATCTTTATTGGACAGACTGGCCAAATCGGAGCGGCTTCAAGTTTACGACTTCGCGGTTTACCGACAGGTTTTTCAAAGGTTCTCATTGATAATATCGAGCTTACAGATCCAACTGATATCAATAACTCGTATCAAATTAACCACATCAACTTGGATAATATTGAAAGTATAGAGATCCTAAAAGGTAGTCAGTCAATTCTATACGGCTCTAATGCAATTGGTGGTGTTTTAAAAATCAATACAAAAAAAGGTATTAAGAGCTCAAGAGTTAGTGCAGAGTATGGGAGTTATAACACAGCAAAGGTTGCGGCCCAGACGAGCGGACACATGGAAAGGTTAAGTTACGGATTTAACTTTTCTTACTTACATTCTGATGGATACTCTTCAGTTAATGAAGATAGGCTAACTAATGCAGAGGCTGATTCTTATAAGAACCTTAGCTTCTCTTTGAATACAAGCTACCTCATTAATAACCAACTTGAATTAAACTACCAAGCACAATTTATCGACTCAGAAATTGAAATTGATGGATTCAATTTTGCACCTCCATTTAATCCAATCGATGTCGCCGACAATGATTTAAATAAGTACAATCAATACAATAACTTCCTTAGTCTTAACTATAATAGTGCAGATGAAAGGTTTACTCTTACTCCTAGTATTAGGTACTCAACAATTAGAAGAGAAGACCCTCAGGGCTTCACTCCTCTATTTCGTGGGGAAGAAACAGATTTAAAGCTTGATGCTACTTATGAGTTTTCAAAGAATTTAAATTCTTTCTATGGTGTTCAATACCTTAAGCAAGATGACCTGACTCTTGGTAACTATAGTGAATTATTCTCACTCTATACAACATTCAATTATGCATATAAAGATTGGTTTTCAGATATAGGACTGCGTTTCGACAAATTCTCAACATTTAATTTAAATACCATTGCAAGCTTTGGTCTTGGTTATAACTTCACAAGAGAACTCTCCCTTAAAGGTCATTTATCAAGTGGATATAAACTTCCAACGCTTTATCAAATCGCTAATCAACTTGAAATGCTTGACCCGACTGATAGTATTAATAGTGAACTAACTCTTTCGTATAAGAAGATTACTTATCAAGCAGAACTTACGATATTCAACTACGACCTAAAAAATCAAATCGATTACGATACGATTAATATGGGCTACCTAAATATTGCAAAGTCACAAATTCAAGGAATCGAGTTTAACTTCAACAAAGAATTTCAAAACTCATTTAGCATTGCAACCTCAGTAACAATTCAGAAGGCCACAAATAAAATAACCGACTCAGACCTTGCAAGAACACCAGAAGCACTGGCAAGCCTAGAGCTTGGCTATCAAATTAATGATAACCAGAGTATTTCAAATTGGTGGCAATACGTAGGAAAACGAGAGGACTTTGGAAGCATGCCTTCTTATGTAATTGGTAATATCAACTACGAATATCAAAACTTAAATTTCAAAATAATAAATATTCTCGATAAGGATTATGAGAATATTCGCTACTACGGGACAATGGCCCGTAGTTACTTCCTAGGCTACAAGCTCGACTTCTGATGATACTTCTTTACCATTGCAATTGCGATGGTAAAGAAAATTATTGATCCAATATTTAAGAAATAAAAGAAGTTAATCGCATTCTTTGCACCGTAGTTGTCTGCGATGGCACCAAATATAAAGTGCATAATCGCGATACTGACACCGATATAGCTCATCGTTTGAGCAAGAACGACATGATTCTTCTTTGGAAAACTATTTGAAACCCAATCAACGATGACAGGAAAACAAAAGGACATAAATAAAGCGGTCATCGGATAAAATATATGATGAAATTGTCCTAAGCTAAAACAAATGAGGCTTGTTACCAGTGAAATATAAATCAAGCGATTCGACGATAACTTAATATTTAAGAAAGCAAACCCTAATCTCCCCAACATTAAGAATAGAAAGAAATAAGATAAGTAATTATTAGCGACAATATCTGAATACTCATGGGCCTCCACCAAATAGAATTTTAATCGCGACGAAAGCATAATTTCAGAAGCAACATAGAACCCCGCAAATAGGCCAATCATAAGATTCATAAAGAAAGCATTAGGCATTGATCCATGATTTTCTTTTATTTCTTCATGGTGTGTATCATCCACAAAGAAAGAATAGATAAAAACTAAAGCACATGGAATGAGTAAGAACTTAAAGAAGTGAATCCAATCTGAATTTAAAAAGTAAAATAGAGAAAGAATTTGAGGGGCCATTAATGAGGCCACTCCGTAGACACCATGAAGTCCTGATAAGTAGCGCCTCTTATGCTCGGCCGGCGCTCCATTATCAACCATGAAATTCATTGTAATTCCAGTAATCCCAAAGCCAAATCCGGCCCAGGCTCCGAAGAATAAACTCAAGTCAAAGTTGAGAAAGTCTCCACCAAGTCCAATTCCAAACGTCCCTATTCCCATCATGACCATGGCCATGCGAGTTGCCTTAACCGGGCCAAAACTTGGTAGCCAAAAAGACGTTGTCAGGTAAGCAATGAAAGAAGTGATCGACATCAAGGAAAAGATTAACGATCCCTTATCTGGTCTGATTTGAAAATATTGTAAAAGCTCAGGATAGACACTTCCGCGTCCATTATCAATAAGACTTAACGCCACAAGTGACAGATACCCTAGCGAGACATAACCAAAATTTTTCAAATCAACTTCCTTCTAATTCAAATTAAGCAATAAGTGTCTTATCTTTGAATAGAATCCAAAGTTGGTGAATTGCTCTTGTCGCAGCAAGGTGAAGCCTCTTTCTTGCTGTATTATTTGCAGGATAAAGGTCCTTATCACAGTCTGGAATAATAACGTAATCAAATTCAAGACCTCTAATTTGCTCAACAGTTGTCACATCAACACCTGGCCTTAGAGAAAAATTCTCATCAAGAACAAGTCGAATACTTCCAACTTCTTCAATTTCAGAATATAGCTCTCTTGCAATGCTCTCTTTTGAACAAATGATTGCAATTGATGCTTTCGGCTCACGATTCATTAGCTCAACTAGCGCACTACTAATTAGCATCGAAGCATGCTCAAGATGTTGAACTGATGATTCAATAATTGGTCCACCATCTCTCTTCGACTCTGGAAGCTCCTTAGGTGCTAGAGGTCCAAGAACCTTATGCGCAAAAGAAACAATTTCTTTTGGAGAGCGGTATGAAACATTAAGTTCTTCAACTTGCATATCATCCACATCAAGCTCAAGCGTATGACAAACGTCGTGCCATGAAGTGAACTCAAATGTGCTATCAATTTGTTGAACACTGTCCCCTGCAATTGTGAAGTTTCCATCTTGATGTTTAATTTGACCAAGCATAACAAGCTCAGACTTAGATAGCTCTTGTGCCTCATCTAAGAAAATATGACGATAAGACTTAAACTCACGGCCAAAGTATTTAAGGTGTCCAAATTGTTTTACAATTAAATAGTTAAATAATGGCAGGTCGTATTTATCAACAAATCCTGAAAGGTCTTGTCCCTGATTGGCATAATCAGAGTCTTTATCTAGGCCTTGAATTTGTTTTGCCGTATAGAATTTTAAGTCATTTAACATGTGAGTCGTTACCATACGATTTGTCATCTCAGGTAGCTTCTCCATAAGCTTCGCATCAGAGAAAACATTTAAAAGCTCTTCTCTTACATTCTTGAAGCCATTTAAGATCTTCTTCACTTCAACTTTTAAAAGAGGATCACGTGTATTCTCATAAAGATTCTTAACACGTACATATAATGGACGAGTGCGATTCTTTGTAAAAAACTCAAGGTCTGTTCCCTTAAGTTTCTTTTCAATATTCAATTCTTTTACTGCCAGGTACTCATCAATCAATTCAAGAAGCTTAGGGTTTCTCTTAATTGTGGCAATTGAATCAAGTGGGTTATCCTCAATCTTCTTAGGAACTGAGCGCATATTTTGGAAGACGATCTTTTTAATTAGGTCATCAAGTGTTGAAACTCGAACTTTCTCAAGTTGTGACTCAACTAAGAGCTTCTTAGATAATTTCACTAGACCATTATTTGGTACGATAACCATAACCTCTTCTTGGCGAATTCCGTCTTCACGACAAAGCTTTGCAATACGATAAAGAGCAACTGTCGTCTTACCAGAACCGGCCCCACCAGTGATAAGAAGTGGCTTCTTTGCACTTTGGTTAACAAGATCATACTGAGTCTTATCAAGAAGAGAAATAACCTCAGGGCCATCAAATCCAGTACGGCCACTACCAAGACTTTGGTTAGCGCTTCCTTCTCCACCAGCAAGCTTTTGTGCTGATTCATTTAGAGAGATCCACTCACTTTCTCTTAAGACGTTAGTATTACCTTCTCGGTCAATTCTTACCAGTTGTTTCTCTCTAACTGTTAGAATTGATTTCTCTAGAATATGACCTTCAATAATTCGGTCATCTAAGTCGAAATCAAAGTCATCACCTTCGCCGTACTGGTAAAAGATACGTGCCATAGGAGATTTCTTCCAGTCGATGATTTTAAACTTTAATTCCTTATGTGAAAAAGGAGTGTGGCCAATGAGAAAATCCTTAAGCTTTCCATTTTGTTTAATTTTAAAATGGCCAAAGAATGGAGATTCAATATTAGGTAAACTTTGGTGTTGTTCATAGCGATCAGCGAGTTGATTTAGAAGGTTCATCTGCTGAATAATTCCAGGCAGATCATCTTCTTTACAGTTAAGAGATTCGTCTCTTAAGGCCCTAATATTGGCCGCAATATCGGCCAATGCCGCAGCATTTAAATCTGGAACTCTATCAATTAAATCAACGGTTTGCGCAAGAAAATCATTAATTTTTTGGATATATTTTTGATTTACTAATTCACTCATTCTTTATTTGCCTTTAATCATCTAGCTTGTTAGTGTTGAACTTTATTTACTATATTAATAATCAACAATTAGAGGGCCCTATTATGCCAAAAGTTATCGGATTTCACTACACATTAACGAACTCAAAGAACGAAGTTTTAGACAATTCTGCTGAACATGGTCCACTAGTTTTCTTAGAAGGTGTTGGTCAAATCATTCCAGGTCTAGAAAAAGAGATCGTCGCAATGAATATTGGTGATAAGAAAGTTATCAATGTACCAGCTGCTGACGCATACGGTAACAAAAATGATGAATTAGTAATCACTGTTCAACGCTCACAATTTCCAGAAGATGCACAATTAAATATTGGTGACGTATTTCAAGTTAACCAAGATCAAGGTCTTCCTCCATTTGCAGTTATTGCAATTGAAGGCGATGAAGTTACTTTAGATGGTAACCACCCTCTTGCAGGTGAAGATCTAAACTTTGATATCGAAATCACTGAAGTAAGAGAAGCGACTGAAACAGAAGTTGCCCATGGTCACGCTCATGGACAAGGTGGATGTGGTCACTAATCAATCTTTACCTTTCTTAAGTTAAAAGATCGCATAGATCCTTACTAAAATTAATTTATCGATTATTGATTTGAGTGAGGATTCTATGTGGGTTTTAAATTTAAGAAAGTCTCTCGCGTTTTCTCTATGTGCGAGTTCATTTCTTTATTCTAATTCAATTTCAGCAAAGAACCTCGGTGACAATTTTGAGCTATACGGAAAAATTTCAATGGCGGCCATTGGCCAAGCCGGAGCTCAATCATTAAATAATAACTCTTCTCGATTTGGGTTTAAATATAAGAGAGATGACCTACTCGAGAAGTTCACCACTGGTCTTCGTGCTGAGTTTGGAATCAATACCAGCAATACGAGCCAAAATATACAGAGTATCCCGAACACAACGGGACGATTTCAAGTAGACAATACTAGCGACCGGCCCTTCTCAACGAGGCTTGCTTATCTTTAGATAGAGAGAGGAGATTTTAATGCAACTCTTGGGAAGAGCTGGTCTATCTGGTATCAAATCTAGCTCTTTTACTTGAAGGTGATTTACCTATTTAGACAACCTTAAGGCGAATGAAACCTAATAAGATATAGCTTTGATTATAGCACCAAGACAGTAAAGATGTATCAATCAAGCTCAATAAACAGTTTACTTAATTTTTTACTTTCTTACTCATCGTTATTCTCCCCTAGGATTATTGTAATAGGCTACTTCTTAATTAAGTAGCCCTTTTATTACACTAAAGTTTTTAAAAATTTAGATTAAACACCAGAAAATTTTAAAGCTTCTGTAAATTATCAAATAAAGTATAGAAGAAACCAATTGTTTTTGCGTATTCATCTACTTTGATTCGTTCATTTACACCATGAAACCCTTCAAACTCTTTTGTATTCTCTAATTGAATTCCTGTGATTGTATAAACATCAGGAGCAAATTTTCGTGCTTGGAAGTGTTTAGAATCTGATCCACCAATGACAAAAAATGGTGAAACAATTAATTCATTCCCCCATGTTTGACGGATTGTTTTTTCTAGTAATTTGTAGCCTTGTCCCTCAGGGTTTGCAACGTTAGTAGCAGGAGTTGAAGCAGAAATATCACGAATTGTAATTCTATCATCTTTAATAACATTCTTTACATAATCAATGATGACATCAGGAGTATCTCCAGGCATCGGTCTGAAGTTAACGACAGCTGTCGCTGATGGAGGAAGAACATTATCTTTAATTCCTGCATTAAACATTGTTACTGCAATCGTTGTATGAAGCATGGCACGTGTAACTTGATTCGTTGCCATCTCATCAATAAACTTCTTTTCTAATCTCGTAGGACTGCCGTCTTTTCCATATGCGACAGCGGCATACATATCTTGCTTACTCTTATCGAGTTCTGGCCCCATATAGCGATACTGATGTCGGACAGCTTCATGAATCTTGTATGGAAACTGTGCTTTTTGCAATTTACTTACAGCGTCTGCCAGAATAACAATATTTGCCTCCTTAGGAGGTTGAGAAGAGTGTCCTCCTACATTGTCAATCTTCATCTCAAGGCTAACATATCCCTTCTGTGCAATACCAATAAGAGCTGTATTGTCTTTAATGCCAGGAAAAATACCAGGTGTAATCGGTGCAGACTCATCAAGCACAAAAGCAACTTTTTTAATTCCTCGCTTTTCTAACAAATCAGCTGCATGCTTTGCCCCTTCTGGCCCTCCTACTTCTTCATCATGACCAAATACAAAGTATGTTGTTCTCTTGGGGCGAAAGCCTTTTTTCAATTTCATTTCAGCCGCTTCTAGGATTCCGTGAATTTGGTTTTTATCATCGAGTACTCCACGTCCCCATATATAACCATCTTTAATTGCTCCCGAAAAAGGAGGTACCTTCCACTGATCTTTTGAGTCTGGTGCAATAGGTACAACATCCATGTGTGCCATAAGGACGACTGGAGGTAATTTTGGATCCGTTCCTTTCCAAGTATAAAGTAAACTATATGGACGAGGACTACCAATCCTCTCTCTCTTTAAACGTTTATGAACAAGTGGATATGTCTTTTTTAAATAATTATGATATCCACGAAATGCTTTTTTATCAAAGTCACTTCGATCTTGATTTGAAATTGTTTTGTACTGCACGCCTTTTGCTAACCTCTTTGCCGCAGCCATCTTATCAACCTTAACAGTGACCTTTTCAACACCTTTCATCTGCAATGATGTAAATTCTTTTGTACTTGTTTCACTATTAGCACAAGAAATTAAACTAGTTGCAACCATAGCAGTACTCAAAAAGTTGTATAACTTTTTATAAATATCCATATGAAACTCTCCTTAACAACAAACAATAAACTATATAAGTACAGATAATAAAAATCTTACTTCATGAAAGAAAATAAAAATAAGTAAAGTTTAAGAACAAAAAACTTAACAGTTCTTTTAGGATCAAGACAACTCTCGACATAATAGCCCAATCTTCAAACAAATATATGAATATCTGTACTTTAACAAAAGGCTGTTTTAAGTACTTTTTTACCATGTCATACTTTCTGTAAAGTTCACATAGTAAACAAGTATTTCTGCTTTAATTCCGCTGTAGCCAACCTATATAAAACAATAGATAAAGGTTTACCATATACAAGATCCAAATACTTTAATTGGTAAAGAATTAGCTTAGTGCCCTTATTTAGATGATCTAACGAAATATAAAATTTTTAGAAAAATATAAGTTTACCCATTTTGAATACAATTTTTAATATAACTTATCGTCGTAAAGTAAATAAGAGGTAAAATGAAAAAAAATCTACAAATTTTCATTCTAATAATTGTAGCTTCATTCAATATGAAGGTTTTTTCTAAGGATGAAGTATCTGATTTCGTTGTTCAGCCTGGTGAAATAAGAGATTATCATCGCGTTGACACAGGTACAATGCTTGAGAACAAAGACTTCCCAGGGTCTTGGCCGATGTTTGGAACAGATATGCGTATGAAGATTGGCGGTTATTTTAAGGCTGATATAATCGGAGATTTTGACGGATCGGGAGACAAGGATCAGTTTTTAATCAGTAAAATCCCAGTTGATGGAACACCTGAAGCGAATAACGATGGATATTTCAATGCTTTAATCAGAGAAACACGTTTTAATTTTGATATTCGAAAAAACACGGCCGGAGAACCTCCACAACAATTCTTCTTAGAAATGGATTATTTTGATACCGATAAAACCTATGCAAGGGTAAGACATGCTTACTTCGTCTACGGTAAGATTGTAGTAGGTCAAACCTGGACAAACCTATCCGAACTTCGCTCACTTCCTTTTATGATCGACTTTGCTTATGGTGATGCACTTTATGGTGGACGAACTGTACAACTTAGATGGCAAGACCAAGTATCGTCAAGTACGAGATGGGCTATCGCACTAGAGAAAATAACGGAGGCTGCAATAGATAATCCAGCGAACTTCAACGGAGAGGCAGTTATTCAGCTCCCTTCTTTATCTGCTCGAATTGATTTAGAACGTGAAGACGGTTTCATCATGCTTGGAACACAAATTGCGCAACTTAAATGGGATGGACAAAATATCGGAAAGGATGCAACGGCGACACAATGGTCAGCAGTATTTGCAGGTCGACAATACTTTGGGCAAAAAAGAAGTTATTTCACCTGGAATATCTCGTACGGTGATGGTGCGGGAGCCACTATTCTCGCACTAGCAGGAAGTAATGCAAATGCAACACTAGTTGCCGATGGCATTTTAAAAACGAACAAAGGCTATAGTGCAACATTTGGGTATGCTTTCAAGCTTACAGACACGCTTTCCACAAACTTTGCGATTGCTTGGACTGAGCTTGAAAAGTCTAGCCAACGGCCTGATGATGCAATCGCAGGAGGTGGAGTTCTTCACGTTAATTTAATAAAAGAACTGGCCAGTAAAGTTTCAACAGGAGTTGAATACATGTACGGAGTTCGTGTTAACAACAATGATGATGATGGCGATGCGAGTCGTATTCAGGCAATGATAAAATTCGACTTTTAAAATATAACAGATCAGCGATACAACCTATAATAAACTCTATGAATAAGAATTCAAGAATAAACTAAAGAGGAAAAGTGAAGTGAAAAAATACCTTGGAATAATAATTCTTTTAATAAGCTTTAGTATATCAGCACAAGACAAAGGATTTAAAGATATGTCTGATCCTCTCGCTGTCTTCACTTCAGTAGGGTTTGGCGCCACAAACAGAGGACTTAATGCTAAATTCACATTAGCATACCCAAGTGGCGAACCAGGAATTGCATCACTAAACGCATTAGAAATTAAAGGCTTCCTTGGCGAAGAACTTGGATGGGATAGAACATCGAGAAAGTCTAATGACATTGATACTGTACGCTTAAGAAGATTTTCGGTAAATGGAGCAAAGCAGACGGCAACTCAGATTGATGCGACTTATAATTTTAAAGGCAACAATCTCGCGGAACAAAATATAAGTGCTGCTTATTCATACGTGCATGGTATACCTGAGTTCTGGAATATCAATCTCTATCCTCTGGGTGGAGTTGGACTCGAAATTGGAAAGAATGCCATTGAGGATGATGATACAATTGACAGTGGATATTCCATAATGGGTATTAACGCAGTTATTGGTATGTTTGCAAAACTTGCTATTACGAAGAAAATTTGGTTGAACTATAATCCTCTCTGGATTGTTGCAATATCTGGTTCAGACCGCTTTGAAAATCATGCTTATGGTAATAAAGATAATTTACTTACTCATGAGTTCGCAATTGGCTACCAAATCAATCCTCAGTTAAATCTTCGCTATTTCGCGAATTGGAATAACTTAATCGATTACACTGATGGCGATCATCGTTTGGAATTTAATTATCAATTCTAAAGAGTAAATGCTTCTTAAGAAGTTGCAACTCTACTCTCTTTGTAAACTACTGTAATCACTTTAGACTTAGCTTAAAAATCAAGCCAAAGACCTGATTGAGCAATTGAACGTGGAGTTTTTCGATAGCTCAACATAATTAAGTATTCATCAAACTAATATATACGCAAAAGAATCAAATATATAAGACACTTGGCCAGAACAAAATATCTAAAATACTAAAGATAGAAGCAAATAAAGTAGTCAAAAAAATTCAAAACTTTTGGAATATTTATTTTAGCAGATGACTTTCACTTAATTTTCCTACCAAAACAAACAGATTAATTTTAAAGTAATACTAATCCATATTTACTCATTCCCCTTAAGTACCAATTAATATTTTTAGCTTTCTTTACTTAAATAACAACATAAAACCTTATTAAAATTAATTAATTTTTTAATGAGGGTACTATGCAATTAAATAAAGTAAGACTTGAAATCATCCTTTGTTCATTTCTTCTATCAAATACGATTTTCGCAATAGAACTCGCTGATGGCTTCGATCTTTATGGAAAGATCTCAATGGCTTTTGTCGGTAAAGACGGAACACAATCATTAAATAATAACTCATCTCGGTTTGGATTTAAATATAAGAGAGATGACTTAATTGAGGGGTTCACCACTGGTTTTCGTGCTGAGTTTGGAATCAATACCAGTAATACGAGCCAAAATGTTCAGGGTTCAAGCGACCCCCTAAATACAGGGCGCTTTGTAGTCGACAACACAAGTGACAAACCCTTCTCTTCACGTCTTGCCTATCTTTGGTTAAGTAAAGGTGACTTTGAAGCCACAATTGGTAAGAACTGGTCCATCTGGTATGATGTCACAGGCTTTACCGATATTTTTATGATCACTGGAGCCTACACATCTTCAACATATACGGCCAATAGTGAAATCATTGGTACTTCACGTGCTGTTGACGTATTAGACCTTCGCTATAAACTTGGATATTTCCACTTCGGTGCTCAATATAAGCTGACAGGTGATGTCTCAACTGACTACGATTCGGATGGAGATGGAATTGACGATGCGAATCTCACTCTTGAAAATTCAACGGCTGCTTCAATTCGCTACCTAAGAGAGAATATGATTATCGGTATCGCGGCTATTCACCTTGAAAGCAATAATAATGGCAATAAAGTTGATAAGGTATCGGTCTCAATTGGAACAAAGTTTATCTACAAGGACTTCTTCTTAGCAGCCGTTTATGGCGATGCAAAAGATCTAGAACTAATTGAAGGACAATTTATTGAAACGGATAATCTCGAAGCTTTAGTCGGTTGGAGGCTTAATAAAGAGAATCAATTTATGGTTGGTTACAATTGGCAAATATCTAGTGAAATAGGTTATGAAAATTATGAAATTGGTAAATACTTAGCCTCTTATATTTATGCTTATAAGACGATGGAGTTTGGAGTTGAATTTGTATATGATGACTCGACAGCCGTTGACGGCGGTTCCCTTGAAGACCATGAGGTCTTCGTGGGAGCGACGCTATATTTTTAAATTCTAATAATTTTCAGGTGGTACTTTTTTAAACATAAAGGCCGGTATTACACTTGAAACAAGAGTGTAGATAACAAGACCTGAAATAATCTCTAAAGGAACTTCAAAGCGCTCCCTAGCAATCTGGGCCATAACTAAACCAAAGATTAGAGTTGGTAGTAAAGAAACTGTAATCTCTTTGCGGTCTGGCCAAAAATCCTGCATAAAGAATTTCATATTTGAGTATGTGTTAAAAATTCTTAAAGGAATGAAAATTCCTAAGAAAGCTAGTCCAATATAAAGTCCGTCTAGTGTAAATAGATCTTGCGTAAAGCCAATACCGGCCTTAAAGAAATAAAATGGAATGAAGAAAGAGAAGAACATTTGTAAATTCTTTAAAATTTCTTCTGACTTTTCTGACTTACCAAAGTGCTTAAATTCTGAAGCAATAAATCCAACAAGGAAAGCCCCAACAAGATAGTAAGTTCCGATTTTCTTTGTGATCACTCCGCAGATAAGGGCCGTAAGAATTAAGAAACCAACTTCTGAATCCTTGGCATATGGAGCGATATATTTGAAAAATAATTTATAAGATAGAGGTAAGAAAATACTGAGGGCAACTAAAATAAGGGTAGAACTACCAAGGTTTACTAAACTCTCCGACTGAAGAGTAATAAATAGCAGTAAGATGGCAGAGATCTCCTTAGAAATTGCTTTTGAACGAATCCAATACTCTTGCCCTTCACTAAATCCATAATTCTTTAGAGAGTTTAAAATAAAACCAGTTGAAGGAGTCATAATCCCTAGAGCAATTAAAGTTGCTGCACGAAAGCCAATTGAGAAGAATAAGTGAATGATGAATGCCACAACGAGTGTTATCGACATTGTCTGCGCCACTCCTCCTAAAAGCTCCTTCCAATTTTGCTTAAGTTCTTCGAACTCAACTTCAAAACCTGCGAATAAGAATAAAGAAGTGATCCCTAGACGAGAAAGCATAAGAAGAAGGTCATCACCTTGAAACCAGCCAAGACCAAGCCCTGCTCCAATTCCTAAAAAGATTGATGAAATACCAATCGGAATTTGAAAGCGAAGTAAAAGTTTTGGAAGAATGAGAAGAATTGTGAACAGTAGTAAGTACTGCACTTCCGTATTCTGCAAGTTAATCATTATTGTCTCTCCATGTATTCAACGTATGAACCCGGGAAGATGCGAACTTCCCCCTTATCCACTTCATAAACATTTTCTGCTAACTCGCTCAGAAAGTGTCTATCGTGGGATACAAACATCACTGTTCCCTCATAACGTTTTAGTGCATCCAGTAGAACCTCTCTTGATTTAATATCAAGGTGGTTTGTCGGCTCATCTAGAACTAAGAAATTATTATTTTGTGAAAGGAGTACGGCCATCACAAGGCGAGACTTCTCCCCTCCAGATAGGTACTTAACCTTCTTATCAACGTCTTGGCCTCTGAATAAGAAGGCCGCAAGTAGGTTTCTAATATAGCCATTACTTGCTGTAGGAAGATCCTTTCTCACTTCATCAAAAACACTTGCTTCAGGGTTTAAAACCTCAAGTGAATACTGAGAGAAGTAACCGATCTTAATACTTGGGCCAATAGCAACGCTACCAGCAGTTGGCTCCGTATGAGCAGTAATACATTTTAAAAGTGTCGACTTACCGGCACCGTTAACTCCAACAACTGCAATTTTATTTGTTCTTTTAACTGTTGTTGATAGGCCATGAAAGACTTCATGTGCACTACCGTCAGATAGTGGCCATGATTTTGAAAGGTCTTTGATAATAACAACATCATCCCCACCTCTTGGAGGCGTTGGGAATTGAAAATTAATTGTTTCTTCTTCGGCCGGAACTTCAATACGATCAATCTTTTCTAGCTTCTTAACACGAGATTGAACTTGGGCCGCGTGAGAAGCACGTGCCTTAAATTTTGCAATAAACTCTTCTTCTTTTGCTAGCATATCAGCTTGGCGAGAAGCTTGAGCAATTAATTGTTCACGACGTAGGTCCCTCTCCTTCTCATAGAAGTCATAGTTTCCTGTATAAGTCGTGATCCTTTTATGAGCGATTTCAACAATCTTATTACAAACATTATTCATGAAATCACGATCGTGGGTTGTCATAAAGATCCCACCTTTGAAATTCTTTAACCACTCCTCAAGCCATAGGATAGATTCCATATCAAGATAGTTGGTAGGCTCATCCATTAAGATTAGTTCTGGATTGATAACGAGAACACGGGCAAGAGCAATACGCATCTTCCATCCACCAGAGAAGTCTTCGATCATCTTATTGTGATCAACTGGCATAATCCCTAGACCTGTTAGCACTTCTTCTGCGCGTGTTTCTAGATCGTATCCACCACGCTTTTCAAACTCCGATTGAACATCACCCATTTTCATTAGGACATCATTCATTTCATCGTCGCTCATATTAGCGCAGTCTACTAGCTTTTCTTCATACTCTTTAAGCTTAACACCAAGTTCAGAAATCTTTACGTCACCAGACATAACAACTTCTTTGGCCGTCTGACCTGCCATTTCCCCTACTTTTTGAGAGAAGTAGGCCCAGCGAAGCTTATCAGGAAAAGAGACTTGTCCTTCATCAGGCTTCTCTTCACCAATAATCATACGAAATAGAGTTGTTTTTCCTGCACCGTTTGGACCAACAAGCCCAACTTTTTCACCAGGATTTATCTGAAAGGTTCCACCACTATATAGGGTTTCACTACTTTGAATTTTAGAAATATTGGAAACATTTAACATATGTGATAAATCCCACTCAACGTTTTGTATTTATTTAGCTATTTAATCTGAATATACGAATTAGTTCAGTCTAGCATGGCACTCCTAAATCTGTCTTTAATATTCGACACTTTTAACGCATTTAATCGTTTGGAAATTAGCTATTTGGCCTTATAATTTCGCTATGACTTTAGATAATATATTCGTCGACACACAGGGTGATATTAAGAAATCAGTACATGTAATACTTGTGCTGATTTTGTTTTATTTAACAAATCATATTTTCTCTTTCATCTTAAAGAAAACAAGCTCAATTAATATTGAAACCAAAAGACGATATGTTGTTAATACGAATATTTCTTTAACGATTATCTTCGTTTTTATAACGCTCTATATCTATTCAACTGAGCTAAAGAACCTCGCCTTCTCTCTTGCGGCCCTAATGGTAGCCATCGTCCTTATAACAAAGGAATTATCTCTAAATATCATGGGTGGTATTTATAAGACTTTCTCTGGTGGCTTTATTATCGGTGACACAATTGAAATCGAAGGAAAGCGTGGAAGTGTTATTGATCGCGACCTCTTTACAACAACGCTCTTAGAAGTTGGGCCAAATAAGACGTCTCACAATTATACGGGACGCTCAATAATTGTTCCCAATTCTATTTTTTTAACGAATCGAGTAACAAACGAGTCATTCCTAAAAAGTTTCGTTCTCCATACTTTTAAAGTGATCCTCTCTCCTGATTGTGACTGGGAAAAGGCGGAGAAAATTCTTCTTGAGAGATCCGAGTTCTACTGTTCCGAGTACTTTGAGCAGGCCCAAGTTGTGCTAAATAAGCTATTTACAAAGTCTCACTTAGAAACGCCAATCTTAAAGCCTCGTGTTCAAATCAACTTCACAACTAAGGATGAAATTGAGCTAAATGTGCGAATTACGGCACCGGCAAGGACGAAAGGATCTGTTGAGCAGAAAATCCTTAAAGATTTCTTACGTGAGTTTTATAAGTAAGAACCTGGTGCCAAACTGTCTCTAGACGGCCTATTTCAATATAAGATATTTATCTTCTACAATTTCAGTAGGGAGAAATTATGACGAAGAATATCTTAAGATTGTTACTATTTGTGACTATTTCAATTACATGTATCCAGGCCAGTGGAGCTCCAACAGAGTTGGCCCCATTTGATCAAGCGGGCTCATACTTTGATGAAGACCAAGGTCTTATTATCGGAAGTGATGGACTAAGATATTGGCACCAAACTAACAATACAATGAAGAATGAAAATGGTGTTATTTTCAAGTTCAGACTCTTCTCAATTAAGGCATCTGATGGAAAAAGATATAAGAAGGCCTCAAGATCTCATATCAAAGAGAACTGGGAACTCAAGCGCTATCCAGTAAAACTTAGTCAACGCATGCTTACAATCAGAGAAGATGCTGGAGTTGATTTTAAAGAGCTATCTAATGCTATTGAAAATGGTGATAGCATTTACCTTTCAAAGCAAGAAAGAGATTCTCTATCGGCTTACTTAAGGGTTAGACAACATGAGCAAGACAGCTGGGATGGAAGCTTTAGAACAAATCGTACAGGTCGAACAACTTGTACAACTGTTGGTATGAATACTGTTTGTACGACGACTTCATATTAAAAAAAAAGCCTTCGTAAGAAGGCCTTTTTTTATTTTTAATTTAGATCTTTATTTAACTTTTTGAATTCTTCACCAATTCGTATCTCAAGCTTCTTATCTGATTCGTTGAACTCTTTTACGATTGCATCAGTCGTTGTTAAACGAAATGCAAAAACTGGAAGCTTATTGGCCTTATTATTCTTATACTCTTTATCCATTGTCTTCATATGCTTTAGACGATCATCAAGGAAGAATACTGCTTTATACTTCTTTTCAAGTCCTGGGCGGTTAATTAAGTGAGTCAGCATTTGTCCTTTATTAAGGCCAGAAGTCATAAAAACGCCATCAGCATAGCGTACTTCTCTTCCGTAGAGCTTCGTAATAAATGGAAGCCTTGGAGCATTGGCCTTCTTTAGATCAATTCCACTCTTATTAAGTTCGCGGATTGTTGCAGGATAATTAACAGGTCCTCTTGAAGTAATTGAAGCGACGCCGTAGCCAGACTCTTGTAGTTTTTCAATTAGACTTGGAATTTCTTTTTCAACAAGAATCATGTCAGAAATAAAAGTTGCCTTATAAGAATAATCCAAAAGTCCACGAACAGACTTAGCAATACAATGAACAGGACAGCCCTTCTTTATTTGATCATTTTGCCAACCATACCATTGGTCACTTCCAAAACTCGTTTTAAATCTTAGAAGAGTGTTATCAATATCGTAAACAACAAGGACATCACTTGTTTTAAGTTTATTCTTCTTCGTATACTCTACAATCTTCTTGTAGAAATTCGTATGGGAAGAGATCTCTTGATATGAAAGTGCGCTGAATGTGATCAGAATTGAAATAATTAACTTCATCTTGTCTCCTTTTCTTGACCAGCAAGCATACCAGTATCGGAGGCAAAATAAAAGCCTTCCATTACGGAAGGCTTTACGTGACTTTATATACAGAAAGTATGTTTATATTAAGTGATTAAGACGCCATATCGTCGTAGTCCATCCACGCATCATTTGGATCGAGGATTTCCATATCTTTATGTGGCATTTTCTTCTTATTAAGCATCTTCTCTTTCTTCTTCTGTACCTGCTTTTCAATCTTAGCAACAACAAGATCAATGGTCTTATATAGGCTATCAGAGTGAGCTTTTGCATGATAGTCAAACTTAGGTCCAATTACTTCGACCTCAGCGTAATGCTCGCGACCATCCCTTACTTCGCAACTCCATTTCAGATGAAGATTTCCATCAAGGTACTTGGCAATTTTAGCTGATTTCTCTTGGATTCTCTCATCAAGTGCTGGCGTATGCTCAAGGTGTCTAAAACTTACTGTTACTTTCATAAAATACGTTCTCCTCTATGTGTATAGTATCTTGGGTAAACCTATCGGCAGTTTCTCCAAAATATCGAGCTATTTTACTTTTCTTTTTGATGACGACAAAATCCCAAGCATTTCTCTATACTTAGCGACCGTACGCCTCGCAACCTTCACATCTTCTTGGCTCAAAAGGTCGGCAATCTTCTGATCCGATAAAGGCTTCTTCTCATTTTCGTTATCGATAAGTTCCTTAATTTTTAGTTTAAGAACTTCACCTGCAACGTCGATTCCACCCTTGTCTCCACCAATTCCTGCATTGAAAAAATACTTTAATTCAAATAGGCCAATTGGTGTGTGCATATACTTATTTGAAGTAGCACGAGAAACTGTCGACTCGTGAACTCCCAGCTCATTAGCAACATCTTTAAGAACCATTGGTTTTAAAAGCTTCGGTCCCTTTTTAAAAAACTGCTGCTGCTTTTTCACAATTGACTTTGCCACAAGATCAATTGTTCGCTGTCTCTTATTTATAGACTTTATTAGCCATAAAGCCGACTTAAGTTTTTCTTCTACAAATTCTTTAGCTTCTTTATTTTTCAGGGATTCTGCTTGATTAAGCATATCCTGATACATTTTAGAAATTCTTAATCTTGGTACACCATCGTCGTTAACCTGAACAACGAACTCTCCACCAACTTCAACAACAAAAACATCAGGAGTTACATAGTGAGTATCTCCACCACCAACAAGGCGACCTGGCTTTGGGTGAAAATTATGAAGCAGTTTAGCTGTTTCAATAATCTGCTCTTCCGACACTCCAGTGTCTGCAGTAATTTTTTTATAATCTCTATTTTTTAGGTTCGTTAAATGGAAACGAATAATCTTTTCAAGTAGTGGTGAACGCTCTTCTGCAATTCTTGCTTGCGCAAGAAGACAGTCAACTAAGTCTTGGGCACCACAACCAACTGGATCGAGACGTTGAACAACTTCTAAAATATGAAGAGAGTGTTCACGATCAAGATTCCCTTTTTCAATAAGCTCATCAAATGCACATGAAAGGTAGCCATCATCATTGATATTTCCAATGATCTCAATAGCAAAATCAATCTCTTGATCATCAAGATTTTCCATACGAAGTTGCCACTCGAGGTGTTCTGCAAGAGATTCACTCTTAGAAACCATATTCTCGTAATTAGGCATATCATCAGGACTTAGAGAAGGTGCGGCCATATTTGGTTCATAAGTTGTCGAGTTATAGCTATCGACATACTTTTGCCAATCCATATCGTCGCCACTACTCATCATGGCCTCTTCTTTAAAGTCGTCGGCCTTGGCTTCTTTTGTTTGATTTTCTAATTTATCAAGTTTGTAATCACTTTCACCAGGTGAGAACTCTTCCAGCATTGGGTTTTCCACCATCTCCTTAGCGATAACATCTGTCATTTCTAAATGGCTTAATGTCAGTAATTTAATCGCCTGCTGAAGCTGTGGCGTCATCACGAGCTGTTGAGTTTGACTGAGATTCTGCGAAAGTTTTGTGGCCATATTGGTTCCTTATTTCTTAGTAACCAGACCAGCTTATTTGCTTAGGTCTAGCTACATTCTAAATTCTTCACCAAGATAGAACTTCCTTGCTCTTTCGTTGTTTACAATTTCATCCGGTGTCCCACTTACAAGTAATTCTCCACTACTCATAATAAACGCTCGATCAACTACTCCTAATGTTTCCCTTACGTTGTGGTCGGTGATCAAGACACCGATATTCCTTCTCTTTAGACTGTTAATAACACTTTGAATGTCATTAACTGCTAATGGGTCAACTCCAGCAAAAGGCTCATCGAGAAGAACAAACTTAGGCTCAAGTGCCAGAGTTCGTGCAATCTCAACTCTTCTTCTTTCACCACCGGAAAGAGCTGAACCAAGAGATTTTCTAATATGTCCAAGTCCAAAATCTGCTATCAAGTTATCAAGAAGTGTCTTCTTCTTGGCCCTTGGTAAGTCTCGGTTTTCTAGAACCGAAAAGATATTGGCCTCAACCGTTAAATCTCTAAAGATGCTGGCCTCTTGGGGAAGATAGCCGACACCCTTTAATGCCCTAATATGAATTGGTTGCTCAGTTAAGTCTTCACCAGATAAATCAATTTTTCCTTCATCTGCCTTAACCAGCCCTACCATCATATAAAACGATGTTGTCTTACCTGCACCGTTTGGGCCGAGTAGTCCTACAACTTCCCCTTGCTTAACATCGATGCTTACGCCTTTAACGACTTCTCTGCCGCCGTAGACTTTCTTTAAACCATGAGCTGATAATTGTGCGATTTCTTCAACCATGCTGCTATTACCTTATTTTAAAGTTCGTATTAGCATCATCAACTTCTATGGTCTCGATGTCACGCCTAAGAACAATTGTGTTTCCTTTTAAAACGTCTTTCTTTTGATAAACCCTTGGAAGGCCAAGCAGAACGATTTTATCCTCTGCCATATACCCTTCAAGCCTCTCACTGAAAGCCTTTCTTTTAAAAGGAATTTGTCCCTTAGGAGAAACAGTTTCCTCAATGACCACATCGTCATAAAGTGCATAATACTTGAGTTTTTTATTGTAGTTATCTAGATAGATTTCGCCATTTCGGGCACTTGCAAGTAGTTGAGATTTTTGAAATTTTACATTTCCACTCATGTTGGCATTGCGATTGCTTTTATCAACAACAATTGAGTCAGCAAAAAACTTAACTGAGTCCTCATAGGCCCTCACTCTCTGCACTCTTCCCTCAACATTTCCATCGTAGGTTCCAACCTCAGAAACAAGGTTGTAGCTTAGCTCATCTGCATTAACCGCAACCTCATAAGCAGAGTCAAAGTCTTTTGAAATTGACTGGGCCTTACCACGAAAATTTACGATTTGAGAATTGTCAGAGTAATTCATGCTTTCAGACTTGATGCTCATATTGCGATTTCTAAGAACCACCTTCCCTCTTAGCGAAAGGTATTTTTCTTTTGCATTTAAAACACCAGTGTAAGCATCGTAGTACATTGGATCAGCTTGGTGGTCATTAATAAGGACACCATTCGGCTCTGTAAGGATGAGCACGTCTGTTGTTAAGTTTTGTGAAACCTCTGCGGCCTCTAAATGGTAGCGCGCATCTTTGTCTGTCATCTTAAAATACTTCACATTCTTAAAATACGAGTAGATATCTTGGTTCAAAAGATCCGTCATCGACTGGTCGAATTCATTTTCTTCGTAACGACTAAAGAGACCAAAAAATGTAGATGAGACGATGCCAATGAGAAATAACCAAATTGACAGATGTTGTCCAACGCTTAGCAAAAAGAGCTTCCTTCAGTTTATGTAAATAATCAGCTATTTACGTCCTTCTATTTTACGACAAATAAGTGCGTCATGCCAATTGTAAGTATTGAAGTCTTTTCCATCGGTGGCGCATTTGGTAGAGTTAATCGCTCAAGAATACACAACACTTAAGGGAATCAACAATATGACTTTAGAGATTGAAAAAATCGTTGCCGAAGGCGTTAAGCTTACACCAATGATGACCCAATATCACGAGATAAAAGTTCAATATCGTCACCACATGCTGATGTTTCGCATGGGCGACTTTTACGAAGTTTTCTTTGAAGATGCCATTAATGCTTCAAAGATTTTAAATATTGCCCTCACTCACAGAGGAAAGCTTGGTGATCACAAAATCCCTATGGCCGGAATTCCACACCATGCTGCTGCAACTTATATCGATCGCTTCTCAAGTGAAGGCCTCAAAGTTGCTATCTGTGAACAAGTTGAAAATCCTAAAGAAGCAAAAGGAATCGTAAAGAGAGCGGTAACTCAAGTTGTCTCTCCAGGAATGCCATACGATCTTGATAAGACCGATTCAAAAGAAGACCAATTCATTATCGCGTGTAATGAAGTAAACGGCCGTTTTGAAATCGTTGCCATTGATTTCACAACAGGGTTTTTCAAAGGCTTCATTCTTGATAGCTTTGAAGACTTCATTGAAAAGATTCGTGTTCTTCACCCTAAGGAATTTATCACTTACTTAGGTCAGTGGGATAAGTACGAAAGTGTTGCAACTCTTAATGAGCACAATGGAACACTTGTTACTCATCTTTCTGAAGAGTATTTTGATGAGAAGTATTCAAGTGTTTATCTTGAAAAGCTAATTCCAACTTATAAGCGTGATCAACTCTTAAAAGAGAATGAAACAGTTCTTAGTCCAATTGGCGCGCTTTCATATTATATTTGTTCAACTCAAAACCATGAAGAGTTCACTCACCTTCATGCTTTCAGTCTCTCTGACCGCACGGGTGCGATGAAAGTCACAATCCCAACTCTTACAGGACTTGAAATTCTTCCAAAGTCACGTGAGACATATAAAGATTCACTTCTTGGCTTCATGGACAAGACAAAGACTTCAATGGGTTCTCGAAAACTTAAAACAGTTTTTACGAGTCCACTAACAGATAAGAAAGAGATCACAAATCGTCTTGATACAATTGAATTCTTTTTAAAGAATGATGATCTTTTACAAGACACTCGTGAAGCACTTAATAATGTTCGTGACCTTGAAAGAATTCTAGCAAAGGCCGCAACAAATCGTGCTAATGCAGGAGACCTTCTTAATATTGCAAGTGCCGTTGATGTTTTTGAAGAGTTAGTAAACTCTCTTCATAAGCTTCCAACAAATGTATTCACAGACCTAGAAGAAAACGCAAAGAAAGAGCTCTTCTCTCTACGTGATGAAATTAAGAAAACAATTAATGACGAAATCGGTGCCAACCTTGATAAAGGAAACTTAATCAAAGAAGGTGCAAATGAAACTCGTGACCATCTTGCTAAGATGTCACAAAATACAGCACAGGCCCTAGTTGAACTTGAAAATCGCTACCGCGAAGAAACAGGGATTCAAAAGCTTCGTATTAAATCAAATAACGTAGCTGGCTACTTTATTGAAGTTTCAAAAACTCATACTGATAAGGTTCCTGAAAACTTTATCCGCAGGCAAACTCTTGTAAACTCTGAAAGATACGCGACAGAAGAGTTAACTCAATTTGAAAAAGAAGTTGTTGTTGCTCGTGAAAAGCTTGAAAAACTGGAAAGAGAAATCTTTAAAAGTCTTATCAAGCAAATCACAAATCTTAGCCTGGCCATTCAAACACTGGCCAATATCTTATCGGCAACAGATACTCTACAGTCTCTAGCTTGGATTGCTCGTAACGAAGAGTTCTCAAGACCTACAATTTCAGATAAGTCTCGTGACATGGATATTCGAGGTGCATGGCACCCGCTAATTAAAGCGGCCATTAAGGATCAATTTATTCCACACGACTTAAAACTTAATGATGAAACATACTTTGGTCTTATCACAGGTCCCAACATGGCCGGTAAGACAACTGTTATGCGCGAGATTGCCATTATTCAACTTTTAACTCAGATTGGTTCATACGTTCCTGCTGATAATGCTAAAGTTAGCATTTGCGACTTCCTCTTTAGTCGTCTTGGTGCAAGTGATGATATCTTAAAAGGTCAATCGACTTTCATGGTTGAGATGGCCGAGACAGCAGAGATCTTAAGACACGCGACTGATAAGTCTCTTATCATTCTTGATGAGGTTGGACGTGGGACATCAACTTATGATGGCCTTTCAATCGCATGGGCACTCGTTGAGCACTTCATTGAAAATACAAAAGCACTTTGTCTCTTTGCAACTCACTACCATGAGTTAATTGATTTAGCGGATCGCTACCCTCAAGCAAAGAACCTGACGGTAGAAACACAGAACCATAGAGGTAATGTTAAATTCCTATACCGTCTTGTTGAGCAAGCGGCATCACAATCATTTGGTATCTACGTTGCCAAATTAGCAGGGCTTCCTCCAACAGTTCTTAAGCGTTCACAATCAATTCTTAAGAGCATGGAAAAGGAATCAAGTGTGTCTCAAGCGTTACTTGATAGTGACCATAGTGAACAATTAGATTTCTTCAGTGTACAAACACCAGCAGAAATACCTGAGTACTTAAAACAAGTTGAAGATCACTTATCAAAAGTTGATATCAACAACTTAACTCCGATTCAGGCGCTAAATAAGCTCAATGAATTAGTTGACCAAATTACTTTAAACTAGAAATAATTTCCAAGGGCGCTTTCTTAAGCGCCTTTTTTTTACTCTCCTGCGTTCATACCGATAAATACTGTATGAGCACGAATAATAAGCTATCTGAAATTTACGATTACTATAAAAAGAGCAAAGCAGCTAAGAAGGTTCGACAAGACCGTCTTAGAAAGAGATTCTATGCTTTCATCCTAGATATCTACATCGTCGTTTTCGCAAATAAGGCCCTAACTTTTATTTGGCTATCATTTGTAAATAATTTCATTTCAAATATTTCAACTTCACCAAAAGTTTCATCGATGGCCTTCCAAAGCCAAACGACGCAGCTATCACTTGCAATCATGTTCTTTAGCTACTTCTTCTTTTCTTACTATCTAGGAAATGGACAGACCCTAGGGAAAGCATTTTTCAAGTTAAAGGTTGTGAAGTCACACGATGTAACAGAGCCTCTAAGTGCTCTTGATTGCTTTGGCCGCTCTATTGGTTATGTTTTCGCTAACCTACTTTTCTTTCTACCACTTGTGATTAATTTCTTAAGACACGATCAGAAGGGTGTTCAAGACTTCATTTCACAAACTCATGTGATCAGCACAGAAGAGTTCGCTTATGCACTTGCTGAAATCCAAGCTGAAAGTGAGCCTGTCGAAGAAGTCGAGCAAATCAGCCTATTCGGTTAGGGGGAGCCCCTAAAGACCTAAAGATCAAGGTTGGCGAAGATTTCGCTAGCACGGCCCACAACTCGTGACTTTAGCTTTTCGTCACAGCTCACTGACTTACTTGGGCGACTCCCCTCATTCTCTTTTTGATATGGCTTCATGACCGTTTTATTTGCGACCTTAGACTTGTTATAACCTTCACTACTTCCATTAAAGAGATCTCGCTGAGAACTATCATTTGAGTCCCACGGTCTTTTCACACAGGCCTTATGCTCACCTTTTTGGGTACGACGAGAACGCTCCTCTTTATGATCGAGAATTATCTCAAGTAAAGATTCATCAGAGTTTTCAATACGATTTTTAATCTTATTCTTTGTCGTTTTAATAAAAGTTTTTTCTAAACTAAGGGCCATAATATTCTATTTTATCTGCCCCTATGATTTCGTGCAACAAAGAACTTACTGGTCTCCGTAAAGGCTATTAATACTGGCCTTTAGCTTCTCCATACTCTTGGTTCTTAAAATTACTTCATCACTATTTAAGAGAACTTCAACTTCACGATCAACAGTCTTCCCACCTTTTCTCACAATATTATCAAGAACAGAAATACTACAACCATTTCTCCCCTCATTATAATTGTGTTTAACATTTGAGTTTTCTGTACGCTCAGACATTTGAAGATTTCGATTGGTCTGTCTTTCAAGAATATATGCAATGGAAGCAGCATCACATAACTTCGCTAAATCAAGGCGAGAAACATCTTTGTAGCAATCATCCTGTACAAGCCCAAGAGAGATAAGCTCCTCTTTAGCAAAATTAGCAAGAAGCCCTTCTCTATGGGCAACTTCGAGATAATCCCTTGGATACATACCGTCTGCACAAACCGTATCAATACTTCCGCCTAGGGCCTGGTAATGAAGAAGGCTATTCATATTATTAAAAATGGTAGAACTTTTGAGCTCTTCCATCATCGCCTGCTGCTCATAAGAGCCAAACATATTACCTGAACTGGCGATTGCTGGATATGTCGAACTTATCGTTTCTTTCATATGATCAGTATTAAGATAAACCCCTTTAGCAAATTCACATGCCAAATTATCTCCTACCCCATTTCGATAAGACTCTGCCACATCAATATGCTTTGATATTAAATCAGAAATTGGTGAGGGCTTCCCTCCAAGTGATCTTGATAGGATCTCTTGTCTAATTAATTGCATGACCTTTGTATCATCAAGTCCCCCAGATTCGAGAGAAAGCTTTAATAATTTATAATAGTCGTCTGAAAGGTTCCCATTGGCATCCATACCGACATAACGAGGATATTGATTTGCTGCCTTTGCTAGCTTGGCCCCTTTGTAATTTTCTTTAAGATAACTAATTAGCCCATCCACATCACCTTCATAAGTAATGTAGGCCTTTGCTAACTCTAGGTCTTTATATGACTCATCATCAACAATATAGCCAGAAGCTTGGGCCGAACGAATTAGACGCTCGATAGCGGGATTAACTTTATAGAAACCAGTATTTGTTTCTACATTATATTCATAATATGGAGCTGTGGAGTTACTTATAATTTCAGTGACTAATTTTTCACGCTCACTACGACTTAACTCATTCTTTGGATCAACACTTGCGAAATAACTTTCTAAGTCCACTGTATCATTAGCTGGCCGAGATATATGATGCTGTAATTGATTTTTTGCAAATGCTGATGCAATCGCTTTTTCATCTGGCATCTCCAGATTAACACCATATTTAGTGAAGCTGCCCCCCATGCCTATTCCCATACCAGGATAGCTCCCCCCAGAAGAGTTCATATTTTGATTCTGTTCTTGAACCATGACACATTCGATACATGCATCCATCTCGGCAATGTCTTCGAACTTGTTATCAGAGGCAAAAGTAAAAAGAGAACAAAGTGATAATGTGGCGATTTTTAGTGCTTTCATGCTCTCCTATTCGGAAAGAGCAATTAGTACGCTTAAATAATTAATGAACTAAATAAAATTAGGAAGAAAGTGTCAGAGCTAAGATAGCATCACAATTAAGGCCAAGCTAATAAAGGCCACAATATTGAGAATAACGCCAAAGCTAATCATACGGTTCATCGGAACGAGACCTGTTCCATAGACAATCGCATTTGGTGGTGTGGCAACTGGTAACATAAAGGCCATATTACAACTAAAGGCCACCACAAAGGCGGCAGTAATACTTGAGAAATTTGCTTGAGTTGCTGCTGCAATCAGAATTGGGACCAGAACATTGGCCGCGGCCGTATTGCTCACAAGCTCAGTAAGTAATATTGAAATTCCAACAACAAGAACAAGAAGAGCTGCAAAGCTCCAGTTGCTAAAAATATTGATCAGGTTATTTGCCACAAAATCAGCAATTCCTGTTTTAAAAAGTGTCGTTCCTAGAGAGAGACCAGAAGCGAAGAGTAAAAGTGTTCCCCAATCAATCGTCTTAATATCGTCTTGATCCAATAATTTTGTACGACTATAAATTGGTGCCATAAAGAGCGTACAAGCAGCAATGATTGCAACCATCCCCGCTGTTAAATACTTTTGTACATAAATTGAAACGATATGCCCCTTACCTAATATGAGGGAGCATAAACTTGGAGCAAACCAAAAGAAAATCGTAATCGCAAAAATAACCATTAAGCGAATTTCGTTATTTGTAATTTTATTATTCTTTCCTAAGCTCATCATGAGATCATTCTTATCAACTTTCTTAATATCTTCAGTAATTTTTCTCTTTGCATAAAAGAATAAAATAATTGAAAAGAAGATTGTCAGGGGAAACCCAAACTTACACCAATCCCAAAAAGTTAAAACTTGATCTGTATGCTGCTCAAGTAGTCCCATTGTAATAAGGTTTGGAGGTGAACCAATTGGAGTGGCCATTCCACCAACCGATGCGGCATAAGCAACAATTAATAGAAAATACTGCTTTGTTGTTTCTTCTTTCACTTTAAAAGACTTAAGTAGCCCAAAACCGATTGGTAACATCATTGCAGTTGTAGCGGAGTTTGAAACCCACATCGAAAATAGACAAGTGACACCAATAACGACGGCCAGAGTGCGATTGAAGTCCCCATCGATGAAGCGAGAGTTTAGAATCGTCACTGATAACTTTCGATCAAGGCCAAGCTTCTCCATGGCACGCGCTAAAAGAAAGCCTCCCATGAAGAGAAAAATGATCTGTGAACTGAAGCTACTAAAAGCTTCTTCAAAAGTAACCACACCAAAGAGAACAGTAAGTGCTACTCCCATCATGCCAGAGATAAAAAGTGGAGTACTTGAAAGGAGCCACTGAATAACCACGTAAGAGAATATCGCTAAAAACGTTTTAGCATTACTGTCGAGATTTAAATTAGAAGTATAGACAAAAAAGAAAGCGATGATGCCAAGAAATTGAAAGATTACTGACATTGTCGAGCTATGTTTCCACTCATGTAAGAATTCACGGTATAAGCTTTTAAACATAGATCAATATTCCAAAAAAAAGGCCCTCCTAACAAGAGGGCCTTCTGCAATTATTTTAAGAAACCAAAGTGTAATTCGTCAGTCTGCTCTTTTGCAGGTACTGATGGTGCATTCGACATCATATCACTTGCTGTCGTTGTTTTTGGGAAAGCGATAACGTCACGGATATTATCAGTTCCAGCCTTAACCATAGTGATACGGTCTAGACCTAGAGCAATCCCTCCGTGTGGAGGAGTTCCGTACTTAAGTGCATTTACGAAGAACCCAAATTGACTAGAAACTTCTTCTTCACTCATTCCAAGAACTTCAAACATTCTCTCTTGAACTGCACCGTTGTGAATTCTAATTGATCCACCACCTAGCTCGTATCCATTACAAACAAGGTCGTAAGCTTGAGCAGGTAGGTCACGAAGAGTTTTATTATTTACATTAACTTCTTCATTCATGAATTTATCCATTTCACTAATCTTAGGAGAAGTGAATGGGTGGTGTTTTGCATAGAATCTTTCTTCATCTGTTTCAAAACATGGGAAATCATTTACCCATAGGAATGCATAACCATCTTTAATAAGACCAAGTTCGCGTCCTAGGTGACGACGAAGAGCATCTGCACTATCGTGTACAATTCCCTCTTGGTCAGCGAAGAATAGCCATGTTCCGTTTGCAGCATCACCATCTAAGTCTGAAAGATTAGAAAGTGAAGCAAGAACATCATCAGTGATGAATTTTGAAATACCACCAGATGCTTTCCCCTCTTCAACTTTAAAGAAGGCCACACCTTTTCCACCATGTGGCTTAACTACATCAACAAATCCATCAAGGATCTTACGTGAGAAAGTTCCCATTGAAGCTGGTACGAACATCGTCTTAACCATGCCACCACTTTCAATAGCTGATTTGAAAACACCAAATTCAGTATCTTTGAAAAGCTCTGAAACAATATGTTGTTTTAGGCCAAAGCGAACATCTGGCTTATCTGAACCATAATCTCTCATGGCATCGTTATAGTGCATAACTGGAATTTCAAAGTCAGCACCAAGCTCAAAAATATTTCTCATAAGATCTGTTGCAAGGTTTTTCATATACTCTTCAGTAGCGAATGAAACCTCAATATCGATTTGAGTAAATTCAGGCTGACGATCAGCTCTTAAGTCCTCGTCACGGAAACACTTACAGATTTGAAAGTACTTATCAGTTCCACCAATCATGAGAAGTTGTTTAAGAGTTTGTGGTGATTGTGGAAGTGCATAAACGTGACCTGGATGAACACGAGATGGAACAACATAGTCACGAGCACCTTCTGGTGTCGACTTATAAAGAATTGGCGTCTCAACTTCGATGAAGTCATTTGCGCTCATTGTATTTCTTACGTCTAGAGTGATTTTAGAACGAAGCTTTAGAATATCTTGAAGCTTCTTTGTTCTAAGGTCTAGGTAGCGATACTTAAGTTTATTATCTTCAGTTGCTTCAGTAGCACCGTATGGAAGAAATGGAATATTATTAATATCACACTCAGATAGAACTTGAAGGTCTGTTACATGAACTTCAACTTCACCTGTTGGCATATTCTTATTTAGTGCTTCTTCAGGACGGCCTGCAACTGTCCCAACAACTTTAATAACTGATTCAAGGTGGCATTTTTTAAGAAGATCAGCGTCGCCCTTGAAATTTGTGAAGTTAAGTTGAGTTACACCAAACTTATCTCGTAAATCGATAAAAGTTAGACCACCAAGGTCACGGTTCTTATTTACCCAACCGCATAGTGTTACTTCATTTCCGATGTGCTCGGCCCTTAATTCTCCTAAATTGTGAGTTCTCATCAAACCCTTAATCTGTGACATGCTAATCCTCTTGATATATAGTTTTTTGGTATGAAATTTATAACAAATTCTTCACATATTCTCAGTACATTTTTTGTATTTCTACTCTTAACGCTAGGCACACACGCCCATGCCCAATTCATTAACAAGAAGTGGAATGAGAAAATCCTAATCACACCAAAGAATAGTGAGATAAATGTCTCGTGGGCAGTGTCAGAAGAAGAGAAGCAGCAGGGCCTAAGTGGACTCAAGGCCAATAAAATGAAAAAGAACGAAGGGCTCGTCTTTGTCTATTCGAAAGAGATGCCCCTAAAGTTTTGGATGCCTGATACTCACTTTGATCTCGATATTATTTTTTTAGATAAAAACTTTAAAGTAGTAGCGATTGAAACACTTCCCCACTATCCGAGTCGCAATGAACCGCAAAAGATTCCAACGACAAAGGTTTATCAGGGTCAATTTGTCTTAGAACTGCATGCCGGAATGGCAAAGAAGTATGGAATTACCAAGGGCTCCCAACTTAAATGGAAGAAAGCCCTCGATCAGAAGTTTCAGAAGTCTCTGGGAATAAAATAAGGTATTCATCACGAGCAATATACCCAAGGTGATCACGCACAAGCTTCTTCTTGTAGCGATGATTATTTCTGATTAGATCCAGCTCTTTCATTAGGCCATCATTCTCTGCTTTAAGTAAAGTTACTTCATGGTAGGCCTGATCAAGTGTCGACTTCTTATCAAAGTACTCAATGACTCCACCCTGAGAAAAAACTAAACGCCCAAGTAGAAATAAGCAAAATCCCCAGCAAAGCTTCACACCCCAGTGTGTAAGCTCACCTTTCTTTTTAGACTTTGACTTTACTTTTCTCTTTGCGCTAACAGCTGTCTTTGCTTTAGCAATTGCTTTTGCAGGTGTTTGATCTGCATAATTAACAGTTGCCGGTGCAGTCGCCTTCTTTCTTAGAGGCGAAGACATTTCAATATTATCAGCTTGAGTAATTGGTTTTCTTGTTGGAGTCCCACTTGCAGAAGGAGTCGGAGTTGGTCTTGGCGCAGCTACCGGCTTTGGAGCGGCACTTGCCTCTCGTTGAGCGCGTTGAGCACGAAGTTTTGCTAAAACAGAAGAGCCCGATTCACTAGATTCTCCCTCATCACGTGATGGAGCAGACATCGGTCTTGGTCTTGGACGAGCAGTTGCTGATGCACCAGGAGTTGGAGGTGGAGTTCCCATCGGTCTAGAAGTACCTCTAGAGGCCATCTTTGCACGATTTCTCTCAATCGCCTTTTGCATTGCTGCACTTCTTGAATTTTGCTCTGAACTACTATTAGTCTTCGATGCAGACCCTGACGCAGAAGGTCCACGATTTCTTCCTAGTGAAAACTGCAAACTTACATCCTGTTTTTTGCGAAGCATTCCTCATGAATACTTTTTTTCCCAATATCAATATTTTAATGCGTTTCAAAATTTCGCACAAGTAGTTTTCTCACGGAAAACTTATCGTGACAAAGCGCACAAAGGCATTTCGGCCGTTTTAATGACGACTAAGACAGAAGATTCTGAGTTGTTGAATAATCGAAATTTGTATTTAAAGCTTCGATATGAAGCCAAAACTTTCTGATTGTTGCCAACTCAATTAGGTATAATTTTAAAGTATCGTCTAGTCCCTTAAGAATTTGAGCATCGTTATCAAGCTCTCCTTCTTCAAAAACAAGTGACAATTCTTCAAAAACTCGGTGAAAGCGATCTTTTGGTTTTATTATAAAATGCTTTTCGGAGATGCTGAACTCTAAAAGATTCATCTTCTCTTCAATGGCCTTTTCCAGACGTGTAAATAGGATACTTGCAATACAAACATCACCAATTGGTCCTAATTTCAGTCTTTCTCCACTGCCCTCAAGCTTATGGCTTTTGAAGTTAATTCTAATCGCATCATCACTTCTTTGATACCACCAGCTAAAACCAGGGTCAGAGATATTGCAAATTAGGTCTTCCTCCAAAGGAAAGCGCTTATTAAAAATTTGATCGTAAATAACTTGAGCAAGATCTAGGTTTGATATTTCATAGTAAAGAGTTGCGGCCACTTCACTCTCATCGATTCTTAGTGACTTTAGTGTTGTCAGATCACCTGAGTTTGCCAGCTCGAATGTTTCGCTAATATTGTCCGAGATTACGCCGCGAATAGAGAATGTTGAGCTACTCTTAACGATATTGTAAACGAAGCCAGAAGTTTGTGGATATTCTGCACTCGACTCTGATTCAGACTCTAAACTATCTGAGCCAAAAAGAAATTCATTTCGAAAATCTTCATCGGCCAAAAAAGTATCTTGTGTATTTAGGTTAAAAGTCTCTTGTGTAAGAAAATCAAACTCGTTGTGCACTAACCCCTCCATAGGCAATACATATGATTATAGTTTAATAACTTTTGATACGTATTGGCAAGAATTTGAAATTACAAAGAAACTAAAAAACTGCGACAAAAATCTTTAAAAATAAAATGACAATCATTGGAGAGATATCAAATGGAATATCCATTTCAGGTAACATGCGACGAACTGGCCCGCATGTGTAGTCTGAGAGTTGCTTAATTCTGATACAAATTGGATGTGACTTATATTGAGGAATATAAGAAATAATCACATCAATGATGAGAATAAAAATATAAATATCAATTAATGTTCGAATCAAAATAGAACCCCTTTGAACTGCTCAATAGGATATATAAGAAGCAAAAAAAGTTCAAGCGATGGTAAGGAAATAAAAGTGATACTATTTCACGATAGTGGCCGGAAGTACCTTCCCTAGCTTATTACAAGCGATTTCATATTTATTCTGACAAGAAAGCTCAAGATACTTTTGCGCCTTTGCATGCTCCCCGTCATCCTGATAAATATCAGATAATAAGAAACAGGCCGGGGCATTATTCTCTTGTTCACAGACATATAAATAGAGGTCGCGTTTAAAGAAAACGTAGATGATGGCCATAACAAAGAACACAGAACCCATAAAGGCCCAATTCTTTTTGTAGCTTTTTCTAGAATGTATTACTTCTTGTTGCTCGCTCATTCAAATAAACTCATTTGTGAACCCATGACAATATCGTCAAAGGAGATACCCATAAATTTTAGCACATCAGTTGCCACTGGAGACAGTTGTTTGTCAATATAGTGCTGATAATCGATATCTTTTGGCGCAAAGTCCAGTGGAACAGGCCCATGCATTGTTATTAAGTAGTCGATTTTCCTGATATTCTTATCAGGCTCCTTTTCTTGTAATAACCTTGCGGCCTTCACATGAGGAGGGTTAGACTTTGTGTACTCACTAATATCTTTAGATAACCTCTTTGAATAAATCAATTCTTTATCAAATAGGCCATTTTTAAGATCATTTACATAATTCTTAATATATTCGTTTAAAGATTCTGCATTAAAAAAGCGCTTGTAGATTTCGTATTGAAAGCTCTTTGCGGCCTTAGTCCAATCAGAACGAACAAACTCCATGCCAGAAAAATATAATTCACCATTATCAAAAATTCCGGCATAGCGTTTCTTTGCCCCCATTTCAGAACTTCGTGATTCAGGAATAAAAAGCTTCTTAAAACACTTTTCATATTCCATCTCAAGATGTGACTCAAGATCATAATCTCTTTCAATTAATTCTGTTAAATGAGTTGTTATTTTGCGTGCTAGATCTGTACCCGCCTTATCCTTTTGAGAAGTCTCTAAGAATTTTAGCTTGATAAAGACAGAGTCAGTGTCACCATAAACAACTTCATAACCAAGTGAGCGGGCATAATTCATGGACTCACTTAAAAGCCACTGGCCTGTTGAAGTTATCGAGGTTGCAAGGTCCGCATGATAGAAGCGACAGCCACCTGAGCCCATCACCCCGTAAAATGAATTCATTAGAATCTTTACGGCCTGTGATAAGTTCTTATCTTGTCTCGTTTTTGCAATTTCACGTTGCTTTAAAAGAAAGTCGATTTGTTCAGGAAGAATATGCTCCGTCTTAGAAAAGGCAACACCGTTTTTAAGAATTGTTGAATTCACATCACCTTTTAAACGAGAAAGAGGATCTATTTTAAAAGTTTTAATAATCGTTGGGTAGAGAGACTTAAAATCTAGAACCACAACGTTTTCATGTAACCCTTTAGTTCCCTCAATAACGAGTCCACCAAGAGATGCACTTTCTTTATCAATATCTAAGGTATTTCCTGCAATAAACCCTTTACGGTGAAGACGCGGTAAATAGATATGATCAAAGGCACGTGTTGAGCCAGAGAGGCGATCAATTAACATCCCACTAAGTTGTACGCGGCGATAAAGGTGATCAATAATTTCTAGCTTCTTATAAATATCAAGAACGAGGGTACAGTCGAGAATATTATATTTTGCAAGAGCATGCTTCTCTTCTAAAAAGCGCCTTGTGATCTCTTCAACCTTATCCATCCCTGTTTCAGTAATATCTTTATTCGCACCAAGCACAGCAGTAGCGACAGTATCGAGTTTAAAATTTTCAAATTGATAAAAAGCCGCTCTTAAAGTTGGTGGCCCATCAATGACTTGGCGACCAGCAATTGTTGAAAACCAACCGGCCCCCTTTCTTTCTCTCAAACGAACTTGAGAGCCATCGCGCCCAAGATTAAATTTAATACCAAATTGTTGGCACTTTCGTTCTAAGAACTTTAAGTCAAAACCAATAACGTGCCAGCCGACGATAAAGTCTGGATCGTAATTAGGAAAATCGTTAATGAATGAAATCATTAATTCTTTTTCACTACGATAGAAAGTTGTTAACTCATCATTTGAGTACTGGCCACTTTCATCAACCATATAAACTTTTTTGATATCACGATCACCTATTTGATGGATTGCAATTGAGTAGAGATCATTTCCCATACTCGTTTCAATATCTAAGGACATAATATTAAAATTAGGCGTTGGTTTTTGGGCGGACTCATGAATTCCCAAGGCCTTCATTTGTGGGTTATGAAAAACACGCATCTTGCCCATCACTTGAGCTTGCCCTTGAATAAGAACTTCACCATTAATGAATCTCTCCATCAAGAATCGCTCATTTGGTCTCACATCACTTTCATAGGTACGGATTCCATTTTTATGAAAGTGCTCTCTTGTATCCATGAGATCTTTATGACGATTAAAATAAATACCATCTAAGCTTCTGCCATTGAAAGCTTTTAGGTTTAACTTCTTTCTCTCACCTTGAAAGCTAAGATTTAAGTTGGCATCACTTTCAATAAAAAAGAGAGGACGCTCGTTTGAAATAATCACTTTAACAACATCTTCTGGCGTTTTAATCCAAAAGATAAGTTCCATATGATTGGCCTGATCAAAAACTTGATCGTGAATGATAAAACCCTGTGTGCTTATGATATTCGTCATGGACAGAGCGTAGCTTATTTAGAGCAATTTGTTAAAGAGGATTTAGCCTTTTTTAGTATTTTCTTAAGTTTAGACATTGGCAAAAGCCCCGATATGCAGGGCATGACAATAACAATCGTATTCACAGTATTCAATTTAGTTTTTTTAGTGGATTTCTTTTCGGAAAAGGATGACAAGGGCAAGAAGTATCGCTTACTGAGCTATATGTTCTTTGGTGTCTTGGCACTCTTATCCATTCAAGTTTTCCAAAACCCTGTAATGACCGTGGTATTTACAGCACTTTCACTACTGTCCTTAGGATTCGCTCTATTAAATGAGTTCTTAAATCCCCCTAAGAATTCAAAAGAAAGAGTCTACAATGGCCTAGTGAATATGCTCTTACCAGTTGCGATTTACTTTATTGCCCTAAGATGGTTTCCCTCAGCTGGAAACTTCGTGGCAGCAGAAGGAGGACAGGATATTAATCGCAATATCTTCATTATCCAAACTCTTCTGGTTCTGGGTGTAGCTTTCAAGTATTCCCCTACCCTCATCTTTACCAAAAAAGCTACCAAAGAACTTAATGAAGATATCAAAACTATCAAGTTATAGTCCCTTCTGGGACTAGATCATGTGGCCATGATTACCCGATCTATGCTAGTGTGTAGGTACTTAAACGGAGATAATTATGGCCACTTTTAAATCAACAAAACACTTCTATGGTTTCCCATGTACACATCGTCAATGGAAAGCAGATTCACACTGTCGCTTCGTTCACGGATACTCTCGCTCATTTCATTTTGAATTTGAATGTTCTGAATTAACAAAGGAAATGTGGGTTATGGACTTCGGTGATCTTAAAGATGTAAAGGCCTGGCTTGATGATATGTTCGACCACACTTTTCTTGCATCACAAGATGATCCATTTATGGATGAATTTAAAAAACTTGATGAAGCAGGTGTCGTTCAACTTCGTGTTCTGCCAAATGCAGGAATGGAAGGAACGGCAGAATTCGTTTACGAAAAAATGTCTGAACTTATTAAGAAGAAAACTGACGGCCGTGTATGGATTTCTCGTCTTGAAGTAAAAGAGAACGAAAAGAACTCGGCAATTTATATTCCATAATTCTTATAGTGGGTTCATTATATTTTGAATATCTTGGACCCATAACTTTCCCTAAGCAAATAATTCCATTTACATCAAATAAACACTGAATAAATTAAGAAAATTTAAGTCAATTTCGATGAGTTAAAGACTTGAATAGTATTGTATTGAGTAATATAAATTTATCTTAATACTTGACCAAAAAGGATGTCACATGAAAATAGCGCCACTAAACTCTTGGATTAAAATAGATGAAAAGCCTCTTGTTATCGCTGGACCATGTTCAGCAGAAAGTGAAGAGCAAGTTTATCAGATTGCAAAAGAGCTAGTTGAAAATGGCAAAGTGGACGCCTTTCGTGCTGGTATCTGGAAGCCAAGAACTCGCCCAAATACATTTGAAGGTGTAGGACTAGTTGGCCTTCCTTGGATGGAACAAGTTAGAAAAGATTTTAATATTCCTATTACAACAGAAGTTGCTAATGCTTCTCACGTTGAATTAGCTCTTAAGCACAATGTTGATATTCTTTGGATTGGAGCACGTACGACGGTTTCACCTTTTGCTGTTCAAGAAATCGCTGAGGCCCTTAAAGGTGTCGACATTCCAGTTATGGTAAAGAATCCAATCAACCTTGACCTTGCGCTTTGGATGGGTGCTATTGAAAGATTTTCAAATGTTGGCCTAGATAAACTTGCTGCAATTCACAGAGGTTTTTCAAGTGCAGAAAAGACAAAGTACAGAAATAAACCATACTGGGCCATTCCAATCGAACTTAAAAGATTAATGCCAGATCTTCCAATTATCTGTGACCCTTCACACATTGCCGGTAACAGAAATCTTATTGGAGAGGTTTGTCAGAAGGCCATGGATATGAATATGGACGGTGTGATGGTTGAAACTCATATCACTCCAGATAAAGCTTTAAGTGATGCCGCTCAACAGGTAACACCTAAGATGCTTCATGAAATTATCACTCACCTACAAGTTAGAGATGCCGTTGGACACAATGACGGATTTGAAGATGAGTTAAATAAACTTAGAAATAAAATCGATCAAATTGATAATGATATCCTTGAATTTATGCATATGCGTATGAATATCGTTAAACAAATTGGAGCACTAAAGAGTGCAAATAACGTCACTCCGCTTCAAGTAGGAAGAATGGATGCTCTAATGAATGATCGTATTGCTAAGGGAGAAAAGCTTTCACTAGATCGTCGATTTGTGGAAGAGCTTTACCATGCAATTCACACTGAGTCAGTTAGAGAACAAACTCGTATGATGAATGATTTTAAGAAAGAATCATAAAAAGTGATATAATAAAGTTATGAAAGTATCTGAAAGAGTGGAAGGAATTGCTCCGTCTGGTAGTATCCAGATTTCGGCACAAATTACAAACCTTAGAAGTCAAGGAAAGGATATCATCGGCCTAAATGTCGGTGAACCAGATTTCCTGCCCAAAGAAAGTATTCTAGAGGCCATCTATGAGGCCCTTAAGAAAGGGAAAACTAAATACTCTTCTGTAAGTGGTGAGCCAGAACTAAGGCAGGCCATTGCAAGCTACTTTAATCATCGTTGTAAAACTCAAATTGAACCTCAAAATATCCTCGTTGGAAATGGTTCAAAACAAATTATCTTCAACTCATTTCAATCAATTCTAGATGAAGGTGATGAAGTTATCGTCCCTATTCCATACTGGGTCACAATTCCAGAAAGTATCAAGCTTGCTGGAGGAAAGTCTGTCTTTGTTAACTCACAAGAAGATTTTCACCTCGATCTTGATGCCATTAAGAATGCAATTACATCAAAGACAAAAGCAATCTATATCAACACACCAAATAATCCGTCTGGTGCAGTTTATACAAGAGAAGAACTAACAAAACTTGGTGAAATGGCCATTGCACACGATTTAATTATCGTTAGTGATGAAGCCTATGAATCTCTTACTTATGATTGTGAATTCGTCTCACCTCTTATGCTTGGTAAAGAAATTGCAGATCGATCAATTTCGATTCAAAGTTTCTCAAAATCATTTTGTATGACAGGCTTTCGCGTCGGTTACATGATTGCCAAGGAGGAGTTCATTAAGAAAGTAGACAGCTTCCAAGGCCATCTATGTGGAAATATTCCACCATTTACACAATATGGTGCCATCAATGCCATTGAGCATAGTGATGAAATCATTGGCGATATGTTAGAGACAATGACTGAGCGTAAAAAACGTGCTTATGAGTTATTCTCACAAATCTTCAAAGTAACTCAACCTCAAGGGGCCTTCTACCTCTTTCTTGATATCAAGCCATTTATTGAAAGAGGAATTGTGAATGACTCGGTTGAGATGGTGCAAAAGCTAATTGAAGAAGCTGGCGTTGCCCTTGTTCCTGGAAAGTTCTTTGGACAAGATGATTATATCCGCCTGGCATTTACAGATTCAGTAGAACGAATTGAACAAGCTTACGAAAATATAAAAAAGGTTCTTTGTTAATGAAAGTTGGAATTATTGGATTCGGACGTTTAGGAAAATTAATTTCAAAATACCTAGAAGAAGATTTTACAGTTGAAATTTATGATATAAACGAAAGTGTAAAAGTAGAAGTTGAGGCCATGGGGTGTCACTTCAAACCTCTTAAAGAAGTTTGTAAAAATCCAATCGTCATTCCTTTTGTTCCAATGAATAAATTTGAATCTGTTATTGAAGAGATCGCTCCACTACTATCTAAAGATGCTCTCGTTGTTGACGTCTGTTCCGTTAAGGAGATGCCAGTTGCTGCAATGAAGAAGCATCTGCCAGAAACAGTCAGCATTCTTGCCACTCACCCAATGTTTGGGCCAGACTCAGCAGGAGAAACTTTATTTGGAACTAAAATAGCTGTTTGCCCTGTTCGCATCGAAGATAAATACTATCAAAAGATTTGTGCCTTTATGCGCTTTCATGGAATCAAGGTAATAGAGACAACAGCGGCCGAGCACGATAAACAGATCTCCCACTCTCTTCTACTCACTCACATGATTGGAAGAACGCTAATGGATATGGATGCGAAAAAACTTCCGATCGACACAAAAGGTTACCGTAGACTTTTAAAAATTTTAAAGACTGTCGAAAATGACTCATGGGAATTATTCGCAGATATGAATGAGCATAATCAATATGCTAAACAAACTCGTGAAGACTTCCTCGAATCGTTTAATAAAGTTATCAAAAGGCTTGAAGATTGAATAAAGGAATGAAGGTAGCATTTCAAGGCACCAAAGGATCTTACTCAGAAGAAGCACTCTATAAATATTTTGGCAAGGAAGTTGAGGCCGTGGGCATTGCCCTAAGTGAAGACGTATGTAGCGCCCTTGAAAATGAGGAAGTCGCTTGTGCCATCTTACCTATCGAAAATAGCATCGTCGGAAACGTCGATATCAATATGGATTTAATTTTTAAACATGACTTCTTTGCCATTGGCGAACTCTACCTAGAAATTAACCATTGCCTTATGGCCAATCAGGGTGTTGATGTAGCGGATATCAAGGCCGTCTACTCACACCCGATTGCCTTGGCCCAATGTCATGGCTTCTTTAAGAAAGAAAGCCTAAAACCAGTTGCCGAGTTTGATACTGCGGGCTCTGCCAAAATCATCTCTGAATCAAAATCTGAAAATGAAGCCTGCGTTGGTTCACGCCTTTGCGCTGACTACTACGGCCTCAATATCATTCAGGAAAAGATTCAAGATGAAGCAGACAACTTCACTCGCTTCCTTATTTTCGTTAAAGAAAAGAATATCCCAACGGGAATTGGAAAAGAGAAAACAAGTATCGCCTTCACAACAAAGCACCATCCTGGAGCACTTCTAGGCTGCCTACAAGTTTTCGCTGACTACAGCATCAACTTAACGAAGCTTGAGTCACGCCCAATCCCTCATCAACCATTTAAGTATATCTTCTACGTTGATTTCATGGGTGCCCTTCACAATGACAAGGTTCAAGAATGCCTTAAAGAGTTAAAGCGCGACGCCAATGACATTAAGATCCTTGGAAGTTATCCTGCTGGACAATTCTAAGTTCTAAGTGCCATGCACCGACTAGGCCTTAACCTTTCGAATCGCGATAAAAGAAATGTCATCGTATTTAAGCCAGGCCTCTTCGTTTTGAATCTTGCAAAACTCAGCGAGGTTTTCAAATGACTTATCAAAGATCCCCTGTCCAATAAGTTCAGTAAGGGAGTCGTGAGGAATATTATCAAAAAGCCCATCACTTCCAATAAGGATCGTGTGACCTTTTTTGATACTGGCCCCAGAGGTTGATTCAATTTTTATAACGTCGTCACCCATGAGGTTATTGACATAATTTCTTTCAGGGTGAGCAAGAGATTCTTCCTGACCTAGGACTCCTGCCTTAACCATATGGCCAACTCCAGAGTGTGGAGTAGAAGTATAGATTTCATTCCCATGGGCATTCCAGTAGAGAATTTCAGAATCACCAACATGGTAGAAGCGAACCATATCATCTTTAATCTGGGCAAAGGCAAGAGTTGATCTTGCACCGGCCTTAAGATCTGATACGTTCTGATTTGCGGTTTCAATGAGTTCCAAACAATTGCTACCGTCTTTATAATTTGCAATGGCCTCAACGATTGCAACAGCAGCATCGCGCCCGCGCGGATGACCACCGGCCCCGTCAGAAACTCCAACAACAAAAGACTTCTCCTCTCCGCTAATAAAGAGAGCATCTTCGTTATTATCGCCTGATTCTTTTAACTTATGTTTGGCAATGAAGTAGCCAATGCGATAATCACCAAAGTCAAAAATATCGTGTTCAAATTCCGCTACGTCGGAAACAATTTTTTTAAACGGCATCTGACCAATCCATGGTTTCTAGGTGGTAACGAAGCATACTGATATTTTTAAATCGTTTAAGAATGATCCCACGCTTAAGTCCACAAATGATGTACTTAATGGAAGGAGATAATTTCTTATAATGCTTCTGTCCTCCTAGGATATCATAGAAAATTCTGATGATTTTAATAATATCTTCGTCGCGATTATCTTTTTTCGAGTCACCCCAGTGGTGAAGGTCAATAATCTTCAAATCAAACTCTAATCCAAAGCGGCGAATGATAATATTTTCGGTATGAAGGTCTCCGTGATACTCACCTTCAAGGTGAATAGACTCGACCCCTACGACTATTGAATAAAGTAGATGAATAGCAGAGAAGATTTCAAGGCGCTTACCTTTTTGCTTTTGGATAAACTCTCCAAGCATCTCCCCTTCAATAAACTCAGAAGTTAGACATGCTACTTTTTGACCTTTTAAAGTTACCAATTCATGAGAGATACAATCCATCACAATTGGACTATGACTGAGCTTTTCAAGTTTAAGAGCATATCTTGTGCTCACTTTAAATTTCTTATTTCTTTGTGGGAAATAAATCTTAATGGCCCTTTCAATATTGGTGTGTTTCTCCCTTACGCGGTAAACCTCACCCTCATAGCCAGAACCTAGTTTTTCAAGAACCACATAGCGATTTGCAATTGTTCTTCCTGGAGAAATATCAAACTCTTCAATCTCAACAATATCGCTTGCCTTAGTCAATGTGGCCTCCGTGGTGTGTTTGAATCATATCGGCTTGGGCCTGCATTTGCTCAAGCATAATCTTCTTTACTTCACGTCTTATTAAAATAATTTCTAGAACCAAAAAGACCGCAAAAACAATATAGAATCCAATGGACTTAAAAAAGGCCCAACGAGAAGTTGTTTCATAGATGGCCAAGTAACCCATAAAAATACCATTGAATAGTAGGAAGTAGGCCAAGTGGTACTCAATCTTTGTCATTATCTCTTCTGGCACATTGGCCTTCTTTTCCATATCTTCCATCATCGTAAGCATAAGACTTTTGCCTTGCTTGAGATTGAAGATAAGAAATCCACTTAAGAAGAGCCCCGTAAAGAATGGCTGTAACTTAAACCAAACTCCATCATGGCCGATCAAGGAGATTGGTCCAAGAATTAGAATAATGATAAAATTTAATTTAGAGATTGAATGAATGTGCTTAAAGAATACCTTCTCAAAAATGATTTCTAAAATCGCCAGCGAAAGACCGCCAATGATGGCAATCTCCACTGTCTGTGTTTCTTCAAGATACCAGTACAGGAGTGCTGGAAGAAACGATATTAGAAATAAGTTATTCTTTTTCATCTCATGTCGGATTATGCAGCATTTCTTCTTTTCTGGCAAAACTCCTCGAATTCTTCTTTAATACAACTCGGTTCAAGAATTTCAATTTGGTCGCGCATTGAATATAGCCAGTCAAATAAATAAAGAGACTTTTCGACAGATGCAGCCCAAATGATTTCACCATATTGATTCGTTGTTGAGTATGGATGACCTAGAAAGATTAAATTACTAATTGGCGTTAATTCAAAACCATAGTTTAACTTTAAAACTAAACGCTGATCGCTGCCATCAATATGCCTTAGCGCATTGATATACTCTTCAATTTCAAATCTTGAATACATTGAAGCGTAGTCAAAATCTTGAAATTCAATATCATCGACTTCGTTCATATCAATTGTGATTAGCTTCTTTGTTACCACGTCTTCACTAATGACTTTATAAAGATTTTGAGAAAGTACCACTCGCCAAGGGCGAACCTTCTTCTTAGAGTGATCTAAGAATGTAAACTCACAGACTCGTCCATCTTTACAGGCGGCCTGAATATCCTTAATAAGTTCTCGGTGTGATGTATTCTCAAGTAAGATATCACCGTAGTCCCTACGCCATGATAGTGGCATTAATAAGAACTCATCATCTTTGGGACGAAGGTCAATCGATAGTCCGTAGAAGTGAGACTTCTCATAGAACATATAGAATTCATCGCGATTAATATGATTTTTTCTTAGGAATGAAACCAAACTTATTGGCTTTCTAATTTCTTCTAAATTAAATAAAATATTCCAAAAATTTTGATCTTCCATAGACGAAAATGACGTCATTACAGCTCCTTAAATAACCTACTATATTTATCGGATATGGCCATCATTTCCTTTAGTGATTTTTATATAATTTAGTGCGATAATATTGCTATGGTATTGAAATCACTACTTAGGAATCCAGTACTAGGGTTCGGAATATTAATATTTATTATCTTTATCTTTCAATTAAGAGAGAATGGCGCCTTCCAAAAGCGTGCAGATCGCATGTTAGCGACATCATGTCGTTCAGTAAAAGTGCGTCTTGATAAGTATATGCACCCTTCTTGGAAGATTGAGTGTAATAAAAATAACCTAGAAGTGACAATTCCTGTGGATGAAAAGATCGTACCAGAGGGAACGGACAAAGAGATTCTTCGTCGTGAGATGTATAAGGCACTGGCCAATTCTTATATCTCAATTTCTCGTTATGCTATGGAAGAAAGTCTTGAGCGAACGATGATGGTTGTTGTGAAACTTGTTCACCCAAAGATGATTCTCTCATCTCTTTCTGAAGGAAAGTATGTAGTGAAGCTAAAGACACTTAAGAATAAGAATAACCTAGCTCGCCACATCCATCAGACTATCCAAGTCCAAGAGGTCGCAGAATAAATCTGCCGTCTCGGCCTTAAAGCAAGTCGTGTGTCCATTTACATCTAAGCAGTATTGAAAGGCGTGAAGATAAAGTCGCTGGTCTTCTTTCTCGTTATAGTCTTCGTTATAAAGAGGGTCTCCTATAATTGGAAAACCTGCGTGTGAAAGTTGAACACGTATTTGATGGCGATGGCCTTCATTTAAAGTAACCTTAACTAAAGAAAGATTCTTCTTGTCCTGATAGAAAACAGGCTCAACTCTTAAAGTCGCTTCAACTCCAATCTCATTGACGATCATCTTCTCACCTTTGATGCCACTTGAGACAAGGCGATCAGTTAAATCCATCCCCTCTTCAACCTTTCCTTTAACAATAGCAAGATAGGTTTTCTCCTTAGCGATTTGAGAAAAAGAATTTCTAAGATTTTCGTGAATAAGCTCATCTTTGATATAGATAAGAACACCACTCGTTAATTGATCGAGGCGATAAAGAAGGCCTTTCTCATAATCAGAGCGAGAGTTTCCAAGGCTTGGGAGATTAAAGTGGGAGCGCATGAAATTTAGAACAGTATCAGTTTCACTATACTCCATTGGGTGGCCGTGAATCCCCTGAGGCTTATTTAAGACGATAAAAATATCGTCCTCATGAATTACTTCAATGGCCTGGCCAGTATAGATAGGATTAACGTGAAAGCGATTTAAAAGATCTCGAGGTAGGTATAACTCACTCTTTGGAGCGAGATGAGACTGCAGTGCAACCTTTGAAATATAAGAGGTCTTAATTGCTTTATTAGAAAAATGGAGCTCCCCTTTAAGGAACTCCTTCAAACTATCTTTTTCAGTGAGATTACAAAAATTCTTATTGTGCTTCAACTTTGTGGCCATTATCTTCAAGATCACGTTTTCTAATCATAAATTCAACTTTACGATTTTCGTTATCAATCTCCATTTGAGATCGTCCCGGAAGGTCAGTTAAACGAGTATCACCATAGAATACCGTTGAAATTCTTTCTGGATTAATCCCTCTTCTAATAAGAGATTTAGTGGCCGCAGTGGCACGGGCGGATGATAACTCAAGAGCATCACTCTTTCCATCATTAGATACCTCACCGCGAGCGGCATAACCCATAACAAAGACTTTCCAATTACGTTTTTTAAGAAGGTCAATCATTCGCTGGTATGATGAAACAGCTATCTTTGTTGATTCAATTTCAACTGAACCACGCTTAAAGTAAATCTTGTCTTTAACACGAACGACAATCCCCTCGGCCTGTTCATAAACTGTTACGTTCTCACTTAAGTTAAACTCTTTTAAGTCATGACGCATATTTTTAAGAACTTCTTCTGAACCACGATTGATTTCATGCTTATCAAGAATTCCTTCCATTGTTAAAAACTCAATTGGAAAAGGTTTGATTGGTGTTTGAGATTCCATCATCGTTGGAAAGTTATCAGGAGACTTCCCCTTTTGAATAACTTCACCCTGTTGAAGAACGTTACCACCAAAGGCATTGCGAATTGAACCAAGGGCCGCTTCATATTTGGCCGTCTCAGTCTTTGCAAAAGAAAGAAGTAGTACGAAGAATGTAAGTAGAAGCGTTACAAGGTCAGAGAACGTCGCCATCCAACCGGGAAGGCCCGGGACACACTCAGGACACTTCGCGTTTCCACCGTCATCAACTACTGCAGCACTATCATCTGCCATTTCTTACTCCTTGATTACCCTTAGTATTTATTCCTCAAATACTCTTTTTAAATTTGTTTAAAACTTATTCTTATTCCTCACCTTCATCCGAAGCAGATCTTTCACTTGGTGGAAGGAATGAATTAAGTTTTTCAATAATCATACGTGGGTTCTCACCTGCTACAATTCCAAGTGTTCCCGCAACAACGATACTCATAGACATAAGCTCCATTTGAGATCGATATGAAATTTTATTCTTAACAGGCCCTGCAAAAACGTTGGCAATAATCGCACCATAGAACGTTGTTAGAAGGGCAACGGCCATGGCAGGACCAATCGCTGAAGGATCTGAAAGGTTCTGAAGCATCTGTACCAGACCAATCAGGGTCCCGATCATTCCCATCGCTGGGCCATCGGCTGCAACACCATCAAAAACATCAGCACCAGTTTTATGGCGTGACTCCATTGAATCAATATCCATTTGTAGAATTGAAGCAATAACTTCAGGAGGTCTGTTATCTGCTGCAAGAGTCATTGCCTTCTTCATAAACGGGTCATCAATTTCTGCTTTCTCTAATGCAAAAACTGACTCTCGTCTGGCAAGTTCTGCTAGCTCTTTAATCTTGTTAATTTTGTCTTTTGGATCAACTGGTGTGAAGAAGATTGATTTCATTGCAATTGCAACAAGACCTTTTACGACTTCCATTGGCCAACGATAAAGTGTTACTCCGACTAGACCTAGACCAACAACGAGTACTGAAGGCACATCAATGAAAATTGAGATCGCCCCACCTGACATAATGGAACCCATGATTCCACCTACTGCTAATACTAATCCTATGACTGATGCTATATCCATACAACATTCCTATGAAAATTTTCCTATTTCATTCTAAGTATCGGAAATGAGACGGACTACCTTAACAAAAATTTAGTAAGCACTTTAAATTGCATAGTTGTGGAAATTTCTACCGATTGAAGATGTTCAGCAAGGGGAAAATAAAAATGCCCCTCTTACTAAACCTAAGCTTAATAAGAAGGGCATTAAGGAGATTATTGAGAAACAAGTCCTATGTTTCCAAAAGATTAACTGACTATTTTACTTTAGAAGTATCGACACCATGCTCTTGAAAAGTAGTGTCGAGAAATTTAAGCATTTTTGATCTCAATTCATCCATTGAAACAGTATCATCAAGCATTAACTCTTTCTTAATGAAATCAGTTGGTACACCTGAGATTTCAACTAAATCATTTAATTGCACCATAACGTCCTTGTTGTGAGTATCTTTGTTCTGTGTTGTCTGTGTTGTGTTGTTTGTCATATCCATTGACTTCCCTCTCCTGCGACAAATTTTCAACGATCCATGTTGGAGCAATCCTTTGCTTCACTTTGTCACAAAAAAATCATATCTAGCGAGAGATTTGAATGTCAAAACTATCAAATAACATGTAAGAATTTATTAGATTTTTACATCCTTAAAGAAAACCTTAAGAAAGCTATTAGCTTTGGCTTTTAGTTCTTGAAATTCACTCTGAGCGTCACTCAGTAGTGTGATTCCTCCTCCGGCCCCATATAGTGCGCGGTTAGAAGATGATGCGACATCTAAAGTACGGATGTTTATAGATGCTTTAGAAATTGTGTCGAAATTTAAAATGGTAGAACCTGTGTAAATTCCTCGGTCTTTATTTTCGATCTCTTTGATCAATTCAACGACTCTTTTCTTGGGTGCACCAGTAATGCTTCCACCTGGAAAAAGAGATGCGACAAGCGCCAATGTATTACACTCCTCTAGTTCAACGCTAATTTTGGAGTATTGATGAATAAGGCCTGGAACGCGGAAAAATTCACGTAGAGACTCTACTTTGGAGAAGTTCTTACCAATGGCCGATAGGTCATGCCTTAAAAGATCGGTAATGATATTGAGCTCGCTTGTATTCTTAATATCATTAATGAGAAAGTCCTCACCTAGCTCTTGGGCAACTGTTCCTTTGATAGGCCTAGTTATTAATTTCTTCGTAGCTTGGTCGTATTCATAGAGACACTCTGGTGAGTTACTAATGACAAGGCGATCTTCAAAAGGAAAATTTAGAATATGAGCAAACTCGCTAAGCTTAGAGAAAAGCTCCTTACTTAGAAATGTATTAACGAGATCGTCTGAATTTGAAATCTTCACTTCGATAAGCGAAGTTAGATTTAGTTGGTAACAATTTCCCGCCAGTAGGTTCTCAAAAGTCGTCTTAAAAAGTTTCTCATACTCTTCTTCACTTATAATCTTTTCAATTATCGCTGTTGGTTTTTTACATCCCTCTGAGGGGCCTATAAATTGATTCAATTCAAAGTTAATAAGAGTTGCAAGGCCAACCTCACCTTCAAAACGAGGGGCCTCTAATAAGAAATAGTGGCCTAATTCATAGTGAAGAGATTGCACATGCCAATTGTGCCCTAATAACTCTTTTAAAGCAGCAACAGAGAAGTCCTGTTCAGTCTCATTTAAACGATCGTAAATTTTCTTATTTGTTATATGAAGGTATTTTGAAGGCCTCTCAAGTTTTAAGAAGCCTTCTTTATGCTTAAAGATTGCGTAAGCAGATTGCTTAACTTCTTCCATCGTCTTGTGCATAAGCGATATTTTCGAAACTAGTGTGAGCACCAACGAATGTTAGCTTTGCAGTTCCTACTTCACCACCACGGTTTTTACCAACGATTACTTCAGCAATCCCTTGATCTTTTGTATCTGGGTTATAGTACTCGTCTCTATATACGAACATGATAATATCCGCATCCTGCTCAATCGATCCAGATTCACGAAGGTCAGATGTCATTGGACGTTTGTTAGGACGAGACTCAACCCCACGGTTAAGCTGTGAAAGTGCAATAACCGGGCACTCAAGTTCTTTGGCCATATTCTTTAGGCCCCTTGAGATTTCAGCAATCTGCTGTTCACGAGGAAGCATCTTATTGTGAGAACTCATTAGCTGAAGGTAGTCGATAACAACTAAACCTAGCCCTTCAGAAGCTTTAATCTTACGACAAGCAGACTGAATATCAAGAAGGTTTGTCCCGGCGTTATCATTGATGTAAATTGGCATATCAGCAAGCTGCTGAATCCCCTGTCCAATTTTTCTTAAATCTGTTTCAAGGAACTCTTTCGTACGGATTCTTTTTGAATCGATCTTCGCACGTTGAGTTAGAAGTCTCATTGAAAGTTCCTTTGCCATCATCTCCAGAGAGAAGAGAGCAACTGGAAGTTTTGAGAACTCACATGCGTTTTGTGCAACGTTAAGAGCAAGAGCAGTCTTACCCATGGCAGGACGGGCAGCAAGAATAATGAGCTGACCAGGTTGCATTCCAAGTAATAATTTATCAAGAGCACCATAACCAGTTGGTACACCATGAATCTCACCAGCAATGCGAGATGTATCTTCAATTTCTTTAATATTTTCTTTAAGACACTCATTAAGTTTAATCATACTTCCTTGCTTGGCTTCGTTTGTAAGACCAAAGAAAATTGATTCTACTTCCTGAATGAAGTCTTGTGCATTTCCTGAGAAAGTTGCACCTTTGTCCGCTACTTTTCGAGCTTGGCGAACGAGGTCTCTAAGAGACGCCTTGTCCTTTACAGTCTTTGCGTAATGGCGAAGGTTGGCACTCGATACCTGATCTTCAGTAATATCGAGAATAAAGTTTTGACCACCGATTTCTTCCAGGCGATTGTGATCTGAAAGGTATGAGCAAATTGTTACGTAATCAACTGGGTTATTCGAGTGAACCATATCTTTAATGGCATCGAATACAATTCCATACTTCGGATTATAAAAGTCCTTCCCTTCTAACTTTAAGTCAGAAATTTCATCAAAAGACATACTATCTAGAATTAAACATGAAAGTAGAGATTTCTCAGAAAGAGTATCGTTTGGAAGTGTTCTTGCGTTGTTCGAGTTGTTTTGCTCAACCATATTCTGCCCCATAATATGATTAGAAATAAAAAGGGAGGCTCAAGGCCCCCCCTCTTTAATATAAGAAAAAAATTAGCTTCTTAGAATTCTATTAGCTTCCATTTTTAACTTTTCTTCTTCAGTCATTTCACCAGAAGTGTCACCTGAAGCAGCAGCTTCTGCTTGCTCTTTAGCAAGTAGTTCTTGAGCAGCTTTCATTGCAGCTAGCTCTTCTGCTTTTTTCTTGTTTTCTTCTTCTTGTGCAGGGTCCATTTTTACAGTTACTGTAAAAGCAGCTTCAACACCATTGAAGATCTTAGCTTTAACATCGTAGCTACCAACCGCACGGATTGGGTTTTCAAGAAGAAGGTGTCTTCTTTCTACGTTGTGACCTAGTTTACCTAGTTCAAGAGAAAGCTCGTGAGTAGTAACAGAACCAAATAGTTTACCGTTAGTACCAACTCTTTTGATTAGTTCAATGTTTAAACCATTGATTGTACCAGCAACTTTTGTCGCTTCTGCTTTATCAGCAGCAACTTGCTTAGCAAGTAGTTTTTCAAAGTGCTTAACCTGAGCTGTGTTTGATTCATCAGCTAGAACTGCAGCACCATTTGGTATTAGGAAGTTTCTTGCATAACCAGCTGAAACGTTAACGATCTCACCAACGTTACCAAGAGACTTTACAGTTTCTTTAAGAATAACTTTCATTTTATATCTCCTTATTATTTTTAAAAAATCTTCTAAAGTTGACCCAATAGTCTAATAGGCCAACAATCGCAATAAAACGATGAGCAAAGAAAATAGTCATAATCGCAAGAATCGAGCGAACAAACCCAGTCACCTTAATATATTTTAAGAAGTCTAGGTAAACACCCATTCCTTGAAAGAAATAGAATATTCCTAAGCAAAGTAAGATATTAAGGCCAATAACCTCAACAATCTCACCACCGATATACTCTCCACCTAAGAAGAGAGCTAGCCCAACAACTACTATAAGGGCAAAGTACTCAGGCACTTGAAAGCGCACAAAGTGCTTTAGACCATATTTGTAGCCATGAAGCATTTTCCATAACTTTGCATTTCTTAAAAGCATGAAAACCGTTAGCCATAAAATAAAGAATGTACTTACAAAGATAACAGCGAATCCCCACTGATAGATTCTCTTAATGATATCATCAGGGTTCTCGAAAACACTTTGATAAGTTGCTGCGACTTCTCCACCGCGAGCAATCAGTTCTTTATAATCTGGCGAATTCTTTAATTGTGACAAACCTTCATTTACTGAAGTTGTAATCGTCGTTGAGATTGTTGAAGGAAAAATCACTTCAATAGTCCCCATAATACCGAAGATTACGAGTAGTAAGATAAATCCTCTTTTTAATAATCCTTTTACAGGATCTTCATTGCGCAAAATAGTCGCGGCACTTAGGTAACCAATGATAACAGCGTAGAATAAAACATACGCCGAGTTAGCAAGGATTAAGAAAGAGTCGCTAGATTGAGCAGCAATAAAACAGAGAACAATCGTTACACCGAAAGTCACAAGCGTCTTTAAGTTTCCATAGATCAAGAAAGCGAATGCCACTGGAAGCGGTGAAAATACACCTAGTGGATAAGCAACGCTTAAGATCAAACTCACAACACATAAGAAAAGTAACTTCCCAATTGTGAAGTTATCTTTTGAGATAAGTGTAAATGTGTTTGGTTTCTTATCGTTCATTATCTTTTTCTAATTCCCTTAAGACTAAGTTCTCAACACTCTTAGTGAGCGAAGTCACCTCTAACGTGAGAAACTAGACCAATATTTCTTGCTCTCTTAATTGCAGATTGTGCCCATCTGTGGTGCTTAGTTGAAACACCAGTAACTCTTGATGGTTGGATCTTACCAAACTCGTTGATTAGCCAGTTATAAGTCTTTGGATCTTTCCAGTCTGCAGTGATGCTGTTTGCTTTGAACCAACAGTTCTTTCTCTTAGCAAATCTTCTCTTATCTTTTTCTGCACCTTTTTCTAGTTCATCAGTTTGTGAACCTGGGTGAGCTTTTGAGAATGGAGTTTTGTAACCTTTAACAACTGCTTCAGCAGCTTCGTTGTTATCAGCTAATTTAATGATAAGGTACTTGTGAACGTCTTCGTTGATTTTGAAACGTCTTTGAAGTTCTGTGTTTAGGTCTTTGTTACCTGAAACGATGAAATAGATGTAGTTACCTGTTTTAGAACCGTTTTTGGCAGTTTGAGCAAATGTTCTCATTCCCCAATCATCAGTTAAAAGGACTTCACCTTCGTAATTTTTTGCAACTTCAGCTACTAGGTTCTTAAGAGCTGTTTGCTGATCTTCTGTTGCGCCCGCGTGAGCTACTAATGCTAACTCATAAATCATACTTTATCTCCTGGACAATAGTTATTATTGGCCTCCCCACCACAGGGAAGCGAGTAAATTAACGGTCAAATGTGGTGCTAATCTATCAGTAACTGCGCTTTGTGTAAAGCAAGTTCGGGTACGCGCCACCTTTACGTGATTACAGATAGTTGGCTAAGAACTGCTGAATGAATAAAACATAATTTCAATAGGTTACGTAGTGACTCTGGGAATAATATCCCCCAACTCAAGGCAAAATAGCCTAAATACGCGAATATTTTTCAATTTTTTGTCGTGCTGGATCTCTAAGTTACTGAATTCTTGAAAAGGTGGCGCGTACCACTAGTCGAGCCATTCGAGAAGGACATCGATTTTGGCGTTAATGTCGTCGATTTCGAGAATCCCCTGCTTGAGGTCGGGGGAAGTCACGACAAATTCAGTGATGGCGCCAACTAAAACCACGGGATCTTGTGTTGCCTCCATCAGGGCATCGTACTCCACCTGGTTCTTAAAAAATGACTTTGCCCAGTGGCGAAAGAGCAGCCCAAGTCTTTGCAGTGAAATCATATGCTCCGGCATCACTGTTAAGAATTCAGTAATGGGGTCAACTTCGATGGTGTTATACGGAAGCTCTTCATTATAGACATCCATAATGAGTCCCTTAAACATCGGCTCAAGGATAACAAGCATGGTGCCGTCTTTTGATTTTTGTAAAATTTGAACGCGGCCAAGTCCCACCATGCGCTTTACTGCATGGTACTTTTCGTGATCAATAGCAATAGTGTCAGCTTCTTCATCAGCGTCTTGCAAGGTCGCATAGGCCAAAGCAACAGGAGTGTTGGTCTGTTCGGCTTCGTGAATCATGTGAATATAGCGTGGTTCAAAAATATTGAGGGGCTTCTTTAAGATCGCCTGATATGAAACTTTATGTAATGGGAATAGAAGTGCTCTCATATCAGTTAAACCCTAAAAGCAAGCATGGGTGCCTTAAGCACCCAAGCGGCTAAAAAATTTCGTATTGTTCAACGTGGTAAGAGTTCTCCGAGCGAATCTGAAGATTGACACTAAAGACTTCTTCCATCGTTTCGATGATATCAAGTTCTTCACCACATAATGATGCCGTCACCTCAGGGTGAGCATAAATTGATATCTTCTTCGATTCTGGATTGTTGCGAATCTTCTTTCCAAGTTCACGTACAATCTCATAGCAAATCGTATTAACTGTTTTTACAATTCCATTTCCTTCACAATACGGACAAGGCTCGCACATGATACGTGTTAGCGTGTCACGAGTTCTCTTACGAGTCATCTCAACAAGCCCAAGCTCAGAGATTGGAAGTACTTTTGTTTTCGAACGGTCTTTCTTAAGAGCGTCTACTAGTGAGTTATAAACAGCTTCGCGGTTTTCAACTTTTTCCATATCGATAAAATCGATAATGATAATCCCACCACAGTTTCTAAGTCTTAGCTGATAAGCGATCTCTTTAACTGCTTCAAGGTTTGTGCGAAGGATTGTTTCTTCTAATGTTTTTCGGCCAACAAATTTTCCCGTGTTAACGTCAATTGAAACGAGGGCCTCTGTTTGATCGATATTTAGAGAACCACCTGAACGAAGATAAACTTTGTTACTTAGTCCCCTTTCAATTTCGATATCAACATTAAATTTTTCAAAGATCGGATTTGTTTCATCAAAGAATTTTGCCTTCCCCTTAATTTGAGGAAGATACTTCGTTGCAAATTTCTCGACTTCTTTTACGCCGTCTTTATCGTCGATAATAATATTATCAACGTCTTCATCTGTAATATCTCTTAAAACTCGTTGAATAAAAGTTAAGTCTTCATAACAAAGGGCCGGTGCTTTTTCTTTTTCAGATTTCTTTTGCACCTCTTTCCAAATTTTTGTCAGCATATCGTAGTCAGACTTAAGAGTTTTGTATGAGCTTCCTTCTGCAACAGTACGAGCAATAACACCCTTACCTTCAGGACGAATTGTCTCAAGCATCTCTTTTAGACGATCACGTTCTTCTTCATTTTCGATACGACGAGAAACACCTGTATGCTCAATAAACGGCATGTATACAACATAGCGGCCAGGGATTGTTACATGACGAGTAACACGTGGCCCTTTTGTTGAGATTGGCTCTTTGGCAACTTGAACAATGATCTCATCCCCTTCTTTTAGAAATGATTCAATTGTTGCAGACTCTGGACGCATCTTCATATCCATTGACTCAGATAGAGTTGCTAATTCGTCTGGAATTACTAGGCCATTTTCTTTCTTTTCTTTCTTAATAACCTCGGCCTTTTTGGCCATCTCTCTTTGCTCATCAAGAGTTGGAAGATAAGCGTCATCAACGTATAGGAAAGCTGCTTTTGAGTAACCAATATCAACGAATGCAGACTGCATTCCTGGTAGTACTCTTAAAACTTTTCCGCGGTAGATATTTCCAAGGCGTGGGTGTGGCGTTGTTGTTGGTTTCGTTCTCTCCATAAGGAAATCGAGAATTTCACCATTCTCCATCAAAACAGCACGCCACTCGTTAACTGTTTTGTTAATAATCAAATCTTTAGACATATATATTCCTTTTAAACTTAAATCGAAATACGAAATAAAAGTGCGAGGCAAGTCGGCGAGCATTGCTCAAGCCAAAGACTTTAACCTACTAATAATTGTACGTCTGAGCAAGGTTTTGCGCTAGAAGATATAATATTCCGCGTTACCCTACTCAATTAATTTAGAATTAGACGAAGACGGTATTAAATAAATATACCCGCAATACAGGCTGTCATGAAACAAGCAAGTGTCCCGGCAATTAGAGAGCGAATCCCAAGCCTTGCAAGGTCATGTTTACGATTCTCAGCGATCCCACCGATTCCACCAATCTGAATCCCAATTGATGAGAAGTTAGCAAAACCACAAAGGGCATAAGTAGAGATAATGGCCGAGCGTTCTGATATATTACCCATATTTGCTCTTAGATCTAAGTAAGCAACGAACTCATTTAGTACTAACTTCTTACCAAGAAGTGTTCCTACGATTTGAGCATCTTTCCACTCAACACCTAATAACCAAGCAAAAGGAGCAAATAATTTCCCCATGATTAGCTCAAGAGTAATTCCCTCAAAACCAAACCAACCTGTAACTAAGGCAAGGCCACCATTAATCATGGCAACAAGTGCGATAATCGCGACAAGCATTGCACCAACATTAATAGCAAGTTTTACACCTTCACTAGCACCGTTGGCAGCGGCATCAATAAAGTTAACACTAGTATCATTTAATTCTAATTTTAAATCACCTTTAGTCAGAGACTCTTGTGTCTCTGGGATCATAAGCTTGGCACATACAAGTGCCGCCGGAGCTGACATAACCGATGCTGAAAGTAAGTGAGCAGCATCAATTCCGAAGCCAACATATGAAGCAAGGACTCCACCTGCAACTGTTGCCATCCCACCAGTCATCAGGGCCATAAGCTCTGACTCAGTCATTTTTGAAATAAGAGGCTTAACAACAAGAGGAGCTTCTGTTTGGCCTGCAAAGATATTGGCAGCGGCCGCAAGAGATTCAGCACCAGATGTTCCCATCACAACAGACATTACTTTCGCGAACGCTTTAATAACTAATTGCATAATACCGAGGTGGTATAGAACACTCATTAAAGAAGACATGAAAATAATTGTTGGAAGAACCATAACGAAGAAGATGAATCCAGTTTTTGGAACATTTGTCAGTGGACCAAATAGGAATTCAGAACCTTCATTTGTGAAATTTAGGATTGCAGTAAAGAAGCCACGAGCACCTTCGAAGAAGTTTTGTCCGGCATCTGTTTTAAGAATGATGAGACCAAAGAAGATCTGAAGAGTTAGACCAGATAGAATTAAGCGCCAATTAATTTTCTTACGGTTATTAGATAATGCAAAAGCAACACCAACCATAACGATTAAACCAAATGCCGAAATAACTCTTTCCATGGAATACCCTATAACTAAATTAAATTAATTCTAAAAACAGCCTTAGAGTATAGGTTTGAGCATAAATGGACAATAAAAAAGAATAATTAGAAGTTAAACGACCAACCAACTTTAGGATTTACAGCATTGAACTCTTTGATATCTTGTGCCGTATTTGACGCATGCCAATTTAAACGACTAGTCGTATCAAAGTCGCGGAATCCAGTTTGGCGAATTGTTGCCTGAGACTTTGCCGCTTGATTATAGGCCACAACACCAACACCAATAACGATCCCTACAGCTGCTCCCACAAGAATATTTTTAAGGTGGTCTTTAGGTTCCTCAACAAATGAAAGTGTTGAAAGTCCAAGAATAGCTCCACCTAGGCCAAGGCCTGCAACTGTTGTTAAGTCACGTAATCCCTCTTCTTTAAAATTTGTTTGTGCTACTGAAGAGAATGAAAATGTAAGAGCTAAACATATAATGATAATTTTTTTGAACATTTCTAAAACCTTAAAATCCCTGCGCTACGCATTAAGTTTCATCATTGCCACCTCTAATGGCCGTGTCTATAATGACCCTTTTACTATTCTATACGCATAAGTAATTTGATGCAATAAATGCACAGGAATTATTAGGGAATTAAATTTTTAAAAGGAATACTATGTCGGAAAATTTTAGCGCATATCAGATCATCTCAAAAAAAAGAGATGGTAAAAAATTAACAGATGAAGAGATTAAGTGGTTCATTAATGGAATTACAAATGGTGATGTTGCCGATTATCAAATGTCTGCACTACTTATGGCCATCTACTTAAATGGGATGAGCGTAAAAGAGACGGCAGCTCTAACAGATGCCATGCTCTACTCTGGAAAGACGCTAAAATTCAAAGGCGTGAACGTGATCGATAAGCACTCAACTGGTGGTGTTGGAGATAAGGCATCGTTCATTCTTGGACCAATTGCTACGGCATGTGGAGTAAAGGTTCCAATGATGGCCGGACGTGGTCTTGGTCACACAGGTGGAACAGTTGATAAAGTTGAATCGATTAAAGGGTTCAAAACTGAACTAACTCTCGAACAATTTAAGAAACAACTTAATAAAGAGAAGATCGTTCTTATAGGTCAAACAAAGGACATCGCTCCTGCTGACAAGATCATCTACGGTCTAAGAGATGTAACGGGAACAGTTGAATCAATCCCATTAATTACAGCTTCAATCATGAGTAAGAAATTAGCAGAGGGTGCTAATGGAATCGTTATGGATATTAAAGTTGGTGACGGTGCATTCATGGATAATATCAAGGATGCAAAAGCACTAGCGAAGAGTCTTCGTGATACTTCAAAGCGCTTTGATAAGCGTATGATCACAATGATTACAGATATGAACCAACCACTTGGTCAGTATATTGGTAACTCACTTGAGATTATTGAATCAATTGAAACACTAAAAGGTAATGGCCCAAAAGACCTAACTGATATCAGTGTTAAGCTTGCTGGTGCCATGATCTATATTGCAGGAAAAGCAGACTCACTTAAAGAAGGTGAAAAGAAAGCTCAAGCAGTAATTGATAATGGAAAAGCACTTAAAGTTTTCAAAAACCTTATTAAGGTTCAAGGCGGAGATGAGAAAGTTTGTGACGACTACTCTCGCCTACCACTAGCAAAAGAGAAGACTGTATTTAGCGCAACTAAGAATGGTTATGTTTCAGCTATCGCTTGTAAGAATATGGGCCTTCACTGTGTAAGCCTTGGTGGTGGACGTGCAAAGGCAACTGATAAAATCGATTTTGGTGTTGGATTTGTTCTTAATAAGAAAGTTGGTGACAAGGTTTCTAAAGGTGAAGCACTTGTTGAGATCTATCACAATAAAAACCAGAAGAAACAAGTTGAAGCTATCCTTGCTGACTTAAAGAAAGATATTAAAGTTACAACTGCTAAGCCTAAGGTAAGCAAGTTAATCTTTGAAGTGAAAGAAATCTAGAGGTACGTATGCACGCAATTTTTAAAAGATTAGAAGAATCAAAGAGCTATATTCAAAGCAAATATGACAAAGCACCTGATATTGGAGTGATCCTAGGTTCAGGACTTGGTGAATTTGCTAACCTTTTAGAAAACAAAGTTGAAATTCCATACGAAGAAATTCCAGGTTTTAAGAAGACAAAAGTTATTGGCCACAAAGGTCAGCTTGTTATGGGTGAACTTGGAGGAAAAGTTGTTGCAGTTATGCAAGGACGTATCCACCGCTATGAAGGCCACTCTCTTGATGAAGTTGTTTTCCCTGTTCGCGTTTTAAAAACTCTTGGAATCAAAAATCTAATCATCACAAATGCTGCTGGTGGGATTAATTTAGACTACAGCTCTGGCTCACTTGTTCTAATTAAGGATCACCTAAACCTAACAGGCGAAAATTGTCTTGTTGGTGAAAATATTGAAGAACTAGGAACTCGTTTTCCAGATATGACATATGCATGGTCACCTGCTCTTCAAGAGATCGCTTATGCTTCGGCAAAGAATATTTCATATGATCTTAAAGAAGGTGTTTACGTTGGTGTTATGGGGCCAACTTATGAAACACCTGCTGAAATTCGCATGTATCGTAACTTTGGTGGAGACCTTGTTGGAATGTCGACAGTACAAGAGTGTATTGCTGCAAACCACATGGGACTTGATGTTCTTGGTATCTCTTGCGTGACAAATATGGCCGCAGGAATTGAGAATACTAAACTAAATCACGATGATATTAAGCACGAGGCCGCACGTGTTATGAAGAAGTTCCTAGAGCTTCTTGAAGAAGTTATCTCAAATATCAAATAAAAAAATCATATTTTCTCCCTACCTCGGTGGGGAGAACTTTGCTATAATCTATTCAATACCTAACCACGAGTGAATACTCGGCTTTCATGGATTGTTGATGGAAACACATTCTTCAAAGAAAATGCTAGCAGACATGAGCTTCTGCGTCTTCGATTTAGAGACAACTGGTGGAAACCAGAAAAAAGATAAAATCATTGAAATTGGACTCGTCCAAATTGATAACCTGGAAGTAGGAGCGAAAAAAAGCTTTCTCATCAATCCAGAAAGAAAAATCCCAGACTTTATTCAAAAGCTAACTTCTATCACACAAGATGAAGTTGAAGGCGCACCAACAATTGATGCCGTTATTGATGAAGTTCTAGAGTTTATTGGTGACCGAGTTCTTATCGCTCACAACTCTTCATTTGATATTCCATTTTTAAATTCAGTATTAGAAAGGCTTGGAAGAAAGCAACTTGAGAATAAGGGCCTATGTACAAACCTTATGACAAAGTATCTTATTCCAACTCTAATGAACTCGAATCTAAACTATATGTCGCGTATTTTTAATATCTCTCACCAAAAGGCACACCGTGCCCTTGATGATGCTATCGCGACAGCGCAACTCTTCTTAAACTATCTCAATATCTTTATTGAAAAAGACATTAAGAAGATCAATCATCTTTACTACCCTAAGAATCGCTACGAGCTTGATCTTTGTAACTTTAAAAAAGATACAAGTGAGCACGATGAGATTGTGGCAAAGATGAAAAAGATTTTTGCTCCTTTTGTTATTACAGTAAAAGGACAAAACGGAATCATCCTATTCTCTTTCCCGTGCACGAATAAAGAAAATGAAATTCAATTCATTAGCGAGCGTATTAAAGATCTCGAATGGCAAACTATTTCCATTAAACTTAGTGGACCAATTCTTGAGGCCCTTATTCGCTTTAATCATTCATTTAATAAAATGGATGAAGCCGATCAAGAAGAGGCCATCACAATGCTTCGTCAAAATTTGATTGGAGACGGTACGAAAGAAGAACTAAAGGCCGAGTACAAAGAAGAGCTTCAAAAAATCAAGCAAGCTGACTTCGTTCTTATGAATCACCTTGTGCCAGAACAATTTACAATCTACCCTCTTGGCGCCCTAGGAATTAGACAAGGACTGATCTTTCGCTACCCTGGTCACGACAAGAAGCTGATTCAATATATCAATTCAAAGTCTAATCGCAAGAAAGCGCAGAAGCTTAAAGAGATTCACTTCCCTGAAATGCTGCAAGACCTTGTTAATCTTTATATGGCAAAGAATCTACGCCAAGAGCGCGAGCTTATGATCTTTAAGGATTCATTTGCCCTTAAGAATAAGGACTTCTTCTTTACTCAACTTGATAAGTTCATTGAGACGAATCCGAATAAGTATAATTATCCGGAAGCGTTTATTTAATCAGACCAAATTATAAACAACAATATCCTGCCCATGAATTTCAACCCGTGAATTTTCAAGAGCAAGTAAGTGGATGATTAAGCGGTTTAAAATCTTACTCTTTTGTCCTTCAATATTGAGATTCTTTACCGTAAGAATGATGTCGTGTTCATTACGATAGAAGTTACAGTCAATAGAGTTAGAGCTAGCATCAATTAAGAGTTCGTGATTTTTAAGCGTCATCATCTCACTTAGGATTAAGTAGAGAATGATTGGAAGACTCGCACCACTAATCGCATGTTCTTTGAGATCATTTGAAATATTTGTTTGAATTGATATTCCCGATTCGATTTTTCGATTGCTCAGTAACGAGATTGCCTGTTGGAGAATACTCTCAAACGTACTTTGACGACTTAGTTGATCATTGACCTTGGCAAAACCAAGGAAAGTATTGATTAGGCTCTTGCAACGATTTGCTGACGCCTTCATTTCATTTAGGATTGTTAAATCGTCTTCTTCCCACTCTTCAAGCTCAAGCATATTAATGGCCGCAAGAATTCCCGCAAGAGGATTATTGAGTTCGTGAGCAATGGAGCTTGTAATAATACCAAGTTCAGAGTGAGACTTTGTATAATTGAACTCCTGCTTCACAAGACAGATCGTTCTTAGATTTGAAGTCGTACTTGAGAGGATCTTATATTTTTGATCATCAATATCAATCCAACCGGACTCAAGATTTTTGATGAGATTATTTGGTGTGATTCCAAGCTTTAGAAAGTGGTCATTGTGATAATGAACGATACCATCATCACTAATGATAACAACTGGATAAGTTAGCTTGTTAATCAAGTCAGTCACTCCAAGTTGCTCACTTGAGAGTTCTTCTTCATTTGCATTAATTAAATGGATCACATTAGCAATGGCCAGGGCGGCCTTTTGAGCTTCTTCCCACTCCCCCTTTACAGTAAGTAGATAATAAGAAGCTGTATCTTCAAAGCAGTAATCTTCTTTAACAGGGTAAAGATGTGAATCGGCCTTATCGATTACCTTGATATTGAATTCATTTTTTACTTCTGAAATTTTAAAAAGTTCTGGAATAAAATTGTCGTCGTTGTCTTGGTATACCTTCTCAAGATAAAGGCCCGCAACTTCCATCTCATCGAGATTAGCACTGGCCATACTAGAGTTTAATTTAAGAACTCTCGCAAGCTCTCTTTTAAAGTGCAGAAGCTCTTTAAGATTCTCGATGGTTTCAATCTCGATAATGTGGTCATCTAGTTTAACAATCAGAGGGATACTTGATTCAATTGAGAAGTCGAATTCATAATCACTAGAGCTAAATCCAGAATAATTTAAATTGCGCTCTAACTCTTCATCAATTTCGATATTTGAGTGATAGTAAAAATTTTGCTTAGGTGAATTTACTTCATTATCTTGAAACCCAAGAGATGCACTCACAAGTTAGCTCCCTTGTGAAGAGTCACCTTACCGTCAGCGTAGTGAATATCCACATCGACATTTTCAAGCTTTGCCATGTCTTTGGCAGAGCTAATGACCTTGTCACCAATCTGCGTGTAGGCATAGCCTCGAGTCAGAACATTTTTTGGATTTAAGGCCCCTAGGATCTTCTCAAATTCCATATTCTTATTTTTATAATTCACAATTTTATTTTGAATAGCTTTCACAAGATCACGGCTTAGGCGATCTAGCTCAAAAGTATATTCATAAAGAGAAAGAATCTGTTCTTTTCTCTTAATTAGATTTAGCTTTTCAAGCTCATGCTTATAATCTGAAATTTTCGATTTAAGAGCAATGAGAAAACTCTTCGGTGACGTTTCAGAAAGGACATCATAGCGACGACGAAGTTCCATATTCATGGCACCTTTTAAATCCTTACGAATGCGATTCATGTCAGAATCTAACGCCATAAATTTTTGAGTTAGAACCTCAGCTGCTGCCGAAGGTGTTTCCATTCTAAGATCGGCCACATAATCAGAAATCGTGAAGTCCACTTGGTGTCCAACGGCACTAATGGTTGGAATTGGACAATTGTAGATATCCCAGGCCAGGGCCTCATCATTGAATGCCCAAAGATCTTCCATCGAACCACCACCACGAGTGAGAACGATAACATCTAGCATATCTTTGATACGCCCCTCTTCTTTTGCCTTTAAATGATAAGCAATAAGTTTCTCAAGGGCCTTACGAATTGAAGCTGGAGCATTGACTCCTTGAACTAGCGCCGGAGAAAGAAGTACCTGATGATACTCAGATCGTCTTTGAGATACATTTAAAAAGTCTTGCAAGGCCGCGGCTCCCTTTGCCGTAATAACACCAATGCGTTTTGGCATCGTCGGTATCGGTTGCTTTGAACTCATATCAAAAAGACCTTCGGCCTGTAGCTTCTTCTTTAGTAATTCAAATTGTTCCTGAAGATCACCCTTACCTGCTGGAACGATTCGTTTCACAATTAATTGAAACGTTCCTCGAGTTGGGTAAACAGAAACGGAGCCAGAGACAATGACTTTGTCTCCTGCGCGAATATTTTTAATAATCGGATTTCTCATGGCATCCATTTTAAAGAGCGCCATTTGCATAAGTGCATTACCATCACCAAGTGAGAAATACCAATGTCCTGCACCAGAGGAGCTAAGGTTTGAAACCTCTCCTGTTACACTAATATTTTGGTAATTAGACTCGAGATTTTTCTTTATGTGATTTACGAGTTGTGAGACTGATGGGACTTTATTATTCATCCCTTTATGATGCAAAATATTAAAGAAAGTGAGAAGACGCAGAGCACCTATTTAGAAGATTATCCAGCTAATTCAAATTTTACTTTAAAAGCTTCTGCAATTTTAAGAAGTGTCATTGCTGTTGGGTTTGACTTTCTAATATATTCTAGCTTTTGATATGTCTGAAGCTTCATATCAAGAAGATCCGCGGCATGCTGTTGAGTGAGCTTTCGTGATTTGCGAGCTTCACGAATCATCAAAGGAATCGATATCTCTGGACTTGGAGTAATCCAATTAAAATTCTCGCCTCTATGATTCTTAGCTTTTGGAAGAGGCCACTTTGGATCGTTAGCTTCTTCAAGATATAAGTCTAACGCTTCAACAGCATTGGCCATTGCTATTTCCTTATTTTCACCGTAGGAAAAGCACCCTGGTAAGTCTGGGAATATAACATTGATACCATTTGAATCATTTGTGAATTTAGCTTTGTATTTAATCATGAAATCACCTTCCCTCTAAATCAATTTTACGCCGGTTTGTTTTTCAATTGCCTTTATAAGACCGAAACCAAGATCTTTTCCTCCATGATCAGGGATAATTACAGTAACCAATCCCTTTTTAAATTTCTTGTGAGAACCACGCTGACTAACTTGAACAAAACCATTATTCTTGAGTATTCTTATAATATCTTTGGCCCGTCTATTTCCCACAACTCACTCACTTATTATACAATAATTTCCAGCTCAACTCCACAGCAAATGAGCTGTGTAACCATTCAGAATTAATCAGTTTTGTTTAATAAGTTTTTGAAAATAAAAAGGCCACCCTATTAGGTGGCCTTATTAAAGTAATTCAATATTTGAATAAAAATTTAATATTTTAAAATTTATTGACTGCGTTTAGGAATTTAATCGCTTGCAGAACTTGGTAGTCCTTGTCTGCTGCATACTTTCTGTGAACAGGTGATTCTTCTTTCTTTTTATTGATTTCCTTAGCTCTTTCAATTCTCTTTAAACGAGCTGCCTTTTCACGCTTAAGACGGGCCTGCTTTTCTTCTTCTGTTTCAACTGTTGCTGTTAAGTGGTTTCTAAGATCAACTTCTCTTACCCCACCATCATCATACATATGCTCTTCAACAAACTCCCCTTCAACCTGAGAAACTTGCACATCTGGCTTAATTCCAAGGGCCTGAATTTTTCGACCTTTTGGTGTCATATACTGAGCAATCGTAAGTTTGATCCCCTGTTCTTCTGAAATTTGAGAAACAGTTTGTACACTACCCTTTCCAAATGAGTTTGTTCCCACAATAAGGGCACGCTTATGGTCTTGTAGGGCACCCGCCACAATTTCTGAAGCAGAAGCACTTGAGCCATTAATAAGAACAGCAAGCGGAATATCTAATTCTTTATGGCCACTCTTTTTTACGTAACGAATTTCTTTATTCTTTGGATCGCGCCCTTCTGTTGACACCACGACACCATCATTTAGAAAGATTGAAGAAAGGTTTACGGCCTCATTTAAAAGACCACCTGGATTTGAGCGAAGGTCAAGAACAACACCTCTAAAATTCTTTCCAAGCTTCTTCTTTTCTTTCTTAAGAGCTTTAACAACGTAAGCTGCTGCATCCTTTTGGAATTGACTTAAACGAATAACAGCGTAGTTATTTACCGCAAACGACTTAACTGGTTTTGTTTTAATTTTTTGGCGCTTTACCTTGAAGTTGCGAATATCTTTTTCGCCAGCTCTTAGAATTCCTAGGTTAATAACTGTCCCGAGCTCCCCTTTCATACGATCAACAGCTTCATCAAGAGTAATACCAATTGTTGATTCATTATTGATCTCAACAATTTTATCCCCAGGAAGAAGTCCTGCTTTCTCTGCTGGTGAGTCTTCAATTGGAGTTGTGATCACAAGAACACCATCTTTTTGTGTTACTTCGATTCCAAGGCCACCGTACTCTCCACTTGTATCTTCTTGCATCTTCTTAAAGACTTCTTCATCTAAGAATGCAGAGTGAGGATCAAGTGTTTGAAACATCCCTTTCAAAGCTCCATCAATGAGCTTATCAATATCAACCTTACGGTAGTAATTTGTTTCAATGATATGAATAACTTTATTGAAGAGTTCGAGTTTTTCAAAACGCGACTTCGTCGTTTCTTTTGCTTGTACAGGTGCTACAAATGCCGTCAGCATTAGAGCAACAAATAGCTTTTTCATTATTATTCCTAATTTTAAATATTAATTTTAGTATTAATTAATTGAGCTGTATTTTGTGCTGTATTTTTCTTTCTAATTTCAAAGTAAACCTTACTTAGATTCCCCTTCTTAATTGAGAACCTCGTTTTAGCAACAGAAGATCCAAGATCGACGGCCTGTCCCTTCTTTACACTTGAAGCAAAATCTCCAAGATAAATACTACGGATATCATTTCCATGATCAACCATAATAACATTACCAACGTTTGCTAAAGAGCCTACGTATTCGACCTTTCCGGCCTTTGTAGCAAAGATCTCTTGTCCACTCTTAACAGTATAAGTTATCCCCTTCTTACCATTTTCAGTAGAGATATACTTCTTAACTGGAACAGCGAAGTTTGCCACAAGCTTTGAAGAAGAAGAGTTCTTACTCTTTGCTTTTCTTGCTTTTAGTTTGGCCTGGGCCTTCTGCTTCGCTAAGCGCTGAGATTTTCTTAGCTTACTATATTCTGATTTTAGTTTTTCGTGATTTTCTTTTTCAGTTAAAAACTCTTGAACAGTTGAGCTCTTACGAGTCTCAAGTTCTTGTAGTAGAGTATAAAGTTCTCTTTCAATTTTAACTGTTTCAGTTAAACGAGTTCTAAGCTCAAAAGTCTTTTTCTTTAAATTTGTACAGTAATCGATCTTTGATTGAATTTCTTTCTTCTCATTCTTAAGTGATCTTAAGAGAAGCTGACTTTTGATAAGATCTTCATGAGTTGAGTTTTCCATATAGCTTAGAGCAACATGGCGAATTGTCTTCTTTACTCTCACCTTATCTGCTTCTAGATCAAAAAGTGATTGGTTAAGATTTTTTTCTAGTTCAAATATTTGGTAATCAAGGTCTTGCCTAGATTTCATGGCCTGAAGGTAGTCTTCATTCTTAGTTTGAAGCTTTGTTTCAATAGACTGGATTGATTTCTTATAATTATCAATCTTAGTACGTGAGTCTGTAACCTTCCCCTTAATCGCCTTAAGACTTGGAGCGGCCTGTGTCCTCATTGAAACAGAAGAGATTAAAAGTACTGTGAAAAGAACTAAGCTTTTTGCCATTCAAGTTTCCCGATCGTGTACCACGCTGAAGTTGTTAATAATGCTCCACTTACAATTAATGCAAATACTTCATTTGGTGAGAAGAATGCAAATGAGAGAGCGCAACCAACAAGAGTTGAAGCAACGATATTTACTGTATACATTTTGAAAGCAACATTCTTCTTTCTTTGAAACTTTTCAATAAGGTAAGAAACTTGCTTTAGGTTGCGTCTAATTGTCATAAATGCAACAACCCAAAACAGAGAAAGAACTGTGATAAGAACCTGAAGTGGTCTCCTCTTTAGTTCTGTCATCACATTTTTCCACGATTGAGTATTTGAAATCTTCTTTCTAATGCTTCCAAGAACAACATTATCCTTACCAGTAAGACGTACTAAGTACTCTCTAATAAGATTTGTCGAACTCTCCGAAACTTTTTCATCTAAGATGATTTTTAGTCCCTTCATTGAAATAATTGATGTGATTTCATCTTTACCAAGTTCAAGAACATCTTTAAGCTCGTTTGTCACGGCCATGCTCTTTGTCGCACTAATGGCCTCAACACCCTTTACACCAGGTAATCCCTTAATCTTTCTTGAAATACTATTTGTATTTAAGTCCCCATCAACAAGAGCATTAAAGTAGTACTCATTTTGAATGGCAGGAAGAGCATTTGAAATCTTCTTCTTAAAACTGTCATAATTAGAAACAGAAATAACAAGAGAGATTGTTAAAAGAGAGAAAAGCGCTTGCCCAAAAAGATTATTTTTTGTGAAACGAGCTAATTCTTTTAAATAAAACATGCATGCCCCGAGTGGATTAGACGAGAGTTATCTAAGTGGATAATACGTCCCGTGAAACGTTGTACTAATTCGCGATTGTGAGAGGCCCAAATAATTGTTGTTCCTCTTTTCGCATTATAGATATTTAATAAATCAAAAAGTCTTTTTGTATTATCAAAATCTAGAGAGCTTGATGGCTCATCAGCAATAAATACATCTGGCTTAGCAAGCAGGGCGCGAATGATGGCAACCTTTTGTCTTAGTCCCCCATTAGCATCCTTGGCCTTAAGATTTACGCGATTTTTAATTCCTAGAATTTTAATTAGTTCGCTTAGATCGCTCTCAAATTCTTTACGAGAGCGGTAAACACTTGGATCAAATGCAAATTGTAAATTATCAATAAGACTCATATTTTCAATAAGCCTTAGGTCTTGAAAAACTTGTGTTGTAAAAATGCGATCTTCAATTTTGATCGTTCCACCAGTAGGTGAAACATTACCAGCGAGAACATTTAAAAGCGTTGTCTTCCCTGCTCCAGAAGCTCCTGTAACAAAGACAATTTCACCTTTTCTGATTTGCAAATTGATATTGGAGATGGCCTTGATACCGTTGTAATCAACAGTGACATTTTCCAGGGTAAAATACATATTTGTATTCAAATTCTGGTTTCCAAATAAATTACTTGCTTGATTCGCGTAACTGCTTGAGATCATTGATATGAGTCCTTCATTTCTATATTCAAATCTTCCTAACTTGAATTGGGCAAAAATCCTCTTTGCCACTCTCTAATTTTATAACAAAATCAGATTTTAAGCAAAGGTAGATAAAAAGACCGACCACATGCGTCAAATAAGTAAATCTTAATATTTCAGCTGTTGCTGGAAGCAAATTTTCTACGTAGAATCAGCTGCAAATCTGTAAAAGAGAGGTCAAAGTGCTTGAAAAAATTAATGGAAAGCAAATCGATGCTCACCTACTATCTTCCCTCTTACAAGATAGTAGTGTTGATGGAGATAGGGAAAGTAGAAATCTTTCATTTTATGACATCATCTATGTCATCGATACACCTGTCGATATTGGCCCTCGTTTTAAAACAAATAAAATTGATGAGGCCGGAGTCTATGTCACCCTGGCCTTTACAGACAAAGTTCTTTGCAATGAATATCTTGAGCAAAATAGTCGTATACGTGCAATCACTGTTGGTATGTTGTGTGGTGAGGTCGAGTCTAATTTCATTGAGGTCATTGGGTTAAATCGAAATTCGTCAGGCCGCTTTGAAGAGTTCATTTTTGTGCCTCCCTATGACAAGCTAACTTGTCAGTATATTCTCTCACCTCGTGACGAAACGATATCTCTCTTATCAATTGATAATGAGTCTCATCGCTTTATGGGAGTTGAGGCAACCTTCTTTTCTATTACGAATAAGACCATGGTTACTTTTGGGCAAGAACAAAGAGATGAGTATCTCAATAATCTCATTGAGAATTTAAGCTTTATCATTCCTCGTATTCCTCAAAGAAGAGGAAGTGCAAATATCATCTGCTTACTTTTAAATCTTGAAAATTCGATTGAAGAAAAGGCATTTGTGAGAGACTACCCTACATTTGAGGGCTATACAGAAGTGCTCTTTGTAAACTCTAACCTCGAGCTACTCACAGGAAACCTGACTAGAATCGAATACGATGGGGCAAGTTTAGAAGGTATCTACTTACCCCTAATCGAAAAGGCCAAAAAACTTAAATCACACCTTGCTCTTTAAGCAATTTATATGCCCCGTCAGAGCAGAAGCAATTTGGCGTGTAGCTCATTGTATTTGAAAGTTTTGAAATGATTGAATTTTCAACATCAGCCAATAGTTTAACTTGCCCATCATCTAAACGAATCTTAACTGGATCTCTTTCTAAGAGAAGATTAGCAAGTGTTGTCTTCTTAGCAAGCTCTCTTGGACTCTTAACAAAGATAATTTTCTTCTTAGGAATATCTGGAATAACCCAATCAGCGTCACTCCCCTTCTCTTTCACAAGGTTAACAATGTCATTGGCCTTATTACTTGTCTTCTTAAAAAGCTTATCATTAAAGCCAATATTATCTTGTTCAAGAAGAGACTGTGAGAAGTCGCTTGTGTCAATATTCTTAGCACCATGGCGTAGAAGAAGGATACGTGCCATATCTTTGATATCTGCATATTTATCGAATTGGCCATCGACAAGTAGCTTGTGAATTGTATTCATAAAGTACGAGTCATTAAAACCATAAAAGCGCATTGGATCATTGCTGATAATATCAAGTAGATCACTGTAGCGATAAATATGACCTTTCTCCAGCATGTGGTAACAAAGAGCATCTGCAATGGCATCATACTTTGATCCACGTGGTGATCGAATAACTTGTGAGTACCAAGCAAAGCGCGCGCTTAAAAAGTCTTCAACACAGTGAAGAGCATTTTCTTTAATTGCTAGAATATCGTGACCTGCAACTTTCTCTGTCGTGAAATGGTGTAGAAGATATTCTCTATCGTAAGTTCCATACTTAAGACCTGTATAGTGAGCATCTCTTAAAAGATAGTCCATGCGGTCACAGTCAATTTCTGAGTGAAGAATTTGATTGGCCAGAATTGACGAGTGCGTACCTTTAACAAGGTCTGAAACTTCTTGTGGGTCAATTCCATGATCTTTTAAAATTCGAGTAAGTCCACCTTCGTAGTCAGTATTCTTAATAATGAAAGAGCCAAGGTTTTCGTGATCGTCTTGTAATCCCTTTCCACCTTTCTTATTTGTTGTCTCCCCTATCTTGATATAGGCCATCTCTGTTGTGTGAGAAAAACAGAATGTTCCAATATCGTGAAGAAGAGCTGAGACGCGAATGGCCTGATGATATTTGGCCTCTTTTGTCTTTTGAACTTTTTGAAATAATTCACCATCTTCCACACCGCGGCCAACTGACCTTAGAATATGGTGAGCATTATTAAGTACACCAATTGAGTGGCCGTAGCGAGAGTGTTCAGCACCGTGAAAAACGTAGAATGAAAACCCTAGTTGTTTAATCCAGCGTAGCCTTTGAAAGAATGGGCTGTGGATGATCTCCATCTCAAGTGGAGTTAAGTCGATGAATCCATATAATGGATCATAAACTTTTAGACCTAATTTAGCGTTTGAGACAACTTCCATGTTGATCCTTTGGTATATATAAGAAGGCCCGTTATTTAACGGGCATCTTATATTTTATAATGAATTTGTTGATAGATACAAGGATTAAGACTTTTTCTTTCTTCCTCTTTTCTTTACAGGAGTTGTAGCGACTTTTAACGCTTCAAAAATTTTCTTCGCTTCACTTCTTAAGTTATTTTCATAAATAAAGCGGTAGAAGTTCTCTAAATCTGGTGAACTTCTGAAGTTCTTTGGTAGTCTATTGTCTTCTGACATGGGCTCTCCTTTTAGACTGTCATAATAACTTCAAAATTACGCTTTATCAATTTTCTTTAAGCTTCTTTAAGAGTTGATTATGCTTCTTTTGCTTCAATCATACCGTAGCTGTGCAGCTTGTTATAAAGAGTCTTAACTGTAATCCCAAGAACTTTAGCTGTCTTAGTCTTATTACCACCTAAGTGATCTAGAGTTTGGCAGATGTGTTCTCTTTCGATTTCACCTAGCGTCATTTCTCTAAATACTCTGATTTCTTCTTTTTCTTCAGAGATTTCAGCTTGCTCAACTTTGATGCTATCAGCAAGGTGATCTCTTTCAACAATCATTCCTGGAGATAGAACATATGCTCTTTCCATGATTGAGTGAAGTTCTCTTACGTTTCCTGGCCAGTTGTAATCTTCAAGAAGCTTAACAACACCTGGAGACATTGACTTTTGAGCTTCTGGTAACTTTCCTAGGTTAAGGAAGTGGTTAGCTAGAATTTCAATATCTGACTTTCTTTCTCTTAGTGAAGGAATTCTTAAACCAATTGTTGATAGGTTGTAGAATAGATCTTCTCTAAAAGTACCTTGAGCAACACTTTCTTTCATATTGATTGAAGAAGCTGCAATAATTCTTACGTTTGATCTTAGTTTTTCATGAGTTCCAACTCTTGAGTAAGCAAGGTCGTTGATGAAGCTCATTAGTCTCGCCTGTACTTTAACTGGCATTTTATCAATATTGTTGATGAAGATTGTTCCACCGTTAGCTGCTTCTAGAGCACCTTTCTTAATTCTGAAACCTCTTACAGCATCAACTTCTTCTTTCCCGAAGATTTCTGACTCTAGGTACTCATCGTTACCCATTGAACAGTCTACTACGATGAAAGCGTGATTCTTTCTTTCTGAACGACAGTGGATTCTTCTAGCGATCATTTCTTTACCAACACCAGTCTCACCTGCCATATAAGAGTTAACATCTGATGCAGCTACACGATCAACTGCAACTAGAAGCTCTTGCATAATTTCTGACTTACCGATGATTTCTTTCTCTTGAGTTGTTGAACGAGATAGAGTTACACCAGGTACAGAATTCTTTAGTTCATTTTCTTTTTCTTCGATCTTCTGCTTAAGTGACTCATTTAGGAACTTAGCAGATAGATACATTTTCATATTCTTAAGTGGCTTCTGGATAGAGTTTAGGCTATCGATAACCATATTAATGTCTTCTTTCTTAAAGTTAACTTCTTCGCTATTTCCTTTGAAAGAAATAGTACCGATAATTACACCGTCGATAATCATTGGAACACACAGTTCAGAGTGAGAAATCTCTGTTTTTGTTGAAGCAAATAGAGGATCTCTTTGTACGTTGTTTGAGAAGTAAGCACGCTTAGTTTTGATTACGTGTCCTACAGCACCAAGACCTTTTGAAATTCTTTGTGCGTTCTTTACAGCGCGAGCATTCTTAGCAACCATGCGACAGCTTCCGTCTTCATGTGCAATGTTTACGATAATTTCATCACAAACGATTTCTGATTTAAAGAATTTTGATAGTTCAGAAAAGAAAACCTGCTCATCTAAAGTCGTAAGAAGTGTAGACAGTAGATTTTCAATTTTTGTTGATTCTTTTTTCATTTCGATTGTCATGTAAAAACTCCCGTGTATTTTTTAGTGTGTGTTCTGCGAAGCGTTAAACTAAATTCATGATACAGCGCGTCTGAATTTTTTACAAGACTAAAATACTCGGTTGTTCAAAAAAAATATACTTTTACTGTGATTATAGTGACTTAAGCCATCTACCACTTGTACACTTTCCGAAATTTGAGGTCAGTGGCCCTAGGATTTTGCCCCAAGTGTCCATAATATAGACACTTTGAGTGGCCCTCGACTGTGAAAGAACCCTCAAACTTGTAAAAATAATGAACTGTCCATCTTTTGAGTACTCTGGATCCTCATTTGAACCGAAATCCTTCGTTAAACGATGAAGGTTTTGGCCATCTGATCCTACTTTAAAGAGGTCAAAGCGATTATCTAACCAGCTTGAGAAAACAATTTCTGAAGCACTTGGGTGAAAACGTGGAGTGGCGTTGTACTTACCAACATAACTAATACGCTTAACATCTTTTTCTAGGCCATTTGGATCCATTGTATAGATCATCGGCTTTCCTGGGCGTCCAGATAGAAATGTTAGGATTGAGCCATCAGCACTAAGTGATGGGTCAACATCAGGTGCGTAGCTTTTCGTTAGGCGTGTAATTGCACGAGTCTTTAAGTTCATGCGATATAATTCGGCATTACCTTGATGTGAAAGAGTTAAAATGATTTCATCACCATTATTAGTAAAGATAGCACCAGAGTTTAGGCCCTTTCTTTTCGATAATATAGTCGACTTCTTAGTGGCCACATCATAGAGCATAAGGTTTACGTTTTTCTTTGCTCCCTTAATAGACTCATCAATAAGGCTGTAAACAATCTTTGAGCCGTCATGTGATACAGCAGGAGAAAGAACAACACCATTATGCCATGTTAGCCTCTTTGGATTAGCACCATCAAAGTCCATGATGAATAGCTCTTTCTTTCCATCAGGCATTTTATAATCAGAAACAAAAACGATCTTATCCTTAAAGATAGAAGGCTTACCAACAATGGCGCGGTAGATTTCATCAGATACTGCGTGAATGGCCTCTCGGTTATTAGCATCATATGGAATTGATTTCGAAATAAGTTCTTGCTCGGCTGCAATATTCCAAAGCTTATATGAAAGAGATGTTTGATTTGCAGTTCTTACAATTTTAAAGCGAACTAAGAAATTAGTTTCCTTCGTCTTGTAATTCGTAAAGCGCACATTATCAAAAGAAGTCTGCGAGATACGGCGAGGTAGAACATTAAAGTAGTTCTGATAGAATTTAAAATCGTTTCGTACGATATTAATATAATTCTCAGACTGCTCAACCTCATTAGGAGTAAAGACTCCCTCAGAAAAAATCTTTTCTACAAGTAGGCTTTCTTTAACAACTTCGGCGTCCCCTACAGAGACAACAGTTAGTCCACCATCAGCAATAACGTTTAAACATATAAGTAGTAATACTAAATACTTCATAAAAACTCCTATATAGGAAAGGCAAGAACGAGTTCTCCGGCCACTAGCCTATTAGTAATTTCTTTTTTCGGACGAGGAAATGATCCAACAGCGCGAATTGATCCCACCGCTTTGCTATCATACTCCGCGTTCCCACTCGATTTTATAATTTTATATTCTAATAATTTTCCCTGCGAATTGATAAAGACCTGAACGTGACACGACAATTCAAGATTTGCCAGATATGCCGGAAGTCTCCAATGCTTGCGAACAGCTTCCATCACAGAAATAACATAATTATCAAAGTCCCCTTGGGCCTGGGCACTGCCAGTTCCAGTATAAGAAGAGCCTTCACTTAATTTGTTTCCAGCAGCAATAATATTGCTATAGTCAGTTGTGTCCTCAGCAATTTTTTGTTTTTGCTTAGGTTTTGCCTTTCTCTTTGTATCTGTTTTGACATCACGATTAGCAAATTTTGAAAGCATATCCTTTAAAGACTTCTGTTTAGTAGCCTTCTCAAGAATGGCCTTGTCACTTCCACCAGTATCCTTGGCCTTCTTCTTTACCACCTCAACTTGCTCTTGTGGTGGAGGAGTCATTTTCTTAAGCTCTTGATAAGTCATCTTGGGCATGGCCACAACATCAACTTTGATGGCCTTACCAATAACGCGAACCTTATCGAGGTTGGCCCTCTTTGGGTCGAAAGGAGTCCCAAGCTTAAAGATCGATAGAAGATACAGTCCCAAAATTAGGACAGCATGCGCTCCTAATGAGATAGAAATGTATTTGTTAAAACCCTTTTCGATACTACTTATCCTCTAGCTCTGTAACCAGAGCAATATCATTTATATTATTTGATTTTAAATAAGACATTAATTTTGCAACTTTACCGTACTCTAGCTGATAGTCAGCTCTTAGAAATAGAGTCTGCGACTTCGTTTCTTTTAGCTTACTTGAAACAACAGCGATAAGTTCACTTAGGAGGATTTTATCCTTCCCCACATAGAACTCTTCAGAATTAGTGAAACTAAGAACAACTTGCGAAGAGCTTAAGCTCATCACATTAACTTCCTTAGTCTTTGGTAAAGTCAGTTCAATCCCATTTAACATCAAGGGCGCTGTAATCATGAAGATAACAAGTAGAACTAACATAACATCAACAAGTGGTGTTACGTTAATCTCTGATACCGGTCCGTCTCCATTACCACCAGAATTCATACCCATTACTAACCCCTAAATTATGATTTTGAAGAAATATATCTTTCAACTTCATTGATAAATTGATTACCAAAGATATGAAGTTGTTCTCTAAGCTTATTTCTTCTTTGTCCAAATTTATTAAAATACCAAGTTGCAGGAATAGCGGCCACTAGACCTACGGCAGTTGCAACAAGTGCTTCGGCAATCCCAGGAGCAACAGTCTCAAGCGTTGCACCACCACTGGCAAGGCCAGAGAATGAATCAATAATCCCCCAAACTGTTCCAAATAAACCAACGAATGGTGTAATCGAACCAATTGAGGCAAGAGTTGTTAGTCCATTACTCATTTGCTGATCAACTTCTACTGCTTCATTTGATAAGGCACGCTCCATTGATTGATTAGCAATTGAAGAATAATGTTCTTTAATTAGTCCATAGTCTTCACCTAGTGCAATCTCTGTTTTCTTAAGTTCACGGTAACCAGAAAGAAATAATTTCTTTAACGGACTATCTTCAATTGTTTGAGCATCATGATATGCTTCTTCAAGAGAGGCCACACCACTAAAGAAGTTTTTAAACTCGCGATTGGCCTTTTCTGTTTTATTAAAAAGTGATCTCTTTTGGAAAATAATCGTCCATGAAAGCACTGATGCTAAGATTAAAAGAAGTAAGTCTAATTTAACGACAATACTTGAGTCTAAGAGGATTTGGAAAATATCTAAATTATGACCTTCCACTATACTTCTCCTTGCTTTTTTAAAATATATGAATATGCGGATGTAACAATTAATAAACTAATAGCTGGAACCAAAAGGTTTCCTAACTTTGAAAAAAATATTGAGTAATATGTACCCCATAATGGATCGTGACCCAAGAAGGCAAAAAGAGGTACAAAAACAACTGAAATAAAAATCATCCCTTTAAGTACTGAGTAATTAAATAGATAGAGATGAGTATATGCTAAGAAGAATAGAAACATATGACCTATTTCTAAACTCGTATTTCTTGGAAATAAAACAAAAAGAGAAAGATATAAGAGAGAGCCTTCGGTTAAAATATGAAATCCCTTCCCTACACGTCTCGACTTTAAAAAGATTTTTGAATTCAAGAATTCAAAAAAGAAGAATGCAAAAATAAGTACATTGTGAACGATTAGTTGCCAAAAACTAAATTGCACGTTTTCCATATGAGAAGGTCGACTAAAGAAAATAAATACAATGAGTGTACCCAGCGAAATTAAATAAGTTGGGACATTAACACTATTGTACCAATCAAAAGACAGCTGGCCTTTAATATCTCTAAACTTCATATCTGAAAAGAAATAGATTGAAACGAGGTATCCTAAAATTCTTGCGGTAACTAGCACTTGCCAAGAGAAGTCGTATAGCCAATTCTCTACAATGATCAGCTTGTGCCCTAGTCTAAAGTGGAAGAACGTAATAATTGAGACAAGAATAAAGTAAATAATCCAGTATATTATTGTCGATGTGGCGTACTTTGCCAGATAAATAGATTTTTCTTTGGCGAATAACTTCATACTAATTCGTCGTTGGGTTTATCCAATTAAGCTGTAGTTCAGGCGCTGGATAAATCTTTGAATAATTCTTATAAAGTAAATTCCCTTTCGTTAAAGAATCAATCTTCTCTAGTAAGTGATAATAGTTTTTCCAGTACTTTGGATTATTCTTTAAAATAGTATCCATTTTCTTAGTTGTTTTAAACTGATCCTTGAAAGTAAAACCAGTATTAAAAACCACATCACTAAAACGAGTTAAAACCTTATGAAATTCTTCCTTTGGGAATTGTTTCTTATAAAAATTATTATTCATTAATTTTAAAAGTGTTTCATCATCAAATTTTTTAATAAATTGCTGATCCTCTAACCTCAATAAGTCTTCAAATAAAAGAAGTGAGATTTGTAACTTCGATAAGTCCATTGCTCTAATAAATGGAACACTAATCACAAATAGGTAGTGATTAGTCGATAGAGGAAAGCCGAAGTGAGTTACATTTGGTGAGTTCAAATATAAAATATCAAACTTGATACCAAAGTATCCGACTTCTTTTAAAAACTTAGCGTAATATTCACGAACACCAAAATCAGGCTTATGAAAGTCCCATTTTAGTATCCCTACATTCTTAACAAGCCAATACTGAGTCATGATATGCCAGAAATCTTTCCCGGCCGGCGTGTTGTAGAATGCTTTTTTTACAGCATCAACATCAACTTGTTTCTTTTTCGCTTGTTTAGCCTTTTCTTTTGCGGCCTTCTCAAGTCCGTCCTTCTTTAGAACTTTTTGAATTTTATTAAAATTCACAAATTCATTCTCAACCGGAAGGTTTTCTTGAGCATAAGAGCTAAAGATATTAAAGATAAGGAGAAGTGATAAGAAGTACTTCATTACTTACTCTCCCCTTTAATGAGAAGATCCTGTAGTCTTCCCCAATAGTGAATCTCAGTCACACCAATTTCAATTTGGTCAAAGAAGCGACGATACATATCTTGCCAACAACCATCTGGTTTTCTTTGAGAGAGAACATTCGTACTCATAAAACCTTTATAATTTGAGTACTCAACTTGATAGAACTCAGAGATTGGTGAACTTAAGACGTAGAAAGGTTGTCCACATTCAAAGGTAGACAGCACTCGAGAGAATTTTGAAGGGTTTTGGTGTAGCTGAGAATAAACAGACTGCACGTAGTAAATCGTCTTCTTCTGAGCATTACGAGACTGGGCCTTTTGTTGAGCAAAGACCGGTAGAAGAAGAAAAAATACTAGAAATATTCTCATTATACTTTCCATCTAAACTGTATTGTTTCCCACTCGTGACATTGCGGACAACGCCAAAAAATCTCATCAGAGTTGTAGCCACATTCACGACAATAGTGCTTTGTAAGAGTTTGGTGCATATTCTCTAGAAGATCTTTCGTTTGTGAAACGGCCTCTTCTTTCTTACCTAACTCAATTAATATTTTAATATACTCAGATTTTAAGGCTTCTGAAGTGGCATTAGAGTTCTTATCCCACTCACTTAGTAATTCGTAAGCTTTGTGCAATTGATGCTGCTGCTTAAAAAGTCTAATCTTTGTAAGAATGATTGATTCGTTAGAAAGTAATTCTTCATCTTTCATTTCTAAGAAGTATTCAATTAAAAGATTTAATCTCTTAAAATACTTCTCTTTTTCTTCTTCACTGCCCTTAAATCCCTCTTCAAGTGATTCAAATGCAAAAGAAGCATACATTGGCTGCTCTTTTAAAAGTTCAACGAGATAGAATTTCGCTTCATCAACATTACCTTCGTGAAGAAGAATTCTAAGTTTTAGAATCTTTGCTGATACAGAAGGTGCAAAACGAAAACCGTCTTCAAGATCTTCAATGGCCTTAGAAAGCTGACCATTTTCAAAGAACTTCTTGGCCTTTTGAACAAGAATATGTGAAATCGTCTCAGACTGATTCTCATGCCCTACTTTTGAAAGCATGATGCGATAATTATAGGCTTGATCCCAATCACCAATATCTTCATAGATACGACAAAGTGATTGAATAACATCATATTCATCACGATTGATTTTTAAGACATCTTTATAAGTTTCAATGGCCTTATCAACAAAACCACCCTTATCGAAATCGATAGCTAACTCTTTAAGAGCACGAATGCGGTGAGATTCTGAAATATTATCTCTAGCTATAAGTGAGCGGTGGATACTGATGGCCTTTTCTATTTCACCATTACTTCTGAATAGTCCACCTAGAGCAAAGTATGTATCAATTGTTTCTCTGTTAATATCAACGGCACTTAAGAATTCTTTAATCGCAAGATCGCGATTTCCCGAGATTAGGTATTGAGTTGCATTTAAGAATACTTTCGACTGAGCTTCAAAGATCGAGTTACGATATCGTTTAGAAAGTTTTACACCTGTGTCTTTCTCACTGAAGTAGTGATAGATCAGAATTAGTGTAAATACGAATGCTACAACTGCTAGTATATGATCTTGTAGCCAATTTAAGTATATATGCATTATGCCTCTATTATTTGTACATTAAAGTCGTCGAGCTGTTAGCTTTTACAAAATTCTTAACTGCTCCTTTAACATCTTCTAAGTCTTCAATGATTGAGAAGAAGTTCGCCTTCTTCTTAATCTTCATTTCTGAAAGGTTTAAGTCCCCTTCAAGCTCTAGCTTCGCATGAAGCTCGCGAGCACATGGCCAAAGCCCAACAAGTTCATCAACAAGTCCAAGCTTCTTTGCTTGTGCACCTGAAAAGACTTGCCCTTGAGCAACATCGTTAATTGAACCTTTAATCTTCTCACTACGCTCAGCTGCAACATCATCAATAAATTGCTTGTGAACATCTTTTGTCATCTCTTCCATTAGCGCAGCTTCTTCTTTAGTCATTGGACGATTTGGTTGTCCAATGTCTTTATAGCGTCCGGCCTTAATTGTTTGTGGGTTAACCATGGCGAATTTGTATAACTCAGAAAGGTCAACAAATTGCATGATCACACCAATTGAACCTGTAAGTGTTCCTGGAGATGAACAAATCTTCTCTGTTGCCGCACCAATATAGTAACCACCACTTGCAGCGATTGATGAGAATGATGCATAGATTGGCTTTGGATTCTTTGTTACTTCAGCGTAACTTCCCGCCCCTCTAATTCTTAAAATTTCTTGATAAATCTCTTGAGTTGGAGCAACTGCACCACCTGGTGAGTTAACTCTTAAGATAATTCCCTTAACTGCTTCATCCGCTTCTGCGCGGTGAAGAAGTTGAATTGTTTTCTTAGCGTCCATGATGACACCTTCAACTTCAATTAGGGCAATCTTATCTTTAGACTTCTTACTCGACGAAGCAATATCGTTATTTCCTTTGAAAATTGTCACGGTATAAGCAGAAAATAATATTAGTACAACGAAGAAAACTGCAACCATTGCCATAAGGCCTATGACCGCACGATCTTTTGATTTTGTATTCGACAAAGCATCCTCCCTGAGCTTATAAATCTACCCTTCTATCTTCCCAAAAATATTGGATTTCGTAAACTTTTTAACATGTTACAAACTTGCCGATTAAAGTAAATTTGTCCCTATCCGAAAAGATAGAGGAATAAAACCGCAAATGCGAAGTGAGGGATATATGAAAGGTTTCAGCGTTAAAACAATTGCCATAATTACTCTAGTAATTCAGTCTAGCTTTGTTTTTGCTGAGAAGTATGAAGCTCCTTCATTTTATCAAGAAGCGAAAAAACCAATTTCATTTAAAAAGAAAGTAGTCCACCATAAGACTCAAGAATCTTGGGAAGACTCATATCAAGTTGAAGACGACTCTAAGTCGGAGAAGTCAAAGCGTCTTCCATCTTCTAAAAATACAAATGTTAAGTATTGGGATTACGAAAATAAGAAGTAATCTTATTTCCAAAGATTTAGATCTTTTTCTAGCTCACTCTTAAGCTGGCCACAGGCCGCTAAGATATCACTCCCCTTTGTCGTACGAATTGTTGTCGTGATTCCACCATTATCAAGTTGATTCTTAAACCAGTTGATACGGCTAACACTTGGGCGTTTAAAATTCGATTCAGGGTACTCATTAAAAGGAATCAGATTCACTTTAGATACTTTCTTAGGAAGAAGTTTTAAAAGTGCTTCAACATCTTCGGCGCGATCATTGTACTGGTCAATGAGAAGATATTCATAAGTAATATAGCGATGGGCCTTAAGTGGAATTTCCTTAATCGCCGTTAGAAGCCTGTCCAGATCATAGGCCTTATTAATTGGCATAAGTTCTGTACGAATCTCATTGTGAGCAGCATGCAGAGAAATAGCAATATTAACAGATGGGAATTCTTCTAGCTTCTTAATTGCTGGAACTAATCCCGATGTTGAAATCGTTACTCGCCTCTGAGAAAGGCCTAAGGCCTTTTCATCAACCATAAGTTCAGTTGCTGCCTTAACTTGTTCAAAGTTATGAAGAGGTTCACCTTGGCCCATAAAGACAACATTTGATAGTCGTTCTTCTGGCCCAACTTTTTCTCTTAGAAATTTTGTAACGGCCAGAAATTGGCCAATAATTTCCCCGGCCTCAAGGTGGCGCATCAGCCCCATTGTTCCGGTATGACAGAAAGTACAGCCGATTGCACACCCTACTTGCGAAGAAACACAAAGAGTTTTTCGGTTTGAGCGAGCAGGAATCATAACCGTTTCAACAGTTTTTCCATCTCTCATGGCAACAAGAAATTTTCTCGTTCCATCTTTTGAAAGGCCATTCCATACAATTTTAGGAAGTGTAAAATCGAAGTTCTCTTCTAATAGCTCTTTGAGACTCTTAGAAATATTTGACCACCCCTCAGGAGTGTACTCGTGTTTTTCATAGACCCATTGAAGAATTTGATTTGCCACAAAAGGCTTCTGGCCATTCTCTACGAGGAATGATTTCAAAGACTTAGGTGAAAGCGAGTAAAAAAGCTGCTTTTGCATATGATTCTCCAATATTAGGTGACATTTATATGGTCAGGGACTAAATATTACAAGCTCCTCTGTAGAATTTTTGCTATTTAGCCTATTCTTTGATCTATTAAACCTAAATTACAACAAAATCTGCTGATGTCAGAATCATTAGGAACAAATATGAGAAAGCTTGGCCTATTAATCACATCCCTACTGCTACTTCAAGGATCTGCCTTGGCCGCAAATAATATGGCCAATCTTATTTACAAAGTTCCCTCTAAAAACAAAATACTTTCCACAAAGGGAGAGCTTCGCTGTCCTGATTGTAGGCTTGGTACACGATTTAGCGTAACAGTATGGAATATGTACAAAGGAAAAGAGCCTTCTTGGGCAAGAGATTATCTAAAGCTAGCAAGCGAGAGTGAAATTATCCTTGGTCAAGAGTTTCTACTTCAAGGAGAAATGCAGGAGATACTTTCAAGCGGCCAGCGAGAAAGTGTACTAGCAACTTCATTTTATAATACAGATGGAAAAGCAACCGGTGTCTTTACTAGCTCGACGGTAAATGCTGTCACAAAGCAGGCATTTCAAAGCAGTGATCGAGAGCCCATTGTAAATACGCCAAAGCTTTCTGTTTTGACTCAATACCCAGCTGATAATGGAAAAAATGTTACTTTTGTTAATATCCACGCACTCAATTTCGTCGGTATTCAACCTTTTACAATTCAAATAGCAACGCTTCTTAAAGCTGTAAAAAATATCAAAGGCCCAGTTATCTTTGCGGGTGATTTTAATACTAATGCTCCAACAAAAACTCTCATCATGAATATGCTATTTAAAAAAGAGGGTTTCAAACAGGCCCGTTATACTGGAGCAGATGATCGCATGACATTCTTAGGTCAGCCGCTAGACCATATTTGGTATCGTGGACTAAATCTCGTGGAAGCAAGAGTTCTTGGAGAGATAGAAGGATCTGATCACACTCCTCTTCAGGCAGAGTTCGAGCTAATTGATTAGGTATTAGCTTTGACAGTTTAGCTTATAAAAAGAAAAATTCAGCTGCATTTCTTTGCACATTCGTTCTCTCTTATAGATAATTAAAGATATTAAAAAATTAGTTTCAAACAAAAGGATTTGTTATGAAAAAGCTTATGATAAGCTTAGCAGTTGCTTTACTAGCAACACCATCTTTTGCACAAGAAAAGCTCATTCACAAAATTCCAAGTTCAGATAAGATCATTCAAGTAAAGCAAGACCTTTCATGTGATGATTGTCCTTTTCCTAATGAATTCACGATTACTGCGTGGAATATGTACAAAGGAAAGAATGAAACCTGGCGCGAAGACTTTGAAGAACTTATGAATGAGAGCGATATTCTTCTCGGACAAGAGTTTAGCTTTAAAGGAAAAATGAAGAAGCGTCTCTTTACTCCAGAAGATGAAGAAATTATTTTGGCCACTTCATTTATCAGCTGGGGAAAGTACAACACAGGAGTTACTAATATTTCAAAGTATCCTGCAATAGCAATTACGCCTCTTAGAAGTAAGGTAAGAGAACCATTTATCCGCACACCAAAGCTATCTCTAGCAAGTCAGTACAAGCTTGAAGATGGCCGTAGCATTACCTTTATTAATATTCATGCTATTAATTTTGTCAGAAAGAAATCTCTAAAAAAACAAATCACTCAAGTTGTTAACTATATAAGAACAACAAATGGACCAGTTGTTTTTGCTGGTGACTTCAATACGAACTCAAAGTCTAAGATTAAGATGATGAGAGATATTTTAAAGAGAGAAGGCCTTAAGGAAGCAATCTACACAGGCCGTGATGATCGTATGAAATGGCTTGGTAATAAACTTGATTATATTTGGTATCGTGACCTAGAACTAATTGAAGCTAGAGTTCGTGGAGATATCGAAGGATCAGATCACAAGCCTTTACAAGCTAGCTTTAGAATTCCTATCGAATAAAACTCGATAGGAATCCCTTCTTTGTTCTTTCTGGATTTTCTAAGACATTTCCATGCTCAACAAAAGACTCAAGTAAACCACCAATTTTCTTAGTTGTTTCTAAAACTTTATTGAAGCAATCTGGGGAAATTAAGCATACTCTATCTTGCTTTAGACGATCACTAAGATCATACGCAAATTTTGTTAATTCCTCTTCATCAAAGAATCCACTGAGGTGGCCATCAGAAGTTATTTCCATTCTTGGACCCAGCTCGACCTCACTAAAGTCAACTGATGACTTGGCCGTGAAGATCGAACGAATAAAGAAGAGACTGTGCTCTTCACTATAGACATAACTTACATATAAAACTTTATCACTTGCACCCATCTCTACTCCGAAATTATCCCAAAATCTAATGAAATACTTCCCTTAGGCATGAAGCTCAATTCAATCTCATGTGGAGTATTATTTATCTCAACATGGTTTTGATCGATCATCTTTTGAAAAACGTATTCCGATGGATATTTAATATTAAGTTTTTGCTTATAACTTGAAGGATTAAAAAAGCTAATGCGCTTTACCTTATCGTATTTAAGATCAGAAGAAGCAATGGCCCTTTCTTGCCACTTATAGCGAACTTCTCCGCTTTGAGAAATATCACAACCAATATAGCCAATACTCTTCGTTACTTTATTCCAGAACGTATTAAGTTCATCGTCACTACACTCTTGAAAATCATTTGAGTTAAAGATAAGCAGTCGCCCCTCACCCATAGTGACAGTATTAATCTCAGTTAAGAAACGGATCTTCTCGACACTTAATTCATTTTCCAAGTAGAAAGACTCGAGTCTTCTTCTTAAATTCTTTTCAAGGTAAGCAATATCGATAAGAACCTTACCGCCACTCATAAAGAGCTTTAGGACCTTACCTAGAAGCTCAGCATTAATCTCTTTTCCATTGAAGTAGAAGAACTGAAATGGACTTTCAACATAGTCTTCCCAATGAAATTCATTAATATCGCTATAGCTATAATTCCAACTGAATTGATTCTTACAAAAGTCGATAAAACCAGAAAAAGCAATAAGCTCCTTACTTTTAAAGTCCTTCACATTGTGGAAAATATTAACTGCATTTGAAGTTTTAAAAATATAGTCGTTATCCGCGAGAATCGTCTTATCATTATAGAATTCATCTAAACGAGAAGAGTTAATAACCTGCTTCTTTAAATCGGAATAAATCCCATTCTTATTGCGATTAGGAAGAAGAATAGAAGATGGAAGAATTCCATTATCTAAACTCTTAAGGGCATCATCAATGATCTTTGTGTCACTCACTTGATCAAGCATACGATTCTCAATCGAGTTCATCGAGCCTTCTAAGAAAGAGAAGTTCTTTACACCTTGCCAATTCTTTTCCATCGAATGCTTAACAATATCGATATAGATGCGAGAAATCGTTTCATTATACTCTATAATAAACTCATGTTCTTGCTCGGCCGTAATCTTCTCAAGCTTAAGCTCACCCTTTTTCATTTCAACAAAGCGACTGAAACCACTTTGGAACGCTACCGAACGATCAAAGATATAAGAATGAAAGTGGCCATGAGAGTAGTGACCGCAGTTGGCCCCCCACAAAGGTGCTTTAATTCCACTTTCTTGAAAGTATGAGTTTAATTCTGAACAAAAACGAGTAAAGCCTTTATAAACTCGAGGATCATAGAAGCTATAAAAATTATGAATTGTTCCGTCACTGTCTGCACTTGCACGGTTTAGGCCGTACTGATCACAGCTAGCAGTTCTAGCTAGAAGATATGGAATACCACCATTTGGTAAATATGGTACCGGTGAAACAGGTAAGAGAAAGATAATCTCCTTATCCAACTCTTTACAAATATCATATAGGCGCTTGAAGTCCGTCTCAGGTTTTTGCTTTGCAAAATCAATCTTATCGCCGGTATCCGTATGGAAGCTCCAATTTATCGGTACGATAATCTTATCTGTTAAAGACGTTTGTTCAATTTTAGATTTCCAAAGAGAAGCTGAAGTTTTCCAGTAGAAAAACCAATTCTCCCCTGGAAATACCGTGTCCTCATCCTTGACTACAGGTGTTGTAAGCATCAATCGACTCCTTAAAAAAATTGTAGGTCATGTAAAACACTTTGACAATTTCAAGTACTTACAATTTTTATCTTCTCACTAAATATAGTCTATTGGCTAAAAACATCTGTGGCATTATTGCCATAGGATGTAAGACACGGTAAGTTATTTTGATTAAAAAATGACAGAGGGGACAGAGTATGTGGTATTTCACAGAAGAAGAAAAACAAATCCAAAAAATGTGTCGTGATTTTGCAAGACAAGAGCTTGCTCCTGTAGCGGAAAAGCATGATACAGAAGAAAGTTTCAACATGGATGCTTTCAAAAAAATGGGTGAAATTGGAGTTCTTGGAATTACTGCTGATCCTGAGTATGGTGGTGCTGGAATGGGTGCCCTTGCTGCAACAATCGTTATGGAAGAATTTGGAAAAGCATGTGCTTCTTCAACTCTTTCTTACCTTGCCCACTCTATCCTTTGTGTTAACAATATTGAAAATAACGCTTCTAAAGAACAAAAAGAAAAATACCTACCAAAACTAATTACAGGTGAGCATATCGGTTGTATGGGTATGTCTGAGCCAGAATACGGATCAGATGCAGTTGGTATTCAAACAAAAGCAGAGAAAAAAGACGACCACTACCTTCTAAATGGAACGAAGATGTGGATCACTAATGCACAATACGCAGATATCGCTTACGTCTATACTAGAACAGGAAAAGAGAGAAAGAACCTTTCAACTTTTATCCTTGAAAAAGACAAAGGTCACTTTGACTTTGGTAGCCCAATCCACAAGATGGGTATGCGTGCTTCACCAACTGGTGAGCTTATCTTTGACAACGCAAAAGTAGGTCTTGAGCAACTTGTTGGTAACGAAGGTGATTCAATTTACCACATGATGAAAAACCTTGAGATCGAAAGAATCACAATTGCTGGTATCTCTCTAGGTATCGCGCAAGCTTGTGTTGATCAATGTATTAAGTATGCAAATGAAAGATCACAATTTGGAAAAACAATTGGTGAGTACCAAATGATCCAAAAGATGATCGCTGAAATGGCAACTGAAACAGAAATGATGAGAAACTTCCTTTACAACGTAGCTTACCGTTACGACCAAGGAGAGAAAGGGCCAGTTGTTGCTGCTCAAGTTAAGCTTGCTATTCCAAAAATGGCAACGAAGATCGCTCTTGATGCTATCCAACTACATGGTGGATACGGTTACTCAAGAGAATTCCCAGTTGAGCGTATGATGAGAGATAATAAACTTAATGAAATTGGTGCTGGTACTAATGAAGTTATGATTATGATCATCGCTAAGAATCTTCTAAAAGCAGCTCAAGTTTAAATAGAAATTCAAATTAAGAAATAAAAAAGCAGCTCCTAGAGCTGCTTTTTTTTTATTATGCTACTTTTAAATCTGGTCTCGTTTCGACAGAGCCGTATAAATCCTGGGCCCAGTTATGGACAAGGTTTTCGATCTCAGTCTTCTCATCTTTTTCTTTCGTGATACGAGTACGTACAAACTTAACAAATTCACGCCAGCTATCATCTTTTCCAGCAATGATTTTACTCTTTCTCATCTCATCACGTTCAACAGAATCAAACTCAATTTGCATAAGATCACGGGCCTTAGTTCCATCTGGTGCAAAAAGGTCTAAGTAATACATTCTCTCAGACTCTTCCATAGCAAAAAGTAATGAAACTTTCTTTCCAAGGTCGTAATTAGCAAGCGCTTCTTTTAGGAACTTAGAAGGTAGCTCACTTACAAGCTCAGAAGGGAAATTCTTCTGGCTCAGCTCTGTAAACTCTTCAACATTAATATTCTGCTTAAGCGTATTGAAAATACTCTTTTCCACCGCCGCAGAAACGTTTGGAAGAATATCGAATAATTTCTCAACGAATGGAAGTTTCGACTTCGATTCAACATATTGAGAAAGGACTTCTTTAATACGAGCTTGGTTATCTCTAACCTCTTGTTCTTTAATGATAACTGAAGACATTAGAATTTGATCAACAGTTTCTGTGTCACAACTTGAAAGAACTTCAGCAACAAAGCTTTCACTTAGAGCATTAAGAACAAGTGAAACAATGTACGGATCTTTTTCATAGATCTGATTAATCATTTCAGCATTAAGCTTAAGAAGTAAATCGTAAGTATTAGGGTCTTCAATGACAGAAGGAAGAATAACACTTTGTACGATTTGATTACTAATATAGTCATTTGCTAAAGATAACTCACTTGCATTAAGCGGTTTATTAAGGAGATCTCTCCACTTCGCCTTTTCTGGCTCACTTAGCATCTTAAATACATCTGTTAATGCACTATTATCAATTTGTTGAACAAGTGCTCTAAGGGCCGCATGTCCGCTCTTTGTATCTTGTGCAATCCATTTCTTAACCAGAAGAATTGCTTCTTGAGGAGTGTTATCTGCAAAAACCTTAAATCTTTCAATACCATTAAGAGAGTGTACGCCACCAAGGCCATCTCCACCGCCACCACCAGCGGCCAACATCTCTCCAGCTCCCCCATCATCGTCTGATTCAGAGCTATCACTTTGCATTGTAAAATTACCACCTGCTTGAGCAGCACTATTAAGTTCAAAGAACTTAGAAATAAGACGATTTCCAACAAATCCAATCAGTAGAACACCAAGAACGATTGCAATAATATTTGAAACGCTACTTAATGCCTTTAGGAAATCACTTTTAGAAATCACATCTTCTTTTTGAGGTACATTAATCGTATAAGAAAATTTAAAGTTAGGAGTAATATCATTTACACCAAGCTTGATTGACTTAATCAGTCCTTCAATTCTAACTCTTTCATCCTTAGCAATATCATTTGGAAGACGAACAGAAATATTAATTTCAGAGATATTTTTGAAAATATCAATAGAAGTATTATACTTCCACATCTGTTCAATCATACTAGGCTTGGCCTTAGATGCGTCTCTTAGTTTTTTAATTTGATCAACTAGCTTCTCTTTTTCCTTAGAGAAGTCTTCTTTCATTTTATTAATCTTATCTTTAGAGTTATCCCCCATTGTCAGTAAGATCTTACCAGAAGGAGAAAAGTCATTGAAATCATCGATAAGTGGAGCTTCCATACCTAAACGAGAGAAAACAATACTCTCACCGTAGTCAGTTTCTGGAACATCATTAGTAAATTTAATTTCAGCGTCAGATTTTGTTTTACCATCTTCAGCTGCATTAGCTTGATCAGAATCGTCTGCAAGATCTAATTCCTTACCACCTTTTCCATTAACACCTCCGGCACCACCTTGAGGCGAAGGATTCAATGGAATACTGAAGTTAGGAGTTTCAGGAGTATTCGTTACGATTTCAACATCAACAAAGAAATGCTCATGGCCAAGAATAACTTCCGTCCCTCTTTGTAACTTATCATGAACTTTCATTTCTAGTTCATTCTTTTGCCACTCAAGACTTGGCAGGACATTCATCTTTGGATTTGAAATGGCCGCAGAAGAAAGTAGTAGTAATGAGATAAACGCAAACTTCTTCATTATTTACCTCCTTCATTCTTAGAAACATTAAATTTCTTCTCTAAGTAAATCTTCATTTTATAAGCTTCTCTATTTTTAGGATTAATCCCAAATGCCTTACGATAAAAAGCAAGAGAGTTTTTAAAATCTTTCTTAAGGTATGAAATTGAACCTTTCATTTCATGGATAATTGAGAAATGAGGAAATTTTGCTTCTAGCTTTTCTAGTTTAGCGAAAGCAAGATCAAAGTTCTTCCCTCTCATTAGTCTTAGAACATCAAATAAATCACCGACAAGGAAATCAAAATCCTGTGCTAATTCAATATCTTTTTCAACCTTTAAGTTCGCGCTGATATCAATATCTGATTTTGCTAGCATTGGAACAGATAAACTATATGGCTCAAAACCAGGCTTAAACACTTCAATTTGAACTGGCCCATTTGCACCGTAATTGGTCTGCATTGTTTCAACATCAGTTTCATAAGGAGTCTTTCCAAGAGAAACTCTTTTACCATTTTTATCAATAACGTATACGTCACAATCACTAGGATCGGACTTAACATTAAACTTAGCAGCAAATACAGATGTAGATAGTAATAATAGTAATAAGTACTTCATTAAAAATTTATTTATAGATATTGGCTAATACCTACAAATACCCCCATTTTAATTCCAGTTGTTTTAATTCCTGTTGCACGACTAACTGCCGCTTCAGCTTTAATTGTTCTATTTTTACCCCAACGCCAACCAGCGCCTAGGTTTACCCCTAAATCAAAGAAAATATCTGAGTATTTAGCAGAATCAGTATTATAAATAACGTAACCAGGGCCTACAAAAGCACCCCAGTAATACTTACTTGTTGGTGTGATCGTTAGATTTTGGCCATTACTTGTGTATGTGTACTTCGTACCAATATCGCCAAAGTACCAATTCATTCCAACAACAGTTGAGTAAACACCCGTCCCCTCTGCTGACATCATTGGAAGAACACCACTAATATAGTAACTTTTCTTTAACTCTGATTTGAATTCCCAATTTACCTGAATTGAAATTGCAGATACCGCAGCAGCTGCTGCATCGGCAGTCTCATCACCTGTTGAAGTACCATCAGTATTTTGAAGAGTACTTTCATTAGGAGTTACAGAGTAATTCATCATCCCTAGTGAGATACTAGCAGAATTATAAAATGTTTCGTTTGCAAAGAGACTTGAACTTAGTAGCCCAAGAATCAATAGCTTTTTAAAGGCCACCTACAGTCCCTCTTGAAACATGCCATCGAACGCCGTCGATATCATTTACATTCAAAGTTATTTTTAGTTTTGACTGATGATCTGCTCTAAAGTTCTTAACATAGAGAGAAGTATAAAGATCCGGTAAGCGTGACTCCATCACCTTACAAATATCATTCAGACGCATCTTTCTTCCGTGCCAACTAATATTTGACTGAAAGTCACCATCCGAGAAGTTAAAGCTAGAGAAAACACCAGTAATTTGTAACCCGTTTTTCCCTCTAGAGAACTCAACTGCACAATGAGACTCTTCTGTCTTCATATTTAAAACACCGTAGAGTAGCTCAACAAAGTCTCTTAGTAGCATCTTTGCTTCATTATTATTTGAGTAAAGAATGCAATCATCAGCATATTGAAAATCTGATAATGTCAGATTGTTATTAATCCAGCTAAGTCTCTTACCAAACACTTCATCTTCAATCAGATTATATGCATCTAGCTTTTTTGACTCCATCAGTGCCGTTCTCTTTTGAGAGACCTTATTCATAACATCAACAGGGATTTTGTAAATCCAACCATAGCGGTAACCTGTCGACTCATCCATCGATGTGTGGATGATATAGTCATTTAGAATATCATTACAATTCTTGAAAAGATTACTTGTATCAGCAAGTCCCTTCTCTTTACGAAATGTTTTCTTAAAGAAAGCATCCCAATTTCCACCTTTAAGGTTTACATTATTAAACATTTTTCTGAATTCAGAATTAACTTTGATTACTTGGTCGTTTTCATCAATCACGACTAGAGCAATACCTGGAAGGTTCTTAAAGACCTTAGTCTTTTTAACTGTTTTATCTAATTCAACCTTTTGGTTTGTGTTATCTGCCACATCAAAGAACTTCATTTAATACCTCACGATTTCTAAACTGTAGAAAATCTTTTTCATCAATATTTTTATATTTAACTTTTAAAACTAAATTCGTTTTCTTAGCGCTACGAGTGAGCCTAATTGCAACAAGATTCTTAAGTCCACGTCTACCAAAGATGTCACTTTGCATATTACTTACCGACGTTCTGATATTTCCAATGTCACAAAGCTGAATCGTCATAAAACTAGGTGTTACATAGAGCTTCACACCAGCAATATCCCCTACAACTCTCTTTAAAAGCTTCATTTCATCAATTAATAACTTTTGAACAAGATATGCATTGATTAACTCTTTCTCTAAACAATTTTGTAAGATCTTAATCTCAACATTCTTGATTTTTAGGGCCTTTAAGCATTGATCCTTAAAAGACTTACTAAAAATTGAAAAATCTTTAACCTGTTGCCTTTGATTATCACCAAAATAAATTAGTGTTTCCTCTTGAATAGGCTTTACCTCAGGTACCGAAGAAGAAAATAGGCTTTCAATTTTGTCCTTAAAATCCATAGTAATTATTCCTAATTATAAACTAGCCTTACGCCAAAGATCTGGTGAGAAGTATCAAAAGCTGACGTTGCCGCTGAAGCGAGATTTACAACTTCAACATATCCACCAAGACCAAAATTTTTATATAAATTCACTGAGAAATCTAACACGTACTTATCACCATCTAATGGCGTTGAATCCCCTGTCGTACTTAAGTCAGAAGAACCAATAAGGGCCTTCTTATAGAAGCCTTCAATAACAGTCTTCTTTGCAAAATGCTCACTGATATACTTAAAACCAAAACCAAACCAAAAAATATTATTAGAAAAACCAGAGATCCCCGTTCCTCTATCTTTAATATTGGCAAAACTTATGCTTTCATATTCAGCATCAACTGAAGCAAAAAATGAATCACCGATTAGAAGCTTATTATAAGCACCGTAAGCAGACATACGAGGAGAGATTCCATAAGGATTTTCACTAAGAATATTTGAAAATGAACCACCAACAGAGAAGTACTCTTGCCACTCCTCTACCTTGTAATTACTTAGATACGTAATATTCACACTTGTAAGATTGGTTCTTGTATCAACGACTTCACTTGTATTAAGTGTATTTGAAGCTAATGTTGTCTCTTTTAAGTATCCAATTGCATAGAAGCTATCTGGAATTAGCGTAAGTGTTGATGCCTCAACCTTTTCAGGCTTAGCATTCATTCTGAGGTCTAGATCAGGAGATTTGAAATTACTAATTTTAACTTTCTCTTCTTTCTTTTTGGCCTTCTTCTTTTCTTTTTTCTTTTTATTTATCTTTTTGACATCTCCAGCAACGATAATCTCCTCGACAACAGGAGACTCATCAACAGAAAAAATGCTTACAGCATTCGTATCATTAACTCGTGGAGAATTGAGAGAATTGATTGCTGAAACAATCTCATTCTTTAACTTCTTCTTTGCTTTCTTTTTCTTAGGATCTTCCTTTGGTGGCCTAAGGCTTGATGAACCGTCACCATAGAATAGTTCATAAAGTAGCTTTCTTACTTCTAAATGAAATCTCTTTCTAGGAACATTATCTTTAAAAACTTGTGTTACCGTCTTTCCGTTTTGAACATCTAAGATTTTAAAGTCGAGAACATATGAATTATTACGGTTTTTCTTAGTCGAAAGATCAAGTGCGAAAGTATTTTGATAAATTGTTGCTGCACTATCTCCCATTAAAATTTCAAATGAAGAAGTTCCAAGCACAATTTCCATTGCTGACTTACGAATTAAGGCAAGATCTCGCCTATCAATTCCCTTTGCCTGCGTCACTTTAATCATCATATAAGGAGTAATCTCCTCTTCCTGAGCAGCGTCCTTACCTTCAACTTGAACGGCCTTAGCGTCCTGTGCAATTGAAGAAAATGAGAGAAAAAATGTAAGAATATAAATGTAAAACGTATTCATCACATAAATATTCTAAGTTAATTAAATACTAAATAATACGGGGCAAAATTCTCTTAAAACACCTGAATTTATTGAGAATTTCATAAAGATTTCGTTAAGATTTAAACAAAAATTAAGTTTGTATTACCTAACTATATTTTAATTGGTAATACAAACTTAATATTATTAGAAATCATCTTGTGAAACACGACATCTAGCTGCACCACTAAAGTCGTCGTAAGCATAAATAATTGTATCGAGTGGGAAGTCTTCCCCTCCAACAATTTTCGATAAGGTATTACAAGTACAATTATCACAGCTCTTAATAAACATAATGCTATCATCTTCATTGTGCATATTTGTTAAATCACAACTAAAACCTGGAAATAATGGTGCAATATCCTCAGGTGCATCGGCCAACCAGTGTGGGAATGCAAAGAATGGATAATCACTATTTGTGTCGTCTGCATTAATTAAGTAGTAATCGTTTAAGTTAATAAGCTCTTTAGCTCTACTTCTATTACCACCATTTTTTCTAATTGTACGAGTTGCTCCCTCACAATTTTCAATCGCTTCAGACTTGGTAATGAAAGTTGGCGAGCCAGATCCTTCAGGTAGAGCAAATTTATCGATAATAAACCCTCTCGAGTAATCGTAAATTGCAGACTCATCAGGAACGACAACTTCTTTCGTTGAGAATCCATTAGGCATCGAAATATACTGTTTACCAGATGATGTTTCTCTAACTGCAACAACTCTTAAGTAATAGAATCGATTCTGTAGAAGTCCAGTAATCTCAACATTTGGAGTCATTCCCGCTGTTTCAACAAAAGTTAAACCAGTTGAGTTGTAAAGGTCACTTAAACTACTTTCAAACTCACTATAGTAAACACGATAAGAAATAATTGGACCCCAGTCATTATTGATTGGCGCAAAGTCAACCCATTCTAAATAAACTCTTCCCGTATCATCTGTTTCAACATTAAAAATTTCATTCGTCATTGCATTTGAACGATTTGGTTCAATAAATCCTTTGACATAAATTGGCAGTGTCGAAACTGACGCCCTCTTACTGTCGTAGTATTTTAAAATGGCATAGTTTTCACTTTCATCTACGTACTGCCCGAGGTATGTATCATCAAATGTGAATGTTACTCTCATTGTACAAGTACTCGTTGTATTTACGTTAAATCCCCATTCCTCTTCAGGAAGGGCGCCACCTTCATCATCACCAAAGAAACAAGGTCGATTTAATTCAACCTGAATAAATCCTTGATTGTAGATTGTATGAAAGTCCCCTGCTGGAATCGTTGCACTTTGATTACCTACGAATTCCCTATACTCTTTTAGAAAACTTGCTTTCTCATCACTTGGATTATTTAAATTAATATTCTTAATCAAAGATCCACTTGGATAAGCTGAAAGAATCGGGTGAGCTGGATTCGTGTAAGTTCCAATATCAATAAAGTATGCATTTGGGATAGTTCCACCTGAACCATCACTAATATTATTTGTGATTAAATTCCCGGCAGCTACTTTGGCCGGATCGACTGCTGTAAATTGAATTCTAAATGATTCTGCATAATACTGATCTGTACCAATATCATAAGAAACAATACCGTAGCGAGTTGTTATCGGTAATTCCGCGATACTGGCCTTGTGTTTAACATCTGCAAAACAAGAAGCGCCAGGAGCTAAGGTTGCTCCACAATTAACAGATTCAAGAGAGTATCCTACACCGGCCCCATTATTATCATGGATGGCACCTAGAAGTGACGTCTTTAAGTTAAATTTCACATTATTGACTGTCGTCGTTCCTTCATTTGTAAAAACGAGACGAGTTTTTGCATAAACATTTGAACCTCTAACGGCCTCAACACCAACAGTTGTTACAGCATCATAACCATTCATCACAAGGTTGTGATTCGTTTGTGCTGGGTCTAGTGTTTCAGTATGAGAAGAAGTTAACTCATCGTATTCAACTGTATACTTTTGAGACTTCAATGAAAGTCTACCTGTATTTGCTGGAACAGCTTCAGCAACCACTAGAATACGTAGTGATTTAACATTATCCGAGTAAGCATAAGTATCACGATCAACTAGAGTTTGAGAGCCATCTCTATATTGAACTTCTAATTCAGTCTGAAATGTTCCTTGCGTTGCAGGTGCAAAACTTAATTCAATATTGGCCAGGGACGCTTGCCCAACAGTTCCAGGCATTGTTGTAACAGCAAACTCACTATCGCCATTTAACATTTGAACTAACGAAGTTGCTTGTCTTTCTCCAGCATTATAAAGCTGAAATGGAAGAGCTACAGTCTCTCCAGCATAGAAAGTTCCTGCATAATAAACATAATCATAAGTTGTATCACGATATGTAGCAATTCTATTGATAGACTTTGTCGGAGCATAAGAGATTGGTTCAGCTGCCGTTCCTTTTGCAAGATCACGATACATTGCAGGTATTGTAAAACTTCCAAAGCTTTGTCCCCATTCTCCTGCTTGTGGTGAATGGGAAGGGATATTAACTTGTTGACGCCATAGAATTGCACTAATCATTGGCTGGGCGCCTTCTGGGACAAGTGCAGCTGATCTTCTAGAATTGATAGCAATCGGATAAGCTTGAGTTGTATAAAATCCACCATGGCCATCTAAGTCAGGAGTGTATCCAGTTGCAGCGTCAGCAATACCATCTCCATCAAAATAGTCAAAAATGAAGAAGTCTTGAATCATCATCCCACTAGTATATTCTCTAAGCGCATGCGAACCATTTAGAGGTGCAGAAAAATGACGTTGCCATCTACGATCATTTGTATTGTAGTAACTATCTTCTCGTTTATCATTTGATAACTTTTCCAATTCAATTGTTAGGCTACAAACTTCTCCAGGAGAAAGAAGTGAAGGAGCATTTGTACCAGCAGGAGTTGAAGCCGGTCCCGTCATTCCACCAAAGTCCATAAAGTCATAACAGTCTTTATCAACACCTGCGACAAGTGCTGAACTTGGGTTATCAACAATTTCACCACCAAATAATGGCATTCCTGGACTAGGTGCCCAAAACGGAACACCTGGATAAAAACCTGGTGCACTAAAATCAATATATGTGATACCACCAGTACCAACATTTTCTAATTTTAAATGGAAATAACGTGTTTCATTGGCCGTAACAGGTGCGAAAGTAATCCCTTCGGTCATTGTAAAATCAGAGAAAGCTAGGAAACCTTTTCTAACAAGAAGGCCGCGCATCTTCATTTCTATTTCACGATCAGTACGAGGAGACATATCATCATTATAAGTTGTCCCATCTTTGTATTTGATTCTGAAAATTTTATAACGTTCTGGATATGCATTAAGTACATCATACATTGCTGAGTTTTCTTCATTCTCTGCCGCTGTACTATCTGGGTTTGTTGATACGATTGGATTTAGATCAAATAAGATATCACATTGCCCATTATATGGATTCAGGAATCCACATCCTGAATTTTTAACATTTTGGTAGTAGTTATTAATATGATAACTTGTTTCAGTAATAACATTTGCAGTAGGTTGTGCACCATCTGTAACACTTACAACCTCTCCAAATGTCGAACCACTATTATTAACTCTGATTCTAAGTCTTTCTTTGTAGTTTGAGTTTGCAATAAGAGAGATACGTCCTAAGTCATAGTCAAATAAATCATTATCAGCAGTATCTAAATTATTATATATTCCATTTTTGTATTCAATTACATCAAAGCTTAGTTTTGCAGCGGCCAAGTAATTAGCATCTTCAACAACGTAGTTATTCTCATCTGAGTCTAGGTCATTTTTAATAACGACATTATCTTTCCAAGTCGAATCATAACGAACATTAAAACGATAATTATTAAAATTTCCATCAGCTTCAAACTGCACACTAGGATGAAAAGTAACGTTAAAGAAACAAGAACCGCCTGGATCAGCAATTGTTCTACCAGCAACTTGTTTTAATGCTGTATTTGTAATTCTTCCATCTTCACCACGGACATAATTAAAATCATTTACATCAATAAAACACTTACTAGTATCAAAGAATTTAAAAGGAATTGTTGTCAGCGGAAGATCACTTGCACTACTTGTTAAATCACCTGCAGGATCTCGACAGACAAGATTATCACCACCAGTACTATCATCTCTTAAACAACGTGCAACAAGTGTATTTGAAGCATTTCTTACGTCAACACTAAGAACAATCGCTTCTTTATATCCCTTATTTGAAACTTTTAATGTTTGCGTATCGATATTCCCAACAACGAGATCATCGAAACTTAAGTTAGGAAGACCACCGATTTGGATATCACCTTCGATTCGAATTGACTTGGCATCAAAGTAAACGTTAAGAGCATTAATACCACCCTCAGGATCACGGCCATAGTCAAATCTTATATTTGAGTTGTAATCAACATCAACATTTCCATCTGGTGCACCAACACCGTAGTTCTTTGCCTCAAATTCAACAACAAGTTCACAAGTTTCATTTTGTAAGAGCACAGTTCCACATGTATTTGAAACAATGCTGATCGCATTTGACGTCGTGTTATCTAGCTTTGTCATTGTAATATTGCGGGCCCTTAACTCTCCCGTATTAACAACAACAAGTCTTTGAGAAAATACTTTTGGTTCTGTTCTTTCAACAACACCGAATGAATAATTAATTGTCTCCTCTTCAAATACTAATGATGCAGGAGTTCCTGTTAAGAATTTTAGCTGAGTTGATTGTGAGAAATTATCAATAAGGGTCTTATAGTTAAATTGAAGATCTTGCGTGTGGATTCCTGAAGTACGTGCTTCATATCTCAACTTATAATAACAAGTTGCTTTAGAGGCAATAATAAGGCCACAATCTCCACCAAAACCAGGGCTTTCTGATTCCCCTGCTTCATCAGGAAAGAATTTAACACCTGCAGATGAAGCTTGATCAATAAGTAATTGAGCATCACTTAGGTTATATCCAGTATTATTCTTAACTCTAATAAGAATTTCGTCACCAAGACCGCCTAGAAGGAATTCACCTCGATCGAGATTTCCAACGACTGAAAATTCTACCGTGCCATCGACTCCATCATTTAAGATTTCAGCAGTCTCCTCCGCCTTCTCGACAGGGGTACACGAGATTATTGTAAAAAAGAATAAGATCAACCAAACGTACTTCTTCATTTATTCTACCTTATTTTATTGATAAGACTCATCTTCGATGCGTACTACACATCTAACTGCTGAATACTCAGTTCTCATCTGTTCGTAATCGTTTCTAGCATTAAACTTTGCTGAGTAACGTCCACTACTCTTTGTATTCGATTCTCCAAAATTCAGCATATAGATAGGAGTGTCTCGAGAAAGACTCCATCTTACATAGTCAACCGCCGTTCCATCATTATCGAGAGAAGACTTTAACGCTCCACCGTTAGTACTTGAATATGTGGCATATGTATCCGTTGCAGGATCAACTGATTCAATAAAGTCATAGAAATACTCTCTTGCAGAAGGAGACATATAACGGTTACGACCAATATTAATTTCAGACATCCCATCAGAGAAAATTTGACTATCACCAACAGGGAAATTTGGAATATCCATTGTCGATGGATCAAGACTAAAGTCCGTTACAAAAGTATCAAGAGAAATCGACATATTATCTAAACTCTCTGAACACAGACTTCCTTGACACTCTAGTGGTAAGCCTAGGATAGGGTTAAAGTAGCGGCCACGACGTGGATCTGTTGAGATATCCTGTGCACGATTAATAACATCCTGATCCCACTTAAGGGCCATCGTATCGTTAATTGATAGCTTCGGTGCAAAGTTATCTTGCCCAAAGTCTAAGAAGAAACCATCACCATTTCTTAAGTAACTAACACTTCCTGGGTCAATTGAATTTACAGACTCAGCAACACCAGTATTCACATTTCCGAAGATATCAAAGATAGGTGTAAAGGCACCATTTACAAGGTAATTACCACCTCTTGCACCACCTGGTTCAACAAATGAACAGCGGCCAGTATCAGTATCAGACATAACCCAAGAAATTAATGTATTAATATAGTAAGCACCATTTGGAGCCTCAACTGAGTTTGAAGCAAGACCCGCTCCAAGCATTAGCTTTTCACTATCAAAACCACAAAAGATTTGTTCTGATGAAATTTCGGCCTTATTTCCAATAATATCTTGGACACCAAAGCGAGATGTACAGGCTTGAGTCGTAAATTGCGTCCCACCGTTATCATAGAAGCTTGAACCAGTAATGAATGGTACACGACGTGGCGTCGTTACAGTCCCTTCATAATTAACTGGCATATTAATCATTAAACGATCTCCTGATCTTTGCTGATTAGTAGCCGCTCCACTAATAACATCTCTATCATAGACGTTACACGAATTATCAAAATTCACACCACTTGTTACAGGAGCATCATTTCTTGTTCCTGTCTCAACTTCTGCAACAGCTGCTTCATCAAAGTCTTTAGGATATCGACTTGCCGTAATCCCTTCTCCACGACGCATCAGCCTCTTTTCTCTTACGGGCCCAATTTGTTTAAATTCATTTGCATCATCATCATATGTTCCAATCTTTACTTCATATGAATTACAAACACGATTGGCCTGAGTTTGACTAAGCCCCGTAAGAGGAGGAAGCTTTGAATCATTCGAAGAGAAAACACGTGATAATTTTGTATTTCCACGGTAGCGAGGTGATGCATCAACATTAGTATAAGCAGGGCTAGGAGTTGCATTTATCCCAGAATCAAATAGCTTATTATTAGTAAGGATATCATTCATCGACATATCAAGAATGTCGACATCATCTACTCCATGAGCAAGTGTTGAAAGATTATTAACAGCTATCCATCTTGGCTTTAGCTTATCACCGTCAGTTGAATCCGAAACAGGAATATTAATCATACAACGTGATGGCCCAAGAGAGTTTTTATTTCTTAGGTTATTACCATCAGCTAGGGCAGCACCACCGGCTCCTCTATAGTAACCATGACTAATACGGTCTTCATAACTCTTAACTGCATTTCTTGAATAGTAAACTGCCGCAAATTCACTTTGCACATTATAAGAAGCATAGCTTCCATTTCCAGCATACGGGTTAAAGAAATTTGTCGCAATATTGGCCGGATCAGTACAATCAGTGAAGTCACCAGTAAGTCCAGGAGAGATGAAGTTTCTACGGTCAGCAGTATCTGGATCGCCACATGCAGTACTTGTAATTGCAATTGAAACAGAATCTTCACCAAAACAATCACCGACACGAAGTTGGCTACGATCAGTATAAGACTCTCCAGTATTAGGGTGATTAGCACCAGAAGTGTACCCCGGAGGGTTTCCATTAAAGCACCCCTTAAATCCAGAGCCTAGATCATTAGAACCTGTAAAATTAGGAATTGTTCCGGAGTAATTACTTCTTTCATAAGCGTAATCCCCTCTTGTGAAATTACAACCTAATTCAAAACGGTCAATTAGCATACTTGGGCCAAAGTCATAAACTGTTGAGCCTTTAATCCATGGAGATGTTAGACCTCTGGCCCCAACTCCATTCCAAGAACAAGTATATTTCTGACTAATATCTTTTGAGTGAACTTTTCCAAGTTCACGACATTGTTGGCGATTGGCCATTAGCCTATGAACAAGGGCCATATTTTCAGGAGGAAGAACAACTTTAATAATATGCTGAGGATTAGTTGTTTCTCTTTCATACTCGAGCTCAACTCCTCTAAAAACAGGAACTACTTTATAGTAGTAAACACGAGCGTGATTAAAGTCATCTCCGGCCTGAATATGCTTTACCGAGTAGTCAGTAAACATAACGGCACGATATGTTTCAAGAACTTCATTAGTACGACTTCTTTCCGTATAATCAGCTGGGTGGATTAAACCTTTATTCGTCAGAGTTTGGTAATCGAAGTCACCACTTGTAATATCTTTCCAAGTGATTTTATTATCATCAGAACGGTATACACGATATCCAATTTTATGATCTTTCTTCTGCATACCAGTCTCATAGGCATCAATGAAAGTTTGCATTGAAAGCGTTCCACTTGTAAAAGTCACATCTTTCCATGCAATACGAATAATTCCAGAGTTTGAATATTGATGAAGAGAGTTAGTTGTTACTCCATCTTTAGATCCATAAACACCACTGAATTGAGTACTACCATTTGCAACACCAAATTGATCTTCAAAACCAGATGTAGGTGAAAGTGTTGCAGGATCAACCTCAACTTCAATTGGTTGCCCACTAGCATTTAATGTTTCTAAAATATAATCTTTATTACGATCAGGTCCCGTTGGTGTAACCATACCATTTGCTTTTGGACCAATAGCAAAAATATCAACCCATTCCTCAAATTTTGGCTTAGGTACTTCAATCTTACACTCACCTAGTCCAGTGTTGATATCTGCATAAATCGGAGTTGGACCGTCAATATAAGGAAGAACACCAAATTGATAAATTTTTCCAGGAACAAGAGATGGAATTGTATACGTATAAGTTGTCGCAACAATATCATCAACTCTAGTGTAGGCCGGGTCATTTGCTAGGGCATCTGTATACTTAAATACTTTCCCATCTTTTTCCTTATAGAAAACAGCATACTTGTCATAAATACCACCAGTCGGAGCATCCCAACCAACAGTAATATAATCGGCACCTGTATTACATGCATTAATAACACCAGGAAATTGCTCTACCGTTGGAACCTTAACAATTGGTGTAATACATTTTACGATCGCATTTTCAACATCGTTTAGAGAGAAGTTATTCCCAGAAACACTAGGAACGGCCGCAAAACAATACTCTTTATCAGCAACAGTATCCCCAGCTCCAAAGAAGTTTCCTTGGATTCGCACACTTGTATACGAGCCAAATCCAGCGTAGTCTCCTGGATTGTCATCTAGTCTGATAAGTCCATCACATGAAGCTTTCCCACTTGAATTTGCAACATTAAAGTTTAGGAGTGTCGGACTCGCGTCACTTTCACCCTCATAGCAGTAAATATCAAATCCGTTTAAGAAACCTGTTTCAATAACTGGTGGATCAAAATTAATTGTAATTTCATTAAGGTTGTTGATATCTTGTGGACTCTGAATCCCTAAGATACCAGAGAATGCTGCTAGCTTTGGTATGGCACGATAGAAAACTGGCTTCCCAATAATTCTCTCACCATCACCACAAGTTAGAGTACGACAAGCAATTGCAAATGTTAGGTAGTAATCATATTCTTCTAAACTACCTACTCTTTTTGAGAACTCATCTGCATCAGCTGTACGGTAATCACCAGCTAAGTTTAATGGGTCGATAATTGAAGCATCAATTTCTTCAGGAATTCTTGCTCTTACAAGATCAACATCTTCCTCTGCTTCACCAAGTTTATAGTTATAAATTCTATAATTTTCAAATGGCCCTACTGCAGGAGTCCAAGTTAAATCGATTGAAGTTAGACCTAAGTTTTTGTCTGGAGTGGCCGCTCTAAGAGAGAGTGTATCCCAATCAAAAAGCCCACCTGAACCTAAAGTCGTAACAGAAGCAATTTTATTATTTTCTTCAAAACGATAGCCTTGTGTATCTTGATAAACTCCATAACTCTTATGAATTGATCTAACTCTGAAATAGTACTGCTTACCTGGCATTAACCCTGTAACTTGTCTCTCTCTTTCAGTTGTTCCACCAGTTGATGCCGTGATATCACCAGGCTTTAGATCTCTTTGAATTGCTGGGTGTGTATTATTGAATAAGTCAGAAATTGTTCCATCATCAGCAGCGATATAAGCGACTTCATATGCAATTGGATCATTCGGCATTGGATTATAAGTTGACCCTAAAGTCACTGCCGGTACCCATTTTACAAGGACAGTATTTTGTCCAGCAGCACCAACAAGAGGTTCGACACTTGATACCCCTGCGAAGTCGGCCGTGTAATTTGAAAATGTTCTGGCCGATAAAGTTGCATCATTCTCACTTTGACTACCAGTACTACCGTCACGTACACCAACAGAGAATGTATATTCAGTATTTACATTTAAATTACGTACCGTAAAACGATACATCCCTTCGTCATTTACAGACAAAGAGTCCGCCTTAACTTCAATAGGAATTGTCGCGTCGTTTACTTTAATAAGATATGTTAGCTCTGAAGCCGGCCCAGTAGCAGGAAAGAAGTAAACTTCAACCTTATTATTTGAAATTGGAATAACTTTAGAAATACCTGCAAATTGAAAAGTCTGCCTTCCACTCTCTGCATTTTTTGCATTTTCGAGATTAGCGTCTTCTACTTTTCCAACACAACTGGCAAGTAATAATAAACAAAGTACAATTGATAAAAATTTCATAAATTACTCAACCACCAGTGTTTGAATACTATTGTTAAATTCAGAGTATTTGTCTTCTTGGTACAGATAAGTAAGGGCACCAAAGTAATATGTTCCAGCAGGAATGAAAGGAATCGTAATTCCAAGTGCATTCTCTTCTGCCTCAAATCTTAAGTAGTCATTGTCGCCATTAACAGCATCACTGAAACTGAATGTTCCAGTAGTTGTCTTCATAAAGACAACATATCGGTCGTATACACCCTCTTCAGGTGGAGTCCATGAAATGGCCGCCGAATTATTTGAACTATCAAAGTACAGAGAGCTAATTCCAGTAAAGTCTTCATATGTAGGAGTCATAACTTGTGGAACAATACAACTCACAACTTCAGAGTCACGATTTGGCGTAACAACATCTCCAACGTAAACGAATGGTAAAAGAGCGAAGCAGTACTCTTCCGTCGAGTTAATATCGATCCCTCTAATTGAAACTTCCGTACCATTAGTAAAATCAAGAGTTGATGGATTTAATGATGTTGGATTATTTCCATCTGGAAAGTTAATAAATGTATCAATATATGGCTCTCCAGAACTTCTTCCTTTGACCTCAATTAACATTCCATCGATAACACCACTTGCTAGATCAACTGGCTCATAACTTAAGTAGATTTCATTAAGTGCCCAGTGGTAACGTGGGTTATTAACTTCTGTAATTCCAGAAAAGCTTACAAGCGGAGGGCTTGTGCGATAAACATTTGGAGAATTATAAATAATAGACTTACCTGGCGAACACAGAGAGTCTAGACACATAATAAGATATACTTCATATGAAGTATAAGGCTCTAGCTCAACAAGTTTTGACTTGCTATCTTCATATGTAACTTGCTTACAAAAGTAAGCAGTATCCGTCGTTTCCTGGCCATTACAAATATCGTCGCGACTATTCTTGTAAGTCGACCACGCCTCACCTGTTCCATTTTCTTTGTAGTAAATTCGATAATGATCAATGGCACCAATACCTGTTGCCCAACTTAAATCAAGAGAAGTTTTACCAGTACTATTACTTGGAGTCGTCACTTCAAAAGAGTCTAGGTCAACTTGAATATCACCTACACTATCACTTAGTGTCGTTGCACTTAAGTAGCTATTATTCTTTTCATAAAAGTAACTTGGATCTGAACTATACTTACTAAAACCGTGGTGAATACCTCTTACTCTTACATAGTAAGTTGTTCCAGGAAGAAGTCCGTTAACTTGTTGAGAAATCTTCTTTCCATCAACATAATTCACAATACGAGTTGGTGCTGTAAATGAAGTATCATCAAAAGCAACTGGAGTTGCTGTATCAGAATTAATTAAGACAACTTCATATTTTGAAACATCTGAGTCTTCAGGAATATAACCACCTGTACGCTCAGCTGCCGGCCACTCAATTAATAATGAGTTTTTAGAAGCTCCACCAGATAGATTTTTAATACTACCGATTCCTGTAAAGTTAGAAGTCTGATTTGAAAAAGTCGTCACAGATTTAAAGGCATCATTTACTGACTGCTGCCCCTTATCGTCTTTTGCCTGTACGTTGAAAACATATTGTTCATTGATATTTAGGCCAGTTACTGTATAGCGAAGAAATCCACGATAATCAGGAACCAGAGTTCGCCCTGGTACTGTAATTGGAGCGATAGCACCATCGTAATTGATGATATATGTTACTTTTAACGGGTCTAAATTAGACGGCGGGAAGTAAATTTCAACCTTATCGTGTGCTATTGCAAAAGCATCTTGAATCCCAGTGTAATTAATGACAGTCTCCCCATCATTAATCCCCTTTGTTAATTCAGAATTTGCATCCTCTACCTTACCAACACAGCTAAAAAGTAAAAAACAACTTAAAATCAGTAAAAATTTATTCATATCAATACCAAACATTGTGAAATTATTGCACGTAACTCATAGCGTCACATCGTTAATAATAGAATAAAAATATAACTATTTTAAGTTCTTAAAATTAAAGGAAAATTATTCCGAACAGTGATTATTGGTAAAATCATTAACTTTTCAATCTTGAGGACCGATGCCAACCATAGTTGCCTCTACATAGACGAGTAAAATGCTCTAAGTACTTTAATATACGATGGGAAAAAAGTGACCATATCGTAGAGAGTTAACCTAAGTAGTTAAAAATAGTAAAATTTTGTTATGAATATTTACAAAGGTGAATAAATGAATATTTTTTCTTTAATTGGACTAATAATATCGGCCGGTGTTCTCTTTGCAGGGCTAAGAATGTCTTCGAGCAACTTAGGCCTCTTCGTTGATGGGCCATCCCTCTTTATTGTTATAGGTGGAACTTTCGCTGCAACTTCCGTAGCTTTCCAACTAAATAAGATTGGTGCTCTCTTTAAAATTTTCCTTAAGCAATTTCTTGGTGGAAAAATGGTCAATTCGGCCGAAGTTATCAAAGAGATCATGCAAATATGTGAAGCTTACCGTTCAGGGGAAGCTGCAGAGAACCTACCAGGTAAAGCAAGCGATGAGTTCCTAAAGGAAGGACTTGAGTTAATCGCAGATGGATTCCTTCAAAAAGAAAAGATTATCGAAATTCTCGAACAACGTGCAGTTAATATGCATGCTATTCGTAGTGAAGATACAAGAAAGATTAAGACCCTTGGTAAATTCCCACCGGCATTTGGAATGATGGGAACAACAATTGGGATGATCGTACTTCTTGCCAACCTTGGTGGAGCCGATGCCATGAAAATGATTGGGCCGGCCATGGGTGTATGTCTTATTACAACACTATATGGAGTAATCATTGCCAACTTAGGGTTCATCCCAATCGCTGAGAACTTAGAAGATATCCAAATTCAAATGGAAACTAAGGACAATATCATCATCGAAGGAATTAAGCATATCCTAGACAAGTCTAACCCGGTTCTTGTGGCAGAAGAGTTAAACTCATTCCTTTTACCAACTGAAAGACTAGACTGGAAATCAGCGAGTTAATAATGGCAGTTAAGAAAAAAGCAGTAAAACAAGATAGCGGGGGCGGTGAAGGCGATTGGATGACATCATATGCAGATATGATGACCCTAATTGCATGTTTCTTCATTCTGATGATGGCCTTTGCTAATTACGATCCAGTGGGGTTTAACAAGAAAGCAAAGGACCTCTCAACTTCCTTTCAAAAGGACAAGTATAAAAGTTCAGAAACAGAATTGTCAGAGCTAACAGAAGAAATATCAAAGCACCCTGAACTTGAAAAAAATAGTAAAATATCACTCGTTGATAATGAGCTAATTATTTCATTTTCAAGTAGTATCCTCTTCCCTGAAGGGAGTACTAAGTTAAGTAAGAGCAGTATTCAATCTCTTGATACAATGATTGATATTATCAGAACAAAGAACCCTAACTATCGTATTATGATTGAAGGGCATACTGACTCTGATGAAAGAAGTATTGCTCCAGGAATCGAAGGGCCGTGGCAATTAGGAGCAGTTAGAGCTGCAAAAGTTCTTTCTCGCTTTGAGTACTTTGGTTTTCCTCCAACGACACTTGCTGCTACAACAAAGGGTGACTCTGAACCTCTTATTACAAAAGAAGAGCTCGAAAAGTTAAAAGAAAAAAATAAAAAGAAAGTTTTCTTTAACCCAAATAGAAGAGTTATTATTAAAGTTGTAGAACCTAAAGATCCAAAATCTAAAATCAAATTTGGATTCGGGATATATTTTAATGACAAGAAATAAGCTTAAAGACTTTATAAAATTTATCGTTGTATTTGTCGTATTCTTAGGAGTAACGATTCCAACTTATCTTTTTCTAGTTCCTTCAGTGGCACAAGAAAGAATTAATAAGATAGATTACGACAAGTGCATCCAACAAGATAAGCAGACAGAGTATCAATCATGCCTTAGACGCGATATCACACAAATTATCTCTGTTGCAAGGCCAATTGACGTTACTACAATTGAAGAGTTTATCTATTCACTCTACGAGCGTGACTTAAAAAACAGCTCAACTAATGAAGAACAAAGTATCGCTGCTCTACTCTATCTTGAGAATATGGCTATTTACTTTAACAGTATGAGAGAAATTTCGATTGCAAGAAATAATATTACATTCCTGGATGTATTCTTTATTGGCAAGACACGAGAAGATCTTTCGAAACGCTATAAGGAATTTATGAGTACGATCGATGTCATGGACTTCAGGGCCCTACCGAGCGACATTACTTATCGAAAGGATATGGCCATGAATCTTCTTTCAAAATTTGAGAACAATTAGAACTCCATATTATTTGAACGCCACTCATCTGACTCAACAGCACTCTTTTGGTTAGTAAGTACTCTAGCGTTCACCGGCTTATTTCCTTTAAATTGAACAACATGACGTGTAGCACTTGCTGGTGCACGCGTCTTTAGACCAGCACTATCAACTTCGGCCATCATCTTACGTCCCATACGAGTGATCGTTTCAGTACTCGCTCTGTTGTGTGCATCGAGACGTTTTTGGTATTCATTTTCGATTTGTGCAAGTTGAGTCTTGTACTCTAGCTCAGACATCTTTAAGTTCTTAAGCTTATCAATTTCAAGGTTGGCCTTGGCGAGATCAACTTTGCTTTTTGCAATAATGGCATTCAATGAATCCACGTGAGCAACTTTACTTTTTAGAGTTTCCTTTGAAATTTCTTGGATCTTCTTGTCTGCCATATATTTCATCGAATTCATCTGAAGATCTGCAATCTCTTTAGTTAAAGAAACATTCACCTCTTTTAACTGAGCAACTTCAGATGACTTCTTATATTGTCCAACACCCATAAGAACTGCACAGAGTGCAAGTGCTACATTTGTAAGATTCAAAGAAGAGCTCCCCTTTTTGGCCTTCTTCTTATTCTTGCTAGCAACACGAACTTTCTTTGCTTTTCCGTTGCTGATGACATTTTTGTGAGTTGGTCTAAATTCTTGTAGTGTTTTCATATTCAAATTATAAAAGTTATCGGGATAGAAACGAAGAATTTCGGTAGTGAAGTTATAAAATCAAATACTTAGCTTAGAAGTGACTAAGATTTTAGCGACAGAATTCTGTGGCACGACACTTAAAATCCAGCGAAGCTCGCTGCAAATTGCTTTGCTAATGGATACAGAATTAAGTGCATGATAGTGATCACGGCCATTGAGGCAATCAAGAGCATGTAGGGAAACGAATTCGTTAACTCAACTTCTTCTACATTGGCCTTATCAGAATGGGCCAAATTGATATCGTGTCTCATTGTATTCTCCTTGCTAGCGCCTAGGAAGGGAATTTCACCCTTTGTACTATTGTATCGCACAAACTCATTAAATAAAACCTAGTTAATGGCTCTACCTTCTAACATACTGTAATTACGTTTAAGAATTCAAGCAGCTCACACTGAATTTCATAAAATTTAACCATTTATGATTTATTTGGTACTGTAGGTGGATTTTATAATGAATTAAATGACTTAAAGAACTTACTGAAGAACTCAAAAGGATATAGATATGAATGAGATGCAAAAAGAGATCGTTGAAGGACTAAAGCGTTTTCGCCTTGAAAAAATCGAGCCACATATGGAGCACGATGACTTTGAAGGTAAGTTTCGCATGGAAATCTTCAATGAGCTTGGAGAGCTTGGCTTCACAGGAATGACTGTTTCAGAAGAATATGGAGGTCTAAATCTTCCTGTTCAAGATTATAGTTATGCATTAGAAGAAATTGCAAAATCTTCAGTTGCCTATGCTGTGACAATCTCAGTTTCATCAATGGTTCAATCTATCCTCGATACATTTGGGAACGAAGAACAAAAGCAAAAATACCTTCCTGAATTAACTAGTGGTCAGGCAATTGGTGCTTTCGCACTTTCTGAATCAGGCGCTGGTTCAGATGCAGCAGGACTTAAAACGACTGCAAAGAAAGTTGATGGTGGATATATTCTAAATGGTTCAAAACTTTGGATCACTTCAGGTGGTATTGCTAAAACATATATCGTCATGGCAAGAACTGGTGGCGAAGGAGCAAAAGGTGTTTCTGCATTTATCGTAGAAGATGGAATGGAAGGATTCTCATACGGTAAAAAAGAAAGAAAGATGGGATGGAATATCTCACCTACTCGCGAACTTCTTTTTGAAAACTGCTTTGTTCCAGAGGCCAACCTTCTTCAAAAAGAAGGAGAAGGATTTAAAGTTGCAATGAGTGGCCTCGATAAAGGACGTATTGCCATTGGTTCTATCTCTGTAGGTTGTGCAACTCGTGCTCTTGATGAAGCAATTAAGTACTCACTAGAGAGACAACAATTTAAGCAACCAATCTTTGACTTCCAAGGACTGCAATTCATGATGGCCGATATGGCCTGTGATGTAGAGGCCGCAAGACTACTTGTTCAAGCTGCTGCTAAGTCAATTGATGATGGAGCCTCTAATCAAAAACTTGCTTCAATGGCAAAGATGCGTGCAAGTGATACAGCAATGAAAGTAACAACAGACGCTGTTCAAATTCTTGGTGGTGTTGGTTATACAAAAGAATACCCTGTTGAAAGATTTATGAGAGATGCAAAAGTTCTTCAAATTGTAGAAGGAACAAATCAAATTCAAAAAGTTGTCATTTCTCGTCTTCTTAAGAAGGAATACGGAGCCTAATGAAAATTTCAATTAACTCCTTTATTCAAGAACAGGACAAGTCAGAGCAAGTCTCAACGGAAATTGAAAAATTTCAAACGAACCCTCGCTTTGAATTTGTAACAAAATTAAGTGAAGAGTATTATCCACAACAATGTGTTGATATATTTAATAAATATAGTGACCGTCGTGACTTTATCCAAGTCGGTATTGGCGGAAGTGCACTTGGCCCAGAGATGCTTGTAAGCGCACTTAAAAAAGATATGAAACGCCGTTTTTATTTCTTTAATAATATTGATCCAGATGACACGAACCAATTATTAGAAAGTATTGATTTAAAAAATTCTCTAATCTATGTGGTTTCAAAGTCTGGAGGAACGGCAGAGACTCTTGCTTCATTTGCAATCCTTGCTAATGAATTGGTTAAGAGTGGAATTAAAGAAGAAGAATTTAAGAACTACTTTGTCTTTGCAAGTGATCCTGAAACCTCTCAACTGAGAGAGCTTGGAGATGAACTTGGTATTACAACACTAGATATTCCAACAAATATTGGAGGCCGTTTTAGTGTCCTGACTCCTGTAGGCCTTCTCCCTGCCCTTTTTGCAGGGATTGATATTCACGCTCTTTGTAAGAGCGGCCTTGAATATGGCCATTCACTAAAAGAGTCACAAGAGTTTAAAGAAGTAACCAACACTTTCTTAAATCATCAAGAGCAAGGCTACGATCAAACAGTCATCATGCCTTACTCGAGTAAGATGAAAAACTTTGCATATTGGTTCGTCCAACTATGGGCCGAAAGTCTTGGTAAGAAGAAAGAAGATGGTTCACGAATTGGTCTGACTCCAATTCCTTCATATGGTGCAACTGATCAGCATTCACAAATGCAGCTATTCATGGAAGGGCCACTTAATAAAGTGATGCTACTCATCCATGTTAAAGAGTTCGAAAACGATTTTAGATTAAGTAATTCATTCAATCATCCGAAATTACAAAAACTCGGAAAGTATACTTTGAAGAACTTAATGGACTCGGAATTCTATGGAACTCAGAAAGCTTTAGAAGAACAAAAAGTTCCACATATTACTTTTGAAATAGAAAAGCTAAACGAACAAGGTTTGGCCAAGTTGATTGTATTCTTCGAGTACTTGACAGCTATCACAGGTTATTGCCTAAATATTGATCCTTTTAACCAACCTGGAGTTGAGGCCGGAAAAATATATAGCTTTGAATGGCTTGATAACCTATGAGAAATACTCGATTTAGACAGATAGAAATGTTTTCCAATCTTGATTAAAATCGGGGCGCTAGTTAAAATCTACAGGGAAAACAATCTATTATAAAGTACTGAAAGGACGAATATGAGTGATGACGCTACTCTAGTATTAACTGACATCAAAGCTGCCCTAGCATCAGCGAATAAAGAAGCCGAAGATAAGCCTGCGGCCCTTCTTGTTGTTGGTGGTGATTTAAACGGTACTCTTTTCGATTTAAAAGAAGAAGAGATTACAGTTGGTCGAAGTGCAAAGTGTGATATTCCACTTGAATTTAATGGAATCTCAAGAGAGCACTTTAAACTAGTTTCATCAGCAGATGGATATCAGGTAGTTGATCTTGGTTCTAGAAATGGAACTTTCTTAAATAACAGTAAAGTTGAGGCCCCTACTGAATTACAAAAAGGTGACATCATTAAGATGGGTGCAATGGCGCTAAAATACCTTCCAAAAGGTGATCCAGAAAGACTTACATATGATAAGCTTCAACTAGAAGCTAATACAGATGGACTAACTGCTTGCTACAACAAGTCTTTCTTCAATAAGAAACTTGATATTGAAGTAAAGAAGTCAAAAGTAACTGGTACTCCACTTTCTCTTATTGTTTTCGATCTAGATCACTTTAAGAAACTTAATGATAATTACGGACACGATGCTGGTGACTACGTTTTAAAAGAACTAGCAGAAGTTATCCGTTCAAATGGAATTAGAGAAACAGATATCTTTGCCCGCTACGGTGGAGAAGAGTTTGTTGTCCTACTTCCAAAAACAAATATTAAACAATCATACGAAATCGCTGAGCGCCTAAGAAAGGCCGTTGAGACTCACGATTTCATTTACGACGATAATAAGTTACCGGTAACTGCATCGATTGGTGTTTCAGACTACAGACAGGGAGTTAGTAGCGGAACAGACCTATTTAAAAGGGCCGACTCTGCAGTATACAAGTCCAAGGAAGGTGGAAGAAACCAGGTTAATTTCTATCGCGACTAGTTCGTACAATGGAAATATCAGAAAATACACAAAATAGAATTAACCTTCTTCCCGAACACTTAATTGATCAAATCAAGGCCGGTGAGGTTGTTGAACGCCCGGCCAATGTTCTTAAAGAATTACTAGAAAATTCAATTGATGCAAACTCAACTAAAGTTCGAGTTACTATTATCAATGCAGGACTTGACCTCATTGCAATTGAAGACAATGGTGATGGAATGTTCTTTGATGAACTCCCCTACGCCTTCTGCCGTCACGCAACTTCTAAAATAAATAATTTTGAAGATATTTATCGCCTCAATACTTTTGGCTTCCGTGGAGAAGCTCTAGCTTCCATCTCTTCGGTTGCACGTATCTCTTGCCACTCTGCCCCTCGCTCTAATCCAGAAGAAGGTGCAAAGTATGTCATTCACGGTGCGCGAACAGTTGAGCATTCAAAGTATTCAACACATAAGAGTGGGACTTCGACTTATGTCAAAGACCTCTTCTTCAATACGCCAGTTCGTTTAAAATTTGTGAAGTCTGGTCAAAGTGAGAAGAATGCACTTAAGCGTGTTATCAATTCTTTCTTAATTAACTACCCACAAGTTGAGTTCTCTATTACTTGGGATGATCAAGACCCAGATATTTACCGAGCTCAAGAGCATACAGTTAATCGTGTTGGTGAAATTTTTAAGAAGAAGTCACGTAAAAATAGACCAGAGATACTTCAGTCCTATGGTGAGTATCTTGGTTCAAGTTGTCAGTTCTATATTTCAAAAGATGCCTCTAAAGGTTATAGCGGTAAGCAACAGTTTCTCTTTGTAAACAACCGCCTTTTTACTGATAAGAAGATCCATCAAATCATTATTCGAAATATGGAAAAGTTTTGGCCTCAGGGCCTAACTGGTGATTACATCATGCAATTTAAGGTTCCCGAAAATGAAATTGATGTAAACGTTCACCCTAATAAAACCATTATTAAATTTTTAAAGAGTAATGAGATTTTCTCTCTAACGAGTGCAACAGCAAAGAAACTCATTTCAGAGAATCAAGATCATATTACAGAAAATCACTCATTGGAGATGAATGAGGAAGAAGCGAATTTTAATTCTCTTTCAAGTGCCCTCTTCAACCAAGGTGCAGATAATATCGTTGCCGACAATTTTGGTGGCGGATTAAATCTTCAAAGATTTCAAAATGAGCTCAATCAATCAACGGACTTTCATGGCCAGAGTTCTCTGTTTGGAGAAAATGCTAGTGGCCAACAAAGTGAGCTTACAATTTCGGCCTTAGGAGAGAATGTCTTTCTCTTTAATCACGTTGAAAGAGGTCCATACTTTGTAGACGCACAGGTCTTCTTAGACGAAGCTTGTGAACAAATTGATATTGATAATATGACTCCTCTGTTAATTTCTGAGCCTATCTCAAAAGATATCTCTGATATGGAAAATCTTGCGCAATATATGACAATGGGAATTGAGATCGAGCGTCTTGATGGACACACATGTGTTCTAAGATCTGTCTCTCATGTATTTGAAGACCTTCCTTACGCAAAGATTGCGACTAATATTATTAACGGAAGTGAACTGCTTGAAGATTTAGAGCTTCAAGTGAATGAGGTCAGAAAACTCCTTTCATTTACTTCATTCTACGATCTTGTTGAGAAGAAAATTGCAAAGAAAATCTCACCAAAGAAATTGAGAAAATTATTAAAATGACAAAGAAATTGATTCTTATATTAGGGCCTACGGCCTCTGGAAAAACAGGCATTAGCATTGAGCTAGCCAAGCGAATTGGTTTGGAAAAGTGTCACGTTATCAATTTCGATAGTGTCCTCTTTTATAATGAATTAAATATTGGAAGTGCTAAACCTGACGAGAAAGAGATGGACGGTGTTCCCCATCACCTCGTTAGCATCTCCCCTATTACGAATGAACTTAATGCATCCGACTTTGTGGAGCTAGCAAAGAATAAAATCAATGAGCTACATGCAAGAGGAATTATTCCTATTCTTGTTGGAGGAAGTGCCTTCTACCTTAGAAGTTTAATTCGTGGCATGTACGAGTCGGAATCAACAGATGAGGCCATTCAACAAGAGGCCCGTGCGCTCTATGAGAAAGAAGGTATGGAGCCAATTGTCGACTACCTTAAGACTCACGATCCTGAATCTCTTGAGAACCTTCATGAGAACGACCACTATCGTCGCACTCGAGCCTACGAGTATCACCGCATGACGGGCAAGAAGATCTCTGAGCAAAAGAAGCAGGCCGATGACCAGGGAGCCTATGACTTTTCAACAAATATTCACGGTTGGGAAACTCTAAATATCTGCCTTGATTTACCAAAAGAAGAACATTGGGAAATTATTTTAAAACGCACAAAGCAGATGCTCTCTCAAGGTTTATTAGATGAAGTCAAAGAGATCATGGGAGATAGTAAGCATCATGCTGAACTTAAGGCCTTAAAGACCATTGGCTACAAAGAAAGCATCCAATTCTTAAATGGTGAGATTACATCTGAAGAGGAATTAATCGAGAAGATTTATTTTGCAACTCGCCGACTTGCGAAGTCTCAAAAAACCTTCCTAAAGAAAGTGACTCCTTTATCTCGCTTTCACCCATTAAGTCAGCGAAATGACATCTATAACCTTGTCGAAGACTTCATTCTTGAATAAAGTAGATTAAAGAATTAAATCGAGGCTAAATTTTGAAAAAGATGAAAATAATTATTATTTCTGATGGAACAGGTTCAACAGCAAAAGCGATTAGTCGCGCGGCCATGACACAATTCCCAGAAAGCGAAGTCTTCTATACAGGTTTTAAAAATGTTCGCACAAAGGAACAAATTAAATCAATTTTTGACGAAGCAGCTATTCATCACGACCTCGTTATTTATACAATCGTTTCAGCAGAACTTAGAGAATATACAAAAGAAATCTCAATGCAAAAGCATGTGCGCTCCCTTGATCTAATGGGGCCAGTTTTAACGACTTTCTCTAATTACTTTCATCAAGAACCTAAGAGTGAGCCAGGTCTTCTACACGCAGTGAACTCAGAATACTTTGACCGTGTTGCGGCCATGGAGTTTACGCTTAACCACGATGATGGAAGGAATGTTGAAACTCTCCACCTAGCAGATGTTATTCTTGTGGGGATTTCTCGTACATCAAAAACACCTCTTTCAGTGTACCTATCTCAACACGGAATCAAGGTTGTAAATATCCCTATTATCAATGGACAAGATCTTCCAAAAGAACTCTTTGAAATAGACCAAAGAAAAATCTTTGCCCTAACGATTGACCCTGAAGCACTTTATTCAATTCGTAAAAACCGTTTAAATAAACTTGGCGCAACTGAGCACACAGGTGATTATGCGGACACGAATAAAGTAATCGAGGAACTCGAATGGGCCAATGAAATTTTTGGCAAGAATAAGAGATGGCCGGTATTTGATGTTACTGACCGCGCCCTAGAAGAGACGGCCACAGATATCATGAAACTGCTTCAAATGAGAAAGAATAATATTTTCAAGCAGTTAATGAGTGAGTCTGACGAATAAATTCCATGATAATTAGTTAAATTTCAAATTTTATAGGAAATTTACTTAACTTAATACCCAATCGTTCCGATTAACTAAATAACATTATCAATTTAGTAACTACGGGGTTCGTTGTGTCTAAGGTCTTATTTTCTGGAAAAATCAAAGTTAAAGGTGCTGGAGCTGATGTAGTTTATAAATTCGATACTCAAGAGCCTACCTTTGATGAAGTGATGATGAATAATTTTTCTCACCTTAATTTTTCAGAGAATGAAAAAAGAGTTCTGACTGCTAAAAACAGAAAAGATATCTTCAAGTTTGAAAACTTAAATACAAAAGAAATCGAAAAATATTCAAATGACCTTCTCTCTCTTATTAAAAGAGTTAAAAGCGATAGAATCCAAATTGAAACATCAAATGCCGGTGCCTTTATTTGCTTGGCCCTTATTTATTCAGGTAAGATTCCTTCTCACCTCGATGTTCACTTCAAGCTTCATGGAGCACCATTAAGATTATTTCCGAGAAGTTTAGCAAAGAATAAAATTCCAAGACACAATATTTCAATTTCACTTTGTAACATTGATAGCTGGGTTCAAGAATTTCGCTCTCTTCAAAAGAAACCAAAGTTCATTGAACTAAGTCATATTTCTCCTCAAGCAGACCTCGATCTGGTTGGTTAAGAGTTCATTTCATTGACATTTTGCGCCACCTCTTCAATCATTTAAGAAGTGAAGAAAATAATTTTTGCCATTCTTTTAACGCTTTCAAGTTTTGCCGAGTATCCGTACTTCAAATTTGATTCATCAAAACTAAAGCTAAGTGATTATAGCTATCGTCGCTATGTACGTCCGCAACTTCGTTCAATCAAGAATGACTTCTACTATATCGTAAAGAGAATCACCTACACATCTCAAGACTTTATCAACTTAAGAGAGAACACATTGAAACTCGTTCTTCAATTTGATGGTGCATATAGTGATTGCAAGAAAAATCAAAAGACCTGCTATCAACACATAAAGGAAGTCATTCCGCTTATTCAAGCAATTGAGCGAAATATCAAAAAGCTACGAGAAGACTTTATTTCTCTACCAAGTAAGCAGTACGGAAATGTTGATGATTATATCAACCTTATCTCTCTTCTTGATAATATCGATAACCTCAACCTTAGGATTCAGTCTTATATTCAACTTCTTCACCTTACAGAGGGTACTAATTTCTCGACTTATACTCCTCATATTGAAAAGTATAAGAATTACGTTGGTAAGATGTATAACTATTCAAATGATGCCTTCATCTACATTATTCCAAATGAGTTAAAGCCATCTTTTGAACAATTTCTTGATAACTTCCTCTCACCTCTGGAATTAAAGATGATTCCAGAACTCGATAGACGCTGGTTTATCGATCGCCTTGGTGATCTCAATATGCAATGGAATGTTTTTCACATGGACCTAGAAAAGGGCCAAACAGGATTTCCAAGAGAGTATGTTCGTAACGTTAAGGTTATGCACGCTCGTTGGAATAGTATTTTAAAATTGATGTTTTACTAGCCTACATATAAGAAAAGGCTCCTTACGGAGCCTCTCTTTATATAAGAAATTTAAATCAAATTAGATTTTAGAACCTCTACTGTACTTCGTCTGAGTTTTCTTTCTTCTCTTCTCAGCCGCTTGTAGCTTTTCTTTATTTCTAATAGAAGGCTTCTTATACTCTTGTCTCTTTCTGTATTCTCTAATAACACCGAAAGCTTCGCAGTATCTCTTGAATTTCTTAAGAGCTCTTTCCGCACTTAATCTTTCATCGATCTCGATTTTGATTGAGTAATCTTTAGACATAACATTCACCTCCTTCTATTTTTTTTTCTCAACGCCTTTAACGACGCATTTGCGAGATTTATTAGCACGTTACTACATGCAAATTTTGTCTAGCTTTAATTGGTATGTTAAATTACACGACGGCCCCACAGTGTGTCAATGGCCAATAACGAATAGGTAATATATGCAACAAGGCTTATTTAACGCAAAAGACAACAAAGTTACTCCCCTGGCCCATCAGGTTAGACCTGAGAGTAGACAGGATTATGAAGGCTTTGACGCGCTTGCTAGGCGCTTTCCCTTTCTTAGGGGTGAAAGTATTCCTTCTCTTATTATCTGGGGACCTCCAGGAAGTGGAAAGACGACTCTGGCAAAGGTCTTAGGTAATGAAATTCATGCAAATTTCTATGAATTCAGCGCCGTTTTATCAGGTGTTGCAGACCTAAAGAAGCTTATTCAAAAGGCCCAGGAAGAGGCCCGCGACTTCCAAAGAAAGTCCATTATCTTTATTGATGAAATACACCGCTTTAATAAGGCCCAACAAGATGCTCTACTTCCTCACGTTGAGCAAGGTAGCTTTATCCTAATTGGTGCAACAACTGAAAATCCACGTCGCTCAGTGAATCGAGCTCTTCTGTCGCGCATGAAGATCATTGAGCTTAAGTCATTTACAACAGATAAGATTCGCTCACTTATAAAGAGAACGATCAGTAAGCTTGAAAAGGATCTATCGCAAGAATATCTCGAACTTATTTGCGACTACGCAAATGGTGATGCAAGAATCGCTCTTGGTAGTTTAGAAGTTATCTTCTCTCTTCTTGAGCAAGAAGACGAAATTGATTTTGAAACTGTTAAAAATATCATCAAAGAGAACTCTCGTAATTTTGATGCTGGTGGAGATCGTCACTATGATGTGATTTCTGCCTTTATTAAAAGTATGCGTGGAAGTGACCCTAACTCGGCCATTCTTTGGTTAGCTGTTATGCTTGATGGTGGCGAGGACCCTGTCTTTATTGCCAGACGACTTGTTATCTTTGCCAGTGAAGATGTTGGTAATGCTGATCTAAATGCACTGACAGTAGCAACGAATGCCCTTCATGTTGTGCAAAATATTGGAATGCCTGAAGCAAGAATCACACTCGCTCAAGCGACGACTTATCTTGCCAGTACAGTTAAGAGTAATGCTGCTTATAATGCTATAAACGAGGCCCTAGCCTACGTTGAAAACTCACAGACGATTGAGGTTCCTGAGCATTTAAAGAATTTTCCAGATAAGTTTCACAAGGTAAAGTATCAGTACCCGCATAGTTTTGAGGGCTCATTTGTAAGACAGCAATATGCTCCAAAAGGAACACCAAAATTCTATCAACCTAAAGAGATAGGTGTTGAGAATAATATTAAAAAGCGCTTATCAGAATTATGGGGTGATTAATCCCAACGAGAATAAACAACAAAAGCGTCTGTTTGTAGATCTTTTGTCACAAAGAAGAATCCCATATTCGATTCAACATAGCAGCTCATTGAATAGTCTTGTCCAGGAACAAGCTCTACACAACGGCTCTTAGCACGCCCTGATGGTGTTTTAGAGAAGTTAATTGTGTTATGACTATTACATCCATTAAGCTCAAGAGTCGTTCTAATGATAGCAATTGCTTCATCTAGAGGTCTTCCCTCGAAATCAATATCTGCATCAACCTCATCTGTATTAACTTTAAAGGCACGGCTATCGACATTAAGATCATATGTTAGCTTCTTAATACAATTAAGAGTTGTCTTAGTGTAAGCAAATGCACTTGAAGATATAAGCAATGATGCAAGTAAGATGTATTTCATATTAAGTTAGCCTAATAGTGTTGTTATTTTCTTTGGTGACTTATACAAAAACACACTAAATAAATCCAGATTTTTCGGATCTTTTGTCAAAGTTTCATTAAGAGCAATGCGTCTAATAGCTGAAAATAGATTCTGTGTCAGATTTTATTAGAAAAACTTAAGATTCCTATTAGCCAATTTAATAATTATGTCATATAAAAGTTTCACACACACAAACACCAAAGGGGATTTGATGAAAATCGCAATCGTTCTATCAACACTACTTTTCGCTCTTACGAGTAATGCTGCAGAATTAGACAACTACTACCCAAAAGAAACAAAAGACGTTCTTTCTAGAGGTGGAGAAGAGCTAAAGAGTTACCTTTTTGAAGTTCTAAACTCAACTCACCAAAAGACAAACTCTCAAGACGTACTTGGTTGCGACTCTAAAAACAAAGGTCGTTGTTATGGCCAAAGAAGCCTTGGATACAAAGGTGCTAGAAAAGTTCTTTTCGGAAAAATCCACTTAAAAGAAGATGATAAAGGTTACTACATTAAAGATGTATACTGCCAAAAAACACTAAGAAGATACCAAACTCGTTCAATGGGTCCAGGGCAAATCCCTAACTCAAACGTTCTTAACTGTGAGCATACTTGGCCACAATCTAAATTTACTGGTCGTTTTGATAAAGGACTTCAAAAGTCAGACCTACACCACCTATACCCAACTGATTCAAAAGCAAACTCTGTAAGAGGTAACTACGAATTTGATAATGTAGATGGTTTCCCAGTAGATTATGAAGATTGTACAGCTTCTCAAACTCAAGGTAACGGTGCATTCGAGCCACCAGCTGATCACAAAGGAAATGTTGCAAGAGCACTTTTCTACTTCTCTGTAAGATACGATATCTCAATCTCAAGCAACCAAGAAAGAGTTCTTAGAGAGTGGGACAAGCTTGATCCAGTTGATGCTGAAGAAAGAGAAAGAAACGAAATTATCTATTCTGTACAAAATAACAGAAACCCATTTATTGATATCGCTAACCTAGCTGATAAGATCAATAACTTCTAATAATTGACTAATCCATTTCAGTACTAATATTGGCCTTCTGTTAAGAAGGCCTTTCTATTTGATTTTTTATTTTGCAAAACCTTTTATCTTTGAGATGCTTTTATGTACAGGAACATTATCAAGGATTAGATTTTGAAATTAAGACTCTTAGTAGTGGCATTATTGGCCCTAACGACCACTGCCGGATATTATCCGGAATCATTTAAAGCAGATATCGCAAATGATCTCTTAAAAAATGAAAACCTAAGAACAAAACTACAGAAAATTACCAGTCAAAATCACACAAAAAATTCATACTCTCAGGCCAAGCGCTACCTATTTAATGAATTACATTTAAGATACGATGAAAGTAACCAACCTTATGTAAAAGGCGTTTACTGTAATAAAGTATTCAATGAAAGAACTCCAAATATTGGACCGATTGGTAATGGAAGAATTCCTAACCACCAAATTGTAAACTGTGAACACACTTGGCCTCAGTCGAAATTTACTGGTGGTTTTAGCTCAAAGCTACAAAAGGGTGACCTTCACCACCTCTTCCCGACTGATTCTAAAGCAAATAGCGTACGTAGTTCAAATGACTTTGGTGATATTAAAAGTGGAAAGAGTGCGACAAGAGATTGCTTTGCTTCTCACTCAGATGGACACTTCTTTGAGCCACCTACAGAGCACAAAGGTAACGTTGCTCGTGCAATGTTCTACTTTGCGACACGCTATGGAGCAAAGATTAATAGTAGAATGGAGAACTATCTAAGAAGATGGCATGCGGAAGATCCAGTAGATAGTGAAGAGATCGAACGCAATGATAAAATCGAGAGGATTCAAGGAAATAGAAATCCTTTTATCGACTTTCCTGAGCTAGTTTCAGATATCAAAGACTTCTAATATATTTTCAACTTTTTGGCGGCCTTGTAAATTGAGGCCGTCAATAAATACCGTCGTCACCGCAGCATTCGCTAAAGTCACAAGCAAACCTAAAAATACTAAAAACTTAATCATAGGAACCTCCTATTTGGCTTCTTAATATATTTTAAACACTTAATTAAAGTTCTCACAAATTCTAATTGATTAAGATTTCATGAAGATAGAATTTTAAAGAAAATAGGAGTATAAAAAACTATGTTTCAAATAATTCGAAAATTACTTAGTCAGAAGGGATTCAACGCTAAAGCAAAGCAGGCCTTTTCAAATTACTACCGTTTTGCAAAAGAATCACAATCATATCTAACATATTGTAAAGAAATGCATGGAATTGACTGTTTCATGCAAAATAACCTTTCAAAGAAGCAATTCTCGGCCCTAACATCCCACTTTAAGCCTCATCAGAAAGTTCTCGATATTGGCTGTGGTACAGGTCAGTTAACATCTTACTTTGCCAAAAAGTACAAGCTAAAGGCCAAGGGATTTGATTTAGTTGAAAGTGATCATGAGTATAAAGAAGCAAATTATGAAACAACATGGCTGGGAGAAAACGAGTTTGACCTTGTGATCTCACTAGATGGCTTCTATATGCTAAATGACCTTTATCGCACTTTAAATAAGGTTATGGACAGCCTAAAGCCAAAGGGAAAATTCATCCTCACTTATACTTCCGAGAGGCCATTTCACAAGACTCGACTTGGTAAGGCCTTAGCTAATAAGTATAAGGATAAATTTGAAGTTCAGGATTTCACTCAAGATGATCTTATTTTTAATAATAAGGCCAAGGAACTGCTAGAAAAGCTGGCCCCTGATTTTATCGCTGAAGGAAACTCAAACCTATATCGTACTAAGTTCAACGAGATTAATAAGAATGTTGAGTCACACAAGGCCAAGAAGATGTATCGAAGCCTTGTTACTATTTATAAGTAGTTAGAAATTTAGTTTGTTGGCCAACTGTTTTCTTTGTTAAGCTTTTGTGAACTTGTTTTACTTCAATATCGATGAAATCTATAGTTCATAGTTATGAAGAAGCTAGTACTGATATCCTTTGCCCTTATCCTAACCTTTAAAACTTTTGCTGCTGAAGTCTCAGGTATTGCCGTTTCTAGTCACGTTAATGAGTTCTCAGTTGTTGACTCAAAATATGCGAGGGAAATCTATCTAGGCCTACCTGTTAAGAATACCTATGCCGATCTCGTCCATGGCCTTGTCTTTCGCTACCACAAGTATTTCTTTTGTGTACGAGAACCAAGTCATAAATTTCATTGTCACCTTTACTTGAATGGCTTAGGAAGCGGACAATTGTCTGCCTTTGACAAGGATACGGATTTTGGTAAAGGCACCATTAGTGAATTTCTTGGAACCTCAAAGGCCAATGGAAAATCAACTATTAGCTACGATAATAATACCTTAAGAATCAAATTTGATTCCCATCTAGCGAAACGCTTCTGGGATAAACTCGATCTTATCGCCGAGAGCTATCATACAATTGGAAATAAAAAATACGAGGTAAGAAAAGGAAAGCACCTTAATTGCTACGTTGAAAAGAATGAGAAAAAAGATATCTACCAATGCCAATTTAACGTTACGATCAAGACAATTCGGCCAAAGATTGAAATTGATAAAGAGTTGAATTAGAACGAAATAGGAATAAAAAAGGCTACCATCGGTAGCCTTTCTTATTATGAAAATTTAAAACTTCTTAGAATAATTGTGCCCAATCAGTAGTCTGAAGAGTGTTGATTACGTGTCTAAGGAATTTAGAACCAATCTCACCATCAATTAGTCTGTGGTCATATGTATGAGTTGCATACATCATCTGACGAATTGCGATTGCATCATCTTCAGTAACAATTGGACGCTTCTTCATTGTACCAACACAGAAGATACCAAGTTGTGGTTGAAGGATAACTGGAGTTGCTGCAAGAATTCCAAATGATCCGTTATTTGTGAAAGTATAAGTTCCACCTGACATATCATCCATTGTAAGCTTCTTAGCTCTTGCCTTTTGAACAAGCTCATCAAGCTTTCTTGCCATACCTCTAATATTTAAGTTATCAGCACCTTTGATTACTGGAACCACTAGACCATTACCAGGAACAGCTACAGCACATCCAAGGTTGATATCTTTCTTCATATGAATCTCATCTCCAACAATTGAAGAGTTAACCATTGGGAACTCTTTAAGTGCTTGAACAAGAGCATAAAGAATAAAGTGAGTATAAGTTAGAGAGAAACCTTCTTCTTTTTTGAATTGGTTCTTAAACCCTTCTCTAAACTTAAATAGGTTCGTCATATCAACTTCATCAATTGAATTAACGTGTGGTGAAGTCATTTTAGAAGCGATCATATTCTTAGCAATCGCTTTTCTCATATTATCCATTTTGATAACTTCAACACGTCCGCTTGTTGCAGATGGAACTGAAGCTGCTGCAGGAGCAGGTGCTGCTTTGGGAGCCGGAGCTGCCGCTGGCGTAGGTGCCGCTGCTGGAGCTGAAGTTGTTGCAGCAGGAGCTGCCCCTCTATTATTTAGGTAGTTCATGAAGTCAGCTTTGTTAACACGTCCGCCTGCTCCACTACCTTTAAGGTGTGCTAATTCATTAACATCAACTCCGTGCTTTTGAGCAAGAGTTCTAACAAGTGGTGTGTAGAAACGACGTCCTGCTGGAACTGAAGCTGCTGCTACAGGAGCTGCTGCAACTGCCGCTGGTGCTGCCGCTGCTGGAGCGCTTGCTACTGCTGCTGTCGTAGTCGCTGCTGCACCAAATGCTTTAGAAGTATCTGTTTCGATAGCTGCGATTTTAATCCCAACATCAATTGTCTCACCTTCTTCAAAAAGAATTTGTTCAACACGACCTGCATATGGTGATGGAATTTCTGATTCAACTTTATCAGTCGAGATCTCAAGAAGAATTTCATCGATTTCAATCATATCACCTGGCTGCTTGTGCCACTTAGTAATTGTACCGTTAGTGATTGACTCTCCCATTTGCGGCATAACAACATCTTCAAGAGTATCTGAAGAAGAAGCTACTGCTGCAGGAGCTGGTGCTGCCTCAGGAGTTGGAGGAAGTGTTTCAGCAGCAGGTGCCGCTGGAGCTGCCGATACAGCTGCGTTTGCATCATCATCGATTGCTGCGATTTTTACACCAACATCAATAGTCTCACCTTCTTCAAAAAGAATCTCAACGATCTTTCCAGAGAATGGCGATGGAATTTCTGATTCAACTTTATCAGTCGAGATCTCTAGTAGGATCTCATCGATTTCAATCGTGTCACCAACTTGCTTGTGCCACTTTGTAATCGTTCCGTTTGTAATAGACTCACCCATTTGTGGCATTACGATATCATTTTTCATATTCAGTCCTTATATATAAATTAAAAGTTTATTGATCTACCTTTAGCGTTTAACACAGACTCAGCTAGGAATTCACCTAAAGTTGGGTGTGGGTGAATTGTTGCGAACATTTCTTCATCAACACCTTCCATTTGTCTGAACAGTACATACTCGTGAATAAGTTCAGTTGCATGAGTACCTACAATATGTGCACCAAGCATTTCTCCATCTTCACCCATAAGAGTTTTAACAAACCCTTCTGTTTCGTTAGATGCCATGGCCTTACCATTTGCAGTAAATGGAACCTTACCAACTGAGTATTTAATACCTTGCTCTTTAAGAGCTCTTTCTGTGTAACCAACAGATGCAACTTGTGGCTGACAGTAAGTACAACCAGCAACATTCATCTTATCTAGTGGGTGTGGATGAAGACCTGCAATTGCTTCTGCTGCAATAATACCTTCGTGAGAAGCTGCGTGCGCTAGAAGTGGTGGCCCAGCAAGGTCACCAATTGCGTAAATATTAGGTACATTTGTTTGGTAAGTATTATTTACGGCAACAAATCCACGATCTGTTTGAACACCAACAGTCTCAAGCCCGATACCGTCGATATTTCCTGTCATACCAACAGCGATTAGACCCATATCAAACTTATGCTCAACAGTCTTTCCACCTTTTACTTCAGTGATTGTTACGTCATTACCATTGTTCTTAGCTGAAACTTTTTCAACACCAAGAGACATTTTAATCCCGTATTTCTTATATGCTTTTTCTACAACTTTAGATGACTCTTCATCTTCAATTGGAAGTAAGTGCTTTTGAAGTTCAAAGATATGAACATCAACACCAAACGCATTCCAGAAGTAAGCAAACTCAACACCAATTGCACCTGCTCCGATGATCCCAATTGACTTTGGAAGCTCTTCCATTTTAATCGCTTCCCAAGCACCAATTAGTCTCTTCCCATCATGCTCAAGTCCAGGGAATGAGCGGTAGTGAGCACCAGTAGCAAGGATGATATTTGTTCCTTCAATTGTTTCAGTGTGACCACGAGATGAAGTAACTTCAACTTGTGTATTTGTGCGAAGTTTTCCGTATCCTTCAAAAACTTCAATTTTATTTTTCTTCATTAGGTAAGCAACACCACCAGAAATCTTAGCAGAGATTCCCTTTGCACGCTTAACTGCTTGGCCACCGTTTAAACCTTTAAGTTCAACATCAATACCAAGATCTTTCATATCAGCAAGCTCGTGTACACTGTGAGCTGCTTTAAGAACCGCTTTAGTTGGAATACATCCACGGTTAAGACAAACACCGCCAAGCTCTTTACTTTCTACGATAGCAGTCTTCTTTCCAAGTTGGGCTGCACGAATAGCGGCGACATATCCACCAGGCCCAGAACCAATAACAATAACATCAAATTTCTTCATAAAAATATTTCCTCAAACTATTGACCATAAGGCCCATAATCAGTAATAAAAGTTAAGATTTAAGGTTCTTCAACGTACTAAAATTATTTAAAATTGGCATGACACGTTGCTACGATTCGTTAATATTTACAAATCGTTGTAACTGCCCTCTATAAGCCAACTTAAAGGGATTATCATTAATTTTACACAGAGCGAAATTAAAAATATCAATAAGTATTTCCCAGAAGGCCTTATAGCACTCGATCTAGAGACCTCTGGACTCTCCCCTTTAGTTGACGAAATCATTGAAATTGCGGCTATTAAAGTCATCGGGAACAAAATCGAAACTTTTGAAACCCTTGTAAAACCTAAAAATCCAATTCCAGAATTCACAACAAAAATCCATGGTATCACTGATGAGATGGTTAAAGACTCTCCTTCAATTGAAGAGGTCTTACCAAAATTTCTTGAGTTCTGTGGAACTCACACTCTCGTGGCCCATAATGCAAAATTTGATATAGGCTTTATCGTCTTTGCCATGCATCAACTTAAGATGGAATTACATAAAGCTAAAGTTTATTGCTCATGCAAGCTTTCTCGTAAATATGTCAAAGGAAGCGAGAACCATAAACTAAGTTCATTGTGTAAACATTTTGATATTCCACTTGAGAACCACCATCGTGCACTAGACGACACAGTCGCGTGTCTGCGAGTTTTTGCTAAAACTCTCGATGAAGTAAAGTCGAATCGTCAGCTCAAAGAAGGTGAAATCTTAAATATTCAAGATTTCAGAAAGGCCAATATTGCAGAAGCTCCTGAAACGATTCAAAAACTTCAGCAACATATTGCTAAACAAGAAGTGATTGATATCAAGTATAAGGGTGGAACTTACAAAGGTAAGTTTAGACCAATAAAACCTGTTGCCTTACTTCCCATGCCAGCGGGAGATGTTCTCTACGCTCACTGCCTACTTACAGATATCTACAAGTCTTTTGCCATTAAAAAGATTCAAGAAATCCGTGAGCATGTTGAAAATGACTCAAAGTAGTTATATAAAGACGCCATGTTAGCAGGAAAATCAATCTCATATAAAATCCAATTTGTTGTGATCTTCATCATTCATATCGCCTTACTCTATTGGATCTACTGGTTACTTCAAAACACAGGTGTTCTTTCAACGGTTAGTGTAATGCTTCACTTTACAGGAGTTGCACTTTACGGTGCCCTTCTTATTCGTGGTTGTGCAGCTTGGGCCAAGTGGCATCATTTAAACGACATTAAGAAGTACGAAGAAGCACAAAGAAATCAAGAAGATCAAGATCAAAAATGAGAAAAGGACTTCGCAGCACAGATGAAGTCAATGCTCGCTTTGGTCTTAATTTAGAACCATCTCGTTACGAAGTATTTATTCCAGATCATATAAATGAAATCATTCAGAAAGAAGGTCTAGACGGCATCCACGCCAAACAATTTCTTCCTTCACATGAAGAGGACTCTGATACAGGGCTTGAAGACCCTATCGGTGACCAAGAAAAGTATGTCGCTCCTCAACTTATTCATCGCTACGATAATCGCGCCCTCTTTACACCGACGACAATTTGTCCGGTAATTTGCCGCTACTGTTTTAGAAAGAACGAATTAAGTGACAAGCATGAAATCTTTAAGGCCGACTTTGAAAAAGTTATGACTTACCTCAAGGCCCATCCAGAAATTAATGAAGTCATCTTCTCTGGAGGTGATCCATTCATGCTTGCAGCTTCAAAGATTGATTTTTACTTAAGTGAGTTTAGTAAAATAGAGCATATTAAATTCATTCGCTTTCATACGAGAACTCCGGTCTCTCTTCCAAATTATATTGGTAATGAAGTGATTGAAGTTCTAAACAATTACAAAAAAGTTTTTAACGATATCAATATTGTTATTCACATTAATCACGCAGATGAGATCACAAGTGATGTACGTGATTGTCTTGCAAGACTTGGAAGCAATTTTTCTTTGCTTTCACAATCAGTACTGTTAAAAGGCGTAAATGATAGTGTCGATGATTTAGTAAAACTGATTTATGCACTACATGAACTTGGGATGAGACCTTACTATCTCCACCACCCTGATCAGGCAAAGGGTGCCATGCACTTTTATCTCTCACAAGAAGCAGGCCGTGAGATTTACCGCAAGCTACGCCGCCAAATTCCAGGCTGGTTACTGCCTCAGTATATTCTTGATTCACCAGATGGCTCTGGGAAGCGCAACTTATAACTTAAATAGAGTTTTAATTAACTTAGAGTTTTTTTAAAATTCGCAATATGACAAAATTAAAAAGAACTCTCAATACATTTCAAGTTTCTTTGTATGGTATTGGTACAATTTTAGGAGCAGGAATTTATTCGCTAATTGGAAAGATTACTGCAACCTCGGGAGTCCTGGCCCCAGTTTCATTTATAATCTCTGCACTCATCGCTTCTTTAACAGCAGTATCATACTCACAACTAGTAAAGCTCCATCCAAAAAGTGCAGGAGAAGCAGAGTACGTTTACCAAGGGTTTAAAAACCTGAGTCTATCAAATATCGTCGGCTGGTTAGTGGCCTTTACTGGTGTTGTTAGTGCATCGACATTAACTAAAGCATTTATTGGTTACTTCAAAGTAATAATAAACCTACCCAATTCTCTCATCGCCGCCCTTGTCATTCTAATAATCACCCTTCTCGCCATCAAAGGAATCAAGGAATCAATCAATCTAGTTATTGTCTTTACTCTTATCGAAGTTACTGGACTTATTTTAGTTTGCTTAGTGGCGTGGCCAGAGCTTGTTGAAAATGACTTCATGATTCCAGTAATACTAGAAAGTCTTTCTTGGAATCAATCTCAGTCAATCATTGCTGGAGCTTTTATTGCTTTCTACGCCTTTATTGGTTTTGAAGACATGGTAAACCTTGCTGAAGAAACGACCGTTGCAGGAGTTACTATTAGTCGCTCCATATATATTGCATTATTCACTTCAACAATTCTCTACATCTTGGTGGCCGTTGTTGCAATCTCAAGTATTCCCTTAAATAAATTAAACACTAGCGTTGCTCCAATCAAAGATATGTATGTTCACCATGGAGGCAATCCCCTCGTTATTAGTCTGATAGGAGTTTTTGCGATATTCAACGGGATTATGGCCCAAGTGATTATGGGTTCTCGAATACTCTATGGCCTTCGCCACCCCTATAAGTGGATGAGCTTTCTATCTGTGGTTAATGAAAGAACAAAAACTCCTATCTATGCAACACTTGTCATCGCTGTCGTCATCACCTTACTCATAAGTTTTTTTGAATTAAAGTCGCTGGCCATGGCCACAAGCTTTATCATTCTAATAGTCTTCACTTTTGTTAATACTTCTCTCATTTTCATTCGAATAAAGTATAAGCAGGTCAAAATTAAATATCTTTGGAGTCCGATTTTGGCCGTCGTAGTAAATATATTATTTCTTATTAGTTAATTGTACGGGGGTAATTTGATTGTAAAATTAAGTATTTAAACTTTTTCTTAGATTTTTTTATTCCATAAGTATTGACAACTTTTTCTCTCAGCAATATATTTCTTCTCACTCAAATAAGCGCGTGTAACTCAGTTGGTAGAGTGTCACCTTGCCATGGTGGATGTCGCAAGTTCGAATCTTGTCACGCGCTCCATTCTTTTTAAATTAAGATCCTATATATTTATCGAAGATACGCAGCGCTGACGCTTGCTAATCTTGCTGAATGCTTGCGCATTCAGTATCACGCGCTCCATTCTCTATTCCAAATTAAGATCCTATTTCATTTTATACGATACACCGGCACTAACGCTTGGTTAATCTTGCTGAATGCTTGCGCATTCAGTATCACGCGCTCCATTCTTTAAATAAATAAGATATTTCCATTTTTAAACGATACGCTAGCGCTGACCTGAACAGTAATCGCAAATTAATCAAAACCTTTCTTTAAAAATAATTAAATCTTATCTGCTAATAACTCCTCTTATAATCATCTTGAAAGAAAAGCTTATAAGGAGAAAAAAATGGCGATTAAAGATATGATTCAAAAAAATACTGTCATCATAAATTCCAATGCGACCTTGAAAGACGCTGCTAAGCAGATGTATGAAAAACATGTGGGCGCTATCGTTGTTGTGGATAATGTTACAGGAAAGAAGAACACGCCTATTGGAATTTTAACCGATAGAGACATCGCAATTTCATTTGGCAAAGAAGGAAAGATTGAACCAAATTCAAAAGTGAGTGAAATCATGACTCAAAATGTTGTTCTATGTACACCAAAAGATAGCGTGGTCGATACGATTAAAAAAATGCAGGCCAATGGTGTGAAGCGCCTTCCCGTTGTTAATGGAAGGGATCAGATTGTAGGAATTATTTCGTCTGATGACATTATTCAAACAATTGGTAATGAGCTCTATGACTTATCTCAAATTGTGAAATTAGAAATTGAAAAAGAGTCTGCTATCCAATGTCCAATCGATGAAAAGCGACAAGTTAAGATTGCCTAAGAGGAAGTGAAGATGTTCAAGAGTCGAAACGAGGCAGGCAAACTACTTGCTGAAGAATACAAAGATAAAATACTCGCAGATAGTAATACTGTGGTGATTACACTTCCTAGAGGCGGTGTTCCAGTTGCCTATGAGATTGCAAAAAGATTCGAGTTACCTCTCGATGTGTTCTGTGTAAAGAAAATTGGGGCGCCAAGAAATCAAGAGTTGGCAATTGGTGCTGTTACTGAGTTAGGTGATATTTATTACAATAAAGAGTTAGTAAGTCACTTTGGCCTCAATGATCTACAGCTACGACGATTAACTAATGCAAAAAAGCAAGAGGCAATTGAGCAAGCGAAGTTATTGAGAAAGAACCATACGCCAATGGATCTTTCCGGCCGCGATATTCTCATCGTCGACGACGGTATTGCAACAGGTGCGACAGTAAGGGCCGCGATTAAATTGATCAAACAGCACCAACCGAATAAAATACAAGTTGTTGCTCCAGTGTGTTCAAGAGAGGCATGGAGTAATATCACAAATTTAGTAGACGATATGCTTATACTTGAAACACCTCACAATTTTCTTTCAGTTGGTGAATTCTATCTAGAGTTTCCACAAGTAACCAATACACAAGCTCGAGAGTTCTTGAATGAGATTTACTCCTTAACTCAAGAGAAACGCAAACAAGAACAACTTGAAAGATTTGAAAATGAGGGTGGCCCAGCAAGAAAGGTATGAGAACGAACTATTTTTGGCCCACCTTAGTAGATTGAGATTATTTATTCATCGTCAGCAAGATATTCAGTTCCAAGGTGAGCAAAACTCGTCCATGGGAAAATATCTGAAGCGACCTCTTTAACACTTTCGTTAATACTTTCAGTATCTTCGATAAGAATTTGAGTATTCTTTAAATCAAAGAATGAATTCTCTACTTGTTTTGAAACGATACCAAATACCGATAAGCTTTTCTTTCTTGAAGATGTTTTTGAGTTAACAGCTGCAAAATGATTCTTGAAGTCGCAAATATAGACAGCGTTATTCACAACGGTAGTCAGTTGAGAAAAGACTTCAACATTTGGGACAGACTTAAACTCTTCACTAATCATCTCGAGGAAATTTCCATTACCTTCAAAGAATAAGAATGTTGGCGGTTGATTTCCTCTTAATTCATCAAGAGTTGCAACGATCTTCTTCTTATCACTAAAGCTACCAACAAAGAAGCGCGCCTTCGTGTCTGGTGACTTAATATCAAAGCTCTTTTGGAATGAGCGGTCAATGCGAGTCATCGCTGTTCCAGAGTTAAGGAATGACATTTTAATTTTGTTCTTAATCTCTTCCGCTCTTTCAGAAAGATTATTAAGAGCAGGTTTTTCAACAAAGTCACATGCACCATTGTTAAGAGTTTCTTGGGCGTAGCGAGTATCTTCTCGACTGGCACTTGAAACAACAATGACATTTGGGTGACCCATACGATAGTTCTTTTTAAGGTATTCAACACCATCCATCTCAGGCATGTGAATATCAAGCGTCATGGCATCGACCTTATTACTTCTAAGAAATTCTTGTGCCTCAACACCATTAGCGGCCGTTCCAACAACTTCAAAGTCCTCGTCTTTTTCAAAGATTTTTGTCAGTAGCTTCACAACTGAAGAACTATCATCCACAATTAGCATACGAATAGGCTTTGGAATGGATGAAAGAATTGAACTCGGTCTTGAAGTCGTTCTCGTAATTGGTGTACCACCATCTTTAACAAGGCTAAGAGTTCTCTCAGTTTTAGCTGGTACTGACGGATCAAGACAGTAAACACTAGGTGCTAATGTTTGAACTTTTAAGCTAGTCCCTTTAAGAGACTCGCTAATCCCCGTGACAAATAAAGCATCCTTATGAAGATACTTCTTAAAATTTACGACGATATTTTCAATTGATTTTTGGTCGAAATAGATAAAAACGTTGCGACAAAAAATCACATCAAATTTCTTACTTCCTAAGAACTTCTCAGGTGAAAGTAAATTCATAACACCAAATTGACAGTTATCCTTGATATTAGCGTTCACTTTTGCGAACTTTGAGATTTCACCAGAGCCACGCATCCAATTTCCAGTTAAGTATACTGTAGGAATTGATTTAATTTCACGGTAGCGATAGACACCATTCTTAGCAATCTTTACACTTTCCGGATCAATATCAGTTCCGATAATTTCAAAGCGCATACCTGGGTAATTCTTTAGGTGGTGATTGAAGAACATTCCAAGAGAATATACTTCTTGTCCACGACTACAAGCGGCCGAAAGAATTCGAATTGTTGAATCTCCACGCTTCTTAGCATTTGCAACAATGCTATCAATATTTTTTAGGAGATATTCAAAGTGTGAAAACTCTCTAAAGAAGTAAGTATGGTGAGTCGTCAGCATCGAAATGAGATGAGACGATTCCTTATTATAATTCTTCGTAAGGTAACTATAGTAATCTTCCGGAGTCGAACAACCTAAGGTCATCATTCTCTTTTTTAGACGACTTGTTACCATCGATTGTTGTGCTGGCCCTAAAATGTTTCCACTTTCTTTTGAAACAATTTCTGACACATAATTAGCAAGACTGATAATATCCCACTCAATACCTTTCTTAAAAGCTTCGCTCACATAGTTCTCCGAAATATAAAAAATCCCCATAGATGAAAAATCTATATCTCTACTTATCGACAACTATTACGATTTCTTAACAGTAATTTCAGATAGTTAAATTATAAAATGTAATCGGAACAAAATTTATATCAATCTCGAACTAAGATATTGAAAACTCATTTTTGAATTTAAGTTAACCTGTCAGATGTCATGATTTCAACTCCACATTTTCCCTCAATTGCGGCCATTAACATGGCATTTGCAATTGATGAAGCAGGGTTAATACGCAACTTTTTTGGTAAGACATAGTGTAGTGACTTTAAAATTATTTTCCCAAGAAGCTCACCAGGACGAAACTCTTTTCTCTCTCCACCAATGAGGCCAGGCCTTATGAGATAGAGAGATCTGAACTTTAATTCTTTTAAGGCATTTTCTATTCTCCCCTTAACTTGGTTATAGAAGAATCTTGAGTTTTCGTCTGCACCCATTGCTGAGTTTAAAACAAAGATTTCAACACCGGCCTCTTTTGCACATTTTGCAAATGAGAGAAGGTATTCATAATCGACTTTTGAAAAAGCTTCCCTACTCCCGGCCACTTTAATGGTTGTCCCAAGAGCACAAATGACTGCATCAATATTCCATTCCTTAAACATAGCTGTCGTTATATGATCAAAGTCGATAATAGGTGCACTTAGTTTAGTGTGTGAACCAATTTCTCGGCGTACGGGTGCAACCACTAAATCAACACTTTGGTTCTCTAATGCTTGTTTTAATATTTGGCCGCCAACCAGTCCTGTAGCACCTAAAAGAAGTATTCTCATAAACTATCCTTATCAGCATTTCGTTTACATATTCACGACAATAAAGTTTAATTTATATAAACAAAATTAGACTTAAACATAGCGAGACATTAATGCAAAGATTTGCGCTTTTAATTGCCTTTACATTATCAACATCTTTTCACACATTGGCCCAACATAATTGGGCAAATACTCAAAGCCCCCCTCAAAATTGGTCAACCGTAGAAAATGAGTTTGTTCAAGTTATCTATCCAACAGGCTTTAAAGATAATGCAATTTATATGGCAAATCTTATGGAGCACTACTCAAAATATGTTGGACTTTCATATGGCCTGCAAAAACCAAAGCAAGTTAGCTTAATTTATCGTCCACAGATGGGTGATCCAAATGGTTTTGTTACTCTTGCACCTAGAAGAACAGAGTGGTTCGATTCAACGAACTTTTTTGCTCACGTTAGTACAGTTGAATGGCACGAAAATTTATCCATTCATGAGTATCGCCACATTATCCAGCAAGATATTTTCAACAAGAAAACGGTTAAAGCTTTTGATGTACTGATGGGAGATTCTGGCCAAGCGATATTAAGTTATGTAGCTAGAAAACCATGGTATATGGAAGGTGACGCCGTTTACGCTGAAACAAAATATACTCAGTCAGGGCGTGGACGCTCTTCTCGCTTTATGGCAAGACTTAAAGCAATCCTCTTAAAAGGAGAAACACCAACATATGACCAATTTGTAAATGGTACATACAATGACCAACTCGTGAGTTGGTATATTTATGGTTATGTTCTTATTTCTCATGGTTACAAAAAGTACGGTGATAATTTTTGGGACGTTGTTATGGACAATGTGACAGCAAGGCCATATCCAAATGGTATTGTTGGTGCAATCGAAAACGCTTCTGGTGTCGACTTTTACGACTTCTACTACGAAGCATTTGAAGAACTTAGAAAGAAGTGGAAAAAAGATAGCTTTCCAGAATTAAAAACAACAGAATTTAAGATTAAGACTAACCAATTTAAAAATGGTGATGATTTATATTACTTAGAATATGACCTTAATAGCTTCTATCGTTTAATTAGAGAATCTAATGGGGAAAAAGAAGTTCTTACAGATATCCCCTACAGCGAAGATTTAACACGACTTGATTATAGTAAGACTCATGCTATTCAGTCTCACTTTTTACCACATTGGCGCTATGGATTTAAAAGCTATTCTGATTTAAGTCTTATCGATTTAAAAGATGGCAGCAAAAAATATATTACTTCAGGACAGCGATTATATAACCCTCATTTTAATAAAGCTGGAGATAAAATCACTGCGATTAATTTTGACTCAAAAAACAAGTGGCTTGTCCAAGAGATTGATCTTGCGGGAAATATGTTACGTCACATTAAAAATGAGAAGTATAAATTTCTTGAAGCAGTGGCCATTAACAGCAATGAAGTTATCGCTCTAGTAACAGTCGACACAGGTGGAAAGGGAATTGTAAAAGCAAATTTTGAAACACAACAAGTAACACCTTTAATACCAATTAGTTTTAACAATCTATACTGGCTACAATCAGATTTTAAAAATAATATTTTATTTGAAGGGCAATACAACGGTGCGGTAGAAGTTTTCAAATTCAATTTTGATACCAACTCATTAGCGAAGTGTACAACTTCTAAAATCGCGACCTACGCACCGACAATGACTAATGGTGAAATTCTATTTTCTGAACAAACAATCAATGGAAAAAGAATTAGTAAAGTGACAACAGATAATTGTCAGTCCATTCCTATTTCATACCTTACAGATCCCAATAAATACTACTCTAAAGATAGTCCTAGTGATCGTTTAAATAACTTTGAAAGAGTTGATTTTAAAGATCGTAAAGAAGTCGCAACTAAGAACTATGAACAATACAAAGAAAAAGATTACTCAGGATTTGATTGGAGGGCCTTCACACCTCACTCATGGAGCTTCTTTGTTGGACAAGGTTATGGCCTATCCCTGTGGGCAGACAACTATCTAAGAGACTTTGGTTGGAATGTTAACCTTGGCTATGAAGCTGCTGAGAATACACCTTATTCTTCACTACAAATAGACTTTAAGAGGTATTGGCCAATCTTTAGCTTACTTGCTGACTTAAGAGAAAGAGAAGTAAGTCGTCTCGGTACAGATAATGATGATTACGGTTGGGATGAGAATGCTGTTGGAGCTCAAGTACAACTCCCATTTGTTTCTCGCCATAACTTATACAATCTAAATATTACATTGGGTTACAGCGCAGAGTACGTGCAAACAAAAGACTATAACTCAAATGATATTGATATCAGTGGTGAGGCCGATTTAATTCGTCAAACGACATCGCTGAATATTGAACTTTATAAAGACTTCACTGCAAGATCAATTATTTCTCCATGGAGTTTCTCGCTACTAGGTATGTATCAAGATGCAAGCACGGATGATACGACTGGTCTTGTTGGAGATTATCGCTGGTTTGGTGATATCACACTAACAACGCCAGGCCTGTTTAGAAATAACGGATTTAAATTTTCAGTCACTGGGGAAGAATATGGAAATGGAACGAGTTATCGTTTCCAACCAACATCACAAGAGATTATGGGATATGTATTTTCTCGTGGATATGATTATTTCGCATCAAAGAGATATATTAAAACAAGTTCAAATTACCTATTCCCTCTTTTCTATCCGGACTATAATATTGCAGCTCTTATCTACTTTAAGCGTATCTATATGAATCTCTTCTATGATAATACGAAAGTCTATCCTATTTCAGCAGACAATGGATTTCATATCAGTAGCTATGGGGCAGAGCTTGTCTTTAATACGTCTATCTTCAGGGCAATCCCTGTCGACTTTGGTTATCGTTTTGTTAGAACACATGAAACTGAAGAAAGTATTAATGAAGTATTCTTAGGAATTGGACTTACATTCTAAAATAAAAAGGCCCTCTTTTGAGGGCCTCTTTTTTATCGCTCTTCTAATTTATGATTTAGTTTTAGCTTCTTACGTACACTCTTTTTAATACTTGATTCAACAAGGGCGCCCATCGAAACCATTAGTTGTCTAACAACATATGGTGGCATTGCCTGTAGTTCATCAATCGACTCTTTTGCTTTTTCGTACTCAGTACTTGTAACAACAAGAGAAGAGTCATATGGAATGTAGTTAAAGATTAATTCTTCAATTTTTTCAACACGAGTTGATGATTTTGGGTGACTCGAAGTAATTGCTTGAAAGAAAGTCTCATCATAATCAGGAACCGATGAGAAGTACTTTCCAAGCCCGTAAGGAGAATATCCTGCTTTATACGCATATTGAACACCTAGCTTGTCGGCCTCGAGTTCCTGAATACGGCTAAATCCCATAAGTGGAATATCTTCTAACTTGTCATAGACATAGTAAGTTGCAGCTCCACCAAGAATTCCGAAGTTTGCCCAAACAAAACCAGCTCCAACAAACTTAGTAGCAATTGACTTTAAGTTTCTTGTCACAGATTCTGTACCGTGTCTTTCAGTTACGTGCGCCCATTCGTGTCCTAAAACACCTGCAAGCTCTGCTTCTGTTTCTAGAGAATCAACGAGACCTCTAAAGACAAATACATAACCACCAGGAAGAGCAAAAGCATTTTCGATTGGTGCATTAATAAAGAAGACCTTTGGTTCAACTTCAGGCATATCTGATGCCTTAGCAATTTTTGTGATCATTGTTTTTAAGTATTCCGCCATTTCACCATCTTGATAAATATAGCGCGAAAAATTATTTACGATTTCATAAGCCGCTTCTTTCCCAAACTGAGAGTCAGTTGCAAACTTAAAGAAGTTTCGTCCAAAACCATTGTGTAGACGACCTTCTTCACCAATACGATTATAATTTTTGTACTTTCCTACAACTTTACAAGATGCAAGACTTTTGAATTTTGACATATCAACGATAAGCTCACTTCCATCAACTTTGAAATCAACTGTATTAGTACAATTTGTTAATTTTAGTTTATCACCTTGAAGTTTTACAGATCCTGCTTTTCTAAGATCTACACTTCCCTCTTCAGAATCGTAGTTACGTACTTCAAATTCCATATTAATTTCAGTTGCTGAAAGCTTATTAAGCTCAGGCCCATGATTATAGTCTAGCTTTAGCTTTAACTTTCTTGGATACATCGGCTTCACTTCAAATGACTCTTCAGCTGATCCAGATAGATTTAACTCTTGCCCGTTAATTTTCATTTCACCAGAAAGAGATTCCCCCTCTAGAGCATGGACAAATTTAACCTTTGATATTTTCTCGGCATTACATGACACAAGTAGTGCAAGTGTCATCAACGTCGCAATATTGACCATTTTTTTCATACGCTTCTCCCATTTTTGTAATAGTCATTACTACCAATGAAAGCCTGTATATGTCATAGAGTGTGTAATAATGAACACAATACTTAGGCCACATAATTATTGATGAGGAAATCTTGTCTCCTAAATGCCCTAACCCCTTATAAAATGGTATAATTCGAGTGGTAATAAGAGGACTAGTATGATTAAGATTTCAACTATAAGTATCTGTAAAGTGGTGGCGCTTTTAGCTCTTCCAACAATGGTAATGGCCGCTTCAGCAAATGACTTCATCTCCACGATGAAAAAGCACGTTGGTGAATACAAAACCCTAGTAAGAAACTCTGACTTTTGTGATGCTTCAGATATTCAATTTGTTGATGAAAAATCACCAAAGAAAGGTCTTAGAATTGGCCATCGAATTTTTATCGGTCCCCTTAAAGATAAGAAAGAAGTTGAGAAATCGGATTGTACCTACACTTCAACATTCGCTTATACAAAGACAAAAGTAACTCAAATTAGTGAAGTAAAGAACTGTAAAGTTTCTGCAAAACAGAAAGACTCAATCAGCACACAATCTATAGAAATCAAAAAAGATACGATCAACTATGAATCAAAAGAAAGTGGTATAAAGTGCGTCTATAAGAAAGTTCAAAAGAATAAGGAGGCAAAATAATGAAGTCTCTCATTCTTCTTTCGACTCTATTTTTAAATTTTAATTCTTATAGTAACGATCTCAATTCAAGAAAGACCGATTTCTTGAATGAACTCAATAGTGTTATCAATAGTGTCACGAACCCTCCCGATGGGAATTGCCACAATTGCCAGGTGGAAGACAATACAATCTCTCAAGGAGATCCTCTTCCTACTGAACACCGCAGAGATGGAAAGTACTTCAACAAGGGCTGTGAGATGTTCATTACTGAAGATGGTAATGAAGGTGTTTGGGGACAGATGATTACGGAATATATCGATAACGAAAAAGGTGCTTCAGAGATGTTTCTCTATGATGAAATCAAGGGAATGACTGCAAGGCCATATACGTGTCCAAATTGGTATAATCTTAATAAAGAACAAAGAAAGAGATTTTGGGTTTGGATGTTCGCTTCCATTGCCCAAGTAGAATCTTCATGTGATCCAACAAAAGTAAATACTGGACGAGTCCCAGATGCTACAGATCGCCCTACTGGCCTCTTCCAATTAAATCGAAAAAGAGATGCGCGTTATTGGCGCGGAAAGAATTGTCAATTTGCCTCAGGATATGAAACAACAATCGAGCCTATCAATCAAATTCGCTGCAGTATGGATATTATGTACAACATCCTTCTTGGTAAGAAAGGTATGTATAAGGCGAATGGTAAGATTTTTCCAACGAACTCTTATTGGGAAAAGCTAAGACCGAATCATAGCCAGACTGGTGGGCCTATTGGAGAGCTTGCTCGTATGTATCCACCATGTAATGCAACCCCTTAATAATTGGAGGGTAAGCCCAATATAATTGGCACCTCCAGGCCCTAAATTGGAAATATTGTCCACTTAACTACCTAAATTTCATTTCTTTAATGTTTCGTAATAATATGACGATATGCCACTGTAAACACAGGGGAACTTTGTTGTACGTTAGTAGAATCTTTACATTCATTTTAGCGTTTAGTTTAAGCTTCTTATCCTTAAACCTGCACGCTTCGACAAGTAAGCTCGGTTACTCGGGACGTCTTGTGCAAAGTAATGGAACTCCTATTACAGGAACTCCTAATCTTCAATTTGACCTCTTCTATTCAAATGATCTTTCTACAGTTGTTGCAACCCAAACGATTAATAACGTTCCACTCTCTAATGGAATTTATACCGTTGAATTAGATTTTGCCGGTATTGCAACAGTTATTAATACTATTCCTGTAGGAGAGACCTTAGTTATTCGTGTGACAGATACGACGAACTCAATCGTTTTTGATTATCAAAATATTCTTGCAAATCCAATTGCTATTTATGCAAATCACGCAGCCCTTGCCGAGACGATTGCAAATGATGCGATCACTCCTGATAGCGTTGATTTTACTGGCGCATGTTCGACTGGACAGGTCGTTTCTGTAAATGCATCAAATGAATTTGAATGTGTGGATCAAACGGCAGCAGTTAGCGTTGATTCGACTCTTGTTGATAATACGGGAGTTATTGGTCAAGCAAACATTGGGTCTGCCGGAACATACACATCGGTAACAGTTGATAACTTCGGACGTGTAACCAGCGGTTCAAGTCCAGAAATTGATTCAAGTGGAATCCAAGATGGCTCGATTATGGATGCAGATATTAATGCATCGGCAGCTATCAGTTGGTCAAAAATCAATGCACCAACAATTGATAAAACTTACGTAGGACTTGGTAATGTTGCCAATGTCGCGCAAATTCCAGCAAGTGATCTTGATAACTCAGGAACTTTAGATTCTGCAACTCAAGTTCCAAGTGAACTTGCAGTAAAAGGCTACGTCGATACGACGGCACAATCCATGGCCGATGCAAAAGTTGTTAACTCGATGGCAGGAACACAAACGGATACTGCTCCTTCTGTTGATTCAGTAAAAAATTATGTAACGGCCCAAACTGGTGCTATCACGTCATCTCAGTGGACAACTAGTGGCAGCGATATTTATTATTCGACAGGAGAAGTTGGTATCAATATCAACGCTCCAACATCGCAACTTCATATCAAAGAAGTTGATGATACTTGGGCGAGCTCTTTTAGAATGGATCGTTCATGGGATAGTACAACTGATTACTTTCAAATGATGTATGACTATCAAGGGCTAAAGATTAGAACAATGGCCAATGATGCTGATGAAGCACATATTATTTTCAAGCCACTAAACTCTGAGGCCATGAGAATAACTGAATCAGGAAATGTTGGTATTGGAATCGACACACCTACTGAAAAACTCGACGTTGCAGGAAAGGTAAAAGCAACAGAGCTTTGTATTGGGGCTGACTGTCGTGCCGCATGGCCAACAGGTAATGCTGGAACAGTTACTTCTATTACAGGTGGAACAGGACTAACAGGTGGAACGATCACGTCATCTGGAACTCTTGCAGTAGATATTGGAACAACTAATGGTAAAATTGCTCAAGTTGGAGCAGGAGATAAATTAGCAGATTCAATTATTAATTATAATCCTGCCATTGATGTTGCCTTAACAGGGTTTACAACAGGTGCAGCTTCAAGTGTACTTGCGACAGATACTGTCCTTCAAGCATTTCAAAAAGTTCAAGGTCAACTTAATTCTCATGCCTCAAACCTTGCAGCAATTTCTGCTTATGACACTGATGATATTCCAGAAGGTTCAACAAACCTCTATTATACTGACGCTAGAGTAAAAACAGCAGCAGTTGTGAATTCGACAGTAGGAAGTGAAACAGACCAAGCGCCTTCAGTTGCTGCTATTAAGTCATATGTTGATAATCGTGCAACTCAGTGGACGACAGCAGGAAGTGATATTCACTATCCGACAGGAAATATTGGAATTGGTGTAACAACACCTTATTCGCTTCTTGATATTAATGGTGTGGATAAAACCGTAAGCCTTGCAGCAGGAAGAGATTTTCCTGCGATGCTACGTTTAAACTCGACTGATCCAGCAATTGGCGCTGAAACTAATATTCTTTTTACATCTAACTACTCGGGATCTTCAAAAGTTGCCAACGCTTCCATTGCTTCAATCCAAGAAACTGATGGTGCGAATGCAAATTACGGACAAGCGGCCCTTGTCTTTAGAACGAGTGGGTCATTAATTGCAGATCTTAATAAAGAAAGAATGCGAATTGATGGTGCAGGTAATGTTGGGATTGGTGTTGCATCTCCAGGCCACAAGCTTACCGTAAATGGTGGTGCAAACTTTGCAACAGCATCTGGTACTCAACCATTCTATATTTCAAGAGCGGGTGCTACAGTAGAAGCCTTTTCTCTGACTGTTGGTGATACCGCATCTTTCTTTGATTTAATTGAAGATAATGGTGAACCTGACTTTCAAGATATGAATTTTCGCCTAATCTATGAAGGTGGTGATACTCATACATATCTTAGGACATTTGCCTCAGGACCTAATGCTGGTGATGTTGATGTTTATCTACAGTCTTCTGGTGGAAATGTTGCCATTGGAAATATCGCACCAACACAGAAGCTTACAGTTGATGGTGGGATGAATGTCACAACAGGCAATGATATCTGTATTGATGGTACAGGCTGTTTATCAACAGTTGTAGCAGCTAGTGGAGAACAAAACACGGCCTCAAGTGCAGCTGGGACTTCTCTTTATAAGACAAAGACTGGAACTGACTTAGTATTCAAAGGCCTAACAGCTTCTAGTGACCTAACGCTAACGGCGAACACTGATGATGTGAATATAGCTGTTAATACTTCAAATGGTGCCAATGAGCTTTTAAGACTTGATGGAAGTGGACGTGTACCAGCATCAAATGTGATGAGCACACCTCTTACAGGATATACCGTTGGAGCAAATTCGGTGCTAGCGCCTACGGATTCTATATTAAGTGCCTACGGTAAACTTCAGGCTCAAATCAATGCCAACTACACAGCAATTACAGGATTAGCAGACACTGATGACCTTGCGGAAGGTGCGACAAATTTATATTTTACAAATGGGCGTGCTCAAACAGCAGCAGTTGTTAACTCAACAGCTGGAACTCAAACAGTACAAGCTCCTTCAGTTAGTGCGATGAAAAGTTATGTAACGACTCAAATTGGTGGAGTTAATCAATCTCAATGGACAACAACAGGGAGTAATATCTATTATAACTCTGGTAACGTAGGAATAGGAACGACTACACCACAAAATCAACTACATGTAAGTGGAGCTCTTAATTCTTATATTTACCTAGAAGATCGTTCCGGTGGAGTCGATAACAAGATCTGGTCTTTCAATAATAACGATGGCTTCCTATATCTTGGCCAAAGAAATGATGATGCCTCTTATAAAAATACACATATGACAATTACCCCTGCTGGAAATGTCGGAATTGGAGATACAAGTCCAACCTCTAAGCTCACGATTAGAGGAAATGATGATGCAATTACTGGTCCAAATATAACTCTTTCAGGAGATGCAATTAATCAATTTGAAGGTGGACGAATTCGCTTTACTGAAGCGAATGGAACCTTCCAAGGTGGATTTATCCACTACGATGGAACAGGCCCAGATTATCTTCATATTGGAGTTCATGAAACTGCAGACTCAAATATCTTGAATGATGTAAATTCAATTAGTATTCGTCGTAATAATGGTAATGTTGGTATCGGTATCTCAGCTGCAACAGAAAAACTACATGTTGCTGGAAACGTTCTTGCAGCAGCTTACCTTTATACTTCAGATGAAAGATTTAAAGAAAACGTGGAAACGATTATTGATCCACTTCACAAGGTAAACTCTCTACGTGGGGTAACTTTTGATTGGAAAACGGATGAATTTCCAGAAAGAAATTTTCCAAAAGAAAAGACTGTAGGTTTTATCGCTCAGGAAGTTGAAAAAGTTCAACCAGAGTTAGTAAAGACAGGACAAGATGGATATAAATCTGTTCAGTACGGAAATATCACGGCACTTTTAGTCGAAGCAGTAAAATCAATTTCAAATAAAATTGATAAGCTCTTTAGTAGTGATGAAGAAGTTAAAAGAGAGATTGCTTCACTTAAAGAAGAAAACGAGCAACTTAAAGCAGATATGCAAGAGATGCGCAAAGCAATTAAAGAGTTACAAAAAGCAAATAAGAAATGAAAATTCAAATAGGTTTTCTATTTACTCTACTCTTCTCGCAAGCTGTTCTTGCGATCAATACTGTTGATACTGGTTTTAAACTAGCAACCAATGAACTTAAAACAATTGTGGCCCATAATACTTGTAAGAAAGTATGGAATACATCAACAACAAATGAACACTTTGTTTCAACAAAGACAAATCCAGAGTGGATGAATTTCTATGCCAATGCACCATCTGATATTGTCGTTCGCGACTGCCAGGTTTCATGCTCGACATTAAATAAAACTGGAACATATCCAAGTGGTCTTTACACAATTGATATAGATGGCGCAGGACCTCTTGCTGCCTTAAGTGTTTACTGTGATATGGATAATAATGGCGGTGGCTGGACGAGGATCTATAAACATGATGTCGCCGGTGGATTCTTCCCTACTACGAATTCAGCTCTACTCTATAATCAAGCAGCACCGACTGGTGACCTCTATTCTATCGTTCAGTATATTGATGAATTTGAAAATCTTAATCGCTTCACTTTTTGGATTAACTACCCAAATGAAGGTAAGAAAAATATTTGGTCACAATTTACAAATCCAATTTACGACACTCCTGTACGTGGCTATCGAGGAATTGATATTGAAATGAATAGTCAAAGATGGGGTGGCCTAGAGCTTGGGAATAATAGTTTTGGTTACTCAAATGGCGATGCTTCATTATTAGATGGCTCAGTTAATCATTCAAATTGGTACTTTGCAATCGGTTCAGATCAAGTTTATAAAACAGGAATTCCTTCAGATCATAATAATGACGTGGGGACACAATTAGTAGAGCTCTATCTTCATGATGAAGGGATGAGACCGATGTCATGCCAACATCTCGTTGAGCTTGGTGAGTCCAAAGGCTCAGGTCTCTATACAGTATACCCTGATCAAGTAACAGCTACTCAAGTTTACTGTGAAATGGATATTGATAATGGTGGCTGGACTCTTTTCTATGCCAACGCAGCAGATCCTACAATGACGACAAAAAAGTCATACAACACGATGAAAAACGAATTTGCTGGCATCAATATCAATAGTACAAATTATGCGGATATGAATACAATTGGTATGCATAATTTCTATAATTTCTCGGCAACCCAAATGATGGCCCGTGATATCGGTAACTGGGGAGCAACTGACTACTCGACAGTTGAGTTCTTTAACCCAGAGGACTTTAATCTTGTTGTTGATATTAAAGCAGGACCAAGTAGGACTACTCCAGGAGATTGTGACATGTTAACTGGTGGCTCACAATTTCGTTTTAGAAATAGCAATGGAACAAATTACTATTTAGATAGGCAAACGAATTGGGCCGGCGTTGGCTTTGGTTGGGGAGACTGTCTTCCTGCATATACTCAAACAGGAACATCTGACGTACACGATCAACCACGACACTATATATATCATACAAATGGTAGTGATGACCTTAACCGTGTTCGTGGCGTTGGAGGTTTCAACACAGGACAAGCAACTGTTAAGGCACGCTACTTTTTAAGAGAGAAATACGACCGACCAAAGAACTGTATGGATATTCTCTTAAGTGGTAAGTCACGTGGAAACGGTTCTTATACGATTTATCCAGAAGGAACGGCAGTTACAGTTGACTGTGATATGACGACAGAAGGTGGTGGCTGGACAAAAGTATGGCACGGCTACCCAACTCACGCTGCACGAGGAGAGACTTCAGCAGAAGTTTACTCAAAATCAAATTCAATTGCTTTTAATCAAATGCGCATCGAAAGCGTAAATACTGGTTTAAGTATTACAGATAACACTTGGGAGACAGCTTACCTCGATAAGACTATTCCAGATTATTTTCAACAAGTAATTTCACAGGCAGATGCGACAAGTCCTCAAGTTAAATTTGCAGATATGGATGGTACAGAAGATGTAGAACTTGTTGGGAAGTATTTCTTCCATGGTTACGGAAACAACTGGCGTGTCTTTTATTCATGTGTAAATGTGGATCCAAATACTACAGACAGAATCTTCATTGGTGGAGGTTACGGAAAGAGATGTACACCTAGAGACTCAATGGTTCGAAGTGATTTTTCTACTTGTACTTCTACCGCTAATAGCTATTGTACGAATGCTTATAATAGTACAGAAGTTGAATCAGGCCTTGGGCTTACTCTTAAACAATATCAAGAGACACGTGTTTGGGTACGCTCACTTCCTTCCATGAAGTCATGTCGAGAAATTCTTGATCGTGGCTATTCAAGTGGAACGGGTATTTACATAATTGATCCAGATAGCCCACTTGGCGCAACTCCTCCTTTTCCAACAATATGCGATATGACAACTCACGGTGGAGGATGGACTCTTGTTTGGGGAAATACTCGAGAGGGAACAAATAAGCCAACGACAAATCTTACATATGCTGATTCAATTAATACGACTCCGCGTTGTTCATATGATCGATCAGCATCAAATGACTTCACGGGAAAATGTTCACCAATCTCTAGGCCAGGAATGCCAGAGGCACAGACAATAAATTATTACTTAGAATATTTCAATTACTTCGTAGGTCTAAAACACTGGGATTCGATCTCTGGAAATAATGACTTTCAACTCCTCTACTCTTGGTCACCTGATTACGAACAACCGATTTCACAACAGGCCATGATGACAGTAAAAAATTTTGATCCAGCTGATAGTTACCGATTAAATATCGAATCCTACACTCAATTAATAGGAACAGTGAATGCTGCAATTGCTACAAGTCATGATGGGATGATGTGGTCGACTTCAGATCAAGACAATGATAATCACACAGGAGTTTGTGCTACCTTCTACACTGATACTCCGTTTTGGTATGCAAATTGTTGGAATGGAAAAATAAATGGTGGTGGTGAAGGAACTGAAGGTGGCTATTTTAACGGTGCCTACTGGAATGGAACGGCCAAACAATGGGCAACAGATCCAGCGACAGCAATTGGTGCAGGGAACGGTTGGTTTATGATTCGTGAATCAAACTCATACGGAAATTATAAATCTTCTTGTAAGCAAATCCTTGAAGAAAATCCAAATGCTCCTTCAGGAAATTACACGATCAACTTCTACCCTGGACAAAATGCCCTACGTACAGTCTATTGTGATATGACAACAGATGGTGGTGGCTGGACTTTAGTCGTCCGCTCAAGTGGTGTTACTGATCTTGATAACTCAATCATGGTAAGTACTATTGCTGATAACCTTATAACTGAAAGAACTCTTCCTGCAACTAGAGCTTCAATTAATCCTGAATACTTCTCACGTGCCAATGGAACAACTGATGCCATGTTCATTTCACCTTCATACAATGCAGGTGCTCCAATAATTGAAAATGGCAATGGAACTTGGGATTATGACTATGTGGACTGTACAGGGAATCTGCGCCATACAAGCCGAACAGCAGGATGTTCAGGCCAGAATGCCAATGATAACTATAATGGTGTTGATGCCTATAATATAACATTCAATGGTGGTAACGAAGGTGTCGTGCCAGCTTATGGAACAGAAGTCTGCTATTCAGGAAAAGGTGCATGTAGCTTTGAGTTCTACCTACGTTAATTTAGTCTGCTAAAAGCTTTGCTAAGAAACAGGTCTTGCCATCTGATTCCCTAATACCTTTATAGACAATATCGTGAGTAACCTCACCTTCCTCATTACGTGCTCGTAAGATATCAATTTTATCACCAAGGTGTGTTTCGGCCATAAAGTTAATTTCAAAGTCATTTAACTTTGCAGTTTTATGAAGCTCTATTGGAATTGAATCAAGAATCCACTGAGAATACTTCGTATTATTAACGTGCATATTTAAATCCAGATCACTATTTCGTACTGTAATGGTATTAACTTTTTCAAAGTTATCCCTCACCTCAACTTTATGAGCGATATAATCAAGATGATAATCTGTACGAGGATTAATTCTCTCCATTGGGAAATCAGGCTTTTTAACCTTTCTTGTCACACCGTCTAAAATCATCCATACAGTTGAGCAATCTCCAATCTTTTCACCATCAAGGAAAATCTCAAATTCGCGAAAGGCATACATACCTTCTGGCGGTCTCGACCACGTCTTAATCTCAATAATTTCGTTCCAATGAGGAAACCTGTCCATGCGAAGTTTTTGTCTAACTAGAACCCAAAATGATTGATCTCGAATCATATCTTCTAAACCAAAGCCCATCTCTTCGGCATGAACTGTTGCAATATCTTGCAGATAACCTAGCATTCCAAAGAGTCCAAGACGCTTGTTGATATTCACATTATTGATACTGACCTGATAAGTCTTTTGATAGATTGAATTTTTCATAGAGATATTAAAGCAAAAGCGCATTGGTTTTGGCCAGTGTCTAAAATATGAACAGTATCCATGGCATTTTTGCATGGTTTTTGGCCTTTTTCTTGGCATAGCAGTTGCATCTAATAAATTGAATCAAATTCTTGGGAGGAATTTATGAAAGCTTGTTACAAAAAGCTATTTATTATGAGTGCATTATTTCTATCGAGCACTTACGTGCAAAATGAAATGTCTATCACTGATAGCTCATATCAAAATGGCCATTACCGCGAGATAGCTGGAGAAAAGCAAGTCTCTGTAACATCTTATCAAGTCCACCAAAAAGGTATTTTTGATCTTTGGTTTGATACTGCTAAGCTATTTGGCAAGGTTGAAAATATTGTTAAAATTGAAATTAAAGACGTCGATGAAAAGCTTGTTAAAGACTTCAAAGACTTATCAAAAAGATATGAGGACCTACAAGGTAAATCTGACACTCTATCACAAGAGCTTGCAAAAAGCAGTGAAGAGATCTCTAGCCTAAAATCAAAATTAGCAAACGTACAATCATCTGATCCAGTTGATGATAATATTCGCCAAGAAAAAATTAAGGCACTCGAAGAATTAATCGAGCAAAGAACGGCCGAACTTGATACGGCAAAAGAGGCAATTTCTAAATTTGATGAAACAAGAGAAAAGCTTCAAGAGATTAGTGAGAAACTCTCAACACTAGAATTAGAGAATGAAGAATTAAAGAAAGAGAATGCGATCTTAGTTTGTGAACTGGAGAATGCAAAATCAAAAGTCGATACTGATGAAATTAAAAAGCTTCAAGAAGAACTAGCAAAGATTACGGCAGAACTTGAAGACTACAAGAATGATTCAGCTGATTTAGAAGAAAAGGAAGTTATCGCTGAAGCAGATAGCAAAGAAATTGATAAAGATAAGCTAAAAGCAAAGAAGAAAGATAAGAAAGAAGATAAAAAAGAAGACGACGAACTATCAGAAGCTGAGCTGGCCCTAGTTGAATATATCAGAGAAATGAAGGAGCAAGCTGAGTACCAACGCCAACAACAGCAAGAGGCCATGGCCATGCAACAATTTGTTAGCATGCTTACTTCTCAGTTTACGCAACCACAGGTGAATTCATACTTTGGTACATACGATGCTCTTAACCAGAGACAAGAGAGCTTCTCAAATATGGTGCGCGATTTTAGAGAGCAATCTTATATGATGCAAGATATGAATCGTCTCAATAATTGGAACTATAGTTACAATGATTACTACGGAGCGAATGCACCAATGCTGAGAGTAAGTGAATCAATGCCTTGGGGTAACTACTACACTCCAGAGCAATCAATTCAGGTACAAAATTTTGATTACTCTCGACATGGTTATAATTGGAGTAGCGATATTCCAAATCAGAACTTTAATATGGGAATCAATACTGCAAACAGTAACCCAATTCTTAATAATTACACGACTGCTTTAGACGCTACTAATAGCGCTAATATAAAGCTTTTTTAATACCCCTCCCCCCCTTTTATTTGATGACAAAGGCCGAGTTACATACTCGGCCTTTACTTTTTTTCGGTAATTATTGCCGATTTCTCTAAACTTATTCACCTATCTTTCGAAGAGGTATGTACTACATCTAAAGGAATTAAGGTTAGAATGATGAAAGAAATTAATATGGAAGTTGCTAAAAAAAGAATTATTAAAAAGTGTCATGTTTGTGGCCACGTGCACGATACGGCAACAGAAGTTCAAAAATGCCAAAGCTGCAAGAAATCATTCTTACCAACAAAATACTTTGATAAGGTCCACGCAAAGAACTCTTCTGACTTTAAGCTACTGTTTTCAGATGTTAACGAGCTGCACGAAGAAGATATTATTAAGGGTATTACCGTACTTTGGTAAGACTTTATTAATTCTCGATCAAGTTCCAACGTGATATCGTTCTCTAATGGAGAACACAACACACGCAACTCAGAATTTTAATTTACATCCAGTCGTTCAAAGACTCTTTCACAAAAGAGGAATGGGCGTTGAAGAAATCCAAGAGTTTCTTTCTTGGGATCTAAAAGCATTGCCAAATTTTGGTGAGCTCATCGATATTGATATTGCCGCAGATGAAATCATCAAGGCCATCGATAATAATGAAAAGATCGCTATCTATGGAGACTACGATGTAGATGGAACGACGTCTTGTGCTCTCTTCTACCAATTCTTTCAAAAGCTAAATTTAGAAGTTGATCTTATTCAACCTTCTCGCTTTGTCGAAGGATATGGCCTTCACAATTGTTCAATTGATCGTGCTATTGAAGAAGGCATTGATCTAATGATTACAGTTGACTGTGGTATTTCAAATGTTGAAGCTGCAGCTTATGCAAAAGAGAAAGGCCTAAAGCTTATTATCACAGACCACCATAAGGATGGACGTGAGACGATGCCAGAAGCGGTTGCCGTAGTTAACCCTTCTCGTCGCGATGAGCCTGTTGACTCTGAAATGAAACCTCTTGCAGGTGTTGGAGTTGCCTTTGCTATTTGTGTGGAAATTAGAAAGAAATTATTAGCGCGTGGACAAGAGATTCCATCTGTTTACGATCTCCTTCAATATGTCGCCATTGGTACAATTTGTGACCTTGCACCACTTAGTCCTATGAACTTAAAACTCGTTCGTCATGGAATGAGACTGATTAAGAATACCCAATATGAAGGGATTAAGGCCTTCTTTGACCCTACAGATCGTGGAAAAGATATTATTCCAAGTGAGAAATTATCTTTTAATGTTGGGCCACTAATTAACTCAAAAGGTCGACTTGACCACCCTGAGGTGGCACTAAAACTTCTCATCTCTAAAGATTATAACGAAGCTCGTGAATACTACCACCAGCTTGTTAACTGTAATACTGAACGCAAGGCCATTCAAAGAGAAGTTTTTGAAGAGGCCAAAGAACAAGTCATTGATGAACTTAAAAGAGATGGTGAGTTAGATATTGCTATTGTCTATGCTCCACACTTTCATGAGGGTGTAATTGGTATTGTCGCTTCAAAACTTGTTGAAACTTTTAAAGTTCCGGCCATCGTATTTAGTGACGCTGAGGACGAAGGTGTAATTAAGGCATCTGCTAGATCTGCAGGCGAGCTTGATATTTATAAACTCCTAGATGAGCACCGTGAACTTTTCTTAAAGTTTGGTGGCCACAAGGCTGCGGCCGGTCTTTCAATGCCAGTTGAAAACCTTGAGACATTCAAGGCCTCAATGAATGAAAAGCTTCAGGCCATTCCATTAATTGAAAGAACTGTGCAAGATTTCTATGATCTTGAAATCACACCAGATGAAATTGATCCAAATCTTCTTAGAGGACTTGATGCTCTTGAACCTTTTGGAATGGGTAATGCGAAGCCTATCTTTAAATTAAAAGGTGCAAAACTTAAGAGCTTTGATCTTTTAAAAGATGTTCACGTAAGATGGAATTTTACTTCGATGACAAATCAGAAAATTAATCTGAAAGGGATTAGTTTTAACTATATGTCTAAGTGGGGAGCGCTTACACCAAATGAAATCTTTGAGCGCCAAAATGATCCAAGTGTTGAAATGGATGTTTTCTTCACGCTTGCTCTAAACTACTTCAATGGAAATAAGTATATTCAACTCATGGTTGAAAGAGTGGACCTTAACTAAGGTCCACTTTAGATTATTTCTTATCTTTCGAATTATCTTTCAATCGTCACTTTTTCCATAACGATGTCGTGCATTGGACGATCGTGCATTCCAGTGCGAACTTCACCGATCTTCTCAACAACATCCATACCTTCAATAACTTTACCAAAAACAGTGTGGCGTCCATCTAAGTGTGGTGTTGCACCAAGAGTGATAAAGAATTGAGATCCATTTGTTCCTGGCCCAGCATTTGCCATTGAAAGAATCCCTGCACCGTCGTGACGAAGATCTGGACGACACTCATCTTCAAATTTATAACCTGGTCCACCCATTCCTGTTCCATCAGGGCATCCACCTTGAATAACAAAACCAGCAATAACTCTGTGAAAAATTAAACCATCGTAGTATGGCCCTTCTTTCGCTGGAGTCTTTTGTCTACCTTCAATAAGGTTGGCAAAATTCCATACTGTTTCTGGACATTCTTTTGCATAAAGTTCTACTTTGAAATTCCCCATATTTGTTTCAAAGTTTGCGTATAGGCGATCTAGATCCTCTTTGTGGGCATCTTTCTTAGTTCCAAAACCGAACATAATTACTCCTTAATAATTGATATATTTAAAGCGTCCCTTTATAAAGTCTGGGCGTTTTTTATGAGAATAGACACGACGTCTTTTTACACCTGAGCTTAGATATTGATCTAAGTAGAAATTCTCTTCTGAAGACAACTCTCCTTTAGGTGTATAATAAGTTAAATAGCGATAGTCGACAAAGTAAGCACCTTCAAAATTAACACTGGCCTCTTTAAGCGCAGCTTTTACTTCATTGTCTTTAAGACATAGAGAAACAAATACAGGCCTTCCTTCTAGCATTGATTGTGAAGACATGAGTTTCTTCAGTTGGGCCATATTATCGCGGTAGCTATCAAACCAAATGATATTAACTTGCGAAAACTTTGGTTGTTTTAAATAACCACCAGTGGCGGTAACAAAGTCGTTAGCACTAAAGAAGATTTGCTCAACTTCTTTTAAAGTTGGACTTCTCTCCATATTTTGAGCACGCTCTAAGTACAAGCGATTAAAAGCAAATTGAATTTGAGAAGCACTTTGGTGATCAATTGAGAAGCTATCCATAAGGTTTAAAATATTCAAATACCTCATGTCACTTGTGCGTTTACACTGCCCTTCACCTGAGAAATTTCTCCACTCAGGAAGAATTGGAAGCATATAAACAGCGGCACCAGAATCGCGGTAGTACTCATCTGTTTGCACTCTTTTGTACTCGCGATCAACGGCCGTCGTACAAGAAAGAAGTGCTAATATGAATACGATATAAAGTAGTCTCAATATAAAACCTAGTTTTCAATTATTGCTTAGAAAAATATTTTAACATATTTTCTTTAATTTCTTCTAACGCCATCTCATGAAGAGAATAGAATCCCTCTTCATCACTCGTTAGACCTTTTACCTTACTAGACTCAACACTCACGCCTTGATCGACGCAAATACGGTCGCAGGCAAGAGTTTTAAGCTGTTCAGCACCACCCAGTAGATCACTTCCCTCGATCGTTACAAATAAACCTTTACGATCTAAGAGCTTATCGACAGATGAAACAACAGCGCTGTTATAAATCATAAGCCTTGGCTTCGGCTCAGCAGGCGTCGGAGTCTTTGCCTTAATATGTGGCTCAAGAGCTCTCCACTGCATAATCTTTTCTTCGAATTCTCTTTTCTCATCGTCAAATTGCTGGCGATCCTTCGCTAAAAGGTCACTAAATTGAGAAATTTCATCTTTATATTCTTTAACTTGTGCTGAAGTTAGGTTTCCAAATGGAACTTCTTCAGAAGTGATAATCTGTAGGGTCTTAGTTAGATCTTCAAGATAGTCTTCTTTTATTAAACTTAGAAGCTTAAGGTTTTCAACTCCTGTTCCTACTAAGCACAGGTTTCTCGCGGCCTTAATAGCAGAAAGAGATGCTTCGTGCTCACTGTGATAAGTGATTCTTTCATCATCAGCAAGAGCAAGTTCATTTAAAGCATGAACTTGAGCGGCACCCATTGGGTTTGCCATCGTTAATTCGTTTGAATAGCAAATGAAGTCAAAGTCCTCAAAAGACTCAATTGAATTCTTAAGGGAATCAAGAACATCCTTACCAAGCTTTTCAAAGATCTCAGGGTTCTCTAGTTTTTGGCGCTCAATTTCAGGTGTTGCATCTACCTTAAACACAACACGAAAAGTATCGGCCACGCGAGAGCGATTTTCTAAAACAGAAGATGGTGCAAGGAAGCGTTTATGAACACGAATTACCTCCACATTACGATGGGCAATTTCTCGAAATCCCTCAAGGGATTCACTTGGAATTTGACCAATAATCTTAACGTGGACACCTAAGTCTTCAAAAAAACGATAAGCGGCAAGGGCCTGCTTATCACTACCTAAAATCGCGATTTTCATGGCCCGATCTTATAAGCTTAAAGGCTTAATGACAATTAGATACCATTAAATAAAAAGAGATTTCATCTCTCCATTATCCACTACTGAGTACTCAGAGAATGTATAAATGAAGTTGATAAATTGCTCCATGGCCTTGAATGAGTGCATCGACTTATCGAACTCACAACCATATTGCATATAAGTGACACCGTCGGCACCTTCAACTAGTGCACTGTGACGAATATTAACGATAACAGGGATATATGATCCTTTTGTGAAGTAGAATTTAAGCTTTAGCTCATCCCCTTCCTTAAGCTTTGCATCTGTCTTATCTGTCCACGGAACATTAAATGATAGTCCATCGTGAGAGATATCAACCATATTGATTGCATAAGAATATCCATCTGACTCAATTACCGAGTAAGCTCCCATAAAGTTATTAAAGCAAATACGCTCAAAGCTTCTACGCTTCTTCTCGATATTCTCTTCTCTCTTTGCTTGGAAGTTAATTACTTTGTTATCAGACATTATTACCCCTTATTACAGATATTTTAGCTGTCTGACTTATCGTCAAAAGAGCAGAAATCATGAGGTAAATAAGAGATAAATCTCGCGCTAGGCAAGAAGGTCCAAATGTTAAAAACTAAATAAAATTGAACACTTAGCGGTATTTCTTCTTTTTCTGCCAAAATGGCGTCGAAGAAATTTCAGAGTGAATAAGCTGATAGCTTTCAAGCCTTGAGTGAACCATGAGCCCCTCTTCAGTCTCTGGATCGTATTCCTCAGAATAGAAGGCACAACCTCGGTTCTCTGGCTCGTGGTTACAATTTGAAAATTGGCAGTGGCGAGCAATCTCTTCAAGATCAGGAAAAAGCTCCAACAAGTCGTCTGGATCAATATCATCAAGAGAGAACGAACGAATTCCTGGAGAATCAATAAGATAGAAGTCACCAAGATCGACAATTTCTGACCAAGTTGTCGTATGTGAACCTTTACCTACTTTTCCAACCTGCTTCGTCTTAAGCTCGACTTCTCCCTCTGAGAGACATGAAATCGTTTGCGACTTTCCTACCCCAGACTGGCCAACGAAAAGAGCTGTCTTCCCCTTAAGGGCCTCTCTGAACTCACTCATTCCACCCTTTAGGTATTGAGTCTCGTAATCTTTATCCAGAGCGCAGATCTCAAAATACTTAACCCCTAGCTCTTTAAGGCGTAGAACTTCGTATTGAATATCAAATTCATCAGGATCGTATTGATCCATTTTATTGAAAACAACAATGGGTTCCACTCCCCACTGGAAGGCACGCACAAGAAAGCGATCAATAATCCCACGCTTAAACCTAGGCCTTGCAGCTGATGAGAGGATCACAAGGTAGTCACAATTAGCGGCCGTTACCTTGCGTTTTGAAGTTCTCACTAGAATTCGAAAGATTTCATTGTGGCGAGGCATGGCCTCCTTGATGATAAATTCCCCTGTTTCAGCTATCGTATCTAAATAAACATTATCGCCAACGACCAGAGTTTCCCCCTTCTTAAGAAGATTCCCAAGCGCCGTAGCCTTGACTACTTCCTTAGTTTCGTCGATGAGGCAATCGAAGTCGCGTTGGTGCGAGCGAATAATTTTAGCTTTTAGTACGTTATCTGACATAGAATTCCACTGTGTAAACTTTCTATAAACTTTACCATCTCTTCAACATTTTTACATCTTATATTGACAAATGTGGCGTGTGCCATTATTTTAACTGAACACAAAGTCCAAGTACGCACTCGTAGCTCAGCTGGATAGAGCATCCGCCTTCTAAGCGGACGGTCTCAGGTTCGAATCCTGACGAGTGCGCCATTTTCTCAACGACTTTCTATGAAACAACAATCTCTTAAATTTACAATTATCGTGGGCAGCTTCTGGATGCTTATCATGGGTATTATAAACCTTGTGTTTAAGCCTTATGGAATTGATTATAATTCAGGCTGGGCCCCGACATCAGCTTTCTTCATTGCCAGTGCTCTGATCTTTAATTACATCACAAGTTCAATAAAAATATCTAAAGAGCATATAAGGTCTTACTTAGCTGTGTGTATCACCTTTTTAGCAATGGCCGTTTCAATTAATTACTTATTTCCTATTTCATTGATTAAGAAATTTGAAATTATTAATTCAGAAATTCTCTTTCCACTTTTTAATTGGAATGTTTTTATTTCGAAGTCTGCGGATATTATCTTTCAACAGCTACTAATTAATATTTTAATTGAACACTATCTGAAAATTTATAACCGAAGAGATAGTGTGAAATACTTTGGGATTTTTTTCGCTATCATTCACTTTCCTCTATTTTATATTTTTGGAATGAATGCCCTTTACTTCATCCTGCCATCAATTGCAGGAGGACTGCTCTTTGCTTACCTCATTTCTTATTTCTATCGTGGCTACCTTCTATCCCTTGGTTTTCACTTCGCATTTTATTTAGCCTTAGGTCTATTTTTAAGATATTTAAATTAATTTAATCGTCTAAACTATTTAATTTACTTAAATAAAACTTTGACAGTTAAAGGAATTTTCATGAGCTGACGATAAGTAGGACATGAAACGAATCACTCTAGCGCTACTTTCAATTTCCTTCCTGGCCTCGTGCTCACCTAGCTATCACGTAGCATATGATGTGGATACATGTGTGAAGGAAGTGGATAATCGCTATGCCGGGACAAACCGTTCCCCAAGTTCAATCTACAGAGTTGATGACGTGACAATAAATCAAAAGAGCAAAGAGCCAGAGATCAAGGTAAGCTCGTGGTCTCACTCCCAATGGTTTTACCAAGGTAAGAAACCACACTACTTTTTCAAAGATACAAAATTATTTTCTTATCAGGAAGTTGATTGTCCAAAGAGATTCGGTGAAGAATATCGTAAGAAGAATCTTGGTATAGATAAGCGAATCAAAAAGATCGACCTGTAGTCGACCTTTTTAAAATCCTTATTCAATTCGTTTTAATAATCTATCGTATGCTGTTTTCTTATAACGAACAGAGATTGCTTTCCAAATATCAACATTTGAATCTTCAATAATCTCACCTTCGCCTTCTTCATCCATTGCTGCAACAGCATCTGCATTTGCTGCAAATTCTGAATTCTTTTGAAGCGCGTATTGATCAGCACCACTCTCACCAAAGTCAAACTTAAATCCACCATTCTTAGCACCAGATGCATCAAGACCTTCTCCACCTTTAGCATCAACAGCTAGGCCATCTTGTAATTCCTCTTCATCTTCATTCTCATCAAAGCTTGAACCTTGATTTGGTTGAGAAAGATATGGCAGAGCTGACATAAGTCCACTTGAACCACCAGCTCTCTTGTTTAAGTTTCCAAACTTCCTACCAAATGAAGCAAGTAAACTCTTAGCTACAGGTTTCTTCTTATTTGCCTTTTGTGCGCGCTCAAGTGTTTTCTTCATAACAGCATTTGCTTTCTTATTAAGAGCATTAGCAGATGAACCAAGAGCATCGAATGCCTCTTGCGTTGTTGGTGAAACAGAAGTTGTATCTTGAATACCATTAGCTGCATTAACAAGTGATCCCACTAAACTATCTGGCATCTTAAATCCAGCAGCGTTTAATTTATCAGTTCCACTTACAATATACTTCTTCGCATTTGGACACGCTTTAGAACCATTATTTGTCGCAATCTTAGGAAGGCCACCAATACACTCAAACTTCTCACCAATTTGTTGAGGCGTATAAGCACTTAACATTGTCGTCTTCTTCTGCATTGTTTTTGCTTGGGCACTTGTTACAGAATCAGCAGATCTAAACTTCGCTAAAATTGCATCAATCTTATCGATATTTTTTTGAATCGCATCTGCTTCCTTATCCATTGCTTTCGATGAAGCTAAAGAAGTCCCACTCATTGCAAGCCATAGAGTTCCTCTTTTCATACTTGAAAGCATAAACGTATCCATTGCTGTTCCAACAGGTAGTTTATAAGCAGCAATCAATCCACCAAGGGCGCCTATAAGGCTTCCATAACCAGCGTGAGCTTTATTAATAAGCAGTTTAAGAATAGATGCATAGAAACCAGCTTTAGTACTTGGTTTTATTTCTGATACCTTATCAATCCCTTTCGATTGACCTGAATTTTTTACTGTTTCTTTTGTATGCATTAAACATGCAGACTCAAGAGTTGCCTTCGTACCAACAAGTGCTCCATTAGCTGTTTGAATTGTTGCATAGGCAGCTTTTAACTTAACAAGAAGTGCTGCAGCAGCTGCGGCGCCAGGCCCTGTTGCAGCGGCTGCTTTAGCAGTAGCCTTAATCTTAGCTTCACACTCTTTTATTTGAGTAGCGGCGTAAGTATCTCCACCTAAAGTACATGTTTGTTTACTTGATTCTTTCGTCGTAATCAGCTCCGTTAAGAGAGTATATTGAGTAGCTGATTCTCCTGGCTGTAATTTTAAAGCCTCAATACTTTCGGTTGTTACTGCAGTAGCCTCACATGCTACCATTGGAGCTTTAGCACCTGCCGCCGTTGAATTGAAACACGCGGCTGCACCACCTTCTAGGGCCATAATTGTTTTCGCTCTAGCGTTTACGGCCGCAGCACATGCTTGTGCCTGAATTTGCTCGCCATTGCCTTGAACAAATGCGATCCCAGAAGCTACAGCAAATGCCGCGGCAGCTGCCTTTTGATATTTTGACTTATCTTCGGCCGTTCCTTTAATTTCTTCTAGAGCAGCTTTTTCTTCTTCAAGCATCTGCTTTTGAGAAACATCAATTTGCCCGTCTTCATCAAGACCTTCATATTCAATTCGATCCTTACGATCTTTAAGTGACTCGTTTTGCTTAAAGGCACTCATCACTTCATTTAGTAATAAGATACCTGCACCTAGAGCTGCTGCATATACGTCATAAGGCTTACTTGGTTTAAAGAAAAGCCAGATCTTTGCAACTAAGAAAGCAATTGTAAGCATAATAAGAGGTGCAAAAAGTTGATTACTGAAGATTCCAAGTAGTCCCCCTCCACCTTCTTCCTTAGTGTAGGTCCCACTATTTTGCTGACGCTTACGGGCCATACTATCGCTATCAGATTCTTGAGCATTCTTTAACTTGAATGAGCCATCCCCTGACATCGAACGATCTTCTTTAGGAAGTGTACTTTGTGCCATGGCCTGCTGGCCTGTGATATTAAAACGCGCTTGCTCGATATTGATGGCAATATTGAGGTTGATCATCGTGAAGATGATGGTCGCCGTTAATAATTTATTGAGTACGTTTAAGCTTCTCATAAGAATCCCTCTTTAATAATTTATATTTTATTATAGGGCCTTAAGAGTTCCTAAAAAAGCCGGAACTTAAGTGCATTCTCTTTAATATTAAACACTTAGCTATATCTATTGATGCCAAAAAAATGGGTTATTTGAGAATAAAAGAGCGGTTTTTCTTCTCTCTTACCAGAGCGACTCTCTGCTTATCCATTTTTCGTCCACGATATGTCGGAACATTGGGATCTGAGGCGATATCGATTTGTTTTTGAACCATGGCCTTAAACGCATCAATCATCGAATCTTCATTGCCATCGAGATCTTCAACTCCATATTTCCCGAGTTCTTTGATTAACACATGAACAGACTCAACAGTTGAAAGGGCCTGCTTATGAGGTTGGTGCTTAATGAGAAACGCTGATTCCTTGTCAGATGAAAATGAAATTCGAGGAAGTTCGTTAATATTTGTCGATAACTTCATCATCTTCTTAGCACACGGCCAAGTTCCATCAATGACAAAAATCAAAGGGACTTTATTCTTTAGTAATTCCACTTCGTCACTTGAAGGAGCAGAAATATTAAGTGCGTCTTCACCTGGGTAAAGAACCATTGGATAGTATCTTTCATCATTTAAAAGATCATTTACCTTCTTATCATTAGTAAAATCAATTCCCATGATTAATTCACTATTTGCTAATCCAGTATGAGTAATTCGACCTGTTCCGAGTTTCTCTTTCTTCGCTTCCATTGGATGAATCAGAATCACAATCTTTGAACGAATTTGAGAAGTCTTAATTAGGCTGCATACACAAAGTGTTTTGGGCCTAGAGCAGCCCATACACTTTATGCGATATGAATTTGTATCTTTTAAATCTTTAAGCATAAATTAGAATAACTGATCCCACTCTTCTTGTGTGAATCCTCTAAGAGTTTTCTTACCTTTTTCAAGAATAGGTCTTTTGATTGCAGATGAGTTTTCAATTAAAAGAGAAATTTGTTTTGCTTTTGTAGCACCTTCAAATTCTTCTTTAATCTTTCTAAAAGTTGGACCGCGCTTATTTGCAGGAAGCTCACCAAACGCCTCATCCCATCTCTTTAGATCATCTTTTGTTGGAGGTGTTTTCTTATAATCAATGAACTCATAAGTTGCACCTTTTGCTTCAAGGTACTTAAGAGCTTTTTTTACAGTATCACAATTTTTAATTCCGTAAATTTTCATGATAAATCCTTTTTTAAAATAACAACTTGGCGACTCAAGATCTCTAAGCTCGCCCCTAGTTCCTTAGCAATATAGCTAAAGACTGCTTCGTTGTAAAAACCTACATGAGTCTCATCACGCAGATACCACCAGTTTGAAAACTTCTCTTTATCTTCAGGGATAAAGTAAGTCATCACTCCGAGGTGTCCACCAGGTTTCACGAGATCCCAGCACTTCTTAATATCTTTTGCTGGTTCGTAGAAATGTTCCCAAACTTCTGTTGAAGTAACAAAGTCGTACTGCTTTTCTAATAACTCAGGTTTGTTGGCGTAATAAATATCGTAGTCTTCAACATGATGACCACGCTTCTTCATTTCTTTAGAAATTGTAGGCCCTGGGCCACAACCAAAATCTAGGCCATAACTATTTTCAGATAGTCTTTCACTCAACGGTAAAATAAGTCGATTTAAGAAATCAACGTATCCCTGATCTTCACTATTATTCTCATGAGTATCATAGCGAGATTTTTCAATATCACTTGAAAGTAATTTAGTGCGATCCTTAAAAACATAAGAGCAGTTCTTACATTCAAAGTAGTCACTACCTAAAGTATTGGCATACAGATGAATTGAGTTACTATGACATAATGGACAGTGCATGAAGTATTTTTATTACATCGCACTACTAATGAAAAGCTCTTTTAGCCTTTTAAAGCTATTCTTTTTGAAGTTCTTCTTCATTGATTTAGATAATTTTTGTTCCCCTAATTTATTTAGAGACTCGACAAGCATTAAAGGTAATGCCCCACCCTTAGAGCTTAGATTAAAGGCGGCCATTGTCACAAAGTCGGCCTTACTTGTTTTTAATATTCTAATGGTCTTGTACTCACCATTTGACGTATCACAATGTCTAGCATCACTTACAACATAATTTGAACGACAAACACTTGGACGGTCAGAATAAACTCGACATGCACCCTTATCATCTAAGAAGACACAGCCTCTTTGTTCATATGGAATTGCAAACCATGCAGCAGAGTCATTACCAGCAGCAAATTGTGTTGCCAATGAATCGATATCAATCCTTATTCCATCTTCTAAGATACGAGTTGCCAAAAGCTCCGCCTCGTCTTGATTTACCGACACCTGAGTATGGCAGCAGGCCGAACACCCTTTGCGACATGAAATCATGGATTCAGCAGTAGGATCTGACTTAGCTTCATTAGTAAATTGATCAACTAGTTCATGAGATAGTTGTGCCCTTTCAACAGGATTTGCCCTTTTCTGAAGACGATTGTAGAGAGCAAGATACAACTCTCTAAACTCATTTAATTGTGAGTATTTCTTAAAAGTTTCAAGTGCTCTTTGTGGATAATTCAGCTCGACCTCCGGTCACGGCTTACTCTCAAATACCATTATATCTCACTCTCAAACTATATCTTGGCGATAGGCAACAATGTTCATTTATAAAGAGAAACCGTTCGGCCATAAAAATGTTTGGCACATAAACCAAACTGTAGTAAATTTCAAACAAGCGTTTGAATCAAACAATCGTTTGAACATATAAGGGAGTAATTTAATTATGAACAAGTACTTACGCCACGGACTTAAATTCTCTGTCCTCATGGTACTAATCACTGGCACTTCGTATAGTTGGGCCAATTCCCTTCCCGTCATGCTCAATGAAGATCAACTCATTCAGTGGGCCGAGGAAGAAAACTTTAACCAGTTAAGAATCTCTTTAGAGGAGCTTGCTAAGAAGCAAGAAAGAGCAATGTATGATGAAAACTTTGGTTTCAAATTAGATGCTCAAGCTAATTACCAAGAAACCAAAGAGAAATCTTTTGCACAATTCATTCCTGTAACCTCCCCTCTAGCAGACTTCCAAATGAAATTAAGTAAGAATTCTAAATACGGACTTTCTTACGGAGTCATGGTTAATTCAAACCAGTACTCAAATAATTTCGTTAAGGATGGAACGACTTCTTCTGCTGGGGCCTTTCTAGCTCTAGATATCTACAAAGACTTCCTTGGTTCGACTTCAAGAGCACAGGATGCAAGCCTTATGGTGCAAGAAGAAATTGCTAAGAGACAAAGAACTATTTCTTCTCATGCCTTTGTTCAAGAAGTAAGAAAGCTATATTGGAAGATCGTTGCTAATAATGAATCGACTAAGATTGCCAAGGCCCTTTTAAAAACAACAAAGGAGCTACAAAAAGATACAAGAAAGCGTTACCGCAGCAATATTGCAGACAAGGGTGATCTTTCACGTATTAGCTCTCAAGTAGAGGCCAGAAATGGGCAGCTTTATCTTTTAGAATTTGAAAGAAATGAGCTTTTAAAAACACTAAAGTCTCTGTTCCCACAAAAGCTTGGTGGAAAAACTGTTCAACTAGCAGCGTATAACCTCGATCGTACAGTTGATGATGTAATGGGATGCACACAAACAATTGCACAACACTCATCATCACTACCACTTGAGTACACAGAATATGATGAAGTATTAGGACTTCTTCAAAAAGACTTAGAGCTTTCTCAAAAAGTTAATAATAACTATGATAAGTCGGATCTAAAACTAACAACTCAATTCGAAGTTGTTGGAAAAGAGTATAGCTATTCAAACAGCTTCCAAGAGCTGACTGATAATGGAGACAATCGCTTCTCAGTTGGTATTCAATGGACAATGCCGATTGGTGGAGAAAAAGATAAGACTAGAGAGATCCAAGACCAGATCATCAAACGTCAAAATCTTGCACAAGCTCAAGAAGTAAAAGGTAAGCTTGATGCCTTCCATGCCCAAACTCTTAGATCAGTTCTAACTCTACAAAATGTTATTAGAGCACAAAAGAGAAACGAAGTTCATTTAAGAGATACTTTAAAAGATTCAAAGAGAAAATTTAAACAAGCACGTGTGACGTCACAAGACCTACTTATTGATGAGAACCAGCTTCTAAACTCAAATCTTGATGAAATCAGCACAAAGTATCAAGTAATAGAAACTATTATTAATTACTTCACAGTTTTTAACCAAACACCGTGTAAGTTAAATAGAAGAGCGAAACTATGAATCAATTATCGAAATTCTTTATAGAGAATCATAAGTTTACAATTGTTGTAACGTTTTTCCTTTTAATCTATGGATTAATGGGACTTAATAAAATGACGTCTGAGTCATACCCTACCGTTTCATTTGCAACAGCTGTTGTAACAACTGTATACGACGGTGCTTCGGCAAATGATATCGAGATTAAAATTACCAAGCCAATAGAAGATGAAATTAGAACTGTTTCAGGTGTGAAAGATGTTAAGTCAACTTCACAAGCAGGGCTTTCAAAAATTATCATTCGTGTCGATATGGATAATGTCGACAGTGTTGATGATGTTATGAGTGATCTTCAAAAAGCAGTTGACCGAGTATCAGATCTTCCACAAGACCTTCAAGATGCTCCACTTTTCCAAGAGATTAACTCGGATGAAATTCCAGTATATCAAATTGCACTAGTTGGCCCTAATACGATTCGTGAAAGAGATGAAGTTGCAGATATCTTAAAAGAAGATATTGAAGACATTAAGGCCGTAAAAGGTGTTACTCTTGATGGTTTTGCTAAGAGAAAGTTTGAGATTATTCTCGATTTACAAAAACTTGAAAGACAGCATATTGGTATTGACGAGGTATTAAATAAGCTACGCCTTAGAAATGTAAACGTTCCTGGTGGAACTTTAAAAACTGTTGATGATCAAAAGCTTGTTCGTATTGAAGCGAAAGTTAGAGATGTTCAAGAACTTAAGAATATTCTAATCCGTTCAAACTTTTCAGGAGCTAATATCTTCCTAGAAGACGTTGCTCAAGTAATTGATGGGAAAGAAGAGAAGAAAGTCATCACATCATATAATGGTGAAGAAGCAACACTCATTACGATCTCTAAAAAATCAGGTGAAGACACTATTGCCATGGTTGAAGAGATTAAAGCTCACATGGAGAAGTTTGAAAAACGTTATCCAGAGTATAAATTCTACGTCTACAATAACGAAGAACTTAAAGTTGTTAACAAACTAGAAGTCCTAGCTTCAAACGCTGTATCAGGACTACTTCTTGTTATTTTCTTCTTATTCATCTTCCTACCAGGACGTATTGGACTACTTGCTAGTATGTCGCTACCACTTGCAGTATTTGGAACACTTGGTTTCATGCCAGACTATGGACTTACACTGAATGCCATGACTGTTCTAGCTCTTGTAATTGCGCTAGGTATGCTTGTTGATAATAGTGTTGTTATCAGTGAGAACTTCACACGTCTAATGAATGAAGAAGGATATAGTGCAAAAGAAGCTGCCCTTTCAAGTGTTAAGTCTCTGTGGCTTCCAATTACTGGTACGGCAATGACGACAATTGCGGCCTTTATTCCGATGCTTGTAACAAAAGGAATCATGGGGCAATTCATCATGGCCATTCCTATTATTGTGACAATGTCCCTTATTCTTTCTCTAGTTGAATCATTCTTCCTATTACCAATGAGACTTGCAAAGTACTCAGGTTCAGCGAAGAAAACTGGAGCAGAGAAGAAGGCCGATTGGTTTACAAAATTTCAAACGAAGTTTGAATCTCTTATGAGAGTTGCGATTAGACATCGTTATATCTCTGCATTTTTCTTCACAAGTATTATCATTGGTTCTCTTGTTTTCATGGCCGTTGGTAATAAGTTCATCCTCTTCCCAGCTGACCAAACAGAAATCTATCTTTCTCGTTTTGAAGCAAAGAGAGGAACACCAGTTGAGATGACAGAAGAGTATATGCTTGAAGTAAGTCGCAAGATCAAAGAAAAGATTGGAGACCAAGCTAAGCATATCGTAGGATTTGCCGGAAAGGCCGCCATTGGTTTCTCTGACCCTAAAGACAAAGAAGGTAATAACGTTGGCCTTCTATTCATTTACGTAAACGATTACGCTAAGTTTAATATTGCTGAAACGCAAATGCTTAAGAAGCTACGTGAGATTAAAATCCCAGAGCTTAAGTCGTTAACATTCGAATCTCAAGTTAACGGCCCGCCTGTTGGTGAAGATATTCAAGGTACTTTTAGAGCAAATAGCTTTGATCAGCTTGATGCTATTATCGGAGAGATTTCAGCAGAGCTTGGAAAGATCGATGGTATTCTCGATCTTAAGACAGACGATGTTTATGGAGACGAAGAAGTTTACGTTGATATCGACTACGTTCGTGCAGATCAATTAGGTGTTTCAGCATCACAAATTGGTACGGCCATTAGGGCAGCTATTGCAGGTAGTATTGCAAGTACAGTGACACTAGATAATAAGGACGTTGACCTAGAAGTGCGTTTTAAGAAAGCACTAAGAGGAAAGCCAAATGATATCCTTAATATTCAAGTCATGGATAATCGTGGAAACCTTATTCCATTGAAGTCACTTGCTAAGATTCGTAAAGAAAATGGGACACCAAATGTAAAACGTTATGACTTCAAAAGGTCTAAAACATTAATTGGTTCTGTTGATAATATTAACGCTACATCTGCCATGGCCAACTTTAAGCTTAAGCAAATCTTTGACAAGGTATCTTCTAAGTACCCAGGTGTTTCACTTCGTTTTGGTGGGGCCGCAGAGAGTACGAAAGAGTCTCTTGAATCACTAGCACAAGCAGGGGTCCTAGCGGTTATTGCAATCTTTGCAATTCTCGTATTCCTATTTAAGAGTTTTCTACGTCCAATGATTATTATGATGACAATTCCTCTTGGGTTCATCGGTTTCTCAATTGCCTTTGCAACACCGATTCTAAGTGGTTATCCAGATCGTTCACGTCCGATCAGCTTCCTTGCCCTAATTGGGATTATTGGTCTAGCTGGTATCATCGTAAACTCTGGTATTGTCCTTATCAGCTTCATTGATGAGCTTAGAGCAGAAGGGAAACTTAGTTTAAATGAGATCCTTGTAAAAGCTTCAGGACTAAGGCTAAGAGCCGTACTTGTAACATCTCTTACAACAGTATCAGGACTTCTACCTACTGCTTACGGAATTGGTGGATCAGATGCCATGCTTGTTCCAATGACAATGTCGATGGCCTGGGGCCTTACATCAGGGACAATAATGACTCTGATCTTTATTCCTTGTGCCTATGCGATTATCGAGGATTTCGTTGAGTTCACAGATAAGATTGCAAATAAAATCTTTAAAAGAGATGCTGCTAGTGCTTCAAATAATGAAGATGAAGCACCTACTGAGATCGTGGAAACGAAAGAGGTAGAAGCATAATGAGCAAAACAACAAGAGATTTAATATTAGCAACTGCGAGTCGGCTATTTGCCGACCGCGGTTATGATAATACCTCAATTCGTGACATCGCCAAGGAAGCAGATGCGAATGTTTCGGCCATCAATTACCACTTTAAGTCGAAGGCCGGGCTTTATGCAGAAGTATTAAATGAAAATGTTTTACGTATGCGTGAAAAGTTAGACGAGATTAAAGGTAAGATTACTTCAACAGAAGACCTGGCCATTGAAATCTACAAGTACTTCATGGATGAAAGTAATACCTTCTTTAATTCCATGAAACTCTTTCTTATGAATACACTACCGCTCGATGAAGCAATTATGCCTCCAACGTGTCTTGAGGAACCAATGGGCCCTCCTGGGACGCATGTTTTAATGGAGCTCATTCAGAAAGAAATTGATTACACTGGTGATGAAGAGAAGCTTATTTGGGCCGCCAGAAATATCATGCATAATATCATTATTATTTCTCTTGTTGCCCAGTCTTCTTTTATAAAACTCATGAAAGAAAAGGTTTGCAACTTCTCTGAAGAGGAAAAAATTGAGTCTATCAAAAGAAATGTTCGTTCAACTTTAAATTTTATTAGATAAAACCGATCAGACACATAGAAGGAATATTTTCTATGTGTCGATTATTTGGATTTAGATCAGTTATATTAAGTCAAGTTCACCAAAGCCTTGTTCAAGCAGACAATGCCCTTGAGGTTCAAAGCCGAGAGCACCCACATGGTTGGGGTGTTGCCTATTATGTGAGAAACTCTCCCCATATCATTAAATCGACTTGTGCAGCCCTTGAGGATAAGATCTTTAAAAAAGTATCAGGTGTTGTCTCATCGCAAACTGTCCTTGGGCATATCCGTAAAGCGACGGTTGGGGAAACAAATATCCTAAACACTCACCCATTTCAGTATGGCCATTGGACTTTTGCACACAATGGAAATATTAAAAACTTTGATGAATGTCGTGATAAGATCCTAGAGCATATCCCTGAATATTTTCAGAAATTTATTCTAGGAACAACTGACAGTGAAGTTCTCTTCTACTTTCTCCTTTCAAAGATCTCAAAAGAGATCAATTTAAGTGAAGAAGAAATTGATATCGAATTTGTCACAAATATTATCAACAGTGCGATTAATGAGCTCATTGAAATTATTGGAGATCTCAACTTTGATCCCAAAGCACCACCAACAGATAATTTTATTTCATTTATCCTAACAAATGGGAACCTAATGCTGGCCTTTAATGGCGGTAAAAAGCTCTTTTATTCAACTTACAAGAATAAATGTCTCGATCGCGATACTTGTAGTAGCTTCTCTCCAGAGTGTGAGGCGCCAACACAAACAGGATTCGTCAATCACCTGATCTTTTCAAGTGAGCCACTATCGGGAGATAATATCTGGATTGATCTAAAACCAATGGAGATCATGGGAGTTGATTTTAAGATGAGATTATTTAATAAGAATCTTAAATAGCTCGATAGAACTTACCTGAGTTTAGATACTCATGGTAATCATCCATTTTATAGACTTTCATTTTACAGATTGAATAATCATAAATAACAGATTGAAGCATTTGTGGGTTTAGACGAGATGAAGCAAACGCTTCCCACAATGCCTTATACTCATTTCCGTCAATAGTTTCATCGGCAAAAAGGATATGACAAATGGCCAAGTATTTTAGCTTTGAGTCCTCCTTCTTTATCCCTTTAAAAACTCTTTCAATATAGTTCTTATTTAAGAAACCATTTATTTTTTCAAGATCATAGCGATCGTTTAGAACGAGGTTGATGATCAGAAGAATCTCCTCCTCAACAACTTTTCCAGATAAGATCTCATCAATACCTTCAACGATCTCTTTTTTTCGTCCAGATTTAATAAAGTCCGCAAATGTTGTTAACCTATTCTCATCTAACCTTAGAAAGTGTTTGGCAAATGTTAAAAATAACATATTGGCCATATCATAGAGCGGCTTTTGATCATGCCACACTTTACGAATGAATGAACGATTCTTCTTAAAGACAGTTGGGACTTGAATTAAGACACTGAATAACCAAAAGACTTGCTCAATATTATTAACAATAAAATTTTCATCGTAGTGTTCAAAGAACCACTTCTCTTCTTTTTCCGTTAACTCGTGATCTGCAAGTAGGACAATGAGAGAGATAAATGGTGAAACAACTTCCCAGCTGTCATCATGAAACTCTCCAAGGTGCATCTTCTTAACAACTGATTTCACAGCTGCAATTTCTTTCTTATTTACCTCTCCATCAGATTTCACGGCCTCCACAACCTCACTTCTCATTTTTAGAATTTCTTCCTTTGAGTAAGCGTTTACGGCCAAGACATTTTTTATATCAAATGAATGGATCGGAACCTTCGGCATATGTCCGCTAATGTGACGTAAGATCTTTCTTAAGCTTTCAAACTCGGCTTGATCGAGAATACCGTCATTTGAATATGAGATCATTAATGAAAACAAAAGCGCATTAGAATAATCTCTTAGGCCCGCTTGATTAAAATATTGAGTGCGATAAAAGCTATCTCTAATATATTCAAGATCAGACTCTTCGATCTCTAGATGTTCATAGGCTTCACGTAAAATATGAGGTGCCTTCTTATTTCTTATCTTAGTGCTAAAGATATCAAATAGACGAAAGAAGACCTGCTTCTTTTCTTCATAGCTAAACTTAGCATTCATATACTTAAATGAACTCTTCCAACGATTAAAAAATGATTGATCATTATCGATATCGCTAATAAGTTTTTCTACTTGATTATATGAACTAAAAGACCATGAGTAGAAATAAGCAAAGAAGTTCTTACGAAGTACCTTATCAATATGTAAGTCTTCACATATCTCATGGCACATCAATAGGATGACATCTTCTTTAATCAACGCTTACCTCTTTTCTTTCCGTTGAAAATCTTTATCTTCGGAACATACGTATAACAGGCCCCTAAATAAAAGGAACATATAATATAATAAACCCAAATCATCGCCACGAGTAGGTTATAAAAACTTCCGTAATCACTAACTAAATCATCTTTAAAATACTTAAGATAAACCCAATAAGTCGACTTCCCAATGAAGAAGCACATAACGAAGACACATGCTCCACAAAGAGCATCTTTATAACTTACCTTGATTTGCGCTGAAACCTTATAGACAAGAGCAAAGGTTGTGATGGTAAAAGGTAGTAAAAGTAATTCGATAAGGTAATAGAGTTCATTAGAATGATTGGTTATATTTGATAATAGGCCAACGATGACATTCTTTTCCATAAGAAAAGACACCACTAGAAAAAAGAGAGCTAAAACGATGCCAAAAATAGCAGACCTAAGATCGTCTTGAATCATCCCACCGTCGATATCGACTTTTGAAAGAGTGTTAATTCCAAAAATAAATGAGGTGCTAATTCCTAGACAGGCAAAGAACCAGAGTCCTAGTTGGTGCCAATCGACAAATGAGCCCTTCACCTGCTCTTCAACCAAATGCTTAATTGCATTTAAAACAGACGTATCGATTTGTGGAAAATTAGAGAAGATCATAGAGATAATATGTTCTTTGGCCGTATCACTATCACCTAAGTAAGCACCAATAATAGAAATTAAGATCATGATGGCCGGGCCAAAACTTAAGATGGTAAAGAACGTTGTCGCCCCAGCAAGAACCTCGCCCTTTCTCTTCTTAAATAAGAAAATAGAAGCAATTAAGCGAAGTACGAATGTCTTACAAAATTCAAGAAAGTCTTTTTCAATTTTGTCAGGATCGAGCCTAACGGCGTTCATATACTTTTTCATTTTCTATTCAGGTACGAATACCCGACTCCCCATCTCTACTTTTCATCGATTCCTATATATATTCATCGGTTATAAATCCCTGAATTTTAGTCTGTTCATTCTTTTTTTTAGCGCAATTTTAAGTACCTATGAAAATCAGCCGATAAGTAAGATTAGCTGATGGTCAAAGATTACCATCTCAAACTGCCTTTAAAATGGTGGTAAAATACTAAGGTGGCCATCGCCACTTCTAGGATGGAGAAAATAATGGGTAAGTTAGTAATCGCAATTTCATTAATGTATTTATCGTCACAATTTTCTTTTGCAAGAAAGCCAGCGGTAGAAGATACATACTCTTCTTCAATTGAAGAATATAAAGAAGTTGAACCTTCAAAAGCTAAGGGTTACGATTTTTCTCCAACAAGGAAGCCTTCGACAGCAAAGACTGAAAGAGTCCATAGCCCAGAACTTTTAAAAGTAGAAAGCTATACAGAAAGTAATGCTTCAGAAAGTCTACTCTACCTTTTCTTTATTCTTCTTCCTATTGCTGTTAGTGCCTATACATTCTTTAGAGCGAATAAAGACTCTTACGCAAATAGTTTAAAACGTGAAGAGTCAACTGATCACTCTAATGTAACTCACCTATCAGATAAGAGAAGCTCTAAAGAATCTGATGAAGTTAAGAAAGCTTCATAAGAATCATTCCAAAGATTTCAATTTTATTTTTTATATGTTTGAGACCACTTACTCCCATTAATATGGGAGTAAGCTTTATAGACTGAACCACTAGAGATAACGACATCCAGTTGTCCATCTTTGTTAACATCCATGAAGTTTACGAGATGTGCTCGTTTATAAAGGCCATAATTATCTTTATTCTCTTGCCAGATTTGGCCAAAATTATGAATTTTAATATTATCTAGCTGACCATCTTCAACAACAATTCCCCATAAATTAGATGAGCCATAAGTATTGATATAATTAGTGCTGCCGTTGAATTGATAAAAGAGTGTTGCTGTCTTATTATCAGCAATCTTTCTTTTTTTGATTCGATAGAGATGAGAGTTAAATCCTGAGATTGGAAATTTATAACTAAAGATAAGTCGCTTCTGTACGTCATAGATCTGAAGAGTTGGTATTCCATCAACAATTGATGTCCCAATATACTCTCTTACGATATCCCCATTAATATCAACTTGATATAAGGCCGAATCTTTCTTGTAATGTACCTTCTCTTTTTTCTGCTCAACTTCCTTAGTCCCTTGAGTATAGAAATCATCGAGAAGCCAAGCATCCTGAGCAATACTATTTGTTGAAAATAATAAGATCGGGCAAAGGCCAATCATCCACTTTAATGACAACATATGTTAATTATAACATTGAGTTCAAATATCCACAGCACTATGCTCTTTTATTCCCCTATTTAACCAAAAACAGCTACAAACCTTGTTCCTGCGGGCATACAGCATTGACGTATGCTCGACTAATTCGATAATATTTTGCAATAGGACACACAGAGGGGACATAATGCAACGCCAGATTGGTTTTATTAAAAATCAGAATCAAATTATTATCAGAGATCTAAACAGCACGACTAAGAGCAAAATTGCTGATGTATCAGAAGTGTCTGAAGAGAACTTTGACTGTATTTTCTATTCTCCTGAATTATTAGAAGAAGAGAGCGTCCACAACTTTCTAAAGAAAGAATCAAAATATACTCCCCTTCATGAACTCGGTACGTTCTTTGAAAACTCTGAACAATTTGAAGCGGAGTCAAATGAGAAGCTTGAACAAGTATTTAATAAGATCTCAAGTAATTGGATCCTTCAAAATAATATCGTTCTCTTAGAAGAACTTTTTGAAGTTGTTGATCACCTTAAAGCTTTATGGCCAAATGATAGAACTGCTTTCTTTGAAGAGCTATGGCATATCTTTAAAATCAACCTTGGTGCTAACAAGTTAAAGCTTATTTATAATGATATTGAAGACGTTTCAAAAAATAGCGACAAGAAAGCATTAGTTCACATCACGATCGATGGTGACAAGAAGCCAAATCCTGTCAAAGGTAAAGATTTTGAAGCAAAGCTTATGAAACACTTTGAAGAAGAATTCGTGAATGCTTTCCAAATAGTCGAGTATAACGAAGATAAGGGTGAGCTAACAATTTGCGGAAATATTCTAAAAAGCCCTTTTATTATCATGGCAAATATCGGCCAAATTACAAAGCTTCAAGAGTCAGTTCTTGCAACACTAATCAAAGCATTATCAAGATAAAAAAAAGGCCCGTTTAACGGGCCTTTTTTATAATAATTTACAAAGATCAACAACTTTAGAATTCTGAATCTCAAAGCTCACCTTGTGTGGCACAGAGCTCTTTGAGTCTTTAATGACGACTTCATACTCTTTTGGAACACTATCACCTTGCGAGTTCATACCTGTCGCAAAAGGAATTCCCGGAACAAAGCGAATTGGTAATTTTTCTTCTCTTTGCTCTCCAAATAATTCAAAGCTAATCGATCCACGGATACATGCAGAGCTTGTCTGTAGGTAACCATAATATGCCTTGGCCATCGACTCAACTTGAATATTGCGAGACTCGCCTTCCTGAACAGAAATATCTTGTGCAATAAAGTGCTCACGTCCTGTCTTTTCAACTCGAATTGTCAGTAGTTCATTTGCACGAACTTTTAATCGGTTTAGAACATCAACACTTTGTTCAACACCATTGATATATAACTTATCTTTATTTCTACTGAAGTTTTTAAGCGTAATCGTTCCATTTTGATTACTTGTTGGAGCGCGCTTAGTTTTCGCTTTTTCACCTGGCGCCTCTACAACCTCTGTCGGAGCTGACGACGAGTCTTTTAAGAATGGAATATGATCCTTAGCGAAGTAAACTCCTGCTGCAATCGCTGCAATAGAAGCAACATGAATGAAGTAATTCTTCTTCTTTGTTTCAACTTTCTTCTTTTTCTTTATACGCTTAATTTTTGTACTCGCACTTGTTTTATTAGAACGAATATCAATCTTATTAATCTTTGTTTTTGCCGATCTTGATGCCATATCAAGCTTAGGTATTGAACCTTCAACTTGGATATCTGTTTGTTCATCAATATCAAGCTCAAAAAGGGCCTCTTTCTCTTTTCTCTTCTTAGCATCAGAAGATTGAGTTGCATCAACGCTAGCATTTGAAGTAGGCTTGCCTTCTGTTTCATTCTTATAGTCTCTAATATATGGGCCTAGTTCAATTTGACCAAACTCATACATTCTTTCGCGATCTACTTTAATCTCGTCTTTAAATAGTTCTTTCGCGAAGTACGAAAGATCTGAAGAGTTAAAGTCTGGATACGTTGAGTATAGGAACTTATTAAGAGCGCGAGCAAACTCTTCAAGGGATTGATAGCGCTTATTACGATCTTTATGAAGTGCTTTTAAAATGATCTTATCAAGTTCTTTTGGAACCATTGGATTGATTGAAGAAGGAACTGGAATTTTACATTCCTGAATCTTCTTTAAAACAGCTAGATCATTTGAAGCTTTAAATAATTTTCTTGAGCACAGCATTTCCCAAAGAGTAATTGCCGTTGCAAATAAGTCATAACGTGGATCAAGGTCTAATCCATCTAAGTATTCAGGAGCAAGGTAAGATAACTTCCCTTTGATTGTTCCCGCTTGAGTCGCTTCAGAGTTTGTTTCAGACTTTGCAATACCAAAGTCAATAACCTTAACAGAGCCATCAAAAGTTAACATGATATTGTGAGGTGAAATATCACGGTGAATGATATTAGCAGGCTTCCCTGTCAGCTTGTCTGTAAATGTGTGAGCATAGTGAAGACCTTGAGCGGCCTGAATCGTAATGAAAGACGAAATTTCTACTGGAAAAACATAATTATGTTCCTTCAGTTTATCGATATATTGTTTTAGGTTTCTCCCATCACAATATTCCATTGCAACGAAAAGCTGGCCATTATGAAAACCATAGTCATAGGTCTGAACAATATTTGGATGTAGTAAACCAAAGGTCGTTTTAATTTCATCCATAAACATTGTCTGAAATGCTTCATCAGATGAGAATTGTGGTTGAACCATTTTAATGGCAACAATTTTATCGGCCTGCTCCCCCAGAAAGCGCGCTCGACAAATCTTGGCCATACCACCATCAACTAAGTGATCTAGAATAAGGTATCGACCAAATCTTTCAAATTTCTTTTCTTCACTCATTACTAAAGCTCCTCGCATTTTTATCGGAGCTTTTAAGTTCAAACTTTAGATAAGTTTTTGACTAAAAATGCAGAGTTCTCGTTCTGAAATTAGGAAATTTGATCTCTAAATCACCGATATCAGATGTCGCACAGAGTGTTTTACTCTTGTATAAAGACAAAAAGAATTTATTGAAGTCAGGATGATTAGCAATGGCCAAATCAAAGTCATTTGTTACGACTGGCTGAAGCTCTTTCGATAAAACTTGATTATAAAACATTGCATGTGAAATTCGGTCAGAGTCTAAACTAAATGTAATGGAAACATAGACCGCTTTACACTCTTTTAGACGTCTTGATTCACTTTCAGAAAACCACTGCCAAAATGGAGAGCTTGGTTCCATTTTTGTTAAGAAAACATCATACATAAGATTTAGTTCTGAGTACCAAGATAGACGTTGAAATGTTAGTGCTTCATTCCAAGGCTTAGCGCCAGCAGTACCACCCTTGATAATTGATTCACCACTTTTGACAAAGTTCTTTGTCATATTTCCGCATGAAGTTAATAAAAACAGGGCAAAAAGAGCTAAAATTTTAGTTTTCATGTATCCAATTATAAGTTTCTTTGAAAATAATGTCTTGTTTTTTTATGGTCTTTACAGAATTAAACTCTGGGATCTCTATTTCATCTCTAAACTCACTCATAATCGTCTCAAAGATAATACTATCCTTATTACTACTAAAGATTAAGTTTCTACATTCCATGAAATAGACGTCTAATTGAACTTTTTTCAAGATTTGGTTAAGAACGATTAAGGTTCTCTTTGTAACAAAGTTATTAGCTGTTAAATCATTACTCTGCTTTGATAACTTAATATGAGAACGTGACAGAAAGTTTGGTTGCCAAGGTATTTTGGAAATCAATTCATTTTTAAGATTCTTATTAAACTCTGTGCGAATCTTTGGATTTAAAAAGATATTACCTTTTACATTATCGAATAAAGTAGAAAAAAGTAATGATATCAATGCCCCCTGATTAACGGACAAAGTATAGACCTCATCGCCTTGAGCAAGTTTACTATGGTGATAAAGTTCATTTAAAAAGTTCTTAACTTGATTGATACTTTCAAAGTGTCCACGTGTCCCAGAGCTTAGTCCATGGCCAAGATAATCAAAGGAAACAACATTAACTCCTTCTTCGACAAGCAAAGGAATCAAACTATCATAGGTATAGTGGCCACCACCAATATCATGAAAAAGAATGAGGGTTTTAGCACCCTCTTTATCACAGCGATACTCACGAATATAGATCGAAGTATCCATCTGAGATTAACCGATATAGCTTTTGATCGAGCTTTCTGCTTCATCAGATAAATTAACAAAGCGTAGAGCAAAACCTTGGTTTTCATTTAAGTGACGAACCACAAGTCCAGAAGCAATAAAGTGGTAATCAGTATTTTCAGGGTGAACATTTAACGTTACTTCATCCCCTACATTGAATGGAAAGTTTGAAACAAGAACTTGCATTCCACCAATTGAGATATCGCGACAAACACCTTCAAATACTTGTTGAGAATCATGGAAGAACATACGTGCCACAAATGGCTTGCGTTGATTAAGTCTTCTTTCATCGTCAGTAATTAAAGGAGGAACAGAGCCCATGACTCTTTTTGCGATTGGAGTTTCTGCAAGGAAAACCCATTCATTCTCACCTGGAATATAAGCGAGAGTTTTTTCATTGATACGATTTTGTTGATAGGCCTTTTGTAAATCAATCACACTAAATGGGCCATACTCTACTTCATCTGTACCGCGATCAAGTCCAATTTTTATGGTAATGATTTTTTCATCATCTTTGATATCGTCCCATGAATAGAGAACAACATGCTGATCATCAATAACAGGAGGCATATCAAGCTCAGGAGGTAGCTCATCGACTACTCTTTTATTTAACAAGTGTCCTAGCTCAGTGGCCTCAGAAATTAACTTCCAATTATCAAAACCCTTTGTCCAAACATAGCTATCAGGTGTGAGCTTCCCCTTTCCAAATAGAACTTCAACCTCTTCCAATTCGACAGGTCCTACTCTTTCACCTTTTTCAACGTAATACCATTGTGCCATATTCTTCTCCGTTTGCTTTGACCTTCCTATTTTAACCTGTTGATATCATTAACAAAATTAATGAAAAATATTGCCCCTAAGAAGCATCAAATGGGAATAATACTTTAGTAAAAAAGGCCGAATTATATTTAAGTTTTATTTTTTCTTAACCGAAGAGTTAATTGATGAAAAAGATCTTAATCGTTTTGACATTATTATTTATGGCCTCATGTGCGAAAGAAGAATTTGCGACTCGCAAGAATTCAGACTCATTTGGGACAGATCCTACTCAAACAGTTAACAGTGAAATGTGTTCTAGATTTACCTATATTAGGCCACCTGTTGATCTTCTCTTTGTATGGGATAATTCAAAAAGTACGAGCTTTATTAGCAACCAAACGAAGACTGCATTAAATAATGTTGTTAATGATATTGCGGATCGATTCGACTACCAAGTTCTTATGGCGCCACTTATCGGTTCGGGCAATAGTGAAACCTACTTCTTTTCTCGTGAAGGAATTAGTCCTTCAGGGGTGACGACAGTTTCTCGCTATGCCGCTTCAAATGTTATCTCAAATTTCAGTCCGGGATCAGGGACTCGTGAAGGTGGACTGTCACGAATTAATGAGTTGGTAAAACTTAATCAATTAAATGGTGCTCTTAGAAAGAATGCCCATACAATTATTGTCATCATGTCTAACGAAGATGATAACTCTTGGAACACAACAGGAACAAATTTATCAAATAATCACGCACTCGCTGTTAAGTATCGTAAGGCCATGGCCCACGACCTTCTTTGTATGCGTGGTAATTATAATGGAGCGCTATACTCTCAGTCTCTTTACTCGAGTTTTGACAAGCAAATGCTAGGAACAACTCGCAATACAGCGGCAACTTTTAATGAGTCATGTAGTAATGTCGGAAGCTATGAGCTTAACTCATCAATGCTAAGACTTATCTCACTTGCACCATCTGTTGACCCAGAGTCTTATAGCTGTCCACAGATCTCTAAAGGTGAGAAGAACTTTAATTATCATGGTGCTAGTGACCTGATCTATAATCAGCCTTATGAAAACTTAAGTGGAAGTAATCCATATCCATTCCCACGTTCTAATAATTCATACAATGGCTTTGGTTACAACGATAATGTCGATGTTTGTACTCAAAAAACAAGCTTCAATAATGTTTTTGACCATGTCTATAACTCAATTCAAGATGCAATCTTACACCATAAGTATAACTACTGGAAAGTTGCTGAACCAGGAGCTCGTATTGATACGAACTCTCTTATTATTACAAAGTATGTAAGAGGGAGCTCTCAAGCTGGAACACCAATTCTTGAAGGTACAAGTAATGGCTATACATATATTGGAGAGAGAGGAAATTTTGCGACGAGATACTCTCCTTCAGTTGGAGAGGAGCATTCTGGTCACTTCATTCGTCTTAATGGGAATGCCATTGTGGAACATCCAGAATGTTTAGTTGTCAGTTACCAAACACCACAAAACTTCTATGGATATGTGAAGCTTAATAGTAAGCCTGTTGAAAGCTCGATTACACTTAAGATTAATGGCCAGACTATTAATAAGAGTTCAACGAATGGTTGGCAGTTAATGAAGTCAGGATCAAATCCTGCTTACTACTCTAACTTCAATATTAAGATTACAAGTCCGACAGATGACACACCAGCAATTCCAGTCATGAATGAGACAGGATATTTCCTAAAACTTTTTGGAAATGCTGTTTACAGTGATGGAGCAAACGTTGAAGTAAACTTCTATCCAACAGGAAATTAATAACTATTGCCGGCCTTTTCTTCATTGATACGTTGCCAAGCAACTTGAAAGATTAGGCCCGGTAGAGTTTTAATTAACTTATCGATATCTACCATATTCGTCATATTACCTTTATCATCCACAAAAATATCTTCCACAATTCCAGTAAGGATAGCGGGACGAATATCTTCAGGACTGACAATGGCCTCACCTTCTTTTAGCTCAGCTATAATTGCAGTTAAGTCGGCAGATGCTTTTCCTTTAGTAATACCTTTAGCAAGGAGTTGATTCTTCATTCGAGAAAGAATGAGATTACATTTCTTTGATGTTTTTGTTTTCTTATCATCTGTTTTTATTTTTTCTGCATTAACAAAAGCAACAATACTTCGAAGATTTTCTAAGTTAGGAATCTTAACAAGTTTTGGTTGTCCATCCTTATCATCTTCCATGCTAATTAAGCCTTCTCTTTTTAGAAGTTCAATCATCTCTTCAAACTTGATTTCTGAAACACCAAAAATATCGAATAAGTAATAACGAATAGAGCTGATATGAATGCGGTGGGCACCGTCCTCACCTTTTTGAGCGTGTACTTTTGATGAAAGATAAATTCCTGCAAGAATTCTTAGTACATCAGTTGTATGAAAGAAAACATACTCACCAACTTTACCATCTTTACCAAAACCAACAGAGTTGGTCTCAAGTGCTTTTACACGATCATTCGTCTTCCTCAAGCGTTCAGCAAGAGTATTAACGATTGTTTTAAACCACGGATTAAGTCCCTGCATCGTCTTATCGAACGCAGAAAATGTGACACGAACAACATCTGTAGGAACAATGGCCGCAGCAGAACAACTTCTTCTTGAACCTTTATTATCAAAATAGGCCATCTCACCAATTACTTCACCGGCGCGAAGAATAGCGATTTCAACAAAGCCCTGCCCTTTTGGGATATAGAGTCTAATTTGTCCTTTTTGAATAATATAGAGAGAATCTGCTGGATCGTTTTGGTTGAAAAGAACTTCACCCGCCTTGAAACGTACGATACCAGATTTATGTTGTTTTTGTGTTTGAGCTTGGGCCATCCATAGTCCTACTTAAAAAGCAGGACTACGAAAGTCCTGCTTATTTATTTAATTTTTTCTAATATCAATGATAACGCTTCACCGCCACCGATGCAAATAGAGGCCAAACCGTACTTTGCATTTTGGTTTTTCATGGCAGTCATAAGAGTTACAACAATACGAGTCCCTGAAGTTCCGATTGGGTGACCAAGAGATACACCTGAACCGTAGATATTAAGTTTTGCGTGATCAATTCCCATCTCTTCCATTGCGGCCATTGGCACAGCTGCGAAAGCTTCGTTGATTTCAAAAACATCAATATCTGAAAGTTTTAGTCCAGTTTTCTCTAAGTTCTTTTTCATTGCTTCGATTGGAGCAGTCGTAAACCAAGTTGGCGCTTGAGCGTGTGATGCCCAACCAACGATTTTAAAATCTGCTTGGTCTTTATACTCTTCACCAGCAAGAACAACAGCAGCTGCTCCATCATTAATTGTTGAAGCGTTAGCAGCAGTGATTGTTCCATCTTTTTTGAAAGCTGGTCTTAGACCTGGAATCTTATCAAATTTTGCTTTGAATGGTCCTTCGTCTTCAGAAACAACAGTGTCACCTTTACGGCCTTTGATTGTTACTGGAGCAATTTCATCTTTAAAGATCCCTGCTTCAATTGCAGCTTGAGCTCTTTTAAAAGACTCAATTGAGTATGCATCTTGTGCTTCACGAGTAAGGTTATATTTTTCAGTACACTCTTCTGCACAATTTCCCATTGCTTGGTCAGAGTAAACATCCCATAGTCCATCCCATTGCATAGCATCTTTAACTTCTGCTGCACCAAATTTTGCAACACCAGTTCTAGAATTCATTAGTAAGTGTGGAGCTTGTGACATATTTTCCATACCACCAGCAACAACAACTTGGTTGTCTCCTGTCATAATTGACTGAGCACCAGAGATGATTGTTTTCATTCCTGATCCACAAACTTTATTAATTGTTGTACATGGAGTTGCTTCACTTAGACCTGCAAAAATCGCAGCTTGGCGAGCTGGAGCTTGTCCAACACCGGCCTGAACAACGTTACCCATAAATACTTCATCAACTTTATCTTTAGCGATTCCTGCTTTTTCAACAGCAGCTTCGATTGCAGTTGCACCTAAACGAGTTGCTCCAACTTGAGAAAGTGAGCTTAGAAAACTTCCACTTGGTGTTCTTGCACCTGATAAAATATAAACGCTCATTATTTACTCCTTTTATTTAGTCTTAATTAAAGTCCAGATATATTGACACACAAACGGTGGCTTGTTAATTATCTTCTACTTCTATATAGATTTTCACAGCGTTAAAAAGGATATTGCGAATGCTTTCAAGAACAAACGGGCCATTTTTAATTGATCTTCCAAACGAGTGGGCAGATTCGGTACTTGAACTTCTTCAAGATACATATCGCAACGAGTTATTTGACGCAAATAAAGTGTTCGAGATCTATGGAAGACTCTATAAAGGTGAAGTTCTTGTTATGGCCTCTCTTGTTGATACATCAAACGATGCAGCCGCAGCAACAACTTACTTCGCATCAATGGACCTTGAAGAAAATGGGGACCACACAAAGCTTCTTGAAGGCCTAGTAGACTCAATCGGTGCTTTCTTCGATCAATTCTTTGCAGACGAAAACTGGGACGACTACCAGGACATGTGGAAGGAAGAAACTTTCAAGGGAACAACTCTATACTGCAAAGTGACAAGAGAGAATGTTGGCCTCACAATCCAGGCCGATAGACTTCTCAATCAATAACACACAGCACCCACAGCTTAACTCACGTTAACTTGCCAGAGCCACTTATCTCTAATAGCATTTTTATATAAATATTCATTAGAGAGGGATTTTTATGAAGAAGCTACTTTGTTTAGCGCTGCTACTTTTTCTAACTCAAAAGATTTGGGCACAAGAAGAAAGACACCGCACAGTGGAAGGTCAAATTAACTGGGGACCTTTTGTTAATTGTGAGATCTACAATAACTCACATCGACGTATGACAGTTCTTGATTATCAATACACGATTACATACACAAATGGATTTCAAAGAACTTTTAATTACCTTTGCCAGCATGGCTGCAACGTAAGAAGTTTTGATTTCACAAGGTTCTCAGGGCCAACGAATCATCCAAATATCATGGCCGCAACTTGCCGTGCCCATGTTTTTAAAGAAAGAAGAAATCGTCGTCATTAAAATAACGAAAAAGAAAGCCTCCATAATGGAGGCTTTTTTATTTATATAATTTTGCTCTGTACTTAGGCTTAATTAAGTTTTCAACAGATAAGACTTCATCAAGCTCTTCTTCAGATAGTAGCTTCTTCTCAAGAACTAACTCACGAATCGACTTTCCAGTTTTAACCGCTTCCTTTCCAATAACATCACCCATATGGTGACCAATAAATGGATTTAAATACGTAATGATCCCAACTGAGTTAAGAACCATATTTGTCGTATGTTCTTCATTGGCAGTAATCCCCTCGATACATTTCTCTTTTAACGTCGTGGCCGCATGGCTTAGAAGATCAACTGATTCAAAAAGAGACTGAGCAATTACTGGCTCCATTACATTTAGCTGAAGTTGTCCGGCTTCAGCTGCCATCGTTATTGTCATATCATTTCCAATGACCTTGAAACAAACTTGATTAACAACTTCAGGAATAACTGGATTTACCTTTGCTGGCATAATTGAAGAACCGGCCTGAAGCTCAGGAAGATTGATTTCATTTAAACCACAACGAGGTCCAGAAGATAGAAGTCTTAGGTCATTACAAATTTTTGAAAGCTTAACGGCTGTTCTTTTAAGTGAGCCCGAAATCATGACATAAGCTCCACAATCTGAAGTCGCTTCAATAAGGTTTTCAGATTTTACGAAATTTCCATCTGTAAATTCGGAAAGAAAACCAATGGCCAAGTCAGAATAACGATCGTGAGCATTGAGTCCTGTACCAATTGCAGTTGCTCCCAGATTAACTTCAAGAACTAAGTCACGACAACGAGATAGTGATCTTACCTCTTCTCGAAGGTTAACCGCCCATGAGTGAAATTCATCACCTAGAGACATTGGAACAGCATCTTGAAGTTGTGTTCGTCCCATCTTTAGAACCTTTTCAAATTCAATACCTTTCTTTTCAAAGCTATCTGAAAGTCCTTGGATGCGCTCAATTACTTTAGTCATATAAAAGTAAACTGCGACACGAAAACCTGTTGGGTAAGCATCATTAGTTGATTGTGACTTATTGACGTGATCATTTGGATTTAGAACGCCATATTCACCACGCTTATGTCCATTCATCTCAAGTGCTACGTTAGCAATAACTTCATTAGTATTCATATTTACTGAAGTACCTGCTCCCCCTTGAAAGACATCAGTTGGGAAATATTTAAGATAATTATCTAAGTTGGCAAGGATCTCATCACAAGCGGCAATAATCATGTCGCACTTATCATCTTCCATTGTACCAATTTCTTTATTAGCAGCGGCCGCAGCCTTCTTAGTAAGTACCATTCCCTTAACAAAGTTAGGATAGTCCCCAATTTTAGCATTTGATATTTGAAAATTATTTAGGGCCCTTTGAGTGTGAATCCCGTAGAGCATTTCGTTATTTATTTCTAATTGTCCTAGTAAATCTTCTTCGATTCGATTCTTCATATAAATCTCCTATAGGAGTATTTAAACACAAGAACATAAAAAAGGCCCTCAAAAGAGGGCCTTCAAAAGCATAGGAGTATGAGTTATTTATTAACCCTTAATTCTGAAAATCTCTTGCATCATTTTATCTGCTGTAGAGATCGTCTTAGCATTAGCTTGGAAGTTTCTTTGAGACGTCATTAGATTAACGAACTCACTTGCGATATCAACGTTTGAAAGCTCGATCGATTTAGAAAGAACTTGTCCACGTCCCGCTTCACCTGGTTTCCCCATTGCTGGTTGACCAGAGTTTTTAGATTCTTTGAAAAGGTTTTTCCCCATTTTGAAAAGACCTTCGTTATTATCGAATTTTGCAATAGCGATTTGAGCGATATCTCTTGTCTCACCATTGTCATATACTGCTGTAAGGATACCATCATCATTGAATGATAGAGATCCAAGAGTTGCGGCAGAAGCACCATCTTGAGTGTGTCTAGCAACTGCAGAACCTGAACCATACTGAGTTGAAGCATCAGTACCATCTCCACCTTCAGAGATTGATTCACCCCAAGAGAACTCAATTTTTTGACCTTGTTGTGCACCTTTATTGAAGTTGAAAGAGTTTGAAGACTCGATCTCTTCTTGAAGTTGACCCTTATCGTTGAAGACAAGTTGACCTTGTGCCATTTCAACCATCTTACCAGCTTCACCACCTTGAGCATCAGCACCATCGGCCATGATTCTATAAGTCCAGTTATTATCAGCTGTTTTGTTATAGTATGCAGTTACAAGACGAGCCGTACCTACGTTGTCATATACTGTAATTGAAGAAGAAAAGTTTGAAGTTTCTTCTGGATTATTTGGATCGAATTGTTTTACAGAAACTCTTGAGTCAAGGTTCATTGAAAGCTTAACTTTTTCAGTTGCTTGAGCTGGAATTGTCGTGTTCCCTAGCTTAATTTCACCTTCTTTATTAGTAAGTGTTCCATCTTCATTTGATTTGAAACCAATTACTTTATATCCGTCACCGTTAACAAGCTCACCGTCTTTGTTAAAGTGCATTGAACCATCTCTCGAATATCCATTTCCGAATGGAGCTTTTACTTTGAAGAAACCATCACCTTGAATTGCAAGGTCAGTGATTGATTCAGTTCTTGCAACATCACCTTGAGTCATGATCGGCTTAATGTGAGCTAGTTTTGTACCAGCACCGAATTGATCCCCACCTTCGATCCCTTTTAGAGAGACTGCAAGTACATCTTGGAATTCTGCTCTTGAAGCTTTAAAACCGTTAGTTCCAGCATTTGAAATGTTATCTGAAACAACGTTCATTCCCGCTCCTGAAGCGCTTAAACCAGATACACCAATGTTAAATGATCGTAAAATACTCATTCGTCCCTCCTAGACTAAAACCAAATCTAAATTTTTAGATCTAAAAACGACTAAATGGAATAAGGATTTTAAAAGGTGTGTTTACAACGACAGGCAAACACAAAGCTTCCGTTAGGACCAGCTAATTAAATCTTAAACCAATACAGTCGAATCAATTTTTGTAAAAACGTTACTCTCTATACTTCCCTTATCTATGGCCGTAACCACCTTCTTGGCCGGCACGTCCACGATATAGGCTGCTTTATCTGTAATCACTAAAGAATCTCTTCCCCCCTTACTTTGAAGTTTCTGGAAAGCATCCTTTAGCTTAAAAAATTCATTACTATCAATATCAATATTTCTCTCTTGCAGCCTCTTCGCCGCATGAGTCGAAAGTTGAATTCCGTGTTCTCTTTGAGTTTGCGCTAACTGATCTAAGTGATGCGCTTTATTGATCTTCTCATTCGAGATCTGATCATTCAGAAGATTCTTAAATTCTGACTGAGCAGCTTCATTACCACCACTAACGTTACCAAGACGATTACGAAGATCAACTTTCTTCGAACCAGGAACCTGGCTTACATTTGGAATATGAAAATTTGAAATATCTTTAGTTCCCATTTATTTCCAATTATTGGTTAGCGGAATTGTTAATATTATTATAGTTTTGAGCCGCCCTCTTTTGCAATGCGGCAATATTTTTATCGTTCATTTCTGAACCACCATTAGAAGCTTGTTTGAAGCTATCAACGTCACGAAGAAAAACTTTTTTTCCATTTTCTAGTGTGAAAATTGTTTCTCCATTATCAAAATCAACAGCGTTAACAACACCTGTCGACTTTGTTTCACCCTTAAATTTATTCATGTCCTTATCAAAGGCCCAAACCTCAAGAGTGTAATCACCTTTTGCAGCTCTGGTATTATCAAGTTGACGTCCATTCCAAGTAAGAGTGTGTTGTCCTCTTCCTAGGTTTTCAGCTTCAACCTTACCAATTAGTTGGCGATTTTTATCATAGATATTAACCATAACATTCTTAGCTTCTTTATCTAAGAAGAATGGAACATCTTTTCTGAAAGATTGACCATCATAAGTAACTGATGAACCTTTCGTTAAAATTTCTTTTCCTAAGAAACTTGCACCAAAAAACTTTAATTCTTGTGGGTCATTCTTCCCCATATTTTCAAGTTTTTGATTCATATTTGTCATCTGCTCTAATTGAGAAAATTGAGCTAGATCTGCAGAAAGTTGCTTTTGATCCATTGGCTTCATTGGATCTTGATGTGTAAGTTGGTGAGAAAGAAGTTTTAGGAAACCTTCTTGTCCCATTTTATTATGATCTTTAGCATCAACGAATTTTTGATCAGCGATATTATTACCAGCAATACGGTTTAGTTCTTCACCAACTGAACCTTTTCCATTCCCCTTCGTCTGGCGAGGGGCCATACCGATTTGTGAAAATGAATTTCTCTGTTGTGGTTTTCCGATTCCTGGCATTATGCACCTATGCGTTCGCTATATTCTTGCCATCTTCTTTGACGGCCCTCTCTTGCATCTTGAAAACTATCAAATGCAAAAGAATCTTCATTATCTAATTGTCTCGCATAATCAGAATCATTTCCAGTCATTTTTGAAGTGGAGATTTTGTCCGATTGTCTTTCACTATTACGCTTTTCATTTTTGAAGCTCTCAGACTGAGATGCCGTATCACTCATTTGACCAGATGTTGCCGTATGAATTTTAAAGTCAGCAACTCTAACACCTTTCATATCAAGGTTCTTTAATAACTTAACTTCGTTTTCTTTAAAGAACTCTTTTGCTTCAATCGTTGTCGCTTCGATATTTAGTGCGATCATACCATTAGCATCTTTATTGGCAGTAACATTAAAATGTCCTAGCTCATTATGCTTAACTAGTACTTGTAAAGACTTACCGTTTTCAATACGATTCATCTCAATATAGTTAGTTACTTCTTTGATCATTTGATCTGCATTAGATACATTTGAAAGATCGAGAACTTCTGGAGCTTTGCCTAAATTGATTTCTGCTTTGAAGTCATTTGTTGCATTAGTATTTCCAAGAGCACCAATTAAATTATTTTGAACTTGCGGAGCTCTTCTATCGCCTTTTGTCGCAATATCAGATGAGAAGTCCTCAACTTTTGGTTCACTCTTCATACGAATAATTGAGTTATTCTTATGAGATGCTTCCTTGGCAAACTTATTCATATGAAGACTATTTGAAGTTTTCATATCATTTGCAACTTGGTTATTTAAAACTTGGCGATTTGCCAAGAAGTCTGCACCACTTGCAAGATTTTTATTATTTGTAGCAACTGACTTCTTACCTTTAAACAGGTTTGTCGAGGCCATTCTTAAAAGATTATTATCCTTCGTCCCCTCAACAGTTTTTTCAGGTGTCGCCTGTGCTGAATCAATAATAGCTTGAGTATTCTTTCCTAAAAGAGCATTTGTCTTAACACCCTCTGCAGCAAGTTTTGGAGCTTGTTTACTCTCAAAAGTTGACTCAAGTTTAGAATTAGCAAGCGATGTCTTCGCTTTTTGTAATTCAACAATATTCTTAGTCCCAAGAATATTATCAATATCACTATGCTTACCTACTGGAGTTTTTTCTGCTGAACTTAGAGTTGATATTAAAGAAGTCGGCGCTGTGTGCTTGGCCATGGCCTTTGCCATCTTTGGACTATGTGATTCTTTAATAAGGGTATTTGTATTTGCTTTTCCCTCTTTAAGAAGATCTCTAACTTCTTGATGAGAGATCTTTTCGTTAACTGGGTTTTTAAGGTTTTGCTTATCTTGCTTAAGTAACTTTGAATTTGACTTTGACAATAATCCCTCGGCCACATTCGTAGTCTGAAGTGATTTTTGTCCTTTGGACTCCCCACCTAGAAGTAGTTTACTAAACTCTTCCTTTTGTCCTTTTGAAAGCTTCTTATTGGCATGACTTGTAAGTAGGTTATCAACAGAGCTAGCTTTGGCCTGCTCTTTTGTCCCCTTTGCTTTTAAGTTATGTCCAATTAAGTTTTTAAGCATTACTCTTTGTCCCTTTCTTTAACGCCTTGCAATATCTTTACATAAATTTACAAAAAAATTAACCATGGAAAAGTTTACCTCTACTTCTTCATCGTCATATATTGCTTTTGTAAGCGTGCTGAGATCTCTTTATCCATCATATTAAAGATCTTTGAAACCTTTACTGGATCGAGCTCTCCAAGAATCTTAATCGAGATTGATGGGTCCTGTTGAGATAATAAGTTTGCTGCTGTTTGTGGCCTCATATTGGAAACGACGTCAACCATATGAATGACGCGTTTTTGTTCATCAGAGTCTTTCTTATCAAGACATGATAGAAAATTCGTTTGATAGGCCTTAAATTCTTTAATTCGCCCCTCAAGTTCCTGTTGGTTAACAACAACTTGTTCTTGTTGATTCTTTAAGGCCTTTTCACGAGTGGCCAGCTCCTCTTCTTTTTTAAGAAGTTCTTTTGAGAACTCAATCAACTTTGAGCGGCCTACTTTCTTCATCTTCTTTTCAAGGGCCACTTCAAGTGCCTTATCAAATTCTTCTTGCGAATAAATCTTCTTCTCTTCTGCTGTGGCAGTTAGTGAAGATGATAATATTAATACTAAAAGAAATAACCTTTTCATTTTAAGCTTCCCCGGCCAATTTTCGAGCATGCCTCTTTGCCATCATTAATTCATCAATAGCTTCCTGGCGCTTCTTTTCAATGACCCTATTTTGTTCTGTTTCAAATTCATTTTTTAAATTATCAATTACTTTCACTTCACCTTTAGCAACAGAAAGTTCTTTGACCTTCTCTTGATATTGTCTCTCAACTGCATGTAATTGATTTTCTAAGACCTTAATTTCGTCTCTTTTAGATTGAATAAACATTGGAAAGAATTGAGCATTTCTTCCTGACGTATATGTATCAAAGAAGGCTTCTTGTGCCTTATATGTTTCTTCAATATCTTGGTGACACTTGGCAATTGCTTCGTTCAAACGGCCTTTTTCGATATTAATCTGCCCGAGTTCAAGTTTCACTTTTTGTTCTTTGAACTCTCTTAACTTTAATAGGCCTTGTAGTTTAAACTTTTCTCTACGCAATTATATTACTCCTCATATGAGTTATATGCTTCTTCTGCATACTTTGCGAGGCCAACCATTGAATCATATAGTTCATCAATCGTTTGGTAATGGTCCTCACCTTGCATTTGCTTTAATAAGTCGTTTAGTTGATCGATAATGATCATGGCCTTATCAACCTTAGGGTTCGAACCTTTAGAGTAAGCACCGACATTAATAAGATCTTCGTTATCACGATAAGCAGACATAAGATCACGCATATGTCCTGCAACAACTCGATGTTCGCTAGAAACAACTTTATTCATTACCCTCGATAGTGATTGTAGAACATCAATCGCAGGGAATTGGTTCTTTGAAGCAAGAGCACGAGATAAAATAATGTGTCCATCACTAATCCCCCTTACGGCATCAGCAATCGGCTCATCCATATCTCCCCCTTCAACAAGAACAGTATAAATACCTGTAATGGAACCAGCGTCAGCCTTTGTTCCCGCGCGCTCCATTAATTTTGGAAGCTGTGCAAATACAGTTGGTGTATAACCTTTTTGGCCTGGAGGATCTCCAGCACTTAATGAGATCTCACGAGATGCCATGGCAAAACGTGTAATTGAATCCATCATTAAGAGTACATCATTATTCTGATCTCTAAAGTATTCAGCAAATGTTGTGGCCACATAAGCGGCCTTCATACGAATAAGGGCGGAAGTATCGGAAGTTGCAACCACAACTATTGATTTCTTTAAACCTTCCTCACCAAGGTCGTGTTCAATAAATTCACGAACCTCACGTCCACGCTCTCCAATTAGAGCAATAATATTAACGTCAGCAGATGACTTCTGTGCAACCATCCCAAGCGTTACAGACTTACCAACACCAGAACCGGCCATAATAGCAAGACGCTGTCCCTTTCCTGCTGTCATAAAGGCATTAATAGCATTAACACCAGTATCAAGCATTTCACAAATCGGTGGACGCTCTAGTGGGTTGATTGGTTCTCCAAAGATTGATCGAACTTCATTTGATCTTTTAATTGGCCCCTTGCCATCAATTGGATTTCCTTGGAAATCGATAACACGTCCAAGGTATTGCTCACCAACATTGACTTTTGTGACAAGCTCTTTTAGAAATACTTTTGTTTCTGAATTGATTCCCGCTATCTCTGAATAAGGCATTGTTAAACACTTTGGCCCATCAATAGCAACAACTTCACCTAGACAACGATCACCAAACTCCGTTAAGAATTCAACATTAGAACCAATAACTGCGCGAGAAAGGTTTACTTCATAAAGCATCCCTTTTGAGGCACATACCTTCCCTACTTTTTGGTAAGGAGTGGCGTATTCATATGCCTTATGAATTGCTTCTAGATCTAATGTAGAGAAATTATTGTGATTCATCCGAGTCGTCCTCTGAACTTGCTAATCCTACTGCTTCAAATAACTTATCAAGACTATCGAGTTGCGTCTTTAAGCTACCATTGACAATACCGTTTTGAGATTCAACGACAATACCTGGTGCTTCTATATCATAGTCAATTTCAACACGAGTGTTAGTAAGTTCCCCAAGTTTACCTTGAACAACTTCTAAGACTTCAGGCATTTGTTCAAAATGCTTCTCATTGACACGAATTAGAAGGTTTTCTTTTGTTTGCGCTTCCACAATAAGCTTTTCAAGAAGACGAATAATATATTCACCATCATCTTTAAGCTCTTTAAGAACAATCCATTTTGCAATTGTTCTAAGCAGTGTATATGTTTGCATTTTTTGAGCAGAAAGAAGTCCTACTTGAGTACTTAAAACTTCTGAAACCATATCGTTTAAAAGAAGTATCTTCTCTTCCGCAGCTCCAGCAAGCTCAACCTTTACTTCTTCTCTTCCCTGCTCGCGTCCTAACTCAAGTCCTTCACGGTATGCATCTTCTTTGATTGCTTCAATTTGACGTGCAACCTCTTCATGGACAGCTTGAGTAAAGTCGCTCTCTTCTTGTGCACGTACACCTCTGTGTTCGTGTACGATAGGGTTTAGATCAAAACCAGTATCTTTGGCCATTTCTCTTTCAACGCGAATAATCTTCTGCTTCTCTTCAATTTCACGAATCGACATACCTTCGAAATCTTGAAACTCAAATTCCTCAACACTAGAGTTAAGTGGTTTTTGAGAGAAAGAGTGAAATTCATATTCTTTTACATCACGAGTCATACTACGGCCATCAACCTATTATTAAATATTAAACAAGGGCATCGCCATCTCCACCACGAGAGATAAACGCCTTACCTTGTTGTTCAAGTTCTTTACACTTATGCACAATTTCAGCTTGAGCTTTTTCAACATCAGAAAGTTTTGTTGGCCCAAGAGCATCAAGGTCTTCCTGTAGAAGAGTTGCTGCACGATTTGACATATTTCTAAATAGCTTCGCTTTAATCTCTTCAGGTGCTGTCTTAAGAGCAATAACAAGCTTCTGTTGATCAACTTCCTTAAGAAGTGCCTGGATACCACGATCATCAACATAAACAAGGTCTTCGAAAACGAACATAAGCTTACGAATTTCTTCTGCAAGTTCAGGATCTTTTTCCTCAACTCGCCCCATAATATTCTTCTCAGAATTCTTATCCATAAGGTTAAGCATATCTGCGATTGGCTCAACACCACCAAGTTGGTTTGTATCGATAGTTCCAAGAGTTGAAAGCTCAGTCTTAAGAACATCATCAAGTTGCGCGATAAGCTCAGGAGATACGAAGTCAAGGTTTGCTACCCTTAGAACAACTTCGGCCTGAAGACCTTCCGGAAGACGTCTAAGAACATCAACCTTACGCTCTGCTGATAAGTGCGCAATGATAAGCGCGATTGTTTGAGGGTGCTCGTTAATTAGGAAGTTTGCAAGTGTTCTGGTATCAACTAGCTCCAGTGACTCTAGTGTCTGGTTGGCACCAACATCAATAATTTGACCAAGAAGTTGCTTAGCTCGATCTTCCCCTAGAGCGTTTACAATAAAGTCTCTTGATGAGTTATCAGAGAAAAGTAGATCATTTTCTTCGTTAAGTTCAGAATAGAATTCTTCAAGAACACGCTTGATCATCCAAATTGGCGCTTTCTTAACATTAGACATCGCATTGATAAGACGCTTTACGTCGTTATCGCGCATATGTGCGAATATAAGTTGTGTCGTACTCACACCAAGAGAACTAAGCAGAAGTGCTGCTTTGTCTTGTCCTGATAGTAGCGAGTATTCTACATCTGGGTCTAATGATTGATCGGCCACTTTTCTCTCCTCTTCCTTAAAGGGCTCTATTACTTATTATCATTACGCAATCTGCTTATCAGATTCCGTACTATGAATCATATCATGCACAATCTGTGCCGCTTTTGCAGGGTTTCCTTCAACCAGTGAGATGATCTTCTCACGTAGCATATTCCCTTCAATTTTCTCTGGATTAAGTTTCTCTTCAATCTGTGGAAGAGCATCCTCAAGTCCAGGTAGCTTTTGATTTGCTTGTACTTTTTCAAGTTCTTCAAGAGTTCTAGGTAAGAAGTCTTCTACTGTCTCTACCGCGTTGTCTGTTACCCATTGAATAAACGGACGAACAACAACGAAGAAGAATAGAGAAATCGTTAAACCAATTGCAAGATACTTAAAGATATTCTTGATCAGCTCTCTATTTTCACGCTCACGCATAAGAGCATCAATAGCTTCAAGATCTTCTTGTTGGAACTCCATATTCTTAATTGTGATAACATCACCACGACGGTTATCAATTCCAAGAGTTGAAGCAACGATCGCTTGAAAATTAGCGATATCAGCTTCTGACCATGGCTCATACTTAGTTACCGTCTTACCATCTACAGTCTGAGTCACATGCTTACCATCGACCATAACTGCTGCTGAAATCTTTCTCACTGATGCAGTCGGAGACTTTGAGCGAGTCACTTTCTTTGGTACGTTATAGTTTCGAGTTGCTAGCTCTTTCTTAACATCATTTCTTGTTTCAGGTACACCTGGTTGAGGTTGCTCTCCAGGTAAATTTGAACGTGCCCCAGGAATTCCTTGCGGAGAAGGACGTGATCCCTGTAGGTTTTGAGTATTTGTTACTTCAGAAAGAACAGCTTTGTTTTCAGAATCATAAGTTGTTTGAGTTGATACACTTTCAGTAAAGTCCATATCAACCGAAACCTTGGCGATAACTTTTCCTGCCCCAACTACTCTCGTTAAGATATCTTCGATTTGCTTTTCATACTTTCTATTAAGCTTTGACTCAAGAGCAAGACGATTTGCCGTATTGGCTGTCATTGCATCACCAATATTCTCAGAAAGTTTCTTCCCTCTGTGATCAAGGATAACAACACCCTCACCTCTCATTCCTTCAACAGATGAAGCAACAAGTGAAGAGATCCCTTTAATTTCTTGCTCAGTAAGAGTTACACCACGGTTAAGCTCAAGAACAACTGATGCTGTTGGTGGTTTCTTTTCAGAAACAAATGGTGAAGACTCAGGGATATTTAAGTGAACTCGAGCTCTTTTAACACCTCTTAGGTGCTTAATTGTTTTAATGAGCTCGCCTTCGAGTGCTCTTTGCTTATTTACCTTTTGAACAAAAGAAGTTGTTCCAAAAGATTGATTATCAAAAACTTCATAACCTACAGTTCCAGAAAATGAGAAACCTGAAGTCATCATTTTAAGACGTACAGTTTCAATCATATCCTCAGGGATACTAATTGTTTTCCCATCTGCAGAAGTTTTCTTCTCGACGTTATTCTGACTTAAGAAGACCTCAACCTTTGTCATATCTTCTTTATTAAGATCAGAATAAAGAACTTTATAATTAGTGTGAGTGGCCCAAAGGACAACACCTAGTAGGAAGACTAGAATAACCCCAGTAACAGCAAAGAGAGAAATCTTCTTTCCTGCATCAAGTTCTCCATAGAACTCTTTGAAGTTTCTAAGCATTTTATCGAAAAAATCTTTCACGTATCCTCCTGACACCTGAAACTCTTAATTCATCCTAAATTAAGAGATCATTAACAACTAGTTATTAACTAGACTTGCATTCTCATTACTTCTTTATAAGCGTCAATTACTTTGTTACGAACTTGGTTCATTGTCTTAAAAGCAATTTCAGCTCTTTCAACAGCTAACATAGTTTCGTGGATATTCTTACTCTCACCACTAACTAACTTCTCAATAGCTGTGTTAGCTTCTTTTTGTAAATTGTTAACATCCATAATCTGATTTGCTAAAAGTTCAGAAAACGACTGACTCTTCTCAGATGGTGCTACTTTAGAGAGCTCATCAAAGCCTTCTAACTTAAATTCTTCCGCGCCACCAGTTGGACTAGTCCACTCGCGCATTTTATGTGAGTTAAAGACGTCATTCATTGTAGTAATATTATTGATCGCCATGATTTAACCCCTTTCCTTTATTCTTAGTTTCCACTTCCAATTTCAAGCGCTTTCATCGCCATACTCTTAGTTGTATTCATTACGTTAATATTCGCTTCATAACTTCTTGAAGCTGAAATCATATCTGCCATCTCTTCCATTACATTGATATTTGGATAGGCAACATACCCTTGCTCATTTGCATCAGGGTGATTTGGTTCATACTTTAGGATTGGTGGTTTATCGCTTGATACAACTTCTGTTGCATGAACAGATTGAGCAACCTCACCCATCTCACCTTCTAAAATATCCGAAAAGCTTTCACGAGCAGGCTCGCTTCCAAAAGCAACTTCTTTCTTACGATATGGACCACCTTCGGCCGTTCTTGTCGTCTGAGCATTTGCAATATTTGAAGAAATCGCTGCCATGCGCTTCTTATTTGCTGCAACACCTGATGAACTAATTTTTAAACTCGTTAGTAAATCCATTATCTCCCCCTACTCTATTTTTCAGAGTTAATTGTATATTTAAGCATCCCTAGTTTCTTATTTAGTAACTTTACCGATGCATCATACAAAATTTTATTTTCTGCCATTTTGGCCATTTCAGCGTCTCTGTCGACAGTATTCCCATCTTCAGAGACGATGCCATTTGGATCATCATAAATTTCAGGTTGAAGATTTTCAAAACCACCATTGCCAACGTCAAAGTGTTTCTCTTCAGAGGTCAACATTTCAAGATTCCCATCGACGTCTAAAGCTCTTGCAAGTGCTTCTTCAAAGTCAACTCGCTTGGCCTTATAACCAGGTGTATCTGCATTAGCGATATTTGAAGTTAAGACCTCATGTCGGATCTGTCTTAAATTCAAAGATGCAGCTAGTGCTTTTAATGTCTTATCCTCAACCCTCATGATGAAACCTTATCTTAAGTTAACAAAGTATGAGTTTCCGTCTCCACGGTACTCATTGATTTTGTTTCTTAGTGTTCTAATTGATACACCAAGAATCTTTGCTGCTTGAGTTCTATTTTCAGAAGTATGGATAAGTGCCTTCTTGATAAGTAGCTTCTCAGCTTCTTTAAGAGACATTAATCTAATTCCTTCTGAATCATCTTCAGAGATAACATTTACTGCTTTCTTCTCACCGATCTCAAGGTGCTCAGCTGAAACTTCATTTCCTTCAAAGTTAGCTAGTGCATTTTCGATAACTGCCTTAAGTTCTTTTACATTGTGAGTCCAGTAGTGAGAAAGAATCTTATTCATTGCTTCTTCTTGAACAGAAACTTCAGCACCACCAAGAGTTGTCTTGATAATATTTTTTGCGATGTACTCTAGGTCACCAACTCTTTCTCTTAGTGGAGTTAGAGTGATTGAGTTAGATGAAATGAAAGTATATAGGCCACGGTAAAAACGACCAGCTCCAACAAGCTTAGAAAGGTTCTTAGTTGTTGTTGCAACCATTCTTACATCAATTTCATAGTCAGTTAGTTCACCAAGGATTTTGTGAAGCTTTTTTTGAAAAGTATCTTCTAGTCCATCTACGTTTACTAGAACAACAGTACCACCATTTGCGTTTTCGAATGCACCTTTAATGAAACGTCCTGTTTCTGGGTCTCTATAACCTAAGATCTCATTCTCAACTTGGTTTGCGTCTGCTGCACAGTCTACAGTTACAAATGGTTTTCCCTGTCTTGTTGAATTTTCATGGATAAAACCAGCTAGTGTCTTCTTACCAACACCTGCTTCACCAACAATAAGAACTGGTGCTTTTGTAACAGCAACGTTGTTTGCAACTTTAAGTGCCTTAACTATTTTAGGATCCTGTCCAAAAATTTCCGCTGTAAACGTATTCATCTGACCTCCTGTCTGTCGTTTGCCCGATCCGTGGGCTAAATTATAGTGTACGTTTTTTTAAGTTAACTAGTGTTAGCTCTGTCCTGGCCAACTCTTTCAGATAATCCTTTGCTTCGCTATCTGAAAGTATTTCATTTAATAACTTTTCACCTGTTGTGAAATCGTTTTGTCTTAGGCTTTCCTTTCCTAATAAAAACTTCACGCGGTTCTTATAAAGTGATTTTTCATAATCGTTTAAGAATGCTCTTGCTTCATCTGATGCAATTTTATTTGCTTTCTTAAATAAGATTTCAATTCTTTGGTAGTTAACTCTTTCTCTTAATCCTTCAACAACAGTATCAGCGATTTGGAATGAGCTTGCGTCTTTTAGAAGAGCTGTTGATACTTTTAAGTACTTATCAAATTTCTTACTCTCATAAATTGACTCAAGGTAAAATTGGATTGAATCAACAAGATCTTTAGCATCAATTGAGTTCGCATTTGCATCACTTGCATAGAATTTTTCGTACTCTTTTTCGGCCTTTGTAAACTCTCCTCTCTTATAGTGAGCAAGAGCTTTGTAAAATGTGATTTTTTCAAATCCTGGGTAGTCTTTTTTTGTACTCGCGATGATGCGATCTACTGAAGTGTAATTTTTTAGCTTTAGATTTCTTAGAATTTGTAGCTCGTTCTTATACAAGTCCAACTTCTTAACTTCCTTGCGAGAAACCCATAAAGGGAAAGTATGAGCAGTTTCCTTTTTGCTCGCTATCATTTTCTCATACATTTTCTGAAATCCGTCCCACAGTGTAAGATTTATATACGATTTCGCGATAATAAACTGAATTTCAGGATCAGCACCGATCTTTGCAAAATAAGTATCTTTGTAAATTTCCCAAGCGCGGATAGCACGGGCAAACTTACCTTCTTCAAAGTTTGTCTTGATAATTCCGTAAACAATTTCGGCTCCATCAGCTTCAAAAACCTTCTTTTCACTAATTTTCATGGCCGCAATTGGTAGTGCAGTCAAGAATGTTAGGGCCTCTTCATATTGCCCATCAACAATGAATGTTCTTAAACGAGTTTGCCACAGAAGCATTTCAAGATCTTTGTTTAGCTTCTTATCAGTTCCCTTATCAAGGAAAACTCTTGTTTCAATATCTTTTGTATCTGGCTTAATCTTTCTAATAGTACGAACACCAACATAACGGATACGTGCCTCTAGACTCACCTCTTGATTCTGAGCTCTGTTGATTGCATTCTTATAAAGCTCTAACACTTCATTCTTTGGACGATCCTGAAGATCAGCAATTAGCGCCATACGTAGTCTTGCCTGAGCAGATTCACTTACGTAAGAGTACTTAGAAATAAAAGTATCATAAATTCTGAATGCTTTCTCATATTGTGATGTTCTAAAGTATGCTTCTGCAGCATTGTAGTAGATCGATGGAAGGTACTCACCTTTAGTCGTTTTAGCGAATGCCTCGTAAGCACCGATCACTTTTTCTTCATCATTTTGTCTTAGATAAGTATACATTTCATAGGCCTTAAGCTTTTGCTTAGAAATGATCTTAACTAAAGTCTTATCTTTGATTAGGTTTTCAACCTTCTCTACTTGATTTAAGTTTGCAAGAGATGAAAGGATATACTCACCCATATACTCTAGTTCTTCGTAATCAAAATTCTCTTTTGCATCACTAAAAAATCTCTTGGCATATTTAAGGGCCTTAACAAAGTCTTTCTTTTCACGGTAGAACTGAACGAGGTATTTGTAGATACCTTTTCTTAGGTCATAAATATCAGTTCTCTCAAGGATATTCGTATACATTGAAACGGCCGTATCAACTGGCTTGATATCACCTTTTTCAAGAGTTTCTCTTAAAAGAGCATTGGCCTTCATGTAGTCATTGTAAGGATTGTAAGACTGTGAAAATTTCTTCTCATAAAGCTTAATCGACTTATACATAAGTCCCCACTTACCTTTTCTATAAAGATTAAGAGTAAGTTGCATATGAGCTTCTTTTTCATTCTTATTGTAATCAAAATTCTTAATTGGAAAGAAGTACTCTGCTGTCTTTCTATTCGTTAGAATTTGTGTTTTTAACTCTGGTGCAAGTGCTTGGTAGTCCCAGATAAAAGAGGCTCCATATCTAAAATCACGATATGGATTCGCTTTCTTAGCAGGAGCCTTTTTAACAACATTTTTTCTAACTATCTTTGGAGCTGGTTTAACAGCTTTAGACTTTTTTACAAACTTTGGTGTCGACTGTTGCGCTGATGCTTCATTCTTCTTTACCAGAGTTGAAATATCTTTGATCGCTGCTTGCTTATTTGTTACTGCACCATCTTTCCAGAAGTCGACAAAGTAAGCACGGTCACGATTCTTATAGAATGAGAAAACTTCTACATTCTTTTTAAGCATTAAAGAGATTGTGAAAACATTATTTCCAGACGTTGGCTCAGTATAAGAGATTCTCTTAATATACTTTGATGAAGAGAAATTCTTCAGCCCATCTTTTACCTTTGAGTAAATATCACCATCTAAAGTCGAGAATGATACCTCTGAGTTAGATTTTGTTACATTAACTAGTTTCTTATCAATAAAGAACTTAACACGTAAGAAGTCATTGTGAGCTTCGGGTGTAACAATTGATGCTGATGCAATATTTAGGAAGGCAGTACTAAAAATAAGTACGATAAAAGATAATAAATTTTTTGAATTAAAATCTATCTTCATTTGGTAGAAACTTCCTGTTTCAAATTTAATAACGTCAATTATTTGGCAATTTCTTCGTCCTAAAGCATGCCGTGAATCTATTTTACAATATTTTGAAATATTTCAAAGGAAAATTTTTCTCATGGGACGTTTTTTCCATGTCAAAGTTTTTACACAACAGGATATTAGGCATTTAAAAAGCCGACTGTGAAAGTCGGCTTAAGTATTGGTGTCATATTGGCTATGTTAAGAAGAAATTTATTGTTGAATATTAACGTCTAAATTTCTCTTCTTCATTTTTTCAATAAGCGTTGTACGATTCATCTGTAGCAGCTTTGAAGCTTGGTTCTTATTACCATTCGTTTTAATAAGGGCCTGCTTAATTAAAGACTCTTCTACTTCATTCATAAAATCTTTTAAATTGATACCATTATCTGGAAGACTGACAAGATCATCAGTATCAATTGTCGAGCGATTAGTAAGAGCTAAAATCTTTGGTGGCAGATCCTGAGGTCTAATTTTATTTCCACCTCTTAAGATAACAAGTCTTTCAATTAAATTTTCTAGTTCACGAACGTTACCAGGCCATTCATAAGACATAAGAATTTCAAAAGTCTCATCATCTAATTCAATATCATTTCTTCCATCGGCACTTACAAAGCGCGATAGGAAGTATGAAATTAAAAGTGGTATATCCTCTCTGCGATCTTTTAATGCAGGAATCTTTATCGGAATAACATTAAGTCTATAGTAAAGGTCTTCTCTGAAGTTACCTTGCTGAACAGAGTCTTCAAGATTTCTGTGTGTTGCTGTAATGATACGTACATCAACTGGAGTTGTTGTTGAAGAACCAACGCGCTCAATTTCTCTTTGTTGGAGAACTCTAAGAAGTTTAACTTGTAAAAGTAGTGGCATATCACCAATTTCATCTAAGAAGATTGATCCACCATCAGCAGCTTCAAAACGTCCCATTCGACTTGATACAGCGCCAGTAAAGGCTCCCTTCTCATGTCCAAAGAGTTCACTTTCTAGAAGCTCACCAGGGATGGCACCACAATTTACATTAACAATTTTATTATGATTACGATTTGAAGATAAGTGAATTGCCTTTGCTACAAGCTCCTTCCCCGTTCCAGAAGGGCCTCCAATTAAGATCGTTGAACTCGAAGCTGCAACTTTCTTTATGCGCTCAAAGATTTTTCTCATTGGCTTAGAGCGGCCGATCATCCCACAAAACATATCATCTTCAGTAGGCATCTCTAGCTTATACTTAGTTCCAAACGAGCGCTTATCACTGGCAGAACTTGTTCCAGCATTAATCTCAAGGCTTTCTCGATATTCAAGCTTATGAACAAGGGCCCTAACCACAAGGTCTTTAAGAGCTTCAAGTTCGAAAGGCTTAGTTAGATAGTGAAAAACACCTTTCTTAGTTGCCGCAATTGCTGTTTCAATAGAGGCAAAGCCTGTCATAGCAATAGAGCTAAAAGTTAGGCCACGCTCTTTTAATAAGTCGATTAGATAGAGTCCATCAGACGAGTTATCTTCAAAGCTAATGTCTGTAATTAAACAAAAGCGATCAACTTGATTCTTAGTAATATGCTCGATTGCAGGTGTTGGAGAAGAGAAACTAATAACTTCTAGATTTATCTTCTTACTTAGATACTTCGTTATCATTGCGGAAAGAGTTTGATCATCTTCCACGACAATAATCACTGGTTTTCTTCCTTGATCGATTTTTACTTCATTTTCTGATTCATCATTTGAGAATGTATCAGTTAGAAAATTAAAATCATTCTTCATGTGTTGTTGCCTCTCATCGTGTGAGGTTAAAAATTGTCCCACTAAAATGGTATCGAATAAATCGTGGACGTGTCAATTTTTTAACACCATGATAAAACTTCCGAAACTAGCATAAATAGCTAATATCACAGGTTTATATATAAATATTAGTGTCTAAAAGTTTCTTACAATATCTAAGAAATAATGAACAACTTTGTCTGGCCCACCGGCCATTATCCAAATAAAGAGGAAGAAGCTTGAGATAGCTGAGCAAAGAGCAAAGAAGATTGGAGGAAGAGTGTAGCCTCTTAACCAATAGTAGTACGCAAAGCGGCCACCAATGATCATAATTGGAATTGACCAGAATGGTGTGTAGCGTAATGTGAACATGAGGAATTCATTCATAGGATAAGTATAGTCGCATTTGAAAAAAAAGAAAGGCTCCTATTACTTTCAATGACTTTCCCATTGGCCTTGAAACAACAAAGCCGGGCTTGAACCCGGCTTGTTGAATATATTCTTTAATTTCATTGCGAAGTGGCCTAGCACCGCAAACAATAGCCCGCCTTAGGGCGGCCAATTTCGCGGATGCTTATAAGCAAAGAGCTTTTAACTTCTCTACGTAAGAAAGCTCTTCCCAAGGGAAGAAACCATCTTTAGTTCTACCAAAGTGCCCGTAAGCAGCAGTTGGAGAATAGATTGGTCTAAGTAGATCAAGTCTTTCGATGATAGCCGCTGGCTTCATATCAAAGATTTGGTTAACAGCATTGTTAATCTTAGCAACGTCTACTTTCTCTGTACCAAAAGTATCAACAAGAAGTGACATTGGCTCAGCAACACCAATTGCATATGCAACTTGTACTAGAGCTTTATCAGCAAGACCTGCAGCAACGATGTGCTTAGCAATTTGTCTTGTTGCATAAGCTGCTGAACGGTCTACCTTAGTTGGATCTTTACCAGAGAATGCTCCACCACCGTGAGCACCGTGACCACCGTAAGTATCAACGATAATCTTTCTACCAGTTAGACCACAGTCCCCCATTGGTCCACCGATAACAAATTTACCAGTTGGGTTAATGAAGTATTTCGTGTTGTTATCAACAAGTGATGCTGGAACAACTTTATTAACAACTTCTTCTCTCACTGCTTCTTGAACTTGTGAAAGAGTCATATTGTCAGAGTGTTGAGTAGAAACAACAATTGCATCGATACGAGATAGCTTACCATCTTCGTACTGTGCAGAAACTTGTGTTTTACCGTCAGCTCTAAGCTCACCTAGAGTTCCATTCTTTCTAACTTCTGAAAGTCTTTCAGCAAGTCTGTGTGAAAGATCAATTGTCATTGGCATGTAGTTATCAGTTTCGTTACAAGCGTAACCAAACATTAGACCCTGGTCACCAGCACCTAATTCTGTATATGTACCTTCACCAACGTTTACACCTTGAGCAATATCTGGTGATTGCTTATCAAGAGCAACCATCACACCACAAGTATTAGCATCAAAACCTTTATCAGAGTGATCGTATCCAATCTCTCTAATTTTATTTCTTACTGTTTCTTGGAAATCGATATTAGCTGTAGAAGTAATCTCACCTGCAAGAACAACTAGACCTGTTGTGATCATAGTTTCACAAGCAACACGAGATTTTGGATCTTGTTCTAACATCGCATCAAGTACCGCATCACTGATTTGATCCGCAATTTTATCAGGGTGCCCTTCTGTTACTGATTCAGAAGTGAATGTAAAATCTTTTAGCACTGCCTCATCTCCTAGCTATAAATAATTAATACACTAATAATTGTATGAATATACTGCTATTAGCGCGTTTTAACAACTAGTTTCAACTACTATTTTCAATAGCTTATACTCAATAAAAATTAGTAATCATCGTTCTTTACGAAGTATTTGAAATAATGAGGATTACGGTATTGATAGAACTTACCGCTTTTGGCCGAATGTACATAAACTTTATTTTTATAGCGATATACATCGTAATTATGTTCACCACTATCTTTAAAAGAATATAAGTAGTTCAAGTTCTTTCGAGTAAGCAATGTTTTTAATCGCTTCGTATTGTGAATCAAAGGCCCCGGACGCTCTTCCATACTAGAGTACTCATCCCACAAAGAAGACATATCCATTCTTCCAAGCATTGAAGCTCTTGAGAAGTAACGTGTTGCCTTGAAGTCTTTATCTGGATTATGTAATTCATCCAAAATCATTTTTAAGTTCTTACGCATTAACTTTCGTGCAGACTTTGATTGGTCAGGACAAAAGATTCCCTTCGAAGCAGGAATAAAAAAGTATGTAAATGAAAACTGGCCTCTTTTAAAGAGTACATTAAGCCACGGATACTTTTCAGTATTCTTTACACCTGCTTTAACAAGAGATTGATAGAATGGTTCATCACTTTCAATCGTATTATAGCCAGGATTTGTCACTCGATTAATTACAACCTTGGCCACATCTCTTCTTTCACTTCCATAGTTATCATCGAGGCGTCCAACTTCATGAATCAAAATCGTTTCAAGTGCATATAGCTTGCGATAAATCTCTTTTTGTCTTTTCCAAAATTTATAAACCAAGGCCTCTTTGTCATAGATATACTGGCTTAAGGCGTAGCGGGCCTGATTCTTATCTTCGAAGATTTTCTTTAAGATATCATCTTTTGTTTTACTCTTATTAAGTAGGTCAACGTAATAGTCTTCACGTTCAATGATCTTTTTTTGCCAGTACTTTGTTCTTGCATAAGTCTTCTTATGACCTTTCCTTAAGACCCCATCAAGACGAGAAATTAAATCAGAAATATCATAACGAAGATCTTCAGTTAAGAATGGTTGGTCAAAGCCAACAATACGTAAGTAGACAGAGTCAATCAGAGAGCGAAGACTTAAATCAGAGCGGCCTTTTTTTGGATCAACACTTCCGTCTTCAACAATTTTTCTCAGTAAGTATGCAGAGTTTGACTTCTGTTTTCCTTCTGCTGTTTCTAGGTCCTTAACCTTGTCGTACTCACTTCTTAAATGTAGGTGATCAACAGGGAAGTTAAAAGACTGTAAGAAAAAAAGGCTATTTAGATATCTTTCAAGATCTTTGAGAAATTGTTTGATCTCTTTTTTTGATTCAAGGGCCACGTGAGACTTAGCCTTTAGATCCTTGAAATAGCGATACTTATAATTGTGACGCATGGCCTTTTCAAATTGACTTTGGATCTGACGATTGCGGGCCAGGACATTTCTAAAAGAGCGCATTTTAGAAAGGCGTTCATTAACACCTTTAATCCACTCTCTCTTCTTTTTCATTAAAGGAACGTATTCTTTGATTGTTCCTTCATCGAGATCTCCACTTAATTGAAAAGGAATAAAGATTCCATTCCCTAAGAAATTCTTATAAAGCTTTTGAGACTCGTTATAAATTTTCATCGAGCACGTCGTTTTATACTGCTTGCGATGAAGCTTCATATACTCATTGATCACTTGTGCATCTGATAAGTTCTTTGCGTGAGCAAACTGCCCAGAGAAACTTGTAAAAGCGATGAAGAATGGAAGAGTTGTCTTAAAGTGTTTTAACAAACTCGCTACTCCATAAACCTAGACAAGAACTATTACTCATAACAAGCTGAACACTCTGCTCACTGCTATTTTCTTTTATTAACGTAATCAAAGGTTCTAACTCTGTTACAATATTAGTTCTTATTCCACTTTTTTCTAAGTCAGACTTTAGTTTATCAACATCAAGATCACCTTGGCCCTTTGCCGTTGTAGGACGTGATGGTTTGATAATTGTTGCACTGGCCGCGCCTTTTAAAGAGTCCGCAAATCTTTCTTGGAAAAGATCACTTCGTGCAGTTGCTGAGCCTGGTTCAAGATAAGCATGTATTTTCTTTCCTGGATATTTCAAAGAAATTGCATGCAAAGTTTCTTGGACGGCAGTTGGATGGTGAGCAAAGTCATCAATAATAGGCGAAGAATTGAACTCACCTTTTACTTCCTGCCTTCTTTGCACCATTCTAAGATCTAAGATGCCGGCCTGAATTTCTTCTGGAGTCTTTCCAGCTTTTAAAGCGACAATAATAACTGACGCTAAATTAAGAATATTATGATGGCCCATTAGGTTTGTTTTAAACTCATGCTCACCAACTGAACATTTCATTGAAAACGAAGTCAGGCCATTATCGACATTAATGATTTTTACATTTTCACGATCATACTCTGACCAAGACTTATCCGTGACCTTTAGATCATTGATACTTTGCCACTCTGAGCAAGCTATCACTTCGTCGACACTTGGAAGAATTGCTTTAAACTCATTTTTAATATCTTCAATTGACTCAAAAATATCAGCATGGTCAAACTCAAGTGATGTGATAATTAATTTATTGATATAGTAAGAGCGAAACTTTGAGAATTTTTCAAAGTATGCAGAATCGTATTCGTCAGATTCAATAAAGAAGTAATCACCTTTTCCCACTCTAGCAGGTGGACGCTCATCCATTACCCCACCAATTAGATAACCAGGTTCCATTCCTAGTTTTTCAAAAAGTTGAACACCAAAGTATGTTGTTGTTGTCTTTCCATGAGTTCCAGAAATACCAACAACGGTTTTATCTTTTAAAACTAAGGCTCCTATTGCCGCCGGAAATGAACAAAATGGAAGGCCACTTTCTTCAATAAATTTTGCATCATCAGAATTTCTTGCGACGACATTTCCTACAACGATTAAATCGTAGTCTTTAATAATCTCTTCAATATTGTGTTCTTCAAATTTATAAACATCAATACCCGAGTTATCTAGATAGGTACTCATTGGTGGATAGAACATGCGATCCGCACCAGCGACCTCAAACCCAGCTTCCTTAAGAAGGCATGCAGCCGCTCCCATTCCCGTCCCGCAAATACGGTAAAAGAACACCTTTTTAAATTTATTTGATTCTTTCAATGCAGATAGTGCATTTATATCTTTGTAATTTTCTAAATTCATAACTTACCCTTTATCCGTCAATTTTAACCGTTTTTCGGACAAAGGGTAAGGGTAAATATTATGATCAACTAATTACTGTTGAGATAAGAACATCTTAATTACATCCTTACAAGTCTTGGTAGAATTTGTTGGCGTGATACCGGTTGGATCAATTTGTTTCCACCACTCAAGCGTTGCTCTAACTTTGTAATCACTATCGGCCTGCACCGCTGATCTTTCAAGCTCTGTTTCTTTAAGAAGACGTCCTATTTTTTCTTCTACTGAATCCTGAATTGCTTCAATATCTCCTGCTGGTTCAATTGAAATAATCTCATCAGGGAAGACGATCAGTGGGATCATTTCTTCTAGTTCATTATAATTTGAAACAAGATTTAATAAGCTTCTATTTTGAGACATCTTTAATGCCGCTATTTTTTGGCCGTGGTATTCACTAGCAAAATTATCCGCAACAGAAAGAACTGATCCCGATAAATAAGGAGAACCTAATGGCTCAACACTATGCCCTTTGAAAACACCAGCAAGAGACTGAAACTCAACTGGCATATGTACACCTGCTTTCTTGCTAATTTTCTTATCAAAGTAGGTTTTTAACGAACGCAGTCTTCTCGTGTAACTCCCCTGGTTCTTTGTTAGAAGCTTGGCCATTAAGAAGTGGCCACCATCATTGGACTCACGAACAAGGTCATCTCCTAAGCCTCTAAAGCTCACAAAGAAGTCATCACTAGGATTTTCAATTTCCTTTACCCATCTTTGCCATGCTGCAATCTCAGTTGGCTCCATTTGTTCCCATGGCATATACGCTTCAATTAACTCGGCCACTTTTTTGCGATTATTAGAAGCAATATAATCATCTAGTTTGAGATCTTGCGCCTCAAGCGCCTTATGAAGAGCTTTCCATTGTTTAGCTAAACCATTACGAATCGTTTTTTCAGCACGTACCTTCTTCTTAAGATTATTTGCAATCTTTGCTGCATGTGCCTTTCTAATTTCTGCATATTGTTCAATTTTACTAAGTGCTGCATCTGCATTTCCGGCAAATTTACTTCTCATTAGATTAGATAATTTATCCATTGCATCCACTTCTGCTCGTGCTAAGAACTCACGAGAACGCATTGATCCATGTTTTGCATTTAAAGCGGCTTCGGCCCAAAAAACGGGATGCTTTAAAAAGTCATCTCCACGTGTAATTTGATTCACGTGAATGGCCTCTTCTAAGAGGACAAGTGGATTATTATACCCTTCTTCCGTAAGGCGCACCTTTACAAGAAGTCCCTTCTCAGGATCAATATCTGGAACAATTTCAGCAAGCTTTCCATCTTCAAGAGTCGCATTCTTTTCAACAACAACTTCAAAGCTATAATTTGTTTGTGTAATTTGATTTGCCCTTTTAATCATTTCATTGAACATCTCAACTGGATCTTTATTAAATTGTGCTTTGAATTTTGTGTGTGAGTCAAAATCAACTAATAAGTCTTTTGTCGCCTGATCCGGTTTAAAGAATGAAAGATGGCAGAATTTTTCATCAACACAAACATCTGAGTTATTAACAGTTGGTAAGAAATTAAATTTTAAATTACCGTTATAAGTAACTTGGGCATCAAGACCAGCTTGTTTAAATGCTGATTGTGAATAAAGATTTACAAGGAAGTCACTATCAAGACCTACGTATTTTGGAATTGTAACATATTCCTCAGAAGGAGGTCCTCTTATGAAATTGATTTCACAAAATTTAGAAACCTTTGCAATTTCATTTTCAAAATCTTTAGCAGCTTCTTTATACTGATCCACTAATTCTTGTGTGTCAGCATGAATATTAATAATAATCTTATCAGTTTTTGGGTGCCACTTTCCGTCGACAAATTCTTTATCAACAGAAATCTTAGGCATATGCCCAAATTCTTCTAATTTCCTTAGAACATAACTCGAGACCTCAGAAGACTCTGTAATTCTCTTTGTAAAATAGTTGTCGCTAAAATTATCAACAGAATCTACTGCCGCTTGAATCTCCGCCTCAGAGACATTCTTACTATCCTTTAGCATAGAGAAAATATAGTATTTTAGAGTGTTGGCCTTATTTCCAAGTACTTTATCGATTGTACTTCTTAGAATTCCAATATGGTTATCAGCAGTATTTACACCTTGTGGAATCCCAACCTTATCTCTATCAAGCATTGCATAGAGAAGTTTATTAAGAGAGTTTCTTCTTTTAGCTCCAGTTGCAGAAGCAAGAGTCTCACCTTCAGACTTAAGAACATCTGATATTAGTAGATAGGCTTGAAGATCGTCATCTTGGCCATTTAATATTTTTCTTAAGTGACTTACTTCAACTTCGACAAAATCAGAATGACTTGAACTTTCTTCTAACCACTCATTTGTTTCAATAAATGGAGAATATACATGATCAACAGTACCACCAACTTTGGCACCATCAATATCCATAATTGTTCCACGAAGCTTCTTACTCTCACCATCTAAACGCGTATGTGAAGGGATAACAAGATCACCTACACTATACCCTTTCTCTGGGAATGCTCCAGCTGTTCCAATATATGTAATATTCTTATGACCTGTATTTTTCAGTGCCTTTGCAAGTGGCGAAATTTCATCTCCCCAACTATTTGCAACAACACGCCATACAACGTCTTCTCCTTCAGAGTTTTTAAAGACAATGTCTGACATCGAAATAACATAATTATCATAGTCATATTTCTTAAACTCAAAGGGCTCAATTCCTTTGCCCTTGATTGTCTTTTCTAGCTTCGTAAAGGCCGTTTCAATATCTTTTTTATTTTTGAAAATATCGTATTTCTTGATATCTCCATCGGCCATGAGATCTTTAAAAGAATCTTTTAACTTATCTGAGATGTGAGATAGAACCAAGTCTGGCTCGTCATCGTATAGGTTTTTAAGAGCACGAACTTTCCACAGCGTTTCAAAAGTTCTCTCAATAGCACCTTTCTGTCCGATAATGACTCTTTCAGACTTTGGTAGGTGTCTAAAAATTCCAGAGAGCTCATCTTCCATCATCTTATGAGTGTCATCAAGATCACCAAAGATACGAACCTTATTTGTTACTGTATGTCCTCTCTTAGATAGACCAAATTGTAGCATTAGGTGATTTAGTCGATCTTTTCCACCGATTGCTGTAATCGCATAACGATAAGTAGACTCACCAGGGTATTGAACGGCATAGATTTTATTGTAATTATTTGCAAATGGACGAATTTCTTTAAGTATCTGACCACCATTGGCCTGTAGATTCTTTAAGAACTCTCTAGAGTTTTCAAGGTGAAATTCAACATCACGATTACTTTCAACTGCTTCCCAGAAAACAGCACGTGTCGTACGATTTGAAATATAGTGATCAGCATCTAATGTCAGCTCACCATTTTTAATTCCTTGATCAGGAAGAGTAAACTCAGACCTTGGTTCTACTTTAGTAATAGCAGAGTCATCTTTTGGTTTTATTTTAGAATCAAGAAGAGTAAAACCTTCATTTAATTTATTTTTAAAGAAGTTATAACCCCACTCATAACTAGCCTTTGTCCCAGAAGGCTTCTTACCTAGACGATCTTTTAAGATATCATAAATAATTGCATCGTATTTCTTTGCATCAAAAATTCGAGAGTCAGTTGAGTACTTATCAATAATATAATCAAGCTCAACTTTCTTAAGTTCTCCTAGTGCTTCATCATCAATCTTCTTACCAAAATTATTGATATATTCACCGATATAGTAATCGAGTTTATCAACAGCTAGTAACGTCTCTAAACGTTCCATATCAGCAACGGAAGCAGGTGCTCGAGTGCTGAAGTATGAATACTCAGAACGATCTACTTGCGAATACTGTGTAAGAACAGTAAGTGTTAGAAGTAAGACGGAAAGTAAACCAAATGCTTTCTTATGCATGAATTCCTCTTTTATTGCCTCTTTTACTGTAAGAAGCTCTTAATAGCGTATAAACAATTATTAATTTTAGGCATTTCATCGATCACTTTAACTTTCCCCTTACTAGAAGAAGAAAACTTATTCTTTAAATTACTAAAGAAGTTACTAATCTTCTTTGCAATTCCGACATTCTCATTAGTTGCCCCAGTTAAGTTTGTTTTTAATTTTGGAACAAGATATGCCTTTTCATAATCATTAAATTCACTTGAACGAGAAAGGATTTCATCAGCGATTCCCGGACCTTGTGCATCTCCATAAATCCTAACCATTTCTTTCTTAAGGCCATCATGAAGTGCATCTTTGATTGCTGAACGATTAACCTTTTCCATATAGTCTTCATCATAGAAGCCGACCATTTCATCAGGAAACGTAATTAATGGTGCTAAGTATTCCATCTCAGATTTAAACCCAGACATTTGATTAAACATCAGAAGTTCTGGATCAATTAAGAATGCCCCCATGGCCCCTTTAGCGTCGGCAACTGTTTTGTCATCCGCTATTGAAAATCCAAAGGTATAACCTGTATCAAAGTTTGAAGTGAACGAAAGGAATGGACTTCCCTGCGCTTCAATAGAGTGTTGCCTAAGCATTGTTGTTAGGCGTGCAGTTTCAACAAATTTAGAATCTGTATTACTTGGATTAGAAGCAATTTTCTTTCCATACATTGTTTGAAGAGAGCGAAGTCTACGATTATAAGTTCCTTGATTTCGAGTTAAGATAGTAGACATCGAACCAAGGTTTGCTTTCTTTACAGCATCTTCATACTCAAGCTCTTGGCCATCAACAATCTGAGGAAATAAGCGGTCACCGTATGTTCCACGGTAAACCAGAACCTTATCTTTTGCAGGAATTGGGTTTCTCATGCGCTTAAGAATATGATTCCAATATGAATCTTCAATTGGAGTCATCTGTTCCCAAGGAAGATATTTCTCTAAAAGATCTGCAACACCTTTGCGATCATTATTTTGAATTAATACCTTTAACTGATGATTCTCAGCAGCTTTATCAAGTGTGGCCATTGCACTCTTACGAGCTGTTTCTTTGGCCTTCATTTCTTTTTTTACAACCTTAAAATCGCTTTCTAGTTCAGAGATACCTTCTTCAATAATTTTGCGATCTTCATCATAAATTGCAGAATCACCTAATGCCTTCATCTTTAAATTTTCTAAGGCAATCTTTGCACGAAGATCACCTGCTTTAGCATTGTGAGCAATTTCAAAGAATGAATAGATATTTACAATATTCTTCCTTTCATTAATTTCAGAAAGAAAGTTGAAGAGTAAACTTTTAGATGACTTAGTCATGGCCTCATCATTTGTCGAACGAATAACTTTTAAGACATGAACACCATTACCTTCAATTGTTGTATCAATTGCAAAAGCCTGTCCCTCTGGAAGCTCCATTGACTCTAGCGAGATCATAACTGCCCTCGTTTCACTCGAGTCATAAGCTCGTTTTTGAAGATTAACATTATAATGTGCAACTAACTCTTCGAGATTTCGGTCAAATAGATCAGGTGCTTCTGTAATCGTATTCAAATAAAGCGCCGGTTGATTATCAACCTGGTCTTCGATACTAGAAATTGATCTTTTCGTTTGCTGGCAAGAAACCAGTAAGAACGAAAGTACTAAAAATAATAATTGAAATCGCTTAAGGACGAGTCCCATTTTTCATCTCCGATAAAATACTTGATATTTATCGGCAATTATTAACAATTTCTTAATTTAAGGTGTAAGACAAAGAGTAAAATCAATCACTTACAAAAGAAAGTATTTGCAATTTCCTTTCGTATTTCGCTCAATTTCTTTCGATCATACCAATATTTAATGACCTCATTTGCTAGAATCACGACACCTTTTTGTGAATGGGGCTCGATCCAAATTGATGTCCCAGTAAAACCAAGATGACCAAAAGTATCTTTATTGGAACACTTACCAGCAAGAGAAGTTTCAGGGTTTGTCACGCTATCCCAACCATTAATAAATCGCTGATCGCTTTCACGCTTCGTTTTACTAATTAACTGGTATTCACCATTTGCTTTTAAGAGTGTTTTACAAACACCATCAATTGTTCCAAAAAGTCCTGCATGAGAAACTTTCTCAGCGATAACAAAGGCGTTATCATCGTGCACTTCTCCATCGATGATCTCTCTATTTCTACGGCCAGTAGGAACACAAACCTCATCTTCAATATCTAGCCAGTGCTTAATCTCTTCATCCCACATTGGTGAGACAAGATCATAGAGCCCATGCTTCTTTTCAATTTCAAGCTGAAGCCTTAGAGCACTGAAGTCAGAATAAAGAGTCTCACTTTCTTTAACTGGATAAGAAAGAATTTGTTCTCGCCAATTATCGAAAGAAAGCCTTCCCCAAGAGTTTAATCCACCTCGATGATTTAAAAGAAGCTTCATCTCTTCAGAAAATATTTCAGGTTTATTTAAATAGGCAAAACCAAGTGTTAACGGCTTTGTCAGAGAAGCAAGATCAAAGTAAACTCTTTGACCTTTTAAAAAAGGATTTTCAAAAAATGAAAATGATTCATAAGATTCATTTTTAAAATCAATATAGGCAAAAGCAAGGCAGTTAAAATTATAACTGCCAAACTCTGCTTTTATTTTTTTTGTTAATTCTTCTATCGACATTACTTGTTACGAATTACGGCCTGAGCAGCTGCCAGACGAGCGATAGGCACTCGATAAGGCGAACAAGATACATAGTCTAATCCAATTCGATGACAGAAGTCGATTGACTGAGGCTCACCTCCGTGCTCACCACAAATTCCAACGTGAATTTCTTTGTTAGCACTTCGTCCTTGCTCAGTTGCAAACTTAACAAGATAACCAACACCTTCTTGATCAAGTGAAACAAATGGATCATTTGGAAGAACTGATTTTGAAATATACTCAGTTAAGAAACGTCCAGCATCATCACGAGAAAGACCAAAAGTTGTCTGAGTTAAGTCATTTGTTCCAAACGAGAAGAAGTCTGCATGATCAGCAATCTCTGCAGCAGTAATCGCTGCACGTGGAAGCTCAATCATTGTTCCTAGCTTGTACTTAAATTCCTTATCACCTTTTGTCTTATCAATTGTTGCCTCTAAGATTTCTCTAAGAATTGATAATTCTTTAGCTGTTGCTACAAGAGGAACCATAATCTCAGGTCTCACATCAATGCCTTCGGCAAGAGATTCTAGAGCAGCTTGAGTAATAGCAGTAACCTGCATTGTATAGATCTCAGGATAAGTGATACCTAAACGACAACCACGGTGACCAAGCATTGGATTGAACTCGTGAAGTCTTTCACATCCATCTTCAATAGTTTTTACTTCTACATCAATATACTCAGCAAGTTCTTTTTTCTCTTCATCAGAATGAGGTAAGAACTCGTGTAAAGGCGGATCAAGAAGTCTGATATTAACAGGCATACCATCAAGGGCCTTAAAGATTCCCTTAAAGTCTTCTTTCTGATACGGAAGAAGTTTTGCAAGTGCCTTTTCTCTTTGAATCGTTGAATCAGCAAAGATCATCTCACGAACAGCAAGGATTCTTTCTGGCTCAAAGAACATATGTTCTGTACGACAAAGACCAATACCTTCTGCACCAAACTTTACGGCCGTTTCACTATCTTCAGGGTTATCAGCATTAGTACGAACTTTTAGCGTTCTAATCTCATCTGCCCAAGACATGAACTCAGCAAAGTCAGCATTGATTTCAGCATCAAGAGTTGGTACTTCACCTTCAATAACTTCACCTGTTCCACCATCAAGTGTAATGAAGTCACCTTCAACATATTTTTTATCGCCAACAATCATTGTACGATTTTTACTATCAACTAAAATTTCAGAACATCCTGCAACACATGGTTTCCCCATTCCACGAGCAACAACGGCCGCGTGAGAGGTCATCCCACCACGTGCAGTTAGAATCGCTTGAGCTGCTGCCATTCCCGCAATATCTTCAGGAGAAGTTTCCTGGCGAACAAGAATAACTTTCACCCCATTTTCATGCATACTAGTTGCATCGTCTGAGTGGAAAACAATTTTCCCAGCACCTGCACCAGGAGAAGCTGGAAGACCTTTAGCGATAATATTCTTCGTTGCATCTGGATCAAGTCTTGGGTGAAGAAGTTGATTTAGTGCTTCAGGATCGATTTGCATAATTGCTTCTTCCTTCGTCACAATCCCTTCTTTCTCAAGATCAACAGCAATCTTTAAAGCGGCAGCTGCTGTTCTCTTTCCATTACGAGTTTGTAGTAGATAAAGCTTATCTGCTTCAATCGTAAACTCGATATCTTGCATATCTTTGTAATGTTTCTCTAGTTGCTGATAAAGATCTGTAAGTTCAGCAAATGCCTTAGGCATATATTCTTCAAGAGTTTTTTCATTTCTATTTGAATCATTCTTTGAACATTCATTAATTGGTGCCGGTGTTCTAATCCCTGCAACAACGTCTTCACCTTGAGCATTAACAAGATACTCACCAAAGAATTTCTTATCTCCAGTCGATGGATCACGAGTGAAACAAACACCTGTTGCACAGTCATCACCCATATTACCAAAAACCATGGCCTGTACATTTACTGCAGTTCCCCAGTCTCCAGGAATATTATTCAGCTGACGATATTTAATTGCTCGTGGGTTATTCCAAGAACCAAAGACGGCCTCAATTGCTAGCCATAATTGTTCCATTGGATCAGTAGGAAATTGCTTTCCAGTTTCTTGAGCAATAATTTGCTTATAAACCTTAACTAAGTTTTTAAAGTCTTTTGCATCTAATTTTGTATCAGAATCAACGCCCTTTGCTTCTTTTAAGTCTTCTAGAGTTGACTCAAGAAGAGAGTGGCTCATTCCCATAACAACATTGGCATACATCTGAATGAATCTTCTATATGAATCCCAAGCAAATCTTTCATTATCAGATTTCTTTGCAAGGGCCTCTACTGTTTCATCATTTAAACCTAAGTTAAGAACAGTATCCATCATCCCAGGCATTGAGACTCTTGCTCCAGAACGAACAGAGAAAAGAAGTGGATTCTCTCCACCACCAAATGTTTTCTCAGTTGATGACTCGACTAGTTTTAAGGCCTCAACAACTTGTGACTTAATTTCTTCATTTATAGTGTTTGCTTTTTGATAATCGATACAGGCTTCAGTTGTTACTGTAAAACCTGGAGGGACTGGTAATCCAAGAGCAGACATTTCAGCTAGGTTGGCACCTTTACCACCTAGAAGATTTTTCATGCTTCTATTACCTTCAGTTTTTTCTTTTGAAAACGAGTAAACCCATTTACTCATAACTGCGCTCCTTGCTTAGTATAGAAAAAAGGCCACGAATCTGTGGCCTTTCAAAAAAATATTTTAAATGTAGATTCTATCTCTTAAATAGTTTTTAACTTGATCGAGGGCGATACGCTCTTGATTCATGGAATCTCTGTCACGAATTGTAACAGCGTTATCATCTAATGAATCGAAGTCAAAAGTGATACAGAACGGAGTTCCAATCTCATCTTGACGACGGTAGCGCTTACCAATTGATCCTGCTACATCGTATTCAGCAGCAAATTCTTGCTGAAGTTCATTAAATAGTTTTGTTGCTGGCTCATTTAACTTCTTTGTTAATGGAAGAACAGCAACTTTAACAGGAGCAAGAGATGGGTGGAACTTCATTACCACTCTTTCATTCTCTTTATCACCTTCGTTTTCAATTCTAAAAGCATCACACATAATTGCTAGAAGTGAACGATCACAACCAACAGATGTTTCTAGAACGTATGGAAGGAATTTTTTATTCCCATCCTGTAGATCAGTATACTTTAAGTTCTTCCCTGAGAACTCTTCGTGTTGACGTAGATCGAAGTCTGTTCTTGAGTGGATCCCTTCCATCTCATCCCAACCATGTGGAAATTTATACTCAATATCTTCCGCAGCATCAGCGTAGTGAGCAAGCTCATCTCCTAAGTGTGGATGCCATCTTAAGTTTTCAGGACGTAGTCCATTTGATAAGTGCCAATTCCAACGAATCTCTTTCCACTGCTCCATGGCCTCCATTTGAGTACCTGGCTTAATGAAATATTGCATTTCCATTTGTTCAAATTCACGAGTTCTAAAAATAAAGTTACCTGGAGTAATTTCATTTCTAAACGCTTTACCAATTTGAGCAATACCAAATGGTAGCTTCTTTCTCATTGTTGATTGTACATTTAGGAAGTTTACGAAGATCCCCTGAGCTGTTTCAGGTCTTAGGTAAACTTTAGCTGATGAGTCTTCTACTGGACCCATTTGCGTATTAAACATTAGGTTAAAGTCACGTGGTTCAGTGAACTCACCTACTGCTCCACAGTTTTGACATGGAGCTGATGTATCAATTTTATCTTCGCGGAAACGTGACTTACATTGCTTACAATCAACCATAGGATCATTGAAGCCATCAACGTGACCTGAAGCTTTCCAAACTTGTGGGTGCATGAAGATCGAAGCATCAACACCAACGATATCTGAACGTAAAGTCATGGCCTTCCACCACTTATTCTTTAAGTTTCTTTTTAACTCAATTCCGTATGGGCCGTAATCCCAACAAGAAGATAGACCGCCATAAATTTCCGAACTTTGGAAAATAAATCCACGGCGTTTAGCTAGACTAACAATTTGCTGCATGTCCTTAATATTACTTTCTGACACAATGCCCCCTACTATGGTAAATAATTGCACAAAGTATACCTTTTGAAATGCCGAACGGCTAATTATTTTCCCATTAAGGTACGCGCCACCTTTTTGTAATATTACTAACTTATGCGTCAATTTTTATTGAAATTAATAGAAATTCGACTAGTTTATAAGTACTGCCTAATAACGAAACTCGACTTGGATAAGTAGTCTTTATAATTGCGAAGAATTTGCATGAATTTACTTATTTTCTATATATAAATTACTGAAATCACGATTTGGTATCGCGTACCTTTTGCTCTCGTGCTAAAAGCAGGTCATGAAAAAATCAGAAATTCTCGCCCCTGTGGGCAATATGCAAATGTGCCTAGCGGCAATTCACGGTGGTGCGGATGCCATCTATGTTGGAATGCCAGGATTCAATGCTCGTGGGAGAACTCACGATCACTCCGTTAATGAATTAAAAGAGATTATCGACATGTGCCATCTCTATGGAGTTAAGGTGCACGTCGCATTTAATATTCTCATCTTTGAAGAAGAAATTTCTGATGCTATTGAAAGATTAAACGAAGTTGTGGCCCTAGGCCCTGATGCCCTAATCATTCAAGATATCGGACTAGCAAATATCGTCCGACAATTATATCCAGAGCAAGTTATTCACGGCTCGACTCAAATGACAGTGACCAATCACGATCATATTACATTTCTTGAAGACCTTGATATCAAGCGATTTGTACTAGGACGTGAAAACTCAATTCCAGAAATTAAAGAGATCAGATCAAATACGCAGCGTGAGCTTGAAGTCTTCACTCACGGAGCTTTATGTGTCGCCTACTCTGGCCAATGCTTTACTTCAGAAAGTATTGGAGGGCGTTCTGCGAATCGTGGTCAATGTGCCCAAAGTTGTCGCTTCTCTTACGAGATGTTTGTGGATGGAGAAAAACAAGACCTCACAAAACACGGACGAAAGATGAGCTACCTAGTTTCGCCACAAGACCTTTGCGGAATCGAAGAAGTCAATGAGCTTCAAGACATGGGAATTGATTCTTTTAAAATTGAAGGACGTCTTAAAGGGCCGGCCTATGTTTCGACTGCGGCAAGTGCATTTAAAGCAAAACTTGAAGGAAAGAAAGTTGGCCAAAAAGAGCTCGACAATATGGCCCTTACATATTCACGAGGACTCTTTTCAGGATGGCTTCACGGTGTTGACCACCAACAACTTGTTAAAGGTCACTACGGCGCTCACCGAGGAATAGAACTTGGAAAAGTAAAAAAAGTTTCTCCTCCATTTTTAGAAATCGACACTGATCGTGAATTAGAGAATGGAATGGGTGTTGCAATATGCGACGACAATAAGGGCCTTGAGGTTGGATCTTCAATCTTTGGTGTAAAAAGAAAAGGAAAGCGCGTAAGCCTTTCACTTGCTCACGATTTTAAGTGGAAGCAAGTTCGCCCAGGTATGGATATCTATTTGAACTCGGATCCAAAAGTTGCAAAAGAGAGCGAGTCCTTAATTAGTGATATCAACAAACAAAAGCGTATTCCAATCCAAGTAACACTTATTGCAAATGTTGGAGAGAAGCTCACATATAAAATTAGCGATGGTTTTAACCAAGTTATAATTGAAAGCGAAGACTTAGTTGAAGAAGCAAGAAAGCCAGCAGATTTAGAAAAAGTTGAAAAAGATGCATGTGCCCTATCTCGTACAATCTATGCTGTTTCAAATTTTGAATTGATAACAAATGAGAAGTCTCCCTTCATTCACTCGAAATCATTAAAGAAGTTGAGACAAGAAGCCGTCGAAGAATTAAATAACAAGCGAGTCTTTGTTAAGGCCCCTCAGACCCAATCTTTTAATCTTTCAAAGAAAGAAGTTTCTGAAAACGATATTACTCTAAACTTCCTACTTAGAGATATAGATCAAGTAAAAGAAGCATTTGAAGTTTTAAAAAGCTGTGAATACGAAAGACTATTAATTACATTAGACTTTGAATTTGGTAAGGACTACAAGCCTTCACTAGAGCTTTTAAAACAACTTCCAAAGTGCCAAGTTGGTATTGCTACGAATAGAATTTTGAAACCAAAAGAATATCATCACTTAAATGTTCTAACTCGATTAGAGCCTGATTTTATTCTTTGTCGTAACCTTGGTTCTTACCAATACTTAAGGTCTAAATGTGACATTCCACTTAAAGGTGACTTTTCTTTAAACGTCGCAAATTCACAAACGGCCAATTACTTACTAGATAAAGGTTTTGAAACCTTAACATCATCATATGATTTAAATGCAAAGCAATTGGAAAACCTTCTTGCAAGTACTGATGCTGGGAGAATTGAAGTAAATATCCACCAATATATGCCAAGCTTTCATATGGAGCATTGTGTGTATGCTGCCTTCTTATCGGAAGGATCATCATTTAAAGACTGTGGGAAGCCATGTGAAAAGCATCATGTGGAACTTAAAGACCAATTTGGAAATATGCACTTTATTAAGGCCGATCAAGAATGTCGAAATACAATGTTTAATGCTATTGCACAGAGTTCGACAGACTTAATTGACGAATTAATTGCAAAAGGTGTTTCTCAGTTTAGAGTCGAACTTTTAAACGAACACGGAGAGAAGCTCAAGAGTAAACTTGAAAGTTACCTTAACTTCTTTAATGGAAAGATTTCCACGAATGAGTTAAAGTCTATGTTAGGCACTCAAGAGAAGTACGGAATTGGTACAGGAATGCTTATGAAAGAAGACACATATCAAGCGAGAAAGAATTAATGGCAAAGGCCGACAAGTGGTTTGTCTACATTATCGAAACAAAGAATGGGAAGCTCTACACAGGAATTACAACTGATGTAGAGCGAAGATTTGAAGAACATAAGAATGATCCTAAAGGTGCAAAGTTCACCAAGGCCAATCCACCTAAAAAAATTCGTTTTACAGAAGAGCATCCAGATCGCTCAAGCGCAAGTAAGCGAGAAGCTCAAATAAAGAAGCTTACTCGTCCTCAAAAGCTGACTTTAATCAAGGAGTCGTAAAAATTAATACCTACTAGGGTATTGATTTCTTGTGCTTCAATTAGAGATTTTATAAATAACACCTATGAAATTACTAATTGCACTCCTCATCACAAGCGCAACGTTTGGGGCATTTACTGAAATACGCTACGATTTATCAACTCATCAAGAGAAACAAATTTCTGTTACTAAAAAGAAGAAAGTTCTTATTTTCCTTTCGCCTAGTTGTCCTTGTTCACAAAAACAATTCGACTATATTAACTCTCTTGCAAAGAAGTTTAGCAATATTGAATTCATTGGTTTTAGCTCGAACAAACATATCAGCAAGAAGAAGGCTCTTGAGTACTTTGACCAATTCAAAATCAACTTTCCTATCTTCATTGATAAAGACTTAAAGTACGCAAATAAAATGAATGCCCTAAAGACTCCTCATGTCTTCTTATTAAATGATAAAGAGGAAGTTATTTACCAAGGGGCCGTAACAAATAAGAGAAGCCCTGAGCTATCTTCAAAATTCTATTTAAATGACGTGCTTACAGCACTACAAAATAATAAAGAACTGCCATATAAAGAATCAAAGGCACTTGGGTGCTATATCGCGAGGTAAATATGTTAAATACATTTAAAACATTAATTGTACTAGTTATCACTGCTTCTGTAATGGCGTGTCCATTTCAAATCGAATCACAAAATCTATGCGTTGATATGGAGTGGACTAACGGGCCATTTGATGGAAAGCCTTCAACATTTGAAGCAATTGTTTATGACAAAGACTCAGGAGAAAGAGTCTCTCCGAAAGAGCTTAAAGTTTATGTATGGATGATGATGGCAAACGGTCACCAACACGGTGGACCAGCTATTTCTTGGTCATATGATGAAGATCAGATCATCAATGGGAATGCAAAATTCTTTATGGGACATATGAAAGGTTACTGGCAAGTTCGTTTTGAACTAGATGGTGACATTGCTGCAATTGATGTGGAGCTTAAGAAGTAATGAAGTTATTATCACTGACACTTTTATTCTTATTATTCACAAGTTGTGGAAAATCTCCATTCTCTGGCGACCTAAAAGAATTAGTTGGTGGACGTGATAATATAACAAATCAATTAGAATTTAATACAGAGGCCCTGACAATTTCTCGTCAATGGGAAAAAGGGCCACTGCTCTACGATAGCTCAACGATCACGATCACATTTAAAGATTCAGCAGATAACCTAAAAGATCCAATTGGTGATTTTTCGGCCTATATCTGGATGCCAGATATGGGGCATGGTTCCTATCCAATTACTGTCACGAAGGTTGCGACGGGAATCTATGAACTAACTGATATCTACTTCACAATGGGTGGTCTTTGGGACTTTCACTTACAATTAAAAGATAACGGAAACTTATACGACACTGTCTCATGGCCACTTACGCTCTAATTTTACTTACATTCTTCTTTTCACTAACGACTCAAGCATCTTCATGCTGCGGTGGTGGCGCAAATATTCCTAATATTATTTTAGGCGACCACCAGTGGGAAGCAAAAATCAACTATGCAAACTCTGCAGTAACAAGTGAAGCGGGGGTTGACGGCAAGATTCATAATATTAATTCTAAGAATGAAGTAACTGAGACTATCGCGTTTCAAGGTAGCTACCTCATTGACAGTTATTTTCAAATCGCCTTTGATATTCCAGTTAAAAAAAGAACAGTTGAGTCTTCAATAAAAGAAACAAGTACCACTGAAGTTGTCGATCCAAGCTTCCAACTGACATGGGAGTTTCTACCTGAGCTGACTTATAATCTTTTAAAGCCTCGTGGCTTTCTATTCTTTAAGCAACTAATCCCAAATGGTAATTCTATTTACAGCTATGACGATCCCCTCTTATCAGACTCACTAAGCCGAGGAGTCTACGAATCAACTCTAGGACTTGCCCTATTTAAGGTTGTTTACGACTACGACTACTCTGTGACATTAGAGGGACACTACGGTTTTAAAAGTACGATTGATAATAAAGAAGTTGAGCCAGGATTTGGATATTCGTCTTCTTTGGGCCTTGGTTACAATCCCAATGCGAAGATGCGCTTTGGTACTTCACTAACCTATTGGCAAGATAGTGCCGTTAAGATCGATGGTATTGAAGGTGAAAATAAGTACTATCTTTCAACAAGCTTTAACTACTCGTATATGTTTACTAGAAGTTCTCTCGTTTTAAATTATTCAGATGAGACCATCCTAAACGTAGCAAAGAATACAAATCTAGCAAAAGCCATCTCACTTACTTACAAAGTATTTGAAGACCTATAAGAGTAAGCTTAAGGACTTGTAGTGCTCACGTTGAACGTGCTGATGATAACAAATATAATTAACAAGTTGGTTTAGCTCAGATTTTTGAACCTGTGTTCCTACTTGATATTCTGAATACTTGCTTGCTGCAACCTTTAGCATTTCACTTCTAAGGTCCTTACCTTCTTGTCCATTTACTAATCTTTGCTCTTCTAAGCTTAGATGAGAGAAGTGAATAAACCCACCTTGCTCAATTGATAATGAAACAAAATCATTATCACCAATTTCAACCCCTGAGACAGCACAGGTTTCTGTTCGAGGAAAAATCCCAAGCTCAACCATTGCCTTCACAAGAAAAATGAAGAGTTCATGATTAGCATTAAAGTCACTCGCTAGAACTCGGCTTTCTAAGCGAAAGATAGCATTTGAAAGAAGGCGAAAAATTCCTTCATGACTTTTCTCACTTAAATCAAGATCGTCTTTATGTGTAATTTGTGGAGCAAACGACTGACAAAATTCACAGAAGAAACAAAGTAAGTAGAAGGCCATTGGACTGTGGGAAATATTCTTATGGCACCATTTTTCGACATGGTCCTTACTCGTTAGAATTTCAAAACTATTTTTAACTCGACCGAAACCGACTTTAAAAAGGTAACCAACTTGTAAGATAGAAGAAACTTTCTTCTTTCCTCCTCCTTGTCCACCATAGAACATCACAGAAATTTTATTTCCGTTTCTAAGGAGTAAGTTTCCAATCAAGTGCTTGTCTTGATATGGAATCTTGTTAATGAGAATGCCTTCTAATTCAACCATAATAATAAGTCCTGACTCATTATAAAGAGATAATTACATATCTTGTAGTGAATTCTTTCCCACCACTTCCTCCCTTTCTCTAAGACCCCAATATATTGAAATTCTTCTCCAAAGCGACCACCACGACCGATCATTTGAAAATTTGTGGACTCACTAGGTTTATAACTAATATAAATATTTTCAATTCCATGTAAATTAACTCCATGGCTCAAAGCACTAGTAGCAATGATCAGATTTGCAGGATTTAGATTCTCTCTGGCCACAAAGTCTTTAACTTGTCCTCCTACACAGTAATCACATGAAATGCCTAATCTTAGAAAGAACTTATGCCAGAAAAAGACTTCTTTTCGTGACGAACAAAAAAGAATGGTTCTTCCCCTTTCAAAGAGTAATTGTTCAAAGATAAGCTTTAGTAGAAGAAGTGGGCGAATCAACATACGCTTCTTCTTATACATATTCTTCTTTTGAAAGTTTCCAATATTAAGAAAACAGAAATGCCTAAAGTTATTTTCGACATCCCTTTCGATCACACGATATAGCTCATCTGTAATAGTTGCACTCAGTCCTATCACTTTGGTACTTTTAGAAGATGAGATTTGATAAAGGAAATCAAGTAATCTAGGACGAAAGGACTCTCCCCATTCATAAAAGAGATGAAATTCATCTAACACAAAAAGAGAGTTGGATTTTAAAGCAAAATCGAGATCATCTTTAGAAAGTGACTCCACAGTTGTTAAAAAGATTCCCTTGTCAGTAATATTATCCACAACACATTCCCTCTCCTTCAAATCTTCCAGAATTGAACGCAACGGAGAGACAATAATAATCCTTTCAAAGTCTTCTAATAATTGCCAAATAAGTCTTGTTTTCCCCCAGCCCATTGGTGCCATAAATAATGTGAATGAATGCTCTCTATTGACGATCTGTGACAAAGTTGCTTTAAAATCCATACCCAAGAGGTGCAAGAAGTGGTAAAAGAATTAAAGCTATAACTCATTAAAATTAAAGAAGATGAACTCTGTCATAATTAGAAAAGATCAAATTCGCGACTCAAAAGTTGTTCTCACGCAAGAGCAATCGAGACATTTACGTGAAGTTGTAAAGGTAAAGGTTGGTGATGAACTCAAGGGAACGATTCTTGAGCAAGGGCTAACGACTCTTAAGGTAAGCAGTATTATCGACGCAATTGTCGAAGTGGAAGTTGGCCTAACTCGCCCGGGACTTCACTACCCTATCGAGCTAATTATTGCGGCATCAAGGCCACCTACGATGAAGAAAGTTTTCGAGCATTGTAGTGCAATGGGAGCGGACAGCTTTCATATCTTTAAGGCCATTCTAAGTGATAAGAGTTACCTCACTTCTAAAGTTTACGAGCGTTTTCAAGAACTATCTGAATTGGGTGTAAGCCAGTCAGCTGTTTTCTACAAGGCACCTAAGCTTAAGAAGACTTATCAATACGAAGACATGCAACCACAAGGTGTTCAAAGATTTATTCTCTCACCTTATGCCACAACCAAGTTAAAAGATGTTAAAATAGATATCGAAAGACCATTACAATTGGCCATTGGACCAGAACGAGGATGGACTAACCAAGAGATTAACGAATTTAAGAATCTTGGTTTTAAAGAGATAAGCATTGGCCCTTCAATCATGAGAGTGGAGAATGCTTCAATCGCAATCCTTGGCCATTTAAACCAATTAATGGATAGGAATTAATATGCTTAGAAAAATTGAAAAACTTTTTGATGAACAAGTAAGGCCAGCACTAGCTGCCCACGGTGGGAATATCGAATTAATTGATTACGATAATGATAAGCTCTACGTAAAGATGACTGGTGGTTGCCAAGGCTGTTCTGCTTCACAAGCAACTCTTACGGATGGTGTTGCAAGACTTGTAAAACAAAATTTTCCAGACATTGTTGAAGTTGTTGATGTAACAGATCACTCAAAGGGTGATAATCCATTTATGTAATTAGTGCTGTTTAAAGTACTCTATTACGATTTCAGCAACTTCATCTGGTTGCTCACTAGTTAGAGCATGCCCAGCATGCTCGACTTCTTTATAAGTTACCTGATCCTCAAGCTCTTTAGCTAATACCTTTCCGGCCAACTCGGGAGGAGCAATAAAATCTTCACTGGCCTGAACAATCAAAAATTTCTTTCCTGCTGCCATCTTGTATTTATTTGCATCAATGGTAGAGGTCGCATGAATTTGAGCGGCTGCAAGTTGTGGGAACCATCCATTTAACCAAATGGAAGCATCATTACCTTTTGCAAAGAATGCACAACTAATCATTTCTAATCGCTTATCTTTTTCTAGTCGCATATTAAAAGAATTCTTCAAACAATTCTGTGCTTCATTAGTCATTTGAAAATTGCCGCCAGCTGCAAGAAGAGCAAGCCCCTTAACATACTTAGGGTAATATGTTGTAAAGCTTCGTGCTAACCTATTTCCAAAAGCATGGCCCACAAGCCAAATCTCTTTAATTCCTAACTGATCAAGAGTATCCCTTATGTCATCAACAAGCTCTAGCATAGTCGTACTTTTTCCACTTAGCTTGCCAGTGCTTCTACCGATACCACGTGGCTGAATTAAAACAACTTGATAACCTGCCTCGACAAAACGATTTGTCAGAGTCGATTTATATTTCTCAGTGTAATCTTCAACCCCTCTGCCAAGCGAAGGTAGGATAACGAGGTACTCGCCAACTGATGCCTTTTCACTGAAAATTCTTACGTGATTTGAAGAATACTTATGTTTAATGATCGTTTCTTTTTGAAGGTATTTAACTGTTGGTGCTTGTGTCGTACTACTACAAGAAAATAGAACGAAATAAAGTAAGATAAAAACTAAACGCATTGAAACTCCTCGATAAGCTTTTTACTACTTATCGAGAAGTCTACTTATACAAGAACTTAATTAAGTTTAAATTATGCAACTTTAGTGTGTTCTTCTAGTTCTGACTCGCGCATACCATAGTCTTCATTGGCATGAGAAATTGACCTTCTTACCCTATCTTCAGTCTCCCAATAACTTAGTCCTGAAAGAATAATATTTCCGCTGGTGGCAAATGCCATGACTGTAGTCACGAGTATAATTTCTAGTAATTCCATATTTGCCTCCTAAATCTAATCATAAAGACTTATCGGCAGGTAATTATGAAATACCTCCAAATTCTACTCAATTTTCAATAAATTTAAACAGTTAGACTATAGGATAACTCGTGAACGTGTGTTAGAAATTTGCTCTTTATTGAGTCTTACAATCGAAATTCCCTCAGCATTCTTTTGATCAGAAAGAACTTCTCCCCATGGATTAATAACTAATGAGTGTCCATAAGTATGAATTCCTGGATTATTTTCTCCACACTGTGCACTGGCCACAACAAAGCACTGTCCTTCAATTGAACGTGCTCGTAATAAAGTATGCCAATGGGCCTGTCCTGTTGGAACAGTGAATGCCGAAGCAAAGGTGATCAGATCAACTTTATTATCGTAGTAATATTGGAGGAAGCTTGGGTAACGAAGATCAAAGCAAATTGCGATACCAATCTTCCAGCCAAGTACATCAATAATTAAAGGATCTTTTCCAGCGGTATAGATATCGGCTTCATTAATTTTTTTTCGTTTCGTTTGCCCTTGTTCATCTACAGTTGTGATGTCACAAGAAAATAGATGGCACTTGTCGTAGCTACCAATAACACGACCTTGAGGATCCAAGTTAATGGCCTTATTAAGAATACCTGTATCAGTTTTAAAAGCAACAGAGCCCCCAATAAGGAAGAGCCCAGAATCAACGGCCAATTGCCTGATGTTATCAAAGTGTTCATTGTCCCACTCCACAAGGTACGGGCTTGGCTCACGGCCATTAGAGATTGAATAAAAACATTCAGGCAAGAAGGCCACTTGGGCCCCCTCTCTTTTTGCCTGAGATAAGTATGTTTTAATTTTTTCTAGATTTGATTTGTAATCAAGAGATGAAGAAATCTGAATATTGGCGATAACCAATTCATTCATTAAATTTTCTTCCCAATCGCGTAGTAAGTGAAACCTTCACCTAAAACTTTTTCAGTCTTAAATAGGTTTCTCGCATCAAAGATTACCTTTTCATTTAAACGTGTAGCGATTTCTGCAAAGTCAGGAGTTGAAAACTCTCTCCACTCAGTTACAGTAACCATTGCATCACAACCACTTAAGCAATCGTACTTATTTGATACTTCTTCTAAAGATGCGTGATATTTTTCACCTACCGCTTTCATGAAGTTTGGCCCACCTTCAGGGTCAAAGAAACGAATTTTTGCACCAGCATCAATTAGATCTTTTGCCATATAGATCGCTGGAGACTCACGTACATCATCAGTATTAGCTTTAAATGCGACTCCCCAGAATGCAAAAGTTTTTCCACTTAAGTCTTCTCCGAAGTGCTTTTTTATTTTTGTTGCCATGTAAAGCTTTTGCTCATCATTCACATCTTCAGTTGCTTCAACAATTCTTAAAGAATGACCGTGCTCTTTGGCCGTATAAATTAAGGCCTTCACATCCTTTGGAAAGCAAGACCCACCATAGCCTGGCCCAGAATATAAGAAGTGAGAACCGATTCTTCTATCACTAGCGATCCCTTTACGTACTTCATTAATATCAGCACCTAAAGTGTCACACAGTCTTGCGATATCATTGATGAAAGAAATTTTTGTAGCAAGGAAACAATTTGATGCATACTTTGTCATCTCCGCTGACAAATTCGACATCATAAAGATAGGGTTTCCTTGTTTTAGTAATGGCTCATAAAGTTCTTCCATGGCCTGAGCAGCTTTTTCATTATTGTGTCCAATAACAACACGGTCTGGTCTCATAAAGTCTTCAATCGCCGAACCTTCTTTTAAAAACTCTGGGTTGTTAACGATATGAAATTTCTTATCAGTATTCTTAGCAACAATCTCTCTTACTTTTTCACAAGTTCCGATTGGTACAGTTGATTTAATAACGATGATTGCATCATCAGAGATATTCTTTGCCACATCTTCGGCAGCTTGAAATAAGTATGTAAGGTTAGCACTACCATCATCACCAGAAGGAGTTCCAACTGCTAGAAAAATTGACTTGGAATCTTTAACTGATTCAAGCCCCGTCGAAAAAGCTAGTCTTTCGGCCTTAATATTTCTTTTTAAGAGATCATTAAGTCCTGGTTCGAAAATTGGTGATTCACCACGTCTCATCATGGCCACCTTATTTTCGTCAATATCAACACAAGTTACCTTGTGACCAATTTCTGCAAAACAAGTTCCGCTCACTAAACCAACGTATCCCGTTCCAATTACTGTAATTTTCAAGCTTTTATCCTTTTTAAAAATTGGTACTAGATTAGCACCTTTTATGCTAAGTTTTAAGCCTAAATAAGGAATTTAACTATATGCACAAAGCGTCAATTCAGACAATTCTCAAGGTTATTTTTGCAGCTGCAATTCTCACATGGCTTGCAAAATCAGATAAACTTGACCTTAGTCTGATCGGACAGGTACTTGAGAATGGGCCTTGGGCCTTAATCTCACTTGCACTTTTAATATGCAGTTCATTTATTGCAGCATTTCGTTGGTCACTACTTCTTAAAACAAAGAGTGATAAAATTCATATTAAGAAAATCTACCCAATTAATTTAATAGGACAATTCTTTTCAACGTTTCTCCCAGGTATTGTCACGGGAGACTTTTTAAAACTTCTCTACGTTAGGGATTGTGACAAGAATTTAAAGAGATCTTTTCTCTTAAGTACCGCACTTATTGATCGTATTATTGGCCTTATCGGACTTCTCATTGTTGGTGGGCTATCTTCGATCTATTTTTATTCAGAGTTAACTATATTATCACCAAAGGTTAAGCCGCTTATCTCATTTAATATTATGTTGTTACTTGGTGCCCTTGGATTCGTTCTTGTGCTTTTTATGCCAGTAAGAATTAAGATACATGTGATTGAGCTAATTAAAATTCTTCCATTTGTTGGAGATAAGATTGCTAGCATCACTGAGACTTTTTGGAAAATTGGAGAAAGCAGAGCAGTTATCCTAAAGTCCATTGGCCTTTCAGTTATTGTCCACATCTTTGCCATCACGGCTTTTTGGAGTCTAGTTCACTCATTCCTTCATGCTAATATTGGAATCAAGCAGCTCTTTAGCATTATCCCAGTGGGGCTTATCTCAATAGCTATTCCTATCTCACCTGCTGGAGCAGGAGTTGGTCACCTTGTTTTTGAAGAGCTTTTTAAAGCGCTAGGCCAAGATAAGGGTGCTTCATTCTTTAATCTCTACTTCTTAGTAGCAATTTCAGTGAATCTTCTAGGTGTGATTCCATACGTTCTTTGGAAAAAGAAGCACACATTCAAAGAAGCTGAAGCACTGGAAGAAGTTCAGTAGTATTATTTAATTAAAAACAAAAATCTTTTTCGGATCGATATGACCGTATTGGCGCCACTTTGTTTTAAGGGCCTCAATTCTTAAAAGAAATTGCATATCTCTTTTGCGATCATTTAGTTTTCTGACTTTCTTTGATTCCTTAACGAGTGGCCCTCTTGCATCATATGGAAGAACAGAGATGTCATCAAGTAACATCGTCTTTCCCTCGTGGCTAATTGTGCGGGCAATGAATAAGTCATCCTTTACAAGTTGTAATGTAAACTCATTCTTAGGAATGTAGAATTTTGTATTGTGAAGAATGTCTTTAAAGACATGCTTTTTAAAAAGGTTTTGTCCACGGTACTCAAAAAGAGAATGGTTAATACTTAACATTGAATCTTTTTGATTTTCTTCAATTGAGATTTCATTAACAAATTTCTTAATTAACGGGCCATTATCATCGAAGTCACGTTGAGTGATATACCAATAGACGAAACCATTCATACGAGATTCGTAATCATCATCTTCTTCAGATAATTTTCCAGCAAGCTTGAAATACTCTTCTTTTGCTGACCTTAATTTGTCATAGTATTCATTTGATGAAAACTTCGTTACAGCATCATCTAAAATACTTCTCAATTCTTCCATGTTTATTTTTTCCCACCACTACTGTCTTCATCTACAGCAAGTACGGCCAAGAATGCTTCCTGTGGAACCTCAACAGATCCAACCATCTTCATTCTCTTCTTACCTTCTTTTTGTTTTTCAAGAAGCTTTCTCTTCCTTGAAACGTCACCACCATAACACTTGGCAAGTACGTTCTTACGAAGTGCCTTAACAGTTTCACGAGCAACAATTTTAGCACCAATTGCGGCCTGGATGGCAATATCAAATTGTTGACGGTCAATAATCTTTCTTAATCGTCCAACAAGATCACGTCCCTTATAATATGCATTATCAGTGTGACAAATAATTGATAGAGCATCAACTTTTTCACCGTTAAGTAAAACATCAACCTTAACTAACTTCGAAGGCTCGTAACCTTTAAAGTCATAGTCCATTGATGCATATCCTTTAGTGTAACTCTTTAACTTATCGTAGAAGTCAAAAACCATTTCACTAAGTGGAAGATCGTAAGTTACTTGTACACGCTCTTCCGTAATATATTTCATATCAGTTTGAATACCGCGTTTCTCTTCACAAAGACGAATGATCTTACCAACGTACTCATTTGGTACGTGAATAGAAATTGAAACGATTGGCTCAGTAATCTCTTCAAACTTACCAGGCTCTGGCATCGTAGAAGGGTTATCAACTTCAACAATCTCACCATCATTCATCTTAACTTTATAAGACACAGAAGGCGCTGTTGAAATTAAATTTAAACTAAATTCACGCTCAAGTCTTTCTTGAATAATATTCATGTGAAGAAGGCCAAGGAAACCACAACGGAAACCAAAACCTAGGGCCTGAGAAGTTTCAGGCTCATATGTAAATGAAGAATCGTTAAGAGCTAGTTTTTCTAGTGCATCTTTTAAAACTTCATAGTCGTTAGACTCAACAGGGAAGATACCACAGAAAACCATTGGCTTTACTTCTTCGTATCCACCTAAACTCGGTGTATCTTTCTTTTTGGCATTAATAACTGTATCCCCAACTTTTACGTCACGGATATTCTTAATCCCACAAATTACCATCCCTACTTCACCGGCACCTAGCTCTTTCACTTCAGTAAAGAACGGAGTATTAACCGCAAGCTTAAGAACTTCATACTCTTGATCAGAGTTCTTAAGATAGATCATATCTTTCTTTTTAATTGTACCTTCAACAACTCTCAGTAAGAAGATAACACCTTGATACGGGTCAAACCACGAGTCAAAGATTAGACCTTGAAGGTCCTTATTAGGATCACCTTTTGGGTGAGGAATTTTTTCGATAATTGATTCTAGAAGATCTTCAACTCCTAGACCTGACTTTGCAGAAACTTCATCAGCATCTAGTGCTTCAATCCCTACAACATCTTCAATCTCTTGCTTAACACGATCTGCGTCCGCATGAGGAAGATCGATCTTGTTCAGAACAGGCATAATCTCAAGATCATTTTCAATGGCCATATAAACGTTAGCAAGAGTCTGGGCCTCAACACCTTGAGAGGCATCAACTACAAGTAGTGCACCATCACAAGAAGCAAGAGATCTTGATACTTCATATGAGAAGTCAACGTGACCTGGAGTATCGATGATATTTAGGTAGTAAGTCTGTCCATCACGGGCCTTGTAATTCAAGCGTACAGTTTGGGCCTTAATTGTAATCCCACGCTCTTTTTCAAGTTCCATATTATCGAGAATACGATCAGATTTCTCACGATCAGTAATTGAACCTGTTTTTTCAATTAATCGATCCGCAAGTGTCGACTTCCCGTGGTCAATATGGGCAATAATGGAAAAATTTCGAATTAGTTTCCTATCAATCATTGTATCTATAACTCCGCTAAATTCCACGAATCATAGCACAGAAATCAATGGATAACTATAAGCTTCGACTGGTTCCAGCAGACTTTTACGTAAGCGATGCATCATTTCACAACGCTGCGCTTACGTAAAAGTCTGCTGGAACCTACTAAAAATCATTAAGATGCCTGAACTTCTTTTGACATTACCATCAAGTAATAATCGAGTGACGAATCGCGTCCACGAATTGGAATAACTGACGCGTAGCCTTCATAAATATATTCAACAACTTCTTCGGCCTCTTCATGCCCCTCGGCACCCTCATCACCTTCAATATCAACCTTTACAGAAATCTTATCTCCAACCTCTTTATCTGATTTAGTTGAGTCATCGCGCTTAGCGATTTTGATTTCCTGGTTTTCAATCTTTGAACGACGCTTAATGGCAAGTTCATATGTTTCAATGATGCACTGAGGAATAATTGAGTCTGTCATCACCTTACCAATCGTATCCTCAGACTGAACCTGAAGAAGTTGGTAAATCTGATTATTCATATACATCAGTTCACCCTTAGCATTCGTTAAGAGAACTGGCCTCTTAACCATATTGGCGAGTACATCAAATTTTCTATTTTCAACTACGATCTTATCCGCGCGCAGCTCTTCGAATTTCTTAAATGAGTGAATCATCTTATTCATCTCTTGAGCAATTTCACCAATCTCGTCATCTTGGGAGTAGTAGATGGAAACGTCGAAGTTACAATCTTGAAGCTCGCGAATCGCATCCTTAATTTTTTTAAACGGCAGGGCAATCTTTCCAGGGATAACTAAACCTAAGATTATTGTCCATAGAAAAGCGATAATAAGAGTGATCATCATCTTACGTTTTGTTTCGTTGATAATTCCCTTAATCTTCTCTTCTCTTTCAACATTTTGATAATACTGAATATCTTGAAACTCGGAGAAAGCATCAAGAATCTTATCCGCAAGTTCCCCAATGGAAGTCATTCCAATATTATTTCGATGAAATAAAGATGCCTTACTTAGGATAACTTTTAGAGAGTCGGTATAGGAGAGCATCTGCCCGATAATCTTTTTTACTTCCGGCTCATCGTAGTGAGTGTCGAGTCTTTGAAGTTGCGATGTGAATGATTCACAAAGATTTAGGATCCTTTCAACCATCTCAGGAGTAGGCTTCTTCGTTAAAATTCTTCTTTGGTTTTTAAGAATTGCAACCGCTGAAATCCTAACCTCATCTGTAATGAGAGTTACTTTATTAGAACGATCTGTAATCGACTCGATCTCTTTATTGAGATTATTTAAATGATAAAAAACGATGAACGCAAGTAGGATTACCACAGCTGCGGCAAACGAAAAACTCCATGCGACTCGGTTTCTTAGTGATAAATTCAAAGTTATTCCCCTTTATGCGACGTTAAAGACTTATGCATCCTCAAGATCAGCAAAAAGTTTATTAAAGTTTTTCTCACTTCCTACAAGAACAACGATGTCATCTGACTCGATAATATCCATCGGCATCGGACAATCATTAATCTCCATACGATAAGCGGACTTACCGTCTTCAGTGATATATGGAACCTTCTTTTGAAGGGCAACAATATTAAGTGAATAGTTTTGACGAATTTTACTCTCGACAAGAGTTTTACCTTCAAACTTCTTCCCAAGCTTTAGCTCGACAATTGAATAACCTGCTGCAAAGTTGTAGCGCTGGAGAACGTGTGGAGCGATGATCTTAGAAGCAACAATCTCCCCCATCTCCTCTTCAACTTTAATAATTTCAGAAGCACCAATTTCATGTAAAACGTGCTCGTGAAGCTTAGAAGTAGCACGGGCAATGACTCGACCAACCCCAAGCTTTCGAAGCATTGTTACGGCCATAATCGACATTTGGATATTATCCCCGATGGCCACAACTGCTGTATCAACGTCAGAAATATTTACTGATCGAAGTGATCTCTCATCTGTTACATCAAGAGCAACAGCGTGAGTTGTACGGTCTTTAATTTTATCAACGAGCTCATCATTCTTATCAATAGCAATTACCTCGGCACCTTTTTCGAAAAGTCCTACCGCAGTTTTTGCTCCAAATGTCCCTAGCCCGATAACAGCAACTAGCATATAAAATCCTTTATTTAATTTTAACCAATCATTATTCGTCCGTCAGGATAGTCTAATTTACCTGAGTATTTCTGTCTCTCTCCAATAGCTAAGATTAGTGTGAGAGGCCCAATACGTCCAATAAGCATTAGCATCGAAATTGCGATCTTTCCTGCGACAGTTAAAAATGGAGTAACTCCAAGTGTAAGCCCAACAGTCCCCCCGGCACTCAGCACTTCAAAGAAGAGAGGCAGGAAGTTTTGGTTTGGCTCTATTTTCATCATGACAAAAATAAATGATGTTGAAACAACAATAGAAATGAACATTAGGGCCGTTGCCTTAACAACTACAGGGCCTGCGATCTTGCGATCAAACATCATAACGTTCTTATCACCTTTAAGAGTTGAAATAATAGATTGAACTAAAATTGCCAGAGTTGTTGTCTTTACCCCACCGGCCGTCGAACCTGGAGACCCACCAATGAACATAAACATGGCCATCATATAAATCGTATATGAGTGGAGGTTTGTCAGAGGAATCGTATTAAACCCGGCCGTTCTTAAAGTAATGGACTGGAAGACAGATATTTGAATTTTCTCCCAAAGGTTATAGCCATCAAGAGCACCTAAGAACTCTCCAAAGAAGATGAAAATTGCTCCACCAACAGTTAGTGCAAGTGAAGTAATAAGAACAACTTTAGTGTGCATTCCAAGTCGTACGATAGTCTTTTCTCTTGTGACAACTTCCTTTAATTCCTTAAGGGCAATAAATCCAATCCCACCAAGAGAGATTAGAATGGCAATCGTTCCGTGAATTAGTGGATTGGTTGCATAGTTTTCAAGAGAGTTATCAAAGAGAGCAAAACCTGCGTTACAAAAAGCAGAAACACTATGAAAGAATCCGTAGTACATTGCCTGACCAAATTCAAAGCCTTCAAAAGTAAAACCAATCGTTAGAATGATTGCACCCCAAAGTTCAATAATGAAAGTGTACTTAACAATATTGATAATCATGGCAAAGAGTTCTTCAAGTGATGAAACATCGAGAAGGTCTTGCATGATGATACGATCTTTCATCTTCATCGATCGCCCAAGAACGATGGCCATCGAAGAGTATAAAGTCATGATGGAAAGCCCACCAATTTGAATCAGTCCTAAAATAACAAGTTGGCCGACAATACTAAAACTTGTATTTGTTCCAAGTGTAGAAAGGCCGGTTACACATGTTGCGGAGGTTGCGGTAAAGAGAGCGTCCACAAAGCTAATACTAACTCCATCCGCAGCAGATAGAGGAAGCATAAGTAATAATGTTCCAGCTAAGATAACCCCACCGAATGTGAAGAGTACAAGCTGAGCAGAAGTTAATTTTATTTTACTAAAGAGCGTATCAAATCGGTTCTTATATTCCCGATTTGTTGTCTCTCCCCCATCATCATATAAAGACAAGATTGTTGAGAGTAAGTGAGCACTCGCTAGTAGATAAGTAAATTTTAAGTCACCCCAAGTAATAAGTGTCGGGATAAAGACTAATAACGAAAATGAATAGCGACGGAAAAAGTCTTCACCATTCTTTGCTTCAATCATGTTCTTAATAACCGTTAAAGCAATGGCAATTGGGACTACCCAAACCATTAAGTCTAGGGTATTCACGATAAACTTTTGATTCCAAGTGGCAGGTATCTTCTTATTATCAAAGAGAGTGAATAAGAGGATAAAACTACCGTTGAAAAAAAGTTCAAACAGGAATGACAATTTTTGTAATAATGATGCCATATTATTTAATAATATTACTAATTTAGCTAAGTTGATACTTATAGCAGATTGAGACATATTTTCCTATGACTAAAAAGAAGAAACCAAACAAACAGATCAAGTTTCCCCTAGATTTCCCAGTGGACTTCAAAGTCGAACACCTCGACTCTCTTGGTCAAGGCGTTTCAAAACTAAATGGAATTACCTTTATCCAAAAAACTCTCCCAGGAGAAGAAGGCAAGGCCCTTGTCTACAAGTCTAAGAAGAGCATTCAATTTGCAAGCTTAACTGAGTTAACTAAGAAGTCCCAATTACGTACCGATTCGAAATGCCCTTACTATAGTGAATGTGGTGGCTGCCATTTCCTGCATACTAGTTATGAGAATGAAATTGAATTTAAGAAGAAAGCTTATCTCGACAATTTCAATCGACAATTTAAAATTGATTTAAGTGATTCACTTATTATTCATAAAGCAAGTGATCGCTATCATTATCGAAATCGTATTCAGCTTCATTATAATAAGAAGGATAATTCACTTGGCTTCTTTAATGACTCTAATTCAAAAATCACTTCAATTAAAAATTGTTTAATGGCCAACGATGATATCAATAATGAATTAGCTAAGTTGCATGACAATTGGCAAGGTGAAGCAAAGAAGACAAAGGGACATGTTGAGTTATTCCAGCGTGATGCAACGATCTTAAAAACTTTTGACTCTTATTATTCCGCGGAGGGATTTCTACAAGTAAACCCACCAATGAATGAGCTTTTATTAAATCTAGTTAATGAAAAAATGAAAAGTGTCACAAATGACTCTTCAACAACAGTCGACCTTTTTGGAGGAAATGGGAATATCACAAAGGCCCTTTCTCATCGAACAATTGTTATGGATGCAACTCCGACAAAATATATCAAGTTACAAAATAAAGAGTATCAAGAATATAGTGAACTCGATATTTATGACCAATCGGCCATTAATAAACTTGAGGCCTTCAATATAAAAGATATCGACCTACTCGTTATTGATCCTCCTCGCAGCGGCCTGAAAAATATTGATGAATTTACTAAAGTACTTAATCCAAAATATATCGTCTATGTAAGCTGTAACAACCAAACACTGGCCCGAGATACTCATAAGATTCTTGAAGATTATCTCATTGAAGAAGCGCACATGTTCGACTTCTTCCCAGGTACCCGACATTTTGAATCGGTTATCTTCTTTAAACATAGGTAACGATTGTAAGCTCTTAGATTAACATTGTAATGGGCGCTGAAAGCCATTACAATTAAAGAGTATATTCTCTTTTTAATCTAACGTTTTTGGTGAAATGATGAAACGAACTACAGTTACTTTTCTATTTGCAACATTAATTGGAATCATGACAACTTCTTGTTCTTCAAGTCAGAAAACGGAGCAGTTGAGAAAAGCAGAACTCTTCTATACATATGGAACTCAAAAGATGATTGATAAGGATTACTCTCAAGCACTTGAGGCCTTAGAGAATGCCAATCAATTAAAGCCGAATGATACAAAGACGCTAAACAATCTTGGACTTGCTTATTATTTCAAAAACAGACCTGAAAAAGCTAAGTTCTATTTCAAGCAAGCAATCAAAGTTGATAATAAGAACTCTGATGCCAGAAATAATCTCGCTTCAATTTACTTCAAGGAAGGTGACTACAATAAGGCCGAAGAACAGTACAAAGTTGTTCTTAAAGATCTTATCTATCGCTACAACTACCGAGTAAAGTACAACCTATCTCTAATTGAACTGAAGAGAGGAAATAAAGATGCGGCCATCAAATATCTTCAACAAGTAACAGGCTACACTTTAGACTATTGCCCGGCCCCGTATCAACTGGCCATGATTTATAAGAAAGATGGAAATATTAAAGATGCCATTAAAAACTTAAATATTGCAACAAGTGGTGAGTGTAAAAAAGAAATTGCACCAAAATTTGAACTTGCTGAAATTTATCGCTCTCTTGGAGAAAGTAAAAAGGCACTACCTCTTTATAATCAGATCATTGAGCAGTTCCCAAGAACTGATTATGCAAAAAGAAGTTTAGTAATAAAAAATAACCTAATGAAGAACGTATATTATTCGAACAAGTTTGAAACTGATAATTTATAATTAATTAAAAAGGCGTAATAATGGAACAGGAAGTTGCAAAAGAAGCCCCAAACCTATCTCTAGGTCAGTACCTACAAAAGGCCAGAGATAAAAAAGATTTAAGTATCGAAGCAGTAAGCAGACATACAAGAATCAATCTTACCAATCTATCAGCACTTGAAGCAGATGATGTTAAAAGGCTTCCCAATATTGCATATGTCAGAGGGTTTGTTAAAACTCTTGCAAAGACTTACGATATCGATGCAGAGGAAGCGACAAGAAAGCTTGAAGAACTTTATGGTGCAGTCGCCCCCGAGAAGTCACAACCCCTTGAAGCAGATGACTTCCCTCAGGCAAATGTTGAAAAGAAACAAGACCTTGTAAAACAAGAAGTTCAGATTTCTGATTCATTAAAATACAAATTACTTGGCGTTGTAGCGGCCTTTTCAATAGGTATCTTTATTTACATAAATCTTGATAAATCAAAAGAAGTAGATACTGGAGAAGATACTAAAGAAGTTGTTGTTGAGGCCCAGGTGCTAGATGAAAGCACTCCTATGCAAGACACGGCCGAAGAAGAAACGACTAAAGAAGTAGTGGCCGAAGAAGCTCCTGCCCCAGTGGTTGAGGAAAAAAAGCCTGAAGTAGTCGTTGAGACAAAAAAAGAAGAAGAAAAGCCTGTTGAGGAAAAAAAGGAAGAGGAAGAGGAAAAAGAACTTAACTTCTACAACCTACCTTCCCCTCTCTTTGCCTTCAAAGATATCTCTGAAGAAGAGAAGAATGAAATCATTCCTGCAAATATCAGGGCCGCTTTTGAAGAAGGAAAACAAAACATTTTCCTTAAGGCAATGACTGGTGACTCTTGGATCGTTTATCAAAGTGATAATGACCCAATTAAGAAGTTCACACTAAAAGAAGGACGCTACCTACTAATTAAAGGCGACCAAGTTCTTCTTCGTCTTGGAAATATTGATGCCTTAAATGTTTTCTATAATGGGGAATTACTTGGAATGTCTTCACGCTCTGGCGTTAAAAGCTTAGTCTTCCCTGTTGAGATCGCAAAAGATCACAAACTGCCACTTTTCATTTTTGATAAAAATGGTGGCGTCCAAACTTCTAAGCAATACTTAGAAGAAAAAGAAAACTCTCAAAACTAAGAATTCCAATCTAATTTTTTATAATAACTAATTCCGATAGCTCCTGTAATTACCGCTGGTAAGAACAGGACTAGAGGGATTGGGATATTATTCTTCTTTGCTAAAGATACCCCTGAGAAATAGAGTGCGTAGTAGATAATCGTCACGAGAAGCGCCAGAGCACTTGTATTTCGAGTCGCACCACGTCCCTTCTTTACACCAAAGACAAAGCCTAGAAGTGCAAAAATAATACATTGAATTGGAATCGTATAACGTCCCCAATACTCAATACTCCCCTTTCTTATATCATCTTCGAGATTATCTTTAATTCTTTTCGTCTTAGCTTTCTTAACTTGCCCTTTTAATTTTCTAATATGCCTTCTAAGTTCATTAGATGACATCATGCTGGCCTTATTAACAGTTGAAAAACTTTGACTGGTTACAATTGGATACTCATATGTTTCAAAAAGAATCTTTTCTATCTCATGGCCTTCTTTATCAATTGAAATAATACTGCCATTAAAGAAGTCAAAACGAATATTGAGGCCGATGGAATCTCCGTCTACTTTCGGTTTATTTAAAACTCCTCTTTTTGCCATAATCACTTTATCAACATTATCTTTTGATGAAATCCTTAAGAATACATTTTCTAGAACTTTCCCTTCATCTTTTACATCTTCAGCAAATAGAATAACTCCTGGAATCTCAGTAAAGAATTGCTCCTTTTTAATGTCTGTAAGGATCCCCTTTGAACCAAGCTGCTTGAAAGTATTTCTAAAAATCTTCTTAGATGTCGGAATCATATTCGTATTCAAAGAGACAACCGAAGCTGCAATTAGAATTGAAATAATGAAAAATGGAGAAAAGATACGATGCTTATTGATCCCCATGGCCCTTAGGGCAACAATCTCAGAGTCTTCACTTAATTTATTTAGTGTATAAATCATGGCAAAGAGAATTGATAAGGGAGTCGCCATTGGGATGAAACTAATTGAAATATGGCCAAGTATTTCTAGGAATTGCAAAATTCCTACACCTTTTTTCGTCACAAGCCTCATGAATCTGAACAATTGTGTCGTTAAGAGGAAAGCAACAAAGAAAGTAAGACTCATCGTAAAGGGTACGATAAAATTTGACGCAAGGTATCTTTGAAATATCTTCGTTGGGATTAAATCTTTGATCTTTTTGACTGCGTCCATGAAAACCCTTGCCGACTTTTGTCATACTTTGTCTTTTTGTGTACTTACTGTTAGTTTATACCCTCTTAAATCACTTTGAAACCCCCTTTTAAGGAGCAAATATGAAATTCACTTTGAATTTAAATTCTAAAGAAAGTTCAAGTGCTGATTGCTATGTAATTGGTGCTTACTCGACAATGACAAAAAAAGGTAAAAAAGAAGTTGCAACTGTAGCACTTACAGGTTGGCCAAAAGAGCTTAAAGCTACTTTTGAATCAATGAGCAGCTCAGAAGACTACACTGGTGCGAAAGGAACAACTTACTCTTTCAACCACTACGGTAGCGATGTTCTAGTTGTTGGTCTTGGTGATAAGACTAAAGTAACAACTGAAGATATTAGAAAAGAGTTAGCAAAAGCTTACAAAACTGTTTCTAAGTACAAGAAAGTAGCAGTAGCTTTTGATACTTTCACTTACAAGTCAAAGAAAGAAGAGTCTCTAGCTGTTCTAGTTGAAGCTTTCGAAATGACTGCATACAAGTTTGATAAGTATCTTTCAGACTCAAAGCCAGCAAAGCTTAAAGAAGTAATCATCGATACTGCTGAAAAAGCAGCTAAGAAGAAAGATTTTGATAAAGCGATCAAGAACGCACAAATCGTTGCTGAGTCAGTAAACGTTGCACGTGACTTCGTAAACGAGCCACCAAACGTTCTACGTTCAACTGAATACGCTAAGCGTGTTAAGAAAGATGTTGAAGGTATGGCCGGTGTTAAGTGTAAGATTATGGGTAGAAAAGAACTTAAGAAAGAAAAAATGGATCTTTTCCTATCTGTTAACGACGGTTCTGCATTTGATGCTCAACTAGTTCACCTAACTTACACTCCTTCAAAAGCAACTAAGAATACTAAGCACATCGCTTTCGTAGGAAAGGGACTTGTTTTTGATACTGGTGGATACTCACTGAAGCCAGGTGGATCAATGATGAATATGAAGTTTGATATGGCCGGTTCTGCAACTGTTTACGCTGCATTTAGAGCTGCTGCTAAAATGAAACTTCCAGTTAAAATCACTTGTATCCTAGGTATGACTGATAACGCTGTTAACTCTAAAGCAACAATGCCAGATTCAATTGTTAAAGCTAGAAATGGTAAAACAGTTGAAATTCTAAACACTGATGCTGAAGGACGTTTAGTTCTTGCTGACTGTCTAGACTATGCTTGTGACCAAAAACCAGATGCAATCATCGACGCTGCAACTCTTACAGGAGCATGTCTAATGGCACTTGGTACTGAAGTTTGTGGTCTAATGTCAAATGACAAGAAACTTGCTTCTAGCCTACTAAAAGCTGCAGACTCTGCAGATGAGTATATGTGGGAACTTCCAATTATCCCTGAGTGGCAAAAAGATATGAAAGGTACTATTTCAGACCTTAAGAATATCGGTGGTTCACGTTGGGGTGGAACAGCTAAAGCAGCTGCATTCCTACAAGAATTCATTAAGAATGACATTGCTTGGGCACACCTTGATATCGCAGGTGTTGGTGATTCTCAATCTCACCTTCCATACTGTCCACCAAAAGGTGCTTCAGGAACTGTGATTAGATCTCTTGTTGAGTACTTAAAGCAAAACTAAGAAGTCATCCCAGTGAGTAGTAACGCAATTTTTAACATTGTTCTATATGCGCCAGATATTCCCGGAAATACCGGGAGTATTGGGCGTACTTGCATCGCTCTAGGTGCAAGACTTGTCCTTATTAAACCTTATGGCTTTGATCTTTCAGAGAAGGCCGTAAGACGAGCAGGTCTTGATTACTGGAAACACGTTGAAGTTGCCGAATATGAAAACTGGGAAGAGTTTCTTGAAAATGAAAGGCCACAAGAAGAAGATCTATTCTTCTACACTAAGACAGCTAAAGAAAATCACTTCTATGGACGTGGTTACACAAAGGGTTGTTACTTAGTCTTTGGCTCAGAAACGAAAGGGCTACCAAAGCATATCTTTGATAGCTACACTAATCGTTTATTTTGTCTTCCGATGTTTTCAGAACATGTGAGATCGTTAAATCTCTCAAATGTGGCCACGGCCGTGGCCTACGAAGCATTAAGAGTAATTCAATACTAGAATTGGTATCCCATTCCTAAAGTTACGCGATACTGATCAAGCTTAATATCTTGATTTGCAATCTCTAGATTTCCGTCTGCAAGATAATCGAATGCTAGTGTAATATCCATTCCTGCTTCACGATAACCAAAATCAACAGACGTATAAATTTGCTCAGATGAAGAGTTGTTAATCTCAAGATTTCTATATTCAATCCCTGGAGTTACGTATAGGTATTTTGTATAAAGAACTTCAAGATCAAAGTTAAACTTCATTCTCTTATAATCTCCAGTCTCGTAACCATTGTCTCCTGACTCATATTCAAAATCAGTATCAAATTCTAAGTTACTATACTTTCTCGTTCCACCAATAAAGAATTCTTTGCGAGTTCCGCGATTAAGCTCTTGGCTCTTCGTCTTAACACTTAACCCAGCTTCAGCAGAAAGAACCTCATCTAAGTATCCCCCAGCAAGAGTTAAGTCTGCATAGTAACCATGTCTTTGTGAGTTTGGTTTTACATACTTATAAGCACCACCAAAGCTTACGCGATTAATATTAAACATTGTTGAAGCTTCAACTTCAAAAGTATTAATATTCTTATTTTGCATATCTCTTTCAATATTGCGGTAACCGAAACCAAAAGAAACTAAATCAACAGGTCTAAACCCCATTAGAAGAACGGCCTCTCTATTATGACCAACTTCAGTAATGATTGGCCTAGTCTGTGCGAAACCAACATTGTCGTTATAAGAAAATTCCGCTGAAAAGACACGATTTCCAAAAGCACCATTGATATCAAAATCAGAGCTATCTAGAGTATCGATATCTTGAATCTCAGCACTCCCACCTTCGAATTGAGTATTAAAAAATTGTCTGCGGTCATTTGCCACGGCCATTGAAGAGCTGTGTCTCGTTTTACCATCTTTAGAAATTTCAGGCATAACTCGGTTTGCAAATGCAGTTGATGATAATAGTAGTGATAGTGCAAAAATTTGTTTTTTCATAATCCCTCTTAAATAATTTGATTTTATTCTAGAGGATATAAAAAGGGAGGTCAAAGCCTCCCTTCTTACAAATTATCAATTTCTATATATCAATTAGAAATTATAACCAACGTTTAGCTTAAATCCTAATCCATCGACATCAATACTTTGAAGTTCACCTGTCGAGTAACTAAGCCCAAATGTAGCATCAAGCTTATTAGCTCTATATCCAAAATCTGTTTTAGCAACAAATACACTAGTATCTGCATCGAAAGCATCAGGTAGCGTAATACTCATATATTCAAGTCCCGGTGTTATATAAAAAGTTTCTCCCATTAAGAATTCTGCATCCATCTCTAAGCTTAAAGAAGAGTAATCATTATCGCTTCCACCATTTTGTACATAATCACCGTACTCAAATGAGAATTTTCCATCTAATTCAATAGAGTTTACAATCGTTGTTCCATTAGCAAAAACACCTAAACGAGAATCAGTATTTACTGCATCATTTCCTTTAGTTGTATATTTAATTCCTGTTTCCCATGACAATGACTTATCTTGCTTACCAAATCCCATTGTTAGAACTGTATAATCACCTTCAACTAAGAAATCATTTAAAGTATGATGAGCAAGTGAAGCACCAAGAGTTGTCCCATTAACAACAATAGTTCCACCAGCTTCTATAATTGTATCGTCTAGAGTATCTGATAGTTCATTTACAGATAGACCAAGACCAAGGGTTAAACTTCCACCAGCTCTAATCCCCGCTAGTAGATCTACTCTTGCAAGTTCTTGATCAGAACCACCAGATTCAGTTTCTGATTTTTGATATGAACCTTCAAAAGAAAATGATTCATTTGAAAATGCTCCAAATAAACTAGGTACAGTAATATCAAGGTCAAATGAAGGAGTCGTATCTGTTTCAAGAGATTGAGAAATATATTGGCCAGCAATGAAGCTTCTCTTTTCTTGAGAAACAGCAAGTACTGATGTGTTTCTTGTTTTACCATCGCGTGAAATTTCTGGCATTAAGACATTAGCGTATGCTGATGTTGAAAGTGCTGCAAGCGCAACTGCACTAATTAACTTCTTCAAATCTTCCTCCTTGAAGCAATAAAAATAAATATTAAGATTTATTATACTTTAAATAGAATTAATTAAAACAAATATCCTACATTTAGTGACCAACCAAGGCCATCGTAGTCAATATCGTTTTCCTCACCGACAAAGATATAGCTCGCACCAATTGTTGCATCTAGTCTTTTTGTGCGATAACCGAAATCAGTCTTTATTCTAACGTCAGAAGTATCACTTGAAACACCCGGCGCGTTTTCGGCAGAATAATTAATTCCTGGAGTAATATAGAAGTTTGAACCTACGAGGAATTCTGCATCGAATTCAAAGTAAAGTGCATTATAGTTATTTCCATCTAGAGAATTACCTTCATCTTTTAGGTAATTTCCAAATTCATATGTGAAGCTACCATCAATCTCAATTCCATTAACAACTTTTGTCATACTACTAAAGAGAGTAAAACGCTTTCCAGTTGTTAAATCATCAGAACCTTCTGTCATTAACTGCACACCTGCTTCAACACTATTCTTTGCATCTTGCTGACCAAATCCTGCACTTAGAACAAAGAAGCCACCTTTTGTAGCAGAAGTTTTATTTTCAACATATTCAACAGAACCACCTAAAACCTTGTCATTAACTTTAAGACTTCCTCCCGCCGCAATGACGCTTTCGTCTGTTGAGATATCTAATTCAGACTTAGTGTAGCCAAGCCCTAAAGTTAGCTTCTTATTTATCTGGTATCCACCGAGAAATGAGAAGTTGGTTGCATGATTTTTTACCCCTTCCATATCATAAGTCGGTATTTCCATATTTAACTGGCCACTAAAGCTATTAGTCGAAAATCCACCAAAAATACCTGGAGAGCTTTGTTTGATTTCAACTGCTGGAGTCGTATCACTTTCAACACTTAAGTATTCATACTTAGCTGCCGCGAAATTTCTTTTTTCTTGTGAGACTGCGATGACAGATGTGTTTAAGGTTTTACCATCACGTGAAATTTCAGGAAGAATAAAATTTGCAGATACATTAGTACTAATAAGTGAAAGTGCACTTAGACATAAGATTTTTTTCGACTTCAACTCGAACTCCTAGGGCGTATGAATATTGTAATAGATTATACAAAGAGAAAAGGGAGATGAAAATCTCCCTTTTTATGACATTGATAAGTTTAAAATCAGTTTTTAAAATAAGTAAGCGACATTAACCTTCCAGGCCATTTCATCGTAATCGACAGTTCCAACTTCTCCAATAACTGCATAATCAACACCGAATGTCGCATCAATTCCGTTCATACGATATCTAAAGTCTGCAGAAAGATCGAGCTGTTTAGTGTCTGTTCCATCATTGTCTGTAAGAGTATATTCAATACCTGGAGCGATAAAGAACATTTTATGTAGCATGAATTCAGCATCAAAATTTAAGTGAAATTGAGAGTAGTCACCACCTGCTGTTGTAAAATCACCAGTTGTGTAGTCAATATCACCATCAAGTTCTGTGTTATTTAGTACCGTTGTCATACCTGCAAAGATTTTAGTACGACTTGGAGACTTAATATCATCATCTTTTTCTTCAAGATCAAATTGAAGGCCAGCTTCCCAAGACATATTATCCTTATTTGACCCTAGTCCAAGAATAATACGATTATGAGAACCATCAATTGTTCCGTTATCTTCATCCACAAGACTGAATGAACCACCAAAAATTAAGTCATTCATATTGAATGATGCCGCAAACTCTATTACAGAGTCCTCGCTATTTGGATCTGTATCAACCATCTGATAACCAAGGCCTAAGGCAAATTGTTTGGTTAATCTAAAACCGGCCTTAATATCATAAACTGTAAAGTCTGTATCTGTTGCACCAGTATCGACATTCCCAAAGTCTAAGTCCGCTTCAATCGAAACCATCTTATTTGACCAAGCACCGTAAAAGTCAAAGTTAGTTGTATCGATATCACCACCTGTGTCAGGCTCTACATTTGAAGAATTATACTCGGCCGCAACAAAGGTTCTCATTTCTTGTGTTACTGCTATTGTTGAATTGTTTTTGGTTTTACCGTCACGTGACGTTTCAGGAACTATCGTATTCGCAAACGCTGTTGTTGTGAGCCCAACTAGAGTTGCGGCCATAAAGATTTTATTCATTTCTTCCTCCATTAAATTTGTATATGCAAATTTTCAACTAAGAAGAAAAAAATAAAAACTTAATTTAATTTAAAAAAATGATGGCTTGAATGAGTTAGTTAGAAATAAAAAAGGGAGATCTAAGTCTCCCTTCACGTATATTCTAAATTTTAAAATTAAAATTAGAAGTTGTAAGCTACGTTAACTTTCCAAGCCATTTGGTCAGTATCATATGCGCCAGTACCATCTATATACTCACCTGATAATTGATAATCTACTCCTAAAGTAGCATCAAAACTATTTGCACGATAACCAAAATCAGCAGAAAGACCTAGCGAGTCTTCTTCAACTGGTCCAACAACACGATCATTATAATAAAGTCCAGGTGTTACATAGAACATTTTACCAATTAAAATTTCAGCATCAAGATTTACGTTTAATTTCTTATAGTCGTTACTACTTAAATTTGTTTCTACTAAGTTATCACCAGTTATATAAAATATATCTGCATCAAACTCTATATCGTTAATTACTTTAGTAATACCAGCAAATACTCCAAACTTTGAATCACGCTTTGTAGTATCAGAACTCGAATCTCCTTCAGCATTATATTCAATACCAGCTTCCCATGACATGTTATTTGCGTTTGAACCAACACCCAAACGATATCCATACCAATCACCTTCAGTTTCTCTAACTAAGCTAATTGACTTTATCGTAGTTTTTCTATCGCTTGAATGATGCGCAATTGATGCTCCAATAACTAAATTATTTAACTTATAAGATAAACCAAATTCTGTTTCAGGGAGTTGTGAGTCAGTATGAACGACTGCAGAGTCAATAGCTTCTTTGTCAACAGTATGAGCTAGACCTAATGAGAGTCTCTCATTTAAACGGTAGCCAATAGCGATATTATAATAATCATAATCATAATCAGCGACTTGATGATAGTCGCCTTTTCCATCTCTTAAATCAGCAGCAAACGTAAACATTGAATTTGACCATTCTCCATAAATATCAATACTATTTCTATCTAGCTCACTGTCAACGTTGTCCTTTTCAAAAGTTGAAGAATTATATTCAACAGAAACAAATTTTCTCTTTTCTTGTGAAGTAGCAATAACTGAAGAGTTTCTTGATTTACCATCTCTAGAAATTTCAGGAACTATAATATTTGCATATGTAGAAGATGAAAGCATAATTACGGCAACAGAACTTAATATTTTTTTCAATGTTTACTCCTTAAAAAACTAACTACACTAAACATTTTCCACATACAGCAATAAAAACACAAGCAAATATTTTCAATGTAAAAAAAAAGGGAGACCTAAGTCTCCCTTCACGTATATTCTAAATTTTAAAATTAAAATTAGAAGTTGTAAGCTACGTTAACTTTCCAAGCCATTGAATCAAAGTCAACATCGTTTTCTTCAGCCATTACAGCATAGTCAATACCAAAAGTTGCATCGATTTTGTTAGCTCTGTAACCAAAGTCAGCAGATAGATCAAGTTGGTTTGTTTCTGAACCAGCTTCATCTTCGCTTGAGTAGTTAAGACCTGGAGTGATGTAGAACATTTTCCCAACTAGGAATTCTGCATCAAAGTTAAGCTCTAGGTTAGTGTAGTCACCACCAGCTGAAGTTACATCACCAGTCTTGTATGAAAGATCTCCATCAAGTTCGATGTTGTTAACAACTTTAGTCATACCAGCAAATAGACCAATTTTTGATCCAACGTCTAGATCAGTATCTTCTTCCATATCGTAAGTAAGACCAGCTTCCCAAGACATGTTGTTTGCGTTTGAACCAACACCAACAGTTAGAGTGTTGTAAGAACCATCAGTTGTACCTTGCTCATAAGAGTTGATTGCAAATGAAGCACCAATTACTAGGTCATTCATATTGTATGAACCAGCAATTTCAAGAACTGACATATCTGTTTCTGGAGTTGTATCTTGAGACATCATTGTGTAACCAAGACCAAGAGCAAATTGCTTGTTGATTCTGTATGCAGCTTGTACACCGTAAGATTCGTTATCTGTATCAGCAAATTCACCCATGTTGATATCTGCTTCTACAGAGATCATTTTGTTTGACCATGCACCGTAAACATTCATGTTAGTTGTATCAACTTCTTGTGCACCAGCAGTATCAGCTTCTGTAGTTTTTGAGTTATACTCACCAGCTACGAAAGTTCTCATTTCACCAGTTGTAGCGATAACTGAAGCGTTCTTAGTTTTTCCATCACGTGAAGTTTCTGGAACGATTGTGTTTGCAAATGCTGCAGAAGAAAGTACTGCCATTGCGATAATACCTGTCATTTTTTTCAAAACTTACTCCTTGTTTTGTTTTATTTAAACTAGCGTTCTAGTTCGATTTTAAAAAATAATTTACTAAATTATACCCTTTTTGTTTTTGTGTGCAATTTTTTTTTACTTTTTTTTAAGAAAGGCCGTGGTTACGCTTCCACGGCCTTCTGTATATAATCAAAAATTTTAATTAGAAGTTGTACTTCATTGCAACTCTTGAATCAGTGTTTTCACCATCTGCACCAAAGTATAGATCTAGATCAACAGTTTTATAAGTAAGTGTTGCACCTAAGTTAACACGTGTAGTGTTTTCAAAAGAAGTCTCACCATCAGTCAGTGAACCGTGATAGCTTTCAACAACAGCAACAGCAAGTGGATCATTTCCAGCAGCTGTGTAAGCATTTAATCCTTTAGAATCTGCATTTGAGAATATAGATTGAGATACTGAACCTCTAAGAGTAAGCCATTCAGTTGCTTTCCCTTCAGCACCAATAACAACAGGTAGATTCATCGTTTCTAGTTTTGCTTTTCCAGCAGTAGCATCTACTTCAACATTGATTACTTGAAATGCAGTTCTGATGAATGCCATACCACCATCGATCTTATATTCTTTACCAACACCAAGATCTAGACGAGAAAGTTTTCCATCCTCATCGTTACCACCTCTAATTTGATCCCAAGTAAATGTTTTATAAGAAGCATAAGTTTTTAAGTCTTGATTGAATGTATAAGAACCACCAACTTGTACACCAAGCGTTCCGTCAAATTTATTTCCTGTATCTTTATTTTCAGACTCAGAGTTTAAAGAAATATTTGAATAAGCATCCCAATTGTCCTTGTTAACACCAAGTTTAACAGCCATTGCAGAATCTTCTGTTTCATATGATGCTACAGGAAGAGGAGCTGCTGTATTAACTCTTCTTTCCGATGAAGCATAAATGAAAGATGCACCCCAGTTAACACCGGCTTTTCCACCAATAAATAGGTCAATTTGGCTATCTGATGATGGTAAGTAACCTGTTGTAAAATCAGATGAAAGAATTCTTAGAGATGTAGAAATATTAGATTCGTTACCTAGGTAAGCACCATAAGTAAAATTCCCAACCTTCTTAAAGAATCCACCCATTGCTTTTGGGGCATCATCAGTATCTAAAGTTGTTGAATTTCCACCAACTCCTTCTGCACCATACTCAAGAACAACCATATCTCCGTAGTTGTTTACGAATGAAGCATTTGTGAAGATATAACGATCATCCATTGTGTAGTAGTTGTCTTCAACTTCATCACCTAGAGCAAGAAGTCTCGCTTTAGTAGCATAAGCACTTGTACTTAGTAGAGCTAAAGTAGCGGCACCTAAAAATACCTTTTTCATATTCGTCTCCTTGAACGAGTAAATCCTTGAGCTTAAAAATTAAACTCTTCTAAAAAATGTTAGTTCTTAAATTTTCAAAGGAGATGAGATGAATGTCAACACCCCGAAATTGCTAAAGAATTCGTAATTTCGGGGTATGTATAAGTATTTTTTATTTTATCTTTGCTTGGACGGCCATGCCACGTGCCAGGAATTTTGACGACATCCAGGAATCTACGAATGTAGTATTTTTTGTCGCCGCCTGCTTCAAAGGAGCGTTGAAACTAAAGAAGATTAGATGATCTTCATTTAAAGTTCCGTCTGCAATTGAAGAATCGTCAATATCTGGACAATAAGAATAATCTCTTAAAACCACGCGCTCCTTTGACTTATTCTCATCAAAAGCGTCAAAATTCTTAGCTAGGTTTTTCTTCAAAAGATTGATTTTTTTAGAAATATCTTCTTCTGTGCTCTCTTCTTTATCCACAAAAGTAACAAATTTCGCTGTTTGAGCATATCCTTCACTCTCAGAATCACAGATTTCACCGATAAAATGTCCCCAATCGTGAGTAAACGAAAGAGGAAAAAAGTAAGTCTGTTCTGCATCCTCATCCTTAGTAATCTTCTCTTCTAAGTCTAAGTGAACATATAAAGAACAAGGAGTTGTCGTGCTTTCACAGAATTCGATAAACTCACTAGAAAGAGTTTTCTTTTCTTGAAATAGCTCTAAGAATTTAGATGGAGACTCTCCCCAATAAAGATTTTCACATTCAATTATTAGCCCATTTGTCAGGCATACTTTCCAGAAGGCTTGATCAATTAACTCTTCAGGAGTTGTGCGGAAAATTTCTTTGATTCTTAGGCCATAACTATTTTCTTTAATTCGCTCGAGAAGCCCTTCTTTATTAAGAGATGGAAGAATTTCAGATGGTGACAATTGAATATGATTATCAATATAACTTTCTTCTCCCCAAAGTAGTGGCATTGGTTTTGTACGTGATCCAAAAGCGTGAAACTTTGAATCTTTATAAAAACAAGAGCTACTAATTTGAGCTTCTTCAACTAATCCAAGCTCTTTAAAAATTGAAATATTTTCTTCACCGCGAATTAATGATGGCCCCATCAGTTTGAAATTATCTTCAGTAATTTCTTCCTCTGAAAGGAGCTTTACACTTGTCGCATCTAAGTTATTTAAATGGTCAAATAAGTCGATCGCAAAGATATCATTTCCAACAATTAAGTTTTTAATAAATGTCTTCTCTTCTTGTTTAACTTCGACTTTTTTAAGCTTTAGAATATCGCTATAGGCCATGGTACCAAATTCCTTGTGTGTTGTGTTTGGCAATACAATAGCTTATTTTTTTTGGAATTTAAATAGCGAAACCACGCATTAAAGCGTGGTTTCAGGTATTTTCACTATTTTTTTCTTACATTTTTTTAGATTATTTAATGACGAGTCTGTCACCTGCTCTAATTTGTCTCTTCTTAATGATCTTTAAGTTAGAAACAATTAGAGTATCAAGACTAACTCCAGTTTTGCGTGATACCGACCATAAAGAGTCACCACGTTGTACTGTATAGTACTTCGTTGGGTTGTTAATTTTCTTTCCACGCTGTTTAGCTAGTCTAATACGATTGCGATACTTTCTCTTTCTCACAACTGACTTACGTGGCTTATCATAAAGGTCAGCATACATATTATCTTTCTTACTCTGACCAATTCTAAAAGGAAGAGTTACATATGACCCACGCTTAACTCTGGAACGATGTGATTTGAAATCATCGTTTAACCAAGTAAGAACTTCTTTATCTTTAATTTTGAACTTTCTTGCAACATCATCAAGGCGAGTTCTCTTTCCTCTTACGCGGTACTTTTGAAAAACTTCCTGGCTTGCAACGTAGTTCTTCTGTGTACAACAAGCTGCCCACTGCTCTCTTTTTCCAACAGGAACTCTTAATGTATAAGTCTTATGAGTCGGTGGCGTAAACCATCTTTGAATCTCAGGGTTCAAGTAGTGTAGATCATCAAATTCAACATTTAAGTCTTTTGCAATCTCAAATAAATCTGCTCCACCAGGAACAGAAATTTCTTGAAAGTCTAAAGGCTCATGCCAATCAATTTCTTCAAAACCAAATGACTTAAGGTTCTTCCCAATGATAGCAAGGGCCATAATTTTTGGAACATAATTTTTAGTCTCTGGCTTTAGGTAGCGACCTTTTCTAATTTTCCAAAAGTTCTTTGTACGATAGCGACGAATCGCTCGAGACATCTTTCCTTCACCAGCATTATATGAAGCAGCGGCAAGTTCCCAAGAACCAAATTGCTTAAATAACTTTCTTAAGTATTTCGATGCTGCATATGAAGACTTAATTGGGTCACGTCTTTCATCAACATACCAATTAACTTCAAGTCCATAACGACGTCCTGTGTACGGCATGAATTGCCAAGGACCAACAGCTTTTGCCCAAGACTTGGCCTTCGTTTGAAAACCTGACTCGGCCATTGCTAAGAAAATTAGATCCTGTGGAAGTCCGTTGTCTTTTAAGACTTTAGAAAGAATTGGTGCATATCTTCCAGCTCTCGCAGAGTATCTTTCAAAGAAGCCACGGCCACGAGTTGTAAAATACTTAATCCACTTCTTAACAGCAGCATTGTAAACAACAGGGATATCAAAATAATTATTTTCAAGATTTAAGTGCTCAGCTCCATATAAGAAGTAAGTCTTAAGTTCGTGAGATGTCGGATGCTCAATCTTTGCAGACCCAACAATTTGATCACTTGAGAACTCTGCACCGTGCTTAGCGCTACGTGCAATGATCTTTTCTTCTGAGAATTCCGCATCTGCTTCAATTTCAGCATCTGTCTCAACTATTTCAGAAATGTCCTTCGGGCTCGGGACATCTTTCTCAACAGAGATACATGAAAAGAGCAGTTGGGAGGCTACCAGTAAAATTAATCCATTAATTCTCATCGATCATCCTTAACTATATATGTGTATTCAGCGTTCATAAATATAAGAGAACCCTAAATTTAGGGTTCTCATATTTTTTCAAATTGTCGTGTCTGAGTCAACGAGGAAAAGATTTTTTCGGTTAAGTTCCGTACTAAAATCAATACTTTGTGTTGTTTATTCTTTATTTTTCAGCATAGAGTCAACAACAACTGTTCCCATGGCATCGCCAAATACGTTAACAGCAGTTCTGAACATGTCCAGAATTCTATCAACTGCTAGAATAAGACCGATCCCCTCAATAGGGAGACCTACTGCCGAAAGAACAATCGACATTGTAATGAGTCCAGCTCCAGGAATTGCTGCAGCACCAATGGCCGCAAGAGAAGCTGTCATAAAAATGATAATTTGTTGTGTAAGACCTAAGTCATAGCCATAAGCTTGTGCAATAAAGATGGCCGCTACTGATTCGTATAAAGCAGTTCCATCCATGTTAACAGTTGCACCAAGAGGAAGAACAAACTTTGCAGTGTCCTTATCAACTCCGAGATTTTCTTCAACATTCATCATTGTAATCGGTAGAGTTGCCGCTGAAGAAGCTGTTGAGAATGCTGTGATAATGGCCGGCCCAATACCTTTTAAAATTTCAAAAGGTGAAGTCTTGCTGCGAACACTTCCTACAATAAGAAGGAAAATACCGTGACAAATAAGACCTAAAATTACTGTAAGCATATATTTTGAAAGTGATACAATCGCACCAAATCCAGACTTAGCAAGTACACCTGTCATTAGAACAAAGATCCCATAAGGAGCTAAGCTCATTACACCCATTGTTAACTTATTTGAAAGGGCCTCAAGAGAGCCAACAACTTTAACAAATGGCTCACTATCTTTTGGAATAAATAATGCCGTCATTCCCATGAGAATTGAGAAGACAATTACTTGAAGGATATTTCCATCGGCCATTGAGCCAAATGGATTAGTAGGTATAGCACCTAGAAGAACTTCCTTAATTGAAGCAAATAGTGAAGCCCAACCGCCGGAGCTACTTGCAACTTTAGATTGCATCGCTTCTGATAAACCTTGTACACCGGCGGCCCCAAGATCAGCGCCAATACCAGGGTTGATTAGGTTTACAAAAATGATACCAAATAAAACCGCAATACATGTTGTTACAAAGTAGTATGCAACAGCTCTTACACCCATTCGACCTAAAGACTCAGGAGTACCTAAGTGATACATGGCCATAAAGATTGAAGAGAAAACAAGAGGAATGATTACCATTTTTAAAAGGGAGATAAAGGCATCTCCGACAGGAGAAATAAATTTTACGTATTCACCCTTTCCAAAATAATGTAACAGAAGACCCAAAATTAATCCGAGTACCATTGCAATACCAATCTTCTGCGCTTCCTTCTTTGCTGCTGGTTGCATTAAATTCCCCTTTTAACTATAAAAATTCAAATCGTTTAAAATAACGTATGGTTGAAAAAAATCTTAACAAAATTCTAACATGTTCATTTATTCTCTTATCATTTTGCATATTTATCAATCCGGCAAAAGCTAAGGTGGAAGAACCAAATTACGATTTTACCTTCGATAAATTCAGGCCATTTCACCCCGGACAAAAACTGTCGGATATAAAGAAAGAGTACAAAGCAATTAGGCTTATTAATGATAAGAAACCAGTGGCAACGTATGAAATTCAAATTCGCCACCAAAGCTACTTCTTTCCAGTTTTTATTCATGTACAAGATGAAATCGTATTAGACTTCTATGCAAGACTTCCAAATTATTTTCTTCACAATACTTTTCATCAATCACTTATCAATCGTTATGGTAAGCAAGATAAATTTATCAATAATGACGGCACATCTGTCTATATCTGGAACGATGAAGCCGGATTCGCCATAACATATTCAGGAGCATGTACAATTACATGCTTCCCGATATTCATTCATATGATTAAAAAAGATGATGTGAAAAATAAGGACTCTTTTCTCATTAAACTTTTAAAAAATTAACTTAACTCTTTTGCAATATCATTTACTGCAAACTTATAGCTCATAATATTCTTGGCAAGAGTGGCCACCGCTTGTCTTGTTGCCATTGGCATCCCATTGGCACCAAAATAGGCCGAATGAATTGCTAGAAATGCTTGAGCATCTTCAAATCTCATCTTTACTGGCCCTAATTTATGAAGGGCATCTTGTTTGATGAATATTTCTGATTTTCTAAGCTTATAAACTTCACTCATTGTAAATATATTTTGATTACGATAATCAATATAGATCACCTCACCTTTTACTTCGGCCATACGACCTAAGATAATTCCCTGCTTTGTCTTTCTTCCCCACAGGCCAATAATTCCCATTGGTGCCAGTGCCCATGTAAGAAAGCGATTAATCACCACACGACTTTCAAATTCTCTTTCAGTGTGACCAAGTTCTGGAAATGTTCCCATAAGCCACTCATTTGAAGCCAGAGAGAGAACAATCATGGCCATATTCTTATAGCGGTAAACATTGTAGCCAGGCTTTTGAACGATAGATTCTTTCCCGTACTTATCGTTATCAAAATTTGATCTGATTTGAGCAGCAACCATCGGTGTCGCCTCATCAATTGTCATAACCTTGGCCAGCTGATTAGACGCTAAATTTTGTTGGGCCAACTCACTTTCTTTTTCACCTAGTTCGGTAAAGTTCATGATTTGTAAAAATCCCGCGATCTCAGGATCAAACTCCGCAACGCGCAGTCTAATATAAACAGGTAGTGCCTGCTCTTTAGCATATTGATAATATGTGTATTTTTCAGTACTTACAGATTGCATTAGTGCCTCCATTCAACTTAATTTTTCGGTATTTTTTCCGACAAAATAAGCTCGGAAGCATTTCCGCTTAGCGCTAGGCAAAAAATCCTCAAATAAAGGAGTGTAATTGCGTCTTAGTCCTTGACAACAGGCCCAATTATTAATAAAAATCCTAGTTTCATAAAGTTAATTTCAGTCCGAGGGAAAAAAGAGTTCGCGATATAATATAGCAACCCCCAAAGACTGCCTTTCATTAGGAGAAAGTATGTACGGAGTAGTAGAGATCTCAGGTCACCAGTACAGAGTAGAAGCTGGTATGACTATTGATGTTCAGAAATTAGATCAAGAAGCTGGTTCAACAGTAGAATTCGATAAGGTTCTATTTGTTGGTGGTGAAAGCGCAAAAGTTGGTGCTCCAACTGTTGCAGGTGCTAAAGTTGTTGCTGAAGTAGTAAGACATGATCGTTCAAGAAAAGTTATCGTTTCTAAAAGAAAGCCAGGTAAGTACATCAAGAAGAACGGACACAGACAACACTTTACAACTTTAAAAATCAAAGAAGTTAAAGCTTAATTAATTATCAATTTTAGGAGTTAGATATGGCACACAAAAAAGCCGGTGGTTCAACAAGTAACGGTCGTGATTCAAACCCAAATATGTATGGTGTTAAGAAGTTTGGTGGTGAAGCAGTTGTTCCAGGAAACATCATTGTAAGACAAGCGGGATCTAAGTTCCACGCTGGTAAAAACGTAAAAGTTGGAAAAGACTTTACTCTATTCGCTACGAAAGAAGGTAAAGTACAATTTGGTTTCTATAACAAGAAGAAACAAATCGTTTCTGTTGTTGAAGCTTAATTAAAATTACCATTTTACGCTATTAATTAGTTGTAAATATTAAAGGGAGCCTATACATAGTGCTCCCTTTTTTTATATAAGACCTTATTATGAAATTTATCGATGAAGTTAAAATTACAGTAATTTCCGGAAACGGAGGAAACGGATGCGTAAGCTTTCGCCGCGAAAAGTATATCCCATTTGGTGGACCAGATGGTGGTGACGGTGGTGATGGTGGAAGTATCTACTTTGAAGCCGACGAAGGAATGAACACTCTTGTTAACTTCAGAGGGAAAAAGCACTACCGTGCTGAACACGGACAACAAGGTGGCGGCCGTCAAATGTGTGGAGCATTTGGTGATGACCTCACAATTAAAGTTCCTGTTGGAACGATTGTTCGTCATGCAGAAACAAATCAAGTTATCGCGGATCTAACTGATCACGGAATGAGATTGATGGTTGCCCAAGGTGGACGTGGTGGCCTTGGAAATATTCACTTCAAAACTGCAACTAATCAGGCGCCACGAAAAGCAACTGCCGGAAAAGAAGGTATTGAACTTGAAGTAGAACTTGAGCTTCGCCTACTTGCAGATATTGCACTAGTGGGACTACCAAATGCTGGTAAGTCGACACTTATCTCTTCTATCTCTGCGGCAAGACCAAAAATTGCAGATTATCCTTTTACGACTCTTGAGCCAAATCTAGGTGTTGTTACACTTGGTGAAGATGACTCATTTGTTGTTGCCGATATTCCAGGGCTAATTGAAGATGCCTCGGAAGGAAAAGGACTTGGGATTAAATTCCTTAAACATATTGAAAGAACAAAATCTCTTGTTCACTTAGTTGATGTTTCTTGGTGTCTTGATGAATACGAAGCATTTGAGCAATACGTAATTATTCGCCAAGAACTTGGTCGCTATAGTGAAGATCTTTTAAATAAGAAAGAGCTTATTTGTTTAACAAAAATTGATGCTATGACAGATGAAGAAATTAAGAAGTTCCAAGACTTCTTTGAAGCACAAGTTGATAGAAAGTGTCTTCCGATCTCTTCAGTATCTGGACTTAATATAGACTTACTTAAATCTTTAATGCTTAAAACGATAAAGGACTAACCAATGTCACAAAATGAATTTATCACAAAAAACGTAGATGAAATTACAGATAATTCAAAATTAGAATTCCCTCTAAATATCGCAATGGCCAGTGCTTGGATCCTAGGAAACTTTAAAGGTATCAACCTTAAAGTTCTTGATATGAGAAAGACGACTGCACTTGCTGATTACTTCATCCTTGCTTCGGCTACAAACTCTTCAATGGCAAATGCTATGTCTGATGAGATTGCAAAACAAATGAAGAGAAAGGGACAAACAGTCATCTCTAAAGAAGGTCTACACCAACAAACAGACTGGATTCTAATTGACCTTGGTGACATTATTGTTCATATCTTTGATGAGTCAGCTCGCGAAGCATACGATATTGATAATCTATGGTCAGTACCAACAGTTGAAATTCCAAATGAGTACTACTACTCTTCTGATGAAGCAGAAAGTTCTGCAGACTCAGACAAAGGTTACTTCTAGTAATCTATGAAAGACAATCACGTTATTGTCATTGGGAAGTTAAAAGATAAGCATCTTATCGCGCTTGAAAATGAATACTTAAAGCGCATTAACTTCCCAAAACTTCACATCCACGAATGTAAAGGTCATCAAGAAAATATCGACCTTGAACTCAAAGAACTTCTTAATAAAGTCGAATCCATTAAAGCAAAGTTTGGAAACCAACATATTGTTGCCATGACAGAACATGGAAAGACTTGTGACAGTGAAAAGCTAAGTCATTACATCTATAATGTTATTGAGAATCAGCAAAAGGGTGTTTGCTTTTTAATTGGTGGAGCAGCAGGCTTTCCTAAAGAATTCTTAAAGACAGTTGATTACCAACTCTCCCTGTCACCAATGACATTTCCACACAAAATTGCACGACTTGTTCTTATCGAACAAATATATCGTGCTCAGACGATCAAACAAGACCACCCTTATCATAAGAATTAAATAGAATTAATTAGAAACGCCAATGGCCTTTTTAATACGTCTTAGGTTCTCTTGAGCAATTGGACGAACCTTTGCAGCACCTTCAGCTAGAATCTTATCAATCTGAGATTTATCTGCCATAAGCGCATCGTATTTTTCACGAGCTTCTTTCATCTCACGATTTACGATTTCAAAAAGCTCAAGCTTTGCATAACCCCATCCAATTCCATCTTGATAGCGTTTTGCTAAGGCATCTTGCTCTTCTTTTGTGGCAAAGAATTTATAGATATCAAAAATAAGAGAATCATCAGGATTCTTTGGAGCTTCAGGAGGAGTTGAGTCTGTCGTGATTTTATTAATCATCTTCTTCAGTTTCTTCTCAGGAACAAAACAAGGAATATGATTATTATACGACTTACTCATTTTACGTCCATCAAGACCTGGAAGTAGCTTCACTTCTTCCTTGCTAACAATAGCTTCTGGAAGCGTTAGAAGATCACCATATTTGTGATTAAAGCTTGAAGCGATATCACGAGCAATCTCAATATGCTGAAGTTGATCCTCACCTACCGGAACATAATTAGTATTCATAAAAAGAATATCTGCGGCCATAAGAACTGGATACGAAAATAATCCCATATTAATACCAAAGTCCTCATCGCGATTTTCTTCAGCATTCTTATCTTTCTTAGCCTTGTATGCGTGAGCACGATTCATTAAACCTTTAGAAGCAAAACAAGAAATAATCCAGTTAAGTTCTGTAATCTCTGGAACGTCACTTTGCTTATAAAGAACGGCCTTTTCAGGATCAAGACCTGCCGCTAACCAAGTTGCAGCAACTTCGTAAATATCGTTACGAAGAGTCTCACCATCATGAACAGTGATTAATGAGTGGTAGTCTGCAATAAAGAAGTAGCCTTCCATTTCAGAATTATTAACATTATCAATTGCTGGTTTGATGGCGCCAATATAGTTTCCTAAATGTGGCATTCCTGTTGGTTTAACACCTGTAAGACAAATTTTCTTTTTACTTATGTCACTCATATTTCAAGCCTAATTCTTAAAGTTCACAGTCTTTTATAGCTAAATTTTGCACAAAAAAAAAGGGCCCAGTTAAGGCCCTTTTCTAACAAAATATCTACTCTCTTAATTATCGTATTTTACTACAGAAGATGATTCCATCAGCTCTGTTAATAACTCAATTGAAAACTCTAGTGCTTGATCACCATATGGAATCGATGAGTTGCCTTGGCAAAATTTTGACTGTTTAACTAGTGAAGCACAAATTCTCATAACTTCAGCAGTCCCATCAAAAAAATCCGCTTCATCTTCCGTCGTCACAATATGTGCCATAAGCATATTAATTGTTTTAATCGCGCGAAGTTGTGCAGGCGTAAGCTCTGAAGTGTCGATATCAATCGTTAACTTACTATGATTTTGCATTTCCATCTTCTAAACTCCAAAAATTTTATTTTTTAACATCCCTCATACAGAGTTCATATCGGAGCGTCTTCTAGAAATTTTAGTAATTTATGTCTGACAAATTTAATTTGACATAAGACCTTTCTGATAATATATTGATTTTACTTTGTCGCGGGGTGGAGCAGTTGGTAGCTCGTCGGGCTCATAACCCGAAGGTCGTTGGTTCGAATCCAGCCCCCGCAACCAATTCCTTACTTAAAAAACCCCAGTCATTTACCATACTTACCGTCATTTAAAAACTGGCGCTAACGCTTGTTTTAAAATTTTGCATATTAAGCTCCTCAGCGTCATAAAGCCAACCTTTGCACTTTTACATCTTCAAAACTAAATAAAAATTCGTCATAGCCGAGAAACTTTTATATATAAATATTTAATTATTATGAAAGATCGTCTCAATACAATTCTTATTCACTTTACTAATGTGATGGCAATGCTCTCACTGGTTAGCTACGCCTTTAGGCATCATGATTATATTAATGATGCTGTTTTACATTATTTTGTTCTGCCGATCTCGACTCTCTATCTGGCCTTCTATTATTTTGACTATAAAGGGCAACATCTCCTTAGAAACCTATCAAGTCTCTTTCCATCTTTTGCAATTACCTTAGTTCTAATTACTTCTTTTGGAGGAATTCATGCACCGGGAGTATTTTGGATAGCAGGTTTTCCGATTTTCTTTGCAATATTTTTTAGAAAGAGGGGTATGATCATTGGTATCTTACTCATGCTCGCTATCTACGCTGTTTACTACACATTTGAAGCTCAGATACTTTCGATGACAGTAGAAGTTCCACACGAGCTATATATGGCCGAGAAGAGAATGAATGTTATTCACTTCTCAATAGTTATTACCCTCTTCTTTCTCTACTACACTTGGCTGGAGCAAAGAACGCGAGATGAAATTGAAAATTCAAAGGAGCAGCTCGATACCCTTTTACACGTCGTACTCCACGACCTTTCAAATCCTATAACAATACTAAAACTTAAGCTTGAAAGTTTAAAAAGACGTTTTCATATAAAGGAAGTAGAAACAAGACAGATAAAGAAAGCTTTCACAAAGATCGAAGAAATTATTCAAAATGTTAGAAGCTTTCAATTAAGCTCCGAGGGCCTTCAAGAAGATAGAAAATTAATCAGCTCTTCAGAAGTGAGAACTTATTTAAGTGAGCAATTTAAAGAAATGAATAAGAAGCATCTAAAATTAGTTTTTAACGACTTAGGTGGGTTTTACATAAAGTTTTCACCATCTATCCTAAAAGACCATATCTTAAGTAACCTCCTTTCAAATGCAATTAAGTTTAGTCATATTGAAGGAGTCATTGAAGTTACATTTAAGACCCAAGATGATGCGGCCATCTTAAGTTTTCGCGATGAAGGGGTTGGCATACCTGAGGATATTATCGATGAAATCTTTGATTTTGATAAGAAGACATCGCGACTTGGTACAATTGGAGAAACTGGTACAGGTTATGGGCTACCAATTGTTCGCTACTTCACTGAGTTATCAGGGGCCAAAATATCTGTTCACTCACCTACAAGTGCTGGAAAAGGCACGGAATTTACTCTTAGTTTTCCATTAAAAAAACCATAAATAAATTTCACTTTGCTAGTATAAGATTTCATTTTGAACTAATGTGGCCCAAATGAAATTAAATTTTAAACGCGAATTCCTTATTCAGCGCTACCTGATTATTTTCACTCTGATTATGGTTTCGATAACAGTTTGTTATTACTACGTAGCATACCCACAGGTTCTCTTTCACAAAATCCCAAAAGAGTTCTTTTACACGTATACAACAAGTCAGGTCTTACTTTTCGTCGTTTCATGCTTCTTGGGTAAGCATAGACTGGCCAGGGCCATCTGTGTTCTTCCTTCAGTCTTTATCATGATCATCATTGTATTTACATTTGGAGGAGTTAAGTCACCAGGAATCCTCTGGATTACAGGAACACCAATTTTCTTTGGGGTCTTTTATAAGCGCTCAGGTCTTCTCTTTGGTGTACTTGTTATGATCTCAACGTTTGCATCTTTTTTTATGCTCGATCATACCATTAGCTCTCTTTCTTACCCTCTAACTTCTAAGCAGTACTACACGCTTTTAAAATTTAATATTGTCCAATTTTCAATTCTCACAACGATTTATTTCTTCTTCTACGTTTGGCTAGAATCGAATTCACGACTAAAATTAGCGCTTTCTAATAAGCAGCTCGATACACTACTACATGTTGTCTTACATGACCTTTCAAATCCTGTCACAATTCTAAAACTTAAGATTTCAAGCTTACTTAGAAAGAGTGTTATTGATGATTCTTCGTATACACAAATCAATAACTCCCTTAGGAAGGTACAGGAGATTATTTCAAACGTTAGAAGCTTTCAGCTGGACTCTGAGAGTCTTCTGACAGAAAAGAGTATGATTCATCCGCAACTAATTAAGGACTACTCTGAGCAACACTTTAAGCTTTTAAATGATAAAGACCTTAAACTCCATTTTGATATTCATACAAATAGTGGCTTCTTTTGCGAACAGAAAATTTTCTTCGATCATATACTTAGTAACTTAATTTCAAATGCCATTAAGTTTAGTTATGAAGGACAGGACATTCTCATTAAACTTTATGATGATGCTGGCCGTGTCTATATCGACATCGTTGATAAAGGGATAGGGATACCTAAAGATATCATTGAGGGCCTCTTTCACTTTGAAAGAAAAACTAGTCGCCTCGGAACCAAAGGTGAAATAGGTACAGGTTACGGACTTCCTATTGTTAAGTACTTCACAGACTTTTCAAATGGTAAAATTAATGTCAGTTCAGACGTCAACATCGGAACGAGGGTCTCTCTCTCATTTCAAGTCGCAAAGAATTAATGCATACTCTCATTTGGTAGCATTAGTAATTCGCTCCAAAAACTTAAATGCTCCTTGGCCTTATCATTTAAGCTAAAAGACTCTTGGCTAATGCTCTTATAGCACTCAACCCATACCTCACGTATTTTCTCAGCAATATCAACTGGTATAATATTGGCGTCAAGATAGGCCTTATCTAAGTGTTTTAGTGAAGAAAAGTAAAAGACATCGTTTACACGCGAGCGTTGTTCTCGCGTGTAGTGAATGGCCACAACCACCTTCTGTGCAAATGAAACTCTAGGATCATAATCTCTCATAATTTACTCCAAATCTCTCAAGATTATTTCGGAGCAAAGTTAACAAATACTTAATTATGAACAGGTTATGCAGAAATATTATTGAATCGGTGAACAACACCATCAAAACGATCTTTGATCACTTTTAGGCGTAATTCATTCTTTTGAGGAAAACGGCCAATTCCCTTACCTAGTAAGTTAATTTCGGCCTGAACGAAGCGTTTCTTTAAAGTTGTTTTTCTAACTCCCTTAAGTTTACCAAGGTAGTTTATATTTGATGAGGTCATATCACTCATCTTAAGAATAATGGACTTTTCAACAAGCTCTCTTTTCTCTTCGATTTCAGCAGCATCTAGATGATTCTCAATAATATCAAGTTGCATTGTTAAACGACGAAGCTCACGAGAAAGAGCATCTGTTGGTAAATTAGTTTTAATCACGTCTACACTCCATAAATTTAAGACAGATTCTTTATACACCAGAATTTGTTGCTAATGACTATGGAGTGAAATTAAGTATAGGGATGTTAGGAAATTAGACACAGGCTCTTTGAACCTGTGTCTATTATAAGAAGGATTACATTTTCTCAATAAATTCAAGCACTTGAGAACCTGAGTTTACATCAGGAGCTCCACCTTGAGCAAAGTTAGGGCGTCCACCACCACGGCCAGATACTGGCTCGAGGATCTTTTTAAGGAGGTCACCGGCCTTAACGTCTGAGTTAGACCATACAAATGACTTCATTCCTTTATCGTCTTTAGAAAGGAGACACACAATTTGTACCTCGCCCTTATTAATTAAGTTATCACCTAATTCTTTTACGGCCTTAGCATCTGCTTCAAGTGTTGCAGCTAGCATTTTAAAGCCTTCATAGTCGCGCTTAACTTCTTTTGTGAAGTTAGTTGAGCCACCTTTTGCGGCCTTCTCACTCGCCTCTTTAATCTTCTTCTTCATCTCTGAGCGAAGATCTTTAATACGCGCTGGAACATCTGAAGGCTTTGTACTTAGCTCTTTTGCAGCAGCATTTAAAAGCGCCGACCTTTCTTGCATAACTCTTACTGCGGCCGTTCCTGTTACGGCCTCAATACGACGAATTCCTTTTGCAACAGATGTCTCTGTTGTAATAACGAATAGTCCAATATCTCCAGTGCGGCCAACGTGAGTTCCTCCACAAAGCTCAACACTATCTTTTCCAAAAGCGATAACACGAACGTCACTATCATACTTTTCACCAAATAGTGCCATTGCTCCACTATCAATTGCTTCTTCATATGAGCAAAGCTTAGTCGTACGTGAGTCGTTTTGCATAATCCACTTATTAACAAGTGCTTCAACTTTGGCAAGTTCATCCGCAGATACAGCTTGTGGGTTTTGGAAGTCAAAACGTAAGCGCTCCGCCGTAACCATTGAACCTTTTTGGATTGCATGCTTGCCAATAACTTCGTGAAGAGCTGCATGTAGTAAGTGTGTTGCCGAGTGGTTTCTCATCGATGCCTTTCTATTTTCACCGTCAACGATTAATTCTATTTTCTCACCTGTCTCAATTTCACCAGAAATAATCTTAGCGATATGAACATGTGTATTCTTCACTTTCATTGTATCGATAATCTGAAGCTCACCAGTTGAAGTTCTGGCCGTTCCAATATCACCGGCCTGTCCACCTGACTCTCCGTAGAATGGAGTCTCTTTTGTTGCAAAGTAAACTTCATCTTCTGTACGGTAGATCTTTAGAATTTCACTATCTGTTTCTAGTGAGTCGTAACCAGTAAACTCAGTATCGGCAACTTCAATAAACTCAAGTTCAATTCTTTCTTGGTCAGCACCAACAGAGCTCTTACGAGAGATTACACGAGAAGCTTTTCTGTGAGCTTCATAACACTCGTTATATTCAATTTCTGCAAATTCAATATTCTTAGAAGCAAGCTCAGCTTTAATTACTTCCAAAGGAAGCCCATGAGTTGTTACAAGTTCAAAGGCTACATGCCCTGGGAATAATTCTTTTGATTTTGAATTTGAAGATAGTTCTTCTTCAATCTTCTTAAGTCCATTTTCAACGATTGGAACAAATTCATTAATCTCTTGTTCCATATTGTAGATAATTGCTTCACGTGCAGACTTAAGTTGAGGGTAAAAATCTCCAAGCATTTCAATAGTTTTTTGAATATGATTTTTAAAGTTTGGCTTAACACCTCTTGAAATACATGCAGCAACACACTTACGAATTAGACGACGAGGAATATACCCTTGCCCTTCATTTCCTGGCATTACACCTTCGGCAAGAATCATAATACTTGCACGCATGTGATCAGAGATCATACGCTCTGTTTGCACATCAGTATTTTTTCCTAGAAGTTCTTTTGAAAGTTTCATCAGTGGTGCCAGTAGATCTGTTTCATAAACAGAGTCACAACCATTCATCACCATTGCAAGTCTTTCAAGACCAGAACCAGTATCAACAGACTTAAGTGGAAGCGGTTCAAATGTTGCATCCTTCTTCTTATTAAGTTCCATGAAAACACCAGCATTCCAGATTTCAATGTAGCGACTTACATCATCAAAGTGTCCACCTGGTTTATACTCTGGCCCATACTCTGCTCCAGTATCATAGAATACTTCAGTACATGGCCCACATGGCCCATGATCTCCAGCTGGCCCCCAGAAGTTATCTTCACCTAGAACAACGATATGATCTTCAGGAACACCACACTTCTTCCATGCTTCAATTGATTCAGTATCTGGCTTGATACCTAAGTCTTCATTTCCACCATAAACTGTAAAATAAAGTCTTTTTGGATCAAAGTTTAACTCGTGAACAAGTAGGTCATAAGCAAGCTTACATGCTCTTTCCTTGTAATAGTCACCAATTGACCAAGAACCAAGCATTTCAAAAATTGTTAAGTGGTGGCGATCACCAACATCATCAATATCTTTTGTACGAATACACGGTTGGTAGTTTGCTAACCTTGGAGACGGAGGAGTCTCCTTCCCAAGAAAGTAATTCTTTAATGGGGCCATCCCAGAGTTGATAAAAAGTAGCGTCGGATCGTTTTGAGGAACGATTGAAGATGCACTAATTTTTAAGTGATCCATCTTTTCAAAGTAATCTAGGAATCTCTCTCTGATCTCGCGAGATGATAATGGCTGCATATTTTCTTCCTTATAATTCAAAGCACAACTAAGTGCATCATATCTATTGTGTATAAGTCTCCAAAATATACTATAAAATCGCTGTTCCGACTACTTCTAGCGTTAAAAAATATGAGCTGAATTAGAATAAAAATGGTTATCAATACAGTTTAAAAAGCATATATTTAGAGGCATAAAAAGAACTAAGAACAAGAACAATTATGGACTGTAAAATCGAACCGGAGATGATGTATGACGCAATTTTATACAGACATGGGAATTAACATGGAGCGACCAAATAATAAGATATTTGTAAACTCTGCAAGAAGTTTCTTAATCCAAGAAACAGTAGCTCGTGGCATTGGAAAACTAACGAAAGATGGTGCCCTAGTTGTTGAGACAGGAAAACATACGGGGCGCAGTGCCAATGACCGTTATATCGTCCGCGATGAAACAACTGAAAATACGATCTGGTGGGAAAATAACTTTAAATCAATGACACCAGAAACTTTTGCTAAGCTTAAGTCACATGTAACAAATTATCTAAATAAAGATCGTGATCTATTCATTACAGAAAGAAGTGTAGGAGCTGATGAAGTACACAACCTTGGAGCAAGGCTTGTGACAACAAACCCAAATCACGCACTTTTCTCAACTCACCTTTTCCGTGAGAAAGTAAGAGACTTTAACGAAAATGACTTCACAATCCTTCACGCGCCAGAGCTTTTACTTGATCCGGCGGAGTTTGACCTAAGATCAGAGACAGCAGTCGTTACTTGTCTTAAGTCTAAGATCACTATTATTGCAGGTACACTTTATGCGGGTGAAATCAAAAAGAGTATGTTTGCAGCAATGAACTATCTTTTACCTGAGTCGAATATTATGCCAACGCACTCTGGAGCATCTCGCCTAGATAACGGTGAAGTTTCAATCTTCTTTGGTCTTTCAGGAACCGGTAAGACAACACTATCAACTGATACGGGAACATTTCTAATTGGTGACGATGAGCACGGAATCAGTGAAGCGGGAACTTTCAACTTTGAAGGTGGATGTTACGCTAAGACATATAAACTTTCTAAAGAAGGTGAGCCTGAAATCTATGCAGCATCAAATCGTTTTGGAGCACTATTAGAGAACGTTGTTCTTGATGAGAGCTCAGGACGTGTTGATTTTTATGATAAGTCACTATCTGAAAATGGCCGTGCTTCATACCCTCTAGAGTTCATTGATGAGCTAGAAAAGACATCACGTGGAGATATTCCAAAGCATGTTTTCTTCTTATCAGCTGATGCCTTTGGAGTTCTTCCTCCAGTTGCAAAACTGACAAAAGAACAAGCAATGTTCTACTTTGTCCTAGGTTACACAGCAAAACTTGCTGGAACTGAAATTGGAGTAAAAGAGCCAACTGCGACCTTCTCTTCATGCTTTGGAGCGCCTTTCATGCTTCGCCACCCAAGCGAGTATGCGAAACTTCTTGGTGAATATATCGACAAGTTAGGATTTAACGTTTGGATGGTAAACACTGGTTGGACTGGTGGTGCTTACGGAACAGGTCAGCGCTTCCCTCTAAATATTACAAGACAAATCATTCGCAACATTCAAGCAAATAATCTTCAGAATGTTGAAACTGAACAAGATCCAATCTTTGGTCTAAATATCCCTAAAGTTGTGGGAGAAATTCCAAGCACAATTTTAAATCCACAAAAATCGTGGGAAGATCAAGATGCTTACACAGCTAAGGCACAAGAACTTGCAGTTAGCTTTCACAAGCAAATGAGCACATTCGGTAATTTCTATGAAGAAAATATCACTGGTGCTCCAACATTTGGAAAGTAATGAGTTACGAGTATTTAAAAGCATTACATTTAATTAGTATCGTTTGTTGGTTTGCTGGACTTTTCTATATTGTCCGTCTCTTTATTTACCATACAGAGGCCCAAGACAAGAGTGATAGTGAACGAGCTATTTTAAGTGCTCAATTTAAAATTATGTCTCGCAGGCTGTGGTATGGAATTACCTGGCCTGCGTGTATTGCCACAGTAATCTTCGGGGCCTCTTTAGTTTATACGACTTATTGGCCAATGAAAGGTCACTACTGGCTTCACCTTAAGTTAACTTTAGTTCTTCTATTGTTAGTGTATCAATTTATGTGTCATAAGATTTTTAAGGCACTTCAAAACGACACATTTCCTCACTCTGCAAAATTCTTACGAGTGTGGAATGAAGTTGCCACTCTCTTTCTTTTTGCCATTGTTTTTCTTGCAGTCATTAAAAGCTTAGAAGGAATCCTTTACGGAGTTGGTGGAATAATTGCTTTAGGAGTTATTCTTATGGCAGCAATCAAATTTTATCGTAAAGTAAGGAGAGACTAATGAGTAAGATCGTTAAAGGTGGACTATATCAACACTACAAAGGCATGAATTACATCGTTCATGATATCGTACGACACTCTGAAACTTTAGAAGAGTTAGTTTACTACGAATGCCTTTATGAAAATGAGCTTGGAAAGCTTTGGGTACGCCCTCTTGAGATGTTTCTTGAGACAGTTGTTATCGATGGTGTCGAAACACCTCGTTTTAAGTATATCGGTGATCAAAAGGCGAACTCTCGCTTATGAGACATATTAAACTTAAAAAGGTAAAACATCTTTCTTCTTGGCGTAAAGTTTCCATGAATACATGGAAAATGCCTGTTGATCCTTCAACATATGGACTCTTGAAATTTGATGCGACAAATTTTCAAGAATATACAAAAGAGAAAGGGGTTACACCGACTCACCTTTTCACAAAGATTATTGCACAAGTCTTTCACGAGAATCCTCAAATCAATCGAATGATTCGTGGTGCTCATCTTTATCAAAGAGAAAGCGTCGATATCTTCTTACAAGTTTCAGTAGATCATAGCGGCCGAGACCTTTCAGGAACAGTTATCAGAGATGCCGATAAGAAGAGTGTTTTTGAAATAAAAAAAGAACTCATGGATAGTGCAAAGAGCATAAGAAATGATAAGGACAAGTCTTTTAAGAAAGTAAAAAAGGTTGTTGCCCTTATTCCAAACTTTCTTGCCAGACCGGCCCTTGCACTCCTTGATATAGCTATGTACCGACTCAATTTCTACACGGGGCTCTTTAGTGTTAAACGTGACCCATTTGGTTCATGTATGATTACCAGTGTAGGAAATTTTGGAGCTGAATTTGCTTTTGCACCAATTCCAACAATCTCTCATGTTCCAATTGTCTTAAGTCTATTTAAGGTCAAGGAAGAGGCCATCGTTGAAAATGGTGAAATTCTTGCAAGGCCAACTCTAACAGTTGGAGCGACTCTGGATCATCGAATTATTGATGGAGTTTATGCGAGCAAGATCATTGCTGGGATAAAGAAGTACACAGAAAGCCCACAACTACTTTAAATTACATCTGTTTTCTTTTTAAACGGCCTAGTAGTTATTTCAAAATTCAATATTATTTCCTTAATTCGCTCTAGAATATGAGCATGTATGTAAAATCAATTCTCATATTCATCATGGCCACGAACGCCCTTGCGCTTCAGATTCCATTTTTAGATCGAGACTATGTTATTGATCAGGCAAACGAGGACAGAGCAACATACAGCTATAAAAAAGATGAATATGGCAGGCTTGAGAATACTAGGTGGTACGAGTTAACTTGGCACCTTTTACAAGATGACTACCGAACAGATTTTAAGGCCTATACTAATGAATACAGAGGGACGACCTTTAATGAGGCCAAGATTAACTACTACTCTCAATTTAACTTTTCTATTGAAGCCAGACACCACCTTATGGATGAATATCCACTAAAAGAGTGGGGCTTTTTAAACCACTCACCTATTAGAGAAAAGATTAATGATCTTTCTCTATTTTCTAAAGACTTTGAAAAAATTGATTTTAAAACAATCGAGCATCCTTATTTCTCAACAGACTTTCAAGTCAGAATGGATGAAGTATCCAAATCTCAACTGAGTTTTGGAAATAATATAAGAGTTCTAGAGAATCATCATTCTTATCAAAAAAAATTGAAATTAATTCGAGGAGCAAAATCAGAAATCCTAATGTCTTCGCTTAGCTTTGTTTGTGACAAATCGGTAAAGGTACTTGTAGATGAGCTAATAAATGCTCACCAAAGAGGTGTCAAAGTATATGTAATGGACGATAAGATGATGTCTAAGGCCCTAGGTCATAATGAATGTCCTAAGAAACTAAAAAAGAAGGGTGTACAATTTATAAGAGCAAATGACTTCTGGAAATATGAAGGACGTACCGTTTATCACCATAAGAAGCTTGTTGTCGACGGAAAGACTGCAATTATCGGTGGTCAAAATCAATTAAATGCAGACAATTTATCGCAAGATACAGATTTTAAGAATAAGGATATTGATGTCATTATCCAAGGTCCACTTGTTACTGATATTGCCATCGGTTTCTTAAAAGACTGGCAATATTTTAAAAAGAAGAATACTCGTATCATAAGAGGAAATAGAGGAAGTATTATCAGACGTACGGGGCAGCATATTGCAAACCTAGATAAAGAGCTTAACTTTTACAAAGCAAGACAAGAATGGGAAACAAAGAACGAGTTAAGGGGTCAGGCCCAATACCACAAGGTATTAAATAATAAAGAAGAGCGCATGAATGGTGTTTGTCGCTTTATTCAGCAATCCCCTTATGAGTATCAAAATAATATTGGAGACGCCTACCTATTGGCCCTTAACCATATTCAAAATTACCTGGGTATTATGGATCCGATTCGCTCTGACACTTATTACAACTCGGTTTTTAAAGATGCACCACTCATTGAGAAATTTGATACTTTTAAAATGTTCAACAAACTTCATTACAAGTTAAAAGGTCTCCAAGAAAGAGGTATCTCACTAGATTTCATTACAACAGGCACAGATATGACAGGTAATGAAATAATCGATATAAAAAATGAAGAGATTAAGGATCTCATTTTAACTGAAGGCATTAGCGATAAATTGCTTCGTAAGAAAATAGAGAAAAAACTTAAGAGCATAAAGAAGTGGAACGACCACTTTGGAGAGGCCCATTTTGCAAACTTAATCAAAGACTATTCAGGATTTGATAATACGCGTGTTTGGCTACACATTAGCTTTCTTCACTCAAAAGTTTTTTATTTTGATAGAATCTTATCAAGTATTGGTAGTTACAATTTCCAACACAATGCTACCGATCATTCATACGAAAACACCCTACTTTGTTTAGACAAGGAGCTTAATCGAGAGCTAGATGAAGTCTTTGTTAGAGATATGGCAAACTCGGTTCCACTAAAATTTAATAATTTAAAATAATTTCCGATGAGTACCTAGGAAACTATTCTTAGGTGGTAATATGAAGCTCAGTTATATCTTTAAAATTTCATTAATGACTATTTTTGCAATAGTAATTCAGGCTTCAGAAATGAAGATTAAGCTTAGCAAAAGCTTCTTTCCTAAGAAAGAAATTACTATTGATGCCGACTCACCTGATCGAATCGTCGTTGAGTACGATCTTATGTACTATATAAGCGATGGCTGTGCTGCTGATGTCATTACTTCTTATAAGCTTGGCGGTTGCCCACGCAAAAAATACAAGACCCTAAGAAAAGAAAGCAAGTACATCGTTGAACTTGGGGACTCAAGTGCACGAAAAGGCAAAGGGCCACAAACGATTAGGCTTTCTGTGAAACAAGAAAAGAAAGACTCTTACGATATCGTACCAGTGATCACAATCTTAGATGGTAATGAAGATCAAATTAAAATTGAAGATCCTTGGTTTAGTGCAACGAAAGTTACTCTAGAATCACGCGATCGTGTCATTAACCAGTCGCAAGCTAATCAAAAAGGTGGCGAGCACAAAGGCCAACGAAACCATAAAGACAACAAAGTGAAATCTCACAACCAATAGAGATTTTAAACACTTAGAAAAGAACACATTTACTCAAGTATTTCACCCATCTCTCCGATAAGAATAAAGTAATGAGAGAAAGGGAATTATCGTAATGATTTATTCAAAGAAAAAGATTTTAAAACTATGTGGACTCATAGCTCCACTACTCTTCTCAACACCTTTGTTTGCAAATGACGACAAGGTTGTGGATCAAATCATTGAAGGGCATGAGTTCTATGAAGCAAGTGTTCATGGTTCAAAGATTAATATTCTAGAGTCAGATGCCTACAAAACTGCATTTGCAGCACATTTAAAAGCAAGACTTACAGAAGTTATTATGGAAAAGGCCGAGCCTCTTTTACAAGAGGAAAAGGCATTATTAGATAAGATTGCCAATGGAGATACATCGACAAGTACCCGCGATATTCTTAGTAATGTTCGTGCAAAACTCGATGTATATCGCGATAGAGAGGAAGTAAGAAAGCTCTACCGAGAGGTCAAAGAAGAGGAAGTGAATAAAGAAAGTAATTACTGCTATGATAATTCACAAACGACTCTTAGAATCGTCTCAAATGGAGAGATGACTATTCGTTGTATTCAAAATGAAAGTGTTCGCAATATTGTAAAGGTCGCCCAACTAAATCCAAAGGATCGTAGTGACCTTGAAGTAAAAACAACTTCGGCCACTAGGCCAGAGCCAGTTGAGGAACAAACTCCAGAAATTGAGAGAAGGTATTACTTCTGTTACGAGAGAACAAAGAATATCTTAGCAAAAGAGAATAATTGTCGACCAAAGAGATTAGAGCTTTCTGAGGAAGAACTTGAAAAAGTTGGACGAAGTAATTGTTATCCAATCGATCAAAGTTATAAGTACGACCCTAAAGATGGCTTCACACCAACCGCGAAGCTATACGGAAAGTGTCGTGATGAGATCTGTACAAATCAAAGTGAACAAATTGATTTTGCAAGTTTTGAACTGATCTCTTTCTCACAAGAAGATCCAAAGCAATGTATCGATGATAACTCAAAGTCTCGAGTGTGTGCTCAAACCTACAAGTGTAAGAATCAAACTTACCAAATTACTTGTGAGTTCAATGATGAGGAGACTGTTGACGAAAATCCATGTCACGTAAAAACAATTCTTAATTCAACGATTGAGAACAAGTGTAGTGTTATTGAACTAGGAACGGAGGTATAAGATGAAGTTTTTAATTTCTGTTCTATTTTCAATTACTTCAATTTTTAATACGTACGCATTTACGGTTCCGACTGTATATAATACGGGAAAATTAATTAATGTTACGAAAGAACACTACTTAATTCAAACGAAGTCGAAGAAATATATTAAGGTTAAACCATTTTTAAAGAACCCAAAAATAGGGATTCAAGTAACCTACCCTATTTCAACAACAGATGTTGCAGTTTCAGATAATTATATTTATCAGAAAGCTTTAACGATGCTTCCACAAAGTGAATATACTTCAGATATTATCGAAGCTTATCTGAAAACTCTTGCCGAAGTATCACGTAATGGACTTTATAAAGTTGAAAGTACAAATGGTGGCAGGTATTCATTTAACTTTGTCATGGATATGCTAATTCCTACGGCCTGTGCCGAAGGACAAGATTGCAATAATATGTGTTACTTTGGAGGATGGGCATCCACAAGAAAAGGGAGTTATTGCCAAGCACCTTGGAAGGTTTCGGGACTTGATAAAGTTAAGAGTGTCGACTCAGAAGTTTATACTAATAACTATAGCTGTGGTGGAAAAAACCTATTCCGTTGTAACCCAAAAATATTCGGAGCCTACGACTCTAGTCTAGACCCAGTACAATTTGTTGCGACAAGAAACTCAAAGAGAAATAGTGAAGCTGGTATTTGTATCAAGGTCTCACCTTCTTATGCTCATGCGACAGCGCAATGTCTTGAGGCTTCTGCAAAAGTTCCTAACTTTAAAGAATCTCTAAAGGAACGCTACAACAATAACAAAGAAACATTTGAAAAGATCATTGATAATGTGAATTGTTTTTGTGAATCAAAGAGTACACCTAAGAAGGCCTTCAGCTGTAACGCTCTAAAAGAGAGACTTGCAACGATTTTTGAAAAGCCAGAAACACCAGAGGTTCCAGTTGTTCAAGAACCAGTTGAGGAACCGACACCTCCACAGGTCAAAGAAAAAGAACCAGTGGCAATTCCGGAATCAATTCCACGTGAAGCAGATGGTGGAGACGAAGAAAAATTTGTTCCTATTCAAGAAGAGATTGAACAAGAAGAAGAACTTCTTCCTGACGATTTAATCTATTACAATTGTAACTTTGACTCGGATGAAAAATTATTTGAAGGAAAGAATGCTAATTGTTCGAATAAGGGAGTATGTCTTAAGAAGCTAATTTGTGAAGCACACTCTGAAAAACAGAAGAAATTTGATATCAAGTCAAAACTTCTGGCCTACTGCCCTTGTGATGAAAACGATGCCACACAATGTGCTAATGCCAAAGCAGATAAGGCCATTCGAACAGGAACACCTGACTCATCAAATTCAACATCTGTACAAGAACAGTAATTATAGTAACTCTAATAATTCATCAATTTTTGCATTAACTAGTTCAAGCTCATGGCCTGCGCTAGTTATTGCATCGGTGTCACCGGCCGCTGAAGCATTCTGAATTTTTTCTTCAAGAACAGATTGATACTTTTCTAAAGTTTCAATCTGGGCCATAACCTCTTCCTCTTTGTATTTATTTCCAGATACTTTAGGCTCTTCTTTCTTAGCTGGTTCCACTTTTACAGGCGCAGGCTTTTCTTTTGCTGGTTTAACATCTTCTTCCCAGCCAATCTTTTCAAGGAATTCATCATAAGTTCCTTCAAAAAACTCAGCGCCATCTTTTCTAAAGATCACAAGCTTATTAACACAAGACCTTAGAAGGTCTTCATTGTGGGTAACAATGAGGCATGCCCCTTCGTATTCGTTTATGGCCTCACCAAGAGACTCAATGCTCTCCATATCTAAGTGGTTTGTCGGCTCATCTAGGAAAAGTAGGTTCGTTTTTTTTGCCAGAATCTTTCCAAGCATAACTCTTGCTTTCTCACCACCTGACAGCACAGAGATTCTCTTATCAGAATCTTCACCAGTAAAGAGCATTGTCCCAGCAATGGCCTTTACTCTTGTAATAGGAAGTTCTGTATTAACTTCTTGAATCTCTTGAGCAATTGTATTTTCCGCATGAAGGCGTTTCACATTAGTCTGGCCAAAGTGACCAAGAGCAAGACTTGGGTGTTCCCAAATCTCTCCAGTCCCTTGCTTAAGTTCATGGGAGAGAACATTGAGAAGAGTCGACTTCCCCTTTCCGTTTTTTCCAATAATCCCAATTCGATCTTCGCGGTCGACTTCAAAACTAACTCCTGAAAATAAGTCTTCATCACCATAGCCAAAGCTTAGGTCATGAACTTTCATAATTTGTTTCCCAGGACAAGGAATATGATTGAATGAGAAGTCTAAGTCAGCAATCTTTTCAAGTTGCTTCATATCCTGCATTTTCTCAATCGCCTTAAGACGTGACTGAGCTTGCGATGCACCCCTGGCACTTACACGGTACTTATCCACGTAGTCCATCATGTGCTTTATTTTCTTTTCTTGATTCACACGAGTTTGTTCATAGATAATTTCATCTTGCTCAAGTTGCTCGTAGTACTTCTTTGTCGGCCCTTTTATTTTTCTAAGCTTTCCACGGTGAACACCCATAGTATGAGTTGTCACTGAGTCCATAAAGGAGCGGTCGTGAGTAATGATAATGACTTCACCTTGAAATGTTCTTAAAAATGAACGAAGCCATTGAAGTGAGACAATATCAAGATAATTTGTTGGCTCATCTAATAATAGGCAGTTCGGCTCAGTCAAAAGAGTTTTGACGAGATTAATTCGAATCTGATATCCACCAGAAAAACTTTGGGGGCTTTTTAAAAAATCTTCATCAGAAAAGCCTAGTCCAGTTAAGAGTTTTTCCGCACGATAAGTCTCATATTCAAATTCAGGCCCAAGGGCCGACATGCATTCAGCAAGTACAGTCTCATGTGTGAAGTGGATATGTTGATCTAACGTACCGATTTTATAAGATTTTGGTATCTTCACCTCACCACTATCATGGGACTCGACACCAGTAATAACCTTAAACAAAGTCGATTTACCAGTTCCGTTACGTCCGACTAGGCCTATTCTTTCACCCGTATTGAGGGAGAACGTCACTTCTTCAAAAAGCGTTCGGCCACCAAAAGATTTAGTTACATTTACAAGCTGAATCATATATATTGTGTAGCAAATAAATTCATTAATAGAAAGCAGATAAGACAGACAAGAAAGGGGCACAATGAGTCAATTCGAGAAATTAAAAAACATCGCAGTAGTTGCGCACGTTGACCACGGTAAAACAACCATGGTTGATGAAATCCTAAAGCAATCAAACACTTTTGACGAACGCGCTGAAGTTGAAGAGAGAGTAATGGACTCTGGCGAGATCGAAAAAGAACGCGGGATTACAATTACAGCTAAAAACTGTTCTTTCTTTTACAAAGACACAAAGATCAACCTACTTGATACTCCAGGCCACGCGGACTTTGGTGGAGAAGTAGAAAGATCTCTAATGATGGTCGATGGTGTACTACTTCTAGTAGACGCTTCAGAAGGTCCTCTTCCACAAACTCGTTTTGTACTTAGAAAGGCACTTTCACGTGGACTTAAGGTTGCCGTTATTATCAATAAGGTTGACCGTCCAGACCAAAGAATTGACGAAGTTAAAGGTGAATGTGAAGACCTACTTCTTGAAATTGCGACTGAACTTGAAGTTGAAGATTTCGATATTGATATCCCTTTCATCTATGCTTCAGCTAAGAATGGTTGGGCCGCAATGGAGCCAGGTGTAGTTAGAGAAGACATGATTCCAGTTCTAGACTTTATGGTATCTGACTACTTCCCAGAGCCAGAAAGAGATATTGAATCTCCACTACAACTTCTAGTATCGAACCTTACATACTCAAAATTCCTAGGACAACAGTTTGTAGGTCGTATCCACAAAGGTACAATTGTTAAAAATCAACAATTCACTTGTATCGGTGATGGTAAAACTAAAAACTTTAAAGTTTCAAATATTCAAACTTACTCAGGTCTTCAAACTGTTGAAGTTAACGAAGCTCACGCTGGTGAGATCGTAATCTGTGCAGGTATTGAAGAAGTTCATATTGGAGATACAATCACTCCAACGACAGCTCAAAACCCACTAGAAAGAATTGAAGTTGAACCGCCAACTGTTGCAGTTAACGTATCGGTTTCAACATCTCCAATGAGTGGTCAAGAAGGTGAATACCTAACTTCAAGAAAGCTTGAAGAATTCTTACAAGATGCTTGTCGTCTAAACGTTGCTCTTAAGTATGAAGCAACTGATGATGCAAAAGTATATAAGCTTAAGGGCCGTGGTGAGCTTCAAATCGCTATCGTATTCGAAGAGCTAAGACGTAAAGGTTTTGAGCTAATGGTTTCAAGACCAGAAGTTCTTTTCCAAGAAATCGACGGCCAGAGACAAGAGCCATATGAGCTAGCAGTTCTTGATGTTCCTGATGATTTCACAGGAGTTGTAACAGAGAAGCTTTCAATCAGAAAAGGGATCATGTCTTCAATGATGCCAATTGGTGAAGGCCGTACAAGAATTGAATTTGAAATTCCATCACGTGGTCTAATTGGTTACCGTGGTGCTTTCATGACTGATACTCGTGGTGAAGGGATCCTTTCAACTGAATTCTTAGGTTACCGTCCATACGCAGGAGATATGCTTGCTCGTCAAAACGGTGCTATTATCTCGGATAGAGCTGGTAAAGTTACAGGGTACGCTGTCTTTAACCTTCTTAACAACGGTGAATTCTTTGTTGAACCAGGTGATATGGTTTATGAAGGTATGGTTATCGGTGAAAGTAAGAAAGAGAACGATGCCAACGTAAATATCTGTCGTGGTAAGCAGCTGACTTCAGTTCGTACTGCTGGTAAAGATGAAAATATCATCCTTCCACCAGTAAGACCAAGAACTCTTGAGTGGGCACTAGACTGGATTGATAACGATGAGTGGGTTGAAGTAACTCCACAAAATATCCGTATCAGAAAGAAAGAGCTTGCTGCTAATAAACGTTCAGTAGTTAGAAAAGAAAAAAAGAGTAAAGATTAGGCAAAATTGTCGGCATTAAAAATTTTTAAAGCTACGAATATAGGCCCCTAGAGAGAAACTAGGGGCTTTTTTTTATCAAGATTACAGCTCCTTAAGTACCTATAATTAAAGAAATTCTATAAATTATTCCCCAAAGACGCGGTGAACATATATTTATCTTATTGACGACCATATGAACCAACCTTTAAAATCAATACGTTATAGTTCAAAACTAAAGAACGAGAAGTTGAATCATGTCAAAATCTTTAAAGGCACATAAGCCACACGTAACAATCGTTGACGACGACAGCGATAACTTAGAAAACTATCAAGATCTTCTTGAGGATGATTTTGATTTGGAGTTAATTCAGAACCCTCTAGAGTTACTAAGTTTCTTAAACACTAATAAAACAGACATCATGGTACTGGATCTTCACATGCCTGAAGTGAATGGTTTCGAACTATTCAGCAAGGCCAGAGAACTAGCTCCTCGTACACCTGTTATCTTCTTAACGGGAGACCCTTCTGAAGAAGCTTGTGTAAAAGGGCTTGAGATTGGTGCACAAGACTTTATTGTTAAGCCAGTTACTATCAATGAACTAGTTGCTCGTATTAAGAATAAAGTTGAAGCTAAGAAGAGTAAGCACCGTCGTAAAAAGAAGAATGAGATTAATTTTGAAGATCATAATTTTTCAATCAACCTTGATCAGCAAAATGTCACTCTTGAAGGTAAAGAGATTAAGCTTACGACAACTGAGTATAAGATCATCACGCTATTAGCTTCAAACCCTAACAAAATCTTTTCAAGAGATCATATCTCTCAAGTAGTTTGGGCCGACAGTGATGTGAACTCACAAAATATTGATACTCACCTATCAAATCTAAGAAGAAAGATTAAGCCTTTCTCAAACTACATCAAGACGATTAAGTCTCGTGGTGTCCTACTAAGACTGTAGAATTTCTTTTAATATAATCTCACTCGCATGCTCCCTATCTTGAGGGGTAGCATGTGATGGGATCTTTTTAATTTCTTCAAGTAAATCACAATTCCCAAATTCATCTTCAGTAATAACAACCGATCCCAAAAGACGATTTGCTTCCATTGCATTATGATACTGTTCATTTTTTTGAGCGATCTTCAGGGGAATATAAAGACTTGGTTTTCCAATTGCAATTAACTCCGCCACCGTTCCCGCACCAGAGCGAGAGATAATATACTTTGCGGCCTTCATTAGATCTGGCATTTCATCACCAAGGAAAGCAACTGGATAGTAACGACTGCTTTCAAGAGAGCTATATTCATCAATATACTGGCTCCCCACTTGGTGGATAACAACAAATTGCTTCGTTAGCGAATCCAAGTTCTCTTTAATTTTATCATTTAAAAGTTTTGAGCCATTTCCCCCACCAGTGATAAAGAAAATAGGTGCTTCGGAGTCTTTTAATTCAATACCTTTGAAAGTACGAGTTTTTAACTGAGTTGTTTTAAACTCATCTCGTACCGGGTAACCAGAGTAACGAACTATCTTTTGAGGAAAGTATTTTAATGAATCTCTAAAACTTACAAATACACGGTGAGCAAAAAGTGAAGCAATCTTATTTGCAAGTCCTACACGAGAAGTCTGTTCATGAACAATAATTTTATAACCGAGGAGTTTTCCTGCAATAACAGTAGGAACACTAACAAAGCCCCCCATTGATACAATTGTATTTGCTCTCATTCGAATATGGGCAAGATAGTAAAAGCATTGGACTAGCCCAATCATTAAGCGAAAAATATCTGTCACATTTTGCCAGTCTAAGTATCTTCTAAGCTTACCGGTTGAAACACCAATATAGCGATTAACCTTATCCTGAGTGAGCTTAGACTCAATTCCCGTATATGAGCCGATATAGTAAATCCTTACTCCATCCTGCTTTAATTTTTCAATTAAAGTAAGGGCAGGAACAACGTGTCCACCACTTCCACCACCAGTAAATACGACTGCTTTTTCTTTTCTCTTATTTCTCATAGAGAAATTATACATATTTTGCAGCTACATAGCCAGAGGACCAGGCCCATTGGAAGTTATATCCTCCTAGAAGTCCTGTAACATCAAGAACTTCACCTACAAAGTAAAGATTCTTTTGCAATCGACTCTCCATTGATTTAGAGCTTACTTGATTTGTATCGACACCACCTCTCGTAACTTCGGCCTTGCGGTAACCTTCAGTTCCACTTGGTACAAAAGTCCAATGGTGCATAACTTCGATAAGTTTTTCTTTTTGCGCCCCAGACAATTCAGCACAATTTCTATTTAAAGGAAGCTCATGTTGAGCAAGCCAAAGCTCTACAAAGCGTGTTGGTAGATGTCCCTTTAAAGCATTCACTAGATTCTTTTTCTTATGTTCTTTTAAGATTTCATAAAGATCAGATTTAGGAAGAAAATTAATCTTCACTTCATCTTTCTTATTCCAATATAACGATGCTTTTAGGATCGATGGGCCACTTAGTCCCTTGTGAGTCCATAGAATATTTTCTAGAAATTTCTTATTCCCTACTTTTACTTCCGACTCAATTGCAATACCTGCCAGGTTCGCATTAACCTTATCTAGCGTAAACGGAACAAGTGCAGGTGTCGTCTCGATTAATTTATGACCAAATTTCTTGGCCACACGATAACCGATATCCGTTGCTCCAAGCCCAGGAAAAGAAAGACCACCAGTTGCAAGAACAAGTGTCTCACTTGAGAAGGTTGTCCCATCACTTAAAGAAACCACATACTCTTCTTCGTGTTCCACGTCGATAACTCGACTATTTACTCTCAATTCACAGTTACTTGGAATAGACTTTTGTAGCGCCTCGAGAATTCCACGAGACTTTTGATCACAAAAGAGCTGCCCTAGAGTCTTTTCTGTATACGTTAGATTGTGTTCAGAAATAAAAGAAATAAAGTCCCAATTCGTATACTGGCTTAAGGCCGACTTACAAAAATGAGGATTACTTGAAACATAGAAATTAGGAGTGACATCAAGATTAGTGAAGTTACAACGGCCTCCACCAGAGACAAGAATTTTCTTTCCAGGACCTTTGGCACCTTCAAGGATTAAAACGCTTCTTCCTCTCTTGGCAGCATGAATGCCGCAGAATAAACCTGCGGCACCAGCACCAATGATTATGACATCATATTTTTTCATTTAATTAGAATGAGTTGCGAGAGTTTCCTCTATTACCGTTTGAACGTCCAGAGTTGCGACGGTTACCAAAACCACCACGACCGCCACGATCACCACCGCGTCCACCGCGATCGCCACCACGACCAAAACGTCCACCACGACCACCATCGCGTCCACCATCACGTGAGCGCTCTTTTGTCGCTTCAAATCTTAGCTTTTTATTACCGATAAATACTTGTTCTTCACCGTTAATAAGTAGCTTTCCACTTTCGATAGGAATATCGATGAAAGAGAATTTATCTTTTAACTGAACGTTACGGATCTTTCTCTGGTCAATATTAAGCTCACCTGCAATTGCGTCTAGGAAAGACTTAATTTGAGCTCCATCATCACGTCCGTAGTTTACGAAACAACGGATATTTCCACGGTTGTCAGCTCTAACTTCACCACGAGCACCACGCTCTCCTCTCTCACCTCTTTGTCTTGGCTCCATATCAATGATTGGATTCATTTCAAAACGCTTTAAGTTATCAGAGAAAAGTGACATGTACATCGCTCTTAGTACTTGCTCTTTTTCTAGGTGATCAAAGTTTTCAGCGAAAATATTGAAGCTTTCATCAAGGTTGTCATCACCTTCAAGTTCTTCAAAGATTTCATCAAAGTGATTAAGTTTACGACGAACCATTGCACCTTTAAGAGTATCAACAGTTGGAATTCTTTCTCTTTCGATCTTTGCTTTTGTTAGTCTTTCAAGAGCAGAGATCTTTCTAATTTCACTTGGTGAAACAACTGAAAGAGCTAAACCTTTTTGACCTGCACGTCCAGTACGACCAATACGGTGTACGTAAGACTCTAGATCTTGTGGAAGGCCATAGTTAAAAACGTGAGTTAAGTGATCAACGTCAATCCCACGAGCAGCAACATCAGTACATACAAGAAGTTTAACTTTCTTGTTCTTGAATTTCTTCATTGTTACATCACGATGCTTCTGGTCCATATCTCCGTGAAGAGAATCTGCAAGATAACCTCTTAGGTTTAGTTCATCACAAAGAGAGCTTGCTTCAAGCTTTGTCTTTGTGAAGATAATCCCGTAGTAGTCTTCAACAGCATCAAGAAGACGACAAACCGCTTCTCTCATGTTTTGATCTCGTACTAGGTAGAACTTCTGAGTGATATTATCATTTGAAAGAGTCTTCTTTTGAACTCTTACGATCTCAGGGTTATCAAGGTAGTTTTTGATTAAATCAAGAATTGCAGGTGGCATCGTTGCAGAGAACATCCACGTCTTCTTATTTTCTGCTTGAGCAAGAATTTCCTTAACATCATCAAGGAATCCCATATCAAGCATTTCATCAGCTTCATCTAGAACTGCATACTTAACATTTTCAAGTTTAAGTACACCACGATCGATAAGGTCAAGAACACGTCCTGGAGTACCTACAACGATTTGTGGTCTAATCTTTTTTAGATTTCTAATTTGATTATCAATTGGTGTACCACCATAAACCGACATCGTTTTAACTGTTTCAAAAGTTGAGAATTTCTTAATCTCTTCATTGATTTGGTTAGCAAGCTCTCTCGTTGGAGAAAGGATAATTGCTTGGATATTTTTCTCATTTCCATCAATACGGTGAAGTAGTGGTAGAGAGAAAGCCGCAGTCTTACCTGTCCCAGTTTGGGCCTGACCAACAAAGTCAGTGTCTTTTTCAATTAGTAATGGGATAGCATTAGACTGGATATCTGTAGCTGTTTCGAACCCTCTATCTTCGAGTGCACGAAGCAGCGATTCCTTAAGTGGAATTTCGTTAAAATTCAATTTTGACTCCTTAAACGCAAGCCTAGAATGCTGGCCACGGATTTTTTGCTCGACAAGAGCGGGATAATGACTAAGTGACCGTCATTTTTAATAGGCGTAATTTCTTAATTTCCGGGACTCTAACACGCTAGACGCTGTGTTTCAAGGGCCGTGGAAATAATACAATTGTTCAATTATTAATTGTATTAAACTCTGATCGTAAATTTTTGGCCATGTTGCTAAAAAATGTTGAGACCGTGATGGATTTATTAAGTAACCAATGGTCAGTGCTACAAGTAAATGTGTATGTATAGCGAGTTTTGCCACCGGAGGCAGGCATTATATAGTAAACCCCACCAGAGGTTTGCATCACACTGTTATTACTAAGAGGAGAAGAGATATAGGCCTTAGATTGCTTATCATTCAACATCTCCATCGTGATCTTGAAACCATCCATATATCGATAGACACGAATAAGGTCATTATATGTATAAAGACCGCGATTATATGACCTGCGCTTTACGACAAAACGCTTAATTTCATTCTTATCCAGTTTTTTAACTTTAAGATTTTTAATGATTACTGATTCGATTAGTGAATCACTCGAGAATGGACATGAGATATTTTTAGCAGAAAGCGTACGCTTATCCCTGTACTCGTTATTACAACGCTTATCAAAGGCAAGAACTGTTTCTAGAACCTTATCAACAGGCTGAGCAATCGTATCGCTAATTGTTCCCTGATAGAAGCGAATGCCCTTCTTTTTTCCAGAAAGCATTGAGACATCAAATTCCTTTGATTTTTCACGGTAGTCTATTTCAAATTTTTTGATATTGATTGCATATGATGAAATCGCCGCAAATACTAAAATAAGAGTCTTCATGCCATCTATTTACCACCATTTGAAAATTTGGGCAAAGACAATAGGCTCTAAATAAAACTATATTACTCTCTATTGTCTTTGTGATCGTTGAAGAAGCGATTAATGGCATCTTCTCCGTCTTCCGCGCTAACTTCTAGTAATGTATTCATCGCATCGAGAATACGATCTTCTTCATCAGCAGAATAGTCATTATGAGCAAGGCGATCTTCTAAGTTTCTTATAACATGTTGTAATGCCGTCTCTTCTGCTAAAATCTGCCTTTTTAAAAGAAGACTATCAAGGGCCTTTTGCCTTTTTATAATTGAAATATTAAGAGCAGTACTCTCTTGCTCATGATGATAAATTTCTTCTTTGATTGTATTTAGCTTCTTCTCTAACTCAAGATCAAGATCACCAGCAAATGAGCTAGCTGAAATCAATAGAGTAAAGAATGCGATTGATAATGCCTTCATGATCATTTCCTTTAATTTTAAAATTGAACTAAAGTAAGATTATCATCAACAAAGAATATTTCACTCAATCTTGAAAGCATTACAAGTGCTGTACAAAAGGTACACACGAACTTATCGAGGCCCTTTGAATACTAAAAGGCCTCAAGTAGCTGAAATTGTTTTAGAAGTCGCGAAATACTTCGTCTTCGATGAATTCAGAAGTTTCAAAATTCTTAAACCACAGCCTCGCAGAGATAGTCTTAATGATCTCACCCGTTTTTACATCTTTTATTCCGATATCAAGATTGGCAATGTCACCAGCGATCTCATAACACTCTTCCATCGTTGTATTATCAATAATGCGCTTTTTGGCCCACTCATGAAAGACACGACTCATTTTTATTCTAACTGGTAAGTTGTCACCAAAGTTTCCCTGTACCATACAAGCAGTACTAAGTGGTACTGGCATTGGCTCAGTTGTTTGGTCACTATCCGTTTGATCATTTGCAAATGAATTAAGCCCCGTTAGAAGCACAAGTAAACACAGTAATCCCTTTAACATTTTAGGCATAAATCCTCCCTCTCAATAGAATTCACATTTTGATATGGGAAAACCTATCAACATCTAAGAGGCTCGACAAACCAAGTTCATACAAATTGAGAAAGATTAAGAAAATATTAACCTTGTTCTAATACCGTTAGAAATTTGTCATTGGAGATATGGGAAAAATAACTTCAGAAGTAGCGGAATATTGAGAACGGCCGCCCCAGTAATCGATATACTTATAGCGAAAGTAATAGCGTCCATCTCGGGTGCTACGCCAACAGAATTCAGACCTATCAGACCAGAGTTCCCTAACAATTCGCTTCATCTTACTATCGCGATAAATTTCAATATAGTACTTCTTTGCAGTCTTATAATCAGGAAGATCGACTCGGTAGCACTTATCTTTTGAATTATACTTCATCACATACTTATTCATCTGCTTCGGCTTACTATTTTCAGGGGGAGTAAGAATGAAATTCTTTTCGCCAAATGAAACGAGTTGATCATTTTCAAAATGAGAAATTTTAATTTTATAATGGCCGGTTTGGTTTTCTTTGAAGTCATATGAACGTTGATTAACGATCTCTCTATTTATTACTTCATCTTTGCTATTGAGAACTTCTACAACGTATTTACCAGATTTAGATAATTGATTTAGCGACGTCCAACTAAAGGATTCGGTAATCATATCTTTCTTATTTTTAGGAGATCCTCTTTCAATCACAATCTGCTGAATTTCGACCTTCTCAACAACCTTGATTTCTTCAACCACTTCAGCCACTTCAGCCACTTCAGCCACTTCAACTTCAGTAGGCTTCTCTTTTGTTTTGGTAACTTTTGGAACAGGGAGAATAGGAATGACAGCTTTATCCTTAGAAGGATTTATAAAAGCTGAAGCAATGACCACTCCCACAACGATCAAGGAGATTAAAATAATTTGATTAGTTCTATTTTTCTTACTTTTTAATAATTTTTTCAGAACTGATCTCTCTTCTTTTCGGGTTTGAAAAATCATACTTTTTTCTTACCGCATGATACTCCATTTGAACTGTCTCAAAGTCTTTGTAGTATAGAGTAAACCCAGGAAAGATAAGATCATAGTCGTCAATGATCTCTTTATTATTATCCCAAATATTAATCCAGAAACGACTATTGCCTTCATACACTCCCTGTGAAATTTTTCCCAGAGTATCATCCTTCTTAATTAAATATGGCTCGCCTTCAGGTCTTATATATTCCAACTCTTCAGGAATTCTTGGAACCTTAATTGTTTGTCCAACATGCATATCAACTGTTCCATTTAATTCTCTGATCTCTTTCCACTTACGAATATCTTTGTAGAGATAGAAAGCAATTTTCATGGCCGTATCAAATTCTTGAACGACATATAGGTCATATTCCATACTTGAAGACGCTGGAGCACGATGACCTTTTAAAGAGATTTCTTTTTCAATGATATTTCTTTTTGGAATATCTTCGTAAATAGTATCCGATCGCAAGAGATCACTCTTCTCACTAACAGTACCAAGGTTAAAAACGAGATCATCCTGAGTTAGAACGAGAGTATCCCCTTCAACTACTGAATCGTCATCTGCAATAAACTTGGAAGCATCAAATGAACAAGATTGAAAAATAAGAGCAATAAATAAAACTGAAATTAAATTATACTTTTTCACATACACCTCAATATATATTGTCGGTATTAGTGAATAAAAGTTTAAATTTTATAAAATATAGCCAAAACCTAGTCCCACTCTTAGTGTCGTGATATCTGATGGGCCATTCATCCAATGATATTTAATTAAACTGTGAGCAAAGAAATTATTCCCGACGTTTTTAAACAGGTATAAGAGAATTTTGCTACCAGTAAAGCTTTGTGTATTCTCTGCGTTAGCTAAACTTATGCTTCTTTGAGATGATAGCGACTGTGAATAGCTTAATTTAGTAAAAATCCTATGTCCTAGTACCTCTATTGAGCGAGAGGCCCCTACTGTGAGGTAGAGCACTTCATTTGTATCGAAAGTAACAAGGTCGTTCTTCTGTAAATTTTCAAGATTGAAAGTATTAAACTTTTCAAAATCGAAGCCTGCATACAATGAGATGGCAGGAGACTGTAAGCGATATGAGAAATAGACGTTACCACCAATTTCTGGATCCACCTTAACTTCATCACTAGTATAGTTGTCAATCTCAGCAGTCGTTAGATAAGAGTAATAAAGACTACCAGAAATATTATATGAACTATCCTTTGGATAATAAGCAGAGCTTAGACCTAATGAGACTGGTGAGTTTTGTAAAAAGCTAACATCTGCATAAGATGGATTAGCTTGCGAAAACTTACCATAAGAGGCCATATAAAAAACTGAAGAACGAAAGGACTTTTGGCCAAGCTGCTCCTTTATCCTATTCATACTTTTTTGACTTATTTGTTCTGTCTTATTAAGCCTATGCTGGAAAACTGAGAATTTATTATAATCGAGTAAATCGACAGAAATATAAAGTTGGAGAATTGTATCCTTTTGTAATTTTGAAAAGTCTAATTGATTGGCCTTCATTGTTCGCTTAACCATTTCGTGGTTAATGCTGACGACTGCTTCATCAATAATAAATTTCTTATATATTTCAGATAGTCGTTCTCCATCAAAAGCTATCCGATATGGAAATTTTATGAAATCGACATTCTTATTTCTTACTACTTCTTTAAAATCAATTGGCTCTGCACGCACAGAGAAGAAACAAAAGAGAGTTATTAGTATTACTTTTATAATTTTCACTTAAATCCGATTTTTAACTACAAATTGTATTTAATTATAACAAATGATTGATTTGAAGCAACCGCCTTCGTGCAGAGTGGAATATAGGATCGTTTAAACAAGTAATACGATCAATTCATCTTACGAAGTTGAGAGCTAAATAATGACAAAATTAAAGTTGAAGAAAGGCAAAAAAAAAGACCGCGAAAGCGATCTACCAAAAAGATGGTGCCCAGAAGAGGACTTGAACCTCCACGCCAAAGGCACTAGATCCTAAGTCTAGCGTGTCTACCAATTTCACCATCTGGGCACAATTAAAAATTTTTCAAAAATTTCATTGGTAAGGCGTGAGAATATTTATAAGGGACTTCATTCAAAATGGCAAGAAAAAAATTAAGCTGCTGATTTATTTTTATTATTAAGCTTTCTCTCTAAGTCTTTAATTTTATTTGAAAGGATTTTATTTTCCTGATTTATTTTATGATTATCTTTTTTTAGAGAAGAAATTTCTGTCTCCATCTTCGATTTAATCTTATTTTGTTTATCCATTAGCTTCTCAAGATGGGCAATTTTCTTATTATTTACTCCGCCACTAGCAGCTGCCTTCTTTGCCTTCTCTAGTGTTTGTATTTGAGACTGAGCAAATTTAAGCCTTTGCTTGTACATCTTGATTTCAATGTTAGCATCCTTAAGTTTTGTCTCCAGATCTTCACCTGAACCAGCACCACCAGATGCACCTCCATTAAACTTTGATAATTCTTTTTCTAGGTCTTCAACCTTTAAAATCTCTTCCTTTAGCTTTTGTTGGGCAAGCGAAAGCTCTTGCTTATCTTCTGCCGCAGATAAATTGGCGGCATCAACCTTTTGGCTCATCACTTCGATGGAGTCATTTTTGATTTCAAGCTCTTTTGAAAGTTGCTTAACCTTATCCTCAAGGTCTTGCATTGCTCGCTGCTCTCCCATAGACCCTAAAGGAGACTCACTATCCCCCTCGCTTACAGGAGCGGCATTATTAGGTGATTGCTTGGCCTGCTCTAACTTTGCCTGCATTTGCTCAAATAAGTGGCTCATACGAGCAACTTTCTCTTTCATGGCAAAGTATTCTGACTCTCTTATAAATTGCTCTACAGACTTGCCACTTTTCTCCAACACTTCTTCAGCAAGACTTCCCTCAACATCTTCTTTAACTGTTTCAAAGTCTTCTTTTGGAACGTTATAATTTTCTTCGACATAGCCCTGAACTGAATTAATGTATTCATTATAGGTTTCAGGCCCTTTTTCATTTAGAATTTTAGATTTTATTTCTTCTTTTAGAGCATCGTTATCAATTGGCCAATTTTCGGCTTTAACAAGATCTTTTAAAGTTTGTCTATCCACCTTATTAAAGAAGTTTTCGTTAAACTCTTCCCTACTTTGTTCCTCAAAGCTATTAACTACTGTTAATCTAATCGCTTCTTTTAAGCTCTCTGTTCTTTCTTTATTAAGTGCAGATTTTTTTATAAAATCAATATCATCATCAGCAAGAACTTTTAGAATTTGCTTATCAGGATAGGCTTCTAGGTGATCGAGAAATTCATCATTTGTTACTTCTCTTTTTGATAGAAAATCAATAATTCGCTTTAACTCTTTAAGAGTTACCTTCTTTACGATTGGGTCATGGTAGTTGGTGTGATCAACAATTTTTTCACTGGCATTTGCTACAGTTTCACTATTAGAGATGATCCTAGAAGCTCCCACTTCATAATCAAAACGCGCAATATACGATTTTTTCTTCTGAAGAGAGAATCTTAAATCCATCTTTCCTTGCTTACGATTTATTCTTAGGCAAAGGTACGAAAAATCATTCGAAACAAAACGATAAATTTCATTAATTAACTCATCGTCTACAAAGATCGATGAGACATTCATATTAATGAGCAGCTCTTCATCACTAAAAAGCATCTCCATTTCAACAGGAGCACATTGTCTTTTTAAAACAATGCCATTTAAAACTCCTTGTAAGCTTGTCGAAAGCTTTTCAATATCAAATCCATTCTCATGGGCCTTAAGATTTGCAAGATCACAATAGTAACCGACACTAAAGCGAGAAAGAATTTTGTACTGCTTAACCTTTGTAAATTGAGGAAATGTACGGTTTTTAGGTGTTTGTAAAACACCGAAGTAATTTTCAAGTTCATTTAAAATAAATGAATTCTCTGTATACATAGCATCAGGAGTAAGGCTGACTTCACCGATTTTGACTTCTTCGCTAATATAGACAACTTTCCCCATTGGGTTAGTATTCTTATAGCTGACGTCATCAACAATAATATTTTTCTTATCCGCTAGCTCTGTAATATTTTCGACTTGAATAAAACTTAAGTCTTCACACATTAATTCACCTAGCTTATCAAAAAGCTCTTGTGCAATAAATGTGTAAACTTCAATTCTATTAGTCATCTAAGCACTCCTCCCAATATCTTCTTGAGAGAAAATTTCATTGAAGTAGCGATAGTCTTTTACATTTTCTAAAATGGATTTAAAGATGACTTCAATATCATTAGAGTCAAATTCTAACTCTAAGGCGAACACCTGGTCATGAATCTTATGCCATAGGTTACTAATATCGTCGTCCAAGTTATAGTCGAGCTCAAAAAAGTCCTTACTTAAACTCTTTAGATACTTAATATTCCCATAAGACTCCTCCAGGCTTGCTAGCCTATCTGTTACGCTTGTTCCATTGCGGCAAACATATGAGAAGTAAGTCATTAGGACTGTATTAAAAACTTCCTTTAAAAAGTTAAAGTCGAGATAACCAGATACTAGTGACAAGTAAACAACAGAAGAAGCGATAACTTGTGCCTTCTTAAAAGTGATAGCACTTGTTTTAATAAATTCTTCTTCAAGGTTTATCTTATCATTGTTGAACTCATAGAAAGTTTCATGACAAATAAAAACGAAGTCTAGTGTTGAAGACTTTTCACCTTCATTTAAGGCGCGATAGAAGTCCACTAAAATAAGATTACGATAACGTAGCTTAACCTCTTCTAACTGGGCTTTTTGAAGATCCATAAAGTGGTCAACGACCTTAGAGACGCGCTCTTCATCGATGATTATTTTTTGAAAGAATTGATCGTTTTGTTGAGAAAGTTTTTCTACTAACTCGAGATTTGCAAACTCTCCAGCACGGCCTATAAGAAGGCGTCTGCCACTTGGACGTGACCAATACAACTCTCCCTTAAGTAGAGGATTGTTTTGTATTTGATGGAGGCTTAAGTTTATCTCTCTCATAATCCCGTAAGTTAATAAAATTAGGGCCTATTTCTAGGCCCTCTTAACAATATTTATCGGAATGTTGAGTAAATAAATTAAGCTATTTTTTAATAGTAGAGCGTTTTCCTACGCTTTACCTTTAAGCTTTGGATCTAGAGAGTCACGAAGAGCATCTCCAAGAAGGTTTAGTGCTAGAACAAGCACAAACATCGCTAGTGTTGCCGCAGAAAGTTGCCACCAAACACCACGAGCAAGTTCAAGTTTTGAATCATCAATCATTGTTCCCCAAGATGGCTGTCCTTGAACACCAAGTCCTAAATAAGAAAGGATAACCTCAGACTTAATCGCCTGTTGAAATCTTAGAGAGAATTGAATGATAACAATGTGGAAGATATTTGGAAGAATATGCTTAAACATTCTTCTCATATTACCTGCACCAAGAGCTGCCGCTGCTTGGACATACTCTCTTTCCTTGTGACGAAGAACTTCACCACGCACAAGACGACATAGACCTACCCAAGAAGTTACCCCAAGAGCTAAGAATAATGACGACGTTCCTTTTCCTAGTACCATTGTTACGGCAAAAAGAAGCATGATATATGGAATCGATGCAAGTGACGTGTAAAACCAAACAATGATTTCATCGACTTTTCCACCAAAGTATCCGGCCATAAGACCTAGAGTCACACCAATTACAGTTGAGATCATTGCTGTTGAGAAACCAATCCCAATTGCCATCTCTGCACCTTTTAGAGTTTTATAAACAACAGAGCGTCCGAAAATGTCTGTTCCAAATAAAGCATCGGCACTTGGTGGCATATAAGATGCACCAATTTCTTTTGACCATTCACCTGCAATTACACCAAAGAATGTAAGTGCAGCTAGTAATACATATAATCCAATAACAACCATACTGAAGACTGCGGCTTTATCTTTTTTAAGCTCAGTCCAAGCATGTCCCCATAGTGATTTTGATTCGCTTGATAAATTTGCTGACATGACAACTCCTACTTTAACCTTACTCTTGGATCAACGATTGTATATAGAATATCCGTAATTACTGTGAAGATGATATAGGCCATTGCCGAAAGAATCGTCATTGCCTTAATAACTGGAAAGTCATTATCAAATACAGCTTTTACAGTTAATCCACCTAGCCCTGGAATTGAGAAGAAACTCTCAAGAAGTAGAGCACCTAAAATAAGGAAAGGGATTTGAATAACTACATATGTAATAATTGGAATTAATGAATTTTTTAAAACGTGCTTTAATAGAACGACTCTTTCACTAAGACCTTTTGCACGAGCTGTACGAACATAGTCTTGGTAAATATCATCTAGAATAACTGTTCTAAAGTAACGAAGGTCAGGACCTAAGTTTAATACGACCATAATAATAACTGGAAGAATTACGTAAGGAATAAAGTAAGGGAATCCATGTTCGTAACCTGAAATTTCAAACCATCCTAGCTCATATGCAAAAAACTTTTGGAAGAAAAGAATATATGCAAGAGATGGGATACTCATTAAAGAAACACTTACAATAACTAACGTGCGGTCGATTGCTTTACCTCTAAAGAACGAAACAACGATTGCTAGTAAGATTGATAGAATAGTCGAGATTAAGAAAGCTGGAAGAGTTAAAGTTAGTGATGGTACAGCACCTTCTTTAATCATTTCAATAATACTTTGCTTAGTTGCCCATGAACGACCAAAGTCGAATGTAAACGCAGACTTTACGATACCAATATATTGTTCAACAAGAGGACGATCTAAACCTAGCTCGTGTCTTACCTCTGCAATTTGCTTCGCGCTTGCGTGCTTACCTAATAGAAGTTGGGCAGGATCATACCCAGAAAGGTTAAAGATTGCGAAAATAATTAAACATACCCCAAGAATAATAGGGATCGTATAAAGTAATCTTCTTAAAATATATGACCAAGTATTCACAAAAACAGCTCCTTAGCTCTTACTTAATTAAAGCGTTTCGCTTATTTAAAAAAGCAACCATTTCGATTGCTTCATTAAATAAGCGCCGGAGAAAACTCCAGCGCTATAAATCAATTATAATTTTGATTGCATATTCTTTTTAGCTTCAAGATCAATATCTAGGTATTGAGCTTGACCAGCTTCAAAGTCAGTTGTGATGTAGTTCCTTAACCAGCTATGCTTGATTAGGTATGACTGACGGTGAACACCGTATAGCCATGGAACTTCTTCAGCTGCCATCTTATTAAGCTGCTCATAAATTGCAGTTCTCTCTGGAGAATCTTGCATGATTGAAGCTTTTGCGAAAAGTTCATTGAACTTAGGATTGTTGTAACCTGATCCGTTAGCACCTGGTGAACGATTTGGTCCGTAAAGAAGCTGTAGGAAGTTTTCAGCATCTGGGTAATCTGCACCCCATGCGATTCCGTAAAGCATTACCTGGCGAGCTGTGATTTTCTTTTGTAGCTCTGGCCATGAGTTTTGAACAACTTTGATATTTACACCAATTTCGGCCATTTGTTTCTTGAATAGTTCACCAATTTGTCTTGAAGTTGAAGAACTTGGACAGTCATAAGTAATTTCTGGAAGACCTTTACCTTCAGGGTAACCAGCTTTTGCAAGAAGTGCTTTAGCTTTTTCAAGGTCACGGCTTCTGTATGGACTTACGTAATCTGGCATATTACCAGCGATCCCTGGAGGAACAACTGATTGTGCCGGAAGAGCTGTATCATTATAGAATAGCTTATTAAATTCTTTAACATTGTAAGCTAGAGCAAGAGCTCTTCTTAGGTCAACATTGTGAAATAGTTTTAGATCATGATTGAATGCTGTGTAAGTAACATCTAGAGATGGTGAAACTGAAAGCTCAATTCCTTTCTTAGCGAACTCATCACCAAGTCCCTTACCTGGAGTAACAGCTGATTCAAAGTTATCTTTTGGGATACCAATATAATCGACTCTACCCTTTAGGAAGTTTAGCCATCTTGGTTGATCTTCTTTGATAATATTAACTTCGATTTTTTTTACGAAAGGAACTTGTTTACCTGCGTACTTAAGCATGTGCTTAAATTCATCACTTGCTTCAGTTGGGAAAAGTTTCTTTCTAAAGTTAGGGTTTACCTCGTAAGTAAATTTCTTTGCAGACTGACGGAACTCCTTAAGCATAAATGGCCCTGTACCAACTGGGTGGTTAAGGAATTCTTTCCCGTAGTGATCTACAACTTCCTTAGCAACAACAAATGTAAATGGCATTGCAAGAGAGTATAGGAATTGTGGGAATTGCTTCTTTAGTTTGAACTGAAGAGTATACTTATCAAGAGTCTTTAGTCCCTCAACAACTTCTGTGTAATCAACAGTGTCTTTTTTAGAGTTTTTCTCACGCCACTCATCAAGACCTACAATTTTGTCTTGAAGTAGCCACCAACCAAGCCCCTGAAGCTTTGGATCAGCAAGTCTTTTAATTGAGTATACGAAATCTTGTGCAACTAGCTCACGACCTTTACCATCTTTAAAAGCAGCATCATCGTGAAATAGAACACCTTGTTTAATTTTGAAAGTATAAGTTAGTCCATCTTCAGAAACTTCTGGAAGAGATTCTGCAAGGTTTGGCACAAGCGTGTATGGTCTTTTTAGGTAATGATACTCTAGTAGACCTTCATAAACACGACCAACTTCATTTGAAGAGTACTTGTCGTTTGAGTAAATTGGATCCATTCCCTTCACTTCTGAAGTAACGGCCAGGTGTAGAACTTTCTCACTAAGATCTACTTTTTTTGTACATGAAACAGTTAAAGTTAAAAGTCCCATGATTAAAAATGAAACAAGATTCCTTGATTTCATAAACCATCCTTTGTTCAAAAAATTATTGCATAGAATAATACTAGAGTAATTTATACAAGAGATAAGATAAATTTACTAGAATTTATTAGGAATCGGTGTTGCGCTGCTAGATAGATTCACAGCTATCGACGATTAAATCTAAGGCCAAAATTCTCTGCTCTTTCTGTGGATTCTTTGTGTGCCTAATGCCTTCGAGTCTAATGAATTTATATTCGTTGGCCTCGAGCTGGCTGAAGCTTGCGTGATACTCATACTTTCCAAGCATCTTTCTCTCGAAGTCTACATTGCCATTGCTGTAATGTGTAAGCTTCCCTTCAAGACACCCACTGTCACAATAATTGCTGTCGACATTTTTCAAGTCACTGAAGAAGAGACGATTTTTAAGTAAAAAATCATCCAAAATTTTTAATGAAGTATAACGCCCTGCCTTCACTAACTCAGTTGAAATTTTCTTATAAAGAGTTCCTTCAACTGGTCTCGTTGCGTCGAGTGGAAGAATAAGTGTTTCTTGTCCTTTAAAGGGTACATCAATGGCCAAGCTAAAAGTCTTTTTATTTAAAATGGCATTGTATGTAAATCGGTCCTGACTTTTGCCAAACTTTAAGCGGCCTCGGCCCTTAAACTCTTTACATAGTCCACTACTAAGAAGCTTATGGGCCACAACTTTATCAGTTGAGCCCTTAGCATTTATGTCTTCTTTAATTGGATTTGTTGTACAGGATATTAACGAGATGCCGGCAAGCGCACAGAGTCCAGCTTTTCGATATAATTTAGAATTTCTTCGCGTTCGTTTACTTTCGTACAATTTTTAAGTGCCTCGACATAGTATTGACGAGCCTTTTCCGGCTTCTTTAATGAAGTATATATGAGCCCTAAGTGCTTTGCAATGACCACATCATCACTAACAAGAGCGAATGCCTTCTTAATTTCGCGGTATGCTTTTTGATACTCACCAGTTTTATAATAGTACCAACCTAAAGAGTCTCGGATATACCCATCTTGTGGATTAAGCTGAACAGCTCTTTTAATATAAGCATAGGCCTTATCCATATGAACACCTTGCTCTAAGTATGTATAGCCTAGAAAGTTTAGTGCATGAGAATTATTAGGATCACGCTTTAAGATATCGAGCATGATCTTTTCTGCTTTTGTGAAGGCCTTATCTTTTTCATATAAAGACGCAAGGTAGTATGCGTGGCCATCAGTATAGCTATCGTGCTCAATTTGAGATTCCATTAAAGCAATCGCTCTTCCAAGGTCTTTTCTATTTTCATAGTAGCCCGCAAGAATAACTTCTAGTTCAAAGCGTAACTCTTTCGATGCTTTTGAACGCTCTTTCACGAATTCAACAAAACGCTTTTCTTGAGAACGATCTTTTTGAGCATAGGTATTTAAAATATTGGCAATCTGAATATTAGACTCATGAAAGAGAGAGCTGTCTTCTTTAATACGTGAGAAATAAGTTACAGCTAAGTCACCCTCATTAGACTTCTGATATAGACTTGCTAGGTAGTACAGAACCTTATCAGAATCTGGTATTACAGAAAGGATCTCTTTAAAGATACCTTTTGCATCTTCAATTCTTTCTGTCTCAGTATAAATAACCCCAAGTCTCACTTTCAAATTTAAGTTCTCAGGATCAAGGGCCAAAAGCTTCTCTAAGTATGGAACAACCTTCTCATACTCTCCATCCGAGAATAATAAATTCACGTACTTTCCAAGAGCTGTATAATTACTTGGTTCATACTTTAAGAACTTATGATAAAGAAGTTTCGCAGAGTTGAAGTTTCCTTCTTGCTCATAGATCATACCTAGAAGGATCGTACTCTGCTGATTTGTTGGATCTAGTTTTAAAGAGTTATTAAAGTACTTCTTTGCATTCTTGTAATCAGACTTTTCAAAATAAATCTTACCTTTATGAAAGGCATAATCACTTCGATTATCACGATCTTTTTTAGAGCAGTAACTTAATGTTCCAACTGCTTTTTTAAACTTCTTTGCATCAACATATGCCTTCGATAAGTAAATACAAGCTTCACTAAGAATTGGCTTAGTTTTATAGACTAGTTGACGGTATAGCTTAATTGATTTCTTTGAACTACCTAGGGCCCCATACACCCCTGCAAGTAGCAATTTGGCCTTCACCTTAATTTCTTTATCTGCATGTTTAATAAGGTACTCAAGTTCCTTCTTTCCATCTTCTAGTTGGCTCGACTTGATTAGCTCAACAGCATACTTTTTTCTAAGGTAAATATCTTTAGGTTTTAACTCAACAACGTGCTTTAAAATTAGAGAAGCTGAAACAGAGTCACCACTTAATGAAGCATCTGCGGCTTTTAGAAACAGGTCACTTGCAATAAAGTTCACTGTTGCCTCACCCTTTGTCTTTGCTTCCTCTACAATTTCCGAAAGAGACTGATCAACGAACTCTTGGGCCCGCCTTGCCTTCTCAATATCAGTAATCGTACTTGAAAGCTGAGATTCTTCATTTATCTTAGAATCAGAATCATCTTTAACACTGCTAGTCGTCGCACAACCAACAAGTGTTACTAAAGCTACGGTGCAGAGTGAATTTTTAATGAAAATTTTAAACATTTAATATCCTTGGCCTTACTGCCTCAATCACTCATCGTCCTAAATAGATATTTCTTAAAGAAAATTAATCCTTAATTTCGTAGGGGCAACATAAGTAAGTACTCAAGAATCAACAACTTGCATTAGCTCGACCTAATGCATGATAAATAGTTGAAATCATGGCAAATAAATGGATTCTCTTTGAATTTAGATAAAATTAAGAAGCCTATCCCTTGACAGTTACTGTCATAGACTGTTACTTCTCTGATGCAAATTTCAAAACGCTCAGCAATAGACACAGCGGGAAATCAATAAAATCTATGAACACCAACCTGTCTTTTGTAATAAGTTGAACTTGTAAGTATTTAATTTTACTTAATATGTCTTAACGGTGAAATTTATACAAAAAGCTTAACTATTAGAAAGCGTCGTGTTAATTATTAACTCGTTTTAGCTCAAGAGAATTCTAAAATTAAACTTGAGATATATTCGTAAACCAATAGGGGTAGTAGAATGAATGATGTAAGAATTATTAAAAGGTACCAAAACAGAAAACTTTATGACACACACCAAAGTTGCTATGTAACACTTGAAGAGATCGCTCAAATCATCAGAGAAGGTCACGAGATTCAAGTTATTGATAACAAGACTAAAAACGACATCACTTACATGACTCAAATTCAACTTCTTTTTGATCAAGAGAAAAAGTCAACTAAGCCAGGTGACGTAGAACTTCTTAAGAGAGTTATCCGTGGTGAAGAAGGTACATTCACTGGATATATTAGAGGTCTAGAAGGTATTGAAGCTCCAGTAGTTGAAGAAGCTCCAGCTCAAACTTTCAACGCTTTCAACAGTGCAGCAAACCTAAACTCTTCTGTTGAAACTACGACTACTTTAAACTAATATAAGGCAGTTATTACTGCATATATATTTAGTTTAGAGGGTGAAATGATTTCTAAAATTTCAAAATCTATATTAAGGCCTGCAGTTATTCTAGCAGGCCTTTTTATTTTTGGTGTTCAAACACAAACACAAGCACAAACAGTTAAACAACTGACTTCTTCAAAATCAGCGAAGAAGAATTCAGATGCTGCAGCAGCGGCGGCCCTACTTAGTGGTCAAGAGCTTCACATTCACTCAGTTGGGATCGGAATTGGTCAAACACTTCTAATGAGTGATCTAAAAGACAACGGTGAAGATAAGATTACGGCCGAATTATTCTACAATTATAAGGCTTCTTACTCATTTGATTTTTACGCCAATCTACATTATTCAAAACATGAATATGAAGGCACTTATTCAAAAACTGCAGGACTTCTTTTTGGAGCGAAAGGAAAGCTATTTCATTACGATGCTTTCCAACCATTCCTTGCAGCAGGTCTTGGATTTTTTAGACCTCAGATTAAGACTGAAACGTATAAGTCAGATGCGAAGACAGTATTTGGTTATCAACTTGGCGCAGGTGCAGACTTTGATTTAAATAGAAAAATCTCTGTTGGTGCTATGGCCACATTCAACGATCCGTTTGATGTAGATCAAGAGAATCGCTCAGATGTTGAGGGATACTACTTTAAAGTTCTACTTACGGTCTTCTACAAATTCTAATGAAGTTTAAAGACTTATATATCGTCACGGGAAAAGGAGGCGTTGGAAAAAGCCTCACTTCCCTGGCGCTTACTAAGTCGATTTCTGAACTTAATCATAATAAGAATGTCTATTATTTCTCGTTTGAACAAAATGAGGATAAAGAACTTATCAAGTCTCTTGATATCAATACCGTTGAACTAACTCACCTAAGCTCAGTCCAAGAATATATTGCTCGAAAGCTCAATTCTAAAACAATTGCAAAGTGGATTGTTTCAACTTCTTTCTTTAAGGCCCTCTTTGATATGGTGCCAAGCTTTGGCCAACTCATTTTTCTAGGGCACATTATTGATCTTGCAAAAGACGAAGAGAATATTGTGATAGTAGATGCACCAGCATCTGGTCACCTACTTTCAACAATTCACTCACCTAAGGTCTTTAAAGATATTTTTAAGATTGGGCCAATAGCAAACGATATCGATAAGATGCATAACTTCTTAACGAATAAAGAACACACTCAATGTGTCGTGGTTAGTATTCCAACAGAGCTTGCTGTTGAAGAGGGAGTTGAGTTAAGAGCTGAACTCACTGACGAATACAATTTATCGACAATTGAAGTTCTCAACTGTGACTTAACTTTGAATAAGTTCCCTGAAGATGATACTCCAGACTTTATTAAGGTAAAGATTGAGAATCAAAAACAATTACAGAAGAAGTTTCAGGTAAAATATGATCTCCACTTCCCGCTAATTATTGCTCAAAATCAAGAGCAACAAGTGGAGGCGTTGAGTGATTTAATTATAGAAAAAATGGATATCTTTAAATCCAAATAGGCTTGCTAGTGAAGGACTTTAAAAAAATAGAAATTTTTTGTGGAACAGGAGGCGTTGGAAAAACAACGATCTCAGCATCCCGCGCCTTCTCATTAGCCGCTGATAATAAGAAAGTTCTACTAATCACAATTGATCCGGCCAAGCGCCTAAGACAGCTTTTAAATTTAAAAGACCAATCTGAAATCGTTGAATTTAAAAGTGAAGAGATTTCTTTTGATGTTCTTCTATTAGATTGTAAGTCATCTTTTGAAAAGATTCTTGGTTCTAAAGTTGATAATAAAATTTTAGAAAATCTAACCAGTTCAAGAGGTGGTCTCAATGAGATTCTTGCAGTTCTTGAAATTCAGACACAAATTAATCGCAATATCTATGATGCAATTGTTGTAGACACAGCACCAGGAAAAAACTTTTTAGACTTCCTAAATTCATCAAAGAAGATCAATCGCTTTTTCAATAAGACTTTTGCAGAAGCTTTTAACTATATAACAAATCAGAATAAGCCAGGACGTTTTTTCAATCGCATTATTTCAACAGGAATTGAAAAGTTTCTAAGCTACTTAGAAAGCGTCACAGGACAGGGCTTTATTAACGACTTCCTTGAGGCCATTTCAATCCTCTATGGAAATCGTGAGAAATTTATCGATGGTTTAAGTGTAGAAAAGACATTAAATGATCCAGCTCACTCTAGGTGGTACTTAGTAACCTCGGCCGAACATATGAAGGAAGTTGAAACAAAGCAAATCTTTGACTCAATTCAGGCCCAAATGGACACCGAACGTTACCTCATTATCAATAAATCATGGTATAACAACCTCTCATCATGGCAGCCAAAAACGGCGAAGATGAAAGAGTTTAAGAAAACAATAATTAAACAAGAAGAAATAAAAACTTCCATTTCGAAAAAGTCTAATATCGAAACTCTAACGTTTCCAGATCTTGTGACTTTTGATCCTATAGAGCAATTAAGGGCCCTACAGAAAAATTGGAAGCAAACGGAGAAAGAAGTATGATGAAAGGTGCTAAGGCAAACGTTGTTGAAGCAATTGGTAATACGCCAATCGTAAAATTAAATAGTATCGGAAAAGATACAAATTGTGAGTTCTACGTAAAATTAGAATATATGAATCCTGGTGGATCAACGAAAGATCGTATCGGTGCTTATATGCTTGATCGTGCCGTTGAAGAAGGCGTTCTTAAACCAGGTGGAACAATTATTGAAGGAACATCTGGAAACACAGGTGTTGGTCTTGCAATGTGGGCAGCAGTTCACGGTTACAAATGTATTTTCGTACTAGCTGACAAGCAATCAAAAGAGAAAATTGATAACCTAAGAGCATTCGGTGCAAAGGTTGTTGTCTGTCCAACAAATGTTGAACCTGAAGATCCACGCTCTTACTACTCTGTTTCTAAAAAACTTTCGGAAACAATTCCAAATTCATTTTATGTAAATCAATACGATAACCTACATAACAGAAATACTCACTACACTTGGACTGCTCCAGAAATGTATGAGCAAACGCAAGGTGACTTTGATGTTTTCATGGCAGCAGTTGGTACAGGTGGAACAATCAGTGGATGTGGCCGTTACTTCAAAGAAAAAATGGATAAGGTAGAAGTCGTTGGTGTTGACTGTGTTGGTTCAATCATCGCCGGTTACCACAAAACAGGAGAGATGGGTCAAGCTCACTCATATGTTCTAGAGGGTGTTGGTGAAGACTTTATTCCTGAAAACTACGACTTTGATCTAATTGACGACTTTGAAGTTGTTAATGATAAAGAATCATTTCTTATGACAAGAAAACTTCTTAAAGAAGAAGGTATTTATGCTGGTGGTTCTGCTGGTGCCGTAATTGAAGGTGCTTTAAAGTACGCAGCTAAACAAACTGAACCAAAGAAGATCCTAATTCTTCTTCACGATTCAGGAAACCGTTACGCTTCAAAAATCTATAATGATGATTGGATGAGTGATGGTGGTTACCTTGATTCATCATTTAATGTTCAAATCTCTGAAGTATTAAATACTCTAGGTAAGGACGGAAATATTATTACAGTACAAGACACGACAACAATTGGTGAGGCCATTACGCTAATGGAAGAGAAAAACATCTCTCAAGTTCCTGTTCTAAACAAGGACGGTGATGTACTTGGTCTATGTACTGAAAGAAGTCTTATTAAACCTGTTATCATGGGCGAGTTCCAAAAAGATGATAATATTTCACTAGCGATCACAAATAAATACCGTGTTGTTGATTGTAATGAACTACTTGAGACTGTAGCTGATGCTCTTCTTAAGAAGGAAGTTGCAGTGATCACGAAAGGTGGAAAAGTTTCAGATCTACTTTCTGAAATTGATGTTCTTCAATACATGTCTGAAAAAGGCTCAAACTAATGAAGAAGCGCACACTGAAGTCTGCAGGTAAGTCATCAGTGTGCGTACATGCTGGTGGTCATCCAGATAAAGAAACAGGGGCAGTTATGCCTCCAATTTATCAGACGACCACCTATGCTCAAACAAGTCCGGGAATTCATCAAGGCTATGAATACTCTCGTTGCCACAACCCTACTCGCAGCAGACTCGAAGAATCACTTGCAGCTCTTGAAAATGCAAAGTATGCACTAGCAACCTCAAGTGGTGTCTCAATTGAAATGCTTATTATGCACGCACTATCAGTAGGTTCAACCATCCTATGTGGTGATGATGTCTATGGTGGTACGTACCGACTTTTTACAACAGTCTTTAATAAAATTCATAATTACATTTTTGTCGATACGACAGATATTAAGAAAGTTGAAGCGGCCTTAAAAGAGCATAAGCCTAAACTTGTATGGGTTGAAACTCCAACTAACCCACTCTTAAAAATTTCAGATATTGAAAAGATATCAAAGCTAGCAAAAAAGCATAAGGCCATGACTGTTGTTGATAACACATTTATGAGTCCATACTTCCAAAACCCACTTAATTTAGGTGCCGATATTGTCATGCACTCAATGACAAAGTATATCAATGGCCACTCTGATGTTGTTGGAGGTGCTTGTATGTTAAATAACAAAAAATTCTATGAGAAGTTATGGACATTACAAAAGTCTCTTGGCCCAACACAATCACCATTTGATTCTTGGCTTGTTCTAAGAGGAATAAAAACTCTCGCGATACGAATGGAAGCTCATGCAAAGAATGCTATGAAAGTGGCAAAGTACCTAGAGTCCCATCCAAAAGTCGAAAAAGTCTCATATCCTGGCCTTAAGTCTCACCCACAACACAAACTTGCAAAAAAACAAATGTCAGGCTTTGGTGGAATGATCACTTTCTTCTTGAAAGGTGATATTAAGAAGTCTAAAAAGTTTTTACAAAAAGTAGAGATCTTCTCGCTTGCTGAGAGTCTTGGTGGAGTTGAAAGCTTAATCGAGCATCCGGCCATTATGACTCATGCTTCTGTTCCAAAAAATGTTCGTGAAAGTATTGGTCTGACAGATAACCTTATTCGATTATCTGTCGGTATTGAAGATGTCGATGATTTAATCGACGACCTTGAGTCGGCCTTTAAATCGATCTAGAAACTACCAGGTCCAGCATTCTCATCAATTTGAAAATCACCAGAAGATTCAGTTGTTGAATCTACCTGAGTACTCTCTTCTTTTGTTTCAGCTTTTTCTTTGGCCGCCTTAAATTCAGCTCTCTTTCTTTTGAGATCTTCTGGAATTCTTGCAATTGGCTTTTTTATCATTAGGTAATCATAATTACCGTTACGGCCAAAGACTGTATTAGCATTTAAATACTCTTCAACTAAAAGCTTTGCACAAAATACACGGCCATGATCATCATTAAGACTATTCTTTGCACCTGAAGCGAAGATTAGGCCATCATCCTCAATAATCTTTTTAATCGTTTTATACTCATCACAAAACTCATTTGAAGTCGCGTGACACTCACCTTGTTTGCGATAAACATCAACAGAATTAGAAGTCGATTTCACGTGGATTGGATCACGACAAATATCAATAAGCCAATTACGATTCATGTACTTATACTGGTTATGAGCTATCTCTATTTCACACTCTTTCTTGCTAATAGTAATTGTCTTATTCAAAAGACCAAATGGCGCCGATTTATGTTTTACAGAAACATCAAATGTCGATTGAAAACACTCTGTTCCAGTAAAGGCCATGGCCCCAGTTGTGACAAGAATAATGATACTAGATTTTAGAAATTGCATTTTTATCTACCTCTACCATTAAGATGGTTTGATCATTTGGTAAGAAATCATCTTCATTATATCCCTTTTTACTCTGAAATGTTAATTCACTAATTAGCTCGACCGGAGACGACCAATTTTTCTTAATAAAAGAAATATATTCTTCACCATTTACGATATGGTCATTATTTTTAAAATATCCAGGAGATAGTAAAAGAACTCCTTTTCCTTTTTCTAATTGTATACTTTCTTTTTTAATTTCATATGAGTTAGGGAAGCTAAATTCATTAGACTTAATAAGAATATCATTATGAGAGAGAATTTCATGGCCGCCAATATTAACACTCTCAAGTGTGAGATCGGCCAGAGTTAATTTCGCAACAAGAATAGAAGCTTCTCCAAATTCAGAAAAATCTTCTTGGCGACTTTCTAGATGATTGAGAATCTTATCCATAGAAAGAGTGCCTTCTGCCTTCCATCCTTCAATCATTGTTAAGAAATTTCCAATTAACATATATGAGGAAGCGTGAAGAGAGATAATCCACACATCTCCACCAACCTTAAAGAAGTCAAAGAATTCACCGCCATTAGATGTTCCAGCACAAAAACGAGAAGTGATTCCAACACCACGGATCTTTTCACTTCTAAACGGTGCCATATTCTTATGCATCTCTTTGATGCTTTCTACTTGCCCAACAAGTCCTTCCATAACACTATTCATTTTATAAAGAAGTTTCTTTTGTAATTCCATGGCCTTTAGCCCTTCAACAGCATTCTTCATGTTGAGCAGGTTCTCTTCTACTGTTTTATCAGCAAAAAATACTCCTAGGCACATTTCATTTTCTAAAATAGATTTGTCGATCTGATCTCCATCATTGAATACAATAATGAAATACTCGTCGTTTGATACATCGACTTGTGATTTGGTAAAGGCAACTTGACTTGCTGCTGACTCGTTATTTTCTTCTGAAATTTCTTTATTAAGATCTGAAAGCTCTAACAATTCTAGTAGATTATTGAGCTTACCTACGGCAATTTTATCGAGATTCGTCTCGACGATTCTAATACGCATAACTCTTCCTAAGTATTTAAAATTAAATAGCGATGACACGAATTTTTGGCATCTTGAAAATCCATTTTAGCATATTAAGCGACCAATATCATATAAATGAGCCGATTAAATTAAAGATTCCTTAAGAATGACCCGAAGAATTATTAGAATATGGGTATAACCCGACTGTAACACTAGGTCTTATAAATGAAGAAGAGTAAAATCGTAAATTTGGGAGAGAGACGCAAGAAAGCTAGTACGCGCAAAAGCACGTCAGCAAAGAAGACTCACTCCAAAACAATCTCTGGAAAAACCGTAGTTAACGCTAAGGGTGCAACTGATGATCCTACACAGAGATTAGAAGCTGAAAATAAAGCATTAAAGCTTGAGCAGAAAAAGATTTGCGAAATGGCCGCAAGAACAATTCTTCATGCGCTAGATTGTAAAGACCATTATACTTACGGACACAGTACACGTGTTGCCTATTTTAGTTTAACTCTTGGGAAAGAAATCGGACTGAACGAAGATGAATTATATGATCTAGAACTTTCGGCCCTATTCCATGATATTGGTAAAATTGGTGTACCAGACGAGGTATTAAATAAGCCTTCAAGACTTACAGAAGATGAATTTCTTCAAATGAAAAGTCATCCAGAAAAATCATTTGAAATCCTTCAAGGATTTACTCACTTTGAAAAAGTTGCAACATTTGCAAAATATCACCATGAAAGATGGGATGGGCGTGGATACCCAGACGGACTTAAGGGTGAAGATATTCCATTATTTTCTCGAATTATTCTAATTGCCGATACTTTCGATGCTATGACATCAACTCGAGTTTATCGTAAGGGACTTGATTATGAAGTTGCTTATGCTGAGCTAGAAGAGTTCTCTGGATCACAATTTGACCCAGAGTTAGCAAAGGCATTTGTAAGAGCGATGAAAAAAGAAGAAGTGAAACAAGAAAAGACTTTCACTCTTACAATCATCGACGGCCTATTTAAGAAAGACGCCGCTTAATTACAATTTGGCGTTTCAGCAACAGTATTAATATAGTACATCTGTAGAGTTCGACAGTCGTATTCTGATGCTAAAATCTTAGAAGTTGCGCACTCATTAGGCTTTCCTTCTTGCTTGGCCCAGTTCATATTACCTTCACATTTAATATAGGCTTCGCGATCAACACATGCCCAGTGCTTTCCTTTACAGTTATAAACTAAACCTTGGCCAAACTCCGTATACTTTGGAGGAGCTACATAATCTAATTTCTTAACAACTTCTTCTTTCTCTTCCTCTAATTTATCAACAATTTTATCTAATTGATTATCGAGGGTATCGGCCTTTTCTTCGTCTTTATCATCTTGTTCTCCAAAACTGATATTAGAATCAACTGGAGTTGATGGGATAATGACTGGCTCAGGAGCAGGCTCAGTATTCTTTTCACCAAGATTCAAACTAGGTTCAGGTTGTTTTTCTTCTACCTGAGGTTCACTAGGAACCACTGCTGGTTCTTGCACTTGAACTTCAGGTTCTTGTACTGGTTGAACTTCAGGAGCAGGCTCAGGTTGAACTTCTTTAGTCGGCTCAGGCTGAACTTCAACTTGTTGTTGTGCTGGTTGCTCGACTTGAGGTTCAGCTTGTTCCACGGCCTTTGGTGACTCTTTTGTTTCAGTGACCTTCTTTGGTTTCTTCTTACGAGGTTTTTTCTGTCTTTTGACAGGTGGGACTTCCGGTACCTCATTATCACTTTCATCAGTTAAAACAAATTGATCGATCGCTAAAAGAACAACTGCAACGATAAGAACGATTTTAATTAGCTTACTTTTATCTTTGGCCTTTTTATCATCATCCTCATCTTCGTCATCGTCTTCATCATCATATTCGTCACTATCTTCGTCTTCTTCATCTTCATCGTCTTTTTCTTTAGACGCTTTTTTCTTTAAAAGCTTAGCAAGGAATGGAAGCTGTTTTTCAAGGAAGGACTTATCTTCGTCATCATCCTCGTCTTCATCATCTTCATCATCCTCTTCACTTTCAAGATCCTCATCGTCCTCATCTTCATTATCAGATGATTTTTTCTTAAAAAGCTTTGCTAGAGATGGGAAGTACTTTTCAACGAAAGATTCATCTTCTTCGTCTTCATCATCATCGTCTTCCTCGTCATACTCTTCGTCTTCCTCTTCATCATCTTCATCCAAGACTTCCTCTTGAGATTGTGGAGGAATAACATCAGCTGCATCGAAGTCATCTTCAAGTTCAGTATCTTCTAATTCTTGGGCACTAGGAATTTTAACATCTGTTGATGTTGCATCATCAAAATCAGAATCAGAATCATCCTCATCAGATTCAAATTCATCTTCTTCAAATTCTTCGAGTAGCTCTTCATCTTCTTCAGACTTCTTTAGCTTCCCTTTCATCTTGTCAAAAAAACCTTTCTTGGCCACAAATACTCCTAATCTAAACCAAAGAACTCTTCCATTTTACTGTATAATTGAGAATCCTCGAAGGAATATTATCTATTTAGCATTCTTGTCCAACTACTTAACTCGGTTATAGTAGCAAATATTTTTTACGAAAGGTGGTGATAGAATGACAGAATCTTTATTAAGATACTGTTTATCACCAAAGTGAAGTGTTCCCTCACCTAGAGTTTTTGTTACATTGAAAATAACTTCACCCATGGTGCGACGATAATTTAACTCAACAAGTGGGCAAAGTTTTAACTCTCCACTCTCATCTTCATAAATCATATTATCGAATTGAATTTTTTGTATTGATTTATTTGGTAAGTTCTCTTTGATTAAATTGATAGTAGAGTTGAGGTCGAATTCCAATCCAAGCTCATCTAAATCGATCAGACATCCACCCTTAAACTGTCCATTTGGACCAGTTAAATTTTCTACAACAAAGAAGTCATCAGTTTTTAAATCGTAAGTAACCCCAAATGTTTTTATAACCTTAACATATTTAGACAGAACACCAGGTAAGTTCACACGCTCTAAATCCGCATGATTCTTAATAATCTTATTACCAATTCCGGAAAAGCTTTGATCAGGACGGTAGAAACGCCTACCATGAATTTCAACACTATCACCTTTATTGATAATTAGATCTTCTAAAGGCTTATACCAACTGGCCAGCCAACACTTGGAGTTTAAAAGCTGGGCATTGTTAAAGTCTCTAAGATCACCCCACCAATTAAAATAATTACTCAAGTCTGTTGTTACTGTCCCTGTTATAAAACCAAAATGACCTAAGCTATCCAAGTACTCTTGTGAATAACTTAATTTTGTACAAAGAGTATTTTCACTAGAGTCATTAACTAAGAAGAAGATATACTCCAGCTCTGTTAAGTACTTATCAATTTTAATTTTTGGATTATTAGCAGCAAGTGCAGCATCAAAGTCGAGATTAACACGATACTTCACTTCCACTCCTTGCGATTTGTGACGATAAATTCATCTTTAAAATTCTCAATACGAGAAATAAAGTCGTCATCCATACCTGTTCTTACTCGCCCCTCACGATCAAAGATCATTCCCTTTGCACGTGCAGGAGAAAGTAAATCTGGTAGAGACTGCACATAGAATTCCCATAAATTGCTTTGATTACGCCACTTATTTAACCAGTGCACACCAAAGCCAACATGAGAAATCTCATCTTCGTAAACAACATTTAAAATTGCTGCTGACTTTTTGTCATCAACACCTTGAAAAATATCACGATAGAATTTTGCAAAATCTAAGTTGGCCGCTTCAAAAGTTAAGGCCATCACAGCAAAGTACTCTTCAAAGCTTGTGATTTTTTGCATCTGTCGCCAAAAGAAATCGTTAACAGGTAGATCTCCAAAATCAATCCCAAAGTCATTCATTCTTTTGCGATAAAGATTAAAATGTTTAATCTCATCATCAATAGTTTGTAGCAATCCTGAGGCGATCCTCTTGTATTGCGACTTATCTTCTATTGGAATATACATCAAAGCAGTGGCCATCATTTCGATTGCCAAAAGCTCATGATTTGCAAAGAAGTGAAGGGCCATGGCCTTCTTTTCATCTAAATGAAAACTACCTCTTTTTGGAAATTTTAGTTGTTCGCAAGAGAATATGATTTTCCCCTCTCTCGCTGGACGAAGATCTTTTATTCCATCTTGTGTTTTATGGTAATTTAGATCCGTAACAACATCAGATGTTGTCAGCTTATCTTCAAGAAATGGAGATTCTAGCAATAGCCTTGCGTACTCGAAAGTATTCATTATCTCTAAGGTTTAGAAGTAGTATTTTTTCTCTTACGACTTACATTTCTTTTTCGACTCTGTCCAGGACGCCCTTTACCTTTGAAGTTTCTTCCTGTTGATCCTTTAGAGGCTCCACCCTTCCCAGGTTTACCTTTAAATCGTCCTCCACCAGGTTTACGACGATTGGCCTTACGCTTCTCAAAACACTCTTCACAGATAGGAAAACGAGAGTCTTCTGGCAGCTTAACACTACATGAAGAACATCTAGCAATAATCTTTTGTGAAAGAAGTTCATTTAGTTGATCGATAGCAAGCTGCTTATTATTTAAGAGCTCAACTTCAGAATAGACAAAGTTTTTATTATTAAAGTGTCTTGAAAGCCATTGATATAGCTCAACACATTTAATCGAAGTTTCAAGATAATCAATATCATTTGAACCGTGTTCAATCGGTTCACAAGGAATCCCTTCCATATTAACGTATTTATGAAGGATCCAATTATAGAATTGAACATGATCCATTAGGCCCAGGTTTACTGGAGCACAAGCAAATCCGAAGATTTCAGCATCAGTAAGAATACCATTTGAATCAGCATCCTCTACCATCTCTGCTAACTCAATCATCTCCTTCATATCAACACAATAGAAAGGAGCTTGGAAAGTCATCGTGTTAAATAGACGTAGAAATTCTGAAAGCTTTAGCTTTGGTAAATTATTATCAATTAGTGCTTTGTTAACTTGGTTGAAGATATCAAGGTCAGGACCAACCATACACTGATCACTTTGTTCAAGTGTCGCACTCAATGCTTCATTGATTGACTCAATTCCGTCTTCGACCTTTCTTAGACAAGTTACTGTTCCGCGAGGAAATCTCTGGAAACGTCCAGCACGGCCACCGATCTGCTTTATCTCACTTACAGAAATATCATGTTGATGGCCATCAAAGAACTTAGAAAGAGTTGAGAAAACGACTCTTTTAATTGGTAAGTTCATACCCATCGCAATAGCATCAGTTGAAACGATAACGTCAGTTTCACCCTGATCAAATTTACGGGCCTGCTCTCGACGTACTTCAGGAGAAAGTCTTCCATAAACAATCGAAACTTTATAACCTAAACGCTCTAAGTCTCTTTTATGTCTTAGGGCATTCTTTCTTGAAAATACAATAAGGGCGTCGTTCTTTTGCATATCAGCTAGAACAATTGGATGCCTCTCAACTGATAGCTCAGTCATACGAGTGTATTCATTAATAATTAGTTCATCGCCACAAAGATCAACAATCACTTTAACAAGATCAAGAGCAGAAGCATCACCACAAAGGTGAACCTCATCGGCCATAATATTAACAAGTGCTCTCGTCCATGCCCAACCACGTGAAGGATCAGTAATCATTTGAATCTCATCAATTACACAACAGTCAAAGACTTCTTGTAATCGCGCCATTTCAATAGTTGACGAGTAGTGTGTTGAACCTTCTCTCTCAATAACTTCTTCACCAGTAAGCAGAGTTGTGACAGCACCTTTTGAATTTAGTGTATCGTAAAGCTCTGCGGCCAGAAGTCTTAGAGGGGCCAAGTAGCAACCTTTAGGGACACTCGATAACTTTTCAATTGCGTGATAAGTTTTTCCAGAGTTAGTAGGTCCCATATGGTAGACGATCTTTCTCTTCATTTGCCTGGCATTTGAATGTGTCCAGAACTCTCCAAGATACTCTTGAAGAATTGTCGACGAGACGTCTTTCTTCTTTAGAATGATAATTGATTTTACGAATTTCTTAAATTCACGCTCTAGGTATCTTTCATTTCTCCAGTAATGAGTTGAAAGAGAGCGGTAGAATTTGTCATACTCCGCATCCGTAATTAGATCAGTACTTAGCTCATTTGCTTCTAAGTATTGATCAAATAACATACTTACATTTCTTCGGTGAAGAGAAGCAAGTTCTGATGGATAAGCAAACTCTGATTTAAAATATTGCTTAACCTGATTCTCTAACCTATTTAGAGAAGATCTTTTAATAGTATTTCTTAATTTGTAGAAATTCTTATCGAGAGTTTTTTGAAGATTGAATACGATATCTGAAACAACATGAATTCCATTATCAATCTCTTCTCTAATTTGCTCTTTCGTTGATTCAATGATTTCAACACAACTTTCATAGACTGAGTCTCTAAGAAGTGCTCTAAAGTCATTTACACACTTAATACACTGACACTTCAGCTCACTGATTTTATGTTTTGTTAAATCAACATCTGAACGAATAAAGGTTTGAGTCTCATTATGCTGATTTACAACCTTTTGTCCCCACTCATAGAATGTTTTCTCGTGAAGAGAGAGGATATTTTGAGACAGCCCACCATCTTGACCAAAGAAGATTGCTTCCTTTTCTGGAATCATACAATCATCAATAAAAATCAAATCAAGGATATTATCTTGTTTAATTAATAAATTAAAATTGGTGAAGTCTTTGTTAAAGAAATAAACTAAAGATGGATTCTCATCAAAAACTGTCCATAACTTAGTTAGCGTTGACTCAAGAAAGCCAAGAACGACAAGAGCATCTTCACTTGCTCTAACATAACTATCATCATCGGAAAAATTATTGACCTTAATAATCGTTTTACGTTCTGTTTCTATATTTTCTCGAATTGCGGAGAAGTCAGGTAGCTTATTTATTTCTTGTGAGCTCATTCTTTAAGAGTACGTTGAGGGAAGAAATTGTGCAAGTAATCTTAGGTGTTAAATACAAAAAAATACATTATAATTAAGCAATAAACATATAGAGAATGGATTGCATATGATGAAAACATGGCTAACTGAAACTTTTAATATTAAATACCCTATTATTATGGCACCGATGTTTCTTGTGACTAGTATTGATATGCTAGTAGAAGCTTCTAAAGCAGGTATTATGGGTTGTATACCGGCACTTAACTGGCGAACTCCAGAAGAATTTGAAGAAGGCCTAAAGGAATTAAAAGAAAGATGTGAAGGTCCATTTGGAATCAATATCATTGTAAACCAGTCAAACATTCACATGCACAAACAAATTGATCTTTGTGCTAAGTATGCACCAGACTTCATCATCACTTCACTTGGAAACCCGAAAGAAGTTATCGAAAAATGTCGTCCACAAGGAACTAAGATCATCTGTGACGTTGTTGATTTAAAATATGCTCAAAAGGTACAAGATCAGGGAGCCGATGCGGTTATCGCTGTAAACTCAGGAGCTGGCGGGCACGCAGGTCCAACACCTGCAAGCATCCTTGTTCCCCTACTTAAGAAGAACTTAGATATTCCAGTTATCTCGGCAGGTGGGATTGCAACAGGATCAGGCCTATTTAGTATCATGGCGCTAGGATGTGAAGGAGTCTCTATTGGGTCACCTTTTATTGCCACTAAAGAATCAATTGTATCTGATGCATATAAAGAAGCCGTTGTTCAATACGGAGCTAAAGATATTGTGATGTCGAATAAGATTTCAGGTACACCTTGTACAGTTATCAATACTCCTTATGTTCAAAAAATCGGAACTGAACAAAATATTGTTGAAAAGGCCATGAGCAAGAATAAGAAGCTAAAAAAATATGCAAAGATGCTTACTGGTTACAAGGGAATGAAGGCCGTTGAAAATGCAGCTTTCGGAGCCACATATAAAACAGTATGGGTTGCCGGTCCTTCTATTGAGTTCATTGAAAAGATTGAAACAGTAAAAGAGATTGTCGATAGAATTGTTTCAGAATTCGATACTTCCGTTGATGAATTCTTAGCTAAAAGATCCTAATTATGTTCAAGCTTCCTAAGGTTTTACGTTATCAAAATTTTAGAAGGCTCTATATTGCAGGTCTGACATCTGAGCTTGGCTCATTTGTTTCAGAAACAGCGCTAATGCTCTTAGTATTTGAGTTATCAAATCATAATAAGAGCTATCTTGGTGCCGCACGTGCAGTATTCCTCTTCTTTCTAACAATCGGAAACTTAATTGGTGGGGTCATCGGCGAGAAATATAATCGCAAGAATGTCCTTCTGTTTACGAACTATATTCGTATCCCAATTATTTTCACAATTATCTTTGCTAAAACTCCTGAAGTGGTCATTCTATGTGACGGCCTAATCGCCCTTTTTACAGGGATGTACAACCCCACTAGACAGGCAATGGTAAATGACATTGTTCCCCAAAAAGATATGAATCGTGCCAATGCACTATTTGGCTCGGCATTTGCTGTTCTACACATGATTGGGCCATTTCTTGGTGCAACAATGTTTACGGCGTTTGGTGGTATTAAGGAAGTCGTCGCCCTCGATTTTCTAACTTACATTGTTGGAATCTACTTTATTATGAGCTTAACCTATAACCCGCCAAAACAAGAGGGGAACAGTGAGAGCTTCTTATCTGAAATAAAGAACGGTATTAAATATGCCCGAACACAAAAAGAGCTCTTTGCCGTCATTTCAAATGTCATCATTGAAGGTTTAGTACTTGGGTTTATGTTTCCCCTGATTCTTCCATATCTTACTGAGACCCTCGGGGCCACAAAGCAAGATTACGGGATAGCCTTAGCGCTCTTTGGCCTTGGTGGCCTATTTGGTGGTTGGGCCAGTTCTACAATTTTCAAAGATAAACCTGTTGGAAAATTAATTATTACGACACTCTATTTAGAACCTGTTCTCATGGCAATATGGCTATACACGGCTTCTTATACTGCAACATTAATGATTTTCTTTGTTTGGGGATTTGTTGTATTCGTTCGTATTACAAATCAACTAAATTATGTTTCCCTTAAAGTCGAAACAAAGTACCTAGCGAGGATATTTGCCCTACTAGATCTTGGCTTCGTTGTCCCAAATATATTAGGTGGGATTATCCTTACATTTATTGGAAATCAATATGCTACAGAAGAGATCCTTATTGTCGTCTGTATTGCATTCTGTGCACTTATTTTCCCGAGAATGTTATTTTCAGATATGAAAGCATTATTTAACTTAAACAATGAAACCGTCGATAGGGATACATCAATACAGGATAAAATCTAATTAAAGACAAGGTTATTAAATATGACAACAGTATGGTTAAGAGATGAAGATAAGGCATTTGAAAAAAGAACTCCTCTAACACCAGAAAATGCAAAAAAGTTAATCGATGCAGGCTATAAAGTAGTCGTCGAAAAATCAAATGATCGAATTTTTCCAATCGAAGAATATGAAAATATTGGCTGTGAAATAAAAGAAAGCCATGCTTGGGTTACTGAAGCACCAGTTGGTGACGATATTTTTATTCTAGGCTTAAAAGAACTAAAAGAAACGGATGAATTTCCACTAAAACACAATCATATTTACTTTGCCCATATTTACAAGGGCCAAAACGGATCTCAAAAAGTCTTTGATCGCTATCGAAAAGGTGAAGGAACCCTATTCGATCTCGAATTTCTACTAAACGAAGATAAAAGACGTGTTGCCGCTTTTGGTTACTGGGCAGGCTATGTTGGGGCTGCACTTAGTATCGAGAACTTCTTCTCAAATTCCCCAGCTACCCTGAGGCATTACTCTTCTAAAGATGAGTGGCTTAAGATTATCAATGAGAAAAGAAACGGAAAACAAAACCCTTCGACTTTTATTATTGGTGCCCTTGGACGTTGTGGAAGTGGGGCACGAGAACTTCTTACAGACCTAGAGCTTGAATCAATTAACTGGGACGTTCAAGAAACGAAAGTTGGTGGCCCATTTAATGAAATTCTTAAGGCCGACATTTTTATTAATACAGTTCTCATGACAACGAAGATTCCTCCATTTCTAGATAAATCACTTATGGAGAAGAATCAAAAACTATCATATATCTGTGATGTTAGTTGTGATCCTAATAGTGACCTCAACCCTATCCCGGTTTACGATGTTCATACAACTTGGGACAGGCCACTTCATAAAATTGAAAGTTCGATTGATCATGAATGTAATATTATTGCGATTGATAATCTTCCTTCAGCGCTGCCGAAAGAGAGCTCGATTGATTACTCGAATCAGTTGATTCCTCACCTACTTGAGCTTAAGAATGCGAAGGATTACTTTACATGGTCACATGCTAAAGAAATCTTTGAGACGAAAAAATCTGCTAATAAGTAAGCTCTATTGCTAACTTTAGCAAAGCTAAAGTATCGCTTCTTCTTTGCGATGGCTTTCCCATTGCTCCAGAGAGACATCCTGCGGCAAAAGTGCCCAGCGGGCAGTTTTGAAGCTGAGATGAATGTGATTTAAGGAAGCTAGCCGTAGGCGCGGCTTTCGGTTATTTGCCACAATCGAAAACTTTCCCATTGCTCCTGAGACAACAAAGCCGACATAAACGTCGGCTTGTTGAAATAATTTTTTAGCTAAAGACTGGGGAGCTAGCGCCGCAAACAATAGACTGGCCTTTATGGTTACGATGACCGGTATGTCAGCGAGAGGCAGGAGCCGAAGCTGACGAGGGCGGCCAATTTTGCGGAGCGCTTAAATCAGACCACCACGTCTAAGTAGTGCATCAACCTCTGGCTCACGTCCACGGAACTTCTTGTAAAGATCCATTGGATGTTCTGAACCACCTTTTTCAAGGATATTTTCTCTGAAACGATCTGCAATTGTTGTATTAAAGATCCCTTCTTCTAGAAATAACTCAAATGCATCTGCATCTAGAACTTCGGCCCATTTGTACGAGTAGTAACCAGCAGAATATCCACCTGCGAAGATGTGACCAAATGAAGTTGAAACCATTGTTCCAGCAACTTTAGGAAGTAGTTGAACATCTTGAGTTGCAAGATTTTCAAATTCTTCTACATTTGTAATATTTGATGGATCACCTGAGTGCCATGCCATATCAAGTAGACCTAGGCTTAGTTGACGAATAGTGTGACGACCCTCTCCAAAGTTTGAACTATCTTTTAGCTTTTGTACTAATTCAGCTGGAATTAACTCTCCAGTTTCATAGTGCTTAGCAAATAGGTCTAAGCATTCTTTTTCAAATGCCCAGTTTTCCATAATTTGTGATGGAAGCTCAACAAAGTCCCAGAATACATTTGGACCAGACAGCATACGGTACTGACACTTAGTTAGGATACCGTGAAGCGCGTGACCAAATTCGTGGAATAGCGTTGTCACTTCATTGAAAGTAAGAAGTGATGGCTTCGTTGTTGTTGGCTTTGTAAAGTTACAAACATTTGCAATGTGAGGACGGATATCTTCACCGTTAAGAACATATTGTTCTCTAAATGCTGTCATCCATGCTCCACCACGCTTAGATGCACGAGGGAAGTAATCACCGTAGAATAGTGAAATGAAATTTCCATCACGATCAGTAATTTCATAAGTCATTACATCTTGGTGATACTTTGGAACATTAGATACTTCTTTAAAGTTTAGTCCATAAAGCTTAGTTGCAACTTCAAAAACACCATTAAGAACATTTTCTAACTTAAAGTATGGTTTTAGCATTTCATCATCAATGCTATATCTTTCTTTCTTTAACTTCTCATAGTAGTACATATAGTCCCATGAAGAGAAGTCTTCCACTCCGTCTTGCTCTTTAGCATAGGCTTTAACTTCATCCATATGCTCAATTGCAGCAGGCATTGCTTTTTCTTTTAAGTTATTTAGAAGATCAAAAACATTTTGTGCACTCATGGCCATACGTTCTTCTAAGATATAATCAGCGTGGCTCTTGTATCCAAGAATACCAGCTCTTTCAAAACGAAGCTGAGCAATTCTTTTTACGTTTTCTTGATTATCAAGTTCATCACCTTTAGCACACTTAGTCCCAGAAGCGATTGTCATCTTCTTACGTAATTCACGATTTTGAGCATAAGTAATGAATGGCCCAAAGCTTGGGTAATCTAGAGTGAAAACCCACTTACCTTCGTGACCCTTTTCAGTTGCTGTCATTGCAGCAGCTTCAATAAGTCCTTCTGGAAGTCCTGCAAGATCTTCTTTGTTATCTAGAACCATTTCAAATTTATTAGTCTCTTTTAAAAGGTTGTCAGAAAACTCCAGACCTAGTTTTGAAAGTTCTTCATCAATCTTTCTTACTTTGTTCTTATCTTCTTCACTTAGAAGAGCACCATTTCTTACGAATCCTTTATAGATCTTTGTAAGAAGAGTCATCTGCTCAGCATTTAAGTCTTCATTTTCTTTGTTATCGAAAACAACTTTAACTTTTGCAAAAAGATCAGCATCAAGGTTAACGTCGTTACCATGAGCAGTTAATAATGGAGAGAATTCTTTTGCGATTTCATTCATCTCATCATTTGTGTTTGCTGACTTTAGGTTAAAGAAGATCATTGAAATATCTTCAATTGCACTTCCTGAGTTTGCATATGGCTCAATGATATTTACAAATGTAAGTTCACCATCAAAGTTTTTAATCGCTTCGATTTCTTCTTTGTGAATCTTAATTGCTTCGCGAATTGCTGGCATGTAATGCTCGTTTTTGATTGTATCAAATGGTCTTGCACCATGTGGATTTGTGAATTTTTCTAATAATGGATTAGACATATAAACTCCTAAATGAATCTTATTAAAGACATTACTCCGAGCGAAATTTAATGGCCATAAAGGCCGCTAGAACTAGCCAGAGTAACACTGATATTATTAGCATATTTTGAGTAAAAGCCAAACTTGTAAACACTAATAGTAGAGCTGAAATACCCATTTTTGACGCACGGTAGACAACCATATCCACGATATACTTGGCCCCGTACTTTTGTTCTTTGCTCAAAGGGAAATATAGCATCTCCTTAGCTGCCGAAAAGATCGAATAATCTAAACCTTTAAAGCCTACAAATAAAATTGCTGTTCCGAGTAATCCCAAGTATTCCATGCGATCCAAAATAATCAGGATAAAGAAAACAAATGGAATAAAGATATGGACTGATGAAACTTTAAAATATTTAAATGCAATTGGAATAATAACAATTTGAACAATTAGTGAAATGGCATTAATCGATGAATAAATATTGCCAAGATAGGCACCCTTCTCATTAGCATCTTTAAATACTTCAAGTCCTAGATTAAATTTATAATTTGCCAAGTTAATTACCACTTGGGAAAGAATAATTAGTCCACAAATAAAGAAGACATAAAGCTTCTTATCTGCGAGTGAAGAGATTGGAGACTTTTCTTTGAGTGCTAAGAATTGCTTTTGGGTAAAACTAAAAATAATAATGACTAGAGCAAGAATGAGTAGGCCACAAGAAGCAGCATAGAATACTCCCATCCCCTTCATTAGCTTTGTCGTAAGGAGTCCTCCAAAGATTCCTCCAAGAGAACCCAAGGCCCCTAGTGGACCATAGACGAGTTTTGCGACTCTAAAGTCAATCACAGAGTTAAGATACCCCAATGATAAATGGACGACTAAAATAATATAAACTTCCTTCCAAACGGCAAAGACAGCGCTTCCGTAAGCAACTCCATTTCCAAGTGCAATTAGAGCGCCTCCCATAAGGGCCAGCGATATTGCCACAATCCCATTAAAGATTATCGCAATGGAGAAGTACTTTTGTAGTTCATTGATGATGCTAACGCTGAGACCAAGAAACATTACCGAAGATAACCAAATCCACGGTGTACTCTTAGCGCCAAAATTCTGAATAAAGAGAGCAGTTGAGCTCGAACGAATCATTGGGTATGAGAAGAATGCTAGAAAGAGTGTAAATGTAACTAAGAGAATATTTCTTCTCTCATTTTGAGATAGCCCAAAAAGACCAGCATTGATCTCCTTAACGGCCGTAATAATATTTTTCATTATTCAATCACCATAAGAGAGTATTCTTTATTTTCAAGCTTAGTCAGTGAAGTTAAGTCGACCCATTTTCCTAAACTAAAAGTTAAAGTCGTTAAATGGTCCTTATTCTTCTTACTTCTTAAATCGAGAAGATAAATACTCCCCTTCTTCTTACAAATTACATGATAGACTTCACCGCCGAAGTCCATTTCAAAACTATTGCCTTGAGAACTAATAATGTCCGAGAGCTGCTCGTTGACCTTATCATTAAGCTTTGTCACTTCTTTCATTTTGAATTTACACATCTCTTGAGTGAAATGAGACACAGAGCTTTTCTCTAACTCATTTGGAAAGTATTTATTTACTAATTTTCGAAATAATTCTTGGCGATATGATTTAACTTCTAAGTTTAAGCAATTCTTATGAGAATCAATTTTGATTTTTTCACCATCAATAACGTATTTCAACAGATCCATACGAATGGTATGAATTGGCCGTTTACGATTAAAACAATACTCAGTTGCTGATGCAGTTGATAGTGATATGCCCAGAATTAAAAGAAATAAGAATTTAAGCGTCTTTCTCTTCCTGTAAGTACGTATCACCCTTTTGACCTTCCATAAATTCTTCAGCGGACTTGTAGTCACAAAGACTTAAAGTTGTCTGAAAATTAAAACCTTTAGGAAGTTTACCACTTTTTGCAAGATCGTCACATGAGCAAGAAAGTGTCTTCATGAATTCAAAGAATTTTGTACTAGTTTCCTCACTTAAAAGGTGCTCAATCATACAAGAGTCTTTTTCAGCGACTGTTTCTGAAACACCAACAAAGTCTTTTAGGAAGTAATAGAGAAGAGTACGAGAAGTTAAAGTCTTGTGAACTTCATCGTGACCGTCATCAGTTAAGAGAAGAAATTTTGTATCATCTTCCTCTTTAACTAGATTACGTTTTTTAAGATTATTAAGGGCCGTTGAAACTGATCCCTTAGTTAAACCTAAGTCTTTGGCAATATCTGTAACTCGAGCATAACCCTTGTCTTCTTTTAGCTTATGAATTGCTAAAAGATAGTGAACCATTGAATGAGATAACTCAGCTTCACGCGGTTTTTTGTCATTAGTATTAGCTTTTGTTGATGTATTTGCCATGATATTTCTCACAAATTAGGTTATGCCTTTAATCTAGCAATTTCAGGTATTTTTGGCAACTAATGGCCCCTAGAAGATGCCCCAAATTATGTGCATCGTTTTTTCAGATTTCTAAAGCAACCACCCGCATAACCCATTGAATTTACATGGTTTTTAATGAGGCATATATTACAGACCTCCCGAGTAGCACCACAGCGTGTTAAAATCAAAAAGAATCTAAATAATTGGGGTTAGCTAATGTTGAGGCCAAAATCAAAAATATTCACCACTCTCGTGACGTTATTTTTAGTAACGAGTTCAATATTGTCTTATGGACAAAATAGCAACTACGAAGCTCCTTCGGAAGCCGATGTTGAGTCTGGAAATATTACGGACAGAGATAAGCATACAATGGAGAATTATACGCACGCCGGTTATCAGCAAAGAGAAGCTGATGAAAAGTGGGCCGAGGAATGTGGGACTTCTCAAGAGTGTGAAAGTATAAGAAAGGGTGGCGATGCAACTGACGGTGAGAAATTCATGGGAATGTCACCTTCAATGTTTAAGGCCGTAGGACAAGCCTACTCTATTATTATGCCGGCCATGTCTCAAGCTGGAGGCGGTGGTAAATTCAATCAAATCGATGTTGTGACTAAGAAAGATGTTGCTGCCAAGTACAGTGATAAGGGGATTAGTTTTAACCAAGAAGGTAAGGCCGAGGCCATGGCCGACTCTAGTGCTACACCTGAAGATCTAAAGGAAGCGCAATCAGAACATGACAAAGCAAGCGAGAAAGAAGGTACTGATTATTGCCAGTATATCCCGATGGGGGCAGAGGTTATTGCACGTGTGACTCAGCAAAAGAGTGATGAGTTTGCGCTTGCTACTGAACCAGATGTTGAAAATGCTCAAAGCCAGGCGCTTTATAAGCAAGCACGTTCACACCGTGATCGTCAAAAGTCTGTTGATATCCAGAGGAAAGGATGGGGAGCGACGACTGTTTGTTATATTGCCTCGATGGCCACACAAGGTGGATTCACAAGTGGCTGGAGTAACTGGGTAAAGCTAGGTGCTTCAACTCTTATGACGAGCTACTATATGTGGGAACACAAGATGCATGGTGATGCTGCTGACAAGTTAAATAACGTTGCCAATAAATTAAGTGGTAAAGGTAAATGTAATCCTGTTTCAGATCGTGATTGCTATTGTAGCCAGCCTGAAACAATGAATGATGTTAAGTATTGTTATCCGCAAATTAGACAAAGAACTGCTCAGAATAATAACTGGCAAGTTACTTGTGTCGACAATAATGTGAAAGAAGACCTTAACTGTACTTGTCGCCAAACAAATTCATGTCTCGATTCAAGAATCTCATCAAAGATTGGAGGAATGTATATTCCGGGTGGACTTGGAACAAGTCTAGATGACTTCTATAAAATGACAAACGGTATATCGACTCCAGGAGATAGCTCAAATAGCTTCAAATCGACGTCAGGAAAGATTTTTGCGATGGCCAACGATAAACTAAAAGAAGGGCTTAACAAAATCAATCTACCAGATAATTATAAGAAGAAAGATGCAAAAATCGCAGAAGGCTTAAGACAACTTGGATTTGATGGTGCCGTTGCAAATGCGATTTCTGCAACTCCTGAGACGAATGAAAGCAAGTCAGCTGAAGCAAAACTTAAATCTCGTGCTTCAGGGCTTAGAGGAAAGTCTGCTAAGTATACTGCTTCTTATAAACCAAAAAATAATGGACTCTACTTTAGAGGTGGTAGCGGTTTAGACAATAAAAAGAAGAAAAAGAAAAAGGCCGTAAATCCATACGCTCACCTACTAAAGAAGAAAAAGAAAGATAATGCAAATGCTAGTGCAGAAATTTTAGACTTCTCACAAAGAGCACAAAGAAATGCAGGAATTACAAAAGATAAATCTAGTAATATTTTTGAGATCATATCAAGAAGATATCGTTACTCAGCGACTAAGAAATTAGGAGCACAATAAAAATAAAAGGTTGTTTTCATGGAAGAAAATTACAAATTACCAATTCTCATTTTCGATGATGAATGTCCACTATGTGTCAGATTCAAGGATTCTCTAGCACGCTTAGAAGAGGCCAAGTCTGTTAACTTTGTAAGTGTTAACGATGAAAAGCTCTATCAAGCTTATCCCGAACTAAATAAAGAAGAATGCCAAGAAGTTGTTCACTACATCACAAGTGATAAGAAAGTTTTAAAGGGTGACGAAGTGATCACTCATCTTGCTAAGCTATACCCACTTGTAAATAAGTTTAGCTGGCTAATTGAAAGTAATATGGGCCAAAAGGCTACAAGCTACTTTCACAAGACAACTAGTGCTTACAGAAGAATGCTAAAAAGAAAATGTCCAAGCTGTATAAAGCACGCTTAACTAGCGAACAAGACTTCGACGAGAAAACATACTGCGGTTAAATGGCTCTAGTGTTAGGGCCGTTAAAACCCAAGTCAAACAAAACTCAGCAAATTGCACTTTATTATCACTAGGAATAAAAAGTGTAATCACAAGAAGAATCATGAAACTTATAATATGAGTTGCCTTTGGAACAGGCAGTGCAAATTTATCAATGAATTGCTTTGCCTTTTCAACTTTAAGATATGAAATAGGAACAGCAAAAAGATAAATAAATAGAATAACTCTTAGAAAGAGGTTCCAAGACTCATGAGAAACTCCACGAGCAATTAACCAATTTTGAAAATTTGTTTCGAGAAGAACACTATTGATATCCCTAAACATTTCAGGGGAATTCCAATCAAAGATACGTTGTCCCCAACTCACCTCTTCCAAGGCACAGATAACATAGAACACACCTTGAATAACGAGCATAAGAAGAAATTTTGAATCTCTAAATTTTGCGAGAACTCTGCGTCTGTAAAAATAACCAAATGAAATGAGACATAGGCCAACAAAAGTAAACCATTCGAGTAGTCCATTTTGTGCGCTAAGTACTTTATCAAAATAAGCTAAATCAGTTCTTGATATATATAGGCTATAGATACCAATAACTAAGATAACAAAGAATGAGATATATTCAGTCCATTTAACTTTAAACATAAGATTAATTTTCACCGAGGTCAGTGAACATGTCAATGCGAGTCTGATGTCTGCCGCCTTCAAACTCAGTCGATAGCCATACCTTAGTCATGGCCAAAACTTCTTCACTAGTTGAAATACGGCCACCAAAGCAAATTACATTTGCGTTGTTGTGCTCACGAGAAAGCCTTGCTAGATCGACGCTATGACAAAGAGCTGCTCTAATTCCTTTAAACTTATTGGCAACCATGCATACTCCAATTCCCGACCCACAAAGAAGGATACCTTTCCCCTCTTTTTGCACGGCCTTTGCTAAAGCGATTGCATACTCAGGGTAGTGACATGAATCTGTCGAATGCGTCCCAAGATCCTCTACTTCATAACCTTCTTCAATTAAGAATTTCTTAACTGCTTCTTTTTGTTCGAAAGCACCGTGATCTGTTGCTAGGAAAATTTTCTTACTCATTATTTGGACCTAAAAGTAAAAAGCCTCCCGAAGGAGGCTTGAGTATTTGTTAAATTAATAACGGTAGTGTTCTGGCTTGAATGGACCTTCAACTGGTACGCTGATGTATTCAGCTTGTTGAGGAGAAAGAGTATCGATTTCAACATTGATTCTCTCAAGGTGAAGACGAGCAACTTTTTCATCAAGGTGCTTAGGTAGCATATAAACTTTGTTCTCATACTTACCAGCATTATCCCAAAGTTCCATTTGAGCAATTACTTGGTTACAGAATGAGTTCGACATAACAAATGAAGGGTGCCCAGTTGCACAACCAAGGTTTACTAGACGACCTTGAGCAAGAAGGATGATTCTCTTACCATCTTTTCCTGTGTATAGATCAACTTGTGGCTTGATATTATCTTCTTCAAAGTTATTGTGAAGGTGCTTAATATCGATTTCATTATCAAAGTGACCAATGTTACAAACGATTGCACCATCTCTCATATTATCAAGGTGAGATGCATTGATTACGTGGTAGTTACCAGTTGTTGTAACGAAGATATCACCTTCAAGAGCTGCTTTATCCATTTTCATTACTTCGAAACCTTCCATTGCTGCTTGAAGAGCACAAATTGGATCGATTTCAGTAACGATAACTCTAGCTCCAAGACCTTTGAAAGATTGAGCTGAACCTTTACCAACATCACCGTAACCAACAACAACACAAGTCTTACCTGCGATCATAACGTCAGTTGCACGCTTGATACCGTCAACAAGAGACTCTCTACATCCGTAAAGGTTATCAAATTTAGACTTTGTTACAGAGTCATTGATATTGATTGCTGGCATCTTAAGAGTTCCGGCCTTAACTCTTTCATATAGTCTGTGAACACCTGTAGTTGTTTCTTCAGAAAGACCTTTGATTCCTTCGATTAACTCAGGATACTTGTCGTGAACCATATTTGTAAGGTCACCACCATCATCAAGGATCATATTAAGTGCTGATCCATCTGCCCACTTAAGAGTTTGCTCGATACACCAGTCAAATTCCTCTTCGTTCATACCTTTCCAAGCAAAAACAGGAATTCCAGCAGCAGCGATAGCCGCAGCAGCTTGATCTTGAGTTGAATAAATATTACATGAAGACCATCTTACTTCAGCACCTAGCTCAACAAGAGTTTCGATAAGTACAGCTGTTTGAATAGTCATGTGAAGACAACCAGCGATCTTTGCACCTTTAAGTGGCTTTGACGCTCCAAACTCTTTTCTTAGAGACATTAGTCCCGGCATTTCAGTTTCAGCGATTTTAATTTCTTTTCTTCCCCAGTCAGCTAGAGAGATGTCTGCTACTTTGTAATCTGTAAAGCTCATGTTTCCTCACTTTATGTATGAATAAATCTTAATATATTTTATGTCCGAAACTATAACAGTATATCCGTCAAGTTTGAAGCCTATACAGAGGAATTTAGCCTATTTTATTGAGGAAAATGAACGAATTTTTACCAACTTAAGGCTTTTTCTTTGACACATACCTAAATAAAGCATAAATCTCGCCTATGGAAAATTATAAGAAGTCGAACAAAGTCATTAATGACAAAAGTTTTTATTTTGCCTCATGCCCGAGAGGTTGTGAACAATACCTAGTAAATGAGCTACGTGCCAACGGAATCGAGGCCAAGGCCGGCCGTGGTGGAGCTGCATTTAAGGCCCGCAACAAGGCAACTATTGAATATATTTTCAATGCTAGAATTGCTTCTCGTGTTTTTAAGGAAGTTGGCTTCTTCTATATCCGCAACGAAAAACAAATCTACAAGAGAGCAAGTGAGCTTCCTTGGGAAGATTATATTACTCCAGAGCAAACTTTTAAAATCAATACTCTTTTAGATGGAGAAAGTAAGGAGCTTTTCAGAAGTTCAATTTTCTTATCTCAAACTCTAAAAGACTCTCTTGTTGATTATATGAGAGAGAAATTTAATAAGCGTCCAAATGTTGAGACTAATGAACCAAATGTGAGCTTTCTTCAACGTGTTGAAAAAGTTAAAGAAGGTTGCAAAGTTATCATCTATGCTGACATGGTTGGAACTTCTCTTGATAAACGTGGGTACCGTGAAAGTGGTCACCGCGCACCTCTAAGAGAAAACTTAGCCGCTTCCCTTGTCGCTGAAACAAAATGGGATTGCCAAGGGCCTTTCTACGACCCAATGGCGGGTTCTGGAACGATTCTTATTGAAGCAATCTTCTACTACTTAAAATTATCGCCGGCCTTCCTAAGGCTTAAGCAAAATACAACGCCATATTCATTTACTGGGCAACCATGGTTTCACGATTCAAACCTAGTTGATTGGTACTTTGATAAAGTTCACGAAATTATGAAGGACTCTCAGGAAAGAATTGATTCAATTCCAAGTGATAAGTTCTATTGTAATGATGCCGATGTTGAAAACTTCAAGCTAATGAGAACTCACCTTCTCAACTGCTTTGGCCGTGTTGACTTCGTAAACTTTGGTTGTGAAAACTTCATTGGCTCTCAAGCGCCAGCAGGCTTTGAAAGAGGTATGATGCTATTTAACCCTCCATACGGAGAACGTATTCAGGCCATTGGTGGACTAGAGATTAATGACTTCTACTTTGAGATGGGTGAAACTCTTAAGAATAACTTCAAGGGTTCAACTGCATTCATTCTTACGGCTCATGGGCCACTTAGAAAGAATATTCGTTTGAAAACAAGTAAGAAAACTGAGTTTTTAAATGGCGACATTGAATGCCGCCTTTTAAAATATGAATTAGTTTAAACTTAGCTTTCTAAGAATTCAGTTAGATTCATCGCAAGCTTAGGAAGGGCGTATTTAAGAAGAGCATTCTTATTTACGACTTTATCCTTATGCTTTGTCGACTTAGAAAAGAAGTATGTTCCAATATCAGAATCTTTTAAGAATAAGGTATGTCCTTTTCCTGCAAACTTTCTAAGAACGTAATCTGAGTCCAAGAGACAAATATCTCTAATCATAAAATTACGTGCAAGATAAATGATAATTACACTTGCAGAGAGATCACAAAGTGACTTTCTAACCTTTACACCTTTTGGTGAAGTTTGATCACCCCAGTGAACGACAACCTCAATTCTTTTTTCACCAACGTAGAAATCAAAGCCACGTTGAGAAGTCGACTTCTTCTGCATTAGTCCAAAGATACACTTTGCGTACCACTCACCTAACTGTACAGGGAGCTTCTTACCATTGAAGATAATACGTTCATCACGAAGGATGTCATAAACCTTATTAACTGTTTCAATGGCATCAAAAATTCTTTTATTATCTGGTAAGTGAATAATTAGAACTTGCTTAGCATGAGTTCTCTTCATCTTGCGAGAGAATTGCTTTTCATACCATTCTAAAAATTCTTTATCACCTACAAGCTCTAAGGAGTCATAGATAAAACCACGGCTCAGTAAGCCTTCCTCATCAAAGCCTTCAACTTTCTTCTTCATGAAGCTTAAAGGAGCATACTCTCCTTTTTTCTTCATAATATAAACATTGTCTTTGTAGTAGTCTGTACTACCACGAGTCGCCTCATTAAATAGGTCGACACCTTTTTCCATTATTTCCATCTCTCACATACCCTTGTGCTTAATCTTTAATTAAACATTAATCGAAGTTAAATCTTCCTCGAAGTTTAAAACACTATGTGCGAGTCCAATATTTCTAGTTAATTGGTACTGACAGAAAACTTTAAAATCATCGATTTTAGACTGATAATATTTCTTCTCTTCTTCACTTGTTGCTGTCTTTAACTCGTTTTGAGCAATACAAGCGTGTTCAAGAAGTAACCATGAAACAACAAGGTTTCCACAATAGCTTAAGAAATCAGTTGCATGTGCAAGTACTGCACTCTGATTGTTTGCTGCCATGAAAGAACCAAATTTCTTCACAACTTCTTCACTCATTTCCATTGATTTTCCAATCATTGAAACTTCGTGTGGATAAGCCTTCGCTTCTTCTCTATTCATTGTTGCGTGAATCTTCTTACCAACATTAAAGAATGTTTCACCCTTATCCATTAGGATTTTCCTCATGACAAAGTCGATGGCCTGAATTCCATTTGTTCCTTCATAGATTGTCGCAATTTTTGTATCGCGCATAAACTGTTCAATTCCATACTCTGTACAATAACCATAACCACCGTGAACCTGAACACCATCGCTGGCGATATTCACACCCTCATCTGTACAGAACCCTTTACAGATTGGAGTGAATAGAGCGATTTCTTTATCCGCTTCTTCATCACCCTTTTCGGCCTTATCAAATAGATTTGCCGTATAAAGAGACAATGCCCTAAGCCCGCGTCCAGTTGATCTCATTTTAAGAAGCATTCTCTTAACATCTGGCATATTAATAATCTCAGTACCAAATTGAGAGCGCTCTTTTGCATATTGCTCAGTTAATTCAAAACAAAGATTTGACTGTGCTTCACCTTGAAGTCCGCAAAGAAGTCTTGCTTCATTCATCATGATGAACATATTCTTCATTCCATCAAACTCTTTCCCAATTAGTTCACCAACACACTCACCATCTTGCCCAAATGTAAGCTCACAAGTTGCTTGTGCATGGATTCCCATTTTGTGCTCAAGCTTCGTACACTTAACATTATTTGACTCACCAGTTTCAACGTTAAAGCGTGGGACGATAAATAGAGAAAGTCCCTTTGTTCCTTCTGGTGCACCTGGAGTTCTTGCAAGTACGAGGTGAATATTATTTTCGTAAAGATCACTCTCCCCAGAAGAAATGAAGATCTTTACACCATTAATTGTATATTTTCCGTTATCAAGAGGCTTTGCCGTCGTGTTTGCATTTCCAACATCAGACCCCGCACCAGGCTCAGTAAGACACATCGTGCCTCCCCATTCTCCAGTCATCATTTTGGTAACGAAAAGATCTTTTTGCTCTTGAGAGCCAACCTTAAGAATTACATTCATGGCACCTTGAGACAGTCCGTAGTACATCGACCACGCAACATTTGAACCAATTGCCATTGAAGTACATGCAACTTTCATTGCGTGAGGAGCTGGCATTCCACCAACCTCTTCAGGATAACCAAGTGCATACCAACCATTCTCATAGAAGGCCTTATTTGCTTGGTGAAAAACTTCTGGAACAATAACTTTTCCATCAACGTGCTTTACGCCAATCTCATCACTGATCTGACGAGTTGGATAAATTTCATTTTCAACGAATTTATCAAATTGAGTTAGGATATCTTTTAAATCAGCTTCACCATACCCAAGCTCGCTTGCTTCGTCTTGAATTTTGCACGCTTTAAATAGATTGAAATTCACATCCATTAAATCTGTACGATACTTTGCCATATAATAGTCCTTTTTTAATACTAAAACAGTTCTATTATAATGGATGTTCAGATTTCATGCACGTGTAGACACAAAATAGCCGGAGTAAATTAGGTTAAATTTAATAAAAAAGCGCAGACATTGCCGCGCTTTTTTGTCAGGTATAAATTTAAAGTCGTTTTTTATTGATTAGTAAGCAGAAACTCCAACGCTTGTAGCTCTTAGAACAGGTTGTTGCGCAAGTGGTGCATTCATATTGATAAGCATTCTTTTTCCATTAATTGTCACAATCCACTCTACTGAATAAGTTTGAGCAACTTGCTGACAAAACTGAATATATCCACCATAGTAGTTTCTAACCCAATTATAGTCGTTACACATTCCATCTTTATATGGTGCATATCCATTTCCGTAACGTTTAAAAAGTGTACCATTTGCATCTGACTCTTGTACTTTATTAGCTAAGAAGCTTGCCAACTCAGAAATAGTTGATCCAAATGCTCCATCTAAAGAATCATTACTACGTGCAAGTCTTCCATCTCTATATAATCCGCGATAACCACCTATAGTATAATTCAACGAAGAAGAAGAAGATGATGATGAAGTACAGATAGTTCCTAAACTCATTCCAAATATTTCAAAGTCGTCACAATCTCCAGAATTGTTTGATCCAGATAAGTTATCAAAACTAGAGATTGTATAAATTGGATACTCAGTATCGCCAGTGCTTCTATTTGCAAAATTATTATTCACAATTGCTTGAGATAGTTCATCAGCACTACTAAGGCTACTTGGTAGACCTCTTGCTGTATCAACATATTCACTTGCTGAGCCTGCAGGGAAATTTCCATAGTTGAGGTTACCTCCAGCGCCACCTCCACTATCAGATCCACAGCTGACAAGCGAAGCTAGAACAATAACTGAAAGTATTGTGTTCTTAAGGTTAAGTTTCATAGTAATCTCCAATATTCTCTGTGTTTGTGTGTGTTTAAAGTATTTGCCTATATATATACAAGTTGTGTGCCAAGTTTTAAGATGAGATTACAGTCCTTTAGAAAGTCGTGGTGTTTAAAAAGTGAACACGATAGAGTATTTTGTCTAATCTTTGGGTAGTATTAGAATAAGGACTGAACAAGCTTTTAACGGGAAAATATTTATGTCGATCAAAAATATTAGTGAAAAGGCCCTTCTAATCATCTTAGATGGCTTTGGAATCAGTGAAAACACAGAAAAGAACGCGATTCGAGATGCAAAAACTCCAGTTTTGGACGGACTGTTTAAAGATTATCCATATACAACAATCCAAGCAGGTGGGGTTTTAGTTGGTCTACCAAAGGGAGTTGTTGGTAACTCTGAAGTTGGCCATATGAATCTTGGAGCTGGTCGAGCAATTCGCCAGGACCTTGTCCGTATTAATGAGTCAATTAAGAATCATACTTTTGGTGAACTACCTAAACTAAAGGAGCTCATCGACGTTGCAAAGAAGAATAACAATCGCATCCACTTAATGGGACTTTTATCTGATGGTGGGATTCACTCACATATTGAACATACAAAAGAAATCATTAAGTGCCTTAGGAAAGAAGGCATTGAAGTTTTCTTACATGCTTTTATGGATGGACGAGATACACCACCGGCATGTGGAGAGATGTATCTAAAAGAGATCGTAGATTTTGAAGGATCACACTTTGCTTCTATGCAAGGGCGCTCAATTGGAATGGACCGCGATCGCCGTTGGGAAAAAATTAAGAAAGCATACGATATGTTCCTAGGCCATGGTGAAGTAACAGACTTATCACCTCTTGATTACCTTAATAGTGAATATGAAGCTGGCCGCACAGATGAGTTCGTGGCACCAGCTCTCTTTAGTAAGAACTATGCTATTAAAGAAGGAGACTGCGTCTTCTTTACTAATTATAGACCAGATCGCGCCATTCAGTTAACAATGGCATTTAACTATCCAGAGTTTACTGAATTTGAAAGGCCATTCTTTCCGGCCATGTTTCTTTGTATGACACCATTCATTCCTGATGAAATGGAGCTTCCAATTTTATTTGATAAAGAGAAACTTCAGGGAACAATGACTGAATACTTAAGTAGCATAGGAAAGAAGCAGTTAAAGATTGCTGAAACAGAGAAGTATGCACACGTCACATTCTTCTTTAATGGTGGAGAGAAGAAGCCATTTCCAAATGAGGAGCATTTTCTTATTCCTTCTCCTAAAGAAGTTTCGACTTATGATGAAAAACCACAAATGAGTGCGCCAGAAGTAACAGAGCAATTAATTGCAAAATTAAGTGACTTTGACTTTAGTGTTGTAAACTTTGCGAACTCAGATATGGTTGGTCACACAGGAAAGTATGAAGCGGCAGTTAAGGCCATTGAAACATTGGATGAATGTGTTGGGAAATTAGTCGAGAAGTGCCTTGCGGAAAATATCACAATTGTTATCACAGCCGATCACGGTAATAGTGATCAAATGACACATAAAGATGGAACGCCACATACTGCACACACAGGAGCACCTGTACCATTTTGTGTTGTTAATAGCGCATTAAAAGATAAAGCTTTTACAATTGCACCAGGAGACCATTCACTAATGGATGTTTCTCCAACGTGTCTTTATATTATGGGGATTGATCGTCCAGCGAGTTTTACTGGCCATCATATTTTTGAATAGGAATATTTATGAGCGAAGTTGAAAAAGATGTAAAGTCGATTAAAACAATTGCTGTCCTTTGCAGCGGGGGCGACAGCCCAGGAATGAACTGTGCGATTAGGGCAGTTGTTCGTACTTGTATTGCAAATGATATTGAGATTTATGGAATTCGTCGTGGTTTTGCAGGTCTACTCGAAGGATCGCAACACAAAATGGATGCCGCAAGTGTTGGTAACATTCTTCAAAAAGGTGGAACAATTCTTCAAACTTCTCGTTGTCCTGAATTTATGCAACCAGAGATAAGAAGAGAAGCTGCCCACATTCTTAAAAGAAAGAATATTGATGCACTAGTTGTAATCGGTGGAAATGGATCATTTAATGGAGCTTGGGAGCTTCACAAGGAACATGGTGTTCCAGTCGTTGGAATCCCAGGAACAATTGATAATGATATCGAAGGAACAGACTATTCCATCGGTTTTGATACAGCTGTACAAACGGCAATCGAAGCAGTGGATAAGATTCGTGATACGGCCCACTCTCATGATCGTACTTTTATTGTCGAAGTAATGGGACGTAAGTCACCGGCCATTGCTCTACACGTCGGTCTTTGTACTGGTGCTGAAAATATCATCTTCCCTATTCAAGATGAGAGTAATGTTGATGTTGATACAATTGCTGCAGATATTAAACGTGGACTTAAACGTGGAAAAGGATCTTCAATCATTATCGCTGCCGAAGGTGAGACTGAAGGTCTTTCACACTATGTTCACAACAAACTGTTAGAAGATCATAAAATTGATTCTCGTGTTTGTATCCTTGGGCACATCCAGCGTGGAGGTAACCCAACGGGGCGTGACCGCTTTATTGCAACTCAAATGGGACACCTTGCAGTTAAATCGCTACTTGAAGGAAAGACTGCAATTGTAACTGCTGAACAAAATGGTCAAGTTGTTATCGAGGACTTAGAGAAGTGTCTTGGTAAGAAATTTGAAGTGGAAGAAAAATACGTAGACATGGTAAGAACCCTGTCAAAATAAAACGAAGTTTAAAAGTATGACAAATATTTCAAACAAAAAATTATTTATTATTTTCACATTCCTTTTTTCAATTCTCTACTTCTGGGATATTGGAAATATCAGTGCTCCAAGGCAAGGAACTGAATCATTATATGTTCAGATCTCACAAGAGATGTATGACACAAATAATATAATGACTCCTCACTACCGCGGAGAAAGACATTGGTCGAAACCACCAGTTCACTTCTGGCTTCCGTTTCCGATTTATGTACTAATGGGAGAATCGTCTCTAACAGGCGCTCGTGCTTCTATGGCATTTTTAACAATCGCCCTGGGAATTTTAGCGGCAGTTTGGTTAAAGAGAAGATTTAGTGTTGAACCACTCTTGTCACTTGCCTTCTTCTTAGGAAGTTATGGTGCAATCAAGTTTGGCCGAACATTTATGATGGAGACATCACTATCGCTTCTTCCATTTATTAGTTCACTCTTTCTTTTTGACTACTTAAAAACAAAAGCAAAGAAATACTTTATCTGGGCAGTTCTCTTTGGAGCAGCAGCTGCGCTAATAAAAGGGCCTGTTACAATTGTCATGAGCTTTCTTGCCATGTCACTTTATCAAGTCTTCTTATTCAAGAAAGAAAAGCGCTTTATCATTAAAGAGTGCTTTTTCTACTTTCTTTCAATTACAGTCCTAAGTTGTCTTTGGTACTACATTAGTTATTTAAACTATGGAGAAGAGTTCTTTAATTACTTCTTTGTAAGAGAAAATGTTGGGAAATTTGATCAAAAGCCAATGCCAATGATTAAGGTATTCCAGGGCCTTATTCTATATGCACTACCATGGCTACTTGTTCTTCCATTTGCTTGGAAAAAAGTTAGAGAGAATTTCAAAGTCCTAAATGATGAAACATATTTCTTCTTTGTCCATTTTCTATGTTTCTTTATCACTTGGTTAATTCCATCACAAAGATCGCATCACTATGCAATCCCATCGATTCCATTTTTAATGGCGTTTATGCTATTACAAATTGACCTAGAGACCATTAGAGAGAAGGCAAAAGGTATTCTTTTAATCTTCTTACCAATCAACCTACTCTTCTTGGCCGTTGGTTTTCTCCTACTGTATTTTTCGGATGGAGTAACAATCGTTGCTAACTTACTATTTGTTTCTCTTATTATTGTGACAAATATTTTTATTTTCAAAAAGAAAATGCTTATTGCTTTCAATACAATGGGACTTTATTTAATTTTTCTTTGGTCAGTTGTTGCTTCACAATTCTATATTTTACCAGTTCCACAAGCCGCTCATGGCCTTTTTAAAGATAAGACAGTGGCACTAGTTGATCGTCGTTCTTATTTTCATGAACAAACATTAGAGATGAATGTCGAGCCGATTAAATATAGTCAAATTGCAACTTTCTTAGAAAAGAAGAATGCTGTTGTGATTACTGCTGAATCAAAAACTCCACTTGAATATCGCAAGGATCTTAGAACTCTTGCAAAGTGGCAAAAATGGAAAAGAAGAGTAAAGTGGCCTCATATTAAGGCGGCCCTTAAAGCACGCTCTTATGAACCATTAAAAGAAGAAGTTTACTTACTATCAAAGTAATGTTCTTCAATCTTCTTTATGATCCACTCTGGATCATCAATAGGTAAATCGTGTCCCGCTTGTTCGTGAAGTTCAAGCGTGGCACCAAGCCTTTTTGAAATTTCAACACTACATTTATAATTTGCCAGCTTGTCTTGTTTTCCTGCAAGCAATAAAACATCGGCCTTTATTTTCTTTGGAAGACGATAGTGAGACGCCGCAATTAATTGTCTAACAAAGTTAACTCGATTAAGTGGCCTCTCTTCAAAGTAAGCTGCATAAGCATCAAGTAAGTCATCAGATAACTCTTTCATTTTAACTGTTAATGAAAGGGCCTTTCGTTCACGCTCGCGGTGATCTTTATTAAAAACAAGTTTTGAAAACGTTCTCATGGCCTCAATAGACATACGGTGATAGATCTTTCCAGAATCACTCGTTGAAGTATTTAAAAGAACCGCATGCTCAAAGTCATCGGCGTGGCGCTCACACCAATCGAGGGCCATCATTCCCCCCATTGAAATACCAATAACACTCCATGGGCCCTCATTTTCTTCTTTAAGCTTGAGCCATTCATCTCTCATATCTTCCACATAATCAGAAATTTTTAAAGGAGACTTCTCTTCGTTCTTGCTACCAACACCTAAGTAATCAATGGCAAAGACCTTTTGTGTGCCCTTCATTTTTTCCACATATTCTGGAAATTCATACCAGTGACGACTATCTCTTGCTAAGCCCCTAAGAAGTAACCAATTCATAACTTACCTTTTCACCCATGCCTTTGAACTTCCAACAGCTCGAAAGAGAAATTTGATTAACATAATATGCCTTCTCATCGTTCGATCATAACGATGAGATTTGAGAGGATTAAATAAACCTCCTCTTCTAAAAATCTGTAATGGATTCTTTTTAACCCAAATCCAACTTCCCATCTCAAGGGTTAACGGAAGATAAACTCCGTCTGGATTCTTCGCTATATACTCATCATATAGGTAATCCCAAGCATCACCCTGAATCGTATAGCTCTCAGAAGTCGGCTCAACTCGGTAAATATGATGAGGATGAGTTTCATTTAATAGGTACTCTAGATTCTCCATTTCCGTTATATGCTTAAATGGCGTAAGCGTTCGAGCATACGGATACCAAAGACGGTCTCTAAGACCAAAGCCTGAGTGAAAGTCCACGGAGATGGCACGTTGAGAAGAGAAGATATGCTCTCTTACATAGTCCACAAGGGTTTGAAGTTCATGCTCCATTTGCTCGCTATTTCCCTGATACCAAGGAAGCTTCTCTGAGAGTTTATGACCAGAAAGTAGAAATTTAGTCTTCTCATGAGTTCGTGATGGTGAGTTTCTCATGAGATCAACATTATTGGGATTAGAGCGACGGTGGTGATACATCCCCCATGGATTGATCAGAGGAATGGATACAATTCTAAATTTCTCTAGACTTCGTCTTAATTCTTCATCCCAAGAAAGCTGCTTAAATAGTGAAGAAAGATATGTCACGACAACTTGAGTACCGACTTTTTCAAGACCGTGAATACCACCAAATAAACCTAGAACAGGAGCACTAGTATCAGTGCTGCCAATTTCAAAGCTATGAATTGGGTAGCTATCACCTTCGTGACTGATTCGGGTAATTTCTCGACAACGAATTAGAGGATCTTCGATATTAGTTAACTCGCTTATGGCATTTAACTCATCGAAGTCCTTCATCTTACGACCTCTGGAAAGTCTTGTCGTTATAAGGGAATAAGAAGATAACGAAGAACATTGCACATCCTACAAGCTCTCCAACTTCACCTTTTTTACCATGATCAATTAGACTTACTAAGATAAACATTAGTAGGTAAAAGAATGAGTGCATTAACTTTGGAACAGGAACGGCAAAGTCATCAACGAGGTATTGAATAAATCCAATTGCTCTATATAAGAACGGAAGAATTAATACATAAACCCCAACGATAATTCCAATGATAAGACCAAAGATAATTTTATTAACTTTAAAGTCACCAAACTTTAAGTTGTGAAGTGTAATATCATTTTGCGTATTGTACTGCTGAAAGAACTCAGGTGCTGCAACATTGAAAATTCTCTGTCCCCAAGCAATCTCTTCTCCAAACCCAAAGAAGAAAAGGGCAGCAAATCCAAGAAGTGCAAAAGAGAATAACTTTGGCTTCGTACCTTTTAACTTAAAGTAGCGCCATAGACAGACAAATGAAACAAGTAATAAATAGATGGCCTGCTGTACTTCTAAGAATCCATCCTCAACGGTATAGACACCCGAAAACCACTCAGGGTTTGCACTTGCAAAATACATCCCAAAAATTACCATATGGGCGATTGATGTTAACACTACTGCTTCAAATATATTAATCTTGTCTTTAAATATGCTCATTTCGCCATTATAGTCACCTCTTCGACCAAAGGCAATAATAGTCACAATTAACGCCATGCACTCTTTTAAAACAACTATGAGCACTTTGGTAGTTGGGCCCAACCCGTCACATATCTTTGCGAAACCATCTCTCGTCTCATCTTCCAAGCTTGATTGTCGACTCCACATGCCATGGACCTAACCATGCCGCTGCCTTCTCGTCGGTTTATCTTATCAATAACTTCCATTAGTTTCACACTTCGTGGATCATCCAATTCCTCAAAGAGACTTTGTTGAACAATCTCTGAATCAGAAAACTCTCCTAACTTAACCCCGGCCTTCTTAAAGCAGACTCCCATACGAAAGAGATCATCAAGGGCCGCCCATGCGTATTTAATAATTTTTCTTGTGTCACTTGTTGGGCCAAGAAGCTTTACCTTATCTCTTCCATAGTAAGGAGTTTGATCAACCTTATGTGGATCGCTTAAGCAAAACACTTCAATTGTTGAGCATAGGCTTTGCTGGTTACGCATCTTCTCACTAGCATTTGTGACATAATTTGCTACTGACTCTCGTAAACTTTTTAAGTCCACAACACTTGAGCTAAAACTTCGAGAACAAAGAATTTCCTTCTTCTTAGGCTGGGCCTCTTCTAGCTCAAAGCAAGTAATTCCTCGCAGTTCATCTTGGGTCATACGCCCTAATTTTGTTAGAAGCTTTTGGATAACATGAGTATTTTTAAATTTCTTAAAATCATATGCTGTTTTCACACCAATACTTTTAAGCTTAATACTATTCTTTCTTCCGACTCCCCAAACGTCTTCAATCGGTGTGCGCTGAAGAGCAATATCCTGCAACTTCTCATCTAAAATACAAACGACACCTTGGGCCTTCTGTGACTTTTTGCCAATATGATTGGCCACCTTCGCAAGAGTCTTAGTTGGTGCAACACCAATACTAACGGGAATCCCAGTCCACTGAAAAACTGTTTGGCGAATACGCTGACAGTATTCGTTTAAATCTCCGCTTACACCAGTTAAATCAATAAAGGCTTCATCAACAGAGTAGATCTCAATCGATGGAGCGAAGGTTGCGAGAACGTGCATTACCCGATCACTGATATTTGTATACAGAGAAAAATTAGAAGAAAAAACATGAACATTGTGTGACTCACAAAGCCTCCTTACTTTAAAGTATGGGTCCCCCATTTTTACTCCCAAGGCCTTAAGCTCAGGAGTGCGAGAGACAAAGCACCCATCATTATTTGATAAGACACCAACAGGTTTATTTCTTAATCCAGGTCGAAATAATCTTTCACAAGAGCAGAAGAAGGAATTACAGTCCACCAGCGCATACACTTTTTCCATAAAGGCCTCACAACTCTTTCATGTCACGGGCCACGGCCACAATTGGCCCCCACACCAAGAAGTCCATCTCTTCAGAGATGATAATGTCTCGATGCAGAGGATTGTGTGAGCGCAAAATGGTTTCCCCATCTTGTCTAATGAATCTCTTGCACAAGAACTCTCCGTCCAGATAAACCACGGCAACTCGACCACTCCTTACTTCTAAAGAACGATCGATAACCAGGACGTCACCGGGCATAATCAGTGGCTCCATCGAGTCACCTTGTGCTTCAAAGAAAAATGTCGCAGAACGATTCTGTACAAAACGATCATCTAAAGATTGATAATTTTGTATGTGATCCTCACTGATTCCAAAGAGTCCACAATTTGCAATCGGTAGTTTTGCTCTAATTTTCTTTTCCATGAAAGTTAGTATAACTTACGCATAACTTACGCACAAGAAAAAGAATTACTTTCCGACATGGCAAATAATTACAATAACTTACGAAGCATCTGGAAACTTTATGATCTCATCAAGAGGAATAAAGTACGTAAGTCCTCGAAGATCCTGAGTGTAGCTTGCAATTACTTTTAAGCTCATAGCATCTAATCTTTCTAAGAAGGCCTGTGATGTTTCATCAAATCGAAATGGCTCGATCTTTCCCCGTGTTGAGATTCTTCCTGCACAAAGACAGTCATTTAAGTTTTGTATAGGAAGGACCCCGGCCATCGACCAGTAAAGAATTAAAAGTGGCAATTCAAGCCAGCGATAGAGTTCTTCTTTAGAACTTAAAGAGGCCAAAACCATATTATCATCAATGCAAAGAACATAGCGCTTCGGTGAGATCTTTAAGTTGTACTTCTTAGAGAGAAAAATAAATTTTTCTTTAATAGACTTCCCCTTTGGCCCAAGACCTACGATTTCAAGACCAGGTACTCCCTTTGAAGCATAACCATAAAGTTCTGTTAAATGTCCCTTACCTCCAAGAGGTAGAAGACCTAGCATTTGCTTGTGCATAATCCCTCCTATCACTAGAAGTGCAAGAGGTGTGAAAGAATTAGAAATTATAAATTACTAGAATTAGGGATCTTAGCTTTTGACTGGTAAAAACATTTTAAATGAGGTGGGTAAATTTCTAGAATCATCGCTGAAGAAACTTCTAGAGAGTGAGCGAAGTCTTTCTTTAGGTTCTCACATGAACCTTTAGCATCCTTACAAAACTTCTCATACTTGTCCTTGCAAACCAACTCGAGGATAACAGTATCAGAAAAGTGACAAGATACTTTCCCATCAACAAGATCAAAGCGTGCTTTTGTATAGTTTAATTTTTTTGAAAACTTGGACTCGCAGAATTTTACAATTTCAAATTCTTTGCCCATGCAATCAATCTTAGTTGAGGAAGATTTACTCATTAACATTGCATCTTTTACACCAAAGAATTCGCACACCTTTGCGTAGCTGAAAACTTTACGATCAGCGCCCGTAACAAGCTCACTAGTGACACTAGCAAGACAACAGAATGTAAAAAGAAGTGTTGCAATATATTTCATAATAAAAAAAAAGCGCGCCCTACAAGGACGCGCCTATAATTGTCATATAAATATTAACCTGGGAAAAGACCTCTAAGTCTCATTGCTCTCTCTAGTCTTCTTAGAGCGGCAACGAAAGCGGCCTTCTTCATATCGATTTCATATTTCTGGTGAGCTTCGTAAACATTCTCGAAAGCATCTTTTAGGATGTCGTGAAGTTTCTTATTGATCTCTGAAAGATCCCAGAAGAAGTTCTGTAGACCTTGTACCCACTCAAAGTAAGAAACGATAACACCACCAGCGTTACAAAGAATATCTGGAACTAGGAATGAACCATTCTTAGTAACAATATCAATTGCTGCTTTATTAAGTGGACCGTTTGCACCTTCTGCAATGATCTTAGCTTTTACATTGTGAGCATTCTTTTCAGTGATAACACCATCGATTGCAGCTGGAATTAGAATATCAACATCAAGAGCAAAAAGTTCTTCGTTAGAAATCTTTTCAACACCTTCCATATCAGCAAGAAGGCCACCATTTTTGGCCCAATTAACTGCTTTTTCAATATCTAAACCATTTGGATCATAGATTGCACCTGAAACATCAGATACAGAAACGATCTTTGCACCTTGAGCGCTTAGGTCTTGTGCTGCAGGAACAGCAACTTTACCCCAACCGTGAATTGCAACAGTTGTATTCGTATCGATATTCATTCCAAGTTTCTTTGCAGCAAAGTTTACACAGAATGCAACACCTTTACCTGTAGCTTCACTACGTCCAAGAGAACCACCAACAGTAATTGGCTTACCTGTAACAACACCTGGTACAGTATAACCTTTTAGCTGTGAGTATGTATCAAGCATCCACGCCATTGTTTGTCCGTCAGTTCCAATATCTGGAGCTGGGATATCAATCGTTGGACCGATAATCATATTAATTTCAGTTGTGTATCTTCTCGTTAAACCTTGAAGTTCTTGACGAGAAAGTTTTGTTGGATCAACACAGATCCCACCTTTTGCTCCACCAAGTGGTAGACCAACAAGGGCACATTTAAAAGTCATAAGCATCGCAAGAGCTGCTGTTTCTGCTAGGTCTACACCTGGGTGAAAACGTACCCCACCTTTTCCAGGTCCAAGAGTCATGTTGTGCTGAACTCTGAATCCTTGAAAAGTCTTAACAGTACCGTCATCTAGACGAATAGGAACTGCAACTTGAAGTGCTCTTTTTGGGTGTTTAAGTCTGTCAGCAACGTTTGGGTCTAGTCCCATAATCGCTGAAGATTCTTCTAATTGCGCAATGGCATCCTGGTATAGTGGATTATCTAGAAGATTGCTCATTTTTTAATAACTCCGTTAAGCGTGTAAAATAATGACTAATTTACTTCAAATATAACGGATGAGCCAGCTTTTGGTTGAGGCAAAAGCTGACTTTTTTTGGCTAATTCGGTTAATTAGAAATTGAATGGTGCATGATAATTGACGCGAAACACATGATCAGCGTTACTTCCCCCAACCATATCGATTGAAGACGCTCTGGCCCTTAAGTTATTTGTAATGGCCTGTTCAACATATAATTCTACCGTCGTCCCAGCAGGGTTATAATCAATCGAAGCAATCGTGCGATTATCATTGAACTTTTTCTGTAATTGCATTGTCACGCCATCAGATAGAGAAAGGTGTGTGTTTGCATCGAGATATGGATTTACAAATTTAATCGTTGCAAGGCCTTTTAAAACCTTTGCTCTAAACTTAACTTTAAAATTTGGAAGTAGCTCAGCTTCTGAACTTGGGGAAAGTGTGTCTTTCATATTTCCAACAGCGGCCATTGTTGAGCCTTTCTTTGCGGCCTTAATCGAACCTGAAATTCTCTTGTCGATATACTTTAAAAATTGCTTATTAAAGTAGCGCTTTCTCTCATCCATTGTTGAAAGACGATACATAGTTGTCGTAGAAAGATCCCAATTCTTTACATATTCATCACGCTCTTGCAGCTGTTGATAGTGATTAGACATTCGCTGAAGAACACCAGCTCTATCGTAAACAAAGACGTAATCGAGAAAAGTCTTATATTCTTCAGGCTTTGGCGTATAATCCACATCTGCATAAAAGCTCTGCGGTGTACGGGCCTTGGCCTGGGCGACCTTAACTCTTGGGTTGAATGACTTAAAAAGTGAAATATCACTTGCGGATGCCTGAATTGTGAACACTAACAAGCCAAATTGGATAAATTTTGAACAGTGTGTGTAGATTTTAGCCTTGTTTACCATCATAAGTCCCTTAAATTACGTTAAGTAATGTCTCTTCTGTATTATAACTTGCAATGGTGATGCCAAGAGTCAAACTTAGGCTAAGAAAATATAAAAGAAGAGCGAGGACTATGCCTCGCTCTCTTACTTTTTATTAAATTTAAAATCTATTAACTACATATCGACGATATTTTGAGTTTCTTTTAGAAGTTGGTTTAGAAGTGCTTGTGTTTCTTTATCAAGCTTTTTCGTTTTTGCCTGTGACTTAAGTGTTTTGATGAAAGCATTTGCCGTTAGTCCCTTAGGAACTTTAGGAGCCTTTTTAACTTTACCAGCTTTTAGTACACCACCATCTTTAATGGCCTTCTTAAGTTCAGCTCTCTTAGTTAGTTCGCCTTTATAAAGCATCTTAGTCAGTTTAGTTTTTAGAGCACCTTTTTCAAGAGCATCAAGCTCAAGAAGAACATACTTTTCAATATTAAATGCTTTTGCCGCTTCCTTTATTTTCTTGCCCATTTTAGCAATCATTAGAGAACGGTGTACTTCTGATTTTGAAATACCAAGTGCAGCTTGGATCTTTCTTTCACTTGCTTTCGTTGCCTTTTGGTAATTTAAAATACCATCAGCTTTATCAATATAGTGAAGCGCTTCTCTTGAAGAGTTTTCAGAGAATTGAATTGCCATTAACTCTTGTTCAGACTTCTTATCAAGAATGAAACAAGGACACTTCTCTTTATTAATAAGTGTCATGGCACGATAACGTCTCTCACCACAGATTAGAACAAGTCTACCAAGTTTATCCTTGTGAAGAACAAGCGGTTGAATTAGACCGTTTTGTTTAATATTTTCCGAAAGCTCTTTTAAAGAACTATCATTAAACTTTGTTCTTACCTGTTCTTTAACAACGATTTCTTTTAGAAAAACCTCATCAAGTTTTGCGCCCTGAAGAAGGCGGTCACCTGATAGTCTTTCAACTACTTTACTATCGAGACCTTCAGTTAGATCGATTGTCTTTCTTTTTCTTTTAGAAACTCTTGGAGCAAAGTCTTTTGCCATAAATTCCTCTTCCCTATGTTGAGACTGTTTTCCTTTAAAGAGGGCCAGTCACACACACATGGCCCCTTTAAAAGCGAAACACATCCATGTGTCTCAAAAATTATAGATTATAGATTTAATGATTCCCAAAGTGCCGTGTAGTCACCATGACCACGAGACTTTTTCCCCATCTTACAGATAGGTTTTCTTAACGAAATTGATTCTTGCATTTGAACAAGATTTCTAATTGGTGGCGTAATATTGAAAGACTGAGCAAGTTCTTCAAGTCTTTGTCTTTCAATTTTTCTTCTAGTATTAACCATTGATGGAATAATTGAAAATTCCAGTGATGGATTTTCAGTTTCTTTAATAATTTCAAAAGTATCCATTAACTCTTCTAGGCCATCAATTGAGTAGTCCTGTGCTTGCGTTGGGATAAGAATTCTATTAGAAGCAACTAGTGCCATAATAAGTTCATCACCAAGCATTGGAGGAGTATCAATTACAACGTAATCAAACATTCCTTGAGCTTGCTCAAGTCTAAGTCTCATAAGCCTTTCCTTACGACCAGCTTCCTTTCTAATCTCACCTTCTGAAAGGATTAGTAGTTTAGAAAGATTGGCCATATGACGGCTTGATGGAATAACAGTGATATTCTTATGAAATTTTCCCTTACCTTCTGATGGAACCATAACGTCTTCAATTGTAACGTCACCGATTAACCACTCAGGAATAAGAGTTCTGTGAATTTGTAGATTAAAAGTTGAACTTAGATTGGCCTGTGAATCTAGGTCAATAACAAGTACTTTGTTCCCTTTATTAGCTAAGTGTGTCGCTAATTGGTAGCACTGCATTGTTTTTCCAACACCACCCTTGTTATTTGCAACCGTAATAACTTCCATGTAAGCTCCCTCGGTCATCCCTTTGACCGTAATAAAAGACTATCTATATAAAATGTTAAGAAAACTATCACGCAACGTCAAATACCTGATAAAACATTTTTTTTAACTTAGCGCAACACGAACTGGAATCAATTTTAAGGATGTTCAGGTGACAGGTTGGCCAGAATGTTTTAAATTCCAAAACGTCAATTATATAAGGAGATGACACAATGATTAACTTTATGGAAGTTGGTGAATTAAAAGATTTAATGGACAAGAATACAGACCTAATCTTAGTAGATTGTCGCGAACAAGATGAGTGGGATGCTGGCCATATTGATGGTGCAATCTTTATTCCTCTATCTGATTTCGCAAATCAATTTGGAAGTCACCTATCTGATAAGTCAAAAAAGATCGTTGTTCAATGCCGCAGTGGAAAGAGAAGCTTAACAGCATGTCAATTTCTACTAGAGGAAGGTTTTGAAGACCTATACAACCTTGAAGGCGGAATCCTTGCTTGGGGCGAAAGTGGTTACCCAATCAAATAACTTATTTTAAAATCGAGAAGGAAGAAAAATGTTAGATCTATTCGGAAAAGAAGAAGTTCACCGTCCGATAATTTCTCAAGAGGAGTTATCAGATGAAGAAGTACTAGTTGAGTTAAGAAAGATCAAAGAAGAACTTAAGGATCAAGTTGTGGTTCTTGGTCACCACTATCAACAAGATGATGTTATTGAATTTGCAGACTATAAAGGTGACTCGCTTAAGCTTGCCCAAGATGCTGCTAAACTTGATAAAGACTATATTATTTTTTGTGGCGTCCACTTTATGGCCGAAACAGCTGATATGCTAACTTCTGAAGATCAACATGTAATCCTTCCTGATATGCAAGCCGGATGTTCAATGGCCGACATGGCAAATCGTGAAGAGATCGATAAAGCATGGGCCTTCATGCAACGATCAACTAACGATAAGATCATCCCAATCACTTATATCAACTGTGCTGCAACTCTTAAGTCATTTGTTGGTGAAAATGATGGAACAATTTGTACTTCATCAAATGCACATAACATTATTAAGTGGTCATTTGATCAAGGACAAAAGCTTCTTTTCTTCCCTGATCAACACCTAGGTCGTAACACTTGTTTTGATCTTGGAATTCCACTAGAAGATATGGTTGTTTACAACCCAAATATGCTTAATGGTGGACTGACTGCTGAGCAAATCGATAATGCAAAAGTCATTCTATGGTACGGATTCTGTTCTGTTCACCAAGGCTTTACTGCAACTCAAGTTGAACAAATTAAAAAAGATAAGCCTGATACAACTGTTATCGTTCACCCTGAATGTAACTTTGATGTTGTACAAGCAGCACACGATAACGGATCGACTGCTTACATCATTAATAAGATTAAGGATGCGCCGACCGGTTCTAAGTTTGCCGTTGGTACTGAAATCAACCTTGTAAACAGATTAGCGAACGATTTCCCTGATAAAGAAATTACTTCACTGTCACCTTACCAGTGTTTGTGTACAACAATGTATCGAGTTAGACCTCGTTGGCTACTTGCCAGCTTTAGAGCAATTAAGGAAAATAAACCTATAAACATTATTAAGGTAGATGAAAAAACAAAAGAGTACTCATTAAAAGCACTTAATAAGATGCTTGAACTGAGTAAGTAATAGGTTTAATACACAAGAAAAGAAGAAGAGGGACAACATGCAAGAGATTTACGCTGATTACAATGGAAGTGCTCCAATTTGTAATGAAGTTAAAGAGTATATTATCAACCGACTTAATAAGGGGCCATTTGCTAACCCAAATGCCACTCACCACGTCGGCACTCGCGTAAAAGTTGCTATGGAGAATGCTCGTTCAGTTTGTGCCAAGCTTTTAGGTGCGCACATGAGTCAGCTAGTTTTTAACTCTGGTTCAACTGAAGGGATCTCTACTGTTTTTCAGTCTATTCTTTTAAATAATACAAAAAAGAAAATTATCATCTCAGGAATTGAGCACTCAGCGGTAAGCAACAATGCTCAATTCTATGCTGAGAATTTTGGTTGTGAAGTTTACACACTTCAAACAAAGCCAAATGGTATCGTTGATATTGAAGACCTTATCAATCATATCGACGACAATACTGCACTTGTTGCAGTTATGGCCGCCAATAATGAAACTGGTGTTATCCAGCCTTATAATGACATTGCAAAAATCTGCCAAGAACAAGGAGTCGCTTACCTTTGTGACACGACTCAATTTATAGGAAAAACTTGTTTTAACTTTGAAGAGTCAGGTATTGATTATGCAGTCGTAGCTGGTCACAAAATTGGTGGAATGACTGGTTCAGGTATTCTAATTGCAAAAGACCCAACGACTTTAAAGCCACTTATCATTGGTGGCGGTCAAGAGAAAGGTCTACGTGGTGGAACGCAGAACTACCTAGGTAATGAAACTCTTGCAGTAGCACTTACTTATTCGATGAATAACCTACAAAAGCACGATGCTATTAATAGCAAACGTGAAGAGTTTGAAAAAAATATAAAAGCTAAATTTCCACAAGTTGTTATCATTGGTGAAGAAGCGCCAAGACTTTCTTCAACAACATATCTTTCATATCCAGGAATCCACGGACAAGCTGTTCAGATGGAGCTTGAGTCAGAAGGAATTTATGTAACAACTTCATCAGCATGTTCTGACAATAATCCTCAGACATCTAAAGTTCTTAAGGCCATGGGAGTAACTGACGATATTGGTCGTGGCGTGGTGAGAATTTCTTTAGGGCTATGTAACGAACCGGCCCTCTATGATAGAATTGAAAATGCACTTACAATTGCATATGAAAAACTATCAAAAATTAAAAGCTACTAAGGCTTGAGAAGTTACTAGAACTTGAAAAAAAACAAACTACTAATATCTATATTGATACTTATCGGAGTTATCACTTCTTGTAGTGATAGCTCTCGAAAGTATAGCTATATGAAAGCTGAAAAGAGCTTTCTGTCTAAAAAAGACTCAGACACTATCTACTTTGCTTATACTTCTAACTTAAATTCAAAAGTTGAGTCTCATAATGATGAATTGATTGTTTCTTCAAAGATTCAATTCGGTGGAGATGCACTTCTTTATAAGTTCATTTCGGCCCTTAGAGAGAAGCTTAGTAACCTTATTTTAATTGATGGTGGTCAGATTCTAGAAAAAGAATATGACCTGGCCGGTGAGTTAATCCTTAACCAAATGGCCAACTTTAATTACGATGCAATTTTATTATCTGATCATGAGTTAATTAATTTAAAAAATAATCTACTTCCAAGAGAGCTTCCATTTGTGAACTCTAACCTTATCTCCCTCGATACGAACTCGACTTTTACTCAATATGGAAACCAAGAATATATCATTAAGGAAGTCGGTGGAATTAAAGTAGGAATCATTGGACTTACACCTTATAAGCCAAAACTAAAGAAAGAAGATGGCCTAGAAGGTATCCTTTTTGACGATATTGTCGCTAGAGTTATTGAAATCAAAAAACAGCTTCGAGGAAAAACCGATCTTAATATTGCGCTCCTACACTCTCACACAGAGTGCAGCGATAAGATTGATTACAAGTTTAAGAATTGCTCTCTAGATAAGGAAGCAACCGAGAAGATACTTAAGCGACTCCCACCAGATACATTTGATTTAATTTTTACAGGAAATAGTTTTGAGCCTCATATGCAAGTATCGGGCTATCCTATTATCTCAAACCTTGGACACGGTGAATTTATCACTCTCGTTATGTTTAATAAGAAGACTAAAGAAGTAAAAGCAGAACAAATTAGAGTTTGCTCTCATTTCTACCAGGCCGTTGATAGCTGCTATATTGATCCAGAAGATATTGATGCTATTAAGAATGTTAGAAAGTCTCGTCTAAAGCTTAAGCCTGCTACTGTCTTTGGCAAAGAAATCTTATAGGCAAATTAGAATTCCCTCATCATTACAAAATGTACTTAGTCCCGGTGAGCAAAATCCCGCTGGAGAACCATTGAAGCATAAAGACGGCAGCTTCGTATCAAGAACCTTATAGCCTCGAGGACAAGCTGGTTGGTTCTTCGTCCCACACTTATCCTTTCCACAATACTTACTTCCACCTTGCGCACAATTGAAGTCGACAACTTCGTAACTTCCTTCCTCACAAAGATCACACTTATACTTCACCACATCCTTACATTCGATATTTACACCATGGCAAAGGGTTCCACTTTTTAGTGTTTTAGTTTTTAAGTAATCCAAACCACCATTAACGTAGACATTACCAAAGAATGATTTCTTTAGCTGGTTATTAAAAGGAGCAAATTTTTTTGAGACAGAATGATTAAGTAGAGGATAATTAAAACTTTCTCCATCAATGATAAGACTAAGCTTTATCTTTTCTTGGACATGAAGATTCATTTTAAAGTCTTTAATTCCCTCTTTCGAATAAATTGCATCATCGCTAAAGCTACACTTCCCTGCTTGTCTTTTTGTGATTCGAGACTCTCCAAGAGATTTGTTAAATGGGGTTTTATAGAAGTAGCAATACTTATTAAAGGTAAAAAGAAGAAGCCACGTATTCTTTGGTTCATAAACTCCCTTACTACCTTGATAGAGTTCATTCATTTCAAAATTTGTTGTAAAGGCCAGCTCATTTGCAAAGTCAAACTTCTCTTGCTGACACGACAAAAGGCCAAAAAGAAGAAATATACTTAGAATAATCTTCATTACAATGTCCTCATACAACGAAAAGCAATCTTATACTCAGGGCCAATCTCTCTAGAGGTAAAGGGATCAAATGCAATATTATTAAGGCCAAAACCTTCTCCATCCCAATAGCCTCGCATCCCCGTTTGATGAGCTTTTTGATGCCAGCTAAAGTAGAATGAGGCCAATTTGATATTTTCACTAGGATGAATAATATTTCTTAAATACTCCAGTGGACCACCAAAGACTTCATAAACACCGGCCCAAGAAACATTTCTGCTATCTTTTTGAATATAGTTTTGATCAAGGCATTCGCTTGAATAATCTTTTTCACAAAGCTTAAGCCTTTCTTCTTTTGTGATCTCATCGATATGAAACTCTTTCATGCGTTGAATTTCATTTAGAAGAGTTTTGGTGTTCTTTCTCTCCCATGGATAGAAAGGAGCTCTTAAGTATTTTGTTGTCGTATCATTAAGATCTTCAGGATGAATTGAAACAGCATCAAAGACACGGGCACTTAAAATTGATTTTCCTTGAAAAGAACAATAGGCTTCCATTTCATCAATTGATAGGCCGTAGGCATAAGAGTACTTATTTCTCTCTTTTATTTTCTCGGCCGCTTGCTGGGCCAGTTTATGCTTAGAAGCCTTCGCCCAATTTAGAACTTCCCAATTTTGAACATGGTACTTATCAACAAAAATATTGCGATTGAAGTTATCCCATGAAATTGTCACATCCCTCTTATTGGCCAAGAATGGATAATATCTTTGTGGTACGTAAACTTCCTGACAGCTATCCACGAAGCTAAGCTTAAGATCTTCACTAAAGCCTTCGGCCTTGACTGTATAGTCGTAGTAGCGATAACTAGGCATCTGATGGTAGCGGTAACTCCCTTTCATCGTAATTGGTACTAATTTCTTATTAATATGGACATTAACGAGCTTCTTTTCGAGTAAGCAGGCCATATACTCAGGAAAGCATTGATAGTACTGGTCATCGACATAGCTAAGTTTCTTACACATCCCCTCTTTATCAAGGTGTGCATTCTCCCATTCAAACTTCAATGTTTTAACAATTTCGATAATTTCTTCGTTTGAAAGCTTAGGTCCTAAGTTTTTCTTCGTAAAAAACCAATACCCGAGTCCAACACTCAGAATAAGAATGGAAGTAAAGATTATTTTTTTAAACATTTCTCACTTATATGTAACACCCAATCAATGGTAAAATTATAACTAGAAATCCCTTATGTTAAAAGGATTCAAAGGAAGATTATGGATTGGTTAGATAGTTTAAATGATTTAGAAGTTAACGGAAATGAAACAATGTCATTTTTTGACTACTACGAACTCTTTAAAAAATTTCCAGACAGAGAATTAAGACCAACTTCGGCCTATCTTCAGGACATGGTGGATTACTTTGGGCGTGATGATCAGGGACATCTTAATGTTTTTCAAAAAGATGACCAAGATGCCCCAGCAGTTTTTGGCCAATACAAAATCGAAGAAAAAATAATTGAGCAATTAAGAAACTTCGCGGAAGAAGGATTCAATAACAAATTCCTTCTACTCGTTGGCCCAAATGGATCTTCAAAAAGCTCACTTGTTAAGCGTCTAATGAAAGGTGCTGAAGACTATTCGAAAACTGATGAAGGCGCCCTTTACACTTTTAGCTGGATCTTCCCAATCAACACTGTCGTAAAAGGAAACCTTGGGCTAAACCAATCTCACGCTTCAGTTAACTTAAATTCATATGCTTTATTAGAAGACAAAGATATCTCGGCCATCTTGGCCTCTGAGCTTAAGGATCACCCACTTCTTCTTATTCCAAAAGAAGTGAGAAAGGATCTTATTCACTCAGCGTTTAATGATCAGCCAGAGAAATTAGAAGAGATTGAAAAGTCGTATCTAGTACGTGGCGATCTCTCAAAAAGAAATCGTATGATCTATGATGCTCTTTTAAAAAATTATAAAGGAAAGCACGAAGAAGTTCTAAAGCATATTCGCGTTGAGCGTTATACAGTTTCTCGTCGCTACTCTCGTAGTGCAGTGACAATTGAGCCACAACTACATGTTGATGCAAAGATGCAGCAGATTACAATGGATCAAAGGCTGGCATCTTTACCTCCATCACTACAGTCATTAAACCTCTTTCAAATGTCAGGTGAAACGATTCATGCAAACCGCGGAATTCTAGAATACTCTGATCTACTAAAGAGACCACTTGATACTTTCAAGTACCTTCTTATGACAATGGAATCCGGTTCAATCAATCTTGGTGGGATTCTAACAGAGCTTGATATCTTCTTTATTGGAACATCAAATGAAGTTCACTTAACAGCTTTTAAACAACACCCTGACTTTAATTCATTTAAAGGACGTTTTACATTTATTCGCGTCCCTTATCTACTCGACTATAAGTGCGAAATGGATATCTATAAGAAACAAATTGATAGTATCAAAGACCGTACCCGCTTTGAGCCAGGATCACTTTCGGCCATCGCAAAATTTTCAGTCATGACAAGGATTCGCTCATGTATGAGTAAGCACTATGAGGACAATAAGAAGTTATCTGCGATTGTGACGACTCTTAATCCTCTTGAGAAATGTGCACTTTACTCAAGTGATCGCCAGCTTCCAGCGCACCTTAATGTTGAAGAGGCCCAACTTCTAAAACACAATATTTCGAAGGTTGAATCTGAATTTGAATTCGATAATCTGTATGAAGGTAAATTTGGTATCTCACCTCGCGATATTAAAAATATGATCTATCGCCTGGCCGATTTAAATAAAGATATTACATTTATTGAAGTTCTTGATTACTTTAAAAGAATTATTAATAAGAAGTCTGAGTATGATTTCTTAAATATGTCTGCTCATGGTGACTATCACAACCCTCAGAAATTTATTGAATTAATTAATGAAGACTGCCTTGATCAATTTGATCGTCAGTTAAGAGGATGTCTAGGTCTTGTTGATGATCGTTCATACGAAGATTATTTAAAGAAATATATCCAAAATATCAATGCGCTTATTAAGGGCGAAAAGATCAAGAATGAAGTAACTGGTAAATATGAAGAAGGTGACACTTACCAAATTAAAGAATTTGAAAACAATATTTCTTTAAAAGAAGACCCTGCAACATTCCGTTCACATCTTATCTCTAAACTGGGAGCTTGGTACTTGGACAACCCAGGACAGCAAGTTGATTATCTAAAGATCTTTCCTGATGTTGTGGATCGTCTCAAAGAATCATTTAGACAAGAGCAAGAGAAGGTTATTAAGAATATTTCTAAGAACTTAGTCTTCTTTGAAGCTGAAAAGAGTGGCAAAGACGTACAAGGTCATATTCCACTAAAAGAAGATATCAAGAAAGAGATTCAACAAATCCTAGATAATCTTCAAACAACTTATGGTTATTCACAGAATGGATCATTTGCGCTAATAAAGTATCTAATTAAAGAACGTTACTAGAAGGTTCCAGCAGACTTTTACGTAAGCAATGCGTTAATCTTAATGCTATGCTTACGTAAAAGTCTGCTGGAACCTAAGAAATTATGGCCATTCTCAATAAGAAATTTACAACGCAAGTATATGAAGTCACATACTATGTTGAGGAAACTCAGCATGGTATGAGACTGGATCAATATTTGCAGATCTATCTTGAGACTTGGTCACGCCAAGAAGTAAAGAAACGTATCAAGGCCGGCGATGTGAAAATCATTGGCCGTCCAGGAAAACATCGACCTTCAACAACTCTCCACTACAAAGAAAGAATCTTCTTCAAGATCGAAAGAACGACACAAGAGGATGAGTACTGGCGTGGTGAACTAATTGAACTCGATGAGAGGCCAGAGATTATCTTTGAAGACAAAGAGCTTATTGTGATGAATAAGCCTCCTTATATGGCCTGCCACCCTACTGGCCGCCACCTCTTCTACTGTGCAACAGTTATGTTTGAAGAGAAGTATGAAAAGACCATTCACTCGATTCACAGACTTGATCGCGAAACGTCAGGGGTTATGATGCTTGGAAAGGAGCCTCAGATTGCAAATCTTATGGGCGAGGAATTCATCCATGATCGTGTAAAGAAATGCTACTTCTTTATTGCCAAGGCAAATGAAGATTACAAAGGTGAGATCGAATTCTTTTCAGACGAGCGTCTTGGAGCTTCAGAGGAAGGACTTAAAAGAGTTTATATCGACTCTTACCCTGAAGATTCCCATGAAGGTAAACACGCCTACACAGACTTTAAGGTTTTATTTAAAGAAGGCGACTATGTCATTGGTCTGGCCTTTCCTCAAACAGGACGCCAGCACCAAATTCGTGTTCACGCCATGCTTAGAGGCCTACCACTTGTTGGTGATAAACTTTATCTTGGTTCATTTGAAATGTTCCAACGCTTTAAAGACAATCTTGCGAGTCCTGAAGAATATGATCAGATGGAGCATAACCGCCACTGCCTTCACGCGATTGGACTTAAGCTTCATTACAAGGGTGAAGATCGCATGTATATCTCCTCTCTACCAAAAGACTTCATTCCTTTAATTAAAGAGAGATTTTCAACTCCTGTTGAAGAAATTGAATCGACGATAAAAGACGCTGCTAAAGATTATTTTTCAGGTAGCTTAAAACCCCGCTAGGCCCTGCATTCTCACTTCCTTCAAGAATTACATGAGGCTTAACTGCAAGCTTATCGAGTACTGATTTAATATTTGAAACACCGATTGATGTCTTCACTTTATCAAACATTGATTGGTCATTAAGACTATCGCCAAAGTAGATTGCATCTTCGGCCATATTTAAATTTGGGTAGAATTTGTTGAAGAGAACCTTTGTTGCATTTGCCTTTGAAAGATTTCCACACCAAAAGTTTAAGTGCACATTTGATGTTGAGTAGTTAATTCCCTCTTCATCCATAAGATGGCAAATTTCATTTTTAAATTTATCATCTTCAAGATCACATAACTCAATAGCACGATCAGCAACTCTTCCAAGTGAATCACTTGTTAAATAAAGGTTAGGATATTTTTCTTTAAGCTTTATACAAAAGGCTTCAAGCTTTGCTAATTCACTTTCAGGTACAAGAAATTCATTTTGAATAAGCCCTGCTTTATCACGCCAACTAATTGCTCCCCCACCTTCTGAGATAACAATAGGAAGTGAAGTAAAGTGAGTGATAAGAAAGTGTGCCCAAGAAATTGAGCGGCCAGTAACAATGACAAAAGGAACTTTCTTCTCATCTGCTAATTTTAAAATATCGAAAAGCTCACTACTCATCTCAGTATGGTGAGTAAGTGTTCCATCAAAATCAGAGAGAATAATTTTTGTCATTGGATAGTCCTGTTAATTAAAAAGGCGACTCTAGGCCGCCTTCTTAGTTATATATAATTTCTGAAAGATATTATAGTGGAAACGATACACCAGCAAGGAATGCAGTGAATGAATCCTTAAGTCCAACTTGAACTTCCATTGTTCCGTTTAGGTGCTTGAAACCTTCGATTGGAAGTTGGCCGTTGATACCAGTGTTAAGACTGATTGTTGTATCATAAGTTTTAGTGTCACCATTTAGTGAAAGTCCAACTGGTAGTGAAGCATATGGATAAGCTTCTTTACCCCAGAAAGAGAATCCCTTAGTAACAGTTGGTGCCATTGAGATTTTTGTGATCCCTTGGTCAAACTCAGTTGAACGCTCAAGAATCCCTTTCACAGAAACTCTTGGTTGTTGCATATAATCTGGATAGATTTCATAGTCAGCACCAACAAATAGTCTTTGTGAACGCTCACCACCTGAGATACCAATCCCACCGTCAACGATTAATTTTTCATCTAGTTTTTGAGTGTAACGAACTTGCATACCCATTCCGCCTTTATCAGACGTAATTCCAGTAAGTTCCGTTGCAATTTGCTTGCTTCCGCTAAGCATTGGCATTGTTGATTGACCAATCCCGTAAGCAAAAATTGAAGCTTGTGAAAGCATCATTAGTGATAGAAATACCTTTTTCATATATCCTTCCTAGTTTTTTGGTAACTTCACTAATCATTTTAATGCCTTGGGGCATTTATATGCAAGATATTCCTAGGACGCTTCGCACAAACCTTACACATTATGCAATTAAGTGTTGACTCATAAGGCCCAAGCATTTATAAATAATTCCACATTCTTATGGTGACCGTAGTTCAGTTGGTAGAGCGCCAGATTGTGATTCTGGTTGTCGTGGGTTCGAGCCCCATCGGTCACCCCATAAAAAAAAGCCCCTTCGAAAGAAGGGGCTTTTTTTTTATATGTGGAGAATGATTGGGTTTTGTAGCAACGACAAAGTCGTGGGTGGCCCTCACGATGAGGGTCCCCCGCGAGGCCACGATGGCCGCAAAGCGGGGTCACCAGCTCTGCATACCTAGTAACAACCTTCAATAAAATTCTCATTCTCATTAAGACAAAACCTGTAATATGGTTTCCAATTGATTGTTCGGCCATCCACCATCTTGAAGTTAAATGAATTATAGTTTTCATGGATAGCTGACGCTATTTTACCATTATCATGAAACTTAATTTCACCATCCAAAACAATTTCCTTCCCTTGTAAGACAGTTTCCATGCTATCAATGCGTCCACTTATTAAATTACCTAGATCATTGAACTCTACTTGACCAGTAAACTCAAACGATCTATCTGCTAAACCTACATTTACAGAGGACTCTGTTTTCACTAACTTTGCAATCTCACCCTCGTGAAAAGTAACCTCACTTAAGGTTTCAAATGAAATGCCATTAAACTCAAGATCTCTAGCTTCTCCAAAATTTATTTTTTTAAAACCAAGGTTTGTCTTTAAGCTAAATGAATTAACAGGGTTCCATTTATTTTGAAAAAACAAGAGCCCACCAGCCCTATCAGAAGGAGATGAACAAGTGAAATCAACGACCTTCCCCATTGAGATTTTCAGCTTCATTTCTCTTTTTCCAGAACATATTAGATTAGTTGACGATAAATTTAAATTAACTTCACCATCTGTATCAATATTTTTTAAGTTACCATTTTCATTAAATACAATTCTCCAAATGTCTCCATTCAGTATTACCAAACCAAGATCATTTAATTTAAACTTCAATGGGTTATTTACAGAAAAGTATCCCACTTCCTTTATCTGTGAATTCTTGTAGAATGAGATCGTCTGTGCAGGAAAGTCTATCTCATTACTTCCAATCTTTATTTTTTGATTTTCTTTGTAAGACTCTGCATACCCACTTTTTAACTTGAAATCATTATAAAATGTTAAACCATTTTCTCTTCTAGTACCGTTCCTCCAAGAAAAGAGCGAGAAAGTTACCCCATGTGCATCGAAGTGACGAAAGTCAATTGACTTAATTAACTCAACGTAATCTCTCAGTGATTGGGATGAGAAACTATTCGTACTCAAACGAGCGTTTAAATACCTCGCAGAAATAGAGTTTGTGTGACCAGAAATGTTTACAGCTTCTCGAAGAATTAGCTCATGCAAGATTGCTGAAGCCTTAGAGGTATTATCCATCAAGTCCCATAATTTTTTATCTATGGTATACCTTTTTTGGCCTGGAAACCTTGGAGTCCTCTGAACAATAACTTGCTCCAAAGAACATGAAGCAGGTATTCGACCATCAATAGTGTCAGGAACATCAATTAAGTTATCTAAAGTAAATTCGGTTTCAGAGTAAAATGAGTTGAACCAATTTCTGTACAATTTTTTTCGGCTCGGGTTTATATCTTCAAGTCGATTTATTGCTAGCTCAACTTTTCTTTCTACATTTAATGTCTCGGCTCCAAGATCAATATTTAATCCATAAACAGCTTTAGCCTCATATAGGTCATAGAATTGCACATAGGTCTTTCCATCTGCCTTAGTGCACAGTACACCATCTCCACCATTTCCTGTCTCATGCCCTGCATACACCGCTCTTGATGTGATAATAAACAAAAATAACAATAAAACCTTTCTATTCATTTTCGATCTCCTTACGCTTCCTACTTAAAGGGAATAATTGAACTGACAATTTATAAACTTCTTTTTTACTTCCAGTTTCGAGTTTCTTAGACAATCGCTTTCTAAACGACTTAATCATCTTTTTTGCTTCATCGATTTTAGAGGGGTCGATGGCCATTGTAACAGTTGAAAAATCCCTCTCTTCAATTGGATCATTGAGAACGGAATTCATAGCGAGTTCTAGAGTTTGAACTGTATGATTCTTTAATGAAACATTTAAGATATCTGTAGGTGTTTTATATTGGATGCCTGATGCTTCATAGCTTCCATCTTTGTTTTCCACTAACATCTCAAGTTTTATAAGCCTATCTAGAGCGAGCTTTGCTTCTCTCCGTGAAATATTTAATCTCTTCGATATCCATTCAGGCTGTGCTTTAAAATTTGGAATTTCGGCCAAAGATAGAATCGCAAAGTAATACCAATCAGAAATGGCCTTAAAATAGTCCAATGACAAATTAGGTTCTTCTTTAGCATTCGAACCTGACAATATTTTCTCCGACTCGATAGGATTAACTCCAAGACCAGACAAAATTTTTTGTCCCATTTTTTTTGTAATAGCTCTTTTTCCATTCAATATCTCAGATAAAGCTGAAACTTGAATGCCTAACCTATTAGAATATGCCCTCAGCGAATAAGATGGATTCTTTGCCCTTGCATTTGCAAATTCATTTGAAAGTCTTTCTATTATCTCGTTTTGCATAAGAAGATTTTTGCAGATAAAAAATAGAACCACAACAGATTTTAGAACAAAGTGTTCTGTTTAGCTTTTAGAACACAGAAATATTGTTCAATCATTTTCCATTACGTATTATTTTTTGCCACAGCCGGATGTGACGCTACGATAGCCGCAAATCAGGTCACCAACTCTGCATGTCCACTATAATGTTCAAATATACTAACGCTTACTTTAAGTATCTAATTAGAGGGTATTTTCAGATCTAAACGTATCTTTCAATGCGTTCCATTTTCGTAATCAAAAGAAGTGGTATTATATTTTAATCTCTGTTTTCATAACTGTAATAATCGGAAACATTAGCTACTATTGCTTTACTATGGTTACAAATAATTAATGGTGTTTATTGAAAAGATAAGTATGAATGAGATATCTCTGCGGTACCATGTAATTAAAACATTATATAAATTGGAAACTTTATTAGATGGCCTGGTTATTAATCTAAAAAATCTACCTAAATTTATGTATCTTCTCCATAAACATATTCGATACCTTCGCTATATTGGATTCTTCTATAAATGAATTACAACAAAAGAACTCCTCGAGTCCCTCTTTCTTTATAATTTCGAGAAAGTCCTTTTGATCAACTTTAAAGTCAACAAATGAATAGTCTTCTTTTAGTGCTAACATAGCCCAAGGACTAAGAATAAATTCGCTAACCTGTCCATCACTTAAAGTGAATAAGCCTAAAAGCTTATGAGGGTACATTCCTCCCGCAAGTATATATTCATTATGATGGTCATTGTACCAATTAACCTCAAAACAATCTTTTAATTCTGACTGTAGCTCTACTCCTGTCTTAAACTGGTGACTCTTTTCCTTTAGGGGCATAATATATACATAGACTACACCATTTTTACCATTCTCTGAGCTTGCGAATGATATAGATGTTTTTATTTCAGAAGATAATGAAATAAAAGAAGATGTATCTTTAAAACCTATATTATCATTTCCTTTATTATGTAAAAATAATAACAAAAGCATTCTAAGAGAATTTTTCTGAACTGTATCCAAAGAGGCGAACCTACACTTATCAATTTTGAATGTTCCAGAAACTGGATGACTCAATCTAGATTTCATCTTAATCACGTCTTCTGATTTTTTTAATAAATCCTTCAATTCCTTATCTATATTTTCTTTATCAAAGGGGCGAAACTTATCTTTAGTCCCTCTTAAGAAACTTTCTGCTTTTTTACCAACACAAAAAATATATCCCAACTTATTTTGTATAATCTCCTTCATTTCATCATTATCAAAAGGCTCTCCTCTAAAGGTAAGAAGATAGTCCTCAATAGCTTCGACATGTTCTAAAAGGCTTAATAACTTTTGTATCTCTTTGTATTCCATGAGCTCATAATTACTATATCCATCTTTCGTAAGTGGGAATCTAATGGGAATTTTTTTTAAAATCTCTTTAAGTATCATCTTCAACCTCTATACAAACGCTTACCGATCATGAATTAACATACTAACTAACAATTTTTGTATGTCATCGTCACTTTCTAGTTTTGTAGGAAATTTCATCATATTTAGAACTTTGATAACTTGTTGATAAGATGGTTTATGAAAAGCTAAGATTCAAACTACCATTATTCAACTTTATTGATAGATACTTTTAATATCAGTGACCGGAATTGAGACGACATCCTCAGGATTATCTATGTCAAAAATATCAACACGACTCCCATCAGGAGATAGAGCAATTTCACCATCAAAGTTTTCACCAGTCTTTAGCTCTACTGTGACAAATTCGCCCTCAAATAATTTTACGTCTTGTCGTATTTTTTTGGTTTCCTTAGCAGGGTCAATGATCGAGACATCGTAGATTTTCTCATAAGCAAAAGTCATTTTTCTGCCATCTTTAACTGATGTAAAGTTTAGAGTCTTCTCACCTATTTCAAAATCAGAACCAACGATATTAGAAAAGTCATAACCGTTATGATAGTGGATATTAGCTTGCTGCCCTTGTATTTTACTAATATCATCTTCGAGAAGCTTCTTATAGATTTCTATTTCACTCAGAACATCGTTATTTATTTTTTCGACCTCAGAATAGCTAATAAGGTAGTTCCCTTCTTTTGAATTAACTTGAAATCCACCACGAGAGTAAGTAGCTATTTTACCTTCTATATTACGGCCATCTGTCATTAGAATACTGACATCACGTCCTACTTTGACATCATAATTTTTCAATAGCCCCTTTAAAGCATGAAAGCAATTACCGATAGGATTAAATGATGCCGTTGAACGTGATACATTAGAACTTTGATTAGAGGCATACCAAACAGCACTAAAAGAAATTGCAATAGCAATAAAACTTCGAATAAGTTTAGCGTTTTCTGATTTCATACAAAACTTATCGGATACTTGGGCCTAGAACTTTAAAGTATAAGAGACTGATATTATGAAAAAAATCCTCGTCATCGGAACATCAGGAAGTGGAAAAACCATTCTTTCAACTTGAGCGAGAAGATGCAAGATCAAGAATATAAGCATCTAAGCTTTCATCATTTAAAGAGTAGAAAAGAGATAAGAAAATTCTTCTTAAGATTTTAATAAACTCAGCCACAAAATCAACGCACAACACAAAAAAGACATCCAATAAAAATTACACTAACCATTCACCGACCTACTCCAGAGTGCTAGAAACCGAAAAAACAAAAAGGGAGAAGGTATGAAAAATTTATTTTTAGCACTGGCGATTTTATTATCGTCATCATCAGTCTTTGCAATGAAATGCTCTAACGGAGACTATGGTATTAAAATCAACTATGGCTTATTTAAGCTAGGTCAACGAATCAAATTTTACGAGAATGGAGACAAAGTTCTTAGTGAAAGATTTAAAGAACGTTATGGTGAAAGAAATGGTTCACTTGCTGAAGATGTGGCCTATGAGAAATTTCCATATTCAAGTCGTGACTATATGACCGTCTTAGAAACTAAGAATAGTGTTCTTGTTTATAGTGTTGTTGGAAACGATGATGCTAATCAAGCTGGTGAGCGAGATACAATTATCTTTCAATTTAAAGATAGCAATGAAGTTGTTATGTTTGATATGAACGATGACTGCGAGCTTGCAAAGCCAATTTTCTAGTAAATCCAAAAACACACAACTTGCTAATTTTAAAAGCAAGTTGTGTGAATATATCTTTTAATTAATTTCTACGCTGCTTCTGACTTAGAAAATACCTCTGAAACTCTTTTACTTTCTGCAAGGATATCTTCATCAATAACTTGCTTAATCTTTCCAGGAATAATTTTACCTTCACCTTCAATTAGCTTTACTGTTAATTGTGAAAGTTCATGTAATCTAGAGGCCAATGAGTTTACTTCTTGAGCTTTATTATATGCTTCCTGAGTGACAATACTATTTTCATTTGCTGATTGACTCAGTTGAGTTACAGCTGAAGTAATCTCATTCACTCCTTGAGACTGCTCAGTAGAAGAACTTGAGATTTGTTTTACTGACTGATTTACATTATCAAAGCTATTTAAAATATCATTTAGAATAACTTCGCATTCCTGTGCAGCCTTAACTCCTTCATCAACAGAAACCTTTCCTTTTTCTACAGATCTTAAAATCATCTCTTTAGATTTATCTACTGTACTTCGAACTTGAGTGATACTTCCAGAAAGAAGCTGAGAGATCTCTTCTGCAGCTTCACCACTCATGGCCGCTAGCTGACCGACTTCGTGTGCAACGACAGCAAATCCATCCCCATGCTCTCCAGCTCTTGCCGCTTCAACAGAAGCATTAAAAGAAAGAAGTTTCGTTTGAAAAACGATATCATTAATGACAGTTGTTTTTTCTGCAATTCTATTAATGACGTCGATTAGTCCTTCAATTTCGCGGTTACTGTTTTCAATATTCTTAACAAGTTCTTCATTATTTGATTGGATATCATCCATTTTATTTCTAACAGTATTTACCGAGTCCTTTCCTTCGTTTGCAAAGTTCTTACTTTCTTCAGAAAGAGATGCCGTTTCCTGAGCATTTTGCGTATTGTTGGCAACCATACAAGAGATTTCGTGAATCGAAGAAGATGTTTCTTGTAGAGCAGCCGATTGCTGTTGATTAGCACTCGATAATTTATTTGCAGAATCATTTAATGAATTTGAAACACTATTTAAGTCTTTAGAACTATTTTGGATTCCTTCATTAATTATAGCGATTGTTTTTGATAGATATGAAACAAAGAACACAGCTAAGGCAATCCCTGTAATCAGAGCAATAATAGAAATAATAACAATGACAGTCTTTGCTTCAGTAAGATGATCTTTAAGCCTCGGTCCAAATTTATCCTGAACTGATTTAATATCAAGCTTTACCTCTTCTATATTACTCGCAATTCTAGGACCTAATACATCTAGCTTCTCTGTAATAATATTGTTTCTCTTATTAATAATCGTAACTAGTTTTTGAAAATCAGATGAATAAGACTTCTCTATTGCTAAAATCTGGCGTAGTAATTTACGGCGTTCAGAATTTTGTAAGTTTTTCTCTAGTACACTGATATCTTTTTCAAACTCTCTTAGTTCGTGAACAACTTTATTTACAGAGTCTCTATCATTTGTATCAAAAAACCTTGTAACATATAGTCTTGCAAGAAGTAAGTTTCTCATGGCAATACCAGCGTTATATGCGGCCACCATGTCTCTGTCCCTTCTAGCTGTAAAAAGGATTCGAGAAAGCTTTTCTTCCATTAATTTACCATTAATATTAAGTTTTTCTGTGACAAGCCTATCTCGTTCGCTCATAAGGCCTACAACTTCATTAAAATGACTTTGGTACTCTTTTAAATTTTGACTTGTAGCTTGAAGAATCTTAGCACGACTTGGCTTTTGAATATCAACTAATGCTTGATCCATCTTCTTAGTTGTCACATCAAAGTATTCATTAAATTGTTTAATATCTTTTTCTGAAGATGAAATAATAAAGTCTTTCACATTCATTCTAACCATTAACATATTGGACTGAACTTCACTTGATAAGTTTGAATCCATGGCCATCTCTCGATATGAGAAGAACTCAGAGGCCAAAGTAGAAAAGTTATAAGTAGCATAAATTGATATTAGCGTTATCAAACTGATCATCGTTATAAAACTACTATATACCTTAAACTTTAAACTAAACCTGTTTAACATTACTCTCTCCCTAAATATATTTGATATGCAGACATCTCGGTAAACAATTGTTTATTGTTAGGATTTTTTATTGTTTATTTAATCATAATTTGGCATTAACCAACCCTCAAATATACAAAAAATAATTTCAACAACTTAGGCTTGTAATCTATATTTAACATAAAGAACAAAAACACTCAAAAAGCCCTAATAGAGCGTCTCTAGACATTTTTACCCACTAACCACTTATTTTTTTATCCATATACTAAAAACTGAACATTATTTATTTTCGGAGATTAGATGAAAGAGATATTTTCTCAAAACCCTGTTTACGCGGTTATGGCCTTTGCAGGAACACTTTTATTTGTATTAAAGATGCTTCTTCTTTTTGTAACGGGTGATGGAGACACAGACTTCGATGGTGATATGGATATCGAACATGCTGATGGTGGTGATGCTTTTACCCTTGTCTCGATACAGTCGATACTAGCTTTCTTTATGGGCGCTGGCTGGATTGGCCTAGCAGCAAAACAAGAGTGGGAATTATCTGATGTTAATGGTGTTATAGCGGCCGGTGTCTTTGGTTTTGTCATGATGCTCTTTAGTTCATTCATCACGTTTCAAATTAAGAAATTTAACAATATTCCAAAAGTAAATATCAAAGAAGCAATTGGAAGAACAGGCCGTGCATATACAAATATTCCTGCTAAGGGTGAAGGTATTGGCCAAGTTGAAATCACAATTGGAAATAAGCAACAGATTCTACAAGCAAGTAGCAAGGGTGAAGCGATCAAAGCATTTGAGAGCATCAAAGTTCACTATGTTGATGACTCAGGAAATTTAATCGTTAAGAAAGCATAATACTTAAGGGAGATTATTCATGCTATTTAGTACTTTTGGAATTATGGGAATTATTGTTGTTCCTGTTTTAATTCTACTTTTTGCGGCCATCTTTTTATCAAAACAATATAAGAGATGTCCTTCAAACCAGATTCTTGTTATCTACGGAAGTGTTGGTAGTGGCCAGTCTGCCAAGTGTATTCACGGTGGTGGTTCATTTGTCATTCCACTACTTCAAGATTACACATATCTTTCACTAGAGCCACTGACAATTGAAATTGATTTGAGAAGTGCACTTTCTAAAAAGAATATTCGAGTAAATGTTCCTTCCACATTTACGGTTGGTATTTCGACAACTGCAAATATTATGACGAATGCAGCTGAGCGTCTTCTTGGCCTATCGACAGCGGAAGTATCAAACCAGGCCCAGGATATTATTCTAGGTCAAATGCGTCTTGTAATTGCAACTCTAGCAATTGAAGAGATTAACCAGGATAGAGAAAAGTTCTTAGACCTAGTTAATAAGAACGTAAACCTTGAGCTTAATAAAATTGGTCTTGATGTGATTAACGTTAACATTCGAGATATTACAGATGAGTCAGGATATATTGAAGCAATTGGTAAAAAAGCTGCAGCAGAAGCGATTAACAAAGCAAAGGTTGAAGTAGCAGAACAAGACAAAGATGGTGCCATTGGTGAAGCAAATGCTAACAAAGAAAAAGAAGTTCAAGTTGCTAATCAAGTTGCTGAATCAGAAGCTGGTCAAAAAGAAGCCGAAAGAAATAAAAGAATTCGTATTGCAAAATACGAAGCAGAAGGTATTACAGGAGAGGCCGCTGCTTTAAGAGAGCAGGAAGTGGCCCAAGCAAAACAAAGGGCCATTACAGAACAAGGAAAGAAAGAGGCCTTAAAAGAGCAGAGAGTCTTCGTTGCCATTCAAGAGGCAGAGTCTGTAAAAGGTGAAAATGAGTCGAAGGCAAGTATTGCTGAATACGATGCTACTCTAAAAGAGAAGCAAGCAGATGCAGCCAAGCGAGGGGAAGTTGCCCTGGCACAAGCGCAAAAGGCAGTTCTTGAAGCACAGAAGCTAGAAGAGATTGCGAGGCTTGAGAAAACAGAACTAGCACAAGAAGAGATTAATAAGAGAAAAGTTGAAATTACTGCAGAGGCAGAAGCAGAAAGACAAAGAAGAATTGCAAAAGGTGAAGCAGATGCAATTCTAGCGAAGTATGAAGCTGAAGCACAAGGTATTCAAAAAGTACTCGAGGCCAAGGCCCAAGGTTACAACAAGCTTGTTGAAATTGTTGGGGATGATAAGAGACTTGTCCCTACACTACTTATGGTTGAACAATTACCAGAAATTATTGCTCAGCAAGTTAAGGCCGTACAAGACCTTAAAATTGATAAGGTTACTGTATGGGACGGTGGCGGAAATAGTCACAATGGAAAGAGTGCAACGTCAAACTTTCTTAGTGGGCTAATCAATTCCCTACCTGCTGTGCACGATCTTGCAAAACAGGCCGGTGTTGAACTTCCTGAATTTCTTGGACAGCTAACACCACCAGAAAATAATGCCATTGATAGTGTCCCTCCAACAAGTCACAATCAATAAAATATGGGCCCTCTTAAATAAACGAAGAGGGCCATCTTTCAGATATTGATTCTTAAAATTAATTTATACAGACAAAATTCTCATAGCGCACAGGTTTGCGGCCATTAGATAAAGCAGTTTTATAAGAGCTTAGGTTTGAGTGATCAATTGTTCCCCAAACAAAATCTGTCTCATTAGTATTTTCAGCAACAAATTTTCTCTGAATTGCTTTAGCTAGTCCCTTACCTTTCCAATTCTTATCGATGAAAATCTCATGAAAATAGATACCATCATGGCCTAGAAACGCAGAACGTTCAGCAGCGATTAGACCAATTTGTTGTCCACCTAAGAAAACAAGTTGTAAAAGTCCTTGCTCCATTGAGCCTTCCATCGATTCATGAGAATTTGCCACTACTCTTTTAGAGAGCTCGGGAACCTCACGATTAAAATCCTCATACCCCTTCTTATACCAAGCGTGATAAGAGTCATCTCTAATGATCTTAAAGCTTAACTTTTCTTCATAAGGCCAAGCGTTAAGTTTTTTAATCTCTCGAGAAGAAGTGACCATGTGAGTTGCAGCAATCATATCAACATCTTCTAATTCCACCGATGAGTGGAAACAGATATAAAGAGGGTTAAACTTAGTAAACTGAGGTTTTACACTTTCGTATAATTCTAATGCCTCCTTAGTCGTTAAGCTAAAGTTGGCAAGAAGTTGAACAAACGGAATATCGATATTTCCACTCATGTGGCGAATCCCATAGACTAGTTTCTTATCACTTTCTAGTTCTATGATTCTTTCAGCGTAATCTTCAACAAGAACTCCCGATACACAAAAGTGAGAATGCCTTGCCTGCATTACCTCGATAGAATTTAGCTCTTCAAATTCCTCTTCGATTTCAACACTAATACTTCTAAGTGCTAATTCCTTAGCTATTTCTAATTCACTAAGATTAAAAGTATTTAATTGTGCCTGTGCAAATGAACACACGTCATTTTTATTTAAATTCATTTATTTACCCTTTGTAAAATTTGATCATTTAAAGGGCATAATTGAAATCTATTTTTGTCTGACTCGCAGAGATAGATTCAAGGTCGCCCAACAGTTTTTCAATGAATTATTTTTCATACTGGCCTCCTTGATATTTAGATATTGATGGTGATGCGGCAAAATAGAACGTTGAAGAATTAATGTCAAGAGATTGGTTTTGAAAGGTGCACTTAAGCTTAAACTCATAAGCTTAAGTGCGAGTTTGGGTTATTTAAGCAGTCATCTTTTCAGAAATATTTCCAGAAGACGACTTCGAGGTCTCAGGATCACCAAGAATTAGTTTTTGAATATTAATAATTGAGCCATTAACAGATCCGACTTGCTGTTGAAGCTGTTGTGCAATTCCAGATGTTTCACGAGCAATTCCAGTATTTGATTTAGAAAGCACATCGACTCTTGAGATTGAGCTTTGTAATTGAGAAATACCACTAGACTGCTCTTGCGTAGCAGATGATATTTCAGCAATTGAAGATGAAACACCTGCAACACTTGTGACAATATTCTCGAGAATGTCTTCACACTCTTTAGCGATATTTGTCCCACTCGTTACATTATCTCTTGCTGATTCGACAACGGCCGTAATTCGTTCTTGGGACTCACTGACGATTTCATTTACCTGATTAACACTTGAAGACAGCATGTCTGTAATTTCGACTGCAGCGACACCACTCATTTGAGCAAGCTTTCCTACTTCTTCGGCAACGACTGCAAAGCCCTTTCCGGCCTCACCTGCTCGTGCAGCTTCGACAGAGGCATTGAAAGATAAAAGCTTTGTTTGAAACACAATATCATTAATGACCTGTGTTTTTTCATCAATACTATTAATCAGAGTTGCAATTTCTTTCATCTTTTCATTATTAATATCTAATTCGTTAACAATTGTGTCGATACTTCCATTAATCGAGTCCATAGAAATATTCATATCACTTACAATGTCTTTTCCTTTCGAAGCCTTATCTAAACTCTCTGTCGCTAGTTCATTGGACTTCTTCGCATTCTCTGCTGTCATTCTAACCATCGAACTAATCTCTTCTAAAGAAGAGCTAGATTCGTGTAGAGAAGAATCTTGATTTTCACTAGAAGCAGAAAGCTTTTGTGATGAAGCCGTAATATTATCTGCGCTCGTTGTAAGAAAAGTAGAACTATTAGATAAAATTTCTAACGTGTTTCTAATTGATGAAGAGATCTTATTCGCAAAAATTATCCCAATGATAAGACAACTAGAGATCCCAGATATTGTTAAGAAGATGAGTAATTTATTAATAAAGGCAATTGTTTTTGATGTTTCCTCAGAAAGTTTGGCCGCTTTATCAATTTCATCACGAATACTTTGATTATACTTATCAAGTGCTTCTTGAAAGTCTGAGGCCGCTTTTGGACAATGAACTAAGAATATATCTAAAAGCTTAGCGCGTGATTTAGTATCATATACCTTTGCCAGCTCAATGGCATCGACACCTACTTGCTTAAAGTTCGCCCACTGCTCTCCCAATTGATTAAATATTTTAAGCTCTTCTTTTGTTTTGATCATCGCCTTAAGTTCAGATGATGCCTTCTCATATTCACCAACAACTTTTAATGCACCATCGATGGCCGCATAGCGATCCTCTTCACTAAGATTATCAAGTCCTAGAGTTCGAACTTCGATTCTTGTTTTTTGATAGTTTACATCCATTTTATTTAAGAGAGTTGTTCTTGGAATAACACTTTGGTTAACCTCGTCCGAAACCTCAATAAATTTTTTGAAACCAAATAAAGCAACACTTCCAATAATTAAACTTACTGATGACATGAAAAAGCACAGCAACAATAACTTCTTTTTAAAACTCGCTCTAAACATAATTTATCTCCGATGAAATACTTTACGCCCCTCTTTCAAATTAAGCTCAACGCAAGAAATTTACGAAGAAAATTTGTCGAAATTTGTAAGTAACCAATAAAACTTCGGTATATCTTGAAATTTTATTTAGAAAATAAATAAAAAAACTTACGGGGATGCCCACAAAAAATTGCTACAAGAACTCATTTTATGTAAAAACAGATAGTTAATTAATTTTATTCATAGACCAAAAGAGCGAATTGCGGCCGCTGAGAGATGGGTTTTTCCTTCAGAGTCGACGACAAAACCAATAAATTCTCTTGAATCCAAATAGCTTATTGCTTGCGAAACATTCATATTCATCAAGATAGTTGCTGTTGTATCGGCGCTCACAGTATTGTCTGCAATAACTGTCGTCGCAAGAATAGCGTCATTACTCATGCCACTCTTAGGGTTTACAATATGGTGGTCACTAAATCCTTCAGAATTAGGATTATAATGAATATAGCCTCCAGAAGAAGCAACGCTACCTGTGGCAAGTTGAATCACGCCAATCGATTTTGAGCTGTCTTTAGATAATGGGTTTCTTATACCGATGCGCCAGGGCCTAGGAGCATTAGGAAGAGAGTGTACACGAATATCACCTGAGCCATTTATATAGAAATTATGAAGTCCTTCCTTAAGTAGGAGCTCATACACTCTATCAACAGCGTAGCCCTTGCCAATTCCTCCTAAACCTATACGCATTTGTTCAAAAGGAAGATAGACACTCTTTGTAAAACGGTTGAATTTTATCTTACGATAATCAATATACCTTTGAACCTGTGAACGCTCTAGAAAACTAAGAGTGCGACCTTCATTTTTTGCTTTTCTCCACAGGTGACCAATCGTTGCAAATGAAATATCAAAAATACCATTAGATTCTTTCGAAATTTTATTTGCTCTTTGAATAATATCCCAAATTTCCTCATCGACTTTAACAGGTCTAATTCCAGCATGTTTATTAATTTCATTGAATGGGCCATCTTCAAAATCTGTAAATTTACTTTGAATCCGATTAACCTCTTCCTCTGCTTTTAAAAAGATCTTATAGACATCGTCCCTAGAAAGGAAACTTTGTGGAAAACACATAATTTGAAATTCTCCACCCATAGCGCAGAATTTATACTCACATGTAATATCATTTCCCTTCGCAAACAATTTATAAATCCTTTGGAGGTTTATCAGAGCTGTAAAGAATATTACCTTTCTTATCAATAATAATAGAGCGAGGAAGCTCTGTTACACCTAGCTTCCTTGAAAGCTCACGGTCACTATCTTCAAGAATTAAATAACTAAAACTGCGTTTCTTTAAGAAGCGTTTAATCTTCTTTTTCTTTTCTCCAGCGTTAATTGCAACAAAGAGAATATTTTTATTTGCATACTTAATCTTTAAAGCTTCCAACTCATCCATTTCTTGAATACAAGCGGTACACCAAGATGCCCAAAAATTAAGATAAACCTTATCGTATTTAATAAGGCTATCGCTTAATTTAAATATTTCAGACTTATTATAAATTGGCAGGTTAAAATCTTCTACTTTCTGTGCAGATATATTGAATGAAAATAGTAAAAAGATTACTAAAAATACTTTTCTCATCTATCACTCCTAAAACTGAAAACCAACTGAAGATTGAATATATGCATATACAAGTCCATTTGAACGTTTGGCGGCCGTAACACCATTATTCCATACGAAGTCTTCAAATTCGAAACCATAAATATTCTTCGATTCATAATTACTAGAAAGAAGCGCACTTAACTCATATGATGAAAAGTCAGCTAAATCAGAGTCACTAGTCATATACTCTTTAGCGACAGAAAAAGAGTCCTGATAATACTTAACACTTGATTGATTATGATAACGAAGAGCAACCTCAATAAAGTCTTCATCATCATTAATCTCTTTCAAAAATGCTAGTCTTAACGTATGAGCATCTAAATCCCACTGATCAAAGTAATATCGGTATGACATATTCATGGCCATCTCTTCATTGAACCCATGAACCCATTTTGAAGAGATAGCATATCGACTTCGAGTATCGGGTAAGACTTCTGACTGTCTTATCCCACCCACTGAAACCGTACTGGCAGTCGACTCCAAATTTTTGCTTGCTTGCACGAATGTTAAATCAAATTGAATAATATCTTGTCTTGTAAGGATCTGGGATGCTGTTAGACTAACCGCGAAGATATCACGGGGAAGAAAGTCAGATATTTTTGCAGTTGCTGGATTACTCAAATCCTCGAATAATTTTACTTTATCCTTGTAGTATTGAACATTAAGTCCAAGTGTAAAATTATCTTTTGCCATTGAACGTTGAATTCCAAGGCTCCCATTAAATGAGCGGTAGTCATACTCAGATGAAAAACCGATTGATGCACTAGTTTCCCAATCTCCAACTTCTTTTCGTACACCGACATTTCCAGAAAGACGTGACTGACCTTTTCTACCAGGTCCACTTGCACCTGTTGCACCATCTAACTTTGTATCAGATGCGGCCGTCCAAAAATCGAAAACAAAGTGTGCATTAACTGCAGTATTTTCAGTTATTTGATGCTCTACGAAGAGCATTGGTTCAATAACATTAGCTTCCTCTTTTCCTGAATCATCATAAACTTGTTTACCGTCATCACTATTTTGATGATAGATATTGAATAGAAGCTTAAACTTTGTCTTTCCATCGGCCATCATCTCTGCGAATGAATTTTTAGTAGAAATAAGAATGAGAAGAAAACTAAAAAGTATTCTTTTATACCTAGTTACAACCACATCCACCTCCAACAGCATTTGTGCCTCCAACAGCACCTTCCCTGAAAGCTCGTACTTCATTTTGGAACATACTTTCTTCAGGATGAGGGTCGAGTTGCATAATTTTTTTTGATAATAGGCCACGATCAATTTGATCAACATTGGCACAAGAAACAAATAATAGTAAGAAAAGAAAGAAGTGAATTTTCATGTGATATCCTTTTGTAAAACTTTATCACATTAATTACTTTGGTGTCAGAGGACAAAGAGCATCTAAAATTAAAGATGGCGACTTAGTAAACTCATCAAACCATTTACACTCAACTAACTCACGGTAATGATTTAAAAGAAAAGTTTGTCCATTCAATCTTTTGTTACAAAGTAAAACAGAGTTCTCTTCTCCACTTTGTAAGTTGGCCAACTTGTCTTGTAAGCTCTTTAGTGCTTCTTCAGTTAAAACTTGATAGATCGTGGCCAGAGCAATTCCTGCACCATCTGTATCAAGATGATTAACGAATAACTTTTTCTCATTTCCACGTAGTGGCCAGTCCCTTAACATTTGATTACGACAGACTTCAAATCGCCCAACGATATCTGATTCATAAGCAATAGCGTCACTCATTAGTCTTGCTATTTCCATGTTTTGATAAAAGTTAAACCACTGAGCTCTATTTGGTTCAGAAGGAATCGGTTCCTTACTATTTCGAACAAGAAAGTCATAAAAAGATTTTTGAAAAACATCATTATAACCCCAAGGAGTATATTCCAAGGCCATATAAAGGCCAGCATCTGACGCTAGCATGGCAGACTTAATTCTTGTAATTAAGGATCTAAATTCCGCTATATCTCTAAGATTTTGAATAGGTATAGTTAAAGGATTCACTCCTCTAAATTCGGCATAAAGAACCGCTGCACGATTAGCAAGTTCTCTATTTAATTGTGCCCTTATCTTTGGTTCTGCAGTTGAATCAAATAAACGAATATAAGCTTCAAGGAGATTTGTGAAAACAGAATCATCACTATCTGCACTTCGATTAAATACAATAGTAAACCATGCTCCTGCGTATTTATTAAAAGAGTTCACATAACCACTTCCACATAATTCACTAAATTTAAAAAAATCACCATTTGTTATCAGTTGATTATAACGTGAATTAATATCAACATACTCAGTATCTCGCTCTCGTGCATATGTTGTTTTATGTATTGCAATCTGTATTGTATTTGTAATCTTTTGATCTTGGGCCCTAAGAATTTTATCAACATGACTACTGTAGACATTATTATAGTACTTACTAAAGAAAGGGTTATAGAGATTTGTACCAATAACCTTCTGATGAAAATCTAACTGAATATTAGATTGTTGTGTCCCTTTGAAGTCCTGTAGATCGAAACACGTATTTGATTGTTTAAACAATTTCCTTGAGAAACCATCTAATAATTTCAGATGTCCATTTAGCTGTGTAACGCGTGGGTCATCAATATACAAAGAAGAATGAAAATTCTCTTCATTAATTGTGTTTTGTAGAGGCAGGGCCACTGCTTTGGCCCCACCTAGGAAAATTATTAAAAGTATATAAGCTATATTTTTCATAAATTATGCATCATCAGGAATAATGACTCTTGCCAACTCTGGCATACAATAGTTATCTAAAAGAGGAGACACTGGCACCCCCGTTAATCTGGCATCGACACACGCAGGAATATTTCTAAAGTGTACCTGATCGATACCTTGTTCATGAATCGATTTAATACAAGCTAGCGCACCTGTTTCCGGTTCAGGAGTTGGTTCAGGCTGTCCATAATTAAATATATAATTTGCGATCAGATATTCTTCGACCTTTTCAGTAGAAAGAACAGCATCAAACGCTTCCAGTGAAATCTCAGAGCTCTGACTATTTGGTTGAGATAAGTTTGAGAAGAATGTATTCTCGGGTTCATATCCTCCACCAAAGTCATCATCAATATTTAAATATTCATCTTCAAGAATTCGGCGACAATTACTTGCCTTAAAGTATTGATCCACTTGTGCTCTATCAATTCGATCAAGCTCGCTTATAATTTCAGCATTGGCCTCTAGATTCTTTTTCTTTTCAAATAGTAATTTTTCTTCTTCATCTTCTAACTCTAAAAGATCTTGAAATTGAGTATTTTCAATCCAAGGAGCGACTTCCATTGTTGTAATACGACCAGCATTTGGATCTTGCATCGTTTTTACAACATCACGTACTGAGTCTTTAAAGCTATCAATATCTGTAGGGATAATATCTGCAAGTTCACCTTTACCAAGTCCGTAGGCCCAGATATTAATCTCTAGTCTCTTGGTCTGTGTTTCGGTTCTAAACTCTGTTGAAATTGTTGTATCAGTTGAACCACCAGAGAAGAAACCACGCATCTTCGATTTAAGTTCGAGTTCAAAATTCACATCTCTTTCAGCTGATGTTGTTCGATAACGTAGTAAACCTAGGAAGCTTGAGTGACGACCGATTGAACGTACATAATAGGGACCACAAGAATCAAAGAAACCAACAACGTCCCCTTTAGTTAAGAGACTTGCGGCACTCTCACTCAAATCACTATTTCCTTCTGAAAGTGAATGATAGTAACTATCAACGTCAATATCGGCAAAGATATAGTGATAGTGATATGTTGTATTACCCTCTACTTCTGAAAAAACATTTACATTATTTTTTAAGAATAGAAATTTAAATGTATTCTTTGTTTCAAAAGAACGTCTATACTGAGTCTCCCAATCTTGTTCAATTTCAATATATCGATATTTTAAATCATAAGATGGCTGAGTCGTTTCAATTTTACCCAAACATGTACTTTGATAAGTATTGGTCGCTATCGAGTAGCCTCGTCCTAAGACAGGTGAAATTCCTAAATCTTTTAAACGGTTGTCACGAATTACTCTCGATGAAGCAGAAACAGACGTTGCAACCGTAGAAAGTACGGCCAGAGCAACTGCCATTTTTGTTAACTTTTTCACATATCCTCCTATGATATTGTTCAGTCCCGATAAAAAATGTATCTTTAATAAAAGCCACAGGGCAAATCATGTCAATTTAAGCTGTGGTTAAAACAAGACAACAAAAACTAAATCTAAGAATAAGGAGTCACTATGAGTGTAAGCGCGATTGGGATTGCTTGTAAGAATATTGAAAAAACTATTCAATTTTACAACTTATTAAACTTTGATTTTGAAGAATATGGAAAGGGCCATTATGAGGCCACGCAAGAAAATGGACTACGAATCATGCTCGATTCATTCGATTTGCTTAAAGAGATTAATAACGATTGGAAAGAGCCTATAAATTCTGGAATCACTCTATGTTTTCAACAAACAACTCCTAGTGAAGTAGATAAGCTATTCCAACGTATCGTCGACGCTGGTTTTGAAATCGAAAAATCACCATGGGATGTTTTTTGGGGACAAAGATACGCTTCAGTTAGAGACCCAAATGGAAATCAAGTTGACCTCTTTGCTCAGATTTAAGACCTTACAAAAAAAGGCCCTCGCCAAATGCGAGGACCTCTTTTCTTGCCCACAGACAGAAGCTGCGAGCTGAGCAGTCCTCCCGAAGGATTCCTACCATCTTCATAATAGCATCAAAACAGGTTCATACATTTAATTTCATCTTAATTTTTCATAATGATAACTACGTAAAATCTAACCTATTGTTAAGTGGGTCGTGCTCTAATAAAATGGTTTTAGCTTAACTAGAGACTGGAGAAATAGATGTTAAAGTTTATCGTGCTTTTAAGCACACTACTAATTACTTCATGTGCAACAAAAGTACATGGCCTAAGGAAGACGGCCGATTTCACATATACAAATGTTCAAGCAGAACGATTAACAATTGCAGGGATAGTCCATACTGGAGAGAACTGGGATTATAAGAAGCAAATAAGTACAGCAAATCAATTTCGTGTCGAATTACAAGAAAAAAGAAGAGACTTACTCGTTGATAATGCATCACCACTGATCAAAAAAATTGGTCGAGGACTCTATCGTGAGATACTACGTGAAATTGAAGAAGATGGAATTCTCAGTGAGAAATCCCTTACGATATTAGGACAAAATATAACGAAACGTCGCTACCTTGTCTTTGCCAGAATTGAAAGTGACATAATTGAAAATGATAGAACAGAATCGGCTATAACAAACGCAGAAGGAAAAGAAACCGGCGATCGTAATTTAACAACGACGACAAAAAGAAGTATGGATATTAACTTCTCTGTCTATGATATTAGAAATAAATACCTTGCCTGGAATGGTATAATAAAGAAATCAGATCGTAATGACTTAGAATACACAATTAGAAAAAGAGACGGTGTAGACAAGATCATTGATCTAGTCTCGGCCTTTTCATCTAAGAAGAACACTGAAAGTATGAATAAGAAATACCCATTCCCTAAAACACCAGTTGATCGTGATATCTTAGCCTATGCGTTTAGAGGCTTTGCCGAAAACTTACCAAGTAAGGACTAATGGAGATTAAATGAAGACAGAATTGATGACATCTTTCTTAGGTTATTGTGCAGTTATAAATATGGGTTTTTTATTACTTTCAACAGTAATGATTCTCATATTCAAAAAACAAGTAATTGAGATTCACGCTAGTATGTTTGGAATTAAAGAAAAGAAGTTCCCTAAGATGTATTTTAAATACCTAGCGAACTTCAAGTTACTTGTGATTGTGTTTAATATAACACCTTATCTCGTTTTTAAATTTATTCTATAGAGTCATTACTGTATGACTAATTCAATCTCATCAAGAGGGATTTGCACGACTTCAGTTTCGTCATGAACGCTTGTAAGTTCTGCAAATTTCCTATCAGCAGATAGAACAATTACACCATCTTCAACGTCACCATTAGTCAAACGAACCGATACAAACTCACCTTCAAATGTTTGTACTTCTTTTCTTGCAACATCAACTGGATCGATAGCAGAGAAGTGATAAATCTCATCAAGTGGAATCTTATATTTTACACCTTGCTGATCTTGAAAACTAATTGTTACCCCATCTGTTTTGAAGTTATGACCTTTTATATCTTCAAACTCAATATTATTCAGGACACGCACCTGGATTTGATCAGAATTTGTTTTTCCAATTTCAGCAGCTAGAAGTAAACGATAAATTTCAACCGAGCTTAGTTCTTTGCCATTAATTGTTGAGATCTCATTATAAGAAACTAACTGATGGTTACCGTAACCTCTAATTTCAAAACCACTTCGAGTATAGCCTACAATCTTACCATTAACCTTGCGTGCATTTTCTTTTAGCACAAGATTAACCTTTGCAAATGGCTCAATTTTCTTAGGTCCTAAGAATGATCCAACAGCATCAAGACAGTTGTTGGCAACAGCTTCACTAGCGATGGTTCGTTTAGCTTGCCTAGAGTCTGCAATATAGTTTTCAGTAAAGTAAAAAGTAGTCGCACCAATTGCGAGTACGGCAACACCGTACTTTAGGTCTTTTATATTCATGGAGTTCTTATCGACAACTTGAGCAATTTACTTAAGTAATATTTTTACCAAGCTTTAACTGTGACTGTAATGACATCCTCATAATCACCAGTCGATGCATTTGTTGGAACATTCCCTAATTTCACATAGATAGGATAGCTCTCAGCATTGATTGAAGTGGCATTATTACGCTGAAACATGAAGGTCTCTTGTCCAGCATTTGAAAGAGATGCGTAATTGTTTGGTCCCACCTTAACTTGATAAGGAACACTACTTGCTGCATTCTTTAACAAAGAGCCATTCTGTGAAGTCATATAAACACCGAAGCCTACATTACCCTTCACATTCAGAGTTGCACTCTTTACATCCTGACTCGTTAAATTTCCAAAATTCATTATATATTGAGTAGAGTTAGGGTCATGAGGAGAACCCAAAGGAACTAAGCTTAGCTCAGCATATCTTGGAACAACTAACTGCAGATAAAAATACGCAGTCGTTTCATACTCAAGCTGGCCGTTGTTTTTAATACTATAGAAACTAATTTGAATATTATCGCCAAAGTAACCAGAGCCACTTGAAAAGACAGTATCGAGATCAACCTGCTTAATATAAAAATTCGACTGATAAGAGTTGTATCTCACTGGTAAATTAATCACACTATACTCACCAGCTTGAGTTGCATCCGACACATCTTTAAGAACTGTAGCCATATTACTGTCACTATATAAGTTATAAGGAATCGAATTATTAGAAGTCGATGCCATACGATTATAGTTCCCAGCTCCACCAGTACTATAGAAGGCCCTAATGACTTCACATTGAGCTGCGTTTCTAGAACGTGAAATTGTAATAGGGTGGGAAACAGCTTGAACGCTTGAAGATATTGTCCCAACAAAATTATTTACGCTAACATTTAAGTCGCATTTTGCCGCTAAAACAGATGAGACACAGAATGTAGCTACTAAAGCTTTAAACAATGTCATATTAATTCCCCTCTATCTCAATCGTACCAATATCAATGATCCCACGGGATTCTTGATTTATCGAAATATTTTTAACTTCCTTACCACTTATTTTAAGTAAACTTGTTTCATTATCAACACCATCCACAAAGAAGTAACCTTCTCGATCAGTGAAGAAGACCTTCTCCCCTAACTGACAGATCTCCAGTGAAACCGGTCTTCCATTACGTGTAATTTTCCCCTTAAGACTTAGAAGGCCATTGTCACTAATATTGATAAGATGTCCTGATTGATAAGTCGGATAGAGAACAAACTTTTCTTTCTCCAGTGTTGTTCCATAATCGAGAGCAGTTGGGTCTAGTTGTACTTCACGGTATTGATATGGAACCATATCAGTTATTGCAAGCTCCCCAAAGAGCGGAGTTTGAGTGTCTGCATGAACTGATGTTGATTTAATAATAAGCTTTTGATCTTTTAAAGATTCTTTAGTTTTAAAGAGGGCAAAACTATTAGTATTAGAACGAGATTGAGCGTAAGCAAGGCCATTATCATACGCGAATAATGAAGTCGTCGATATCCCGAATCCTATCTGATTATAATCTTCACCATTCTTTTCATGAGCATAAGATGCCTTGAAAAAGTAATCGGCCATAGGCGTTGGCATACTAGCACTTAAATTTAAGCGACTATTAACTTCATCGTCATCTGCGGAAACTGTATATCTCGGCTTATATAGCTCATTACTATTATCTTTTGTGTAAGACATTCGACTTGATTTATTTTCAAAATCTCTAAACATTGAAACATAGCTATTATGAGAAGGAAAAGACCATGTTAAAAAAGCAGAAACAGAGTGATCAGTCGGATTATTTAAATCTTTTGTGCTAGCAGCATAAAGATTTATATTTAGGTTATTAATTGGATTAATATTCAACGAGGTACGGATGAAATTTCGAGAACCATTTCCAGAGTCACGATATTCTTCATGGCCGGCCCCTAGATTTATCGAGCTATGAGAGAAAATAGGAAATGATAAATTAAGTTGATAATTATTTTTAATCGAAGGCCCATTATAGTCGGCCGTAGCCCTAAAGTCTCCACCGAAAACTTCATAGCGCGCTGTAAATGATAGGTTTTCAAGCAAGTATCCTGCGATATCCTGAAATTGCCAAGTCAAAGAAGTTGCATAGCCACTTATATTAAAATTCTTATAATCAGAATAAGCATTCCCCAGAAAGAAGTTTCCAAACTCTGTAGCAATACCATTATAAAGACCAGTTAATTGAAATTTGTCATCTTTTTGATAATAGGCACCTGTTGAAAATAGGTCAGTAAAACCATATTGAACAAGGCCACTATAAAACTCATTATTATCGACATAACTGCGGGTTTTTCCAGAATCATCAGACTTTCTTCCCACACTTAACGAATAATCAAACTCACCTCTTTTTAAAATCGATAGTGATGTTGGGATATTAAATTCTAATAACTGCTTAACACCACTTCCATCATCAATTTCTACACGTACATTATTAATGCCATTAACAAGTGGAAGATTTGATAAACGATAATTACCAGCAGGTAGGATTTCTTTTTTTACAAGAGTCCCGTTAACATAAGTACTAACATTAGATCGTCTAACAATTTGAAACTCTTTCTCACCTTGCGTATAAGGTGTCTCATAAGGATTAATTGAAAACTGTTTCCTTAAATTAAAACCACCTATTGCTTTTGATTGCATAAAGCCTAAGCGGCCCGTTGTAGTATCCCCTAACCTCGTTCGAAGGCGTGAGGATTCAAAATCCTTTGTTAAACTAAAGTCTCTTCGCGTCCAATAAGGATCGCTACTATCTTCATCATCAACATAGAATCCATTCAACTGCAAAACATAGGTTTTTATATTTAAGAAGGAGTTAATATTCAAAGTTAGAGAATCACCACCAAGATACGAATCACCGAAGTTCTTATCAAGAAGATAATTAATCGAACCAGCAAATGGGGCAGCCTCAATAGTTTGACCAGCGTATTTAATTTTTGGGTTTTCTTCTAACGAATAGAAAACAGATTTTAGACTCTCTACAGGTATATCTAATACCACCTGTAATGCCTTAGAATCATAACTTAGAGTATAAGGAATTGTTGAAGTAGCAACCCACTTCTTAGAAGTGTCGACTAATTTATATTTTTCATCCTTAACGATGCCTCTAATCTTTTCATTTAGTATGACACTATCAATATACTTTAACTGGCTTCCTTGAAGTTTTACTGGAATATCCCCAAGAGATTTCCCATGAAGAATAAGTTCTAATTGTGCTTCATAATTAACTTCACCAAAGACACTACGAAATAGCTCAGTTTCAGACTGAGCATAAGCAGTTAAAGGACTCAATTGAGACAGGAATGCAACAAATAGAATTGGTCTATAATTACTTATCAAAAGACGCTCTTAACTCATATCCATTTTTTAGGTTAATTGTATTATTAAATTCAAAGTATCGTGTCGTATTGGCCAAAATATTTTGTCCATTAAGCTTTGAGAGCTCTTTAGCTGGGATCGATAACTTCTGATCACCTTTTACAAATTCAAACCTTACGTTCTTTAGGTATTGATGAGAATTTCCCTTATTAGCAATATAAACTCGAATCTTTTTTCCAACATTATAATGACTCGCTTCAAGTTTAGGTTTAAATTCCTTCTTCGTTACATATAGAACATTCATATACTTGAGCAGCATCTTAATACCACCACGATTCTTATTATTAGTACTTCCACGCTTTAAAGGGACTTGCTCAGCAACAATTCGATAAACTTTTTCAGAAGAGATATTCGTATCTCCCTTCCAATCCACACGAATAGTTTTTCGATCCCCTGGCGAGATTATAAGTTGAGGAGGGAAAACACTCACATCATTTGTCTTAGGAAGGGACTCGCTTCCGTCTTCTTTTTGTATTCGTTCAAAGACATTTACCGTTACAGGAATCATTTCAGATGACGTATTTTCGATTTGAAATTGAGTAGCCTTTTGCCCATTGCTTAGATCAATTGTTTGACTAGTAGGCCTGAAAGTAAAAGACATTAAAAGTGGGAAAAGTGCTAATAAAATAAGTAACTTCAAGCTTCCTCCATGACAGCTTAGACCCTATTTATTATACACAAATTTTAATTGAAGATGAATTAATGAAAGGAAATTTCAATCATTGGATGGCCATTCTTCTCAGACTTTTTAACATCATAAGAATTCTTATCAAGATTAGACTTAATAGCATCATTTGGCTCTTTAGTACCGACCTCATCAACGACTACAACAGACGCTGGAACTCTTCCTCTCAAGTGTAATTCTTTGGCCTCACTCCCGTAAACACTGAGTGAAAGAAGGGAGGTGACAAATAAAAAAGGCAGAGTACAGTATTTCATCACTCTGCCTATCGGATATCTGACTAAAAAACTTAAGTATTAATTAGCTGCAATCGTTAAAGTAACCGTATCAGCGTATTCACCTTGAATAAGGTTTTGGTGATCGACACCAGTATAAGAAATTGCTAAATCCTTATCGACATTCACACTTGCCGCAGATGAGAATGTGAATACATCAGTAGTTGATAAATCAACAGCATTTCCGTCATAGCTTAATGCATAGTCGATTGACGATGAAGTAACTGAATTGTGAACTAGCTTTCCTTGGTTTGCTGAACTAAAAGAAACAGTATAACCACTATTTGAGTTTGAAACCTCATTTACAGTAGCAACTTTAGAGTCCACTTGAGTAGTGTCTAGAGGAAGAGCAGATGCAACGGCCTCTGGTGTAACACTAATTGACAATAGTGCAGGAACTTGCCCTTTTAAAACAAGAGTTCCAGTTGTTGCCGCGTAAGCAGTTGAAACCATAACGAGTGAAGAGATGAATAAACCTTTAACAATTTTCATAATTTGCTCCTATATATTAATTAGAGATTAACTCTTAAACATACTGAAATTACTGCAACAATCATGCCACCAGTAGTCACAAGATTTCGATTAGATACATCTCCATTATCTGCCTATAAATTAATCAAGTGTCATTTTTTGATCAATTTTAGGTACAAAAGTGTAAAGATCTTTGTCTAATTACAAAGATGTTCACATTATAATTTTACCTTTGATTTTGCTGATTAGGAAACTAAGAAAATTACTCTCTTTCTTTTTTGGCGCGAAGTATCTTTAAACAAGATAGAAACAGAATCACGGCACCCGCTTCATCGAGGTTACCAATATAGGGAATATTATCTGGAATTAATTCGATAATTCCAGCGGTCGGATTTAGAAGATAGATCCCAGAGACAACAAGGCCTATGAGAGGAAATATTTTAGTTGAAAGTAACTTCATTTATTTTCTCATCAAGATTAGTTTTGCTTAGATAAATTGTAACAAATTTCGTTTCAAACTTACAAAATTGTTAGCGAAACGAGCCTAAAAACTGATTAACATCACTAACAAATACATTTCTTTTACCGAAGTTATAGCAAGAATCTTTAGAAATTGTATAGAAACTCAGGAGAATTATGAAAGCGTTAGTGAAAAGTCTAAGTTTAAACACGAAGATAATTCTGATGGCCCTCATACCATTTGTTATCTTCACTTCAATCTTTATTGCCTACTCTTATAGCTCAACAAAGTCTGCGCTATTACAGGAAAAGAAAAATCAAATTGAGGATGTGACTAAAACCGCTTATCACTTCCTTGAGTCGATGAACGAAAAAGTGGAAGCTGGTGAGTATACATTAAAGGAAGCTAAAGAGATCACAAAACATTACATTGCAAGTATTCGCTATGGACGTGATATGGATGACTATGTTTGGATCAATGACCTTGAGCCAAGAATGATCGTTCACCCAAGTGATGGCCTTAGAGGAAAAAGTGTTAAGACATTTGTCGACAAGGCAGGAAAACCTCTCTTTAATGACGTTGTTGCTCTTGTAAAAAAACAGGACAAAGGTTTTGTTAACTACATCTGGAATAGTAAAGCTGATAGTAATGTATTTGTTGAGAAGTACTCTTACGTAGAGTTATTTAAGCCATGGGGATGGGTACTTGGTACAGGTATCTATGTTGACGATGTTAATGACTATATTTTTAGCGTCTTTCTAAACCAAGCAATGTTCGGTTTTATCGGCCTCATTGTTATTGGTGCATTATTTGCTGTCGTTTTAAAAACAAGTGTATCAAATCCTCTTCTAACAATGGCAAATCAACTTAAAGAAACTTCACTACAAGTAGCTAACGGTTCCAAAGTAACATATAACACATCAACTCAATTATCTGCTGCAACTAATGAGCAGGCTGCGTCTCTTCAAGAAACAGTTGCTTCAGTTGATGAAATATCTTCAATGATACGAAGAAATACTGAATTCGCTGAGGACTCTAAAAAGTCAGGTGAGCAGTCTGAGTACGAAGTACAAAACGGTAAACGCACTATCGATGAAATGCTTTACGCTATAGAGAATATTTCAAATAGCAACACAGATGCAATGAAGAAAATGGAAAGTAGTAATAACCAAGTTCAAGAGATCTTAAATATCATTAAGGAAATTGAAGATAAGACTAAAGTTATTAATGACATTGTTTTTCAAACGAAGCTTCTTTCTTTCAATGCTTCTGTTGAAGCTGCTAGATCAGGTGAAAGTGGAAAAGGTTTTGCTGTCGTTGCAGAAGAGATCGGATCTCTTGCATCAATGTCTGGAGCTGCATCTGATGAAATCAAAGTATTAATTGATGAATCAATCAAGAATGTCGAAGCAATTGTTTCAGGCACAACTGCAATGGTAAATGAAGTTATTCAAAGCAGTTCAAAAACTGTTGATGCTGGAAGACAGAAAGCCAGTCAGTGTAAAGAAGTTCTCGATAAAATCGTTTTCAATGTACAGAACGTAAATGGAAAAATTACTGAGATCGCAAGTGCATGTAACGAACAAACACAAGGTGTAAATGAAATTACAAATGCAATCAGACTCATCGATGAAACAACAATTCAAAATAATAACTCTGCCCAAGAAGCATCTCGCTCGGCCGCAAATCTAAAAGGCCAAGCAGATAATCTCGATGATATCGTCAAATTAGTTATCGACCTCGTCGGTGGTGATAAAGCTGCCTAACCATAAATAACCTTAGTGAGTAGGGCCAACGCCCTGCTCACCTCCCTTATTTCAATAATTTAAATTAAATCAAGCCTTGAAAGTTTTATTAGTCAAACTTTTATTTGACATCATCTACATTGCTGATATTATAGTTACAGATTTAGGATTTATATCGGTTAGATGATGTGTTTCAGTATACTTTTATTCACTTCTTCTTTCTTTTTTATAGCAATTCATTCTTATATTTCTTTTTGAACATTCCCAAAGACTTCATCTGACCGTATAAATTTCCTAATCTGATTCTTAACCAAATATCCCTGCCAATTTCTTTACTCTTCGTCTTTTAGCAAAGTAAAATATTTTTATGGAAAAAAAATTTGAAACATTATTTTATTTTATGAATGAAAATGTATCTGTTATTGAAGTAAAAAAGTTGGGATTAGCTGACGATGCTCCAAAGGCAGAAATCTATCACTGGTTCTTTATCTTGAATGAAGAGTTGTCTTTAGAGAAACTTAAGTTTGAATCTTCATTCGTAGATCACGTCAATGGTAATGAAATCAATGTGCGTACATTTGAGAATGCAGAGTTTCGTTTTGATGATAGCTTTGGTAAATTTCAAAACAAAGAAGGCGGCCACATTATCATGAAAGTTCCTAACAATATTCTTCCAAAACCGCTATCAGAGCTTATCTTAAACAACATATAAAGAACTTTTTTCTCTCTTAAATAAATTTTAATAATACTTAACAATGAATTTATTATTTATTTAAGGGAGAGGTATGAAGGTTTTATTTCCGATTTTAATTTTATTTTTTCTAACTTCATGTGCTGCAAAGTATGGAATTGTTGCTGGTGCGCAAATGCCGACTTATGAAGAAAAGACAACTATCGATAACCTGTTTTCTCCGGATGTCAGTCTTGGTCCGTATAAAACAGATGGTACGGGCTTTCATATTGGAATTTCAGAAGAAACGAATTGGCTGTTAACAAAAATTTCTTACTATCAAAACACTTATGACGAAGCGACATATGAATTAGAATCAAGCACAATCAAAACAGACTTGAAAGAAAGCGGTTTAATGGCAACTACGGCCTTTAAGCTCTGGTGGTTTCAGCCTCTATTTGGATTCAAGTACGTTAATCGCGAATATAGTAATAGTGATGTTTTAGAAGATGACTCTTACTTACTTTGGACTTTAGGAATGGATATTGAAATTCCAATGAGCAAACGCTTTTATATATATGGTGGTTATCACTATAGCTCAGGTTCTAATGTAAACTTTATCTACGATACCGACTTTACTGTTACAACAATGGTAATGGGATTACGTTATAATTTTTCGGAATAAACCTTTTTCCAAATTTCGAGTAGTTTAATTGGGATCGGTTCTTTTAATAGAGAAACTTTATATTGATCATATAAATATTTGTCTGCGAGATCTTCTGTTTTTTCAAATTGAAGATTTCGCTTTTCTTGAATATCTAAATCACTTTGACAATTTCCACCATCTTCTTGATTCGCCTCACATGGATTAAAGGCAATACAACCATAAGGTTTATGATCGACACCAAGTCCACAGCCAAAACTTGGATAAAAATAAAAAGGACACGTGTAGGACTTTCTAAAGTATTCACCTGGACCGATTTGAATATACTTATCAAGGCGAAATTCAGAAATACAATCTTCTAACCTTTTCTTAGTTTCATCGTTTAAGAGATCCTTTTCTTCAAGAACGGCCATTGCTTCAAGCGCTTCTATCGAAGTCATTTGCATTGAATTTGCTTCATATGTACAGCAGCGTCCTGTGCATTTAAGACAATCAAGACCAGAAGCTTCATTAGCAAACATTTGTTCAACAAGAAGTTCTCTGCGCTCTTTTGCTGGAGACAATTTTGTATTTGAATATACTTGTTCTAAGACATTTTTAAAGTTCAAAGAATTCCTCTTCTAGTATTAGCTTACGTCCACCTTCACTTCTTTTTACTTCTTCAAAAGAAAGGTGCTCTTTTTGAAAGGACAACATTTCTTCTTCCGTTATGGCCTTAGTTACCTTCATCTTTTTTAAAATAGAATTAACAGTTGTGGATGCATATTCTGTTAATTTTTTATCTCGAAATGATTGTGAGTAAACCTTTGGATTAGGCAGTAACATAGCTAGGAAAGCAGATTCTTTTGGATTTAGGTCAGCTGGACGCTTCTTAAAATAATACCAACTAGCATTCTTAATACCATAGAGTCCTTTCCCAAATTCAATGATATTTAAGTAAGTTTCAAGGATTCTGTCCTTTGTTAACTTCTCTTCTAAGTACATCGTCGTAAAAAGTTCGAAGACTTTACGCTCAAGGCTTCTTTCACTTTTTGTATAAAGATTCTTAGCTAGTTGTTGCGAGATAGTACTCGCACCCCTTAACTTTTCTCCATTTAAGTGATCTTTCACGGCGTGATAAATTTGTCTAAAGTCCACTCCTTGATGATCGTAGAATGACCAGTCCTCACTAACGATGAAGGCGTAGTAAACATGCTTAGGCATAGTATTTAGATAGGCCCAATTTCGAGGCCTCTTAGTTGTTACCAAATACGAAGCAATTTCATCTTTTACAGAGGTCTTCACATAGCCTTGGGCCAGCTTATTAATATTAAGGACAGGCACACGCGATAGCACATAACCTGCTACGACAAATAGTGAGATGATAAATAGTAACGCAATTTTCTTGAACATTTAGCGCACTTTAGCACAAAAAGCCGACTCTTGAATAGTCTATCAAACCCAACAGCTATTACGTTCACCAACCTAAATTTAGACACTTACACCCCGCTAAAGCGGCATTATTTACCCTTTTTTATCAGATCAGCACAAAACCTACGTAAAGGATGACTTTAACCCGATTTTGTTTGTAACCACACACAATCAAACGGAGTTGTTTATGTTGAAGAAGTCATGTCAAATGATTGCGGCATCGTATTGCCTAATGTTCACAAATATTTCCACGGCCCACGCCAATGAGCTTAACGAAAAACCAGCTTTTCCAATTGGAAAGATCAATCAATTAAATGCAAACTACACAAGCCCTAAAGGAACGGGAACAAGTAAGGAGATTGCAATTGAAGGTTTTGGAGAATTTATCAATCCAACACTCGAAGTAGAAAATTACGGTGGAACGCTTATCTTTTCAGTAGATAATGAGTCATTTGAACTCGATCTTTCAACTCTCCAAATTAATGATGCTGATAGAATTGGAATTTCAAATCTCAATTATAATAATGGCGACACTAATATTGGACTTAATCTAAATCAAGTTCAAGCAAGTGGTGAAGGTTTCTCAACACGTCTTTCTGGAACGCGCCTAGAGTGCCAAAAGCAAAGTCGTGAAGGTAATGAATATGAGCAGCTTCTTCAAAATTGTTTTAATTTTCTAAGCTTAAATGTTGGAAGTGCCTATTTTAAAAGTAGCGAAAGAAGTTTCTATAACTTAACAAATGAATATGAAACGCTTGGTAGCGCAGTTGAAATTGATGATCTAAAGCTTAATATCCGCGGTGGTAAATTTAGTGGTCACCTTAAAGGAAATGTTTCAAAAGGTGTTAAAGTTAAGTTTGAAGGACGCTCTTCTTATGACCTTGCTAACAAGATTATCAATATTAGAATTGATAAGGCAAAGGCGGGGCTATTTAATGTTCGTCGTACCATTTTCAAAGAGCTTGAAAGATTTGAAAATGATAAAATTGAAATCGACGAACCAAATATTTATATAATTCTACAAGATTAATAAAACCGAGAGGATCTTAGTTGATCCTCTCCATTAACTCTTCATTTGAATTTAAAATCGTAATTAACTCAAAGTGCTCTTTCGAGATAAATCCCTCAGCAACTGAATTTTCAATATGCTTAATTAAGTGATCAAAGTAACCATTTACATTAACTAAGTAGACTGGCTTCTTATGATATTGAAGTTGTGCCCAAGTTGTAATTTCAAATAACTCATCAAGAGTTCCAAATCCACCTGGATAAGTAACGAAGACATCTGAAAGCTCATACATTCTCTCTTTACGAGTATGCATTGTATCGACTTCAATAAACTCAGTTAGACCTTGATGTCCAACTTCCCAGTCAATAAGTGATTTTGGCATAACACCAATAACATGGCCGTCTTTAGCAAGCATCGTATCTGCGATCTTTCCCATCACACCAATTGAGGCTCCACCATACACGAGATAGTGCCCATTACTAACAAGCTTCTCACCTAGGTCTTTGGCATAATTTAAATAAGCTTCACCTTTTCCACTTGATGACCCACAAAATACACATACTCTCATTTTATTCTCCAACTTCTTTATTCAATTCTTCTAGCGAAAGAAGAGATTTAGCGTTCTTCTTTAAATATAAAAAGTACTCTTGGTTTCCACTCTTGCGTCCTTTTATTACACAAGGTTTAAATCCAAGAATCCCAAGTCCCATGGCCTCACATTGAATCTTCATTTCTTCAACTGCCCTTAGGACATAACTATTATCTTTTACAATTCCCTTCTTACCAATACCATCTCTTCCAACTTCAAACTGAGGTTTAAAAAGAACGATCATTTCAGCATCGTCTTTACTGATATCAACTAAATTTTTCCAAATTAAGTTCAGGGAAATAAATGAAAGGTCTACAACACAGAGATCTACGGCCTCGTCTAATTTATGAAGCTCTCTAACATTTGTTCCTTCAAGGTTTACCACTCTTCTATCACTGACTAGGCTTGGTGCAAGTTGCCCATGACCAACATCAATGGCAAAGACTTTAGAGGCTTTGTGGTTTAGGCAAAATTGAGTAAAACCACCTGTACTGGCGCCAACATCTGCAACGAGTCTATTTTCAATGACAACATCAAATGCTTCGAGTGCGCCGGCAATTTTATGAAAGCCACGGCCAACTTCTTCACTACTCTCATTTAGTTGAATGTCATCACTACTTGTAACTTTATATGATGTTTTGGTAATTACTTTTCCAGCAACACTAACTTTACCATCACCTATTACCTGTTGGGCACGACTGCGAGTCGCAACAAGGCCAAGCTCAACGAGTTTTTTATCTAATCTTTCAAAATTTTCTTCAGACATTAATGAACTACTGGTTTGATTTTAATTTTTGTTTTCTGTCCAAGCTCAGGCTCACTGAAAACAACATCTCCTTCAGTCCCCAATTTTAGATTTAGCTCAAAGCTTTTTGAGAGAGTTTTTGATAGGACTCTCCCCTCAATTTTTACCATGGCACCCGGGCCATAAATCTCTTCGCTATCAACAAATTGACCACTTAAGAGAAGATCAATTTTACTCTTCATTACGAATCGACTCATCTTTTCTGGCTGAATATTTTCAATGAAGTGAAGTTCACTCATAAGAATGGTTTGACCCTCAAAGTCCTTTTCGTGAGTCATCACAACTTCCACAAAAATTGTGGCATATGTGTTTAGACATAGAAGGAGAAGTACTAAAAACTTTTTAATCATTAAATTCACCAGTATAGACAAGTTTTGTCTGGCCACCAAGGTAGATGAAGCCATCGACTCTTTTGACGAATAGTATACCACCATTTGTTAGAAATTCTATTTCGTCTCTATGTTCATATTCCTTATCCCACAGCATACAGGCTGCGGCGACATTTCCAGTCCCGCAAGCGAAGGTCTCAGCCTCGACCCCGCGCTCATATGTTCGTATACGCCACTCTCCTTCATCAACTTGATTAATGAAGTTAGCGTTCGAGCCACGAGGAAAGTCCTCATCAAAGCGAACACGTCTTCCAACGGCATCGACATCTACTTCCTGAGCGTCATAGACCATAAATACACTGTGTTCAACACCAGTATTAATATAGTACGAATCTTGAGCGTCTTCATATTTGTTCGAGAGGTCATATAGATCAGCGTCTTTAATGACGGCCATGTGAACCCAGATGACATCACCTTCTATACCTGAAGAGTAGAGCCCACTTCCCGTGGTAAATTTAAAGTCAGTATTCTTTGTTTGCGTCGTACGGCGATAGAAGTCAGTGATAGCACGAGTTGCGTTTCCACACATACTCTCTTCATTGCCATCAGCATTTAGGTAGCGCATATGAAAGTCATACTTGTCACTACTTTCCAGAAAAACCACTCCATCGGCACCGATACCAAAGCAGCGCTGACATAGTTGTTGCCACTTTTGTGTATTGCTGACTTCTTGGGCCCCATCGCGATTATCGATGAGAATGAAGTCATTTCCATTAGAGCTATACTTACTAAAGTTTGTCATGAGAGTATCATTTCATTGTTTTGCGTATTTGACTACTCTCGCCAATTACACATCGCACCACTGCCACATAGCAAAATTTTGTAGCCAGATTACCAAATCTTAGCTAAATTTATATTTCAAATTACCAACTTATGGGACATTAGCTCAGTTGGTTAGAGCCCCCGGCTCATAACCGGGTGGTCACAAGTTCAAGTCTTGTATGTCCCACCAAATATAAAAACCACCCTTGCGGTGGTTTTTTTATTTGTGCGATATTCAAGATTTTCAAGTTTTGATCATGGAACAAGTTGTTGAGGCGGCAAATGCCACGATGGCATTTGAAGCCGAGCATCGCTGACGAGCGAACACGAAGTGAGCGAGAGAGTGCCCCTCGCATAGCATGATATATTCTTGAACACAGGGACCCCCCGAAGGGGGGTTACACTGGAGCGAAAAAATATGCCCAAAGGCATATTTTTATATCGTATATACTAAGTAAAAAAAGATTTTGGTCTAAGTGAGTTCGCGACAGCAAGTCTTGTATGCCGGAAAGCCGCACTTCGCTAGCTCTTCTTCAATCACATCCATCTATGCATCAAAAAAGTGAATCTAAAGCTATTTCAACTCTATTAAATAATGCTCAGATCCCCACCACTTTCCATCGACAAAAGTAAGATTCTCTCTTCTTCCAATAAGTTTAAACCCCATTTTTATAAGGTTTGCTCTTATGGCCTCGTTGAAATCAAAGATACCAGCCTCAACATGAGTGCACCCTTCACGAATTGCTAGTTTTCTGATTTCAGAAAATATATGCTTCGATAACCCCTTTCCACGATGAGATGATTTCCCAATGGCTAAACTTGGCCAACAAACACGTCCCTCTTTATGCATTCCAACAGGATGATTTATGAAAAATGATCCGTATCCAAAATAGTCATAATCATCTTTAATTATAAAAGCGATTTTATCCTCTTTAGAAAATGCTTTCTTAAACTCATCTACAGAAAAGGAAACGGTGAAGTCTTCATCATCATTTTGAAGGAACCAATTATTTACGACTAATTCATCTGCAAGCCATGAGCAATAAGCTTCTGCCTGTAGTTCATTATTTGGATCAATTTTTTCAATCGTAATATTCATAATTTCTTTCTCTACTCTATTTAGACTAATCAATTCAGGCACATAGATACGACTAAGAATATCTTCCATTTGCATACAAAAAAGCCCCTGTTAAACAGAGGCTGATTTCTACTGCTAATAGAGCCCTTACTCGGGAAGGGGTAGAAGAATTATAACATGAATAAAGTTTCAATAAAAAGTCCTTTCTCCTGCTCAATGACGAGCATCCATAGGGAGAAATCATGGAGGATTTTTTATTGCTAATAGAGTTAGTAATCTGCTTACTTAATCTATTGATTATACTGAGCAAGTTCTAACTCGGGAAGGGCGAGGAATCGCCCTTCTTTTTTATGGACGCTATAAATCTATATTCCAACTTATTTGAAATTTGAATTTATTTAATAACTTAGGGATTATGGACACATAGTTCATAAAGTGACATCAATGTCCCACCACAGATTTTTTGGACGAACATTTCCCACTAAGTTATGAAAAACTCTGATAAGCTTCCTGTATGAAATTAAGAGAAGCTACTATATCTGAAATGAATGAAGTTTATATGATGGGATTTGATGCATGGTCAGATAATATGAATAAAGAGTCCTATCTTGAATCTTGTGCTAATTCACCTAAATATAAAAAAGGGACTTGGTGGTTACTAGAAAACAATCAATCCGAACTACTTTGCTCACTTATTGTATACCAATTTGAAAGTTTCAATTTTGGAATCGGCTCTATAGCAACTCCAGTGAGTTTACGAGGTAATGGATATGCCTCTGACTTAGTTAGTAAAATTTGTACTCACCTAGAACAAATAAATAAGGCAAAGGCGATATATTTATATTCAGACATAAAACCTGAGTTTTACGAAAATCTAGGCTTTGTCAAAGTGAAAAAAAACTTACAACTTTATAGCTCATCTACTTGTATGATCCGTAGCTCTATTTCATCTGATAAATTTAAAGTTCCAAAATATTTTTAAAATCGAGTGGAGGTACGCGATACCCTATAATAATTAGAATAACTTACAAGGCTGTCGTTTCGTATTATTGTAAATTTCCGTTGAATTTCAAAAAACATATTAAGTGTACTTAATAAAGCCTTATTAATATTTTAGCATAAACTTATAATACAGCTAAAATTCACAAAACAAGCCGTCAAAAGACTGTAAACGCCTGTAATAACCACAGGGTATCGCGTACCCCATATTTATATAGTCTTACCTAATTGAGTAGCATACTCTAAGGCAGACTCAAGAGATTTTTTATGGCGTTTATCGCCAAATTCTTGATACTCAGACTTGATTTCAAAGAAGTAATCAACACCTAAATACTTACTCATTGTTTTCACGTGAGGCCCCAGATGGTTCATCATTTCTCTCATTCCGCCTGGCTCAAATCCAAATTCTCCACTAGAAGTACAAAGAATTAGCTTCTTTCCAGAAAGAATAGGTTCTAAAGGAAAGTCTCCTCTAGAGAGGTCAAAAGTGAAAGTCTCGTTAATTCTAATAATCTGATCAAACCATGCTTTTAGTATAGCCGGTAGCCCATAATTGTACATTGGTGAAGACAGAACAATAATATCGGCATCTCGAACTTCTTTAATATACAAATCAGATTCAGCAAGTAAGTCAATTTGAGATTGAGAGCGTTTATCATTTGGTGTAAACACCGCTGCTATCCAATCATTAGTAATAAAACTCGGTGGGCAATCTGCCAAGTTCCTATAAATGAATATAAACTCATCATCAACTCGTTCTTTAATACTGTCGACAATATTTCTTGCGAGTCTTCTTGAGATAGAGTTCCAACCTGAATTTTCATTATCTAACCGTCTCGGGCTAGAGTCTACATGTAATACTGTTTTCATAAACACTCCTTTATTTGTATTATGAAGAGTAAGACTATTTTTACAAATGAAAGCTTATAAGCTATGAAAGAATCTAATTCATCCATAAGGTGTAAAATGATTAATAATTTAAACAGTATAAAAGTTTTCTACCACGTTGCTAAAAACTTAAGTTTCAAGGATGCAGCTAACGAGCTAGCACTAACACCAACGGCGGTATCTCACCAAATCAAAAACCTAGAAAATGACCTTGGAATAAAACTATTTATTAGAAAAACAAGAATGATAGAACTTACAAAAGAAGGAGAAATTCTTTTTAAAGGAGCAGAAAAATCTCTCCAAGCAATCGATCAATCTCTAGGAGAAATAAATAAGAGAAAAAATGTCATTTCAATTTCAACAACAATGGCATTCGCAAGTCACTGCTTAATCCCCTATCTCGACAGTTTCGAAATAGAGAATCCTCAATATGAGATCGAAATTTACTCATCAAATAAATTAGAAAGCTCAAATATGAGAGGTGATATTGATCTCTTTATTCGCTTTGGTCCAATTCTAGACAAAGACGTCATTATTTTAAAAAAAGAAAAATTAAGATTTTTTATTTCAAATCACGCATATGAAAAAGCTTTAAAAAGTAAATGCATCTTGCAAGTGGAGTGGGAAAATAAAAGTTTAGAAGTACAACAGACACCATCACTAAAAGGCTTTAATAAAGTTAAGAAGTTTCGCAGCGAGGAACATGCACTCAAGGCAGCGATTAATGGCCAGGGTGTCTTATTTTGTAGTGAAACAATTTGTCAAAATGACTTAGAAAATAACATTTTAAAGTATTTCAATACAAAGAAACATCTTGAAACCGATTATTATTACTACCTCACCACTAAGAAAAAGGGTAGAAAAATTGAAGACTTTAAAAGGTGGATCTCAGGTATATTGAACTAAAATTAAGTTAAGGTACGCGATACTAATCACAAAGAGACATCCATTCCCCACCATAAAAAAAGCCTTCTACAGAGAAGGCCTTTATTTTTTAAAATAAATTTAAGACTCAGCTGTGGTGGGATCAATAATAGTTCCAACCTTAGCAATACTAGTAATAGGAAAATCACCCTTATGTGCGTGTTCCTTAATAAGATCTTCATTAGGAGCAATGTACTCACAATAGATCTTATCATTTGTTACATAGCTTTGTACCCACTGAATACTTGGTCCCATTTCCTCTAAAACATCACAAGATTTCTGAGAGAGACCTTGTAGATCCTGTTGCGATAATTTACCAGCACCAGGAAGCTCCCTTTCAATGATGTATTTTGGCATGATAACTCCTTAGTTTAGATTATGTACAATGACTCTACACCTAAAGTGTTAACCAACTATCAAAATTAATAGTAGAAAGTATAATAGTGTTTAAACCATTTAGATCAACAACACCGAGGAAAAGTTATTTTGAAAAAATACTAATTATTCTCAACTCTGATTTTTTATTGAAATTATTCACCCAAATTTCCCCTCTTCCATACATAAGCCCCGTTGACTTACAGAAAAAGGAATCTTGATCTTGTTTTAGAATTATTCTTTTAATTTTTTTATTAATAATAGAATCGTAATTTTGTATAAATTCACTTTTGCTTTTCACAACTTTTTTCTCAGAAAGCCTCAGAGGATAGTTAATCATACTGGCGAGTTCTGTTTTTTTATCTTCTTTGATATGGCCAACTAAATTGCTGTGAAATTTCAAAAAGTCTTTTTTATCTTCAAGTCCGAGAGAATGCTTAACATTACAACCAGAACTTTCTTTTGTAGCTGGAGTCAAAATTGGATTATTTGCAAAAGCACTCAAGCTTATTAAAGTTATAATTAAATTTTTCATACATTTATCATCTCTTATTTTAAACAGTATTTCCTTACTTAATTTCAGATATTTTCTTATAAGAGGTCTCAAAAGAAGAAAATAACTCCTCGCATCTATCAATAGCGTTATTTTCAGAAATAGTTGTCTCTGAACACTCTTTTCGAACAACATTATAAGAGTCTAAACTTCGAGCAGCAGATCGTCGTAGTTCCTTAAACTCATCACTTGTCGTTCTCTTAAAGAAAGACTTTAGAGAGAGCATCTCTTTTTGAATCTTAAGTGAAGCAGAAATATTATCGAGTATGCCTCTCTCATGGTCATGAGCAACTTCGATAACAATATCCATAAGACCAGGAGGTAACATATTTGAAAAGAGAGCTAATCCTAGGGCCTTCTCAATTCCAATGGAATCATTTAAGACACTGCTTGGATTAGTATTAAGGTATTGTGCAAATAATGTTGGTGAAATTTTCTTATAATTACTTTGAGAGCAAATATTAGAACAGAAAGACTTTATCGAGTTAGCTTTTAAAAGATCATCGACAATAATTCGTGCGCTAGTAGCGGCATTTGTCATCTCTCGCATTTTCTCTACTCGCGAGACCTCTTTATTATCCTTCTCATTATTTTTATCGTTTGATTCTTCAATAGCAGCATTAGGGATCACATTCTCTTCATCAGAATTATGTAATTCTTTATTATCATGCTTATTAGATTTCTTATTATTAACTTCAATTACTTGGGGGTCTGCGACTTTAATGCCCTTAACAACATAGACTGTCGTTCCTAAGAAAAACATATAGCTTACGATGACAATAGCTATGATTGCGATAATAAAAACCTTTATCAATTTTTTGAATAATTTTATAACTCTCTCCACGAATTAGTCTGTCTTTAGTTAATGGTGTGAATCTTCAGGTACCCAATAGGGTGCTGTAATTATCAAATAAATAAATTCGTCATTACCATCATTTATAAAGGCATGCTTTTCATTCGGTTTCGTATAGACCAAACTTCCGGCCTTAATATGATTCTCGACTCCATTAATAATTGCCCTTCCTGTACCGCTAATTACAAAGTATGACTCTTCTCTTTCTTTATGATAATGCTCGTCTGACTTTGTACCTGCAGGAAGTTTTACAATTGCAACAGTATGGTGCTCACTTGCACCTGTTGAGTCATGCCTTCCAACAAGTACACTGAACATATCTCCACCTGGAAAAGTTCTAAAATTAACATCTTTTACTGAGTCGATAATTTTCATCAAATCTCCAATAATTTATAAGGTGGCGCGTACCTTTTTCTTAAACTTTTAGAATCGTATCTAAGACCATATCTGATACTTGATGTGATGACCAAGATGAAACTAAATTAGATGTTCTGATATAAACATAACTAAAAAAACAAGACCCTAAGAACACAAGACATTTAAACTCAAATGGATATTGAGTATGTGTACTAACCATAATCAATGATGGAATAACTATCGCAATCCATTTATTGCGGAATAGTGCTAGAGTAACACCAACAAGTAGGGCCCTATAACTTATTTCTTCATAATAATTAGAGAAAATATTCCCAAGAATACTTTGAGAGTTAATTAGAAATTGAAAATCATATCCGCGAATTAACCAATAAATAATAAAAAGCACAGATAAAGCAAGAGCACTTACGATACCATATAAGAGGGCGATCTTTATATTAACTAAATACTTTGGGAGTCTTATTACGCCTAATTTGTAAGCAATAAAAATCATAATATATGAGCAAATCGCGCTAAATATTGATCCATAAATAAGTAAGTGACTAAAAAAAAGCTTTGGTTTTAAAACTCCATTTTTAATATAACCATAGAAAAGATTCATTAAGATATCTTTCCCATAGTACCAACTTACATAATAAATAGTTATGGCCATGATAAATACGGCCAATCTTTTTAAAAGCTCGCAATCTCCATAATATAATTTTTCATTTAAATTAGAATTCATAACCTCTACTATCATTTATTCTCATCATTGGTGCAAAAATCATTTTCTCTATAATATCTATACGGTACGCGCCACCTTTTCGAGATTTTCGGTATTTAAACGCCCTAAGATACTTATACATATGAAAAAGAATTGAAATTCAAACACAATATAAATAAAGCTAATAAATTAATACATGCTAAATTAGGAGTAACTAATACGAAGTCTATTATTTTCAAACCAGAAAAGAATTAGCTCTGTAACTTGCTTAATTCACGAAAAGGTGGCGCGTACCCCATAACTAAATTCTTTTTAACAAATTACGATAAGTGCTTAAGAAGTTAAGGCTTTGTTGTCTTTGAGGATATTTGGGAAAATATGAAAAGCTTACTAAGGATTCTAGTAATCCTTTCCTTAACATTTATGACTTACGCTGAAGAATGTGACTACAATAATAGTATCTCACCAGACTTAGAAAAGGTCCTTAAGCTAGCAGGCCAAGTTGAAGATATTGTCAGATATATCCACGATACTCCTCATGAAGGAGATGACCGCAAGGAAAGAACAGCAAGCTCACCAAAGTGGCTAGCAGCCGTTGGAAAACTTAATAATCACTGCTCGGCAAATATCATTGGAAATGATCTCGACGAAAATTCAAGAGTAGTCTCGACGGCCTTTCACTGTATTGATGAGTATATTGAAAGTGGACGGCCAATTAAAATAACATTCATAACAAACGATGGAAGAACAATTCAGCGAGTAGCAAAAATTCATAAGAAAGGTGATCTCTACGAAGATAGAGCAATCCTTATTCTAGATGAGCTTATTTCTTACAAAGATATCCCTCCACTAGTAATTGGTGACGGTAGCATGATAAACGAAGATGATACTAAGTTAACAATTGCTGGCTACAGTGCAGACACAGGACTTGGTGCGCAAGGTAAAAAGCTTACTTATGATGCAGATTGTGTATTTGGAGGAAAGGGATCAGATAAAACAGAAAATCACATCTACTTCGATGATTGTTCTGCTTACGGCGGAGCCTCAGGAGGAGCCGCTGTTTTAGAGGTTGATGAAGACGGAGAGAAAGTTCCTTATCTTATCGGACATATTGACGAGAGTACAAAGAAAGGTGTCGCCGTAGCATATGGTTATTATGACACCTATTATTCTGAAGATAACTTTTTAAATGAATTATATGATGCAGTTGATGAGTTTAATACCTACGATGACTAGCTACATGTAGGATCAATATCCACATCACAAATTCCACACATTTCTTTCTTATCAGCATACTGTGTGTTTTCACAGTAGCCAGCGTAGTCTCCGTGATCTAAGTGATCTTGGACAGAATTCTTATTGATTGTAATTTCCTTGGCCTTATCTGGATTTCCTGGAGGCACGTGACAGATAATAACTTTATTACCTTGCTTAGGGCATCTAAGAAGTGGTCTTCCCTTGGCAAAGACAGAAGACGTCGTCATGGCCAGTACTAAGAATGTGATTGTTGCTTTCATAATTCCTCCAAAATCTTCTCTATTATACCACCTTACTAGGCCCACACGACATTTACTAAGCTATTAATAAAACAAGAATTTTCAAGATAACTCTAATCAATAATTAATATTCAATAACTCAACATATTGAAATCCTTATGTATAATTGTGAGTATTCAAAAGATTTGAGGGATATATGCCAAATACAAAAATCAAGGAAAGTTACGATTATATTATTATTGGATCAGGTTTCGGCGGTTCGGTTTCAGCACTTAGACTTGCAGAAAAAGGCTACAGCGTTTTAGTCGTTGAAAAAGGGAAAGACTTCTCTGATACAACGAAGTTTCCAAAAACGAATTGGAATCTTCCAAGGTGGATGTGGCTACCTCAATTGAAGTTTTTTGGAATCCAGCAGCTGACTTTCTTTAAGCATATCTCTGTTTTAAGTGGCGTTGGTGTCGGCGGAGGGTCACTTGTCTACGCAAATACGCTTCCAAAACCTAAGTCACAATTTTTTAATCATGGCCCATGGAAAAACTTAAATAATTGGGAAGAAGAATTATCTCCTTATTACGATCTTGCCTGGAAAATGCTTGGAGCGCAAAAGACAAGACATCACGGCGATGCAGATCACACAATGCTTGAACTTGCAAAAAATATTGGACGAGAAGATTACTTTGATTCAACAAAAGTCTCTGTCTACTTTGGAGAGGAAGGTAAAGAAGGTATAGAGGTAGCTGATCCGTATTTTGATGGAAAGGGACCGACTCGATCTGGTTGCATTTCATGTGGAGCGTGTATGACAGGTTGCCGCTACAATGCAAAGAATACTCTCGATAAGAATTACCTTTATCTTGCACGACAACTTGGTGTTGATATTCTGGCCGAAAATAAAGTAATAAATGTTTCTCCATTAGATGGTTCTAACGGAAAAACTGGTTACGAAGTCACATTAAAAGAATCGACAAGGTACTTTGGAAAAACAAGAATATTAAAGGCCAATGGTATTATTTTTAGTGCCGGAGTTTTGGGTACGATTAACTTACTTCTTGATCTTAAGAAGACAACGCTTCCTAATTTATCACCAGCTCTTGGTGATACCATCAGAACGAATAATGAAGCGCTTATTTTAAATACAACTTATAAGAAAGATATTGATATGACTAAGGGAGTTGCCATCGGTTCGATTATTGATATTGATGAGCACTCACATCTTGAGCCAACTCGTTACGGTAAGGGATCGGGTTTCTGGCGTGTACTTATGGTTCCAATGATCTCAGAACCTAATTTCTTTTTAAGAATGATTAAACTGGCGATAGAGCCATTAAGAGATCCAATTAAGTGGTTTAAAGTTTTAACGGTAAAAGACTTTGCAAAGCAGACAAATATTCATCTCTTTATGCAACATCTTGATAGCACTCTAAAGTTTAAGAAGGGCATCTTTGGCATGAGGTCAGTTCTTTCAAAAGGTGCTGCACCGACGGCCTTTATTAAGACGGCCCATCAAATGGCAAAAGAATATTGTAAAATCATTGATGGTAAGCCAATGGTTATGTTTACAGAAACCCTAACAGGAATTCCTTCCACTGCACATATTCTAGGTGGTGCCTGTATGGGAGAAAGTGAGAAAGAGGGTGTCATCAACAAAGACAATAAAGTTTTTAATTACGAAAATATGTATGTCTTTGATGGTTCAATGATCTCAGCAAATCCGGGAGTAAATCCTTCATTATCAATTACTGCAATTACTGAATATGGAATGAGTAAAATCCCAGCTAAGAGTAATTAAGATATTGGTGGCCACTTAAGGCCACCTACTTCCCATGCCATACAACTGAGTAAAGGTCATGTCTGCGATCTTTTAAATTTTTCACGGCCCCATTTTGTCTTGCTTCTAAAAGCGTATCAATTCTTAAATCAGCAATTGCAACCATTTCAACATTTGGTGTTGTGTCCGCCGCTATTCCATCTTTTGCAAAAGGAAAGTCACAAGGGGTTAGGATACAACTTTGGGCATATTGAATATCGACATTATTGACACGTGGTAGATTTCCAACATTTCCGGCCATGGCGACATAGATTTGATTTTCAATGGCACGGGCCTGGCAACAAAACTTCACTCGACAGTATGCTTGTCGGTTATCAGTTAAGAATGGAACAAAGAGAATGTTGATCCCTTGATTAGCAAGGTGTCTTGTGAGCTCTGGAAACTCACTATCGTAACAGATTAAAACACCAATCGGGCCACAGTCAGTATCGATAACTTTAACCTCATCTCCGCCTTCAATATTCCACCAATACTGTTCGTCTGGAGTTGGGTGAATTTTTGCTTGTTCGTGAATTTGTCCATCACGCAGACAAATATAGCTAATATTGTGGACGCGATCCCCTACTTTCGTTGGATGTGAGCCAGCAATAATATTGACGTTATACTTTACCGCCAGACGCTGAAAGAGTGCTTTTACATCTTCGGTGTAAGCGGTCATATGTTCAATTGCAACATTGGCCTCAACTTCTTCGTTTTTAATTGATAATAGCTGCATCGTAAATAATTCAGGAAAGAGGACGAAATCAGCACGATAGTCTGCTGTTACATCAACATAGTACTCCACGAGATCTTCAAACTCTTTGAAGCTAGAGATACCTCGTTGTTGATATTGGACACTAACAACACGGACAGAGTTCTGTTGAACAGGGCGATCCTTCTTGCTCTCTTGTGCTTGGTATTCAGGGTTATTCCAAATTAAATGGACTCCATAACCCATAGACTCTTTATCACCAGGTAAGTATTTTTCAAGTACACCTAAGACTTCAAATCCATTACGCAGCTGAAAGCCAAGAGTGGTATCTCTAATTTTCTTTTCTTTTACTTTTTCAATATAGTCTTCAACACTTTCAACTTGCTTGATTCGACGACGTAAACTCGGAATACGCCCAACAAAGACAATACCTTTTAAGCGCTCGTATTTAACAAGCCTTTTCCTAGCATTATATAAACGCTGGCCAATACGATGACCACGAATAGATGGGTCAACACAAGTTTCATATCCATAGAGATAGTCACCATCTTCATCATGAGTGGAACCATAACCTCGTCCAGTGATACTGGCCCATGTATGTTTTTTAAAAACTTTCTTTTCAGACAGAAGAATACTTGCAGAGTAGCCGACAATTTCTCCGTTTAATGTAGCGACAAAATTACCTTCAGGATAATTTGTAATCTGCCCACGAATCATTCCCTTTGTGTAATCATCGGGAAAACCAGTATAGGAGCGAGCAACTAACTCATGAATACCATCTATATCTTTTAAGTTTGAAAGCCTTACTTCAAGCTTCACATCTTTTGTTTTATTCGTCATTTGATCATCCTTGATATAACTATTTTAGCAGTAAAATTGTCCCTTACAAGACTCACTTAAGTGTCTAAAATCGTTAGGAAAAATAAAGCTTTTTTACAATTTTGGACCATGTTACAATTAACAAATGACGGCAAAACGTGATGAATTCACAATCATTACTACATTCAACTGCAACTGGGACTGCACTTACTGCATCATCGATACGCATGAGCGCAATAAGAAGAATCCTATCAGCAAAGAAATGCTTCTTGATAAAGTCTATTCTGTGACAGAAGGGGCACAAGTAAGCTTAAGTGGTGGTGAGCCTGGCCTAATTGATCCTAAGACAATGGAAAAAGTCTTTGATCATCTCGTAAAATTAAATTGTACAATTGATGTTTTCACCAATGGACTCTTTATCAAAAGGTATGGTGAAAAATACCTTAAGCATATCGATGAAGTTCTCTATCACTGTGTGGAATACTTAGATCACGATATTGAATTTCCAGACTTAGATGAAGAGCAAGTCACTTACGTCATTATCGTAACAAATGATAATCACCATCAGGTAGACGACTTCCTTGATCGCTACCCGCATATCTCATTCAAATTAGCTTGTAACTCGAAACACGGTCAAACTCTAAACCGTGGTGACGCCTTTAAGCTCTTTATGAGAAATAAGCACAGAATCAGTGAAGATAGCTTTGAAACGCTCTTCCGCTACCACTGTGATTGTAACTTGATCTAATAATAAACCTTGAATTGATTTTCGAGACCCTTGGGAGTGACTTGAGCAAAGTCTAAAATCACGGCCTTTGGTTTAAGAATTTCAGTCCACTCTTCTTTTCGTAGCTGCGCAAACTCATCATGTGCAACTAAACTAACAATCAAGTCGTATTCTCTGTAGTCTGTTAACTTCTTGGCCTTATCTGTGTATGGATCAAAAGATTCAACAATTCGATCAGTATGATTCTTTAGCTCTTCGTACAAAAGGAGAGCTCTAGAATTTCGAGTGTCATTACAATTTCTTTTGTAAGTTTTCCCAAGAAGTAAAATCTTATCACCACTTTTACTGATCTCTAAAATTCTCTCCTTCAAAGAACTAACCATCAAATCATTCACTCGACGAGCTTTCAGAATTATTGAATCTTCCTTAGATTCTAAGAAGGCCGACAAGTAATGTGGATCGATACTAATACAATGTCCACCGACTAGACCTTTATCAACATTAGGAAAATTCCACTTACTCCTAGCGAGCCTAAGGGCTTCTTTAAAATCAATCCCCTTCTTCAATGCGCCCTGATAAAACTCATTCATCATAGCAATACTGATATCTCGAGATGTGTTTTCTAGAAGTTTAGAAAACTCACTTGCCTCAATGTCTTGACTCAATTCAACTCTTCTAAATATTTTATTATAAATAAATTCTAAATCTCTTAGTTTATCTTTTGAGTCACAAGAAACAACCTTCACAATATCTTCAAATTTAATAAAATTGTCATTAGGGCTTACACGCTCAGGCGAAAAGGCGAAATATATGTCATCTCTACCAATAAGTTCTCTAATAGATTTTGTTGTTCCAGGCATGACAGTAGATTCAACAACAATAGTGTCCCCTGGAGACAGGTAGTCTCTAAGGCCTTCAACGGCTTCAAGAACACGACTTTGATCTGGCTTATGATAAATGTCTAACGGCGTAGGGACGGTTATAAGATAGTAATTTGCATCCGCTATAATCTCGATATTCGAGGTGAATAAACATCCGCTGTTAGAGATCTCCTCAGTTGAGAATTGTTCAGATAAGTCGATTCCCTTCTTCAAGGAATTAATCTTTTCAAAATCAATGTCAAAGGCAATAGTTTTAAAGAATTGTGGGAACCTAACGGCCAAGTTGATTCCCACATATCCGACGCCAATGATGGCGAGAGTTGTATTTTTCATTTCATTATTCTAAAGGCGCTACAGGAATTGAGCAAACCTCTTCATACTTATGTGCATCTTCACCGTTGCAAAGAGCATTCATAAGTAGATTTACTCTAAACTTAAGCTCATCATTCTCACGTTTAAGTTCCTTAATTGCAGCAGTGTTTACAGCTGGCATCTTTGTATATTGTACGCTCTTCATTCCCTTCTCATCTGTTGAGACAACCTCTGGGAAAACCTTTTCAATCTCTTGAGCGATATAACCAATATCTCGTCTATTATTAGCATTCCAAACAAATTCGACACCTCTAATTTCATCGAACTTTTCTAATACACTTTCAAGCTCCACGATATCATGCTTATATCTTCTATCTGAAGCAAAGTTCATATATGAAGTTCCTTGGAAATTGATATAAGAGCTTCCATCCATTCTTATATTCGCTCCTGTTTGAACAGTAAAAGTCCTACTCGCACTCAGGGTCATTCCCTGTCTAAAGAAGGTATTCACGTGATCAAAATAAACCGTATTATTAAAATCTGCTAATTGATTGAAGTTTGCAACTCCATTGTGATTAGTAACATTATTAAAATTTGTAACACCGGTATGGTTTGTTGTCCCAGAGATATTAGTCGTTCCAGAAATATTATTCGTCCCAGTGATATTATTTGTACCCGTTCTTAAGTTAGTTGTTGCCCCAGAGTTACCTAGTTCTAAATTTTGTCCAAATTGGTTTAAATAAAGAGGATTTCCTCTCGTTTGAATAGCATCACTATCTAATGACATATACTGACTTGCTAAATCTAATTTAATCCTTAAAGGAGCATTTCTTCCTTCATCATTAGTAATATTTGCAGAGAATGCGTCACCTATAGTTGCAGCATTTGTATCGGCAGTTGCAGTTGCGGTCTTAAGAGTTCTAAGTTGTACGTCCTTACATTCTCCATCTGTTCCATCGATTGTACCACCTAAGTTTCGACAAGCACTATCTAAGAACTCATCAGCAGTACTGTAACAAGATTGAATCTGTCCAGCCGCATTAATAACAACCATCATTCCAATTCGTTTAGTAATATCAACACCACCAACAGAACTCTTTTTAATCATATCATCCGTGGTACCAACTGAACCTTTACGAAAAGTAACCATTAACTGTGCTTCCATTTTTGTGAATGGAACACCACCTACAGTATAATTTTCGATTGTTCCATATGCTCCAGTCTTAGGATAGAAAAGACGCCTAACCTGCATTCTATTAACATTAACAGTATCAGCACCTGACCCAAGTTCTTTACCAATAGTATAAACATCATTATCATCAGCATCCTTGATAATAGGAACATTAGCCGTAACGGTATACCCAGGAGCGTTACCGATATCTATCCCTTGGAGGGTATTTTTACAAGCATCACCATTCGATAGAATACTTGTTATTCGCTGAGTTTCTTGTTGTACGTTAAAAACTTGAGATGCTCGTTTAGAAGTTCTATTAATATTACTCATCATATTTACAACCGCGAGCGATAGTACGCCGATAAGTCCTGCCGCGACCATTACCTCGGCAAGAGTAAAACCAAATTGATTTGAATTATTTTTCTTCTTCATTGAGACACCTCATAAACATGCAATATGTTATAATTATAAGTGTAATTAAAATTTGATGCATTATTATTAACTAAATAATTTTACCAATAGATAAAATTACTGCAAGTGGCTGAATTTATGACCAGACAAAAAATGTTAGTGAGTGGTGGACTTGGCTTCCTAGGAAGTGAAATCGCCAAGAATTTCTTTCAGGAATTCGACATCACTATAATCGATAATTTATCAACAAACGTCGTCTCAATAGACGATTTGCAAGCTAATTGTGGTGAAATATCATACAGAAAAATGGACTTGGCCAAGATGAGCAACGAAGATATCGACTGGCTTAATACTGAACTAAAAGACACCACAATTTTCTGTCACTTTGCCGCAGCTGTTGGCGTAAAAAAAATTGATCAATCACCAAGAGAGGCCATTATTAATGAGAATAGGATCAATCATGATCTACTCCCTCTTCTTGCGAAATATAAAACAAAAACAATATTTGCTTCGAGCTCTGAGGTTTATGGTAATCAAGAAAATTGTCGAGAAGATCAGGGCCTACAAATTGGTTCTCCAGATATTTTAAGATGGGGTTATGCCTGTAATAAACTGATGACTGAATTTCTCCTCAAGAGTTATCAAATACCACATATCATTCTTAGGCTATTTAATGTAACTGGCCCAGAGCAATCCCCTAAATACGGTATGGTTATGCCGAAGATGATTCGTGATGCAAAGAAAATAGGTAAGATAACAATCTATGGAGATGGTTCTCAAACAAGGTCATTTTGCCATATTAGTGATTTAATCAATTCGTTGAGGTATTTGATAGAAAGAGATAGCTTTCTCAATCAAACTATCAACATAGGAAATGACAAGAACCGAGTCACGATAGAAGAGCTTGCACATCTAATCAAAGACACATTGGCCCTTAATATTAAAATTGAAAAAATCGCTTTCAATGATGAATATAGTAGTCACTCAAAAGATATTTTAAAAAGATCACCAAATATCGAAAAGCTGAAACAATTTTATCGCCCAAAAATAGCGCTAAGAACAATTATTGAGGATATCGCAAAGAAATATGAATGATTTTAATAAGCCTATATTGATGATTCATGAAGTATACGAATGGATGCTAGAGCTTGATCTATCAGATTATACTATCACCTTTGACGATGGCCTATACTCACAATATAAACACCTAAATCATTTTTTAAAATTTGATACACCAAAAATATTCTTTGTTTCGACGAATATAATTTCACCAGAAGCAGAAAAACAAAATGAGATAACAATTCCGTGTGCTAAGGCCCATGAATCTTATTTCAAAACAGGCAATACAACTAATTATATGAAATGGAGCCAAATCAAAGAAATAGCTTCCACTAAGGATTGCTATATTGGCGGTCATTCACATCAACATAGAGACTTAAGGAGTGGCCTGAACCTAAAAGAGCTACATGATCACCTTAAAGATGATACTGATAAGATGTTAAATGAGTTTGCAAAACAAGGACTAGACATTAAAGACTTTTGCTTTCCATATAATTACGAAGCACCTTTATATAAAGAGATTTTAAAACAGCGTGGAATTGAAAATATATTTGGTCAGGAACGAGTTGCAATAGAGGACCTTAGAAATGCAATATGAAAACGAAAATATTATTGCTATCGGTGAAGGCTCCCCACTTAATATAAATTGGGAGATGGTTTCTCATTGTCAATTTGATTGTAGCTATTGTTATTATAGGCCATTTAATAGTAATACCGAATACACAACTCTAAGTAAGATTATCATAAAGAAACTTAAGGCCATTGAAGAAAACTTTATCATTAACTTAATTGGTGGGGAACCGAGCCTCCATCCAAATTTCATAACAATTATTGAAGAACTTGAAAGTATTCAAAACTTAAAAGAAATAAGAATCGTCACAAATTTTGTTAAACCTGAAAGCTTCTGGCATAAGCTTCCAGAAAGTAACAAAATTAAAATTACCGCAAGCTTTCATCCAGAGTACCCAAATAAAGGCTTTGTCGAAAAGATTGATCTCTTATCTAAGAGATATCGAATGGATGTAGCTTTTCTCTTTACGAATAAATTAGAGGAATTTGAAAGATATAAGAATATATTTGAAAGCCTCTATAATTTAGCACAAGAAAAAAAGCTTACCTTAAATTGTATCAGACTACATAACGATACAAATGACTCCGTTTCGTACGAAAATTATCAAGACGAAATAGAAGAGTTTATAAAGAATTGTGAGCTAAGGGTTACACAACTTGAAAACAAAGAAACGACATTAATTAAAACGGCCAAAGAACAAAAATATATTTCCAAATCTGATTTTTTAAATAATGGCTATAATCAACTAAAGGGTTGGAAATGTGACATTAGAGCCTTTATTATACACTATGATGCTCAAGTTTCTTATGCTTGCAAGAATACAAAAAAACACATTCTAACTTGTGACTTTAAAACAACATCAATCGTCTGCCCATTTAAGTTATGTGAATGCGATGATTATTGGAGTTTTGAAAAGGTGGCACCATGAACAACAAAGTTTTAGTAATCGTTGCACATGCTGATGATGAAGTATTAGGTTGTGGAGCAACAATACATAAGCATATTCTAGAAGATGATGATGTCTATATTTTGGTCCTTACTGATAGTACTTCGGCCCAGGGCAAAGATATCCAAAACCGTCACCAAGAATACTTAAAAGCGCTTAAAATACTTGGGGTAGAAAACCACAAGAAATTATCTTTAAGAGATAATAGACTCGATAGTTATAACCTTATCGACATCATTCAAGAAATTGAAGAAGTAAAAGCTGAATTTGAGCCTAATATTATCTATACTCATTCTTACAATGATTTAAATATTGACCATCAAATTACAAACAAAGCAGTCCTTACAGCTTTTAGATCAACTCCTAGTAACACTACGACAGAAATCTACACCTTTGATATACCTTCAAGTATTGAATATCAGTCTTCACAATTTATACAAGCAAGAAAGAATTATTTTAGTACAATTTCTAAGCAGAACTTGAAGGCCAAAATTCAGGCCATGTGTGCCTACGAAAGTGAATTACATCCATTCCCACATCCTCGATCAATTGAGAATCTCGAAATCCTTGCAAAATCAGAAGGAACAAAATGTGGAAAGGAATTAGCAGAGTCTTTTTATGTTGAAAGAATTATTAGATAGAGTAAAACTTTTTTATAAGAGATATAACACAGTTCAATTCGTCTTCTTTTAACATTTCAAAAAAAGGAAGAGAAAGTGTAGAAGAGTAGTATTCCTCAGCACCTGGGAATTCTAACTCTTCCTGATTCCAATACGAATGTAAATGAAGTGGCCTAAAGTGGATCGATGTTTGAACACCATTATCCTCTAAAAAAGACTTCAACTCATTGCGCTTTCTAGCATGAATGACAAAAAGCGAAGGTATTATATTATTTTCAAGTGCTAGGACTTTAACGTCAGAAATCTCTTCGAGCAATTGAGCATACGATTGGTAAATGGCCAAGCGTTTTGAGATTTTATCTGATAAAGAAGATATTTGATCCTTTAAGAACACAGCATCAATATTTGTCATATTCGCTTTACGTCCAAGAAATTCAATATCATATTCACATCTTGTTTTCCGACAAATACCATGCAATCGACGCTTCTTTGCCTGATTCACTAAAGAAAACTCAGATACGATTAAACCACCACCATCAGGAGAGGAAAGAATTTTATTTGGGTAGAAACTAAAGAATGCGGCATCCACTTCCAAGTCGAAGCATTCAGGGTAAATAAGTTGGGCCAGATCTTCGACAACTCTGAAACCATATTCATTCTTTAACTTCTTCATCGCATCTCTGTCGTAAAGGTGTCCTCCAATGGAAACAGGAACGACACAATCAACTTTTTGAGATTTAAGGATTTGTTCTAACGATGTAATATCAATCATTCCAGAAACTGAGTCAACGTCACAAAAAACTATCTTATGACCTAATCTCTTTGGAACTTCCGCCGTTGTCGCAAAAGTATTTATTGGAACGACAATTGTTGCCTTAACATCTGAAAAGTACATATCTAAAATAATTTCAAATGCTGACGTGGCACTACTAGTACATATAAAATTTGGAAATTTGAATTTTTTAACTAAAAGGCTTTCAACCTCTGCGACCTCTATTCCACCAGTCCACTCACCACTACTTATAACACGCTTAAGCTGTGCTTCTAAATCAGGACTTGAATATGGTCGAAATAAAGGTATCTGCATTACTTATATAAAATTTTCTCTTGGGCCTCTAATACCGGATACTCACGGGCCAAGATATCCTTTACCTTAAAGAATGGATTATAATTTTTTTCAAAATAAAAAATTGTATTAATATTATAATCGCAGATATACATGAATATTGGTCTACGTTTTTGAATCTCAACATATTTTAAGTCGACAATCTTAATTTCACCGGTATTAATATTTTTATAAACTTTAGAATAGAGTTGATTATAAAAAGGAAAAAGAACATCTTTATCATTCCCCCAAAGATTCTTGGTTAATGTAACGACTGTCTCACAATCACCTTTTTTAAGATCATCCATCTTAAACCAGCCATCTTCTTCGTTATAATATTCAAAAACCAAAAAACTCTCAGACTCTTCCAGTAACGTAGGGAGAATTGTTTCTTTATTCATAACCTTACGATATTTTTTTAATAAATCTTCAAATGTAAAATTAAGTTTACGATCGATATCCGGAGAATCAGTAACAAGAAATTTCAAAGCTGGTTTAAAGACATATTTACGTTTACCAACAGGAATAAAGTAAAAGCTCTTACTTTTTCCAAATCCTGAACCGACAGGGACATCAATATCAAACTCTTCTTTTAATTTCTCTTGAGCAGCGTAGAGAAACTCAATCTTTTTTTCTCTAAATATATGTTCAATATCCATCACAGCTCCTTCATTCTCTTAAAGTACGCGATTCTCTCTCTTACTTTATCATATTTAGAGTTTGGATATAGGTGTTCATGCCAAAAGTAAATTCCTCCTAGCTTATCTTTTGGAAAAGTTGTCACAGAAGCATATCCCTCTCCTACCTGATAATACTGTACAGGATGCACGTTAAGACGACCTTCATTGAAAGCTTTTTCAATGACATACTCTTCAAGAAAGTATTTCTCTACATTTTGACAGTACTTCTGCCATCTTTCATCACCATTTGTCTTATATAGGGCCATGAGTTCTTCAAAGAAGAATTTGTAAAAACCACTGTCTCGGCGAGAAATAATAAAACCAGTATCAAGCGGATTACCCCAATCCTCTCCAATAAAGCGTTGATCCTTTTTTGAAATATCATCATATTGGCCAACGACTATCTTGCCTTCGTTATATGCAATCTCTAATAATTTGGGATCCAAAGGTTTAATAAGATTCATATCAAGGTCGATATGAATAAAGAGATCTTCAGTTAACTCTTCTTCAAGAAGCATTCCACAAAATGGAACATTCACAAAACCAGACTCAAATTCCTCTGTTTCATTGTGATATCTTTCAATATATGTAACACCTAATTCTTTAAATTTTACTTTCGTTTTTTCGCTAACGATATGCTTTGAAGGACAATAGGTATAAATGGGAATATCTTTCAAATCCCCTGCATTCTTACGCCAATTCTCAAAACAGAGAATGGCCTCATCTTCATAATGTCTTTGATTTTCAAATGTAATGCCCTTGTCATCATTAGTGCTTCGGCCATTACTTTCAATCATTGTAATAAGTGCAATCTTCATACGTACTACTTTGTATAATCGATATATTCATCATCTCTATTTGTATCTAGCGTTGAGCAGTGTATCCCTCCGCCAAAAATTTCACAATTTTCTAATCTTACAGGGTGAGGAGTAAAGCCATGCTTATCGAGTAATTCAATAACATTGGCCGCACTTTCACTAACTAGAATATTTTTTTCATCAACGCTAACAATATTAATATCCATTCCTCTTGTACTTGCAAGTTGAATATCGATATCAGTTTTCCCTGATTCAATCACAGGTTCTGCTTTATAATCGTCTGGAAATAAACAATCCCAGTTTTTAAACTTTTGCGGTAAAAAATCCTTTATATTACGATACTTAGGATTCACAAGAAAGGTTCCAGGCTTGAGACAGACTAAAACACCATCGATATGATTATCAGCAACATTAACAATATGAAAATCACTTTCGGGAAAGAATGACTTAACCCACTCAAGACCAAGGTAGTGGTTATATGAGTTTACGTTTACAATAACATCTTTACCGATCCTCAAAAAATGAGCACCATCTATGGCCATCGTATATTTTGAACGATCAAAATTCTTATAGTCACGCTCTGAATTCCATGGACTTAAGTCCATTGTTTCTTCTACTAATTTATTGTGTGGAGATCTAACCCATTTTCCACCTCGGCCACCATCAAATAGCTGATTATAAACATTATAAAGCAGGGTGTTTTCAAAGAAGCGATTTCGAACATAAGTAGGTGTTTCAATAATATAATCTCGATAAACGAGAGAAACGTCACGAACATTACTTGCACTTGAAAGCTCTGTTTTGTAATCAGGAGTCTTGATTGTGACAACTTGCCCAAGTCGATCTGGGCGAAAAACCTCGACACCAAGGTTTTCAAATGTCGCAGCTAAATTATCTAATTGTTCATTACGCTTTAAAAGCAGTTCGTGATTAACATAGTACTCTTGGCCACCATGTTCGAGTCGATCATAAACAGCATGAGTTAAATTCTCACCATAAAAGTGCTGAAAAGTGAAGTCAGCAATTCTCTTACTAATCTCTAGCTCTCGTCCAACGATAATAGAATTGAGTTTACCAAAAGATGTATTACTTTTAATCACGATATATCCTTAATACTTTCTAAATTATCATATTCAAAATCATTCATATAGAAATCACAATTGAGCTTACATTGAGTTGTATTTCCAAGAGCTTGATAACATCGACAAAATTCTCTTGAGAACTTCACAAAATCAGTAAAGAACTCAAAAGTACTTTCATATGAATAAATACTAATTGGTTTACTAGAAACTCTTGCATAAATAAAAGATACACAAGGGTAGCAATTCCCATCAGAATTTATATATATTCTTTTAAACCATGGTGTTACTGGCAAGGAATATTCTTTCTTATACAAGAAATCCATATTTCCCCTGCTACTTCTATTCTTAGGAGGTTTGATTTTACTTGTGACAAGAGTTGTGTCACGAAATAGTAATTCTAAATCAAACTTCTCTTTAACGAGCTCCGCTGTCGCAATTGCAAATTCTTCATTTAATTCATGACGAGAGAAAATAGGCTCAACTTTTAGAATCCCTCTTACTTTTTCAATATTAGAAAAGACAGTATCGAGACTACTACCACCACGAGTTAGCTCATGAACCTCTTGACTTGGTCCATCGATGGCCACCTGAAAGACCATATTCTTATATTTTTTTAATTTTTCCACATCAAGGTTCATTAAGTTTTCCCCATTCGTTGCAATCAGAATATCTTGAGAAAAATTTTCACCTAAAGCGACAAGAATATTATTAATATCACTATGCTCCAATGGTTCACCATCATTACCACAGATAAAGACTTCTTTTGGGTTGAATTCTTTAATAATAGGAAGAACTCTTGAGAAATCTAACTCTCTTTTATTATTGTGATCTGGATTTAGGCTTGGACAACCCTGGCACTGTAATTGACAGCTATTATTTAAACTAAGTTCTATAAATTCAACAAATTTATTATATTGCATTATAGAATCTCAAGCTCCCACATATCCATCAATCGCTTACAGTTCTTTTCACAAATTTGACAACATTCGTAGTCGAAATTTTGAATCTTCTTATAATCCAAATCCCACTTCTCTAAACGACTCTCTTCAAGCCAGACATAGCATGGGAATACAGTACCGTGCTGATCGATATGAATACTTTTATTATGGTAAGAACGACAATCGATATCATAATCCTTACTACCACTAACCTTTTCACCCCACTTCTTTTTAGCAGAGTTAATAATAACGTCATATTTTCTCTTAAGCTCTGGAGTAACTAACATTTTATCTAAGTTAAAGGGATTCTTATAAACCTCAGTATCACGACGATAGAGAGTTTGCGTTAGGTTGATATTACTGAACTCTTTTAAAAGCTCATCCATACTACCATCTTCTAAATCCTCGGCATTATAATCAAAGAGAATATGCTGAATATAATCGATACCATAAGGATTGGATTCACGAAATGCTTTCGCATTGGCCCTAATATTAGCGAGACTTGTGTTAACACGATAAATTTCATGAAGCTCTTGTGTGGAACCACATACTGTGAAATAAACACTATCATCAGGTCCTAATATTGTTCCTAGCTCGGCCCACCAATCAGGGTCATGAGTATCGCCATTTGTACAAATTTCAATTGCGATATCTCTTTTGCGAAGATAGCGACAGAGGTCAAAAATAGATCGATAAAGTGTTGGCTCTGAAAAAGCTCCAACTAGGTGAACAAATTTCGCATTAGGAAATTGATCTAGTTGTTCTGTGATTTCATTTAAATGTCTTTCATTATATTTAACTTCTATATGCTTATAGTTTCGTGCACACAAAGGGCACTTTGCATTACAAGTTCCAGTGAGATCTAATTCTATTCTCTCACTACGAATAAGGGCATCATTACTAGCAGACAAAATCTAACTCCATGACATCAATTAACTTCTGAATACGTCTTTCACATTTAAAACAATCTTTAAATTTAAAACTAAGTACTTCACCATAATCGAATACTTCACCAGAGAAGTGTCCTGGTCCTTCATACTCTGCATGACCGTAACAAGGAGATATTTGGCCAAACTGATCAATATAAATTTTTCGATCTCTAAGGCTCATACATTTTATTTCAATATCAGTACTCTCGCCTGGTGTTGGCTTAATATTAAAAAGTGCATCGATGGCCCTTTTCCTCTCATCTTCTGGACGAATTAAGTCCTTATCAAATGACTTCACATATTCATTAAAAGTACGTTGGCCTTCTGTATCGACATTAAATGTTTTACTAAAACGTGCAATAATATTTTGCATTGCCTCGCTTTCATAGTCTTCACGATTATATTTGAACATAATATGTTGAATATGATCGATTCCTTCTTTATTCGTCGAGAGAAACCCTTGATGGTTATCTAAAATATCTTGAAGCTTACTTCCAACACGGTATTTCTCATGGAGCTCTTGAGTTGAGCCGCAAATCGTAAAGTAGATACGATCATTAGAAGATAAAATCTCACCAAGTTCTGCCCACCACTTTGGATTGTGGGTACTACCATTTGTAAATAACTCAATAGCAACACCACGTTCCACTAGATAGCGACAAATATCCTTAACTTCAGGATGAAGCGTTGGCTCAGAAATATTTCCGGCCATATAAAAAACTTCAAGATTAGTGAAGCTATCTAACTGTTTTTTGATTTCTTCGAAGCTTCGCACATTACGCTTTAACAGGTGCCCAGCATGAGCATAATTTCTAGTGCACAAAGGACAACGCAGGTTACACGTGCCAGTAAGATCCATCTCTAATTCTAAGATCTCACTACGATGTAATGTCGTTTGCTTACAACTCATTACCCCATCCTCTCAAGGCCAATATCATCAAGCATCTTAGTGGTCATGGCCTCGCACTCATAGCAGAAGTCATACTTAAATTGATTTATCTTTGAGTAGTCGAGGTTAAACTTTTCACCGACATTATAGATTCGATAAAGAAAGCATGGAAAGATCTCTCCCCACTGATCAATAGCAACGAATTTCTCTTCAAGACTCTTGCAACGCATCTGACATTTTATTTCACCAGACTTATTGCGTTCATAACGTCTCTTGGCATGACGAGAGATAAGATTATAACTCTTGGCCAAATCTGCCGTTAGGGCAATGTCATTATCCTCATCTTTAATAAAACCAAATCTTTCATTATATGGAAGAGTATTAATATTATACTCGCGACTAAATCGAGATCTAATCTCCTTCATTGCCTCACTTTCAAAGTCTTTAGCATTATATTCAAATTTAATATGTTGGAGATAATCGATATCATACTCACACCCTTCTTTGAATGCAGTGTGATTATCTAAGACTTGTTGAAGATTAGAACGAACACGATACTTCTCATGTAACTCTTGTGTTGATCCACAGATCGTAAAGAAGACATGATCTCGAGGGCTCATCATTGCGCCTAGCTTTCGCCACCAATCAGTCGAATGGAGAGAAGCATTTGAGTAAAGTTCAACTTCAATTTCACGGCCTATCAGATATTCCATGATCGTAAAAAATTCTTTATGAAGGGTCGGCTCAGAAATCATACCGGCCATACAACACATTTTTATATTAGGATACTCGTCTAATTGAGCAATAATCTCACTTGCAGGTCTTTCGTTATACTTAACCAAGTGCTTGGCGTTTGAATAACTTCGTGAGCAAAGAGGACAATCGAGATTACACGTTCCTGTTAACTCGAGCTCAATTTCGAGAATATCTTCTTTAGCTAATGAATTTGGTAATTTTTCCATAATTTACCTACTTATAATCACACTCAGGATAGTGACCTCGACGATAATGTAGAACATCATCAATCTTCTCCCCTTCAACCGGGTAGACATCCTGAACATTTGATATTTTCTTTTCTACACCATCACAAACGAAGAAGTACTTACAGTTAAAACACTCCTTACCTTTGGTGTAAGTATGCTTTCTCTTTTGAGCAGCAACTTCAAAGTACTCTTTTGTATCAAGAACTTTTTCTTCAATTTTTTCAACATCGTAAGCATAGATATTCCAATCATTACGATCGTAAATATGCTGATAGACCCCAACAACATATTTTTCATATCCTTGCATAAAACAAAAAGGGATATAGCGAACATTAATTTGAATTTCTTGATTAAGATTATCAATGGCAAGCTTTATATGCTTACTTAAATGCTCATAGCTTTGAGACTCAAGTCGATCTGCATCCTCCCAATAATTGAGTGGGAGAAAATTTAGTTGATAAGGTTTTATCTTATTAATCAACTCAACATATTCGCCAAGCAGTTCAGCATTCTTATCCGTTACCGTACAATTAATGCGAACCTTAATACCGATTTCTTGGCAATTAGAAATGGCCTTTAACATTTTACGAAAGGCACCTTTTCTTCCAACAATCGAGTCATGATTTTCTTCATTAACTCCATGAAGGCTAAAGAGTAATTCAGTTAGGCCGTGCTCTTGAGACTTTTTGCAAAATTCTAGATTTGCAAATTTAGCACCATTAGTAAGTGCAGAAATATTTGTAAAACCAACTTCATGGCAGTAGTCGAGAATTGCAAACCAGTCACGATGAACAGAACTCTCGCCACCACTTAGATCTATTTCTCGCATTCCACAATTATAGATTTTCTTTGCTCTATTCTTTATTGTCTCCAGAGGTGTGACCTTATCGAGGTCTTCAAGATAATAGCAGAAGTAACATTCATAATTACAGAATGTTCCAGTATCGAGCTTTGCTCTCTTATTGAATTTGTCATTTAATAGCGTCAAACCAGAGTGGCTAAAAATATTATAATCCAATATGTTCTCCCAAGATTTCTAGTATGGGATCTCCCTCTTTTAAGAATATTGAATCAAAGTCATTATCAATATCCCACTTTCTCCAGTAGAGGCCTTTATCTTCATCCCAGTAGTCTATATTATAATACACAACCTCTTTTTCAAAAAACTTGCATTCTGCGATCATACGGGGACTACAGTCAAATTTGCGTGGAACCGGTGTATAGATATATCTATCAAATTTTTCAAAAAGGTCTGCAATAGGCATCTCTGGGAAATCAAAGCGATCTGAGAGCCCATCTAAGCGTCCAGCTGGTCTATTTTCCTTATTCGTTAGGCACATAAACTTCCCATCATACTTATCGAGGAGGTCTAGGTACATTTGGTCAGGGATATTTCGACAATTTTTTGTGCCATAGAGCAGATTACAACGAGTTGATTTTGTCGGCTTCTTTAAACGTTCAAAATTAATTCGTTTTTTATAGTCAATTGCATTTTTACAGTCACGATATATACGCGCATCTTGGAGAATAAAGACATTATCTTTATCATTGTCCTGCAGTTCTTTATCACCGCAAGCGAAGTGAAAAATCTTTTGGGCCAAAATATGTTTACCCATTAATGACTTCGCACCACCATCAGTAAAAAGAATATTATTCGCATGTACTAAATTAGGACGATTTACAAAGAGAGTATCTTTTTCAAGTTGCACCAACTCTTCATCAGAAATAATATATTTTCCAACAACAGAGTCACGAAATGTAGGCCAATCAATATCTTCGCACAGAAGAATACCAACTCGCATATGCTCTTTTAGAAACAGATAGTAGTCAATAACCTCATATGTGTGTCCACATAGGCCATGATTATTAGCGCTCCAGCTATAAGTAAGCCAGAGATCATAATTTTCTTTATCGAGTCTTAGAATCATATTAATCCAAAAATTCTTGAATTAACTTATCTTCATCCGTTAAGTGATAAGCTTCAAATCCGTTTAATAAGATATCATTATAACGTATATTTACGGAGTCTTGAATAACACTCTTAAAGATTTCAACCTTCTTCTTATAATAGAGACTTTCGGGAACTAGACGATTATTAGTATCAACTTTTCCCGATTGATAATATAGCATCGTATCAAACTTTTCGTGTAAGTTTTCGTGGTGCTTATTTGCTATTTTATAAATAAGCTTTCTCTGTTTGTAGTGCTCGGGAATTACAACATTTGTATAGTCGAGTGATGGAGTATTCACGAAGACATAGTCATCCACGGCCTCAAGCTCTTTATAATTTCCAAATGAGAACTTTAAAAGCTCCTGCTCATCAAAGTTTTGATATTCGTAGAAGCCAAAATACTTGACCTTTTTCATCCCGTAGCGACGCATTTCATGGCCTTCATTTGAGAAAACGACGAGGTCACATGGAATTGTTTCTCCAAGAAGTTTAAGCGTATGAATATCAAGAATCATACAGCGTTTAGGCTTTAATTTAAAAATTTCATAAACACTATTAGTAACGAGAAAGTCAGAAGTATATTCATCCGGAAAATGATATCTTTCTTTGAAAACACTAATCCAATTGATTCTTTCTTCTTGGGTGCAATTATAGAGGACAAATTTCACATCACTGCTTCGAGCTCTCGAGAAGAGAAAATACTCGAAGCAGTAAAATAATGTTCCATTTACTTTACGATGATCTTTTTGTGAATAGAGAATAATTCTAGAAGAATGTTGAATAATAATCCTCTAAGAACTTATTCGTAAGCTCCTCGATCTTATCAGTACACTCTTCTTCATTAACGATTTTTCTAAAATGATCAAATTTCTTATTAAGAGCACTGATTCTTTCGATCTGATCGCGCATATTCAGGTAATCTTCTAGCTTTTGAATAAGGTCTTCATTACCTGTTTCTAAGATTTCTAAATATTTTGACTCACGATTTTCGGCCGTAATGAAATAACCCTTATCGCAAAGTTCATTATTTAAACACATATAGCTATAGAACGTATAACCACTAACCGAAGCAAGATCTTGCGTAACAACCATTCGGGCCTTTTTAATGGCCGATTCTCTCGCAAAATTATAATCACTTGAATCACCACTAATAAGCTTAATTTCGTGTGGCATGACTTCGTTATATTCTATTGGTTTAACAATTCTAACTTCGATACCTTCTGTTAAGGCATGCTTAATAATTGATGCAGACACAGCGGAAAGATTTAAAAGCTTTTCCTGTCTTTCAATTGGATCTAGTGTATGAGGAAAAACATTTGTCACATACCAGTGTGACCCACGATCCTCAACTGAAGCAACATCATATAATAACATAATTAAATCCTTTTAATATTTAGTAGTGACAACCACAATTGTTATGGCAAGAACAAACGGCGTTACAGTTACAGTCAGAGTTACAAATACAGTCAGCTCTAATTGTATTATAGTAATTTAAAACTTCTTGTAAGTGAGTTCTTGTTAAATACTGTCCTCGCTTACTCCAGCTTCTAGCTCCTGACGAACCTCCAGCTGTTCCATCATCAGCTCCCTTTGGCCTATTGTCAGCAGGAGAAGGGTTTGCGCCACTCCAAGCAGTATCATTTGCAGGAGAAAGCTGATTTATTCGAGCAGTCATATTACTGACAACACCATTTGATATTGTCGCACCCCTAGCGTAAGAGTCCGTTGGATTTGCAGGGTTGTACATTGAGTGACTACGGTAACGTGTTAATTCAGCGGCAATAACATTTCTCAAAGCCCTAACATGGCTACCGTAAACAATACCACCACTAACAATACCAGAGCTTAATCCATAGGTTCTATTTGCAGAACAAACACCACGGTGTCCAGAACAAGTCGCTTGTCCCGTATTATGATAAGAGCAGTGTCCACCACTACACGCCATTTGTTACCTCCTTGTCCATATACTCTTCTCTAGTCATCGCATTTGCAGAGAATATATGTTTTTGAACGGCCCTGTCGATTTCACCAAATGTTTTAAAGAAACCACAAAGCTCGTTAACCCAATTATCTGTCCACTTCTCGAAGAAGTCTGTCTTTTCACTTTTCTCATGACTTGCTACAGGACAAATCATACAAGTTGTAGCGACACAGTCCTGGCAGTCTTTGTGAATTTTCTTAAGTGGTTCTTCAAATTTTTGAGTATATGCACTAATTTTTTCAACGAACGCATCATCATTGATATCACTATAAGCCAACTCTTCCTTATGTTTCGAATAAATGGCCCCGTGACAAGCATAGAGATTTCCACGTTGATCAATTGCCGCCATATTATATCCAGCAGAACAGTGTTTACGGTTATCTTCTCCACCAAACCATGAACAAAGGTAGCGTCCATTTTCATTATAGAATTCAATTTCTCTCTTAGCGATTTTTAGAAATTCTGCTCTAAAGATCTTTATCGCATCCTTTTTCTCATCAAGTGAAAACTTTGTAATATAATCAATCGTTGGTGAGTAACTAATATTAATATCTTTTGAAACTTTCCAAAGAAGTTTTTGAATATCGTAATAATCTTCCCAACAAGAATAAAGGCTTTCCATACTATCAATAGGAAGAGTCGCCTTCATACTTACATTGATCCCAAGACCAGCAAGTTCATAAAGATTGTTAATGACATGATTACTTGAAGGTTTTTTATTCTTCATTAATCGATAACTATCGTTAACAGCACGGCCATCATATGACACCTGAACATGTAGCTTACTTGTATCAACATTCTCAATAATCTTTCTCATATTATGAATATTGAAAGCGTTAGTGTATAAGTGGAAATCAACATTTTCGTGATCACGATACTTATTCATTAACTCGATAATAAAGTTTGGATTGAGAGTAGGCTCTCCTCCCCAAAGTGAAATATTCAAACCATCATACTTACTTTGAAACCAATTCTTATCTGCAAGAATACTATCGATTCTTTTAAAGATAACTGGTAGCTCATTATCGAGACGGGCCTTATCAACCTTCTCTCCTTCAAAGCAGTAAGTACAATTTAAATCACATAACGCTGAGGTTGTGATTTCTAGAGTAAAGTATTTCTTTGCGACGCGTTTTTGAGACGCTTTCGCAGGATTTTCAAAATTATAGGCGACCATTAATCTATCTCCACGTTGAGAATCTCATCTAAAATATCATCTAACTTTTCATCCGAAACTTTTTCTTCTTCTGGCTTAATCATTGATAATATTTCATCAGCTTCGAGCATAAGCTTTTCTCCATACTCAGGAGCAATTGGCAACATATGCTTTCCAGCTTCAAATAAATGTTCAGCTGCTAAGTACATGCTTCGATTTAATGCTTTAAGATTCATAAACTTCTCTTTTCAAGATTCTAGTAAAATATTTATTTGACCTTATTTCAGAAATCATGCGTTGTACTTCCTTATAAAAATGGCGATACATTATGCATATATTCTCAATAGGTCCTTCGTTCTTAATGTTCTCATATAAACAACCTTTTCTACAGAATTTTTTTACACTGCAGCTCTCACAAGCGGCCATATTCTTATATTCTGGAATTTGTAGATAAAGGTCGTCATCTTTAAAGCGATTACAGGCAATTAGCTTATCTTCTGAAAAAGATAAATGCGTATCTCCTGCTCCGCAATAATCAATTGTTATATCTTTTGCTGTGTAACGTAGAATATGTCTTAGGTAAGTGAGAATTATTTGTGGCATCTCTACTTCATCGACATTTTCAATATACCAGTCTACTAATTCACTAAAGCCTTCATTAACAGCAATTGCACTTTCCTCACTCCAGACATCCACATCTCTGATAAGAGTAAGGTCAGGATTCAGATTAAGTACCTTTTTAATATAGAGGTGATTTTCAAGAAGATTGCTATTGCCAGCATAAATCATCGAGTGGCAAGTAAGGTCATTAAGTTGTTTTATAATTGGAAGTTTCTTTTCGTATAAGTAATTTGTTCCACGGCTATCGTGCTGCTTGCGATTCATATCCTGCCAAAGGCCATCGTAGGACAAAGAGACTCGAATATTATTTTCGTTTAGAAAATTAACCTTTTCCTGATCAAGCAGTAAACCATTTGTCGGCATATAGAATTGAACATTTTCTTCGTCTTTTAATTCATTTGTGACAAAGACAATCTTATCCCAGTGAAGAAGAGGCTCTCCACCATAGAAATCCACTTGAATTAGCTCATCAGGTTTCTGTGCACGAACCTTTTTATATGATTCAAGAAATAGATCTGTATTTATTGATTTCTTCGAAAGCTTATCAACATTGCAATAACTACAATCTAGGTTACAAGCTTCCGAGAAAGCTATTGATAAGACTATCATAATAGACCTTTTATTACTTTACTTTCACCCAGTGACGGCCATCGACAACAATTTGATGATTCTTATCGCCAAATGAATCCTTAAGCTCAGGCTTCTTATAAATAGCAACAAGCCTTTCAGGGTAGTCACGTTTTTCTTCTAATGTCATCTCAGTCAAGTTTCCGTGCTCATCATTTGTTAGAGGAGTACCCGGATCATAGTCTTTGTCGACATAGGCAAGTACCCAACCACCAATTGCAATTGGCACTTCAAGGCCTGCATTTCCTTGTCCAACACCAAATCCAAAAGTATCTGAAGCAATACCAATGACGCTTTTCTGGCATCTTTCACTACAGATTCTAGCACCTTCGATTGTGTCGAAATAACATTTTCCAGGCTTTAATTCATCATTTAGAAGCTGGAAGTCTGCAATATCATTCCAGACAGAATTCCATACTTTAGAAGCCTTGAATTGATTTGAGAAATATAAATCAGCACCTGTATTTACAGAGTGCGCTCCAGTACTTGAGTTTATTGATGCTCTTCTTAGAGTTGACATAGATATTCCTCCATTTTTTATTTCTTCAAATATATGGATATAGTATATAATAAGTTTATGAAACGAAGAAATTTTATTTTCACAACCATATTCTCTTTATTTACGTATAAAGCGTTTGCTCACAGCTTTTTTAGAGTGAAAAGAAAATCTGGCAATAACTTTCTTATTTCAAGTGCTGATAATACTTGCGTAACGCTTAAAAGCGGGATGACATACAAACTTCCAGAAAATCCTACTGATATTGATTCGATTATCAATTTTCGAGTTCAAAAATCAAAGTGGAGTCAGTCTCCAGTAATTGATCCTACTAATCGTCGAATTGCCTCAAAAAATGGTCTTTTTGACGTTGAAAAGAACGTAAACCTAGATGAATCTCGTAACTTCACTCTTCAGTACATTTGCGAAGATATGGGCTGGATTGTTCTTTCTTAGTATTTAGTAAATCAGCAAATACCAAACTAATAAGCACAACATTTCCGACAAATTCAATTTTCATGAAGACAACAGTCATCATATGAAAAACAATCATCACTTGAGCCCAGTACTTTAGATAGTACTTATTTTTAAAATAAAGAACTAAACCAGATAACTCAATTAAGAGAACAAATAGGCCAACAATAAAAAAGCAAATTGTAGGAATGTCGACAACCCACTCTGCTGGATTACTTTTTATGACAATACTCTTTAGGCCAGAAAAGTTTAGATAAGAATTAAGGCCATCAGAAAATAGCCCAATTACTCCATAGTACAACTTCCAAAAACCAGACATAAAATATGCAAGAGTAATTAATAGCTTTGAAGTATTCAAAATATTTTTATCTGGAATAAATGCAATAACAACGGATACATAGAGCCAAAGAAATAGATCATGATCAAAGTCTGCTCCATTCATTAATGCGATTAAGACCAAGAGAACAAGACTATATGCAATTCTAAAATACTTTGTTTTAAAATCGTTTATACAACCTATGGTTACCGGTATTAAGACAAGAGATGGAATCAAAATCGTTTTAAAAGGATAGAACCAAAGAATTAGAGATTTGAGCCAATTTTCATTTGAACTAACTGGTGTTAAGTCATAGAGAAAATAACTAATAAACGAAAAAGTTAGTAAGTAGAATACTTTAATAATTAATTGCTGACTCACTTAACTCTCTCATAGCTAAAAAGTTGCCAACTGAAGAATGGATATATATTTCCACGATAACCAAAGATTTCGCAGAAGATTGAAATCGTAATAAATACTGAAACTATTATGACTTCAACCTTCTTCACTAGGCGATAACCTCAAAAAAGTCAGGAAATGATTTTTCAACACAATCTCTATTCTCTAAATTCCCACCACCATTAACTAATTGATAAAGGTAAGAAACCATTACCATACGGTGATCTCGGGGTGGAACGATGTCAACCGATCTTCCATCAGGCTTTCTTCCGATAATTTCGAGATAGTCTTCTTCCTCGTGATAGTGATGTTCAATATCATAGAGCTTCATTAAGTCCATAACAGCATTCAAGCGATCAGACTCTTTGTGAATTAGAACTTCAACACTTCTAATTATTGTTGCACCAGATGCATATGAAGCCAAAAAGCATAGTGTTGGAATTAGATCCGGACAATCACGACAATCAATCTCAAATCCATTTAAGTTATCCATACCATTGAATAGTAAGCCGTTGGCAGTAAAGTCAAACTGTCCACCTAATTCTTCAAGCAGCCCAATGAACTTACTATCAGCTTGAAAACGATCGATTCCCTTACAATTCTCGACTAACACAGGACCCGTCAAACAAGCATAGGCCAGCGGATATCCAAGAGAACTAAAGTCAACAGGAACCTCAAAAACTTGTTCCCCATTTTTAAAACGTTCAATTAGGTTTAATGTCATATCCCAATATGGACGACTCGTTGTTAAATTAACAGTCTCGACATCAATATCACGTGGCGACAGGGCCATTGCAAGACCAGTTGCAAATTGTGTTGAGCGGCTACAATCAACCTCGTACACACCTCTAGAGATACTCACTGGTCCTTGAACTTGAAACCATGTATTTTCATCTCTTGTTACAACAGCATCAAGGTCATCAAGTACATTAGCGAGTTCATCCATTGGTCTTTCGAACATCTTTTCACTAGGAATCAAATTATACTTATTTTTACCTAGAGCAAGTAGCGGAATGATAAATCGATTTGTCGTTCCACCATCACCTGTATAAAGTTCGATAACATCATCTGTTTCAATCTCACATTCAGGGAATGAGCCACGAATAATAATTCCATCATCGGCTTTTTCAATTGTAAGACCAATACTGTCAAGGCAACTAAGCATATTAACAACATCAGTTGATTCAGGCATATTCATAAGCTGCACGTCTTGTGGGTAGATTGCAGCGAGGATTAGTGCACGATTGGCAAACGACTTAGATGAAGGAACTTTTATTTTCTTAATAAAGTCCTTTGTTGCTCCCTTACCGTTAGCGTAATCAAGTAAGTGCTGTCTAATATCATCAAGCGAAACTGTCTGAATCGTCGGTGCTCCAATCCCATTTGGCAGAATCACTTCGATTGCATTACGACTAATGATCTTCTTATCTTTTGCAATATAATCCATCATCTCTTCAACAGGTAGAGAATCTTCCCAAGGACACATTAGAGCGTCTAGGCCAAAGATACCTGAGAATTGATTTAAGAATTCACTTTCTTCATCTCGATGAAAAATATTAAAGATTAATTTGAGTCCCCAGTAGACTGCAACACCGTGTGGAAGCTCGTATACTTTTTCAATTGCGTGACCAAGAGTATGACCAAGGTTAAGTACCTTTCGAATGCCACCTTCTTTAAAGTCTTGCTCAACAACTTCTTGCTTATACTTAGCACAACGAAGAGTGATTTCATCAAAGCTTGCTTCGTTATTTATTAAATTGAATACCTGCTCATCAAGGAAGTAATACTTCGCCAACTCACCTAGACCAGAGATAAAGTCTTCTTCTGCTAGCGTTTCTAAAAACTTTGCACAAATATAAATTTTTTCTGGAAGGTGGAATGCTCCAATTAAGTTCTTACCGAATTTTGAGTTAACAGCAACCTTACCACCAATACTTGCATCGATCATTGAAAGAAGTGTTGTTGGAATAACACTCCACTTAATTCCTCTGAGTAGGAGCGAGGCCACAAGACCTGCAAAGTCTGAACATGCTCCTCCACCGATAGCGACCAGATGTGCTCCACGGTGTACTCCTTTTTCTATAAAGAATTCACATGCTCTTTCAACTTCAGAGATATTTTTACAATCTTCACCAGCTGGGGCGATATAGATCTCAAGACCTTCCCTTACATCGATAAGATCGAGATAGAGACTATTAATATTAGAGTCTAAAATAACGAGGATTCGATCAGAGTCAATCTCGTTTAATATTTTGTTTACGTCATTAATTTCTTCAAATAGTTTAATTTCAGACAAATTATACCTCGTATGCTTTCTGTCTTAGAAAGTGATCCGCCAATACTACCCTAACCATTGACTCAACGACAACAACGGCCCTTGGTAGGATACATGGGTCATGACGGCCTTCTTTTGCGTTTGCTCCAACTGTTGAAGTTGGTTTGAAAGTTAGATCAAGATTAATTGTTTCGCCATTACTAATGCCACCTTCAATTCCACCAAAATTAGCGCTATCTGCACTTACCTCTTGCCCACTCATATCGGCCATCTTTGATCCTGCACCAAAAGAAAAAGCAACACATGCTCCAATTGATAGAACGGCCTTTGCAAGATCGGCCTTTAATTTATCAAAGGCAGGCTCTCCTAACCCAACTGGACAATTTTCGATATTAACAGAAATGCGACCACCAATCGAATCGCCTTTGGCCTTAAGATCGATAAGATACTTTTCAATTTCATCATCTTTAGTTGGATCACCAAAGTTATATGTTCCAAGATTTTGTGGAAAACTCTTAATTATATTTTCACATTCAAACGGCCCAAGCTTAGAAATAAAAGTATTAACTTTTACTTTAGGAAGAACCAAACTCGCGAAGTAGCCAGCCACAACACGCGAAACCGTTTCTCTTCCACTACTGCGTCCACCACCACGATGATCTCGAATACCGTACTTTAGATCATAAGTTCGATCAGCGTGTCCAGGACGATAATTATCCTTTAATTTATCGTAGTCTTTACTTCTTTGATTAGTATTACGAATAATAACTGCGATTGGAGTTCCCAATGTTTTCCCTTCAAAAACTCCAGAAAGGACTTCGGCTTGATCAGGCTCTTTTCTTGCTGTTACACCCTTAGAACGCCCAGGGGCCCTCTTATCTAACATTGCCTGTAGATCTTCTAAATTAAAATCAAGTCCACTAGGGACACCATCTAAAACAACACCCAAGGCAGGGCCATGTGACTCACCAAAGGTAGTCATTGAAAACATTTTTCCGAATATACTTCCGCGCATTATAACTCCTATCTCCCTATTATCACCTTAAATAAACAAATATTCCAATCGCGACTGCTAGGTAAATATGTTATTAATTACAAATGGAAAACTTAAAATATCTAAAAGATGTCATGGATTTAGAAAAGGTCATCGACGGCCTAGAGAACGCAACAGACGAAGAGTTGAAGCGAATCGATTTTTTAAACAAACAATTAAGCAACAAGACTGAGTCAATCGATCAACTTAATCTACAACTCACTGAAACTAAAGCGAGTTTAAATTCTCTTGAGAAGGAACTCTTTGATACAGATAAGAAGCTCGAACAAGCGAGACAAAATTTGAATTCTGTATCGAGTGGCCAACAAGAAGAGGCCATACAAAAAACGATCAATTTATTAGAAGAAGATTCAAATCTAAAACAAGATACGATATTAGAGCTACTTGAAAAGGTAGAGGAAATTGAAGCGACAGTTTCTGAAGCGCAAGAATTTGTGAAGGGAATCAATGAGACAATCTCTGAAATCAATGAAGAGGTAGCACAAATTAAATCAAATAATGATACTAAAATCGATAATCTCAATACTCAAATTGATGGCCTGCTCGATGAAGTGGGTGCACATGTAAAAGCACTATATTTAAAGGCTAAAGTAAAAAACCATCACACTGCAGCTACATTTCTCCAAGGAAATAGCTGTGGCAGCTGTCGTCTAACATATTCTGCTGGTGAATGTGCTGAGTTTAATAATGGGAAGGATTTAATTCTATGCCGAGGGTGTGGAAGATTAATTCTCCCAAGCACCCTACGAACACTTTAAATTTTTATTGAAAGTGGTTACCAAGCTTTCCGTAGATATCAAGTAAGCTGAAGTATAGTTTTTGGCGTCGGCTGATATATTCAACGAATTTATTTTCAGTACTAATAAGCCTTTCTTCTGCTGAAATTACATTATCAAAGTCTGCACGACCACGAGAGTATAGCTTGTTATATTCTGCAACTGAAAGAGTTGCTAACTTATGTCTTTTAAGAACAAGATCGATCGTCTTATCAATTAGACGAATTGTATTCTTAAGTGCATCTAATTGATTCTTAGTTCTAATCTTGGCAAGACGATGCTGATACTCAGTATTAAGCTTATTAATTTTTGCTTCTTTTAAGTTATTCTTCTCAACTGTCATACCAAGAGGGATAACAATTTGTAGACCGACTTCAGTCGCATCATTATCAGATCCAAATGTACCATCACTAAAAACATTCCCGCTTCCCGCAACTGTATAACTATTGGTCTTATATGCACCACTTAATTCAATAGTTGGGAATACAGAATTGTCATATTTCTCGATTGCTGTATTTAATGATTCAAGCTTCTTATTTAATGCTTGAATAGTAAGATTGGAATCGATTTCACCATCTGTGATTGTTTCCATTTTAATTTTTTCAATTTTATATAAATCAATATCATTAAATGAGTGGGATCTTTCTAACTTACTCTCTAGTGATTTCTTATAAGTTTCAAGCTGAGACTCTAATTCTGCATGCTCCTCACCTACAGAATTAACAGACGCTTGAGCAGAGTAGAGATCAACTCTTTCCTTTAGGCCATCTCTAACTTGCTTTTGAACAAATTTAAGTCTTTTTTCAGCACGCTTCATCGCTTCATCTTTAAGCTGAATAAGTGTCTTTGTTTTTTTGTAGTTATAATATGTTTCGATAAATTCGAGGACATTTTGAGAAACTTCAGCATCAAAAGCATACTTAGATGAGTAGACATTCTTTTCTGCAATTTTGATGTCAGCATCGTCATTACGACCAAAGAAGTTCTTTCCTAGGTCCTGAGTGTATGAGACCTCTTGGTTATAACCTTCGTACTCAGTTCCACCACTAAAATCAATATAAGATCCTGTGATCGAAAACTTTCCACCCCAAACATTTTCTTTAGATAATTCAACACCTGAGTTGAATGCCTTGTATGTATTTACTAAGTTTGGATTATTTGGATTTGAAATAAGGCCAACATCATCATGTTGAGCAAGAACACCTAACGTCCAAGGTCTTTTGTCCCCAGACTCAAGTTCAAGAGTAAGTTTTGAAAGCTCAAAATTGTAACTCGCTTCTTTTACTTCTGTTGAATCTTTTAAATATTCACGAACATAATTCTTAAGATTTGCACTTGCTGAAAATGACACAAGAGCCAATAAAATATATTTCATCAATTCTCCATGGCGAATGGCTTTAAAACTTATACGAATATAATTAAAAAAAGTTTTACCATACTCAAATAAAGCATGACTAGTTAGTGTGTAAACCTTTGACATTCAATGTGACATAGGGCATAAATTCGCAAAGAGTTAAGGAGACTATCGCTGGTTTATTATGCTTCGGTGTAATAGACGGGAGGAAAGTCCGGGCACCATATGGCAGCTTAGCGGGTAACGCCCGTCGGTCGTGAGACTAGGACAAGTGCAACAGAAAGGAAGTACAGGGGTTTGAACTCGATTGGGGTAGCTTTGGCCGGCCAATCAGTGAGAGATTCGTCTCACCTGCTGTAGTGAAAACAGGTAAACTCTAGGCGGTGCAAGCTTGAATAGGTCGACTCATGGGGTAGCCAGCCCTTGTTGACGGGTTAAGCGCTCGAGCCAGTGGGTAACTGCTGGCCTAGACGAATGATAGTCCAATACAGGACCCGGCTTATACCTTAACTCTTTATGGGAGTGTATTGCTAACGCAATTCACTCCCTTCCTTACATTTCAAACACGGAGGACAAGATGAAATACCCTCAACCCAAAAAAATCCCACACGAAACAAAGATTCACGATCAGATTTTAACTGACGACTATTTCTGGATGAGAAATCGCGAAGAAGATAGTGATGTTATGAAATTTCTTAATGAAGAAAATGAACTCTTCAAAAACTATCTTAGTGACTCTGAAGAACTTAAGAATACAATTTTTGAAGAATTAAAATCTCGTGAACTTCAAACATATGAAACATGCCCATACCCACATGATGAGTATGAGTACTTTGAAAGATATGAAGAAGGGAAAGATTACCCTATTCATTTTCGTCGTCACATTGGCACAGATGAGAGACAAGTCTGTCTCGATGAAAATGAATTAGCAAAAGGACGAGACTTTCTTGATGTTGGAACATTTGAAATCTCACCTTGTCATCGTTATCTAATCTATACAATTGATGACAATGGCGATGAGCTTTACGATCTTTATATTAAAGACTTATCAACAAATGAGATCATTCTTGAAGGCCCTAAGAAAATCAATGGCGGCCCTGTTTGGTTTAATGATTCAAAACACTATGCCTATATTGAAATGGATGAAAATATGCGTCCATTTAAAGTTCACGTAACAGATATGACAAATTCTTTTGATAAAGTTATTTATACAGAAGAGTCTGGCGAGTATTTTCTAACAATCGAAGAAACAATGGATCACAGGTACTTGCTTATCAATGCTGGTGGTTCTGCAAATAATTCAATTTCATACCTTAAAGCTGATGCTAGCGATTTAAATCCAATTGAAATTTTCCCTAAAGAAGACAAAATTGAATACACGGTAGAAACAGATGGTAATGACTTCTTAGTTCTAACAAATAAGTTTAGCGAGAACTTCTCTATCTTAAGAACACCGATTGCAAGGCCAGATTATGCTTCAGCAACGGTTGAGGTAGAAGGTAGCAGTGAAAGATACCTTACAAACTTGAATGTTTTTAAAGACTTTAAAGTTGTAAGCTTCCGTGAAAAAGGACTTAATCACTTTCTTGTAATCAAAAGCGATGAAAGAAAAGAAATTACTTTTCCTGAAGATGCCTATCATGTAGGTGGTGGTAATAACGCAAACTTTGATACTAAAGTTTATCGTTATAACTATAGCTCTCCAACAACTCCGAGTACAACATATGACTATAATGTAGAAACAGGAGAATCAACACGTATCCATCAAGTTGAAGTTCCAGGCTTTGATCAGCATAAGTATGTCGTTGAAAGAAAATTTATTCCATCACATGATGGTGTTATGGTTCCAATGACAATCATTAGAGCAAAGACAACAAAGATCGGAGATCCTAACAAGTGTCTTCTTTATGGTTATGGTTCTTATTCGATTTCAATTCATCCATGGTTTAATCGAAATAATATCTCACTTCTTGATCGTGGCTTTGTTTATGCTATCGGACATATTCGTGGAAGTTCTACAATGGGACGCTCATGGTATGAGAATGGAAAATTTTTAAAGAAACAAAATACTTTCAAAGATTTCTACGCCTGTGCCAAGTACCTAATCAATGAAGGTTATACTGCCAAAGGTAAAATCGGGATCATGGGCGGAAGTGCCGGTGGTATGCTTGTTGGAGCAACAATCAATCTAGACACTGAAAATCTGATTGGTGCCGCTTGCGCAGATGTTCCGTTTGTCGACGTTCTAAACACAATGCTTGATGATAGTCTTCCCCTAACTCAGCTTGAGTATGAAGAGTGGGGAAATCCAAATGATAAGGAATACTTTGATTATATCAAATCATATTGTCCGTATTCAAATGTACAAAAGAGAGATTATCCAGCAGTTCTTGCCATTGCAGGTTTAAACGATCCTCGTGTTACTTATTGGGAACCAATGAAGTGGACTTATAAACTTCGCGATAATGCAACAGACTCTCGAGTTAAACTTCTATGGACAAATATGGATGCCGGACACGCTGGTGCTTCAGGACGCTTTGAAACATTCAAAGAAGTTGCCGATATCTACACTTTCTTTATTAAAGAATTAGAATAAAACTTAAAGTATTTTAGGTAAGTCTTGGGGAGAAATCCCCAGGACTTTTGTCATCTTGGTCTTCTTAACTTCCTTAGACCAAATAAATCCAAGAATTTCATCACCATCTAGAATTAACTTCATCTCCCCTTCACCAAGTCCAGGTCGAGAACATATTTCATTTGAATGGGGTTGCTTTGAGTAATCGTAAACCTTGATCCAACCATCAGTTAGAATTTCACGAATAATTGCGATATGACCAGTGTCACCACTACTAGGAATAACCTTTTTACGCCAAAGAATTAGATCCCCAACGGCTAACTCACTTAGACGATGCTTAATAAAGGCTTCATTTTCAATAGAGTCGAAGAATTCATAAACACGTCCATGGGGAATATTAATGCCTTCTTTATTGAGTAAATCTTTAATGGCCGTGAAACAATTTACTTTCATTAGATTTTATCAAGGGCCTTAGTTGTTGCCGTTGAGATATTCAATTTTTCATTGAGCTTATACTTTCTAAAAGCACCAGTGTAACTCTTTTTAAATTCAGCATGTGAAATTTCAAGAATATAATTTGTGATTTTATACTTTGTTATAGCTGTCTTATATTTCTTTAACTTCTTATAAGAAAGCTTTGAGTCTAACTCAGGGTATTGTTTAAGCTTCTTGTCTTCACTCTTTAAAATAAATGTTGGGCATTCAATTTGACCTGAAAGCCATTGATCATCGGCCTTGCGATATCCTAGAATTGAATCTTTTTCTTTCACAATAACTCTAAGAAGATCAAGTTCATAGGTTTTAGCAATCTTCTTAACAGGAATTTCTGGGTACTCAAGGGCATCTTTAGAATTTCCTGCAACACAGTCTTTATAAACAGGGCAACCCACACAATTTGCACTTCGGGCCTGACAATAGATACGCCCAAGATCCATTAAGGCCTCGTTAATATCACGTCCCTTGAACTTTGCAATTTCAGGAAATTCTCCATCTTCAAATTTTTTCTTAATTAACTTTTGAAGCTTTGGCCCTTTGGCCCCTTGAATACCATAAATACGACTGACAACTCTTTCAATATTGGCATCAATTGAAAGTGCGCTCTTATTTTGTCCAATACTTAAAATAGCATTGGCCGTGTACTCTCCAATTCCAGTAATAGAGATCAGGTCTTCGTACTTTGTTGGAATTTTACCATTGAAGTTTTCAACGATATCAATTGCGGCCTTTCTAAGGTTTCGTGCACGTCGATAGTAACCAAGACCCTTCCAGGCAACACAAATTTCTTCTTCAGTTGAAGAGGCCAAAGTTTCAATATCGGGATAGATTAAAAGAAATCTTTCAAAGTGGTTTTGAACTGTACCGACCGTTGTTTGTTGCAACATAATTTCTGAAACAAGTGTCTTGTAAACAGTTCTATTTCTTCGCCAAGGAAGCTCTGTATAAGTGTCTTTCGACCATTTTAGAAGTTTTTTAAACATGATTATTTGTAGCTATTTCTACTATTTTTGACAAGATGCTTTTAGCGTATCTGCTAATTTCAATAGATCTTCTGGATAAAAACCCTTGCTTCCGACACCATGAATCGTTGCACCAATATTACTTAGGAAGTCCATAAGCTCTCCCTTTGCTTCATCAATGTCAGTGAGGACAAATAGATGCTTTGCATCTGAATTCTTCACCCAACGAATAATCTTTTGCGTATTATTCCCGCCTTTTGTTTGGCAAAGGTAGAGGTCATTTTTAATTTCTCTAATTGAAGAATCAAAAGCCTTGATTGTCACAGGACAGCCATAGGTTAGGCGGCTAACGAAACTTCTACGATAACAAGTGTCTCCACTCTTAGACCAGTCAGAGTTTCTTAGCGATGCGCTTGTATCAATCCAGATTTCATACTTAGGTGCTTTTTTCTTTTCAACCTTCTTGGCCTTGCCACAGAAAATATCAAAGTATGCTCCAGTACAGCGAATCATATCTGAATCAATTGTATTTTCGACAGCAACATCCTTATCAGGAGTTCCATATTCTTGATCGACATAGTCTTTTCCAGACTTTCCAACCATATAACCTGTTTGTGGATCAAAGCAACCATCGCCCATCTCGACACAATGATCATCATTTTGAGCAATTTTACGAGAGATATTTTTATAAAGAATTTGTTCTAAAAGAGTTTGCTTAGGAGCTGCAGATAAAAAGACAAATTCCACCGTTTGCGGAAGTGCTACTACCGCAGATGAAATTAAGAATGCAAGGAGTGCCTTTTTAATATGCATTAAGCAATCATTCCCCTTTGTCTAAAGTATCTAAATAAGTCATTTCCAAGATCGACAATTAAATCTCTAGCGTCGATATCAAGACTTAAAAAGTCAGCAACGTAAGCCTTTTGTCTTGGTGTTAATTGGGCCATACGCTCTTTTAAAACATCTTCGTTACTCGTATCAGTAACAAATGGCATTGTTCTCGTTTTTCCACCAATCTTCATCGTTGGATTAGCGTTAACTTGAGCATTTCCAGCTGTGCCACTTTTAATCGTGTCGACAAGTGCATCTTCAAAGCCACCACCTGCCGCCGCATTCTGTTGTGGCGCTGCCTGTTGAGTCGGCTGCTCTTTCTTTTCATCACCTTTATAGAATTTAACAAGTCTTATAAAGTGATCCGCAAAGTGCTCTTCGACAAAATCGATCATTTCATGAAGTGGAATATCTAATTCAGCTGTAATTTTAGCGACTACCTGAGGATTAATCTCTGTTGTCTTCATTGATAGGAAGCGAGAAACAGTAGAAACCCCAAGCCCAGTTGACTCAGCAAGATCTTTTTGAGTCATTGGCCCTCTCACCTGCATGTACTTTCTAATAATTCCTAAATAATCGTCTAATTTCTCTTTGTTAAATTCAGACATATTCTTCTCCTTGCAAATTGAAATACCTGCAACTTACTGATATTTCATTGTGGTGCAATTGCGGCCTGAAATTTTATGCCCCAAAAGTCCCTAATATCATTATCGGTTTTAATTTTTATTTCTTGATGCAATTTTATTGCTTGACGCAACTAGTCAAGAATGGTTATGATTCAAGTGTGGATGAACTAATCCACAAATTAAGCAAGGCTTGGAGGGATCACATGGCCACTTTAACAAACTTCATTATGACTGAGACATTATCTGACTTCACAAATGGACAGTATGAAGTAATTGAAAAAGAGCTAGTAAAATCAAGTGATTTAAGTAACTTAACCATATCTGGTTCTCTCTTCTCTCAAACCACTTTTATCGCTGTTAACTTCAAGTCTTGCATTTTCTTTGGTTCAAAAATGAGAGAGTGTAAATTTATCAACTGTACGTTTGAAAATTGCAGCTTCGAATTTTCACATATTGAAGATTGCAATTTTGATGGATGTAAGATCGTAGGGAATGCATGGAAGCATTCCACTTTAAAGAATTCAATCATTGAAGATTGTGAACTGGATCTTGAAGTCTATAAGGTTATCAAAGATGGTGACCAGAATAAATTCGATCTTTATGAGGAAACTCAAGATATCGAAGAAATTAAAGAAGAAGTTGAAGAAGTTCTTAGTTTTGAAGCAGCTCTTATAGCTTCACCAAACCAATGGGGAACGAGCTTACTCAACTTCATTAAATCTGCAGCTTAAATTTGAAACGCCTGGCAATCGTGTTTACGTCACTAGTCTCAAGGATAATACGGCCAGATACAAATCTTTTTTAGAGACGATATATCATACCTAGTCTTCTTCTACTGGATGTAGATAAGCAGGAAATCTCGCAACTCATACTTGCTCTCGGGCCAGCTCTCTCAAGGGTGTTGGCCTTCTTTTTTTTTACATCTTACGAAAAAAACAACCAATCGATTCTTTATTTCTCATCGAAGACTTAACGATCATCGTTGATACCTCGATGGCATTTCTTAATCCGATCAAGCTATCATCAAGTTTACAACTACGATAGAAGCGAGAGACTTCGTCATTGATTTCGTTAAACATTGCAAGCGCTCGCTTAAGACGATTTGTCGTTCTTGAAAGGCCAACATAATTCCACATCGTAAGCTTTAAAGTCATCCAGTCTTGTTGAACAAGGGCCTTATCAATTGAAGCGTACTCTTCTTGCCAATTCTTAATTTGCAGATGAGAGTAAAGAGTTTCCTCGTCCACAGTCTCTGAAATATCAATGGCCGCAAGGTAGCCCCATGTTAAGCCTTCAAGCAGAGAAGTTGAAGCCAAGCGGTTAGCACCATGTAGTCCAGAGCAAGATACTTCACCTACAGCGTAGAGATTCTTAATTGAAGTTTGTCCCTTCATATCAATCTTCACTCCACCGCATGTATAGTGTGCAGCAGGTACAACAGGAATAGGCTCCTTAGTCATATCAATGCCGTACTCTAGGCAGTGTTTATAAATTGTAGGAAAGCGCTCTTTAATCCACTCTCCGTCTTTATGTGAAATATCGAGATAAACACACTCGTGTCTAGTCTCAATTGTTTCTTCCATTATTGAGCGAGCAACAACATCACGAGGAGCAAGCTCCATCTCTGGATGGTATTTGCCCATGAATCTCTCACCATTACAGTTAACGAGAACACCACCTTCACCGCGCACCGCTTCTGAAACTAAGAAGCGACCATGAGAAGATGAATCATAGAATGTCGTTGGGTGGAATTGAATGAATTCCATATCGATAATATCTGCACCTGCTCTTTTTGCCATGGCAATACCATCACCACGACTTGCACCAGAGTTTGAGTGGTGAAGATAAAGCGCACCGACTCCACCAGTGGCAAGAACAGTCTTCTTTGCCATGGCCTTTACAACATTGCCCTTTTCTTGATTTAAAAGATAGGCACCAAGAATCTTTCTTTCTTCATAACGTTGAGAAATTGAAATCCCATGGTGAGAGGCCGTAATTAAATCAATGGCCGTGTGTGCTTCTAAGAAATGTACTGTTGGATAGCTCTTTTGATCTTTAAGTAAATTTAAAAGACTAATTTGAATTTCCTTACCAGTGTAATCACCACGGTAGAGAATTCGCTCAATCGAGTGAGCCGCTTCCTTTGTATATTTTAATGAGTTATTCTCATCCCTTTCAAAATTTGCATTCGCTTTTTCTAGTAAGAGCTCATCGATCGCTAATTTTCCAAAATTCTTTAGCGTTTCAATCGCTTGCGGATTTGAAGTATTTGACGAGGCAACTTGAATATCCTTTCCTAGAGCATCATCACTTGCATTTGGATAAATAATCCCTCCCTGGGCCCAAAACGTATTTGAAACCTGAGGATCTTTTGCACGCGTAACAATTCCTACTTTTAAATTACTTTCAGCAAGTTTTGCTGCAGTAGCAAGACCAGCAATTCCACAACCTAAAATCAGAACATCAAAGTCGTAACTATTCAACTCTTTACCCTCTTGCGTACTTTAGTGATAAGTCCACTGCTGGAGCATCATAAGTAAGGGCACCAATACTAATGGCATCAACACCTTCAATTAAGTAGCTCTCTAATGTATTTAAACGAACTCCACCAGAAACTTCAAAAGTAACACCTTCTGGCTTCTGTTTTACCGCTTCTTTAATCTCTTCAGGAGAGAAGTTATCAAGCATGATATGTCTCACACCTTCACCAAGTGCAATATGTAATTCATTAAGATCGTGAATCTCAACTTCAATTGGTGTGTAGAAAGAGTTCTTTGACTTAAAGAAGTCGATTGCTTCTTTTACACCACCAAAGAATGACTTATGATTATCTTTAACCATCCACATATCACTTTGACCAAAGCGGTGGTTATTTCCTCCACCCGTGACAACAGCGTATTTTTCAAGAGCACGATAACCAGGAAGAGTCTTTCTTGTATCAAGAATTTTGACTCCACTATCGAGAGCAAGAGTTGCAAATTTATTTGTATATGTTGCAATTGATGATGCTCTTTGAATTAAGTTAAGAGCAATACGCTCACCAGTTAACGCAATTGAAAAAGGAAGCTTAAATTCAATTTCGGCCATTTCATCTTTAGTGTATTTTTGACCTTCAAATTTTTTGAAGTCTTCGTAATTTAAGTTAGCACCTAGATAGTTAAAGGACTCCACAAAGTAAGGTAGGCCACATAAGACCATGTCATCTTTAATCTTTAACTTACAGTGAACTTCATCATTAGGAAGAGACTGAATATAGTTCAGGTTACGACTTAAATCATCTTCTTTAAAATAAGTTTCAATCGAATCCTGTAGTGCTTTATTTACCAATAAATTCATTTTGTCATTACTCCGTTTAGATGTTTTTTCTACCATTTTCAAATGAGAAAAAAAACTCCCGAAACCTTCAAAAATCCTGTTAATTACTCAAATTTGACTTATAAAGCTGCAATGCGTTTCAATATTATCTTTCTTCTAGCATTTTTACTCATTAACCCCCTATTTCAGGGGAATGACAATAGGCAGTATGCACGCCCACCAAAGCTAAAGCTACCGGTAAAAACCAAGGCCAGCTTTGATAATAGATCCGAATTCTATTTCTATCGTTCAGTTTTGACCGGACAAAAGTGGGGACTCGATAAAGAACTTAAAAGAAAACTTGCTCACTTAAACCTACTTCACCTGATGACTCCATCTGGGCTACATCTAAGCTCACTCTTTCTTATCTTCTATTTCCTAAGAAGAAGATATCCAAGATTTTCAAACCTAGTGGAGCTCACTCTATGCTTAGGATTTTACTTCTTTCTTCCTGGCTATTATTCATTTAGACGGGTGGCCCTCATTCGAAGCTTTTTTATTTTAAACAAAGTAAGAGAGACTAATTATTCTAAGATGCAGATATTTCTCTTCTTTTTAACAACAGACTTTTTTTTTGGTACCTATCGCTACTCACCCCTATCGTTTTATTTGAGTACTCTATTTCTTGGTTTAATTTTTTCAATAAAAGAATATCGAATCTATAAGATGTACCTTCTATTCTTTGTTGCTCAGCTTTTTATTGCACATAAATTTACGGGGGTTATTTATCCAGCAACAATCATTCTCTCGCCACTGTTGACGAGTATCTTCACTCTCATCTATCCCATTCTATTCTTTAATCTCTTCTTTATTGAATATTTTAATTACGCTCAATGGTTCATTACAGCTTACACGGCATTGATAGAGATAAGTTATGATTTAGCGCAAGCACTCGGCTTTATACATGTAAATTTTCTTATTTTAATTGGTGTGATTATTTACTCACAAAGAACAAGGAAGCATGCTTTAGCACTAATAACAATTGGCCTAGTTAGTGATCTGCCAAGAGATAGCTTCACGATTATGCTCAATGAGATAGGCATTCGCTTGTGAAAAAGGTTTTGAACCAAAGAAGCCACGATACGATGAAAGTGGAGAAGGATGCGGGGACTTAATCACCAAGTGCTTTGTCTCATCGATATTCTTACCTTTCTTTTGAGCAGGACCACCCCAAAGAATAAAGACAACATTTTCACAATGCTCATTGATGATATCAATAATCTTTGCCGTAAACTTCTCCCATCCTTTTTTGTGATGAGAACCGGCCTGTGCCTTACGAACTGTCAGACAATTATTTAAGAGAAGAACACCCTGCTTGGCCCATTCTTCTAAATATCCATGTTCAGGAATATCTAGGCCAAGATCTCCATTTAGCTCTTTATAGATATTTCTAAGAGAAGGTGGGATCTTAACACCTTTCTTCACGGAAAAGCTTAGGCCATGAGCTTGTCCTTCGCCGTGATAAGGGTCCTGTCCAAGAATAACAACCTTTACATTCTCTAGTGGCGTAAGATTCAAAGCCGCAAAGAACTCTTCAGGCCTTGGATAAATGACTTCCTCTTCTGAATCAAGAAATTCAGATAGAGAAATCATATAATCTTTTTGGAATTCGCCCTTAAGAAAATTAAGCCAGCCCTTATCATTTAAGTATTCAATCATAAGAGCTGGCCTTGGTATTAGTAATTTAGAAGTTTGTTAAGTTGCTCGTACACGTCTGAAACTTGTGGAAGAATATAATCTTCTGAAGTTGGACAGTAAGCAACGTGTGAGTCTTTTGCAGCAACACGAAGGATTGGAGCATCAAGTGCCTCAAAACATTCTTCGTTAACACATGCAGCGATCTCACCAGCAAAACCAGAAGTCTTCGTTTCTTCGTGACAAATTAGAAGACGATTTGTTTTCTCAAGTGACTTCTTAATTGAGTCCATATCAAATGGTGCAAGAGTTCTAAGGTCGATAACTTCAACAGTCTTACCTGTTTCCGCTTCGATTTTCTTAGCAGCATCAATTGATTTTTGAACAAGTGCTCCCCAAGCAACTACAGTTGCATCAGCACCTTGTTTTGCAATACGAGCTTTACCAAATGGAATCATATATTCTTCACCTGGATCTGCTGTACGGTTATAACCTTGGTAGTAAAGGTGCTTGTGCTCTAGGAACATAACTGGATCATCTGATCTAATTGCAGTTCTTAGAAGGCCAGCAGCGTCTGCCGCATTTGATGGGAAGACAACTCTAATACCTGGAACGTGAGTAAATAGCGACTCTCCACATTGAGAGTGGTAAATCGATCCACCTCTTAGGTATCCACCGATTGGAACACGAACAACCATTGGACACTTAAAGTCTCCACCTGAACGGTAGCGAGTCGTCGCCATCTCGTTCTTAAGTTGCATATATGCAGTCCAGATATAGTCAAAGAATTGAATCTCAACAACTGGCTTAAGCCCTCTCATCGCCATACCAATTGCACGACCGATGATATTTGCTTCCGCTAGTGGTGAGTTAAATACTTGTCCTTCTAAAGATGCTCTTTGAACACCTGAAGAAACTTTAAATACACCACCCTTACCTTTTAGGTCAGGGTTATTAAGTCTTTCAAGGTCTGAGAAGTCTGCAACGTCTTCACCAAACATTCTTAGTAATGGGTTCTTAGAGAACTCAGAACGAAGAACAGCGTTGATTGCTGATGCCATTGGAACATCATCTTTTCCTTCGAAAGTACCTTGAGTTTCAAAGTCTGAAGAAGTTGGATCAATATCGTGAGAGTATAAGTGATCAAGTGCTGATTCAGGAGCTGGCCATTCAGTATCAACCGCTTCCTTCATTGCACGTCTTACTTCAAGAGAAACTTCTTCAAGTAGATCATTAACTTCCTTTTCGCTCATTACACCAAGTGCGATAAGAGTTTTTGGATATGAGTTAAATACATCAATTTGCTTTTCTTGCGCTAGCTCGTCTTTCGTACGATACATTGATTGATCATCAGAAAGAGAGTGAGAGTATGGACGAGTTACATGAGAGTGAAGAAGAACAGGTCCTTTTCCTTCTCTAATATGCTTAGCTGCTTTTTCAGCTGCTTTATATGATTCAATTGGACAGTTACCATCACATTCAATGATTTTTAATCCTGGGAATTCATCAAGAGCTTTTGAAATCGATCCACCAGGAGTTTGCATTGAAGTAATTGTTGAAATGGCATAACCATTATCTTCAACGTGGAAAAGAACTGGAAGCTTATTTGCACAAGCAGTTGTAAGTCCTTCCCAGAACTCACCTTGAGCAATTGTTCCATCACCACATGAAGTATAAACTACTTCAGCATCTTCAACTAAGAATTTTGAAGTATCAAATTTATGCTTTTCTTTTAATTCTTTAAGAGAAAGTCCAGCTTCAGCAACACCACATGCTTGAAGGAATTGAGTTCCTGTACATGATGATTTTTGAACGATATTTAATTTTACGTTACCCCAGTGAGCTGGCATCTGACGGCCGTGAGTTGCAGTGTCTCCAATATTTCCATTTGCTTGGCAAAGCATTTCATATGGAGTTACACCAAGACCAGTACATAGTGCTCTGTCACGGTAGTATGGAATAAACCAATCGTGAGCAGGCTTAAGAACTTTTGCAAGAGCAGATAAAACACCTTCGTGTCCTGCACCAGAAATTTGGAAGAACGCAGTTGATTGCTTCTTCATTGTGATCTCAGCATCATCAAGCTTTCTTGAAACGAAAACGTTACGAAGCATCCAAATAAGATCTTCTTTTGAAAGATTATATTTTTTAATGATCTCTTTTTTCTTATCTAAGTTGGTAGAACCCACATTTGATCCTTTTGCAGTTTTATCAAGCATTTAACGCCCCTTTTTAAGTGGAGCTAGCTTACCAATTTTAGTGCAAAAGGTGCACATGCTGTGCATTAAATTTTAAAATAATATTTGACGGATTTCAGGTATTTAGAAGGGTTTGGCTAGAAGCCACTCGAAATTCCTAAGACATAGCGACGATCTTCCTCACCTCTGAAGTCAGAATCAGTTGTGTCAACAGCGTAAGTTGAGAGATCGAACTCCATTTTTCGAGTGCGAATCCCAATTCCCCCAGAACCAAAGCCATCTCCGTAACCTAGACGAAAAAAGAAAATACGACGCAGATCAAACTCAAGTCCAAGTCCAAGCTTCCTTTTAAAATCTACATCCTCATGGGCATTTAAGAAATCTTTATAATCCAACTCGAGGTGAACGCGAATAGTTCTACCCAGTTGAGGTGTAATTGAAAGTCCTAGATCATAGCTTTGCTTAATTTTTTCAGGAGCACCTGCTCCGGCCAATTTCTTAAAACTACCTCCAGTTGTATTATGACTAACAATTGCAAGAGTTGGAATGAAGGCATAAGGAAGAGTTATCCTCATCCCAGATGTTAAATATAACATCCTTCCGCGATTATAATCTTCGTCCGCAAGCGCTAAGGCCGTACTAGGGTCAGCTTCACCGATCGCTTCTTTGCGAAATAGATAAGTTGCAGAAACACCGAATTTAAAAATTCCCCCAAAGAGTGAGAAGTTAAAAGCAGCGTATGGACCAGTGTCTGTTCTTTGCGCGTATTCAAATTGATCCCCTACCTGATCACCAATGAAAGCTCGTTGTTGAACAGAGTACATATAACCAATTGTGAAATATCTCGTGGCGAAATTTGGCATCATTTGAAAACGACTATGGGCAACTGTTCCCTTATTTTGATCAAGTAATTTTCTAGCGCCTTCAAGAGAGAGTGCTTCAAATAAGTCACCTGCATTCCCCGTGACGTCACCTCCAAAGAGAGTCTCCATCCAGCCTTTGTTAGTTTCGAAATGAAAGTTTGAAAGATGAAAGTGGCGACCGCGATATGTACCAAGTCCGGCAGGATTATAGAATGCTGCCGAGGCATCATCCACTTTACCAATGAAGGCATTTCCCATGGCCAAGGCACGCGAAGACGTGATGAGTTCCGGAAAAACTGCATCCTCAAATTGTATTGCAAAAATACTTGAGTGAATTAATAGGCAAAATAAAATCAACTTCTTCACAAGCTAATTTTACAATACTTAAGTCGTCTTTTTAACACGAGGCACTATATTCCCGTCAATAACGTCGATATCAGCGCTTTTTGATAAGATCAATTATGATTCTGCCAATCTCGTTATTTTGGCGTTTACCAATAAATAGCTCTTTGGCCGGCCCATCAGCAAAAACTTCGACATCAACACCGTTATGACTCCAAGTTGTCCAACCCGTATAACTTTTGGCAGACACTCTTCTCGCAAAGGACTTGTAAAATTCTTTCTCACCTTTAGCTTGGGCCTTTTCTAGACGCTTAATATCATCACTGTCAAAGTCTATTGAATATGACTTGAATAATTTACGAGTTAGCTTCTTCTTAAAAACATCCTCAGCAATATCTTTTAAAAGCGTATCAATTTTTCTGAAGTTCTCAGGTAGCCACTTCTTAGACTTACCGTGGCCAATTGAAAGCCCACCAGTTGAGTGATCTGCTGTTACTACAATTAGCGTGTTCTTTGATTTTTTTACAAATTCATGAACAAGTTTTAAAGAGCCTTCAAAGTCTTCCATCTCTCGCATGGCACAGGCAATATCATTTAAATGCCCACACTTATCAATATGACTTGCTTCAATCATTAGAATAAAGCCATCCTTGGCATTCTGATTCATCAGCTGCAGAGACTTCCTTGTCATTTTTGTTAGTCTTTTATCATCAGTATTAATTTCAAAATCCATTTGTCCTTCATCAAAAAGAGCAATAACTGGAAGTTTATTATTTTTTTCAAAATCCGCTAATGTTTCGAGATAGCGATAACCTTTTAGCTTATTGATATACTTCTTAGTAATTACCTCACGTCCCCCACCTGCGATAAGATCGACAATAGGACGCTTAAAGCTTTGGTTGAAGACGAGATCTTTAACAATATCTTCGTGATCGTTGCGATTTAAAGCTGTTGCATAAAAGCATGCAGGAGTTGCGTGATAAACTTCAGAGGTTACCACAACACCAGTCTGCATGCCCTTGTCTTTAGCATACTCAAAGAGGACCTTGAGATTCTTTTTATTTATATCGACAGAGATTGCACCATTATAAGATTTTTCACCTGTTGAATATGCGGTAGCACCTGCAGCGCTATCAGTGATAAAGCTATCACTGGCCTTCGTAATAGATGAGCCCACAATTAATTTATCAAAGAGAGTTTCTCGATCAACATAGTTACGATAGGCCGTTGTATAAGCCGGCCCCATACCATCACCAATCATGATTATGATATTCTTCGGCGTTTGTGCAAAAGATGAAAAAGTAACTAATGATACAAGTGAAAATTTCTTAAATATTTTTTTCATGCCAAAAGAATAGCACTTATTTAAGCTTTGAAAATAGGAAGAGGAAATCTTAATTAAAACCAAAAAAAAAGCCTCTCAACTTAGAGCATCGTGCGATTCAAAGGTTGCCCAAAGGCAAGCTTTGGCGCGCAGATAGAAGTGACTCAAGAAACAAAGAGCGTAGCTTGCGTGTTTTGGTCATTTGAGAAAGTATGTTGCTAACTTTCACTTCGCAGAAACTTTCCCATTGCTCCAGAAGCAACAAAGCCTGCATAGATGCAGGCTTGTTGAATATATATTTCATTTCATTGCGATGGGAGCTAGCGTAGCGTCCAATAGACTGGCCTTAGCCAGTCAATGACGCTAGCGCTTTTTTCTACCAGGGAATCTGTGTCCAACGTGACCTAGGAATTTCCCTTGGATATTCTTGATTGACTCAATTCTAGATTCAGCAAGGATATCTGTCGCTTGGTAAACTGGAATATCTTGTTCTTCAGAAATATTAAAAACTTCAAGAGTTGTATCATAGATAGAATCAACCATTCTGATTGCCTTATCTTCTGACCAACCTTCAAATTCGATCGAAACGTTCATAACACCACCAGCATTGATTAGGTAATCTGGAGCGTATAGAACACCTCTTTCCTTAAGAATTTTACCGTGACGGTTTTCTGCAAGTTGGTTATTTGCAGCACCTGCTACGATTTTACACTGTAGACGATCGATTGTGTCATCATTGATTGTTGCACCAAGTGCACATGGAGCATAGATATCCATTTTAACGTCGTAGATTTCATCAATCCCAACAACTTTTGCATTTGGTACTTTTTCCTTGAATAGCTCAAGGTTCTTTTCATTGATATCACATACGTAAACTTCCGCACCTTCATTGTATAGGTACTCACCTAGGTAGCGTCCTACTGAACCAGCACCTTGAAGTGCAACTACTTTACCTTTTGGTGAACGGTTTCCATAAACCTTCATACATGCTGCTTCAATACCTCTGAAAACACCACGTGCTGTCCATGGAGATGGGTTACCTGAACCACCGTGGATCTCAGCAACACCTGCTACGTTATTTGTTTCAGTAAATACGTGCTCAATATCATCAACACTGATATTTACGTCTTCTGCAGTAATGTAACGACCATTTAAAGACTCCATGAAACGTCCGTATGAACGGAATAGAGCTTCTGACTTATCTTTTTCTGGATCACCGATGATAACAGCTTTACCACCACCAAGGTTAAGTCCAGCAACAGCATTCTTATATGTCATACCTCTCGAAAGTCTAAGTACATCGTTAAGTGCTTCTTCTTCTGATTCATATGGCCACATTCTTGTCCCACCTAAAGCTGGACCAAGTACTGTGTTGTGAATCGCTACGATTGCCTTAAGGTTACAACTTGGATCACTAAAAAAGATAACTTCTTCGTGTCCGTCTTTGTATAATCTCTCAAAACTAGGCATTGTTTTTTCTCCTTAGAAAGTTTGCAATAATTACCTGAATTTACGCAGGAATTAATGATGCTAAAATAGTGCTATTAGAGCTGAAAAGAACAATAAACTTTCAAGGATGAAAACTGTATGCACAGAGTGTCACTAATTGAAAATGATGAGCAAGTAACTGAATTTACAATAGAAGAAGGTCAGACAATCTTTGACGCAATCCAAGATCAGGGGCTAACTCTCCCCCATGGTTGCCTAAGTGGCTCGTGCGGTTCATGTCGTATTCAAATTATCGAAGGTAAGGACAACCTACAAAAGCCAGGAATTATCGAAGAAAATACCATTGAGGCCATTGCTCCTGAGCACACAGAAGTCGCTGAAGGAAATATCCGCCTGGCCTGCCGTGCAAAAGTCACAGGTGATATTAAATTTTCGATTCTAAAATAAGTTGAATAATTGCACGAAAGTGTTGCTTGCGGTCAAAATTCCAAGACTCATTTTCACCTTTTAGAAAATCCATATTCTTCTGATCAAGAACAGTTGTCAGGTGATCCACATCGTTGATGACAACATGGCGATATGGTTTAAGTAGTGAAGACTGAAGATCTACCATTCCATCATTTCTTCCTACTCTCTTGTAAATATAGTTTCGACTAATCTCTAGAGATGTTTCTCGGCCCTGTTGCTCATTGATGAATGTAATAAATTGAAGAAGGTTAATATTTTCTAGTGCCTTTTCAATCTTAGTAGCATTGGCCTGCATATAATCAGAACGCATTTTTGTTCCTACAGATTCCATACCAGTCACATCACCACCAAGTACGGCAAAAATCCATCCCATAACTGTTTTCTTGATTGAACCTTGGATAAAGTAATCGGCCAAAACAGAACCGTGATAAGGAGACTGCATTGAAACCCAGCCCACAACTCTCTTCGACACCTGCGGATTATTAATCAGTACATCTAAGAACTCGAGGCCACCCTTTGAATGACTTATAATGAGCAAAGGTCCCTTGATTTTATCAAGTTCACTTTTAATATATTTTGAATTTTTACTAACTGGATCTTCTGATTCGACGATAATTCTTTCAAATTTTACATTATGATCTTCTAGTAGCTCCATATAGTCACGAAAGTAATCCCCTGTAAAATACGAAAGGTTCACAATTTGACCAGATCCTTCAATTGCCGACTGAGACAAAATTCCTGGTAGAAAAACAACTGTTAAACTTGAAAGGCTTTTTACTTCGGTTTGAGTCAAACCTTGCTTTGATTGATAAAGACTACGGTATTGAGTTGTCTTATTTTGTGCCCTGGCTACAACAGTGGCCAGGACAAGTAAAAATATTAAGCTAAACCTTGTGAAGTTAATAATGCCGCCCTTTTCTTTCTTCTGATCTTAGCATTGATATCATCAAGTGAATCAACTGCCATATCCCAGGCCGTATAAATCTGCTTCTTTTTATTGGCCCTTAAGTCACCTGCTACATAAAAGTTTTCAATATTTGTTTCACCTTTTTCATTAGCAAGTACATAGCCTCTACCATCAATTTCAGCACCAATGGCCTTGGCAAGTTCATTATAAACGATAGTTCCAAGCGAAACAAAAGAAAATGCTGACTCTAGTGTTCTACCACTAGCAAACTTGTAACCCTTGATAATCCCATCCTTACGCTCTCCAAGAACATCGACAATGGCCTCAGTGAACACTTCTATCTTATAGGCTTTAATTAATTTTTGAGTTTCTTCATCAAATTGTGGAGTTTCACCATTTGTGAGGATTGACATCGAAGGCGTGTTGTAGCGTTCTTTAAGCATGACAGCAACCCAAACGGCACCAGATGTATGGCCAATAATTGAAGTGTGCTTGTCGTAAACATGGTGCCCATCACATCTTAAACAGTAATCAACTGTTTGAGCGTTAGCGAAAGGAAGAATTGGTTTAATACTATCGTTGAAGTGTGGCTGAACATCCATAATACCTGTACAGAGAACAACATATTCCGCTTGGTACTTTTCACCATCACTATCAATTAATTCAAAGCTTCCATCACTTAGCTTCGTTACCTCTGTAACACCTTTGCCCTTAACGAAAGTTAGATTATCGTTGAATTCCGACTCTTGAATCCACTCGAGAGTTTCCTTATTTGGTTCTTCAATTCCTTTCTTGTACTTATGAGTCCCAGGCATATTTTCAACTTTATAAACCCACTTCTCACGAGAGCGCTTCTTGTCTCTTGGCGTACCAGGAAAAAGAACAACTGTATCATTATTTAAAACACCACGTAGTGTGGCCATCATACCGGCCGCGCCACCACCGATTACTGCAATTTGAAATTTGTTAGACATAACTACTCCATGACTAGTTCATATTTAGTATAGTCTATCAGAAAGAGGGAATCTAATAGATTCCCTCTATGTAAGCTTTAGCAAAATTTATTTAAATTTGATTATTTAACAGGAACTTCTAATAGATCATCAGAAGTTTCAGTGGCCTCTTTGGCCTCTTTCTTTGAGAAGAAGTGCTTTTCCCCATCAACATCTTTAATCTTAACTTGCTTGATTTCGTAGTCAAAGACCTCAGTAAGCTCAAAGCTATAGCCTTCCCAAATAATGATCTGTCCAGCTTCAGGAAAGTTATTTCCAAGCATATCAAGTAAGAAGCCAGCAAGAGTTGAGTAATTATCATTAAGAGGAATCTTAATATCATAATCGTGATCAAGATCTCTTAAATTTGTCGCACCATCAATATCCGCACCTTCAATAAGGTCACTTTCCTGATAGTCTTTAGTAATCTCATCAATATCATCATCGTGCTCATCTTGAATTTCACCAAGAATTTCTTCAATAATATCTTCAAGAGTAATGATACCAACGATTAAACCATTCTCATCTTTAACAAGCGCCATGTGAACTTTCTTGCGATTCATATGATCGAAAACCGCTTGAATCTTCATATGTTCATAAACAAAGAACGGGTCTCTTAAATGATTTACCATTGTGAAATTATCACGTTCGGCCCTTTTTAAGAATGCGAGTTCCTTAACGTGAAGAAAGCCCTCGATATTATCAATTTCACCATCAACAACTGGGTAACGAGAGTGAATTGACTCTTCAATCTCACTGATAACTTCTTTATATGTACTGCTAACTTGAATAGACTTGATCTCTTTACGTGGGATCATAATGTCTTTAACTTTAATCTTAGGAAATTCTAGAATCGAGTTAAAGAGATCGATTTGCTTGTGATCAATTGTATTTTCTTTCTCTGCTTTTTGAATCATAAACTCAAGGTCATCCTTCGTTACAATTCTTCCCGTCAGTTGCGCATTCTCACCAAGAACTGTGTGGATAAGCCAAACCATAATTTTAATAACAGGGTAAAGTAGATAGTAGAAGATTTGTAGAACACGAATAACAAAAAGAGATAAACTTTCTGCGTGCGTTCGAGCAAAAGTCTTAGGGATAATCTCACCAAAAATTAGAATAACAAACGTTGTCGCCCCAACAGCAATTCCAATTGCATCATCCGCAAACAAGCGGGTTGCAAGTACTGTCGTTAAAGATGAAGCAAAGATATTGACGACGTTATTTCCAACGAGAATAGTTGTTAGGATCTCACTTGGGCGATCAATCATGAAAGCAATTGCTCTTCCCTTTGCACCACCTTCTTGAATTAGTTGGCTAGCACGATCGTGAGGAATCGAAAGGAGGACAGCTTCTGAACCAGAGAAAAATCCCGAGCCGATAAAGCAGATTAACAATAGGACAATCTCAAGGCTGCTTACATCAGTCATTGCCTTGTCCTTGTTTACTAAATTTTGTTGAGAGTTTTTTTAAGAAGTAACAACAATAAAGCGGAGGTTCTATAAGGAGTTTCCTTGTTACGGGTAAGACTCTCTATTGAGCTACCCCTTCGTTTAGATATAAATATTTTATCAGTATTTCTGATATGATTCAATACATCATAAACCAACAAATTTCAAGGATTTGAAGCACAAACCCCTAGTGATGATCGAGTTGTTCGCCTTTAAAGTCATGATCTGAGTAAACAATACGATCATTCATTTCATGGTTGAAATCATATATCTCACTGATATTACTAACCTTTCTGAAGATTGTATGACACTTGTAGCAAATAACAACAGGTGGAAGCCTCTTGAATAACGCAAAATCAAATACATACAAAATAATAAAAGGAGCAACTGAATATGGAGCGTATTGAGTTGTTGCCATATAAAGAGTTGCCAAAGCAGCAACAACAAAAAGCATGACACCAATCTTACGATTAAAGTCTTTTTGCTTATAAAAGTCCTTTCTTTCACAACAAGGACAATCTCTAAGGATTCCCTGCTCGTGTTCTTCATTCATTTTCACAGGAGCTTTTGTATGGCAAATTTGACACTCAACTTCACTCACCTCTTTATTAGGGTGAAAAGAAACAGCTGAACCACATTCTTCACAAGTTAAAGTAATTTCCATCATAGTAGTAACCCATATGTATAAAATAAGTAAATCGCAATCATTTCACCAATAAAGACAAAGATTGTCATGGCATAGAAGATCCCAGTTGCACTTTGAATACTTCTCATACTAACAAGCTTCCATCCAAAGATACTCATTCCAAGAATAACAAGGTATCCCCAAACATCTCTCATAATAACCATTAGCCAGTTAAAAGCATAACCGCCACCAAGTTCAGTTCCTGCAGCGAGGTATGGCCCAAGTTTTGTATGCTCAAACCCAGACCAAATAAGCTTAACAAAAAGCAATGCCCACGTAACAAGTGTTGCCTTCTTAAGAGGAACTTCCGAAAGCTTTGGTGTGACAAGATACCAGTGACCAAGGATCATAGCGTATGTAATGGCCCCAAGATAATAAACTGATGAGCCAATGTATAAGTAGTTAACTAAGTTCTTATCTTGAAAAAGATAAAGAGCATAAAAGCCAATTAGAGTTGGAATCGCATAAAGAATCCAAAGGGCCACATTCTTTTCATCGTAGTGATTGTGAAGTTGATGATGAAAAAGAATGCAAATCGTACTGATATAAAGAAGAATCGCTTCAAGATCAGTTGCACTATTTCCAGTTACAATATGAGCAATAGCGGCCATGAATAAACTCACAAGACAAGTTGTCGATAGAAGCTTTTGAAAACCTCCCCCTGTCATTTTAGAATTTGCCACTGGTGCAAAAGTAAAAACTCCAAAGCCCAGGGCCAGGAAGAAGTACTTTGCCATTTCAAATGTATTACTCATTCAAATTACTCTCTCGTAAAAAATGCTCAACTAAGCGCATGATGATGATTTTATTTGCTGCTGGAATATTAAGGTTTTCTACATCATTTTGAGCGTTTTCAAAAGGTATCTTTTGACTGATCAGACTCATTTCTTTTGTATATTCAACAACATAGACATATAAAAAGACGCTTCGATCTGAATAATCGTGCTTAAGCTGAGTGAAGAGACTAATTTTATTTAATTCGTGGCCCACTTCTTCTTTAAACTCACGACGTGCTGCCTGCTCAATGCCTTCACCTGGTTCAATCTTGCCACCAGGGAACTCGATCATACCATCAAGAGGGCCATCTTCTTTTCTCACTTGTCCCCAAAGAACAAGTCCATCACTTTCAAGTGAATACGGGATTACGATTGCGATTTCCATAAATAAACTTTTACCCTAAAAATTTTGAAATGTTAAAAAAGCAGCGTAGCTTTTTGCGCCTTTATTGTTTATAAACCAAGTGTGAGTACATTACCTTTTAAACAAAATTCAATCATATTTGCACCGATGGAAGGTGTGACGGAAGGCCCATATCGCGAGGTCATTCAAAGAATTTTTGGAGACTGGGATTATTACTACACAGACTTTTACCGAATCCCATCAGTTGGTAACGTAAATGCAAAGACATTGATCAAACACTTTGGTGAAACATACTTACAAAAAAAGGCCCATACAGAACAAACGGCCTACCAGTTTCTAACTTCAGAAATTGCTCAAACCGAACAGGCCATCTCACTTATTAGTGAAATGAATTACCATCATATCGATCTAAATCTTGGTTGCCCTTCAAAGAAGGTTAATTCAAATAAAGGTGGCGCGTACCTTTTATCAGATTTAAAAGCACTCGAAAAAATTATTAAACAAATTCGAGAAGGTTTTAAAAACACTTTTACTGTAAAGATTAGAATTGGTTATAGCGATGATAGTCTTTATCTTGATCTCTTAAAACTCTTTGAGGATTGTGGTGTCGATGGGATTACGATTCATGCACGAACTCGTGACCAACTCTATAAAGGTGTCGCAGATTGGAGCTACATCGAAAAGGCCGTCAAAGTTTCAAATCTCCCAATCATTGCCAATGGAGATATCTGGACAATAGAGGATATCAATAGAATCTTTGATCAGTGTAACCCGTATGCAGTTATGTGTGGCCGAAGTGCACTTAAGACTCCATGGCTGGCCTCAATTTATAAAGAGTATCAAGGAAACTTGGATTTTATCAGTGATGAATTTCTTCTGAAAGTTCGTGCTGAAAACTTAGATCTTTACTTCTATGAGCTTGATAAAGAGTATCGAAAGAATGGCCTTGTTGACTCAACAATACTTAAAAGATTTAAAGCATTTTGCCGTTATCTATTTGATGACTATGAAAACTTTGAAACTATTCGTGGCCGTTTTCTTCGTGCCCAGAACATTCATGAGTTTCGTGCTCATCTAGATCAATTTGTGGCGAATTATTCTTAATAAAGAAATAAAAAGTAATTTCAAAAAGAAGTACACCAACAATATAGACGATTCGCGCCTGAGTTGAAATTCCAACAAGTCCTACTAATAAGAAAAAGAGAAAACCTGGAAGGTGTCTTAAAACCACATTCCCCCAAGTATTATCAGGTATACGGTCCTCTAAAATTGTATAGAAATTCATCACCGCATTGGCAAAATTAAAACGGCTTGTTCGCCCCTCGAAGTACTCATCACGATTAGGGTGACAGTAGAGACCGGCAAATGAAATCGCTGTAAAGAAGCAAATATACTCTTCAGTTGAAAAGTGAAGAAGTGCCGAAGCAATGAAGAAAATCACTAACGAGGGTAGAAAATATAAGTAGTAGCGAATTCCAATTTTCATGCTGCCTCCAGAAAGCCCAAAAAAGAAAGGCACCCAAAAGGTGCCTTTCTCATATTATAAATGGAAGTTATTTTACTTAGCAACTCCAACTGCTTTTGTCTCACGAACAACTGTAATTTTAATTGTTCCAGGGTAAGACATTTGCTCCTCGATTTGCTTAGCAATATTACGAGATAGCATAACAGTTTCTTCATCTCCAACCTTATCGTTTTCAACAAAGACACGAACTTCACGTCCACCTGAGATCGCGTAAGACTTGCTAACACCTTCAAATGAGTTAACAATTTCTTCAATATCTGTAAGACGAGAAACATAAGACTCAGTAAGTGCCTTACGAGCACCTGGTCTTGCACCTGAGATCGCATCCGCTGCTGCAACAATGTGAGCAAGGATAGACTCTGGTTTTTCATCATCGTGGTGAGCACGGATTGCGTGAACAACGTCCGCAGACTCTCCATATTTTCTAGCAAAGTCAGCACCGATAACAGCGTGTGAACCTTCAGCAGATGCATCAAGAACTTTACCGATATCATGTAGTAGACCTGCACGACGAGCTTGCTTAATATTCAGCCCCATCTCAGCGGCCATTGATCCAGCAATAAATGCTGCTTCAATTGCGTGCTGGTATTGGTTTTGAGTGTAAGAAGTTCTAAAGTTTAGAGCACCAACAAGTTTTAGGATCTCAGGGTGAATACCGTGAACACCAATTTCCATTTGTGCCTTCTCACCTAGAGCAAGAAGCTTCTTCTCAAATTCAGCTTTTGACTTATCGTGGAATTCTTCAATTTTTGCTGGGTGAATACGACCGTCAGCAATTAGCTTTTCAATTGTATCTTTAGCAATCTCACGTCTTACAACGTTGAATGAAGAAATAACAACAATCTCAGGAGTATCATCGATAATTAGGTCAACACCACAAATCTGCTCGAAAGCTCGAATATTACGACCTTCACGACCGATTAGACGACCTTTAACATCATCAGATGGTAGATCTACAGTTGAGATCGTCTTTTCACCAACGTGCTCTCCTGCGTATCTTTGAATTGCTATTCCAACAATTCTCTTCGCACGGTTTTCAGCTTCTTCTTTAGCTTCCTCTTCCATACGAGTAATCATCTTAGAAAAATCAACTTGAGCTTCTTCTTTCATCGTATCAAGTAGCTCATCTTTTGCTTGTTCTTTTGTCATAGCAGCAACTTCAGATAACTTCGATGCATACTCTTCTTGGCGAACAACAAATTTTTCTTTTTCTTTTAGAGCATCTAACTCTTTTTCTTTTACGTCTTCTTCGCGCTTTTCGACTTTCTTAGTCTTCTCATCAAGTTCATCCATTTTCGATTCAAGCTTTGCTTGTCTCTTATTAAGATCTTTTTCCTGATCGTTTAGTTCGCGCTTCACACGTTCGGCATACTTGTCAGCTTCCTTCTTTTCTTCTTGAGCTGCCTCTTTCGCCTCTTTTCTCGCTTTATAGCTAATGTCTTTTGCCTGTGTTTTGGCCTTTTCAATAATTTCGTCACCTTTAGCTTCTCTTTCAAGCACTTCTTTCTTTGCTTGAAGATTGCGTATAACAAAACCTACTGCTAGTCCAACAACAAGGAAAAGAAGTGAAGCTAAGATTAAATCCATACTCATTTCTCTCTCCTATTAATTAACTTTAATCACTTCCCTATCAGTTACGATATAATTCATTGCTTGATCATGATCTTCAAAGGCAACTTCACTAACCAACTGTTGATTAAAGCAAACTCCAATTTTTATAACTTTCTTCTTATCAATATTAATCAATTTATCGAGGTAAATATCGTAATAACCCTTACCTCTTCCCAAGCGATGCCCCTTCTTATCAAAGGCAACTCCAGGAACTAAAATAACTTCAGGAAAAACTATTGGGTCACCATTCTTAGGAACCTTAAACTCTTTTCCAAAAGCCTGAACTTTTTCAAGTTCATTTATCGGCGTACTTCGAAAGCACATCTGCAACGAGTCTTCGCCAAACGAAGGAAAACTAAAATTAGTTTTCGTCTTCAAAATTAAACAATTAACTTCACCTGGAATTGGAAAGAAAACCCCTAGGTGCTTAGGATTTAAGTTTTCGGATTTTAAAAGAGAATCGATATTTGAACAGACTTTCTCAGACAGTTGTCTTTGATCATCTAAGCTTAAACTAGCTAATTCTTCTAATATCTTTTTTCGAAGCTCTTTCTTTTCAAGACTCATTTTAGTGAGTTTTTGGAAGTGCTTCTTCAATCAATTTTAGTGCATTATCAGAAAGAGACTTAACTTCATTAATCTCACTTCTGTATTCCCTTTCTAAAGATAGCTTTTCTTTTGCTAACTCAAGTGCAACGAGAGCTGCTAACTGAGAGTCAGAAATTGAAGGCGCCTTTTGGCGAATATTGCTTGCGATTGATTCAACATACTCAACAATTTCAGTTGCTGAAACAACCTCATCTTCATTAGACTCTTTGAGTCTAAAGTTATGACCTAAAATTTGATATTCTTTTACTTCCGTACTTATATCCATAGTTATTTAATTGTAGTCCTACAAAGGATTTCAGTCAATCAATCAATTACCGACCAGTGCGTCAAGATATTCATCTAAATTAAACACACTCAGGTCTTCGACATTTTCTCCAACACCAATATAGGTAATTGGAATTTGCAGACTATCAACAATGGAAATTGCGCTTCCCGCTTTTGAAGAACCGTCACATTTTGTAAATACAAGACCAGTTAGATCAAGTGCCTTGTGAAACTCTTCAGCTTGGCGGATTGCGTTTTGACCAGTAATTGCATCAATTACTAATAATGTATGATGAGGTGCATCCTCCATCAGTTTCTTTAATACAGTCTTACTCTTCGATAACTCTTCCATTAGGTTACCAGCAGTGTGAAGGCGACCGGCCGTATCAAGAATACAGTAATCGGCCTTTTCATTAATTGCAGTTTGCAGAGCGTCGTAACCTACACCACTTGGGTTGGCCCCTTCTTTTGCGCGAATCATTGTTGCGCCTGCTCTCTCACACCATACTTGAAGCTGATCTACGGCCGCGGCCCTAAAAGTATCACAAGCTCCAACAACTACTTTCGCACCTTGTTGCGTCAGTTTCGTTGCTAGCTTTCCAATTGTTGTCGTTTTTCCTGCGCCATTTACACCAACAACCATAATGACTTTTGGCATACCAATGCTATTGCCAGAGAATTCAAATAAGTCACCTTCGTTTCTTGATTGAACATCGGCCATTTTATTTTTTAAGAACTCTTTAATATACGCTTTAAATTGTGCCTCATCGAAGTCAGAGCTTTTTGCTTTTTCTTCAAGTGATTCAATTAGCTCACCTGTTGCCTTAGGCCCAAGATCTGCTCCGTAGAGAAGCTCTTCTACTTCTTCCAGGGCATCATCATCAAGTCCACCGCCAGAAAAAAGACTTCCAATCTTACCCCAAACACCATCACGAGAACGGCTTAGACCTTTTGTAAGACGATCCTTCCATGATTTTTCTGGAACTGGAGCTGGTGTAGGTTCAACCCTTGGAGCTTCTTGCACAACTTCAGCTTCAATTTCTTTAGCTTCTGCCTCAGGAGTTTCAACAACTTCAGTAGTAACCTCTTCCTTAGTTTCAGTAACTTCAGGTAGTTTCGGCTGGGCCTTAGGTTTTAGAAGATAGAAAACACCAGTGAATCCACTGATACCAAGTGCAGAGCATAGTGCGATAAATGCATATGCCATTTCGACAGTGATTGTCATATTTAGCTGGGCCTGATCCGCCCAAGACTGTAAAAGAGCAACGAGTTGCAACATAATATATTCTCCATTTTGTGTGTTTAAGAGATATGATATGTAGGCATAAAAATCAATATTTAAGGCGAAAATTGGCGTGAAAATGACAAATAAGATCGAACTATTTCATCTACAACAAGCAATTCGAAATTTTTTCAATAAAGATGGCTTTATGGATGTGCTGACACCGCCAATTGTGGAAAATCCGGGCATGGAAGTTCACATTCATCCCTTTGCAATCCACTCAGTGCATCAAAACAAGAATCACGAGCTCTACCTTCATACATCACCAGAATTTCATATGAAGGAATTGCTTCAAGAAGGCCTCGAAAAAATATTTACCTTGAGTTATTGTTTTCGCGACGAGCCAAACAGCTCCACTCACAGAAAGCAATTCATCATGCTTGAATGGTACCGAGCTAGAGAGAACTATGAAAAGATCATGGAGGACACAATCAACCTCTACCAATTTTGTCATGCCTACTTAAGGTCAAAAGGAATCAGAGTTATTGATCTCGATGACAAGATAAAGAAAGTGACAGTTCAGGAGATATTTTTAGAAGTTCTAAATATCGATATTCTTGAACTCATGGATCGCGATGAGCTCTATAATTTAATTGATCAAAAATTTTCAAGAATTAATCTTTCAGGAAATAGAGATGATTATGCATGGGACGATCTCTTCTTTCTACTGATGTATAATTATATTGAGCCAGAAATGGAGAAGCATCCTTTTCTTCTTCTCTATGAATTTCCTGCGCCTCTACGCGCACTTTCAACAATTAAAGAAAATGATCCTAGAGTATGTGAACGATTTGAGGTCTATTGCCGTGGAATCGAAATTTGTAATTGTTTCAATGAACTTACTGACTCAAGCGAACAAAGTTCTCGTTTTGAAAAAGATGCAAAATTAAAAAAAGAGCTTTATGGCTACAGTCTGCCTTGGCCTAAGAGATTTTTAAATCAGCTGGAGAAAGGATTGCCAAAGAGTGCGGGGATCGCACTAGGAGTAGAGCGCCTTCTTATGTCCTTAACGGGCATGGAAGAAGACGCCTTCTATGATTAATTATTGTTTCTTTTGAAGTCGATTAAATAATAAGTGAGTCTTCAAGATAAATTCAGATTTTACAACATCCGGAGTCATCTTCATCGCCCAACGATAGTGCACTCCACTCTCTTTTGCAGAACGTAGTTTACTATTCCAAATAGGGAATGCATTTGCTAATTCTGCTGAATAAACCGCATACCAACGAGCAAACTCATCTTGAGATTTTGCTAGTAGAGCATCTTGAACATCAATTGAGTTCTCCACTAAAATTCTCTTCACTGAATAGATATTTAATTGATCAAGTTTTTTAATATCGAGATCTTTATTAAGATACTTTTTAAAAATTGTAACTGTAACTTCTTTGGCGGCCTTCGAAGTTTGCTGGTTATAATTTTCTAGACGCTGGTAGTATTGAGAAAGGACTAGTGAACGATAAACACCTTCACGTGTTCCCCCTTGCTCAAGAGTTGCGTACCATTTTGATAACTCATCTCTGTTAGCGTCAAGCTCGCGCGTGGCCTTAATAAGCTCATTGATAAATGATAGATTGTACTGAGACATCTGCTCTTTAGTAAAAGGTGACTTATATTCTTTCTTTGAATAAACACTTAAGTCTTTTGCATCTTTCTTAACGATAGGAATTGCAGGAAGCTCCACTTCATCTTTTTCTCCCCAAATCTTATCGGCCAACGATGTCGAAATATTCTTTTCCACAAAAGGTCTTAGCTCTTGTAGAAATGTTATCTGTGCAAATGCAGAAGTTGAAATCAAACAAATTAAGACGAATCTCTTCACAACTCTCTCCCGAATAATCAAGTATTTATCAATATAAACACTATTATAATGGTGCTTCGAATTTTTAGGAAGTTAGCAATTTTTAGCCAACAAAATTTGTCAATTTTGTGTCTAGGTTCTAGGCAATTAATACCTCTAACTGCTGACAAATACTGGCCTAATGAATTTAGGTAAAGATTGTTTAAGAATCATTCGATAATGAAACTATGAAAACGTTAAAAGGTAAACCGTCTCTACATTTAATATTAATCCTTCTGCTCATCGCAACTTCATGTGTGCCAGATAGCTTAACGAAGTTTAAAGAAGATGGCGCAAGCAGTGATGATGCATCAAGCTCTGTTGGAGAAGTGGTTAATCCACCGAGTGACTTTATCGATGAAAATGGTAATGAGATTGATGGAGATAAAATTACAGACCCAACTTCTGTTTTTTACGACAATGCGAGCAATTATATTTTTATCACTGGTGACTCTAGCTTAGCCAATTCAACAGGGGGTAAAAACGTTGTTGAATTCATAACACCAGATGGTGAGTTTGGTGATTACAATATCAAAGAAAATGAAGGTGTATTTACTCTATCTAATGCATCTAAAAATAATTTTTTAGATCCAATTTCAAACCCTGGTTTTAACTTTGGTTCTGATATCATGACAACTTATGCTGCTCATTTTACGGCCAGTAATCAAACTGGTCTTATTAAAATAACAAATAGTGCAGTTTCACCTCTTAGAAGCTTCACACTTGCACCAATTAATTTCAATTTTTACAGCCCTTCAACGGAAACGGCCCTAACATTAACAACAACTTCACAACCAAGAGTTACAATTCAAGCTCCTATTCCTGAAAGACTTACTTTTGAGACGCAACAGTCTTTCAACTGTACTGGTACAGGTATTGGAACGACTCCTCCAGCGACTCCAACTATTGGAGACGTTTATCTAAATGCTGGAACATGCTATTATAATTACGATGGAACAAATACAAATACTGTTGCATTTCCTTTTATAGGTCCTGTTTTTGTCGGGTTTAAGCTAGATGATAATAGCGGATTTCTCACAAACGGATTAACAAGTGAAACATTTACAACTGAAAACGGTGCAACAGGAACAATCACATACAAAGATGCTAGTAACAATATTTACGGTACTCTTACTTCTGGCTCTCTATACCCTGGAGATCTAATTGATAATGCTTTCCCATTTTCAAATAGCGAAGGGGTAATCAGTAAGGTAAAATACTTTTTCCAACCCGATTCAAATATCAATTTAAGATTGATTAACGATACAACTGAAGCTGCAGCTGAACATATTGGTTATATAAACAGTACTGATATTTCAATTACACCAGACTTGCCTTCGACATTAAGACTTGTAAAAAATGTAGATAGCCCGTTATTTGGATATATTATTGATACTTCTGGTGGGACAGATCATAGTTACCAATCACCAATTGAATACACTGTTACAGTTAAAAATGATATTTCGACAAGAACGTTTAAAATTGATATTGGCATAATCAATCCCCCAGAAGATTTATCTTACTCTCAACTTGTTGCGTTTAAAGTAAAAAATCTTGTTCAAACAACTTCGAATTTTACTGAAGGACAAGAAATTTCTGCAGCAACACTTCCGCCACTTAGCAATGGCGCAAAAGGTATTATCAAAAGAATTTTGAATATTGATGGAAATGAGAAATACCTAATTGTTCAAGTTATCAGTGGTGAGTTTGTAAAAGATATCTCAGTTGATAATTATAAGAACTTTTTAGATGAAGAAGCTGTTATACAAACAACTCCAGTATCTCTTACTCACATTATGTCTTTAAACTCCACTGCTGCCTTTACTCCGACTTACCTAGAAACAAGACCAGCTCTGTGTATGAGATTTCCAGCTGCACCAACAGATAAATTTGCTCGCGCAGTTGTTACTGGAAATCCAACAGATGCAGGACTTGCTAATATCATCTTTGTTAACCAAACGAAGAACATTAACGACACTAACTCTAGTGAAGACTTTATTGCATCTAATAATGCACTTGAAGATTGTAGTAACGCAACGGCATACATACTTAATGAGGTTTGGACTCCAGTAATGAGAGCAACATTTACTGACGTATCTTCACTTGTTAGTGGAATGGATATTCTCACGAATACGGGTCGAGCAAATCTCGTTGCATCGCAAATCAATAGTAGTGACAATACAGCTCTTTTACAAAGTACAAACGGTGTACCGATCACGATGACACTTCCAGGAGAAGCTTTCTCATCTGTAAGACCATACAGTGCAAATGGAGCGACAATCAGTGATTTTCAAACACTAACGACATTTGAACTACATCGTGGCATTGATTCAGTAATTAAATCCACACTTCCAAAGGGAGAAGATATTGCATATAGCGTAAGCCCAGAACTTCCTCCAGGTTTATCTTTAGATGAAGAGACAGGTGATATTATCGGTACTCCTGAAATTGCAGCTTCGTCTAAGACATATACTGTAACTGCACAAAATATCCTTGGTAGTTTCTCAGCATCATTCGATCTGTTAATCGAAGATTATTTTGAAGTTGCTGTTGAAGTAGAAAACACACCAAAATTTTTCACTCATAAGGATGGTGAAGATAACTTCTTTAATAAGTGTCGCATTAAGAAAAGAGATATTATCAGTAACCCAAGGGCCCTAGCATCAGATGTTGAAGATGTTATTGATATTGATTGTTTTGTCGATATTGGTGAGAACAATATTTACTTTAGAGAACTTAAACTACAAGCAAATGTAGGCCCAGGTATTTGTCATAGTATTCGCTATAAGCCGTTTTACTTTTACAAAAAAAGACCAATGATGACTCGTAGTTCAACTTCAGACATTGCTTACAGTGCAGCTGCTCGCTATATTGTACAAGTAGTAACAGGAACCTCTACAGATGCAGCGGGTGTAGCTCCAGCCGACAATACAGCTACTGATGGACTAGGAGGAGCAACACCTGCAAGTACTTACTATGCAGATGGAATCTATATCAATGGTGTTCCGTTCGGAGGAGAACTTGATGACCTATGTTCAGGTAAGTATCATGATTTAAATTGTGACAATGGTTCTTTCGAATATGCAGAGCTTGTTTATACTTACACAGAAGCAAACGCTGACACAGGCGATCCAGCATATTATAGAAATACTGTCGAAGTTTTAGAACATCAGTGTGAAGGGAATGCATTCTTATGTAGAAAAGGTGCTATTGAGGATGTATTTAACACTGAAGAACTCGCAGACGGTTTTAGTTCAACTGTTATCCAGGCATTTAGTGGAGCAAATTATGAAAGTGTTTTAAAAACTCCTCAAAAACGAGGTGCTAGATCAAACCGATCAATTGCTTCATTTGCACATGAAAACTCTTGTTATAACTCAGTAAATAACACCGAATACTATTCAGAGGGTATAAAGCGTCACGCGGAAAGTGCAAGCCTTTCAAGTGATCCGAACCAAATTCTTGATCCATTTATGGGGGCACAGCCTTACTATACTTTCTCTTGTCTCGATGAATTCTCAGTTACTCAGGCTAGAATCAACTTACACATTAGAGATTGGGATAATAACTATGAGATGAATAATCTTGATAAAGTTACTATTGCGAGCATGGATGAAGGAACAAACATGGATGTCTTTGATGAACCACTAAATGAGTTTAGTGACTGGGATGATTACACTAACTCAACAAACTACTCTGCTTGTACAGATGCTTCTGCACCAACCTTAGGAAACTCATATACTGCTATTACGACAGGAAATGGCTCAGTTGGTTCACTCTACTTCTATACAGTATCATCAAGTCAACTCTACTCTGGTATGAATGTTATTATTGGTGGACAAACTTATATCGTAAAAAGAGTTTACTCAAATGCTGTTCAGCTCACACGTCCGCTTCACGCAACCTTTGGAGCAGGAACGGCAATTACTGGACGTCAGCTAATACCATTTCCTTACAACGACTGGGAAGAAGAGCCTTAGTAAGGCTAAATCACACGTCCAACTAAATCAAAATCTAATACGTCGGTGATCTCAACTTTAACGAGGTCACCGATTTTTAAATCTCTCTCATTTAAGTCATTGATAATTACCTTACCGTCGATATCAGGAGCCTGACCAAAGTGGCGACCTACGATCAGTAGATCTGTATCTTCGTGTGTACCTTCAACGAGAACTTCTACCGTTTGTCCTAAGAATTCTTGATTAAGCTCTCTTGCAATTTCTTTTTGAACTTCATAAAGACGATCAAAACGCTCATCGATAACTTCTTGTGAATTCTTATCTTTTAGACGGTAAGCTGGTGTTCCTTCTTCATCTGAGTATCTAAAGATACCAAGGTGATTGAAGCGAGCTTGCTTAATACCTTCAAGCAGTTTTTCAAAATCCTCTTCAGACTCACCAGGGAATCCAACGATGATTGAAGTTCTAAGAACGATTCCAGGGATTCTTTCACGAAGCTTTGTGATACGCTCCATAATTTTTTCACCAGTAATCTTTCTGTTCATACGCTTTAGAACGTAGTCCGAGAAGTGTTGAACTGGCATGTCAAGATACTTACAAACTTTTGAAGATGTTGCCATTTTTTCAATAACTTCATCAGTAAGTTCGTCTGGGTAGAAATAAAATAGACGTACCCAATCAACCCCATCAACAGTCTCAAGACCTGATAGGAGTTCGAATAGGTTATTTTCATCACTAAGATCAACACCGTAATCAGATAGATCTTGTGAAATTAGATTTAACTCTCTAACACCTGTAGAAGAAAGGTGTTTTGCTTCTTCAACAAGAGACTCAACGGTACGTGATCTAAGACGTCCACGAAGAGTTGGAATAATACAGAAAGTACAATTTCTATTACAGCCTTCAGAGATCTTTAGCCATGCTGTATAGAATGGAGAAGTGTTTAGCCTTGGATCAAATTCCGTGTGAATGAACCTTGGAACTTCAACAAATGACTTCTTCTCTAGCTTATTATTTTCAAGTGCAGTTAAAAGAGGAACAATCTTATTGTACTCACCTGTACCAATAAACATATCAACTTCTGGTAGACTCTTTTCAAGTTCATCTGAATATCTCTGGGCCATACAACCAGAAACAACCAGTGCCTTACAATTACCAACTTCCTCATCTTTATAGTCTGCAAGATCAAGAATCATCTCAATAGATTCTTGCTTAGCAGCTTCAATAAATGAGCAAGTATTAACAACAATAACCTCAGAATCTTGAGGCTCTGTTACAACTTTAAAACCATTAAGTCCCATATGCCCGAGCATAACCTGTGCATCAACGAGGTTCTTTGAACACCCTAGTGAAGTAAAATAAACCGTGCGGTCATTAAATTTTTGGTTAACTTGAGATGAAATCTCAGACATATAATTCTCCATGTATAGCTAAAGTAGCTACTTATAGTGTTAAACCGACGTTTTTTCAATGCCTTATGTAATTTTTTTAGGAACAGAAATGCCTATTTTCAGACACTTGAAGGAAGTTACTTAAAGGCCTATCCTAGTAGTTAATGAGATTTACCTTACTAACTACATTTATTTTGGCCTTGTCTTGTACAAATTTAACAAGACCTCCTAAAACCAAACCACAAGATGGTGCTCTAACGAATTTACTTTCTAAAATTAGTAAGAATAATTCCGTTAGTTGTGATGAGTACCAAAGGTTTCTTCATACGCAATTCCCTCTCGCTCCATGGTTACGTTCCAATTATCACAAGAATTGTACAAAGAGCATTCAGGAGTTAAGTGAAGAGTATAAAAATACTGAAGCCTATCCCTACTGGGCAAGAGAAGAGCTAATTGATGCAATTATTTCAAAAACTTACTACACAGATGTCTATGCTAGTGCTGTCTTAAATAAAGTCGACTATCTAAATACAAAGGGTGAAGTTGAGAGGCTCTTACTTGATGCCATGAAAAAATTTGAAGATGGTAGTCAGCAGCAAGAACGCATCTATCAAAAACTCATTGATGTTTCACCTCGCTATATGAAAGAGCCACAGCGTGAAAACTACTTAGATGTGGCCAAAAGCTTTGAACAAGATCGCCAATTCGTTAAGGCCCGTGAATTCTACCGAAAAATTATTCGCGATAAAGACACTCTTAAAGAGGATAAGGTCGAGGCGTGGTTTAGATTGGCAAACTCTTACAAAAGAGAAAGAAAGAACGACAGCTTTAGAGATAATATCAGAGGCCTTGTTCTCTACTTACAAAAGAATCGAGAAAGCCAAGAGCTAAAAGAAAGACATGCCGAGTACACAATTAGACTTGCGCGAATTTATTGGACGGAAGACAAGCTTCAAAGAGCAGTACGTGTTTTAAGAAATCTCTTATTATTTAAAGAGGTTCCAAAAGAGTATGTCGTTACGACTTATTATACGATAGGTGGAATTTTTGAAGATCTTAGAAAATATGATCGTTCGATTAAGTTCTACAAGAAAGCCTATGCTGCAGTAGAAGGGAAGCATGAGCACCTTGAAAGTATTGTCTGGAACGTTGCTTGGACAAATTACAAGGCCGGTAATTATGAAGAGATGATAAAGTGGTTTGATCGCTTTGAAGAAAAAAATAGCGATGAACCGAACTATCGTTTTCTCTACTGGAAGTTTGTTGGCCTAAAAAAGTTAAATCGTTTTGATGAAGCACAAAAACTACTTCTCAGAATTCAAAAAGAAGATCAGTTTGGTTACTATGGGCAGATAGCACATATGAATCATACTAAGCTTAAGCATATTGATTATCGAGAAAAGTTCGATATCTCAATTGATGAACTCGCTTGGGCAGTTTATCTAGGAAACACGGACCTCGCTAAAAAGATTATTGATAGTAATGACAAAGTCAGCTTTAGTGATCTTTATGCTGCTAAATACTACAATATTATGATCTTTAAATTCTTTAGAGAGGACTCGAAGATACAAGAGAAGATCTTAAAAGAGGATCCACAATTTGCCTTTCCTTTGGCATTTAAAAAAGAATTTTTAGAAAACAATCGCTCTAAAACGGTAACAACTCCACTACTTATGAGTATTGCACGTCAAGAATCAGCATTTAACCAATATGCACGCTCTCCAGCTGATGCATTTGGACTGCTTCAACTAATTCCAGAGCAAGGAAAGAGACTTTCTCGTCGCTATAAAATTCCATACGAAGGATATGAAGATTTATATAATCCTAATATCAACATTACCTTCTCTAGCCTTTTATTAAATGAGCTTATGAAGAGAAGAAATAATAATTTTATCGATTTTGTCGCAAGCTACAATGCAGGCGGAACACCAATTCGTCGTTGGCGAAGTCGTATTATCCTTCCGGACTTAGAGTTTATTGAAGAGATTCCTTATAAAGAAACGAGAAAGTATGTAAAACTAGTCGCTAGAAACTACCTTATTTACTCTCGTCTTCTAAGTAATGAGCCGTTAACGTTGAAAGAAAACTTCTTCCGTGGCGGTTTTATTGATATGACACATTAGCATTCTTTGGAACGTTAAGGATGAAGTGCTTTGTCTTAAAGCTTTCATTCTTAACGTTGCTAAGCTCAAGCTTAACAACCTTCCCATCAGCGTAATTAATATCAATTGAAGCTATATTAGAGAATTCTTTCTTTCCCTTAAAAGTTAGCTTTGTTTCAACAACACCAGTTGATTTTACAGAAGTCTCAGTAAAGATAAGAACACTATAACTTGCTCCATCTTTAACTTTATAATTCTTATTTGATTTTAGGCCACTCTTTAAAAGGTCAAAGAAATTAGATAGGCCTTTATCGCTACCCTTATGAATAATTACTTCTGCTGGATCTCCTGGCATGAAGCCATCTCTTTTGATCCAAGTTGTTTTCTCATTTGTGACATAAACAAGTGCATCTGATCCCTTTTGTTCAAGCCTAAGCTTACCAGGGTACTCATAATCAAATTTTCCAGTCGACTCTTTTGGAGTTCCTGTCAGTTGATTTTTTACAATTTGCTTATACTCAGTCGAAAAAGACCTTGGGACAAAACCCAAGGCCATATTAGAAATCATTAAAAGTGGTAGTAGTTTTTTCATTACTGTAATTGTACCGAAACTGCCTTCGAAACACCAGGCTCCTGCATTGTTACACCATATAGTGTATCATTTAGCTCCATTGTTTTCTTATTATGTGTAATAAGAATAAACTGTGATTCAGCACTCATTTCACGAAGAAGTTCATTAAAACGTCCAACGTTGGCATCATCAAGAGGAGCATCAACCTCATCCAGTAGACAGAATGGTGATGGCTTAACTAGGAAGATCGAGAAGATTAGAGAAACCGCAGTCATGGCCTTTTCACCACCAGACATTAGGTTAATATTCTGCATTTTCTTCCCTGGCGGCTTAGCGATAATATCAACTCCACATTCAGCATCATCAATATCACCAACGATTTCAAGACGAGCTTCCCCTCCACCAAAGATAATTGGGAAAACTTTTCTAAATCTCGTATCAACTTCTTCAAAAGCAACTTTAAATCTTTCTTTTGATTTCTCATCGATGTGATTGATTGCATTCTGAAGATCCTCAAGAGACTTTCTTAATTCAACTTCTTGAACTTTTAGGAAGTCATAACGAAGCTTTTGTCTATCGTAGTCTTCAATCGCTTGCCAGTTGATTTCACCTAGGCGACCAAATTCAGACTTATAGTTCTTAAGCTTAAAGCCTTGATCCTTAAGGTCTTGGCCGTACTTGCGAACAAATTCATATGATTCTTTTTCAATTTCTTTTGGACCATTCTCTGTTTCCATAAAGTACATTGTTGAAACATCATTAAGCTTTTCAAAATCTGTTTCAGCGTACTCAAGGTAGCGTCCAATCGATTCGCGAAGATCAACACGATACTTCTCAAAGATATTACGAACGTTTTCTTCTTCTTCGTTCAGGCATCTTTCAAGACGTACTTCTTTTTCAGCAACTTCTTTATCTGCCTTATTGATATTCTTAGATAGTTCCTTAACTTGGTCTTCTCTTTCTTGCATTGCAAGTAGAAGCTCAGAGAACTCATCCTTCATTATGCTTAGAACTTCATCTTTACTTGCAAGGATATCTGCTTTTTCATTATTTGAAATTTCAAGCTCTTCAATCTCAACTTGCATATTCTCAAGCTCACCTTCTAACTTAGTGATAAGCTCTGTATTTGATTCTTTACGAAGGTTTTGTTTTTCGATTTGCTTTTCAATATCTTCAGATTGAGAGCGTAGTGAAGTCACTCGCTGTTCAAAAGTTTTTGCTTCAACTTGTTTTGAAACATATACTTCACGATCAGCTTCATAAACTTCATTCATTTCATTATAGCTATCGCGTAGGTCTTGAACTCTTTCACTAATATCAGCAATGGCCTCTTCAACTTCCGACTTGTCCTTATTGAATGACTCTTCTTTTTCAAGAATTGCTAGTCTAAGCTTAGATGTCTCATCTTTACGGTTCTTTAAGATATCAAGTCTTGTATTTCCCGACTCCATTGAAGCAAGTTTAGACTCAAGTGCAGAGTTCTTAGCTGCATAATCAGCACGAGCTTCACTTAGAGAAAGGCGTGAATCTTCAAGTTCAGCAACTTTATTTCTTAGTAACTCATTTGAAGCTGTAACCTCTTCTTCAAGATTAGCAACTTTTTCATTAAGGCTTACTAATTCATTTTCAAGTGCTTCAATTGTATTATTTCTCTCAATTGCACTCTGTCCCTGCTCACCAGATCCTTTAACATGAAGGACTGTTGCATTTTGACGATTACGTACTTGAATATTTCCACTAATATCCGAGATTCCACCAAATGAGATTGAGCTCTCAAGTGAAACAACTTTATCAACATCAAGAGTCTCAACAATAAATAGACTCGATAAATATGGAGTTAGTTTAGCTTTATACTCTTCAGGAAGTTCAATAATATCACTTAGAGTAATTAGCTCTGAACCAAGTTTAACTTGAATTCTTTCACGTGCTTCAGCAGAGATAATATCTGCAGACTTATCAGCAAGTAAGATTTCAAGAGCATTTTCATCATTCTCAGTTACCCAATTTTTAAGAAGTGATAAATCACTCTCTGAAGTAACAAGAGATTCGAGGAACTCTCCTAATAGAGCTGTTACAGCTTTTGTATACTTGTCATCACACTTAATAATATTACCAAGAACAGTGTACTTATCAGAATCTACTTCACTTAGAAACTTAGAAACACCTTCCTTCGCACCCTCAAGAGAAGAGCGAATTTCTTTTAGTGAAGAAAGTCTTGATTGCTTAGTAATTTGTTCTTTTGTTAAGTTCTTAAGTTCAGATTCAAGGTCACGATCTTTTTGTGTAAGTTCGTTAACTGTCTCCTTAAGAGTTAATTCAGACTCCGTTAATTCCTCCACTAAATTCTTAGCGGCCATAACATCATCTCTTTCCTTTGCAAGTTCACTTGAAACACCTGAGTATTGCTTCTCGATTGCTTCAATTTCTGTTGCAAGGTCTTGAAGAGTTGCAGCGTATTCTTCAAGTTTAGAATTATTTTGGAAAGCTTGTTGATCCATTTTCACAAGCTCTTCTTTCTTAATTGATAGTTCTTCTTCAAGCTCACTAATTTGAGCTTGTCTATCTTCTAGCTCAGACTTAAGCGTTTCAAGCTTCTCACTTGCTGCTTCATAGTCATAATCTTCTTTTGAAGAAGTGATGACATCGTTGATCTCAGTTTCAATTTCTTCTTTCTTAAGAAGTCTCTCTTCGATCTCTTGGGCCAATTCATCAATTTCTTTCTGTCTTTGCTCTAGTTGCTCTTCTTTATCAGTTAAAGACTTACAAAGTGCATTCAGCCTTTCTTCAGCAGCAGCTAATTTATTTGATACTTCATTTCTTTCTTTTTGAGACTCATCGATTCTTGCAGTTTTCTCTTCTCTTTCAAAACGCTCTTCTTCAAGAGAGATTTCAAGAGAGTCTTTCTTCATACTCCACTCTTCAAGATTGGACTTCTTTTCAAGAAGCTCAGTGCTTCCATCGCGAAGTTCGCGAAGATCTTCAAATACTTTATGTGCAACAACAGAGATTTCAGTGCGTTTGATTCTATCCTTAAGCGTACGAGCTCTTTCGGCCTTCTCAGCTTGTTTTTGTAGAGATTTTAAATTCTTTTCAATTTCAATCGTAAGATCATTCAGACGATTAAGGTTTTGCTCAGTAGCATCAATTTTTCTCATTGATTCTTTCTTACGAACTTTAAATTTCGTAATACCAGCAACCTCTTCAATCATAGTACGGCGCTCAACTGGCTTTGCTTGAACAAGCCTGTTGATCTCACCCTGTGCGATAATTGAATATGATTTTGCACCAGCACCTGTATCCATAAATACTTCTTGAATATCTTTCAGACGAGCTGGTTCTCCGTTGATACGATATTCTGTATCACCGTTTCTATATAGCTTTCTTGTTAGTTGAATCTCAGAAGGGTTAGCAACTTTCCCACCAATATGAATATGCTTTCCATTTGTGTTTTCAAGAACGAGTGTTGCTTCTGCCCATGCAGCAGGATTATATTTTGAAGAACCAGCAAAGATAAGGTCCTTCATTGAATTCCCTCTTAGGTGTTTAGCTGATTGCTCGCCCATAATCCAAAATAAGGCATCAACAATATTCGATTTACCACATCCGTTTGGCCCAACGATCCCCGTAATACCATCGTCAAAGTTAATAATTGTACGATCTTTAAAGGATTTAAAGCCCTGGATAATTAGTCTTTTCAGTTGCACTTTGATTCACTCCGTCAATTTATCTCTATAATGTGTGTTGTGTAGGCCTTAATGTACCATTTTAAGCACCTAATCGTACACTTTTAAAATTTCAGTTCCGCTAAATAAGAAATGTGAAATCAACAACTTACCTTGTGTAAATCCTAACAAGAACTAACACAATATATTTACTTGTACGTATTTCGTACCAGCACTTTACCTGAACACCAATTATGCCGATAAATGTGCAATGGATAGCAACTCAAAAACAGTTTATTTTACGATCGACTTTCACCTCGTTGTGCGAGAAAAGCCGCTTCTATACAATATCTACATCAACTCTTCCACGGTCAAAGGAAAGGATCACTACGTCAAAATAGTACGCCCCGGTGAAGTGCTTAACGATGAAGATATTGAAGGTTTTAAAAAGTATCAGAGGATCCATGTTCTCGAATCAGAACGAGGACTTTATCTAAAGTCACTGGCCGAAGATGAAAGCATAGAATCTATTGATAAGGTATCTGTTATCAAAGATTCTGCGGTCAAACATCTAGATGATATTTTTAACCCTGGGAAAGAATTCAATACAGAAATTCTTGGCGAAGCACTCGATGGTTGCCATGACTCAATGAAGGCCATGGTCGATGTAATTAAGGATTATGATATCAATAGTCTAAAAAAACTTATTGGGGATTTATCTTTTCACGACTTCTATACGTATGACCACTCTATTAATGTGAGTATGTACAGTGTTCTTATTTATAAACAACTAAAACCTAAGGCCAGTGAAGCGGACCTTGTTGCGATTGGACTTGGCGGACTTCTTCACGATCTTGGTAAGACAAAAATTTCCACAGAAATTTTAAATAAGACAGGTAATCTTACAGATGAAGAATTTGCTGAAATTAAAAAACATCCAGAACTCGGTGTTGAATTATTTCGAGAAGCAAACCCAGAGTTCCCAGGCCTTAAGAAAGAGACGATAGAAAAAGTTATCGTGGAACATCATGAAAATATTGATGGCTCAGGTTATCCAAAAGGAATCAAAGGCGAAGATCATCATATCTTTTCAAAAGTTGTTTCTATCGCAGATTTCTTCGACGCTATCACAACGAAACGATCTTATTCACAGGCACTTCCAATTGAAGATGCCCTAGAGATAATGAAAAGAACCGTTGGAAAAAAGATTGATTCAGAAATTTTTGACTTCTTTGTAAAGAAAGTTTCAAAGGTTCTACTCACAGGTAAGACAATGATTGAACTTCCAGAAGACTTCAACACTGAGATTGCTCATGCTGAACTTCCAGTTCAAAAAGTTCAACCTAAAAAGCTTGGTGAAAACTTTACTAAGGCTTCTGATAATCCAAATAAAATTTCAAAATAAGAAGTAGAGGAATTTATTCCTCTACCTTATTTCAAAACTAAGACTGGAAAAAGAGAACCAAATAAAAGTAAGGCCAAGATAATATTAAAGATGGCCAAACGATATCCTTTTTCAAGAAACGACTTAAGCCTTAATCCAGCAAATACCCAAACAGAGATCGCAGGAATATCAACAAGGCTATAAGCAAGAATGACGGCAACAACACCTAATGTATTGCCATTTGTATAAATGGCCACTGCTGAAAGTGCCATCGTCCACGCCTTTGGATTAATCCATTGAAACATTGCCGCTTCAATAAAAGACATGGGTTTTTTAATTTGGGCCTCTTCTTTAGCAAATGAACTAAATGCAATTTTAAAAGCTAATAATGCTAAGTAAGTCCCGCATGCCATTTGCATAATTTTTTGAATTCCTGGGTAGGTTTCAAAAATATCAGCGACTCCAAAACCGATGACAGCGATCATAAAGATAAAACCAAAATAAACCCCAAGCATATGAGGGATGGTTTTTCTAAAACCGTGATTGGCCCCAGAAGACATTAAGAGAATATTATTTGGTCCCGGTGTAATAGCGGAAACAAAGGCAAAGGCTAATAGAGGATATAGATTTGTCGTGCTCATGGAGCACAGTTTACTCTATTTTCAGAATAAATTTATTGCAAAGAACCATACAATTAAGCGATAATTTGCAATATATGAAGAAAATAGACACGATTGACGAAAGAATATTGCAAGAATTAGAAAATGACGGAAGAATCAGTAATTCTGATTTAGCTGAAATTGTAGGCCTTTCACCTTCGGCCTGCCTTAGACGAGTTCAAGAACTTGAGAAGTCAAAGGTCATCACGGGTTATCGCGCAAGAATTAACCGCGCCAAACTTGGGACAAGTTTTACGGCCTATATAACTGTTGGCCTCTCCGTTCACACAAAGAAGTCACAAAAAGATTTTGAGATGGCCATTGCTGAGTCACCAGAAGTCATCGAATGCCACAACGTTACAGGAAGCTTTGAATATATTTTAAGAATTGAGACAACTGACCTTGTTTCTTATAAGACCTTTCACACAGAAGTTCTTGGAACACTTCCACAAGTAAATTCAATATCAACATACGTTGTTCTTGAGTCACCGAAAGATAAAAGAAAATAGAAAGGGATTTTAAAAATGGTCGGAGTAGCAGGATTTGAACCTGCGACCCCTTGCTCCCAAAGCAAGTGCGCTACCAAACTGCGCTATACTCCGACATTGAAATTTTGGGTAGGCTATTTATAAGTGATCTTAACCTTTTTGGCAACCCAGAAATTAAACCTTTTTAAAGTTCTTGAAAAAACTTTATAGCAGCTGAGACGGCCTTGGCCCTGTGAGAATTTTCATTCTTCCACTCTTCTAATTGCGCTACAGTCTGATCAGGAAAGGCTTTTGGGCAAAACACAGGGTCATAACCAAAGCCACCTTCGCCAATGTAACTATCTGAAATCTCGCCTTCCATGCGCCCCTCAAAAAAATATATTTCCTCTGGGGATAAATAAAAACACAGGACACAAGTAAAGTAAGCATTTCGGTTTTGTTCACCTTTTAGCTTCTCCAATAGCAACTCGGCCCTTTGACGATCAGCTAGGCCTTCCCCGCCAAAACGTGCAGAATAGATTCCTAGTTCCTGAGGAAGCGCTTCAACAGTGATCCCTGAATCATCTGCGACGACAGGAATTTTAAACTCATCGTAGTAAGCTTGTGCTTTTTTAAGAGCATTCTCTTGAAAAGTATTTCCATCTTCCACAACATCTAATTTTGCAGCTGCTGCATTAATTGTAAGATTGGTTTCTTTGAATAAAACAGCAAACTCTTGCGCCTTATGGGCGTTTCCAGTTGCTAAGATAAATTCTTTCATTATTGTCCTAACGCTTCTTTTTGTTTTTCAAAAACAACTTTTAAAGACTCGGCCGCACAATCCATTAGTGCATCCATTTGGTCTCTTGAGAAAGCTTGTCCTTCTGCCGTTCCTTGAACTTCAATAAACTTTCCAGACTCAGTCATTACAATATTCATATCTGTATGACAGCTTGAATCTTCTTCGTAGTTTAAATCAGCAATGATTTTTCCTTCATCATTAATTCCACAGCTTATTGCCGCCAGAGGCTCTATAATTGGACTTTCAGTAAGCTCACCACTTGCAATTAAGCTTTGAACAGCAAGCTCTAAAGCGATAAAACTTCCAGAGATTGAAGTTGTTCTCGTTCCACCGTCAGCAACCATAACATCACAATCAAGAGTGATCATACGCTCACCTAATTTTTCAAGATCAACGATTGCTCTTAAGCTACGTCCAATTAAGCGTTGAATTTCTTGTGTACGGCCACCAATTTTAGAACGTTCTCTTCTTGATCTTGTATGAGTTGAACTTGGTAGCATTGAGTATTCGGCCGTTACCCATCCTTTCCCACTTCCTTTCATCCATCTTGGAACACTTTCTTCAATTGAAGCTGTGATATGAACCTTAGTATTACCAAATTCAGCTAGAACAGAGCCTGCTGCATATGGATTGATATTAATAGAAAATTTAACTTCTCTTGGAGTAGAACGTTCGATAAGTGACATATTGAATACCTCTGAATTTATTAGTATTGTTCGATAATAACATAATGAGAAAATCTATGAAACACCTACATTTTGAAGAAATTCCATCGACCCAAACAATTGCCATTGAAGAAGCACACCATTATGACCAATTACTTGTCAGTGCTAAACGACAAACTTCCGCAAGAGGTCGTCGACATAATAAATGGGAAGATCTTCAACATAGTCTTTGTTTCTCTTGTAAATTAGAAGCACAGGAGAAGCCAACTCTATTGGCGCTTGAGGTTGCTGTAATGCTTAGTAACTATTTTAATGAGCACAAGCTACTTCTCAAATGGCCAAATGATATCTTCAATGAAGAGAGTCAAAAAATTATGGGGATCTTAGTTAATAAAGATGATGACAACTATATAGTCGGTATTGGAATTAACTATGGAGGACTTCCTCATGAAACATATGGAGTGTTAAAACCCGAAAAAGAGTTAAGTGATATCGATTTTAAAGAGTTACCACTTGAAATCTATCATTACTTTTTAAATAACCGACTTACGGAAGAAGAGATTATCAATCAATGGAATGAAAGATGTTACCACCTCAACAAAGAAGTTAAGATTATTGACGAAGACTCAGTAATAGAGGGTATTTTTAAAGGTATTGGGAGTTTTGGAGAAGCATTGATTGAAGTGCAGGGAAAAATAGAGAAAGCCTATACAGGCTCTCTCATTATTAAATAACTATTCTGAAATTGAAGTTAAAACTTGCTTACTAATATTTTTAAGCTCTTTCTTAATAAGATTTTCAGCAAGATCAGGAACGATTTCCCAAATAATTTTTTCAATATTTTGCTCACAATATTCACGAGCATATTTTTCAATAATTGGAGCAACTTCATTTCTAAGTTCAGCTTTTAGCTCTTCAACATCTACGGCCGGTGATGCTGTCGCTGGAGCTGCTGAAGTTGAAGTATTGATTGATGCAGTCGTCGAAGTACCAAACGAGAAGTCATCATTCATTTGTGTGACTGATGAAAGATTAATTTCATGCTCATCTTCTTCTGGTGATGAAAATATCTCAGTAGACTCTGCATCTGCATCCCATAGGTTCTCATCAGAAATTTCTTCAAAGTCTTGGTCGTCGTCATTAGTCGAAGCTTCAAAGAAGTTATCTTCTTCAGCTTCTTCTTCGATTTCACCTTCGATCTCGTCTTCGATATCGTCTTCGATATCATTTGAGACTTCAGGTGCGTCAAAAGAAACCTCTTCAGACTCCTCTTCATCTACTCCTGGAAGATCAAAATCATCTCCCAATTCATCGTCTAAGTTTCCAAAATAATTACTTACGTCCAACACAGAAGAAGATGCTTCTTCTTGCTTGGCTTCTGGAAGCCCCTCAATGACAGGTGGAAGTGTATCAAATTCTTTCGTTACATCACTTCCCTTTAGATTTGTTGGATCAAAGCCCCAGCCATCTAATTCAGACTGTAAGTTATTATCTAAGTCTTCAGAGTCACCATCAAATGTATTATTAGCAGTAAGATCAAACTCTTGTGTTTTATCTTCTTCAGATTGAGCAATTGAGCTATCAACGTCCCAGCCAGAAAAATTATCTTCTTCTAGGTCATTGCTCTCAAAACTATCTTGAATTTCTTCTTGGTCATCTTCAAAAGTTTCATTTGATGTTTCCGATTCAGAGACACCACTTTCTATTAGCTCATTACAAAGAGAAATAAATTTCTCCGTCTCAAATGGCTTAACAACTTTATCTGAATAACCACTAGAGCGTAATTTGTTCTCGTCAACGATATCAAATGTACCTAGCATTGCTAACACAGGCGTTGTTGGAAATTTCTTACGAGTCTCTTCTCCTAATTTATAGCCATCATCAGAGAGACCAAAGTCGAGAAGGATAAGATCGAAATCATCACTTTTTGAAAATAATTCTGACTCATCAAGAGCTGAAACAATTTCAAAATCTTGATTTGCGAATGTAATATTTATTACTTTTTGGATTGTCTGACTGTCGTCAGCAACTAATACCTTTTTACTCATATAAAACCTCAATATATTGTTACGCAAAAAATCCAGCTAAGCAAGAGACAGTTTTAATGATTACGGTATGTTTCTAGATGATTGAATAGATAATAGCTGACTGATTATCTAGATTACCTCGACGATTGGCCCCATCAAAAAGATTATCAATCTGAATAACTTCATCTTGAGAAGACTCTTGAATGATTCTCTTAATATCGTGAAGACTCAGGCTCCCGTAGACACCATCGCTCAAGACTATAATACGATCATTTGGTTCGACATTTAGCTCCCAAATCTTTGGAGCGATATCCTCATATAAACCCAATGCAACTAGTGGGAAGGTACTCTTTTGATGTGAATTATCTGAGATTGAAATTTGTGTAACACAATCTGGAGTATTAACAAGCGACAGGTCTCCATCACGATACATGAGAACTAAACAATTACCACATGAAACGATTGATAGAATATTTTCAGACAACATTGTTAATGCAGCTGAAACTCCCCCCTTATCATTGAGAGGCTTAGTCTTATTGATATCGAGAAGATTCTTATGTGCAATAAACATTGCGTTCACTAAGGCATTAGTCTCTAACACATACTGCGGTGAATAGAAATACGGCATGGTCGCATTCGGATCACCTGATAATTTTGAAAAGTATGAGTCAATTGACCTCTTGGCACTTTCTAAGTTTCGGTCTGATATACCCGAACCGCCAAAGCCATCAAAAACTCCAAAAATCTTTTGTTTAAGATTAATGAAAGTATTGTCCTCATTCAGATTTAAATAAGGGCCCTGATGTGTTCTTGCAAAGAAGCTTTGAATTTCTCTCATAGATTTTTCAGCCTTTCACTGGCCTTAAGGTAGTATTCGTTATCAATTGGTGAAATTTGTTGCACCTCTTGAAACTTCTCACGAGCATCTTCAAAAGAGCCAAGAGACTCTGAAATTAGACCCTGTCGATACACCTTTCTCGCCCTTCTCGTTAATGTATCATTAATATCATCTAGTTCACTTTGGGCATCCAGTTCATTAGGATTATAGCGCAAGACTTCTTTAAAAACTTCATAAGAAGCCTTAAGATCTTCGGCCTCTTTTAGTGAACGGGCCTTACCGAGTAATGGCCCAGTAATATTCTTTAGATTATGACGAGACTTCTTAAGCATATCCACTGCTTTCTTCATGAGGTCTTCATCCATCGACTTTTCACTTATGAATAACTCTAAAGCGCCAATGGCCTTAAACCACTCTTCTTGAAGAAAGAGTGTTTCTCCTGGTTTGAGTGCATCAACCATGCGCTGTCTTTCTGCTTTCTTTTGAGCTTCTTCAAGTTCTTTTCGATTCTTTTCTTTGATATAAGAATCTAACTCTAATTCAAGATTAGCAACATCATAATTATTTGGATCAAGTTCCTTAATTTGTTGAAATAACCCACGTGATAAAGTGACATTACGCTCTTTAACTGCCTCTGTTGCTTTATCGAGTAGATTCTTTACCTTAGCTTGAATGAGCTTTCTCTTTTCTTCAGCACGTCTTTCAAGCTCAGCCTTTTCAAGCTCTGCATACTTATCCTTGGCAAGCTGATAAAACGTTTGAGCCTGTTTATAATCTTTAGTTATCAAGAATAATCTTTCAAACTCAGTGATTGCTTCTGCAACATTTCCCTCATTGGCATAACGAGTTGCTAACTGATAGAGGGCCTCTGCTTTTTCCTGCTGTTCTTTGGTTAGCTTCTTATCGACAGAAGTTACAACCTGTTTCTTCTTTTGCTCTTTTGCCTGTTTATCTTTAGCTGTTGCTTTTGGCTTCTCTCCACTATCTGGAAATAAGAACATATAGACGCCAAGTAATACGACAGTATAAATTAATACTTTCTTGCGTTTTTCTGGGTCATTAAGAATTCTCTTTATGATAGATTTTTCTTCACTGGCCGTTGGAATATCAGATATTTCGAGATCATCGAAATCTTCATCATCTTCTGATACTTCAACCACTTCTTCGACTTCAATAACTTGGTTATCTTCAACAGGCATCAGCATATCTTGCTGACTTTTTATAAAGTCACTTGCAATTTTAACTGTAAAAGTTGTCGAACCTATAATGAACTCATCACCATTTGTGATTTCTTTTTGATTAATTCTCTTACCGTTAAGAATAGTCCCATTGGCAGATTGTAAATCTTCTAAAACACATGTGATCTTATTTTTTCTGAGGACAGCATGAACAGAAGATACCTCAGGGTCGGATAAAACAATCTGACACTTACTTGGATCACGTCCAATATAAGTCTCCGGCAACTCAAGGTTAAAATGATCATAAGGAACATCTTCACCAAAGAGCTCAAGAACAAAATTAGCAAAGCCCGAGAAGACTTGTGTCTTATCGCCTACATCATCATCTAATGTATCAATATCGTATGATTCATCACCATAGTTGTCGTCATAGCCACCATCGTAATTCTCATCATAGTTTTCGTCGTAATTTTCATCGAAACCTTCAGAAAAAGCATCTTCTTGCTGACCGAATTCATCCAGGCCACCTTCTTGGGTTTCTATATTTTCAGATGCACCGAATTCATCTTGTGCTTCATCACTAGAGTCTTGCGCCGGAGCATCAAAGGCCTGAGTCTCTTCTTCAAAATCAGATGAGTTCTCGACAGGGCCATCAATAATAGCAGTCTCTTCCTCTACTAGTGAATCTTCTGGTTCCACACTTTCAAAATTATCTTCCGGTAATTCTGGTTCAAGACTATCTTGAGCGACCTGCTCTTCGACTTCAAGGCTTTCAAATAAAACCTTATAGTCATTACAAACAAGATAGTAGCCGCTTGAGACAGGAATCTCTTCAAGAAACATGGGAGCATTATTAACTAAGACAGTATCGTAAGTTGATAATTTGTTGAGTGTCCAACTTACACCGTTAAAATTTAGACTAGCGAGTCTTCGTGAAATCTGAGGATCATCTAAATGAACGTGGGCCTCATCAGATCGACCAATTAGGAAACTAGAGCTCTGCCCCATGATCACTTGATCATTAATCTCAATACGATTAAGAATCGTTCCATGTTTAGAAACAGTAATTATCACTCTTTTTCATCCCTAATTTATCGGCCATATCTTCAACGTTTTTCTTAGCTTCGATAAAGCGTTCATCTGTCTTATATTCAATTAAAAGCTTATAGATCGCACAGTACGTTCCCAACGCTCTATTATACTTCAAAGAATCTTTATTCTTAGTAGCTTGATCAAACATATCTTTAATTTTTTCATCAAGTCGTTGTTTTGCAATATTTAAGTGATAGGCAGCATTCCCATCATTTGGATCGAGCGTTAATGCTAAGTTAAACTCTTGCATAGCTCTAAAGTAATTACCTTCTCGCGCCTCACGTCTACCACGGTGAATATAGGCTTCTACTTTCTCTCGTGTTTCGAAGTCCTCTACATACTTACGACCGGTATTACTATTTGAAGAATCGATAATTGTACTACCTTCTTTTTTTACACTGGCCTTCTTGGTCTTAGTTTCGTCCCCGTCCATAAAAAAGAGTAATCCCATGACAGCAACTGCTATATAGATCAACTTCTTTCGTTTCTCTTCAGGAGTAGCAGGGCCTTTCTTTTTCTTAGGCTTTGCTTTCTTCTTTACTTCCTCTTCTTCTTCCTCGTCTTCTTCATCCTCTTCAGGGTCTTCATATTCAACGAGGGCCTTCTCTTCTTTCACTTCGATAAAAGAATATTTGAAAACAGTCGAGCCAACGATAATTTTATCTCCAGACTTAAGCTTGTGTTGAGTAACCTTCAGGTCATTCACCATCACACCATTTTGTGACTTAAGATCTGTTAGCGTGTATTCATTATTTACACGTGTTAATTCAATATGCTCACGAGAAGCTTGAGTATCAAGAATTTGAATATCGTTTGAGCTTAAGCGACCAAGAACGATTCGATTACCATTTAAGTAATAACAAATACCTTTATTCTTACCAGTCATACAAATAATACGATGGTATTGCCCAGAAGACTCTGGGGAAGATAAATTCTTTGTCATTCTAATTGCGGCAACCATTTATATTTAGTCCTCTTTAATTAGTGTAACATAGAACGCTTTAGCAAAATTATCTCGCCCTATTAAACTCGTAACAAAAATATTATAAAAATGCCCAGAGAGTTCATATTCACCCTTCTGAGACGTTCCTCCGTTATCTGCAGAGGCATCACATAATTCAATAATAGTAGCTGCAAATCCTTTTTCACGTGCCACATCTAAGAGGCTCATTCCCTCAGAAGAACTCCCTCTGATTGCCGTGATATCCTCTGCAAGCGTATTGATATGAGATAGATTCTTTTGTGAATCTAAAACAAGGACTGCCCCTTGGGCCCCTTGCATGAACTCGTATAAGCTGGAAACGTAAGATTCATCACTTTCCATTTCATCAAAGCTCATTTCATCATCAGTCTTTTGTAACTCTCTAATTCGTTGAATCATGGAGTTTATCGATGACCTTAAAGGATCAATTTCAGACCAAAGGTATTCACTATCAACATTCTTTCGATTTCCTCTTAGGGCCTCTTCAATTTGAAATTTCATTTCATCAAGGTGTCTAATCGTCATATAATAGACAATGGCAAAGAAGACGATAGAAGCAATGAATGAAGTAATAAGTGCTTCGAGATAGGCCACTCTACTCTTCGAGGCTTCATCAGCAATTGATGAAGGCTTAAACCTAATTGCAATTACACCGACAACATCAAGCTGTCCTGTTTTAACATTAGTTGCTTTAATCTTTTGTCCAATCCCAATTTCACCATTTGATAAACGACTTACCATTGGACGATCATCAGAATTTTTCATGGTCCTTTCCGCCCACTCTCTTACTTGGACAGAAAAAGGATCATCAATATACATATTTAGTTTTGTGAGAGGCCTTACAATTCGACCATCGATATCAAATAGGTCATAAGAAACAACGCCGTTGTTTCCTTGTTCCATAAACTTCGTATCGACACGATCAAGATCTTTCCTCGCCAGTGCGCCTCTATTTTGTCTTTTAATTTCATCAGCATAGTGAGCTCCACGCTTAGCAACTTCTAAAAGAAGTAAACTTTGAGAGGTCTTCATAACTGGGAAAATTGTAAGTGTTACGGTAACGACAACGAAGATTGCCAGTAAAATACCAGTTAACACACGCCACTCATATTCTTCATTTATCCCATGAACAAGTGGCATTAAACGATATTTGAAAAGCCAGATGATCTTACCAAAGATATTCTCTGGCATTTCACCACCAGTGATATATGTTGGTTCATCATCTTCTTCTACGGCCTCGATCCTTTTCTTAATAATCTTCTTTTTCTCTTTAACGAAGACCACTTGAAGAATTGAATCTGGAAGCGCTATTTTATCACCATTTTTAACAGTGGCCCTCTTAACAGCTTTACCATTAACAAAAGTTCCATTTGAACTGCCAAGATCTTTAACAAAGGCAACATCTTGAGTAACTGTCACTGATAAGTGTTTTTTTGAAACACCATTTACAGGAAAGTGAACACTACATTCTTCTGAGCGTCCTAGGGTATTTTCCCCTTCCTCTAATATATACTCTTGTCCACGTAGCTTACCAGCTACAACAACTAATTTATACATAACTCTAGAGTATCCCCTTCCTTAATCTCTTGAGGCAACTGTCCTTCGGCCAACTCTAGTACACGACTAGCACTGAAAACAATTTGCGTATGTCTCCATGGTTTTAATCCACGGTATATTTTCTTTATTTCGTTCTTGCTATTAAAGAACACAACATCGATTTTATAATTCATAAAGCATGTATGAATTGCATTTGTTCCATAGAAAATCATGCCATCAAATCCGTCCATGCTTTCCGAAAACATTAGTCCTTTTAACTTTTTATAAAAAGAGTCTGCGACAATCGCTTGTTTACAGATATCAATTCCATTACAAGTTATTTTCATTATTTCCCGCCTACAAGCTCAACAACAAGAGGAGCAAAAATCATCAATAGAACAGATGGAACAATAAAGGCCATCATCGGAAATAAAATCTTCGTGGCAGCAGTGGCACCTTCTTTTTCAATTTGAGCTGATTTCTTTTGTCTGATCTCAATCGATAATGCTTTTAGAATTGGTCCAATCGAAGCACCAACAGAGTCAGCAGCAATTAAAGTCGCACAAAATGAAGATATTTGAATTAAGTCCACTCGCCAGGCCATATTTCTTAATGCCTCAGCACGACTTGCACCGATTTTAATTTCTTTAAGAAGAATTTCGAACTCTTGAGTTAACGGACCTGGCTTCGCCTTATCCACAACTTTAGTCATGGCAGCAATAAAATCCAGTCCAGCTTCAACAGAAAGGGCCAACATATCAACAGAGAATGGCATCCCATTAATAATATCTTTTTGTCGTTGTTCAATTTTCCCTTTAATCCAAATATCAGGATATAAGAATCCAACCAGGGCCATGACAGGAATTAACGAAAGCTTCCAATCAGCTTCAGTAAATTCTCTTACTGCTAAGAACATAATTGGAAAACCAATGATGAGAAATAACTTAAAGGCAAAGAAGTCTTCAGGTGTCATGTCCTCTGTTAGTCCAGCACTTGCTAACTTTCTTTTATACTTCTCTTTAATCTTCTTCTTGCTCTTCATCGAAGAAACAATTGGTGAGATATAGCGTTTAAAGAAAGGTCTAGAATATTGGAGAACAAAACCATGCTTCTTAACGTTATCGGCTTTCTTAGAGCCACCTTCTTCTAGTTTTTGTGCCGCTTGAAATGATTCGTTATCTTGAAACATCATTTGCGTCACAATGTAGACGGCAATCCCTATAAGAATAATTCCGGCCCACATTAGAAGCTGTGAACTCTCAAATAACTCAGCACCCTTTCTATAATCACAAGCATTCTGCTCACCATTATCACAGGCACTAGTAATTAACTTCTTCCCTTCGGCAGCGTAGTTTATACCATCTTGTTTAAAGCTCTTATCAGTAAACGTTTGGTAAAGAAGACCTTGCTCAAAACAACTTGATTGGTTTCCTTTTTTACAAGATTCATCAAGTAAGTTTGCATGGTCACGTTTTGAATAATTGGCATAGCTCTGCGCATTTGCATCGAATGCCACGAGCAACGTAAACATGTAAAACAATAAAGAAGTTATGAGACCTTTAGTCATAACATAAGAATATCAAAAATAATTGATTTCAAGCAGTTAGAGGCAATATTGGCCCTATGTGCTAACCTTGATTAACCTGCTCAACAATAGATAAGTTCTCTTTGGTTCCCACCTTACCTGCGACGTCAGGAATATAAGTAGGCGAGTAATTTGATAGGTATTTTTTCTTAAGCTCTAAAACTCGTTCATATTTTTGTGAGATATCCACTTTATCAATATCTCCGGCCTCAAGGGCCTGCTTCACATAATTATATGCTTCTCGACAAGCATCAAATGAACGATATTCAATAACATCGGCACCGGCACTAAGAGCTTTCAGTGCTGCTTCCCCAATTGTAATTTCGTCAGAGATGGCCTTCATTTCCATATCATCAGAAATAATTACTTTCTTAAAGCGCAACTCCTCACGAATTAATTCATAGGCCTTTTTAGAGAATGTACAAATATTATCTGGATCAATTGCATCCACTTTCAAATGGGCCATCATAACAAAATCAACCCTTGCTTTAACAGCTTTTACAAACGGAATAAATTCATTTTCCCTAAGTTCTTCAAGAGACTTATTAACGACTGGAAGTTTAAAGTGTGAATCTTCTAACGTGTCTCCATGTCCAGGAAAGTGTTTCGCACATGACATAATCCCACTAGTTTGTTGGCCACGAATAATCGCAGAAACAAATTTCGTTACATCATCAGCATTATCTCCGAATGCACGATCACCGATAACTGTATTTTTTGGGTTTGTGAAAATATCACAAACAGGCCCTAGGTTTATATTCACTCCACAACTTAAAAGCTCATTAGACATCAATTGCGAAATTTCAAAGCATAGCTTTGGTGAATCAGTTTTAGCAACGTCTAACATCGGAGGAATTACAGTAAAGCCTTCACGAAATCTTTGTACTCGTCCACCCTCATGATCTGTTGCGATGAAAAGTGGATAGTTATCACGAAGCGATTGAATATTATTAATCAACTCTGCTAGTTGAGCAGGAGATTCATAGTTTTGTTTAAAAAGAATAACTCCACCAATATTTTCTTTTTGAATAAAGTTTTCTTCTTCTGTCGTTAATTGCGTACCACTGATACCAGTAATAAATAATTGACCTAATATATTATTCATTTATTTGCCTTTACCTTTAAGTTTTGGGTCTAAGTAATCTCTAAGGCCATCACCAAAGAGATTTAAAGAGATAATTAAACCTGTCATGAGTAAGCTTGTCACGATTACAACATGAGGTGCTTCTAAAAGCACTAGTTTTGCCATTGCAAGGATTGCTCCCCATGAGTATTCACTTGCTCCCAATCCAAGGAATCCTAAACTAGCTTCACTAATTATAACTCCACTTATTCCAAGAACAAAGTGAATGGAAATAACTGGCACAATACTTGGTAAAATTGACTTATAGAATAAACGAAATTCACTTACACCAATTGCTCTTGCACTTTCAACATATCCTAAATTTAGGACACGCATTGTCTCTCCTCGAGCAATACGAGCGTAGCCAGGCCATGATGTAAAAATAAGACATAGTACTAATCCCGTAAAAGATTGTCCTGAAAAGGACATAACTAAAATGGCGAGCAAAATACTAGGAAAAATAAAGATTAAGTTAGTAAACATATCCATTACTTCAGAAACAAACTTAATTTTTATTGCAGATAGATAACCTATAACGATCCCAATGACACATGCACTACTACTAATTAAAAGAGAAATCCCGACTGTATAAATAAGCCCAACGCTAAGAACCTTAAATAAGCTCCTTCCATTGATGTCTGTACCTAAAAAATAATCTTGTGAGAAAGGGGCAAACAATTCATGAGAGATAATACTTGAAGGTGTGTAATTAAAACCATTCATAAATAACCAAAGCAAGGCCCATACAATATAAATTGAAAGGATGACGCCACCGAAGATCATTTCATTATTTATTTTCTTCTTTCTCACTAACCTATCCTTGGATCAATTTTTTCATTTAAGTAATCAACTAATACATAAACAAGCATATAAATAACTGTTGAATAAGCGATTATCCCTTGAACGAGCGGGTAGTCACGATTGTTAATGGCCTCAAATAAAAGAGAGCCTAGTCCTGGAATATCAAAAATAGTTTCAGTAATAACAGTACCGGCCAGGACAACAGAGAGTTGAATTGCGACGACATTTAAAATCGTCGGCATACAAATCTTTACCAAGCGATAAACAATGGCCGAGTTTGAAAGTCCTTTTGCATTTAACACTAAAACCCATAGCTGTGATTCTTCTTCAAGATACTTATTTCTCATTACTCTTACGATTACAGATGATAAAGGAAGAACTAATGTCGTCACCGGAATTACCATATGCATGAAAGATTCCCACTGAGAAACAGGAAAAATTCCAAGCTTAATTGAGAAAACTAAAACAAGCAGCGGTGCCAAAGAGAAAATTGGAAATGACAACAGAGTCAATGTAATTACACGTATGGCAGTATCTGGTAATTGCGACTTCTTAATTGCAGAAATAACACCGATACCAATTCCAATTGGTGTTGATATTAAAATTGAAATTAAGGCCAACACAAGCGTTGGTGGTAAGTTTTGTTTAATAAGAGTAACGACAGATTCTTTTTTAAAAAATGACTTTCCTAGATCAAGAGTGATGATTCCTTTTGCAAAGTCTACATATTGCTCAACCAGTCCTTTATCAAGTCCAAGCTCAGCACGATACTTTTGAATCTCTTCTACCTTGGCCTCAGGCCCAAGTAATCTTTCGACAGGATCGCCAGGAGTTAATCTCAAGGCAAAAAATATCGTTGTGATTGCAAAAAACAATGTAAAAAAAGATTTTAAGAATAGCTTCATTTAACCAACTCTTTTGATAGGCCCTGGGATGCCCAGTAGTGACCAACAACATCTAAGTTTTTATTTAATATATACACTTGCTCCTGGCCGCCAGCAGCTAAAAGAAAGCGATAATTTCCTTTTTTATCAAATTCATCAAAACTCAATCTTGCTTCAGAAAGGATTTCTTTAGGAATATTTAAGTATTGTTCTTGGAAATATGGAAAACTCTCCCAAAGAATATGAAAATTCATGTCACCATTTTTTTTCTCTATGGCCTTCTTAATAAATCCTGATACCTTTGCACATTCAATAATCGATGAATAAAAACAAATTGCTTTTACTCCTTGAGGTACAGCGTACTCACGTTGTCCCAACCATTTATACTCAGGCGAATTTAGATTATAGAGAATCTTTCTTCTTTTTAAGTCAACCTGTCCACTTACAGTGTAGACATCATTATTTAAGTAAAATGTTGATTCGTACTTAATTGGTACTAAGAAGAAAAGATCATTAGAGATCTTCTTTCTTTTAGATATGACAATAGTCTTTTCATAGACCTTGCTTCTATTAACTGGAGAGATGATTTGTGTCTTTCTAACATATTCATGATTTTTATTAAAACCAGACATTGTATCAACAAGATACTCGCCACTTACTTCTAATTGCTTATATTGATTAGTTGATGCCGTTAGCTGATCGTTTAAATCCTCGTTTAGCACACTACATGAAGCAATTAAGAATAGAAAAAGCACACCAAGAGGTCGCAACATAAACTACTCCTCTATTTTTTGATTAATATACTTATTAAATTCCTCATCAAGTGAAGTTAAAATTATTGATTTATCATCAAGCTCTTGTAGATATGACTCTAGCTCGCCATTACTCTCAAACTTAATACCAATTTTCTTCATTGGAATATTATCGAGCCTAAAGTTTACATAATCGATATCGTAAACTTTTTGGATATTAGAGATATCATACGAATTCTTTTCTAAAACTAAAGTCCCCATTGAGAACTTCTTATTTGAAAAGTTTTTGAAATCTTGAAGAGACATAACAAAGGAAGCACCATTACTTGAAATATCAATTAACTTAGCACCTCTTAATTCAGGAAAGTCACTCATCGATGTAGAGAAATCTTTAATGAATGAATCTTCTTTATTTTTTGATTTATTGAAGTGAAGAACGTTATCTGCAGAAGGCAGATCTTCTTCAACGGCATCAAAGTAGAGATATGAAGATGTCATATACGAAACATTGAATCTCATATCTGCTCTTCTTTCACTTCGATATACTTTACCATCGATTTTTAATTTACCACCATCAACGATACCCTTAAAAAAGTAGCTCATATAGCGAAGACTAAAGTTCGCCATCACAACACCATCAAGAGAGTGATTATCATCAATAATTAGAGTATCTTCTTCAATTGCATAAATCTCAACAGAAGCAACTTGCTGTGAGTTAGTCCAAATTTTTAATTTACTCTTAGTGGCAATGAGCTCCCTGATTTTTAATTTTATATCAGAGAGCTCTAATTCGATAAAAAGATTTTTAGAATTCAATTGTAAACCTATCTTCGACTTATGATAGAGTCGCTACTTGTTTTAAAAGATCGATTGACTCTAGTGCCTTACCACATCCACGAACAACACAAGTAAGTGGATCTTCAGCAAGAGCTACAGGAAGACCAGTTCTTTCTTTAATTAAAACATCTAGGTTCGCTAGAAGTGAACCACCACCAGCTAGAATAATTCCGTTATCAACGATATCGGCAGCTAGCTCAGGAGGTGTCTTTTCTAATGAAGTTTTAATTGCTTCGACAACTTCTGCAATTGGATCAGAAAGAGCATCTCTGATTTCGTCAGAAGTAACTTCGATAATCTTAGGTGCACCTGCTACAAGGTCACGTCCCTTAACTTCATATGTTCTTACTTCATCATCAAATGGATATGCATTACCAATCGACATTTTGATTTGCTCTGCAGTTCTTTCACCAATTAATAATGAGTATTTTTTCTTAATGTATGAAGCAATTGCTTCATCAAATTTATCACCGGCCACTCTTTCAGATTGAGAGTAAACGATACCACCAAGTGAAATGACTGCAACTTCAGTCGTTCCACCACCAATATCAACGATCATATTTCCAGAAGGCTCAGTAATTGGAAGTCCAGCACCGATTGCTGCGGCCATTGGCTCTTCAATTAAATATACTTCACGCGCACCTGCTTGCTCAGCAGATTCTTTAACTGCACGTTTTTCAACCTGAGTAATTCCAAAAGGAATACAAATAATGATTCTTGGCTTAACAAGCTTCGAACCTGATAGTGATTTTTGGATGAAGTACTTAAGCATCGCACCTGTCACTTCAAAGTCAGCGATTACTCCATCTCTCATAGGACGAATAGCTTGAATAGATCCAGGTGTACGACCAAGCATTTGCTTTGCTTCAGAACCAACAGCAAGAACTTTTGATCCAGTTCCTTTATACCCTTGGTGAACAGCAACAACAGAAGGTTCATTAACAATGATCCCTCTATCTTTAGCGTAAACAAGAATATTTGCCGTACCTAAATCGATCGCAAGATCGTTTGAGAAGAAATTAAAAAATTGCTTTAACATTTCATATTCCTTTATAAAATTTTACCAATGATAGTGTCTGATATTCTCACCACGGTCAGCAATGTCTGCCATTGCCTCAATTCCTAGCTCGATGTGAATATCTGTATATTTCTTGAAGACCGACTTAGCAGACTTCTTCGTTTTAATACCATCCTTAGTCATTGGACAATCAGAGATTAATAGTAATGCTCCAATATTTACCTTACTTACAAAACACGAAACAAATAGAGCGGCCGTTTCCATTTCAACAGCTAAAACTCTTTGCTCAATTAAGCGTTCTTTAAAACGATCATCAAACTCCCAGAATCGATAATCTGTAGAGTGGATCGTTCCAGTACGGTAATCGTGCCCATGTTCTAATAATATTTGAGAAACGAATTTTTGTACTTTAAATGTTGGAAGGGCAGGAACTTCCCTAGGAAGAAAGTGCTCAGTAACACCTTCAGCTCTAATCGAAGCGATAGGAAGTACGAAGTCACCAACTTTCAGAGAAGGGTGAACAGCACCTGCAAGACCTAAGAATAGAACGGCCTTCGGGTGGATAACTGAAATAAGCTCTCCAATAAGAGCGGCCATTGCAGCACCTACACCAAATTCAATAATCGTTACTTTTGCTTTCTTAGAACTTGAAGCCTTAAAAGCTGAACCTTGTGTATAAACATGGTCATCAAGAAGAGCATTGAATCTTTCAACGTAGTAGTGAAAATTTGTTAAGATAATTTGTTGTTGGAAGTCTCTAAAGTCATGACCTGTGTAGCGCTCAAGCATATCAATTGCGATCTTGCGCTTATCTTCGTTCCAGTGAATACGACGTGCTCTAAGAGCAGCCTTTTTCATTTCTAGGTTAGCACCTAGTTCTGGAGACTTCGCCTTTGTATTAAGAGAAAGTTCATCAACAAATGCAGTTGATAAGCTAGCTTGTGTAGGAGAACTTGCTTTACGTGAAGAAGTTTTCTTTACAGCTTTTTTCTTTGTAGCTTTCTTTTTAGCAACTTTTTTAGTCGTTTTTTTCGTCGTTTTGCTCGCAGCTTTTTTCTTAGCTGCTACTTTTTTCTTTGCAGCGCACATTCCGTTATACCTTTTGATTAGCAATCCGTTTGCTTATATATGTAAAATGTACCATTTAGGTCATTTTATTGACAACCATTAATAACAAGTTTAGCACCGCGCATTCCTATAAAAATGACTTGGCCCTTGTCAAAATCGATATTTTTTTTTAGTATAACCAGACTATTTTCTAACACTACGCAAAAGGAAAGATTATGGGTGCAGGTAGAAAGAAAACTATTGCTAAAATGAGCAAGAAAAAAGCTCAACTTAAGAAAAAAGCAAGAATTTTACGCAGAATCAACGCTGCTAAGAAGTAATATAACTGGCGCATTAGCGTCAGTTACTTACTTCCTCTTCAATTGATTTTTCAACCGATTTTTCAATAGCCAAATTCACTTTATTTAAACGACCACGGTATAGGCTCATGAGACTCATGTCCTTCATCCACACGTCATCTTCAAGCCTCCAAGAACCTGTTATTCCAGCAACCTTCTTCGCATTAACCAGCGTTCTTTCAAGTTCATCACGGCTTGTAAAGTCACCTAACGATAGTACATTAGCAGCAAGTGCCATCCCCTCAAAGCCTAGGATTTCAACAACACCAGGACGTTGTCCATAGCGCGATTGATAACTAGAAACGAAGCCAGAGTCTCCCTGAGGCACTTCAGAATCCACAAAGAATAGCTTACCTAGCTTAGAAGTCTCCCTTGAGATTCTTCTTGATCTCCAGTTTGGACCTCCTACTAAATTTACATTAAATGCATCGTAGTAGTTAAAAGATGGAATTAGTTGAAGGGCATCATTTGGAGCTGCAGGCAGTAGAACCCAATCAAAGTCCACAATTGGGCCAAGTGTCTGGACACGTCTAATTGATGTATTACCTTCTAGTTTATGAACAGACTTTAGAAGTTCAAATTCTTCTTGTCTTTCGCGTGTAAAGTATAGACCTAGGATCTTAGCAACAGTTGATCTGTGGTCTGTCTGATTAGTATCAAATGATTGAATACTAACAATTTCAGCACCGGCCTTCTCGGCCATCTTCCATGCAGAATCAACATATGAATAACCAGTATCTGTATTTGGATAAATAATTGATACCTTATTTCCAAATTTTGAAAGATATTTCTCAGAGAATAATAATGATACTTGAGACTCAACTGAACCTGGTACTTCAATTAGCAAGTGTCCTTTATCATCTTTGCTTGTATAAATTTGAGATAGCGAAATAAAGAATGCTCCATACTTTCTAGCGGCTTCATATTGCGCCTTTGCTTCATCTTTCAAGAGTCCACCGATAATAATTGAAGAGTTCTCTCTTTCAATCATTTCACGAACTTTCTCTTTTCCGACAATCGCACTTCCCATACTATCAAAGATTTTAATCTGGATTGGTTGAAAGTTTGGCTTCGTTGAATTCTGTTCATTATATTTGCGGACAGCGTGATCAATACCAGCAAGCGCTCTCTTTCCAAACTTACTCTTGTCACCCGTAAGTGGAAGAACAACTCCAATTGATCGAAGATTAATTTTGCTATACTTCTTCAAATTTTCAAAACGAGCCGTAACTAGGGCAATGACCTCAGGATACATACTATATTGAGACTTAACCCAATCCCCTACTTCTTGTGCCTTACCTTTATTTCCTTGATTAATTAACTGCTCAATTTCTAAGTACGAAAGATAGGCACAAACAAAGTCCTTCCCCTCTTTAAAATCTTGCACTAATCGTACACGTTCCGCTTGATCAACAATGAAGTACTGAGTAACAAGTTGCCCATAGAACTTCTTCTCTTTTAATTCATCAACAGTATTGGCACCAGAGTTTAACCAAAGTAGTGAATCCAGCGCAACCGCTTGAAAATCAAGTTCTTTTGAAACACGGTAGCGTAATTTATGAAAATTTTCTAAGTCTCGGTTTAGAAGCCATCTTGAGTCCGTTCCATCAAGTGTTTTGAAAGTATTCTCTAGATCACCAAGCTTATAATAACTGCTCGCAAGATTAAGTTTAATCTGAGCATTAAGTTGACCATCTTCACCTGAACTATTTAAAGCTAGGTTAAATTGAAAGATTGCTTGTTCATAGTTTTGGTTTGAGTAATTGATAACACCAATTAAATTTGTCTTAGTAGCAAGTTCAGCTGGTCTTAACTTAGCATCTTGAATTGCATTAAGTTGACCTAGTGCTAATTCCTTATTTCCATCAACGAAACTCTTCTTAGCTACATCAAAATCTTTTAAAAACTTTTCAGTATAAAGATGTGAAGTGTCTCGGTTGATCATTTGGATACCACCGCAACTCACAAGAAGTGTGATTAAAATTAGAGAAATATACTTAAACATAGTCGACCTTTTTTAATTTTGTATGGTCTATTTTATTTGAAATATAGATAGATGAAAACAGGAGAAATATTAGGATTTTATAAACATGGGAGACTAATTCACTCAGTCTCCCGTGCATATATTGAATTAACTAAATAATTCTTTAACTTTATCGATGAAACCAGTACTCATTGGATGACACTGCTTTCCTTCTAGCTTAGCAAGTTGCTCAAGTAATTCCTTGTGCTCCTTAGATAGCTTAGTCGGTGTCTCAACATGAACAGTTAGAATTGCATCACCTGTTCCATATCCACCAAGCTTTTGGATCCCCTTCCCCTTAAGTCTCATTTTCTTTCCAGACTGAGTACCAGGAGGAAGATCAACAACAACCTTACCATCTAAAGTTGGGACTTCTACCTCTGCACCAAGGGCCGCTTGTGAGAAGCTAATTGGTACAGTATAGAGAACATTGAAACCTTCACGCTTAAAGATTTCGTGCTCTTTAACATCCACAACAATATAAAGATCTCCGTTTGGTCCACCTTGAGCACCTGCATCACCTTCACCAGAAAGTTTTAGGCGCTGCCCATGATCAATACCTGCAGGAATTGTTACTTCAAGTTCAACTTTTTTCTTCTTACGGCCCTGGCCGTGGCAAGTTCCACAAGGATCTTTGATCATTGTTCCTGAACCCTGACACTTAGGACAAGTTGAAGCAACAGTGAAGAAACCTTGTTGGCGACGAACCTCACCAGCTCCGTGACACATATCACATGTTGTTGGTTCTGAGCCTGCTTTAGCACCAGACCCCGAACAAGTTTCACAAGTTGTTTCTTTGTTGATTGAAACTTTCTTTTTAGCGCCAAATGCTGCTTCTTCAAATGAAACACTAACAGTCATTTGAAGGTCATTACCAGGAACGCCTGTGCGACGTCTTCCACGACGGCCACGGCCACCACCGCCCATCATGTCACCAAAGATATCTCCAAAGATATCACCTAGATCACCGAAATCACCAAATCCACCTTGGAAGCCACCGCCACCGAAGCCACCAGCTTGGCCATTTACACCAGCGTGTCCAAATTGGTCATAGCGCTGACGTTTTCCATCATCTAGTAAAACCTCTGCTGCTTCAGAAGCTTCTTTAAATTTAGCTTCAGCTTCTTTGTTATCAGGGTTACGGTCAGGGTGATACTTCATGGCCATCTTGCGATAAGCCTTCTTAATCTCAGCTTTATCAGCGCCTTTTGCGACACCTAGAATATCGTAATAATCTCTTTTATCACTCATATTTTTAATTCTCTATTAACGAACAAAGGGAGCACAGGGCTCCCTTCAATTCTATATTTCTAATTAAACTTCTTTAAAGTCAGCATCAACAACATCGTCGTCTTGCTTATTTGATCCTGCATTTGCACCTGCATCTGCTTCTGGACCAGCTTGCTGAGCACCAGCTTCAGCACCTGGTTGTTGGTACATTTGCTGAGCGATTGCATGTGAAGCGTTCGTTAGAGCTTCTTGAGCTGCTTTTAACTCATCAAGGTTCTCAGACTGAAGCTTACCTTTAGCTTCATTGATTGCTGCTTCTAACTTAGACTTATCGTCTTCAGAGATTTTATCAGCACTGTCTTTGATCATTTTTTCACAGCTTAGGATAAGTGCATCTAGATTGTTTCTAGTATCAACAATCTCACGTGCCTTCTTATCTGCTTCTTTGTTAGCTTCTGCTTCTTGTACCATTCTTTCGATTTCTTCATCTGAAAGACCTGAACCAGCAGTAATCTTAATCTCTTGAGATTTACCAGTTGCTTTGTCTACAGCAGAAACGTGTACGATACCGTTAGCATCAATATCAAAAGTAACTTCGATCTGTGGAACACCTCTTGGAGCCGGTGCAATACCACTTAGGTCGAAACGTCCTAGTGACTTATTATCTTTAGCAAACTCACGCTCACCTTGGCATACGTGAATTGTAACAGCTGGTTGGTTATCAACAGCAGTTGAGAAAGTTTGTGACTTCTTCGATGGAATAGTCGTGTTCTTCTCAATTAGTGGAGTCATAACACCACCTAGAGTTTCGATCCCTAGAGTTAGTGGAGTTACGTCTAGTAGTAGAACGTCTTTTACGTCACCAGCTAGTACACCACCTTGGATTGCAGCACCTGCAGCTACAACTTCATCAGGGTTAACACCTTTAGAAGCTTCTTTACCAAAGATTTCTTTAACTCTCTCTTGAACAGCTGGGATACGAGTTGAACCACCAACAAGAATTACCTCATCGATTTCGCTCTTCTCAAGACCAGAGTCTTCAAGACAAGTTAGACATGGCTTAGCAAGAGCAGTTAAATGATCACCGATTAGAGATTCAAACTTAGCTCTTGAAAGGTTTACGTTTAAGTGTTTTGGACCTGAAGCATCTGCAGTGATGAATGGAAGGTTAACATCTGTCGAGTTAACATTCGATAGCTCATGCTTAGCTTTTTCAGCAGCTTCTTTTAGTCTTTGAAGTGCCATTTGGTCTTTTCTTAAATCGATTCCGTCAGACTTTAGGAACTCTTCAGCAAGGAAGTTAATGATTTTTTCATCAAAGTTCTCACCACCAAGGAATGTATCACCATTAGTTGCTTTTACTTCGAATACACCGTCTGAAGTGATCTCAAGAATTGAGATATCAAAAGTACCACCACCAAGGTCAAATACTGCAATGTTTTTATCTTGCTTAGACTCTAGTCCATAAGCAAGTGCCGCAGCAGTTGGCTCGTTGATAATTCTTTTTACTTCAAGACCTGCAATCTTACCTGCATCTTTAGTTGCTTGTCTTTGAGAGTCATTAAAATATGCTGGAACTGTAATTACAGCTTCAGTAACTGTTTCACCTAAGTAATCTTCTGCCGCTTTCTTAAGCTTTTGAAGAACTTTTGCAGAGATTTCTTGAGGAGACATTGCTTTCCCATCAACTTTTACCCATGCATCACCATTGTCATTTGCAAAAATTTCAAATGGAGCAACGTCAGCAAATGACTTTGCTTCTGGTGTATTAAATTTACGACCAATAAGTCTCTTAATCCCATAAAGAGTTTTTGAAGGGTTCGTTACAGCTTGTCTTTTTGCAACTTGACCTACAAGAGTTTCACCATTGTTTGCGAAACCAATAACAGATGGAGTTGTATTGTGTCCCTCTGCGTTTGCTACGATTTTGTATTTTCCATTCTCAAGAACAGAAACACATGAATTAGTTGTACCTAAGTCGATTCCAATAATTTTTCCCATTATAATCTCCTTTATATAATTAGTTTTTTGCTACTACTACTTTTGCTGCTCTAATCACTCTACCGTTTAGTGAGTAACCGTTTTGATATGTTTGTACGATCTCTTGATCTTCTTTTCCTTCTGCTGGCATTTGTGCCATTGCTTCGTGAAAATGTGGATCAAAAATCTTACCTTCTGTTTCAATTTTTTCTAAACCATTCGACTTAAGTGTTTCAAGAAACTGGTTTTTAACCATATCTACACCAGTGTAAATATTTTTAACCTTATCATCTTCATCACTTTCAATCGCCTGAAGAGTTCTTTCTAAGTTATCAACAACATCTAAAAGACCCATCATCACTTTTTCAGTACCAAACTTAATCTGATCCTGTAGTTGCTTTTCATGGCGTCTTTTAAGATTTTCCATCTCAGCTGCTACATAATAGAACTTGTCTTTAAATTCCATTAACTCTTTCATTTCTTCTGAAACTTCATTTTCAGTTTCTGTATCTTCTACTTGAGAAGTTTCCTGAGTTTCTTCATTAGTTTCAGGCCCTAGTTCTTTTTCATTTTCTTCATTAACTTGAGTTTCAGACATTTCAACTACCTCTTTAAATTTATCTCTATCCTAAAGATGGTATTCTTTGGCCCAGTGTCAACGTTGTGCAATGATTTTTTTTCGATATACTTTACAACTAACTGAAATCACTTAGAAATTTTAAATATTTCATCAATAATTGAGTCGAGGATAAGAAAGCCGCGGGACGTCAAATAAAAATGATCGCGTCCGGCCATGGCCAATCCACGAGATTTAAGTGACTGAACGAGCTCACTAAGGTCACCCCAGTAAGAATCTTTAACAGGAAAACCAACACTCGAGCGTAAATTCATATAAAGTCGCTCAATCTGAAACTCGTCTTCATTAAGATTTTCTTCGACTACATCGGCCCCTTTAGTTTTCCACTTATAGCGATAGCGATTATTTTTGATATAACCAGTAGCAGAAGGGCCAATCGCTGCAACAGATTCCATCTTCCAGTAATTTAAATTATGAATTGATACTTTATCCGCTTTAGCAAAATTTGAAACTTCGTAGTGCTTGAAACCATTGATAGCGAGGAAGTTAGAGACTTTAATATATTCATCACTTATCCACTCTTCGTCAGGCAATTCATCGTAGTGCTTATAATGTTTTGGTACAGTCAGAATATAAAGACTTATATGACTTGGGTTATATGTAAGAATTTCAGTTAGCTCAGCAATAATATCGCGGTTGTACTTTTTAGAAAATGGCAGGCCAATCATAAAGTCTACAGAGAAATTATAATTTCCTTTATTAAAATATTTTAATGTTTCATGAACATCATCAATATTGTGGACCCGATCGATAATTTTTAAGAAGTTCGGGTTTAGAGATTGGACCCCTAAAGAATAGCGATTCGCTCCAATACTTCGCCAACTACTCAAAGTCTCTTCCGTCCATGCCCCAGGATTTACCTCAAGAGTAAATTCACAATCCTCTTTCAAAGAAATCTTATTGTCAGACAACCAATCTCTTAAGAAGTAGGCTCCACGACTTCCCCATAAACTCGGTGTTCCTCCACCAATATAGAGAGACTCTAACTCTTTAAGAGTAGCGCCATGACTATCTAGAATCGACTTATGCTTTGTAGACATATCTGCAAAGAGTCTTTCGAAATCATCGAGTTGCCCATCGTTCTCTTTAATTGACTTAAAAAAGTCACAATAATTACAAAGGTGACGACAGAACGGGAAATGGATATATAACGACTTTATTTCTTCCATATTATTTTTTTGTAACCCAGACTATAATTAACAAATACCTAAAATTAAAAGGCAATGTAAATGAAATATGAAATAGAAAAGTTAAATAATGGTTTGGAAGTCATTTTTGTTGATGTTCCAGGAAATACAAGTGCATCTGTACAAATTTGGTTTCGAGCAGGCTCAACTCTAGAAGATGAATCAAATTTTGGTATCGCTCACTTCCTAGAGCATATGTTTTTTAAGGGAACACAGAAAAGACCAGGAGCTAAAATAGCCCATGATGTAGAATCATTTGGTGGTGAAGTAAATGCCTTCACTTCTTTTGACTACACTTGCTACTATATTAACTCACCTATTGCTTACTTTAATACATCAATTGATATCATCATGGATATGGTTTCTAATCCAATGTTCAATCAAGAAGATCTGATTCCAGAAAGAGAAGTCGTTTTCGAAGAGTATCGACGTAGCCAAGATAACCCTGGCCAATTTTCTTTCCAAAGAATTCAAGAAATGTCTTTTAACGGTGGCTATGCACACCCAATTCTTGGAAATGAACAAACAATCAAAAATTTCACACAAAAGCAGTTAATTGATTTCAGAAATAACCACTACAATAATGCTAACGCATTCTTAGTAGTCGCAGGGGATTTAAAGAATAAAAAGAAATATATTAAAACAATAGAGGGTTACGAACTTCCAAAAGGGAAGCGTTCAGAGAGACCTTCTTTTTCACTCCATAAGAAGTCTACAATTGAAATACATAAAAAAGACGTTCGTATGTGCCAACTGACAATGGCCATTGAATGTCCTCCAATGAAGTCAGATGGTGCAGCAGGAGAAGATCTCGCATATAATGCCCTTGGATACGGAGAGACATCGCCACTATATAAGAATCTTGTCTTAAATAATACGATTGCCAATAACTGTACTTCTTCTTCGATGTTCTTCGCAGATGGTGGGATACATTTTTTAAGAATCAATTTCCCAAAAGAAAATTACCAAAAAGTTATGCATGAACTAGAGAAGACAATCTCAGAAGCAACAACTGTTGGCCTTAAAGAAAATGATATTAAAAAAATTAAAAATCAATATGTAGCAGCTAAGATTTATGAGAAAGAATCCTTAGAGTCCTACGCCTTCTCTTTAGGAAGTAGTTATGCAGGAGCCAAGGACCTTGAAATCGAGCAAGAGTTTATTAGCAAGATCAAAAAAACTAGCCTAAAAGAAGTTAATAAAAAATACTCAGATATTTTTGGACGCTCACTTCACTTAAGTTTACAAATCCCAAATGAATTAAGGCCACAAGACTTTAAACCAAAGCTAGTGGAGTTTAAGAATAAAATTGCAAAGCTTAAGAAGAATAAAAAAGAACAAGCGATTAAGGCCACAAAATCTAAGAATGACCCGGCAACTCAAATTGTTGAAATCAAACCAGGAATCAAACTACTTTATCGCTATAATGCTATTACACCTACATTTGTAATGCACGCGTACTTAAAAGGTGGGCTTGTTGATGAGTCGACTAAAACAAATGGTATCTATAGTCTTATGAGCTCTCAGCTAACAAAGGGTTACAAAGGCCTTAGCTATGAAAAGCTGAAACTAGACCTCGACAATAAATCGACAATGTTTAATAGCTTTTCAGGAAAGAACGCTTACGGAATGACAATGCACGGTCAAAGTGAATACTTCTCTGACCTTTCAAAACATTTTTTCAAATCACTGATTCATCCAACATTTCAAGCAAAATTCATTGCTCATGAAAAGAAATTGATCTTTAGAACTATTGAGGCAAATAAGTCAGACCCGACAAGACACTGCTTTAACGAAGCAACGAACCTACTTTTTAAAGGTCACCCTTATGCTCTTTCAACTATTGGAACCGAAAAATCAGTTAAGGCCATAAAGAAAGAAGACCTTGCAAAGCTTCATGAAAGAAACTTAAAAACAAAAGAGATGCTTATCACTTTCTGTGGAGATCTCTCTCTCGATGAAGTAAAGGAAAAAGTAGAGTTCTACTTTGAAGGGCTAAAACCAAGAAAAGGAAAGAAGAAAGAAGCGAAGAAAGTTGTTCCAATTAAAACGGTTGAAAAACATATTGATTTTGATCGTGAACAAACTCAAATCCTAATTGCAACGCAAACAAAAAAACTTACGGCGAAGGAAAATGTTGTTTTTAAGATGTTAACAACACACCTATCTGGCCAGTCATCAGAACTCTTTGTTGATGTTAGAGATCGTAAAGGACTTTGCTATGTTGCCCAGCCAATTCATATGAATGCTCTTGAAGCTGGGTACTGGGGGATCTACATGGCCAGCGGTCATGATAAAACAGTTGAAGCAATCAATGCTATCAACACCATCTTATCTAAACTTCAAAAGGAAGGTCTTTCTAAATCAAACTTTGATCGCATTAAAATGATGATTGATGGACAAAATCAACTTAACCTACAAGTTAATGATGATTATGCAAATGTCTACTCTGTTCCGGCCCTTCACGGCCTTGGCGTTGATTACTTCTATAAATCAAACGAAGAAATTAGAAACTTTAAATATGAAGACTTTCAAAAAATCATCAAAAAGGTTCTAAAACAAAATTGGATAACAATTACAGTTGGAAAAACTATCGATAATAGTATTCCAACTACGATACATCCTTAGTAAAGAGCAAGTACTGCTCTTCATTTAAGTTGCAATCGCTTTGTAGTAAGCTCATCAAATTAGTGATGTCATAAAACTGCGAAGCGAGCTCCTTAAAGAAGCCATTAAAATCGTAAAATGTGTTTTGATAACAGTCGAGTTTTTGATATGCAGTTTTACCAATCTCACAGTAGTATCCTAAATCAATAATCTTCTCATTAACTGAATTAGAAAAGTATCCACATAGAAATAATGCTGTATCTGCAATATCACGCAATTCTCTTTTCTTTTCTCGTTCACTTAAGTGCTCGGTTTGTAAGAGTTTTAACCCAAGTGTCTTCTCTTTTAATCTTCCATCTTTTTGCTCTTCGAAATAATGTTGAGAAAGTCCAAACTTATCCATGACTAAGGAAGAGTAAAATATAGATAACTGAGGTAAAGGATTTTGCCTTTTAAGATTTATACGATGCAGTTCATCATAGAAATATGCCTGCAGTGAAGGTTCAAGAGAAATGTTGGTCGTATGCTTTTTCACAATCTCCTCCGTGTCTATAAATTATAACTTAATCTCATGACGCAAAACAACAACGAAACAAATTCCTAGGTTTTTATGGTATAAAGTTGGAATGAATTCGATCGGAAAAAAGCTTAATAATTTCAGTGTTTTAGATAGCACTGTTATTGATGAAATTTTGGTCATTGCAAAAACAAGACCTTATATCTTCTTTGATATGGATGGAACAATCTTAGATAGTGAGCCACTTCATTATGAAGTTGTTAAAAATCTATGCAATGGAAAGAAAATTCCAACAATGGAAGAAACCTATGGCATGTCTGATGGCGAGGTTTTTCCAATGATTAAAGAAGCACTAGGCCTTAATAGCTTAGAAGAATATCTCGTAAGGAAAAATGAAGCATTGGTCGAACTCATTGGCCAGTCCGACGCAAGTAATATAAGACATAGAAATATTCACGAACTACTAAATCGCCTAAGAGATAGTGGTACTCGACTTGCACTTGTGACAGCAAGTCAATATGAAGTGACACATCCAATCTTAAAGCATTGTGAATTAGATAGTTACTTTGAAAAAATTATTACAGAAAGAGAAGTAGATTATACAAAGCCTAATCCTGCTCCATATTTATTGGCCCAGGATTTTTTTAAAGCTCAAACACATGAATGTCTAATTTTTGAAGACTCACCTACTGGAATCGAAGCTGCCCAAAGAGCTGGCATTGATCACGTCGTAGTAAAATGGTTTGAAGGAGAATAAATGAGTAAGTTAGATACTTGGAAAGAACTAGCAGAAAAAGAATCAAGAGGAAAAGGGATTAAAGTAACTCAAACTCCAGAAGGAATTGAGATGAAGGCCCTTTATACGAAAGCAGATATTGAAAATAATGACCTTACAGACACTATGCCTGGAATGGACCCATTTATCAGAGGTCCAAGAGCAACGATGTATACAGGTCGTCCGTGGACGATTCGACAATACGCTGGATTTTCAACAGCTAAAGAATCAAATGACTTTTACAAGAAAGCACTGGCCGCTGGTGGACAAGGTGTTTCTGTTGCCTTCGATCTTGCAACTCACAGAGGTTACGATTCAGATCACCCTCGAGTAAAAGGCGATGTTGGGAAAGCTGGTGTGGCCATTGATACTGTTGAAGATATGAAAGTTCTCTTCGATGGAATCCCACTAGATAAAGTATCGGTATCGATGACAATGAACGGTGCCGTTCTTCCGGTACTCGCAGGATATATCGTTGCTGCAAAAGAGCAAGGAGTATCACTTGATCAACTTTCAGGAACTATCCAAAACGATATTCTAAAAGAGTTTATGGTAAGAAATACTTATATCTTCCCTCCGGCTCCTTCGATGAAAGTTATCGCAGATATTTTCGAATATACTTCGAACAATATGCCAAAATTTAACTCAATCTCAATTTCTGGTTACCACATTCAAGAAGCTGGTGCTGACGCTGCCCTAGAGCTTGCCTATACACTTGCAGATGGGAAAGAGTATATCGATACAGCAATTAAAGCAGGGATGCAGATTGATCAATTTGCTCCAAGACTTTCATTCTTCTTTGGTATTGGGATGAACTTCTACATGGAAATTGCAAAGCTTCGTGCCGCAAGACTTCTATGGTCTGAAATCGTTGAAGAGTATGAACCAAAGAATATTAAATCAAAGATGTTACGTACTCACTGTCAGACTTCTGGTTGGTCTCTAACGGAACAAGATCCATATAATAATATTATTCGTACAACTATTGAAGCAATGGCCGCAGTATTCGGTGGAACTCAATCTCTTCACACAAACTCATTTGATGAAGCAATTGCCCTTCCGACAGAATTCTCAGCTCGTATTGCAAGAAATACTCAAATCATCCTTCAAGAAGAAACTGGTATTACTAATACAGTTGATCCATGGGGTGGCTCATACATGATGGAAACTCTAACAAAAGAGATTGCAGATAAAGCACGTGGTCTTATCAAGGAAATTCAAGAAGCTGGTGGCATGGCCAAGGCAATCGAAACAGGACTTCCTAAACTTAAGATTGAAGAATCTGCGGCGCTAAAGCAAGCACGTATTGATCGCGGCGAAGATGTAATTGTAGGTGTTAACAAATATAAGCCAACAAAAGAAGACCATGTTGAAGTTCTTGAAATCGATAATGTTCAAGTACTTAATGAACAAATCAAAAGACTTGAAGAAATTCGTGAGTCACGAGATGAAGCAAAAGTTAGTGAGTGCATGGCCAAGCTTGAATACTATGCCAAGACTGGAAATGGAAACGGCCTAGAGCTTGCGGTTGAAGCAATGGAAGCTCGTTGTAGTGTTGGTGAAATCACTTACGCACTCGAGAAAGAGTGGGGACGCTACAATGCAAATACTAAAACTGTTTCAGGTGTTTACGGTAAATCATTTGAAAGTGATGAGGAATGGATGAGCATTAAGAATGAAATTGATCAATTCGAAAAAGATTTTGGACGTCGTCCAAGAATCTTAGTTGCTAAAATGGGACAAGATGGACATGACCGAGGAGCAAAAGTTGTAGCAACGGCCTATGCTGATGTAGGTTTCGATGTCGACCTTTCTCCACTATTCTCAACTCCTGAAGAAGTCGCAAAGCAAGCAGTGGAAAATGATGTACACGTTGTTGGAGCATCTTCACTTGCGGCCGGACATAAGACTCTTATCCCAGAACTAATTGCAGAACTTAAAAAACTTGATGCTGAAGATATCATCGTTGTTGCTGGAGGAGTAATCCCTAGAAAAGACTATGACTTCTTATATGAAGCAGGTGTTAAAGGTATCTACGGGCCAGGAACAACAATTGCAGAAGCCGCAAAAGATGTAATTACAAAAATCAAAGAGGCTCAAAAGTAATGCAAATAGATATCCAGAAATTAAAAAGTGGAAATATTAGATCACTTTCTAAATTCATCACTTTAATCGAAAGTAAGAAGGCCGAGCACCAAAAAGAAGCTCAGTCACTCTTAAACGAAATTCTTCCCTTAACAGGAAAATCAATTCGTATCGGTATTTCTGGAACACCAGGGGTTGGTAAATCGACATTTATCGAATCCCTGGGACTTCACTTAATTAATAAGGGCCTAAAGGTTGCAGTCCTAGCAATTGATCCTAGCTCCCCTTTAAGTGGAGGAAGCCTTCTTGGCGACAAGACTCGAATGGAGAAGCTGGCCCAAGAAAAAAATGCTTTTATTCGCCCTACTCCTTCATCTGGAAACCTAGGTGGAGTTGCTCTGAAGACAAGAGAAGTTATGCTGGCCTGTGAAGCTGCAGGCTATGATGTTGTTCTTATTGAGACAGTTGGTGTCGGTCAGTCCGAATACGATGTTGCAAATATTGTGGACTTATTCACAGTACTTCTACTTCCAGGAGGAGGAGATGAACTTCAAGGGATAAAAAAGGGAATCATTGAACTCTGTGACAATATCGTTATCAATAAAGCAGATGGTGATAATAAACAAAAAGCACACGATACAATGGTTCAATACAAGTCAGCTCTTGGCGTGATTAAAACAGAACAAAAAATCGGTGCAAATGTAATGATGGCCTCCGCCTTAGAGAATAAAGGCGTAACTGAATATTGGGAATTAATTGAAAAAATCTACCAAGAAAACCAAGAAAAAATTCAGCTAAAGCGAAAAAGACAAAATCAAGACTGGCTTAAGAAACTATTTAATGAATTGCTTGAAAATAAGGTTAAGGCCAATCCATCTCTTCAATCAGAATGGACAAAGTTAAATGATAATATTTTAAATGAAGTTGAAACGCCCCTAAGTGCTGCAAATAAATTAATTCATATATTATTTAACAACTAAGCATTTCATTTTCTTCGTTATACTTTTAGGGCCAACAAGCTTTAACTCTCCTTCATTTCCTTTCAAAATAAAACGGAAACCGAGGAATCCCTCTGCCTTAAGAACTCCTGTATAATTAGACCCCGATTGCTTTACGGAAACATCATAAGTGGATTCTAGAGTTTTAATGATGGCCTTATTTTCGTTAACATTAAAAGAGTATCCACCACCTTGGCAGTTAATATTTGTCGAATTTGCAAAAGCAAATGATGCAACAAAAGAAATAACAAATAATTTAATAAACTTCATTCAATCTCCTAGATCGAAATATAGAACTTACCATCATCATAGGTAACATTACTCCCTACGATAGCATTCTTAATAATTTTCTCAATTAACCAAATCCACTTAACTTTGATAAAACCAAATGGAACAACAACATCTGTAACATCCAAAATAATTTGAGAATCCTTTTCATAAAAAGAAACACTTGCCGTCAGATCAACATCAAAATTCTTCTTCAAAAGAACGTTCTTATATGCATGTGCCTTAACTTTAGCGACACCATTAGTAATCTTAATTGAAATATCTGAAAGGTTAGATTTATCCAAGCTTAGATTTGCTAATGGCCTATAAGTATCTATTTCTAAGTTCTTATAACGATTCGAAATTATCTGCCTAGATACGACACGTCCACGTGGGTCCGTTACTATCTTAACATCCTCACTCGTTTTCAACTTATCAATTTCAATAGAGCCATCAATTAAACATTCTTTAATCATTGAAGGTATATCTAATAAGTCTGACTGAATTAATTTTTGGCACTTAACATCAAGGTCTTTTACTGTGACAGACTTCTTAGTATCTATAAATTGAAAGATATCTGAATGAAAATTTAATCTTTCACTTTTCACATTTAATGTATCGATATCAAAATAAAATTTTGTCTTTTCTTTTGAGTTAGAAACTAAAATCTTTGGAACATTTAAGGCCGCAGTATTTTCACAACCACTCATAAGAGTATCTGAATCGATTTCGACAAGATCCTCATCTTTTTCACATTTAAGATCAACAGACTTTGCCTGTACATCATATTGCTTATAATCCATAACAAGTAGTGGTGAAGCAACTTGTAAAAACCTGGCCGCTTGTAATTGCATCGTACCGATATCACCACTTGCCGTAAACGTGGCCCCATCTTCCAACTTCTTCTTAAAGATAAAGTTCACAGGCTTTTTATATGACTTAGGCGTAATATTAAGTTCAGTCATACATCCTTTAACAATCCCATCTCCGGTTGCCATATCATATTCTGGGTCATTAGTTGTACAGAAAACAAAGAAGTTATTTGCGTTTAACTCTAGACCCTCTCTATCCATATAGAAACTAGAACCATTTATATTAAAATAAGTAGCATTTATAGCTGTTTCAGCATTACTTATTTTTAATTTATCTAATGTATTTAAAAATGTATTACCACTCATATCAAATTGAGCAGTCATCATTCCATTATCAAGTTTTAACTGATTATTTTTAAAATAAACCTCAGCACTTGATTTACTTTTATTTCGATCAGAGATATTAAACGAAAGAGTGTCACGAGAAATAATAGCACTCTCGTATTCCATGTAGCCTAATCTTCCAAAGATATCATCTTGCTTCGAAACATTGAGATCATGAACCTTAACTTCGATAAAGTTATTGGCCATGGCCAAATAAGGCAGGAAAGATAGGAGGAGTATTTTCTTCTTTAACATAGATTGTAATATAGAAGAAAAAGGTACCAAGATACTGAAAATTGAAAAATTTCAGTACCTTGTCTATTTAATTAACATTAGAAAAATACGATAAAGGCCTGAAATTACTTAAGAATTCCAGCACCTTGTCTTATGACATCAGCTTCACCATTAGTGAAGTCAACAATAGTTGATGAGCCTACAAACTCATGCTCTCCTGGATCAACAATAAGAGACACAACTCCCGCTAATGATTCCTCAATCATATAAGAATATAATTCATCATAAGAAGAGAGAGCAGGTGTAAACTTATCCAAATCTACATTACTCGATAAAACCGGTTCTCCATGTATATCCAGTAAGCGAGTAATTAGTGTCGACGGAACAAAACGAATCCCTACTTCATGATCAGTTTTATTTGCGGCAACGGCCTTCGTGATTTTCTTATTTGCATTGAAAATAAACGTATAATGACCTGGAATGATTCGCTTAATATAGCGAAAAACACCATCATCAATATTGGCAACATCTGAGGCCATCGAAATCGAGTCACACAGAAGTGAAAAAGCCTTTAGCTTTGGAGCATTCTTATATTTATAGATTCTTTCAATCCCTTTCTTATTAAAAGGGGAAGCGATAACGACCCAACTCGTATCAGTTGGTAAGCACACAAGCTCTCCATTATTAAGAGCTTGTGAGACTTTTTGTAATACGCGATCATCTGGATTTTCTGCAATTACATATTCAATCAATGCTTACCTCAAGTATTTTAAAAATTCGTTATCATTAGAGATTATAAACTTAGTTTTACCTTTAATTGATGTTTTATATGCTTCTAGAGATCTTACAAACTCGAAAAAGCTTGGGTCTTGAGAAAATGCCTTCGCATAAACTGCTGATGCCTTAGCTTCAGCACGACCTTTAATCAATTGTGACTTCTTGTAACCTTCTGATTGAATTGTTTGTAAATCTTTTACCAAACGACCTTCAATCTTGGCCTTTTCACCTTCACCAATTGATCTAATCTTTTGCGCAATTCTTTGACGTTCTGAAATCATTCTCTCGTAAACTTTACGCTCTACTGACTTCTCATATGAAATACGTCTTAATTGTACATCAATTAATTGAATACCAAATTGTTCTAACTCTCCATCGGCTTTGCTTACGATTAGTTGAGATAATTTTTCTCTACCAACGCTTACATCTTCGATATCACCAGTTATTTCTTCTTCAATTTCGTTAACATCTACTTTAGTTGCATTTAACTTTTCAATAATAGCATTAGAGTTACGTACGGCCTCTACAAGATCATGAGATGAAATTACATTTCTTGTTGCTGAGTCTAAGATTGTATCAATTCTCTTTTTCGCACCTTCTGTATTACGTACAGTTTGGATAAATTTAAGAGCATCGATAATTTTAAATCTTGCCGTAGTATCCACTTTAATGAATTTCTTATCTTTTGTAGGGATCTGATTTGGAAAACCATCCCAGCTAAGAATACGTTTATCAACAAAACGAACATCTTGAACAAAAGGTTTCTTGAAGTGTAAACCTGCATTTGTAATTGGCTTTCCAACAGGTTTACCAAATTCAGTGATAATTGCTTGTCTTCCTTCACTAACGATAAATAGTGACTGCTTTCCTAGAATTAAACCAATAAATACAACAACAATAAGAGTTACTACTTTATTCATTTCTTAGCTCCTTGGTTGTAAATCGGCAGAAGCCCCTTAACCTTAGGGTCAATAATCGTAAGATTATCGTACTTCTTATAAAGCCCTTCCATTGCTTCAATATAAAGGCGTTTCTTTGTAATTTTTGGAGCACGACGATATTCTTTAAGAATTTCCTTAAATTTCGCAACATCCCCTTCTGCACGGTTCACAAGAGCAGCAGCATAACCTTCAGCTTCAGAAACCATCTTCTCTGCCTTACCACGTGCTTCAGGAATAACCTTGTTATAAGCACCCTCGGCTTCGTTGATGGCCTTTTCTTGTTCTTGTTTCGCTTCGTTAACTTCATTAAATGAAGCCTTAACAACCTGAGGTGGATTAACGTCTTGAAGTTTTACCGAAATAATTGAAACTCCCATGTCGTACTTATCAATCACTTCTTGCATTAAAACTTTTGCATCAGCTTCAATCTCAACCTTTCCAACAGTTAGTACATCAGTAACCGATCTATCCCCAACGACTCTTCTCATAATCGATTCAGAGATGTCTCGAATATTTCTTACTGGTTCACTTGTTTGAAAAATAAACTTAAACGGATCCCTTACTTGATACTGAACCGCCCACTCAACAGAAGCGACATTTAAGTCACCTGTTAGCATGAGGGACTCATTATCAAAGTTGTCACCTGAATAAGATGAACGACGAGATCTCGTACTCTTTGTTCTAAATCCAAATTCTTCTTGAAGAACTGTTTTAACCTTAACCTTGATAACTTCATCAATTCCAAATGGAATTTTAAAATGAAGACCTGGAGTATTCGTATTAATATACTTCCCCAGACGGATTACCACGGCCTCTTCATCAGGCTCAACAGTGTAAAAAGATGTGTACCCGAAAATAACTAAAACAATAAATACAAAAAAGGGGCCAAGTAACTTGAGCCCCTTATCTAAATCTTGTTTCATTTTTTCGAAGTCATTCCTTGGTGCTTGTCCATTATTAAAAGACATTTGCTCTCCTTGACTTGCGTCCTATGCTTCTACTTCTAACATGAGGACGTTTTCTTCTAAGGCGTCCCCTTCCTTAACGTGAATTGCTTTAACAGTTCCGTCGATTCCACTCTTAATCTCATTCTCCATTTTCATGGCCTCAAGAATAATTAGAGTTTCACCGGCCTTAACTGCTTGACCAACTTCAACATTGATCTTAACAACCTTACCTGGCATTTTAGTAAGAAGCTCACCAGCGTCAGCTCCACCTAAACCAGATGGCTTGTACCCTCTAAATAGAGAGTAAACCTTATCAACGTTCACAACTCTTGATGGAAGATCTTGTCTTGGGATCTTCTTCCAAGTTTTATTATCTCTAGAGATAAAATATTGGCCACAAAGCTTTCTTAACCACATTGTTTCGTGAAGGCTTCTTTCACCTTCTTTTAATGTAGAAAAATCAAACTCAACTAAGCTGTGATCGTGAACTTTAGTTCTTGTTAAATCAACAATTACTTCTTCATTATCATTAATTAAATATGTTCTCATCTTAGATACCCATCCTACGTGCTTCAGAACCAGCAATGATCGTATAAAGCTTAATATGATCTAGGTCTGTCTTCACGTTGTTCTGAGGTGCTACTTCACCAATGTAAGCTGTTGAGTAGTGACCTTCAACAAAGTTCTTCTCTGTCATAATTTCTTTTAGAAGAGGAAGATTTGTTTTTAGTCCTTCAATGAATAGTCCATCAAGAGCTGCATTCATTTTTCTAACTGCAACGTCACGAACGATTCCCTTACAAACTAACTTACCAACCATAGGGTCAAAGTCAGGAGTTACTTCAAGTCCTTTGTATAGACAGTGATCAAAACGAGTTCCTTGTGGGAAGTTTGTTTCAAAACCTGTTACAAGACCTGGAGCTGGAAGCATTGTAATTGGATCTTCAGCACAAATACGACACTCAATCGCATGTCCTGATCTTCTGATGAATTCTTGAGAAGGAATTCCTAGCTCATCACCAAATGCAGCTTGAATCATACAAACGATTAGATCCATACCAGTGATTTCTTCAGTGATTGGGTGCTCAACCTGAATACGAGTATTCATCTCAAGGAAGTAAAATTGCTTATCTTCACCCATGATGAATTCAACAGTTCCTGCTGAGTCATAGTCTACAGCTTTTGCAAGCTTAACAGCCGTCTCACAAACGTTTTGACGAAGCTCTTCATCTGTTCCAATAAATGGAGATGGTGCTTCTTCAATAATTTTCTGATGTCTTCTTTGTACAGAACATTCTCTTTCATAGAAGTGAAAAGTATTACCTTTCTTATCTGCAAGAATTTGAACTTCAATGTGACGTGGATTAACAATTAGTTTCTCAACTAAAAGGTCCCCGTTATTAAAAGCTGCCATCGACTCACGTCCAACAGCTTCAAATTGAGCACGAACTTCTGCTTCGTCTTTACATGCACGCATACCACGTCCACCACCACCGGCAACAGCTTTTAGAAGAACTGGATAACCAATTCTACCTGCAATTTCAACTGCTTCATCAACAGTTGGAACAGCGTGATCTGTACCAGGAACAGTAGGAACACCAGCATCGTTTGCTAGTTTCTTAGATGTTGCCTTATCACCCATAACTCTAATGGCCTCAACGTGTGGACCAATAAAAGTAATCCCTGCATCAGATAGAGCATTTGCGAAATCTCTATTCTCAGAAAGGAAACCGTAACCTGGGTGTACACCGTCGGCCTTAACTTCCTTAGCAAGAGCAACAAGCTTTTCAACATTTAGATATGTCTCAGCGTTTGTATTTCCCGGAAGGTATACCCACTCATCACAAAATTGTAAGTGAGTTCCTTGTGGTTCATTATCTGTGTAAATACCAATTGCAGTATGCCCAAGCTCACGACAAGCTTTTGCAACACGTGAAGCAATCTCACCACGGTTAGCAATTAGTACTCTTCTTTCCATGTTCTTTGGCTGTCTGATCATCATAATTGAATATTCCCGTGTTTACGTTTTGGACGGTCAACGTTCTTATCTTTTAGAACTACTAGGTATTCATATAGACGCTTTCTAGTTTCTTCTGGAAGAATAACAGCATCAATATATCCTCTTTCAGCTGCAACATATGGATTAGCGAAGTTATTCTCATAGTTTGCAACTAGCTCAGCTTTCTTCTTATCAAAAGCTTCACCTTCAAGGCCTTGAAGTTCTTTTCTAAATACAATATTTACTGCACCTTCTGCACCCATAACTGCAATTTCACCAGTTGGGTAAGCAAGGTTTACGTCTGAACGAATATGCTTAGATGCCATAACGTCATAAGCTCCACCGTAAGACTTTCTTGTAATAAGAGTAATTAATGGAACAGTCGCTTCTGCGTATGCGTATAGAAGTTTTGATCCGTGCTTAATGATCCCACCGTACTCTTGAACTGTACCTGGTAAGAAACCTGGAACGTCTACAAGTGAAACAATAGGAATATCGAAAGCATCACAGAATCTAATAAAACGAGCTGCTTTACAAGATGAATCGATATCAAGAACACCAGCAAGAACTTCTGGTTGGTTTGCTACGATACCAATTTTAATTCCACCAATTGATGCGAAACCAACGATGATATTTCTTGCATAATCTTTATGAACTTCTAAGAAGTGACCATCATCAACGATATCAAGAATTACTTCTTTCATATCATATGGCTTCTTAGGATTACCTGGAACAACTTCTTTTAATTTAGAGTTATCTCTATATACCGGATCTGAAGTATATTTAGGCGCTTGTTTCTTGAAGTTAGAAGCTGGGATATAGCTCATTAACTCTCTTACTCTCTCAAATGTTTCGTCTTCGTCTTTACACTTAAACTGACATACACCTGATTTTTCTGAGTGAGCTGTTGCACCACCAAGATCTTCTTTTGTTACTTCTTCGTGAGTTACAGTCTTGATAACATCTGGACCAGTAACAAACATGTAAGAAGACTTATCAACCATGAAGATAAAGTCAGTTACAGCTGGAGAATAAACAGCTCCACCTGCTGAAGGTCCCATGATTAATGAAATCTGAGGAATAACACCAGAGGCCTTAACGTTTCTGTAGAAAATTTCTGCATATCCACCAAGTGCATCAACACCTTCTTGGATACGTGCTCCACCTGAATCCTGAATACCAATTACTGGAATTCTGTTATCAAGAGCAAAGTCCATAATCTTACAGATCTTTCTTGCGTGAGCTTCACCAAGTGCTCCACCCCAACAAGTAAAGTCTTGAGAATAAACTGCAATCTTTTGTCCGTTAATCTCTGCGATACCTGTAACAACACCATCTCCGTAAAACTTCTTATTTTCCATTCCGAAGTTTACACAACGATGTGTAACAAATTTATCAAACTCAATGAAAGTACCTGGATCAACAAGTCTTTCAATTCTTTCTCTTGCAGTATACTTACCTTGCTCATGTTGCTTAGCGATTCTTGCTTCACCACCACCAAGCTCGGCCTGCATTCTTCTGTCTACTAAAAGAGCTCTTTTTTGCTCTAATATATTTTCACTGGTTGTTGACATACATCCCCTCCACCAATTTCTCTTTCGAGATTCTATGTAATTAATTATCCGAGCATATTACACCCTTAAAAGGTAATTTGCCCAATCACATTGCGTTATTTTCGAGGGGTTAAGTATCTGAAATTATGGAAATATAAATAAAAAGGCCCTCGCAGAGGGCCTAAAAGTGTCTATCTTTTTATTTTAAAGCAATTATTCTATTCGTTACCTGCTTTCGCGCGCTTATCTAGTCCGTACTTATCTACTTTCATAATAAGACTGGCCCTAGACATCCCTAGCTCTTTGGCAAGCTTTGACTTGTTGAAGTTACATCTCTTAAGACCTTCACGAATCATAATGATCTCTAGCTCCATTAGTGCATCCTTAAGCTTACCTGATGTATTAACTCCTCTAGTTGACTCAACAGGAGCTGCACCATGATCAAGAATCTGTGGACTTAAGTTATCTGGCGTAATTGATTTATCATCACCAGCAAGTACAACAAGCCTCTCAACTTCGTTTTCTAGCTGACGTACGTTACCAGGCCATGGGTAATCTAACATTTTCTCCATACACTTTTTAGAATATGACTTCATCGGCATCCCCGACTCGTCACATTTCTTCTTAAGAAAGTGCTCCATTAGTACAGGAATATCTTCTTTTCTATCTCTTAATGGAGGAAGGTTTACGTTTAGAACGTTAATTCTATAATAAAGGTCTTCTCTAAACTCACCCTTTGCCATCATTGTTTTAAGGTCTTTGTTTGTTGCCGCGATAATACGAACATCAGTCCTTCTAGGTGAATCTGCACCTACCGGAAGATAGGTACCTTCTTGTAGAACACGAAGTAGTTTTACCTGCATTGAAAGTGAAGTATCACCAATTTCATCAAGAAATAATGTTCCACCATTTGCTAGTTCAAATAAACCAGATTTCTCTTTATGTGCTCCTGTAAATGATCCTTTAACGTGACCAAATAATTCAGAGTCTAATAAGTTTTCGTTGAATGCTGAACAGTTCACAGCTAGGAACTGAGCATCTTTACGTGGAGAAGCAAAGTGTACGGCCTTAGCAACAAGTTCCTTACCAGTCCCGTTTTCACCTTGAATAAGAACTGATGATTCACTCGTAGAAATACGCTCTAGTAGTGAATAAATCTTTTGCATTTGCTTAGATTTACCAATCATATTGTGATAGCGAAACTTTTCACCCAGCTCAGAATTAAGCATATGAATTCTTTCTTCACGCTTAGAGATTTCATGGTGAAATGTTGAGATTTCACCGGCCACTAGCTCTACTAACTCTTTTAAATATTCAATTTCTCTCGGGAATAATCTTCTTGTTTCATTAACACATTCTTGTGCTGCTTCTGGAGATGCACCATGCTCAATTAGTGCCGTCACAAGTTCTTTTTCTTCTGTTTCAGTAAAAGTACTTTTTAAGAAAGGAAAAGCAAATACAGTTCCGTGATACTCACCTTCAATTTCAATCTTAGTACCCATCATCTTAACACCTGGGAAGTAAGAATCGAAGATCATAACAACTTCACCAGACTGGCTAAGCTCATCACTAAATCTTTCAACATCGGCCGTTACAAAATCATAACCATGTGGAAGTGACATTTGTGTCTCAAAGAAAAGGTTCTTAAAATTATAGTCCTTATCTGTGTGTGAACTTCTAATCTTAAAATGGTTATCTGCATAGAAAACCTCTACACCAAACCACTTATGAATTACTTCTTCGAGCTTAGAAATAACATGAAGTCCTTTTAGTTCATTCCAGTTGATCATTTTTATTCTCCGATGTTTAATTCTTTGGCACAAAAAACGATAGGCCAAAGCAAAGTCTGTAAAACTTTTCGGCAGAATTTAATAAAACTTAACTATGAATGATAAAAAAATAGACGAATTTAAAGAAATATTATTAATTTACTTCACGCCTAAGTAGCTAAGAACACGTACAAAATATGAATCCATTTTCCAATCCTGAGGACCTTTAAACATAATTCTGTGCTCTAGTTTAGAATTGAAGACAAAAGTCTCCGGAACCTTTACAACACCTAATTTACTCATAGAGATACCAGCTTGATCATGAATCACAAGAGAATTAGATGGTAAGTTATTGAATCTTTTTAGAAATTTCTTAATTTTCATGTCATCATCTTTAACGGCCATGAAAACAACTTTTACATTTTTCTCTTCCAATTTGCGTGCAAATTCAACAAATTCAGGAAATTCGGCTTCACAAGGAGCACACCAAGTTCCCCAAAAATGCACAACTAAACCATTAGAGTTTCTAGCCAAATCCTGAAGTTCAACTTCAGCATTATCAGCAAAATTATCAAGCTTAACACTTGGAAGTGACTTAAGAATATAATCACGACTTTCGTCCACGTAAGAATCTATTTTACCTTTATGATAAATAGAATAACCAAGTGTAATAGCAACAATAATGAAAATAATAGAAACTTTAGATGATGTGCTCATAGATATATTGGAAAAGTTTTAAATAAAAAAACCCATCATACGCAAATATGATGGGTTTATTCTATCTCATTCGAATTAAAAATTAATCAACAAATGCGATGTATGCCATTTTAGAGTTATCACCAACTCTATTCTCAGAAAGTCTCATGATTCTAGTGTAACCACCGTTTCTTTCTTTGAATTTTGGCCCAAGCTCAGTAAAAAGCTTGTTTACAGCATTCTTATCATTAAGTTTTTTGAATGCAAGTCTTCTGTTAGCAACTGTATCATTTTTAGAAAGAGTTACTAATTTTTCAACTACTGGTTTGATTGCTTTAGCTCTTGTAAGAGTAGTTTTAATCATACCGTGATCGATAACTTCAGAAGCAAGGTTTTTAACCATTGCAACTCTGTGTGAAGGACTTACACCTAGTTTATACTTATGTTTTTGATGTCTCATATCTCTACCTCAACTTATAACAACTTTTATTCTTCTTTTAGATCTTGCATGATGCTATCAACTTTCATACCTAGACCAAGTCCCATTTGAGAAAGTACTTCTTTAATCTCATTTAGTGACTTACGTCCAAAGTTTTTAGTTCTTAGCATCTCACCTTCAGTCTTAGAAACTAGCTCATAGATATACTTAATATCTGCGTTCTGCAAGCAGTTTGCAGATCTTACAGACAGCTCAAGCTCAGAAACTGGCTTTAATAGAGCTGCATTAGCAGTATTTTGTTGTTTCTTAGGCTTAGTTTCCATTCTTGTGATTTCTTCTTCATCTTCGAAGCTAAGGAATACAGCAAGTTGGTCTCTTAGGATCTTCGCTGAGTAAGCTACTGCATCCGAAGGCTCAACACCTGCGTTAGTCCAAACTTCAAGAGTAAGCTTATCAAAATCTGTTCTCTTACCAACACGTGAGTTTGTAACTGTATAGTTAACACGTGCAACAGGTGAGAAAAGAGAATCAAGACAAATCCAACCGATTGGAAGATCAAAAGACTCTTTATTATCAAGAGCTGTTACGTATCCTTTTCCTCTAGCAACAAGCAGTTCCATTTTAATAGATCCACCAGTTGATAGGTTACAGATAGCGTGCTCTGGATTTAAAACTTCAACATTTGCAGACTCAGAAATGTCACCAGCAGTAACAACACCCTCTACAGATTTCTCAAGAGTAAGAGTTACCTGCTCTTTATCTTTAATCTTAAAGTGAACTTCTTTAAGGTTAAGAATAATCTCAGAAACTTCTTCTTTTACGTTGTTGATTGTACCAAACTCATGCTCAACTCCATCAATTCTGATTGCAACGATAGCTGCACCCTGAAGTGAAGATAGAAGTACACGACGTAAAGAGTTTCCAAGAGTTTGTCCATAACCTCTTTCTAGTGGCTTAGCAACGAACTTACCATAAGTGTTAGTTAGCTTATCGTTATCCATTTCCAAAGCTACTGGTCTTATCATTCCTGTCCAATTTTTTGCTGTAAATGTGTCCACAGACAACTCCTTAATATAAATCTATATAATTATACTCTTCTTCTTTTCGGTGCACGACATCCATTGTGTGGAATTGGTGACCTATCAGCAACAGAAGTGATTTTAAGGCCCGCAGCGATGAATGCTCTAACAGCATTTTCTCTACCTGCACCCGGACCTTTAACTCTTACTTCAACAGTAGATAGTCCGTGCTCCATAGCCTTTTTAGCTGCTTCCATAGAAGCCATCTGTGCCGCGAATGGAGTCGATTTCTTAGACCCTCTGAATCCTAATTGACCAGCAGATGCCCATGAAATAGCGTTACCGTTCATATCAGTGAACGTAACGATTGTATTATTGAAAGAGCATTGAATATGAGCAATACCTCTCGAAATATTCTTTTTTACTTTTTTCTTTGAAGCTGTTTTCTTAACCATCATTAACTCCTAACAATTACTTCATTGACTTAATAGACTTCTTACCTGCGATTGCAACAGCTGGCCCCTTACGAGTACGAGCATTTGTAGAAGTTCTTTGACCTCTTACAGGAAGACCTTTTCTATGTCTGATCCCTCTGTAACAACCTAAGTCTTTTAGTCGTTTAATGTTAAGACCAACTTCTCTACGTAAGTCACCTTCTACAGTGTACTCACTTTCTAGAAGAAGTCTGATTTCATTTGCTTCTTCTTCAGTTAGTTCGTTTGAATTTTTGTTTAAATCGATGTTTGTTTTTTCTAATACTTCCTTAGCAACTTTCGGTCCTACACCGTAAATTGATTGAAGGGCAATTTTCATTACCTTATTTCTAGGAATATCAACACCAAGAATTCTCGCCATAGCTACACTCCTTTCCTATGATTAACCTTGTCTTTGTTTGTGCTTAGGTTGCTTACATACAACTCTAAGTACGCCTCTTCTTTTAATAACTTTACAATCTTTGCACATCGGCTTTACAGATGCTCTAACTTTCATAACAACCTCGTAAATTCTACACTAGCGTTTTTTACTTCTATATGTAATTCGGCCCTTCGTTAAGTCATACTTGCTAATCTCAACAAGTACCTTATCTCCAGGTAAAATTTTAATAAAGTGCATTCTCATTTTTCCACTAATGTGGGCAATAACAGAATGTCCATTAGGTAATTTAACCTTAAATTTTGTGTTTGGAAGAAGTTCAGTAACTTCCCCTTCAACTTCAATCGTTTCCTGATTACTCATATATTAAAACCTAAAGTAATTGCTTATATATGACTCAGGGCCATATTGCAAGACGAATTACTTATATAATAAATTAATTAACTACTTTTTTTATTTCTTCAAAAATCTCATCAAGCCCGTTAGTAGCGTCAACTCTAACTAATCGACCTTGAGACTCATAGTACTCAAGAACTGGCTCGATATTGTCTGTAAAAACCTTCATTCTTGTTCTTACAGTATCCTCATTATCATCCTTACGATGCACAAGGTCTTCACCTGAAACGTCGCACTTACCTTCAATCTTAGGTGGCTTTGTCTTTAAATTGTAGATCTCACCGCTTCCAGGAGCCACACGTCTATTAACAATTCGCTCAACCAAAGTATCAAGTGCAATATCAAAGTAAATTGCTTTAGAGTCAACTCCACCAAGTAGAGCGCTATCTAAATCCTTTGCTTGAACTAGGTTTCTAGGATAACCATCAAAAATATATGTCGACTTCTCAACAGCGCAATTCGCCTTGAGAAGGTCCAATACTAACTCGTCACTTACTAGTTCACCAGAGTCCATAACAGCTTTAATCTTGCGACCAAGCTCAGAACCTTTAGCTACTTCTGCTCTAAGTAAGTCCCCAGTAGAAACATGCTTGTACCCAAGCTCAGAAACAATATTCTTAGCTTGAGTACCTTTTCCTGATCCAGGAGCTCCAATTAAAATAAGTTGTGGTGCCATGGACTAGAACCTTCTATTGTTTCCGTTATATTTACCTTTCGACTTGTAAGACATTTCATACTTGTCAGCAAACATAAACGATTGAACATTCATCATAACTCTAACTGATACAGAAACTAAGATAAGCATTGATGTACCACCAAATCTAGTTTGTGCACCTGTAATTAATGAAGGAACAATACAAACCACGATTAAGAAAAGAGCACCAAAGAATGATAAACGATTTAATAATGTATCCAAATATTCTTTAGTTTTATCACCTGGTCTAATGCCTGGGATAAAAGCATTATTCTTTTGTAGCATCTCTGAGATCTTCTTCGTTTTGAATTGGATCGGTGCATAGAAGTAAGTCATATACACAATAAGAGTTGCAAAAAGAATATTAAATAAAAGTTGTCCTGGAGCTAAACTTTGTTGAATCGTATCAAAGTAAGGCTTAAAAGCACTGTCTGCAGGTACAAATGTAGCAAAAGTTGCAGGAGCTGCTAATAGAGAAGAAGCTAAGATTGGAGGCATAACTCCACCTGTATCAACTCTCATTGGAAGAGTTTGGTTGCCACCATAAACTCTATTATTAACAACACGTTTTGCATATTGTACCGGAACAGCTCTAAAGGCTCTTTCGATAAATGCAACTACAAAGAATGCAACAATAATAACGGCCACAAAAGTAAGAAGCTCAAGTCCTCCCATTTCACCGTTTCTAAAAAGTGTAATTTTTTGAATAACTTCTGATGGTAGCTCTACAGCAATACCAGCAAAGATAATCAGAGAAACACCATTCTCTAAACCAAATTCCGTAATACGCTCACCAAGCCAAAGTAAGAACATTGTTCCCGCAGCTAGAGTGATCATAGTTACAATTCTAAAAAGCATACCTGGTTCAGGGATAACTCTAGCACCACCTGGTGAAACAAATGTTTCGAATACAGCGGCCATTGAGTAACCTTGTATGCAACAGAGAATTACTGTTGCATACCTAGTCCACTTTTGAATTTTTTTGTTACCTTCTGAGTCTTCTTGTAGCTCTTGGATTTGAGGGATAACCTCTCCTAAAAGAGAAAAGATGATTGAAGTAGTAATGTACGGCATAATCCCCAGTGCTAAAACTGAGAAACGCTTGAAGGCACCACCACTAAAAGTGTTGATTAGGTCAAAAAGACTTCCTCCACCAGCTTCCGCAAAATAAGAAGAGATTGCCTGCGCATCAACTCCTGGTACAGGAATTTGCGCAACCAATCTATATACTACTAATAATAAAAAAGTAAAAAAGACTTTTTTCTTAAGCTCTTCAAGTTTTCCTTGAGCGTTTGACATCAGACGATCCTTTTATCTATTTTGTTGCTATTTTTCCACCAGCTTTCTCGATTGCTTCTTGAGCACCCTTAGAAAACTTTTCAATATTAACAAAATTTAACGATTTTGAAAGCTCTCCGTTAGCAAGAATTTTCACTGGACGTCTTTTGTCTGCACCCTTAAGGATACCTTTCTCAATTAGTGCTTCTTTTGTAACGTCTCCGCCATCAAATTTAGCTTCTAATGTAGATAGAGAAACCTCAGCATACACAGTTTTAAATGGTGCGTTAGAGAAACCTCTTTTTGGAAGACGCATGTAAAGTGGCATTGCTCCACCTTCGAAACCAGTTCTTACACCGCCACCAGCACGAGCCTTTTGACCCTTGTGTCCTTTACCAGCTTGAGTACCTTGACCTGAACCTTGTCCACGACCAATTCTCTTAATGTTTTTATGTGCACCTTTTGGACTTTTTAAGTTATTTAAAGTTAACATATTTACCTCTTAATCAACTAATACTGCTTATTCTTGAATGTCTAAAAGGTGAATTACCTTTTTGATCATTCCTCTAACAGCAGAAGTGTTTTCTAAAGTTTTTGAAGTTCCAGTTTTTCTTAGACCAAGTCCTCTTACTGTAGCTTTCTGCTTCTCAGTACATTTAATAGTACTTTTCTTTAATGTTACTGTAATTGTTTTCGCTGTCATATCAACCTCAATTAACCTTTAATTCTTAAGCCTTTAGCTTCTTTTCCACGTACTTTAGCTACTTCTTCTACAGATCTTAGTTGTTTAAGAGCGTCAAAAGTTGCCTTAACGATGTTATGTGGGTTGTTACCTCTAAGAGACTTAGTAAGTACGTCTTTAACACCTGCAAGTTCTAGGATTGAACGACATGCACCAGCAGCCTTAACCCCTGTACCTTCCGCAGCAGGCTTAAATAGAATCTTACCAGCATCAAATTCACCAAGTACTGTATGAGGAATAGTTCCTGCATCAACTGGTACTGAAATCATGCTTTTTTGAGCAGCTTGTGTAGCTTTTCTGATTGCTTCAGGTACTTCCTTAGCTTTACCAAGACCGTAACCTACACGACCATTCTTATCACCAACGATCATTAGAGCACTGAAAGAAAATCTTCTACCACCCTTCATAACCTTAGCAACTCTATTTACAGCAACAACTCTTTCTTCTAATTCAACATCCATAGAGTTAGCTTGACGCTTTTTCGCTGGAGCTCTCTTAGAAGCTTGTCTTTTCTTCGGTTCTGCTTTTACTGTTTTTTCAACGCTTTTATTTTCTTCAGTCATCACTTACTCCTAAATTTGAATTCCATTTTCTCTAGCAGCTTCAACAACAGCCTTGATTACACCGTGGTATCTAAGTCCGTTTCTGTCGAATACAGCAGTTGAAATATTGTTAGACTTTAGGTTTTCAGCAAGTTTTGTACCAACTAGCGTTGCACCAGCAACATTGCTTTTTCCTTCAACAGCATTTTTACCATAAGTTTGAACACTGAAAAGTGTCTTGTTAGCAACATCATCAATTACTTGAACTGTAATGTGCTTGTTTGTACGGTTAACTGATAGACGTGGTCTTTCAGCAGTTCCGTTAACTTTCTTACGGATAGCAAGTTTTCTTCTAATTTTTCTAGCTGCACTTGCTTTACCAGCTTTACCATAAGGCTTTCTAATCATTTTTAACTCCTCACCCTAGGCCCTCACTGCGGGCCATTCTCAGGCTACTATTTATTACTTACCGCCAGATTTACCAGCTTTTCTTACGATTGTCTCTTCAGCGTATTTAACACCTTTACCTTTGTATGGCTCTGGTGGTCTGAATGAACGGATCTTTGCAGCAGCAAATCCAACTAGTTCTTTGTTCGATCCAGTAAGTTCGATTTCTTTACCAGCAACTTTTGCTGCTACACCTTCTGGAAGAACATAGTCAATCGGGTGAGAGTAACCAAGGTTAAGAGTTAGTGTATTTCCACTAACAGCAGCCTTGTAACCAACACCGTTGAACTCTAGCTTTCTAACAAATCCATCAGTAACACCAGTTACCATGTTGAAAACGATTTGTCTTGCTGTACCCCACATTGCACGAGACTTTTTAGACTCATCAACTGGATTAACTTTAATTTCATTACCTTCTTGTGCAAAAGTCACTCTATCATTGAAAGTGTACTCTAGCTCACCTTTAGGTCCTTTAACTGATACAGAAGTACCATTTATTGTAACCTGAACTTTCTCAGGAACTACTACCGGGTTTTTTCCTACACGTGACATTACTCGCTCCCTACTACCAAATATTACAGATTACTTCACCACCAACTTTAGTCGCTCTCGCTTCTCTATCAGAAATAATTCCTTTAGAAGTTGATAGGATTGAAGTACCTAGACCACTAATAACTCTAGAGATATCTTTGTAACCACGGTACTGTCTAAGACCTGGTTTAGAAACTCTCTCAAGACCTACGATAGCGTCGTCTTTAAGTAATACTTTGATTCTAATATCTGATTGGCTCTTTGCAATAATTTTGAATGAACGAATATAACCTTCGTCTTTCATAACTTTACAAACACCTGCTTTCATTTTCGAAGCTGGAAATTCCACTCTATCGTGTCCAGCATTAATTGCATTTCTAATTCTTGTTAACATATCTGCAATAGGATCAGTCATCATAATTTCGTCTCCTCAACCATTACCAGCTTGACTTAGTTACACCAGGGATCATTCCTCTAAGTGCTAACTCTCTAAATTGAATTCTTGATAGTCTGAACTTTCTATAGAAAGCACGTGGACGCCCAGTTAATTCACATCTATTTCTAACTCTAATTGCAGCTGAATTTCTTGGTAGTTTCTGTAGCTTGATCATCGCTTCGAATCTTTCTTCGTCAGAAAGATTTTCATTGATAATAGCAGCTTTAAGTTCTTTTCTTAAAGTACCGTATTTTTCAGCAAGCTTAGCTCTTTTCTTGTTACTTTCAATTTTCGCTTTTCTAGCCATTACATTATCCTCAATTACTTGTTAAAAGGCATACCAAAAAGGTTTAGAAGCTCTCTACCTTCTTCGTTGTTTCCAGCAGTAGTTACGATTGAGATCCCTAGACCTCTTACTTTATCAATTTGATCGTAAGAAATTTCTGGGAAAATAATCTGCTCTTTTAAACCTAAAGTGTAGTTACCTTTTCCATCAAAACCTTTAGAAGAAACACCTCTAAAGTCACGAACTCTTGGAAGAGTGATGTTAACAAGTCTATCTAGGAATTCGTACATTCTATCACCACGAAGAGTAACGTTTGCACCTAAAGGCATACCTTCTCTTACTTTGAATCCAGCAACAGATTTTCTAGCTTTAGCTACAACTGGCTTTTGACCAGTAATAGTACCAAGATCGTTAACAATCGACTGAACAACTTTAGAGTTAGTTACTGCGTCTCTTGTACAACAGTTAACTACTATCTTTTCTAGCTTAGGAATTTGGTTAACATTCTTATAACCAAACTTCTCAGTCATTTTATTTTTAATTTCGTCATTATATAGTTTTCTGAATCTGCTCATTTTTGCCTCTATCCTTAACTCAGTACTGATCCACAAGACACAGCGACTCTAACCTTCTTACCATCTTTTTCTTCAATTCTTACTCTTGTAGCCTTTTTAGTTTTTGGGCTAACAACAGCAACATTTGAGATGTTAAGAGGTGCTTCGATGTCTACGATACCACCAGCTGGGTTCTCTTGAGTTGGTTTAATTGCTTTTTTTACTAGATTAACACCACCAACATAAACAACTTTGGTCTTGAAGTTGATTTTCTTAACTTCACCAGTTTTGCCTCTGTCTTTACCTGTTAAAACTACAACATTATCATTAACTTTTAGCTTTTGCATAACTTCCTCACTGAACCTTTGATTAAAGAACTTCTGGCGCTAAAGAACAGATCTTCGTAAAGCTCTTGTTTCTTAACTCTCTCGCAACAGGACCAAAAATACGTGTCCCTACTGGTTCATTGTTATTATTTAGTATTACAACGCTGTTCTTATCAAATCTGATGTATGAACCATCGTCTCTTCTAATAGGGTACTTCGTTCTAACGATAACCGCTTTCTTAACGTCACCCTTTTTAATTTTTCCACCTGGTAGTGCTTGCTGAACTGCTACAACAATAATGTCACCAAGATTTGCGTTCATTCTTTTTGAACCACCAAGAACCTTGATACACTTTACTTCTTTAGCTCCAGAGTTATCAGCAACTTCTAACTTAGTTTGCATTTGGATCATTACTAACTCCTAAAATAGGCTTATTAAGCCCTACTTATTTACCTTTAACAGTTCCCACTTTTTGAGTTTTGAATAAGGTTTACTTTCAATAATTGTTACATTGTCACCTAGATTCGCTTCTAAACTTACGTTATGAGCGTGGTACTTTTTAGTTTTTGTAACGAATTTGCTGTAAACAGGGTGCTTGAAACGTCTAGCAACATTCACAACAACTGTGTTTTGATTCTTTACAGAAACAACTACACCATCTAGCTTTCTCTTAAACGTATTTGTACTCATGGTTACTCACCTTTAGCATTTTTTGCTGTTAATAATTTAGCAATATTCTTTTTTGCAAGTTTTAGCTCATGAGGCTTCTCGATTCCACTTGTCGTTTTAGACATGTTGATATCAAAGATAGCTCTTCTCATTTCAACTACTTTTGCATCAATTTCTTTACCGCTTAAACCGCTTATATCTTTGTACTCTAACTTTTGCATAACTTCCTCTTAACGATTTAAAGTTCCTGCTGTTCTCTAGAAATAATTCTAGTCTTTACAGGTAGTTTATACATTGCAAGCTTAAGTGCTTGTTTACTTAGCTCAGGATCGATGTGCTTGATTTCAAACATTACTCTTCCTGGTTTTACTACTGCAACCCAAGAATCTGGAGAACCTTTACCTTTCCCCATACGAACTTCAGCTGGTTTCTTAGTAAGGACCTTATCTGGGAAGATCTTGATCCAAACGTTACCACCTCTTTTGATCTTTCTTGTCATTGCAATACGGGCAGCTTCAATTTGACGGTTAGTTATATACCCACATGATAGGGCTTGTATAGCAAATTCACCGAACGTGATAGTATTTCCACGGTTCGCCTTACCCTTCATTCTTCCTTTCTGCTGCTTACGCCACTTTACTTTCTTTGGACTTAACATATTTACCTCAATAAAATAAATTCACTAACGAATTTCCGACTACTTATAGATCTCACCTTTGTAAACCCAAACTTTTACACCGATAACACCGTATGTAGTGTGAGCTTCAGCAGTATTGTAATCAATGTCTGCTCTAAGAGTATGTAGTGGAACTTTTCTTTCTGTATAACCTTCAGCTCTTGCCATCTCAGCTCCGCCAAGACGTCCTGCTGTTCTAACACGGATACCTTTTACACCAGCTCTGAATGCTGACTGCATAACTTTCTTCATTGCTCTTCTGAAAGCTACACGTTTTTCAAGCTGACCTGCAATGTTTTCCGCGATTAACTTAGCTTCTGCATCTGGTCTCTTAACTTCTGCGATATTGAAGATTAGTGTACCTTTAGTAAGTTTCTTAAGGTCGTTTCTAATTTTCTCAATTCCTGCACCTTTTTTACCAATAGCAACACCTGGCTTAGCTGTATAAACAGTAACCTTAACCTGGTTTGAAGTTCTTGATAATTCGATATTAGCTACAGAAGCATTTTTCATGTTCTTTTCAATGTAGTTTCTAATCGCTAGATCTTCGTGAAGAGTCTCACCGTATTCTCTATCGTTAGCAAACCAGTTTGAATGCCATGACTTAATATAACCTAATCTAAAACCGTATGGATGTACTTTTTGTCCCATAATTTATCCTATGCTTCTTTTAGTTCTACTGTTATGTGACTAGTTCTTTTTCTAATTCTGAACGCACGACCTTGAGCTCTTGGCTGAATACGCTTTAAAGTTGGACCTTCGTCAGCTTTAATCGTACCGATAACTAGGTTATCTAAGTCATACTTTTCAGAATCAGCTGCGATAGCTAATCCACTATTAATTAATTTTGTTAAAACAAGTGCAATTTCTTTCTTCTCTTGGAAGCGTAAGATTCTAAGCGCCTCAGAAGCTTTCTTCTTTCTGATTAGATCGCAAACCTGTCTTACTTTTCTTGGTGCGATACCAACTCTACTGTTTCTAACTGTAATGGCCATCTGACCTTCTCCTTATTCAACTCTAACTTAACTATCTTTTCTTAGCTTTCTTATCTGCACCGTGACCAAAGTATGTTCTAGTTAGTGCAAATTCACCTAATTTATGTCCAATCATGTTATCTGTAACATAAACCGGTATGAATTTCTTACCGTTGTGTACGGCAAAAGTAAGTCCGATAAACTCAGGAACAATAGTTGATCTTCTAGACCAAGTCTTGATCACTTTGTTACCTTTGTTACCTTCTTCTTGCATTTGTAGAGCTTTTTTCATTAAGCTAATATCAACAAATGGACCTTTTTTTAATGAACGGGCCATATTAATCTCCTACTACTTTCTTCTCTTAACGATGAACTTATCAGTTCTCTTATTAGTTCTTGTCTTGTAACCCTTAGCAGGTGTTCCCCATGGTGACACTGGATGACGTCCACCTGAAGTTCTACCTTCACCACCACCGTGTGGGTGATCAACTGGGTTCATAGCAACACCACGTACAGTTGGTCTAAATCCAAGCTTTCTCTTACGTCCAGCTTTACCAATGTTACGTTTTTCGTGATCAAGATTACCAACTTGACCGATTGTCGCTACACAATCAACTTCAACTTTTCTAAGCTCACCTGATGGCATTCTAAGAAGAGCAAATTTACCTTCTTTCGCCATAATTTGAACGTAAGAACCAGCAGAACGTGCTAGCTGACCACCAGCTCCTGGATACATTTCAACATTGTGTACAAGTGTACCAACTGGAATGTCCTTAAGCTTCTTAGCATTTCCTACTTTAATATCTGCATCTGCAGAAGCGATAATCTTATCACCAACTTTTAGACCAAGTGGAGCTAGGATGTAGCTCTTCTCACCGTCTAAGTATGCGATAAGTGCAATATTACATGTTCTGTTCGGATCGTAAGAGATCGCTTGAACAGTTGCAGGGATATCTGTTTTATTTCTTTTGAAATCAATAATTCTGTATCTTCTCTTAACACCGCCACCTCTGTGTCTAACAGTGATGCGACCAGCGTTGTTTCTACCTGCAAAATTTTTCTTAACAGCTGTAAGGCCTTTAACTGGCTTTACACCTTTTGTTAACTCATCACTATTTACGACTTGCATCTTTCTTAGTGAAGGAGTTGTTGGTTTAAATCTTTTAATACCCATAATTTCCTCAGCTAACTAGTTAAACACCTTTAAAAAATTCAATCTTTTGACCTTCCGCTAATTGAACGAAAGCTTTCTTGAATTTACTAGTCTTTTTAACACCTTTACCAGCTCTTTTAACTTTACCTGGAGTGATGTTTGTCTTTACATTTAAAACTTTCACATCGTATAGAGCTTCAACAGCATTCTTGATTTGATGCTTGTTTGCCTTTAGATCAACTACAAAACCAAAACGGTTTTCGCTATCTGTAGCAACTGAAGTCTTTTCAGTGATAAGTGGTTTCTTTAATACATTTTCTAACGTCGCCATAATCTACACCAACTTATTTAATAGGGTTTCTAATGCACTCTTTTCGATAACTAGGTTTTCAAATTTTACTGCTTCGTATACAGAGAAACCTTCAACGGCCATCCCTTTACCCCACTGTAAGTTCTTCACTGCTCTAAGAGCTGGTGAGTTTTTATCAGCAGTTACTACTAAAGCAGGAAGTAAACCCTTACCATTTAATAGAGCGTACATTTCTTTAGTTTTTCCAGTTGATTCAATTGTATCTACTACTGTCAACTTTCCAGCTTGGAGTTTGTCAGCAAGTACAGATTGAATTGCAACCTTTGCCATTTTCTTATTTACTTTTTGTACGTAGCTTCTTGGGCTTGGACCGTGAACAGTTCCACCGCCTACCATAAGAGACGATCTTGTTGAACCTTGTCTAGCTCTACCTGTACCTTTTTGCTTGAATGGTTTTGCACCACCACCGCTAACATCTGAACGACCTTTAACACAAGCATTACCTTGTCTTCTTCCCGCTAGAGTAGCTTTAACAACTTGGTGAACAGCCGCTACATTAATATCTTCAGCAGTTAAGCTTACTGGAGCAGTAAGTGTTCCTGCATTTTCTAATTTCGAATTTAATACTGTTACATCACTCATAACTTATTACCTCAGCCTACAATTACTTCTTAAGTGCTTTTGCAATTCTTACAAAACCGTTTTTAGAACCAGGTACTGATCCCTTAAGTAGCATGTATCCTTTATCTTGATTAACTTCAACAACCTTGATGTTTTGAATTGTTTTTGTTTCACAACCCATGTGACCAGGCATTCTTTTGTTCTTCCAAACCTTACCAGGAGTCGCTCTGTTACCGATCGAACCACCACGTCTGTGGAATTTCGAACCGTGAGTAGCAGGTCCACCTTTGAAGTTGTGACGCTTCATTTGACCTTGGAACCCTTTACCTTTTGATGTACCAGTTACATCAACGTATGTAGAAGCTTCAAATGACTCTAGAGATAGATCTTTACCTAAGTTAGCAGCATCAACGCTCTCTGTTCTAACTTCTGCAAATTTTACAAAGTTATTTTCAACGTTAGCAGCTTTAAGGTGACCTTGAGTTGGCTTATTAACAAGCTTTTCTCTTTTTTCGTAGTAACCTACTTGGTAAGCTTCGTAACCGTCTTTGTCTAAAGTTTTAACTTGTGTAACTTTGTTAGGGATTAGTTTGATAACTGTTACTGGAACGTGGTTTCCAGCTTCATCAAAGATTCTTGTCATACCAGCTTTCACACCATAGATAGTGTTAAGCGATACAGTAGCAGTAGTCTCAACTGCTTGAGTTTCTTCTGTCATTTTGCCTCCACAGCATCACTCTTCTCCAAGAGATGCATGCATGGTTAATAATAAAAATTTTTTTCGTTTATACTAGTACTTGATCTCTACGTCAACACCAGCTGATAGATCTAACTTCATTAGGCTATCAACAGTTTGTTGAGTTGGATCAACAATATCAATTAATCTCTTATGTGTTCTCATTTCGAACTGCTCACGAGATTTTTTATCTTTGTGAGGTCCTCTAAGAACTGTAAACTTGTTAATTTCAGTTGGTAATGGGATTGGACCCGCTACTCTTGCGCCTGTCTCTTTAGCTGTTTGTACGATCTCATCAACTGAGCTATCTAGAAGCTTGTGATCATATGCGCGTAATTTAATTCTTAACTTAGAAGCTTTCATACTCATCCTATTATCAATTTTAAAAGTTGAACCTGACTTTTACTGTTTTTTTGGGCCTGTTGTCAAATTATTTTTACGCTAGGCCATATATTTTTTACGCGTCAACTTAAAATATTGAGCGTAAAAAAGGGGTGATCAAAAAATCACCCCAAAATTTAAGCAAAAATTTAGTCTAAAATTTCAGATACTGTACCAGCACCGATTGTTCTACCACCCTCACGGATTGCGAACTTAAGACCTTTTTCCATCGCGA